>DATFSU010000082.1:0-355702 GCA_035262465.1 Candidatus Angelobacter sp. | reverse complement strand
CTTTCGGAAGAGAAATACTGTTCGGTTTCAGCCATGATTAAGTCCACAGCTCGCATCACGACGCATTTGCACCTGACCGAAACAACGGATATTACCAAGTAAAGCAAAAAAGTGTAACCGATGAATGCTGTTAGGAATCCTATATTTAGACGCGGACAGGAGTTTCATGACACAAAAGAAGGTTGTTGTTTACAGCCAGCCCGGCTGACCGCCATGCACATGGGCTGAGTCCTACCTTTCGGAGAAAGGGATCCCTTTTGAAGTAAAAGATGTGAGCCGGGACCAGAAGGCGGTTTTCGAGTTGGTCCGCACCTATAACAGCCATTCCACTCCCACGATCGTTGTTGGCCAACAGGTAATGATCGGTTTTGATCCGGACAAACTGGACGAGATGCTTGCAGGGTAAGACGGCCGGCACAACGACATCAAGCCCCGCGACGGAAGCTGGACATCCGTGGTGGGGCTATTGTTTTATTGCTGCAGCCTCGTTTTGCTGGGGCGCCGCGGCTATCTTCGGCAAGGCGATTTTCAACGGCGACCTTTTCGCCGGACGTCCTTTCATCTCACCCGTGGTGCTGACGCAGATGCGGACCAGCTTTGCCGTTTTGGTGCTCGGCCCGCTTCTGTTGCTGCGCTTTGGCAAGAGCATCTTCAGGATCAGCAAGGACGATCTGCGGCTTTGCTTCCTGGTGGGAACCATGGGCGTGGCCTGCTCGAACTACTTCTACTACCTGGCGGTGCAGAAAGCCACGGTCTCATTGGCTATTACCGTGCAATACACCGCGCCGGTGTGGGTGTTGCTGTATATGGTCCTGCGCGGGCGGGAGAAGGCCACGCTGCAAAAGACCATTGCTGCGCTGGTAGCGATGACAGGGACCGCGCTGGCCATCGGGGTCTTTCATTCGGACGCCAGGGTGAACGCGCTGGCGGTCGGCTCGGCGCTGCTGGCGTCATTTGGGTACGCCTTCTACAACATTGGCGGCCAGGGGTTGGTGATGCGGAATCACCAGCTCACCATTATGTTTTATGTGCTGCTGAGCTCGGCTGTTCTGTGGCTGGTGGTGGATCCGCCATGGCGCCTGGCGGCACAGCACTACAGCTCAGGACAATGGGGGTTCCTTTTCGTTTTTGCCTGTCTCTCCATGGTGTTGCCCTACATGCTTTACTTCAGCGGGCTGCGCTATCTGGATCCGACGCGAGCCGTGATTACCAGCTGTCTTGAGCCGGTGTTCGCCATTCTGCTGGCTGTCGTTTTTATTCATGAGCGCTTGAGCGCCTGGCAGGTGGCGGGAATCATGGCCGTGCTGGCGGCAACCGTTATGGTCCAGATCAAGCCGGCGAATCCAGCTCCGTCCAGCCCTTAGAACAAGAAAAAGGGCGGCCGGAAAGGCCGCCCGAGAGAGTAGAGAAGGCAAAGCTTTTAGAAATATGAGCTCTGGTTCAGCCACTGCACGCGCTGCACCGTGGTGGTGGCGTGTGCCGAGGTGATCGCGCCCAGGCTCAGGTGCGTCGACGGGAACCAGGGCGGAGCAAACCCGTTCTGCGAATAACGGCGATCGAAGTACACATTTCTCGTGGTCGTAGCAATGTTCTTGATCTGGTTCTGAATACGTCCACCGACGATGGTGAGCGTATTGATCTGCGAACCGACGTTAACCAGGCCGCCGGTGCCGCCCGCCGCAATCGTCGCCAGCGAGGCATCGATTTCCAGGTTGCCGTTGGCCTGTTTGTTGTTCAGCTGAACGTCGCCGCTGGCGGTGAAAATGCCGAGCGTCTGACCATTGTTGTTGTTCGGAATGAGCGTGTCCGCAGGCTCGCCGGGAATCTGATTCTGGGTAAGCGTAACGGGTTCGGTCTTGTACAGAATGTCGCCGGTGACGGTGACGTTGCCAGCGGCAGTAACTGTGACCGCGCTCGTGTCATTGATGGCAGGCACTCCCTGTCCGGGACCGGACAGCGAGTTGATGTTGCCGTCAACATACAACATGGTCTGTGGTGAGGTTGCGTTGGTGACCGGGTCCGTGGAGTGCGGAACTCCGACGAGAGTCTGGGTACTGGTGCCGGAGACGATGGTCGTGGCATTGTTGCCGGGATCTACCGTCACGGTAGTAACCGTGGCGGGGCTGCCCTGGCTGATCGTATAAACCTGCTGGGGCGTGCCATTGGGATATGCCGTGGTTGCAGGACCGGTTGCCGTAGAGAGCACAACATTGGTTGTCAGGCTGGAGTTGCTTTCGACGTAGATTCCGCCGCCAGTCACAGTAGGCTGGCCGTTGACCGTGGTATAGGGCAGATACACGCCGGAGCTGGCACCCCCTGACGGATACGACGCTCCGCTAACGTTTTTCAGGGCGCTGTGCAAATCGCTGCTGGTAACCGCGTTGTTGTTGGTGCCTTGTCCGTCAAGCACAGCGCGTTTCTGGTTGAAGTCGTTGGCCGGCAAAGGAACGGTTGCCTGTCCAGTCTGGAATCCGGCCTGGAAAGTGGGAGCAATCGTCTGGCTTCCCGATTTGTCGGCCGACGCGTTCAGCTGATCGCACTTGTTGCTGAACTGGAAACCGGCGTCCGAGTTGGCGCTGCCCACCGTATCAGTGAAGATATAGCTGCCCGTACTGCCAAAGGTCCATGCGCCGTTGGTGAATGCCGGACCGGAGATGGTTCCCGGAACCAGAGTCCCGCTGCAGGGGCTCCATTGATCGATGAACATGCCCCAGGCAGCAAAGCTGGTGGTGCTGTTTACGGGAACAAGGGTGGCGTTCACGATGATGCTGCCACGATCCGTCAGCGTGGTGGCCTGCGTGCCCGCGGCCTGGCCGACGGACTGGAGGGTGTAGTTATAAACGTATTTGTAACCGGTGACCGGACCCGTGGGAGCCTGGCAAGTGCCGCTGCCGCCGAGAACCGTACAACCGTTGGGAGCGAGAGCGAACGTTCCCGTGACCTGATATTTACCCGGCCATGATTGGGAAGACGAATCGGTGAAAGTTTTAAACGACGATCCAAAGTTTGTGTTCAGGTTCGTCTGGATAGTCCCATCAGTGCCGGTCGGGATTGGCTGCGCGGTGATTCCGAAGCTTGCCGGAATCGCGGCAACGACCTGGTTCTGCATGTAGGTTCGCGCAGCGTTCAGACCGGAGTCAGCCGCATAAAACGAGCCGCGGAAATTCCGGTAGTAGCCGTTGATCAACATGTCAGAGCGGACGGAAAGCACCATGGCCAGGCTCAAGCCGGTCAACAGCATCAGAAGCAACAACGTGGTGATCAGCGCCACGCCGCGCTCGCGTTTGTCTTTCCGCTGGCGGGGAGATTTCAACAATCTGTGGTTCTGAAATCGCATTCTTGCCTCCTAATCGTTCATGCTGAGGTTTCGCGGGTTGATGACCACGGAAACGCTCTCAATCTTGTAGGGCCCACCATCAAAGGTATTGCGGAAATTGTTGCTGGGGTCACTGTTAGTGCGGCCGATCAGCGAAACGCGGACGGAGCGCACTTTCTGCCAGTCATATTGATACGTGGAGGCGTCAAAGTTATAGGTGCTGTCCTGGGTCCCATTCCAGATGGACGCGCCGACCTTGAAGCCGATGACCTGCTCGGCAATCGCAACCGAGTTCCCGCTCTGAGTTCGGACCAGCGTGGGATCGTTGGGATTGGTGGTATCAACGGAATAAGTGATGGGCGAAAGCTTCAACACCCAGTCGGTGGTGCAGAACTGCGTTCCCAGCTTGTTGTTGTCGGCATCGTTGGTCAGCGCGAGGGGATCGTCGGTGGTGGTGTTGGTGCCGTCTACGCCGGTTGGGTTATGAGCCAGTTTGACCTTGCCGCCGCTGATCTGGCCATCACTGGTCAGGATGGTGGTGGTCATCTGCGAGCCATCGCTCTTGACCAGCAGGACCTGATCGCCGGTATGAAAATCGTTTGCGAGCTGCGAGAGCGTTGTCGTGCCTACGGGTGTGATGAAGAGGCTTGATGACGTTGTGGAAACGCAGTTCGAGCCGATGTCCTGCGGATTCGAAGGCGGCGTGTTCTGGTCGATAGCAATGACGTTCAGCCGGTCAAAGCAGGTTGCGCCGTAGGAGAACGTGGCTGCGTTATAGCACCCGGTGCCCGGCGCGCTATTCACAATCGTGATGCCGATGGGCCACGCGGGTATGTTCACACCCTGGTAATAGCCGGTGCCGGCATTAACCACGTCAATCTGCATCTGCGCCACGGCGTTGCGCATGGATATGTTCATGCCTGTCTGGTTCTGCTGCGAGGTAAAGATCGGCACGTGCCTTTTGACCAGCATGATGGCCGCGCCGCCAATCACCAGAAAGACCGCCATGGCTACCATTAATTCGACCAGGGAGAATCCTGCTTCCTGGCTGTTCTGCTTATGTGCTGGCATGGGTTTTGATCCTCTGTTTCTCACGTTGACTTACCTCAACATGCTGGACTCGAAAGTGGTCGGGAACGCCGGCACCTTCAATGACACCAGCACAGTAAAGCGGCGGACACCCGCGGGCAGACCCGCCACATTTTGTTCAATCAGCCAGCGTCGCGAGAACGTGAGCGTGTCCGACGCCTGGGCCGGAGCGGTGGATGAGGTGCTGGTTGTTATGCTGCCGTCCGGGGCATGAGTCGTGGTGATAAATGTCGGATTGCCGCTGGCATCTTTTCCGCTGACGGTTTCAACCATGTTGCCGTTGCCGGAGGAAATGCTGACGGTGTCGAAGTAGTCCACCTGCTCCGGAGGCAGCACGCCGTTATTCACAGTGGCGTTGGTATCAGCGGTCAGGCTGCCGGACGAGTTTCCCGTCGGCACAGCGATAGCCGGGTCGCCAATAGGATAGCGATTCAGATCATCGAGCTTTTCCGAAGCCAGTAGCGCTTCCGTGCTCATATATCTGGATTGCGTTGAGTTGCCACCCAGTTGAGCGAGCAGGGCGGCTACACCCAGCAGTCCTACGGCCAGGATCGAGATCGCGATTACGGTTTCGATAAGCGCAAAGCCGGCGTTCCGGCGCGCCTTACGGCGTGACTTTAACATTGCCATAGCTAGTCACCGTGATGGTTTCGGTCTTACTACCATAAGTCAGGGTTATCGTTGTGCTCCCCGCGGTTGCTGACACCAACCCGCTGGGACGAAACTGCAGCGTGGTGTCGGCGCCCAGAACTACAGGAACACCGGTGCCTGCCAGCGGGATTGCATTGCCCACGTTGGCAAAGGTTCCGGTTCGATTCGGGTCGCTCTGGACCTGGAAAGTTTTGTTGGTTTGGCTGAAAAGGACCTGGTAGGCGTATCCCGCCTGGATCGCCTGGTAGCGCGTGGTTTGAATAGCCCCTGTGACGGAGGAGACGGCCGCGCGAAGACGGTAGGTGCTCAGTACGTAATTCACCGTCGGTACAGCCATGGCGGCAACAATGATTCCAATGGCAACCGTTACGAGCAACTCAATCAACGTGAATCCGCGAACGGACTTATGTTGACGTCCCGACGGGAGGCTCCGGCATTGCCGAAACGCATCGTGCTTCATCAAACGATTCTCCATTTCCACGCGGGTCCAGCTACCGGTGGATGCTAGTGTTTTAGTTCGGCTCCCCTAAGGGGAGCAACTTACCAAAGTCGTGGCAGCAGATGTGCTGGGGCCAGAGGCGAGAGTACTCTCCAGATCAGCTAAACTGCTGGTTTCAAAACTACATCCGCTCATCGACGCCTTCCAGGCGCGCTTGCTTACCGGAGAACAGAAGATGTGTTTTTCAGGAGGAGTGGAACTCGACCTTGAGTGCGAAATAACTTGTTTTCAGGTGATAAAGGGGAGGTATCAAAGGTACCCTTGTAAAAATCCGCTGTCAACAAAACGTCTTAGACGGCAGGGCACCAAAGTAATAGCACTTTGGTTTTTCTCCCTTGGCGGTTTTGGTGGCCGATTTGGGCAATGAAGGCAGGCGCCAACACGTTCCGACGAATCCTGAGGCCGCCCTGGGAAAGAGCTTACGCCGGCTGGGCAAAGCGGTAGAATAGTGGGAACTATGAAAATCACGCGTCTGACCCTCACGAGTTTGATCGTTGCCGGCTTAACCCTTGCAGCCTATGCAGGAAAAAAGCAGTCAGACAAGCCTCCGACTGCGTCCGTAAGTTTGACCGTTGTCAGAGATGCCAATGGCAAGCCGGTGAAGAACGCCGAAGTGGTGCTGCACATGGTGGAAAAAGGCAAGGAACGGCAGGAGGGGCTGGAGCTGAAGACCCATGACGACGGCAAAGCTGAAGCCAGCGGTATTCCATATGGCACATGGCGGATCCAGGTGATTGCGCCCGGCTTCAAGACCTATGGCGAGGATTTTCAGGTGAACCAGCCGACGCACGAGATCACGATCAAGCTGCTGAAGCCCTCAGAGCAGATTTCCATCTATAAATAAAGGCCCGCAGAATCATAAAGCACGTGATGACCGCCATCCGCCGTGAGAAGCAGCTAAGAGGTTGGCGGCGGCAAAAGAAGATTGCCCTAGTCGAAAAGATCAATCCACGATGGGAGGAGCTGGCCGAGAACTGGGGCCGCGAAATGCGCTTCCGGGGACAGTCCCTCGGGGTCCCCAGCACGCGCGCTTTTCGCGCGCTGGGGTGGAAGAGAACTCCCTAAATCGGCATGGAGGAGGACACATTCTCGGGATGCTTCGACTCCCCCTTACTCGCTCCACTCGTTCGGAGTCGCTCAACATGACAAGCAGGGAAGGTTTGGTCAAAACTGAGGCATTACCCACTGCCTTGACAGAACCTGCCCGGGAATGTCATTTCTAGTAGCTTTACTAATTGCATGATTTTAAGAGGGCAGGCGAGCACCTTTTGAGAGTCAGGGTCTTTTTTCACGGCAAATGTTTCGATGGGACGGCGTCGGCGGCCCTGTTTTCCCGCTTTTACCGCGAGCGCATTCGTTCTGACGTGGAGTTCCAGTTCAGCGGACTGGTGCACCGCGCCGGTGCGCTCTTTAATGAAGCCGATTTTGACGGCGACGAAAACGCCATTGTCGACTTCAAGTATTCGGCATCACCCAGGATTACCTGGTGGTTTGACCATCATGAGAGCGCCTTCCTGAGCCCGCAAGACGCCGAGCACTACCGCCAGGGTGACAAATCAAAAAAATTCTTCGATCCCGATTTCAAATCCTGCACCAAGTTCCTGGCGCAGGTGGCGGAGGAGAAGTTCGGGTTCAACCCGAAGCCGGTCGCAGAGCTGATTGAGTGGGCCGATATTATCGACGGCGCCCAGTTTAAAAGCCCGCAGGAAGCCGTCGAGATGGCGCAGCCGGCCATGAAGCTGACCATGGCGATCGAGTCCACCGGTGATCCCGAGTTTCTTCCGCGGCTGATTCCGTACCTGGTGAGCGAACCGCTGAGCCGGGTGATTGAAGAGCCGTTTGTTGCGGCCGTGATTCCGCCTTTGCTGGAACGGCATCGCAAGTCGATCGAAATTTTGCGCCAGCGTTCCGAATCCCGGCAGGGTACGATTTACTTCGACATCAGCGATCACGATCTCGAGGGCTACAACAAGTTCATCCCTTACTACCTTCACCCGGATTCGATCTACAGCGTGGGGCTGAGCAGCAGCAGCTTTCGTGTGAAAGTATCAGTGGGATCAAACCCATGGACCGACCGTCTAGACCTGGTGAACCTGGCAAAAATCTGCGAGCGCTATGGCGGTGGCGGACATGCCAGAGTCGGCGCCATCTCTTTTCCGCCTGATAAAGGCGATCTGGCGCGCAAGGCGGCGGCTGAGATCGTGGAGGAGCTGCGCGCTTCCGAGCATCAATAGACTGGTTCTTTAGGACTAGGAAAACACCCTAATACCCGCCTACTTCTTTCTTCAGAAAATTATCGATCCAGCATTGATGCAGAGTAGATGCTTAGGTAGCCTCACTTAAGCGCTCATCCCGGCCAAGGGATGAGGTTCAAATCAAAACCGGAGTAACGAATCGTGCAGAAGATGTTAGGGCGCGCAGCAGCTATTGCTGTCTTAATTTTTGACTTGGGGCTCGGCCTTAAGGGGATGGCGCAAAGCGCACCTCCCAAGCTGGCAGCCAAGCCGCCCGCCGCTGACACTGTGCGAGGACCTGGCAAACAGCTCACCCCAGAACAGAAATTCGTGGTGGACACGGTGAAGATGGCGGTAGCTCTGCCGGAATCAGACCAGCAGGACCGGCTGCGTGTCCTCTCCACTGCCGCCGACGTGATTTCCACGATCGACAAGAGAATGGCGAAGTCCTTCTGGACGGAAGGCGTGAACATTGAATCGGAACTGGTGCGGCTGGGCGAAACGCCCGCCGTTTCCATGATGGCGAACGGACAGGGTGACTGCTCGGCGGTCGAGAGCTTTGTGGAGAACTTGCCGGACAACGCCGCCCTTCGGGCTGAGCAGGCGTTGATCGGGGCGGTGAGCATGTGTTCCAAGCAGACGCTGGACTCGGTTTCACGAAAACTGGATGCCGCGGTGAGCAAAGGCGTGGTGCCTTCGCGCGCCCTGATGGCTACGATGCAGGCTCAAGGGGAAAGTTCCCCGTGGTCACAGGAGCATTTCGCCAAGATGTTTGCTTCGCTGCCGGATCCGCACGATAACGCGGCCGAAGCCGAGAACCTGGCGGCCATGTATGCGCAGATGTCACCGCAGGTAGCAAAAGACGTGGCGACAAAAGCGGGTCTTGAGCTCCTGCACTGGCTGGGCAAGCTGGAAGATTCACCGTTGCGAGGCCTTTCCATCAGAATTACCAATGACGCTATGCAGCAGGCGCTGGGTGATGAAGCTTACCAAAAAGCAATGCAATCGGACGTGGTGGCCTTCACCACGGTGAAGAATATGGGTCCCGACCGCGAGATCGAACGCCCGCAGGAAGACAATGTTTCCGTACTGACGGCCATGAGCAATGGAGGCGCTGACCAGACCGAGCGTCTGCGCGGCTTGCCTGCGCCGATGCGCGCCCGTGAAGCCGCTGCGGATGGCTTCGCTGCCGGCAGCTCCGGCAACAAGCAGCAGGCCGGCAAATATTTTGACGTCGCCTTCAGCGCGGCCGATGAAGTGTGGGATGCACGCACACAGCATGCGGACGTCCCCGCTAACGCCCAGCCGCCAGATGCCACGACCAAGACGAAAATGGTCTCCACTTCGGATGCCGCCTCGATTGTGCAGGAAATCAGCGAAGCCGCCGCACAGGTGGATTCAGTGAATGCACTCACGCGCGCGCAGAAGCTGCGTGACAGCTCAGCTCAGGCCATCTCCATGCTGGCGGTGGCGCGAGTTGTGGCGAGCAATAGCGTTACCAAATAGAAATTTTTCCCAACTTAACAAAACTTTGAACCTTAACCGTTGTTTTAACAGGAATGCATTGTTAGGCTATTTAAATCCCAATTCATCCGAACAGGGTCCTCAGTTGGTTCGAATCATTGATGTGGAATGCCCCAAGTGTTTGCGCCGGTTCAGGACGGTTCCGTCTGTGGTAGAGCACACCGGAGCGGTCTATTGTTCCGTCTGCGGCACGTCCATGAAAATCTCAGAACCCAAGCCAATCACCGCCCTCTCCGAGGATGATGGCGGCAGGCGCGCGGCAGCGCATCCGGGAGGCCGGCGGCGTTCCTAAAGGATGCGGGGCGGCGAAGTTTCCACCGTAGAACAGCGTCTGACGAGCACGCGGCGTGTGGCCGAAAGTCACCTGCGTCTTACGGTTTTTCCTGTTGCCACGGCGCCGGCAAATGACTAAGCTGGCGCAGACAGTGCTGCAGGAGAAGGCTTTATGTTCGTCCGCAGGTTCGGGTTTATGGCGGCGCCGGTGCTTCTAGTCTGTGTTTCCATCGGGCAACCTAACCCAGCCAGCCAGACGGCACGACAAGCCATCATCGAGATGTTTTCCGGCGGCGAAGCCGCATTCAAAAAACATCTGACGCTGGAGATGCAAAACAAAGTGGAGGAGATGACCAGGAATTCTCCTTCGGGCAGCCCCCTTCAGATGCTTGCTGCCTTGAAAACCTCCGATCCTGACAGCTTTCAGGCCTTCGATCTCGGACCTATTCTGTTTTCATTCAATAATCCAAAGCAACATGAAAGATTTGAACTGCAGATCGATAGCGAAGATCCACGCGGCAACGAAGATGTGATGGGGCTCTCTCTGCGCCTGGTGCGGAACGGCGCAGAAGAAGAGATGCCCGCCGGGCTGCGCTTTGTCGTGAACATGAAGAAGCAGGATAGCGTCTGGCGGTTGGATGCCGTTACCTTCGCGGCGACGCTGCCGATGAACGATCCCAGAATCCTGACTGAATCGTGGTGGGGGCCAGTGCTCTATTCCGCTATCAGTCCGTCGGCGGCCGACCAAAAAACCACGGTAGTAACCGAGGAGCGTCCCAAGCTGTCGCCGCTGCGCGCCGTGCGCATGATTGGCATGGCGGAGAACATTTACGCCCAGAATCATCCCGGCATCGGCTATACCTGCACCATGGCTGACCTGGTGAACGTGGGCAAGGGTCTGGATGAAGACGGCGTTTACAGATTCATGGACGCGGAATTTGCCGGCGGTACCTACAACGGCTATCGCTTCACGCTGAGCGGATGCGAGCGCAAACCGGCGCGAACTTTCCGCGTGACCGCGGAGCCGGTCGCGGGCAAAGGCGCGGCTTATTGTTCCGATCACACCAGCAGCCTGCGCTCTTCCGACGATGGCCGTGGCGTTACCTGCCTTGTCGCCGGAAAAGTAACGCAGAGGTAGATCGCGATTACTCACAGCCCCGCGTCGACGATACGAATAGCAGAAAAAGGAGGAGATTGAATCTCCTCCTTTCTCATTGGCTGTTGCCGCGTTCAAGCTGCTTGCCTTTTGCGCTCAGGGTTGTTGCACCGTCAGATTGTTGGTCACGGAAAAAACTCCAGGCACGCCGTTGGCCCGCAAGTTTGCCAGGTTCTTATCGCTTTCGTTATCCACAACGCCCGCAAGCGTTACGTTGCCGTTCCTCACGATGATGTGAATCGGAGGCAGAGCGCCCATGGCGTAGCGGAAGAGCGGGGAATTGTTGCCGAAGAGCGCATGCGCCACGGCCAGGCGGATCCGATCGTCACCCGGCGAGGGCGGCAGCACGTCAATCTGATTGTTGACCTTCTCCACGCCTTCAATTCTTTTGACGGCGTTTTCGGCTTCGCTCTTCAAAATGGGCTGGCGGACTGCGCCCAGCAAAGTTACCTCGCCGCCATTTACCTTGTACTGCAGGTTGTCAAAGATGGTGAGCTGCGGCAGCATCACCAGCTCATGGCGCACTTCGCGCGTAATTCGATCCTGCATGCGCTGCTCGCCGCCGGATTGCTGCGCGCTGCATACGGATGTGACCAGTCCAAGACTCAACATGCCAAGCAAGTAAAAAATCTTCTTCATTGTCGTCGTTCTCCCTTCCTGCGACTTTGCTCGAACCTCCTGTCTGCTTAGATGCATTCTGGTTACGGCGTGGAAACGGGGGGTCATCCGCGCTTGCCGGTGAGCAGGAAGAAGAGTTCAAACATCAGGATCAGGACCACGATAAACTCCAGCACAAAGCCACGCGACTGGTGATACTGTTCGATCATGAAATCGTAGAGTTCGTCGGCGGTGCGCAGCTTTTCCTGGACCAGCGCCTGGTAATCGGTTACGCCGATTTTCACCGCGCAGAGCTTGTAGACGCGGGCAAAGAACATGTCGCCGACGAACTTCAGCGCATTGTTGGTGCGTTCGGTCAGCTCGGTAACCTCCACCAGGATCGTCCGCAGGCGCGAGGCGGCAGAGCGCATGCGCCATCCATAGAGCAGGCCTTTTCGGCTTTCCATAAAATCGTAGACGCGCTCCATCTCGCGCGTGAGCAGCTCATCATAGTGGCGGAATTGCAGGAGCTGCGAGTTGGCGTATTCCAGCAGGCGGATGGTCGGCTCGGCGCCGCTGGGCGTATCAAAGACAAACGCCGCATTCCAGCCGGCGACGATCAGATCGTTTGGGTAATACGACATGTAGCCCTGCAGAACTTCCTTGCGCTCGCCTTCGGAAAGAAGCAGCGTCTCTCCGCGGACAATCTGGCTGATCTCCGCGCCGTGCTCCTGCAGCAGCGCCGCGGCGGTAGTGGTCCCGGCGATCGAGTGCAGATGGATGACGCAATAATCTTCGCTGAGCCATTCGTCATAGGGCTTCACCAGGGCGCCGCCGATCTTCTTGAGCCGTTCGCGGACAGTCTGCCGGCAAAGATCGTCAAACAGGGTACTGGAGATCCAGCTTCCGGCGCGCTGCTGGAGTTCGTCCCATGGGCCGGAGAAACGGTAGCGCAGCAGCAGGCTTACGACGCCGTAATCGTAGTACTGCAGCGCGGCTTCAAAATGCTCGCCGGTGGCGAGCGTAAGCGGCGGCATCTGCTCGATGACCGGCGGCCGCTCGAATCGAACATACTCCGGCGCCGGATGCTTGAACGTCGGGGAGAGCGGCGTGCCTCCGGTCAGCGGCGGCAGCCCGGAAAGACGTATCTCCTCGGCGACATCATAGAGGTTCAAAACGATGATGGAGCCTTCGACCTGGACAGACACGAAGGTATTTGACAGGAAGAGAAGGGAGAAGAGCAAATCGCCGGAATCGCGGGAATTGAGATCTCACCACGGAGGCACGGAGGAGACTAATTTAGGAAGAAGTTAGTCAAGGATAGGATCCAGGGATAGTTAAGGGTAGAGATTTGAATCCCACCCTTTCGCAAAAAGCGCGAAAGGATGGGGCACCCAGCAAAAACGCTCGCGGCTAAAGCCGGAACACTGGCGGGTCCCTTGGGCGCCTTTAAGGATTTCCCGCGCAGGACATCTGAAGGGCCGTTCTTCCACCGTGCTCCGCTGGGCCGGAGCAAACTAACTTCTGGGCGAAAAATGCCCCCCCGCCTCGTTGTGGTTTTGTCAAGATGTACTATTTCGCGCTTGTCTTTTGTGGCTGTTTTCGCCTATAATTCGAGGCGAAGAAATACCGAGAGCGGCGTCGGGGGTTGAGCAGCTAGTAACTGGCAACTAGCAACTAGCCAAGCAAAATCCAAAAGGCCTGCAACCAGTCAGTTGGTCCGCGGCGTTCCAGCCGCCTGCCATGACAAATTCCCACACAGGCTGAAGTGTGCCCGTGTGAATCGGGTCATCAGCTGATCGGGACATCGGGTCATCTGAACACCTAACCAAATCAAAATCAGCAGCTTAGAGCCATCCAAGCCGGATGGCGTTTTTATTTTCTGCCAGGAGAAAGAACGTGACCAAAGAAGAAGTGATTGCAGCCATGCTGAAGTTTGCAGCGATGCTGGATCGTGTACCGAGCCGCGACGAACTCATGAGGCTGGGCGGAGTCAAACGCCTGGACATACGCCGGCATTTTGGGACGTTGGAACGGCTGCGCAGGGAATGCAAGCTGGAGCGCGCGCCGAGGCAGAAGAGACTCGATATGGAGAGGCTGTTTCACGATTGGGGGCGGGTAGCCAGGGAGGTGAAGAGGTTACCGACAATGCAGGATTATGAGCGGCTGGGAGAATACAGCATACGGCCTTACGTGGAACGGTTTGGACGCTGGATGAATGTGCCCGCCGGAATGAAGCGCTATGCCGAGGAGCACGGGTTTGGGGAAGACTGGCTGGATGTGCTCGTCCAGATCAAACACAAGAGCGAGGGGAGGCTGGCAGGCCCGATGACGTTCGCGGGTCAGTACGCACGCACCGTACCGGGCCACGGTACTTATGGAGTCCCCATACTTTGCGGGGCCCTGGTATTTGCGCCAACGACTGAGAATGGAGTGCTCTTTCTGTTTGGGGCCATCGCTGACAAACTGGGATTTCTTGTTCTGCGGGTGCAATCGGAATTTCCCGACATTGAGGCGTTAAGAATGGTGGGGAAGGACAAGCTCCAGCGGGTGAGGATCGAGGTGGAACAGGAGAGCAAGAATTTCCTGAAGCACGGGCACGATCCGAATGGGTGCGATCTGATTGTGTGTTGGGAAGACAACTGGCCGGAGGCGCCGGTGGAGGTGGTGGAATTGAGCAAGGCGATCGGGAGCCAGCGATCAGCAATCAGCCAAAACAAACCCAAAACCTTACCGCGGATGAACACGGATGAACGCGGATAAGAAAATGAATCAAAAAGCACGCAGGCGAGGGCGGCTGCGGTCCACAGGCGAGCGGCACCTCATCCCGCGCAAGCCAAAACCGAGCTTGCCGGGGACCCCGACATCGCGGGCAATCGCCGGAATCGGCAAGGCAAAAACTCACCACTGATCAACACTGATGACACTGATCGAAATTCAGATGTGACTCCATTGGTTTCTCCGCGTCTCTGCGTCTCCGCGGTGAAAGTCTTTTTGTTGTAGTCACTCACAGAGTCACTCACCCATAAAACGCCGCGTCATACGTAATCGGCAGCGCGATGACCGCTTCGCAACCGGTACGGTCGCGGCGGTTGGAGAGTTGCAGCACGCCGCCGTGGGCTTCGGCGATCTGGCGGCTCAGGATCAGTCCGATACCGCTGCCGCCGTGCTTGGTGGTGAAGAAGGGAACGAAGAGATTGTCAGAGTTCAGAAGGCCGGGGCCCTGGTCGAGAACGTAGATCTCGACGCTGCGTGCGTTGGTGCGCCAGCCGACTTCGACCGAGCCCGGGTGTTTGAGCGAGGGATCGAGCGAGGCGTCGGCGGCGTTGCGGATCAGGTTGATGAGCACCTGCTCGATCTGGTCAGGGTCGGCGTCGATCGAGACGTTAGGACCGTCGAGCATTTTGACCTGCAGGCGGCGCTCAACCGACGCGGCGCGCTGGACCAGCGGCCCCACTTCCATACGGGTGCGCGAAGGCGAGGGCATACGCGCCAGCCGGGTATAGGCCTGCATGAAGCGGTTGAGCGATTCCACGCGGTTTTCGATCACGCGGAGGCCCTGTTGCATGTCCTGCACAAACCAGTCCGGGAGCGCGGCACGCACGGTGAGCGATCCGAGCGTCCCGGCGATGGACTTGATGGGCGCCAGCGAGTTGTTGAGTTCATGGCCCAGCACGCGGATGAGCCGCTGCCACGCCTGGCGTTCTTCTTCGCGCAGCGCGCGGCTGAGGTCGGAGATGATGAGCAGCTCGTGAGGCACGCCGTTTTCGCGAAACGCGGTGTGGCTGACAGCCCAGCGTCCATGCTTGCCGGGGAAGGTCATCTGCACGGTTTGCGGGCCGGGCGACTGCAGAAATTCTTCCAGGCCCAGTTCTTCGGCGGTGAGGCCGAGCATGCGCGGAGCGATGCGTCCCATGAGCTGCTCGCCGGCGCGATTGACGATGCGAAGACGCTGCTGCTGGTCAAAGGTGAAGACAGAGACGTCAATTTCCATCATTACTTTCTTGAGCAGCGCCGTGGCTTCCAGAGCGCTGATCTTCTGCTCTTGCAGCCGCATGGCCAGCGAGTTGATTTCAAAGATCAGGTCGGCGAGGGAGTCTTCGCGTCCGCCGCCGCGGATGCGGAAAGAAAAATCCTCTTCGCGGATGGCGGCCACCATGTTGGAAAGAGTCTGCATCGGGCGGATGACAAGCGAGTGCAGCATGGAGCTGCCGATCATCCAGGCCAGCGCGATGAAGAGCGTGACCGTCCATTTGAGTTCGATCGAGTACTTTCCCACCCAGAGAAGAATTTCCGCCACAATGGCGCCGGGAAGGCTGATGAGGAGCGTCATCAGAAGGATGCGCGTATCGAAGCTTAGCTTGATCCGTTGGTGCGGCGGTTTTCGAACGAATTGAAGATGCGGATCAGAAGCCATACTTTTGCATGCGACGATACAGCGCGCTTCGGCTTAATCCTAGCGCATCCGCCGCATGGCTGATGTTTCCAGAGTGCTTGGCCAGAGCTTTGCGAATCAACAGCGATTCCACTTCCTCCAGGCTCATGTCTTCAATTTTGCCCGGGGTGGCTTTGTCGGCTTCAAGACCCAGGTCGGCGGCGTGAATTTCTTCGCCCGTTGACATCAGCACGGCGCGCTCGGTGGAGTGGTCCAACTCGCGCACGTTTCCTGGCCAGAGATGGCCGAGCATTTTTTCGAGTGCGGCTGCGTCAAAACCCTTGACCGGCTTCCGGTATCGCTGTGCGTAGACTTTGAGAAAATGCGTGGCCAGCAGCGGAATATCCTCTTTGCGCTCGCGCAGCGGAGGAATGTGGAGTTCGACGGTGTTGAGCCGGAAGAGCAGGTCAGAACGGAAGCGGCCTTCCGCGCTCTCTACTTTCAGGTCGGCGTTGGTGGCGGAGAGCACGCGGACATCGACTTTGTGCGTCTTGGAAGAGCCGACGCGCTCCATCTCCCCGGTTTCGAGCACGCGCAGCAGCTTGGCTTGCTGCTTGAGGGGCACGTTGGCGATTTCGTCGAGAAACAGAGTGCCGCGGTCGGCCAGTTCGAAGCGGCCGACCCGATCGGCTCGAGCATCGGTGAAAGCGCCTTTGATGTGACCGAACAACTCGCTTTCGAAAGTCCCTTCCGGCAGGCCACCTGTGTTTACAGTGATCATAGGCCGCCCGTTGCGCGACGAAAGAGCATGCAGCGTAAGGGCGACGACTTCTTTCCCCGTGCCGTGCTCGCCTGTGATCAAAACGTTGGCGTCGCTGGGACCGATGCGCGACATCAAGGTCAGCAAAGGCTCCATGGCTTTCGATTCTGCAATAAAGACCGGTCGATTCTGAGCGCGCAGCAAACTGTTTTCGGCTTCCAGCCTCTCCGCGCGGCGCATGGTGCGGTAGAGATCAACCTGGTTGCGAATGATGCTGAGCAGCCGGTGATTGTCCCAGGGCTTTTGGACGAAGTCGCGCGCCCCGCGACGCATGGCCTCGACCGCCAGCTCCACGCTGCCCCACGCCGTCATCACGATGATTGGAAGCTTGCTGTCCGCCGATTGCACCCGCGAAATCAGGTCGATGCCTTCCTGCCCGGAAGTGGTATCACGCTGGTAGTTCAAATCCATCAGCATGATGTCGAATTCGTTGGTCTGCACAGCTTCCAGCGCAGCGCCAGGGCTGCTGACGGTCTCAGTGATATAGCCTTCAGCTTTCAGCAGCAAACGCAGTGCTTCCCGTACATCCGCTTGATCGTCGGCCACAAGGATCCTCACCGGCTCCGTTCGTGTAGCCGCAGTGCCCAGCAGTTCTTGTGCTTTCGTAGACAAGGCTTATTCTTTACTCGAGAGAATCTTTTGCCAGAATGTTTTCCGCGTCACGATATCCAGCGCTCGTTCAAGCGGTCGCGCTGCCGGGGACAGTCGACGAGTCATCCACAATCCAGCCGTCTTTCAATTGGATGATCCGATTTCCGTATGCTGCATTCGCCTCGGAATGCGTCACCTGGATAATCGTGGTTCCTTGCTCATTGAGGCGACGGAATAATTCCATGATTTCTTTCGCCTGTCCGGAATGCAGATTCCCCGTAGGCTCGTCGGCCAGGATCAGCTTCGGGTTCCCGGCTACCGCTCTGGCCACGCCGACCAGCTGCTGCTGTCCGCCCGACAGCTGATTGGGATAAAGATCTTTTTTTCCCACGATCTGAAAGCGATCCAGGATATCCGCCACCATCGAAGCGCGTTGCGCCCGCGGAATATCGCGATAGGACAAAGGAACGTCAATATTTTCCTGCACCGTCAGATTGTCCAGCAGGTGATAGCTCTGGAAGACGAAGCCCACGTAGCGCCGATTCAATTCCGCCCGCTTCTTGCGTTCGAGCTTGTGCACTGCCTGTTCGGCAAACACGTATTCGCCCGCCCAACCGTCGTCCAGCATGCCGACGATGCTCAACAGCGTTGTCTTGCCGGCGCCCGAGGGCCCCATGATGGTCACAAATTCGCCCTCTTTGACATTGATGTTGATGCGGCGCAGCAGCCATACCGTTCCCGCCGGGCTCTTGATGGTTTTTTCCACGTTGCGTAGTTGAATCATTTGTTCCTTTTTCAAAAGCGCTGTGTGATCAATCAGCTTCGACTCAAGCAAATACTGGATTTGCTCAGCAAATTTGCTAATCGGGTAATTTGGTAAATTGGCAATTCAAAACCCGAGACTGCCGATCTTTCATTCGATCGCGTGCTCGTCTATTCGAGACAGAACACCCCCTATCCCTTTCATTTACCAAGTTACCAATTTACCCAATTACCAACTTGTCTTCATTGTCTCATTCATAGCGCAAAGCCACCATGGGATCGACTTTGGTGGCGCGGCGAGCCGGAATGAAACTTGCCAGCAATGCAATTCCGGCAAGGATGGCTATTACCAGCGCCATCGACGTCGGATCATTGTGGCCAATCCCGAACAACATGGAGTTCAAGGCGCGGCTGCTGAGCATCGCCGCCGGCACGCCGATCAGAACGCCTGCAATCACCAGTCTACCTGCTTCGCTCAGCACCATGAGCAGCACGCTCCCCCGCCGGGCCCCAAGGGCCATGCGTACGCCGATCTCGCGCGTGCGTCCGGCAACAGAGTATGAAAGTGTTCCATACAGTCCTATCGCGGCGAGCAGCAGCGCCAGTCCAGCGAAGAAACTGGAAAGCCGGGCGATCAGGATTTCCTGCCCGATCATCCTCTCTGTGAGCTTGTTCAGCGGGCTGACGGTGTAAACCGGAACGTTGGCGTCGAAATTCTTCAGCTGTTCGCGAACCGCCTTCGTGATTGCGCCCCCATCGCCCGAGATCCTGAGTTCAAAATGAATTCTTGCATTGCCGGCGATCAGCTGTGTTGCCGGCACATAGAAGCGCGGCCGGATCGGGGCCCGTATCTGGTGGTCTCGCGCATCACGGGCTACACCGACTATCTCCACCGGCTGGTTATTGACCTCCAGCTTCCGCCCGATCGGATTTCTTCCTGCGAGATACATTCTCGCCATCGTCTCATTGATGACCGCCACTTTTGTGGATGCTGCGGTATCCTGGGCGTCGATATCGCGTCCGACCAGCAATGGAATGCCGACCGTGCGGAAGTAATCCGCGCCCACCTGATCGTAGGAAGCCACAGGATCGTCTTTGCCGTTGCCGGTATAGCCCTCCACCTTGAGTGAGGTATCTGACTCACTCCCGCTGAACAGTCCGTTTTTGGAGTACGTAGCACCACGTACGCCGGGAATGGCGGCAAACCGCGCGCTTAACTCACTGCCGAACTGGGCAATTCGCTCGTTGTGATAGCCCCCGGAGATCGGATCAGTGGAAACAATCAGCAGATGATCGCGTTCGTAGCCAAGATCGACCCGGCGGATATTCTGCACGCTGCGCACCAGCAATCCCGCGGCAAACAGCACCAGCAGAGAAAATGTCACTTGGGCGCTGACCATGGCCCGGCTCCAATTCCATTTGCCCTTAGCCTGCCCTGCAAGCTGAACACCGGCCTTCAAGGTTGGCACCACGGCCACGTCTCGTGAACGCAAGGCAGGAACCAAACCGAACAGAATACCCGTCAAAAGGCAGACTGCTGCTGTAAAAAGAAAAACGCGCAGGTCAGGAGCTGCTTCAAGCTTGTCATTGTCGCTCAGCGTCAGCAACGCTGCGGTGCCCCAGTGGGCGACCAGCAGTCCCAGCAGCCCACCGGCAAAAGCGAGGAGCACGCTTTCCGTCAACAGCTGCCGGACCACCCGCCAGGGCGCTGCACCAATCGCCATACGGACAGCAATCTCTCTTTCCCGTCCAGCAGCGCGCGCCAGAAGAAGATTGGCCACATTCACGCACGCGATCAGCAACACGAGTCCCACAATGCCAGTCAGCAGGTACAAAGGCGTCTGGAAGTCGCCGCGTAATTCTGAGAAGCCACCGCCTCCCCCGCTGACCTGGATTTTAGCCTGCCGCAGATTCTCGCGGTCGTCCTTGTTTAGCTTTGCTCCCAGAGGGCCGTTTACCAGCTGTTGCAGAAGCAGATTCAGGTTGGCTTGCGCCTGTTCTATGGAAACTCCAGGCCGCAGCCGCGCTATGCAGTGTAGCCACGATGCGTTGTAATTCTCCAGCCATTTCCTGCCCGGGATCAACTGCTCTTGCATGGTTACAGGCACCCAGATTTCCTGCTGGTCGCCCACCGTGTCGCCGAAAAAGCCGGCTGGAGCAACGCCGACAATGGTGAACTGCGTGTCATTCACCCTGATTGTGCGCCCAACAGCGCCGGGGTTCTGCCCCAGGTTCTCCGTCCAGAACGCATAGCTGACCACCGCCACCGGATTCCCGCCGGGAGCCGTATCATCGTCGGCCGTCAGAACGCGTCCGTAGAGCGCATTCACACCTAGTACAGAAAAATAGTTTCCACTTACCAGCGTTCCCAGGGCATTGGCGGAAATTCCTCCCTTGCTATCACCTGTTGTGACCCGCAGACGGTGCGCCTCACCGGATGCCAACATGCCTGAGAAAACCTGGTTACCCGAGCTCAGATCGCGGTACAGGGGATGCGAGAATAAATCCACGCGCGGATCTCCCTGCGATTGATGGTGTACGTCGATGGGATCGCCTACCACCACCAGTTGTCCTGGATCTTTCACCGGAAGCATCTTCAGCATTACCGCATTGACCAGCGTGAAGATCGCGGTATTCGCGCCGATCCCCAATGCCAGGGTTAGAACCGCAACGGTGGTGAAGGCAGGATTCTTGCGCAACATACGCAAGGCATAGCGGAGGTCTTGAATCAATGTCACCATAGACTCTCTCTGGTCCTGAGTTCGTCTGAAGAGCGGCCGTGATGTCCGGTGGTTAAAGTTGGCTGGTGGTTGCGCCGGTATCATGCAGTGCGCCCAGAGCCCAGGCCGCGTTTTTGCGCGCTTCAGATTGCGGAGAGGTCTTCAAGACCTTGATCAGAGGCTCAATGGAAGGATGCCCAATGTTCACCAGCGCTGCAGCCACTTCTTCGCCCAGCGTCATCTTGTCCAGCCGGCGAGGCCGGTACTTTCCCGGATCAACCTCGCTTATATCGCCCAGAAGTTCCAGCAACGGATCCACGGCCAGGGCGGCTGCGGCATGTTGCTGTCCCAGCCAATAAGCTGCTGCGGCTTTTTGCTGAGGCTTGCCGGACTTGAGCAGGGCAATATGCCGGGCCATTTGATCGTCGCCACCCGGCGCGGGATTCGTGGAACGCTTGGACCCGAAGCCCATTAGGACCAGCAGAATCATTCCCACACAGAGGGAAAAACCGGCCTTTTTGAGTTCACGCATGCCCAACTCCCTGTGAAGAACCTTGAGCTTTGCCTTCTTACAGATCGTTCGCTGCAGGATTTCTTGCCCTGTTTCCAAGGCAAAAACTAAATCGCACTTTTTGGGCCGAAATGATACTTCATCTAAGTAGTTGAAAATAATAGTCTAACTTGATTCAAATGTCGGTCTGAACCGTTCCCGGGTGTTCGCTAATGCAATGCGCTGTTCGGAAACGAACACACCGTTTCCATTCAGAATCCGGTTTGCCGACCGCCGTTCATCTTTACCCTGTGAACGCGATATGATGTTTTCTAACCCTGATGGATCAAGACCTTACAAATCTGAAAGATGACATGATTGCCTTCATTGAGGGTCATGGCCTGCGCCGCTTCAGCGCCTACGTAAGCGACGACGTCGCCAGTGTGCCTTGGTTGTCCGATGAAGACCACCCCGATGCCTGGAAAGACTTTGTCGAACTGGCCAAGGCGTCCAATGCCAGCTTCGTCACCATGAACCACGTCTCGCTCGATAAGGAAGACGTCGATTTGCTGGTCAACCGGCTCCAGGAAATTGAGTACATGAACGAAGAAGACCTGGAGGAGGCAGGCTGGCTGCGCAGCTTCGTCGGCAAGGTCGGCTACGTGCAGATCGGCTTCCCCTGCCAGGGCGTCATGTTTCTCTATGAGGTCTCAACCCCGTGGTACGAAACCTATCAACGCCTGGAAACCGCCGCCGACGACTATGACGGCATTCTGATCGACGAGGATCAGGAAGAAGAGTAACGCCTGCTTGCTCGCTCGAACAACTTAGCTCACTAAGGGAGTTTTCTGATTTTCAAGAATTCAGGCAATTCGTTGCCTGATGCAATAATCCCTTCTTAAATACTCGTCATCCCGACGGCCGTCAAGCGTGCGCCCAACTGACGTTCTTAATATCCCGCCGCTTTAGTGGCTGAAAGCTTCAGCGCCGCAGGCGCGAAACAGCCTGGCCCAGGCGCGTAACACGGTCCGCAGGTTACGCTTCGATGGATCAGCCCGAAGGGCGAAATAGCCTAGCCCAGGGCGTAAGCCCTGGGTAATGGTAAATGGTATGGCGGAGCCCCGTAGGTGGCGACACACACTCATGTTGTAAGATGGCCGCCCGTTCCCGAGGCAAGAGAATGTCCCACAGCTACGCACAAAACCACATCCATCTGGTTTTCAGCACCAAGAATCGCCTGAAACTCATCTCCAAAGATCTCCAACCGCGGCTATGGGCCTATGTTGCCGGAATCTGCAAAAACCAGAACATGCTGGCATTTGCTGTGGGCGGGATCGAAGACCACATTCATGTGCTCTTTCGCTTACCTCCTGCGACTACGCTCGCCAGCGCAGTAACCCTTATCAAATCGAATTCTTCAAAATGGGTTCGTGCAAAAGGAATTAAATTCGCATGGCAAGAAGGTTATGGTGCATTTGCTGTTAGCTCATCCCATGTCTCGACGGTCATTAAATACATCGACAATCAAGAAGCACATCATCGCATATTCACCTTTGAACAGGAATTTGTTGCCATGCTGAAAAAACACGGCATTTCGTATGATCCAGAACACGTCTTTGATTGATTCCGTGTCGCCACCTACGGGGCTTCCATTGGCGGCTTCACGTTTACCCAGGGCTTACGCGCCTGGGCTAGGCTGTTTCGCCCTTCGGGCTGCGGCAACGAACAGTTTTGGATCTCCGGGTACACGCAACAGCGTCTCGCTGATATTGCCGGACTGCGCTATAAATGAATGCATGCGCTGGTCCTTCCCCAATCCCGATCCTGCTCAGATCGAAGCTCTCCGCGCTGAGGCCAAAGTCTCTCCTCTGATCGCCCGGCTCCTGTTCCTCCGTGGCATAACCGCCGCCAACGCTCTGCGCTATCTTTCGCCATCGCTCAATGATCTGCACTCGCCGTACCTGATGCACGGCATGAGCACGGCCATCGAGCGCATCAGCGCCGCCATCGCCAACAGGGAAGGGATCCTGATCTACGGCGACTATGACGTTGACGGCACCTCCGCCGTCGTCATACTCAAAACCGCCATTGAACTCTGCGGCGGCGCTGCCGACTTCCACGTCCCCCACCGGATCAAAGAAGGCTACGGGATCAAAGACGATGTCATCGCGCGCGCGGCTGCCGCAGGAATTAAAGTTGTGATCAGCGTGGATACAGGAATCCGCGCCTTTCATGCGGCAGAGACAGCGCGACGGGTCGGCCTGGATCTTATCGTCACCGACCACCACCTGCCGGAAGCGCATGAAGGCGTGCCCGATGCGCTGGCGGTTCTCAATCCCAATCAGCAGGGTTGTGACTATCCGTGCAAAGAGCTGTGCGGCGCCGGCGTCGCCTTCAAGATTGCGCAGGCGCTCTTTGCCAAATTCAAGGATGCGGCTGACCAGGCTCGCCTGGTTCCATCTTTTCTCAAGATGGTCGCGATAGCCACCATCGCGGATGCTGTTCCACTGGTCGGTGAAAACCGCATCATTGCCCGACTTGGTCTGGAAGGTTTGCGCCGGCCGGCAAACAGCGGCCTCAAAGCGCTGTTGGAGGTCTCCGGGCTCAATGATGGTCGCGCCCTGGCTGCGGGCGACGTCGGCTTTCGTCTGGGACCGCGTATCAACGCCGCCGGACGCATGGATGTAGCGCGGGATGTGATTGAACTCTTTACCTCGAGAGATCAGGCACGTTGCAAAGAGATTGCCGAAAAGCTGAACCAGCTCAACCTTGAACGACAGGAAGAAGAAGCACGGATCGTAGCCGCGATCGAGGAACAGTTGGCCGCCGAGCCGGATCTCACCGGTAAATTCTGCATGGTCTTTGACGGCGATGGCTGGCACCGCGGCGTGGTCGGGATCGTCGCATCGCGTGTGGTGGAAAAAACGGGACGGCCGGCGCTTGTAATCGCTAGAGAAGGTGAAGAGGCACACGGCTCCGGGCGTTCGATCTCAGCTTTTCATCTGCTCGATGCCCTGGAGTCCTGCCACGAACTCTTTACCCGGTTCGGCGGACACGAACACGCCGTCGGCTTTGCCCTTCCCAGCAGAGACGTTCCTGCCTTAAAGCAGCGCTTGAATATTTACGCACAGACGAAACTCACGCCGGAAGATCTGATCCCCCAACTCTCGGTCGATGCTGAGATCCATCTCACCGCAATTACGCCGGAATTGTTTCATCAATTGAGCCGTCTCGAACCCTTTGGCCAGGGCAATCCTGTGCCGGTTTTTTCCAGCCGGTGCGTCAACCTGTTGCTGCCTCCGAAGATTCTGAAGGAGAAGCACATCAAAATACGGGTCAACCAAAAACTCAAGGATTCCAAGCCCAGCTTTAATTATGAAGCCGTGGGCTGGCGCATGGCGGAGCGCCTGCAATCTGAACCTCTCGAGGCCGGTGACATGCTTGACGTTGCTTTCACCATCGGCATGAATGATCACCCTGATTTTGGTGGCTTGGAGCTTACCCTGGAAGACTTTCGAAAAAATATTCCGGCCTCCATTCCCGTTTGCAGCCAGGGCCCGGTCGCGTTATAGTCCGGGATATGCCGGAGAATCTATTCTGCTCCAAGTGCGGCGCCCAGAATCCAAGTTCGTCGCAATTTTGCCAAAAATGCGGTAATGCTTTGTGGCCGGCCGGCTCACAGCAGCCGGTGCAATCGGCAACGCCAGCCTACGCTCCGCAACCCGCTTACGCTCCGCCCATGGCATTTGCTCCGTCTTCACCGTATGGCGGGTTTTGGATTCGCTTTCTGGCTTACATCATTGATCGCATCATCCTCAGCACTGTTGCGGCGCCGTTCTATTTCATCCTGGTTCTGCCGCGGATACTTCCCATCATTGAAGATGCACAGAGAAACCAGGAGCCACCTTCGCCGGAAATGATCGGCACGATTATCGCGTCGGCAGTCCTCTATGGTTGCCTATTTCTGCTGGGAGCATGGCTCTATGATGCCTTGCTGACATCGTCCGCCTGGCAGGGAACGGTCGGCAAGAAAGTTCTGCGCCTCAAAGTAACGGATGAAGCCGGCAACCGGATCAGCTTTGCCCGCGCCACCGGAAGATTCTTTGGCAAGATCGTATCCACGCTGATCATGTATATCGGCTTTATCATGATCGCCTTCACCGATCGCAAGCGCGGCCTGCATGACATGATCGCGGGCACGCTGGTGATGAAGTATTGAATTCTGCCGGTTCGCTCATTGCCGCATCAGGCGCGGACAATTACCATTAGGGGCAGATGGCCCTCGATCCCAGGAATATACGAAGAATCTTTGCCGCCGCCGCGGTCTTGATCATATTGATTGTCGCGGCCGTATACATCCGCGGCATCCTGCGATCGCACGTCGACTTGCCACACACCACAAAGAACATTACTCCCGGCATACAGGTTGCCACCGGCTTCACCTACTCCCATTCAGAAGGCGGCAAGACGCTGTTTACCATCCACGCTGCGAACGTGCAGCAATACACGGGAAGCGGCAAAGCCGCGCTGCATGACGTCAGCATTATCGTCTACGGACGCAACCAGGACCGCTCCGACCAGATTTACGGTGCTGATTTTTCCTATGATCCCGCCGCGAAGATCATCACGGCGGAGGGCGACGTGCGCATCGACCTGGAAGCCAGTTCGGCCAGCGGTACCGATCAGACGCCCGCCGCGGAAACACGCAACCTCATCCACGTAAAGACCAGCGGGCTCTCCTTCAATGAAAACACCGGGATCGCCCAGACCCCGGCGCTCATAGAGTTCCGCGTACCGGAAGCCAATGGTTCAGCCGTCGGAGCCACCTACGATTCGCACGGCGGGGTACTTACGCTCAAGTCAGCTGTAAAAATCACCACTACCGGCAAGCGCAAAGCCACCATCACCGGTCGCACGGCGACCATCACCAAAGACCCAAGCAAAGTCATTCTGCAATCGGCCAGAGTAGAGCAGCCTCAGAACACGATCTCGGCAGATAAAGTCACTGTCTTCATGCGTGACGACAACAACGTCGATCACCTTACCGCCTCCGGCAATCTGCAGGCGACCAGGGAGGGCCCCAAGGGTTATGACCTGCATGCTGCCGAAGGTGAAGTGATGATGGCGGATGCCAATCAGGCCCGCTCCGGTACGCTTTCTGGCGGCGTTACCTTCACCGGCCGCGGCGATTCGCCCGCGGAAGGCAAGGCGCAGCAACTATTTCTTACCTTTGGTCCTGAGAATCGCCTGGCCAAAGCGCGCGCGGAAAATGCCGTGCAACTCAAGCAGGGTTTACCTGGAAAATCGCAGGAGCTTCGCGCCAACGCTGTCGATGTCGTTCTCACCAAGGATGGCAGGCGGCTGGAGAAGGGAAGCACCTCATCCGGTCCGGCTGAAATCGTCATGGATAAAGCCGGAGAAAAGACCACCATCAGCGCCGGCCGGTTTGAAACCACATTCAATGCCCAGAATCGTCCTTCATCTCTCTATGGCACGCCCGATACAAAGATTGTTGATTCCGCGCCCGGCAAGCCTGACCGCATTCTCACCGCGCGAGAATTACGAGCCAAATTCGATGACAAAGGCGAGATCGTCTCTGCCGAGCAATCTGGCGACTTCCACTATCAGGAGGGCACGCAGACCGCAACCGCCGAACGCGCCGACTATCGCGCAGCCGACGAGACCATCGGGCTCACAGGCTCTCCTCGTGTTATCGATTCGGCCTCCGGCACTCTTACCGCCGATTCAATCCAACTCAACCGCAAAACCCGGAATGCTTTTGCCCAAAACAATGTCAAAACCACCTACACCGGTCTGAAGGCGCAGCCCAACGGCGCCATGCTCGGCGGAAGTGATCCTGTCCACGTAACCGGCACGTCCATGATCGCCAGCACCGCCAGCGGCGTCGCTCGATACACTCAGGGCCGCTTATGGCAGGGATCCAACATCGTAGAGGCGCCGAGTATCAGCTTTGATCGTAACCACCGCAGTCTCCAGGCGCAGGGCGACCAGACCAGTCAGGTTGCATCAGTTTTTGTGCAAAAGGGTAAGGATGGCAAGCTGACCCCGGTCAACGTGAGCTCTGACCGGCTCTCTTATGTCGATTCAGACCGCAAAGCGGTCTTCGCCGGCAGGGTTCTGGTAAAGGCTCAAGACACCACCATCAATGCTGATCACGTCGATGTGATCCTCCTACCCAAGGGCGCCCAGCAGGAAGCGCAAGGCGCGAGTCAACTGGATCGTATTGTGGCGCAAGGAGATATTCATATTCAGCAGGCTGGCCGGAGGGCAACCGGCAATCAACTCGTATACACCGCGGCCGAGGACAAAATGGTCCTTACCGGCACGGAAGGTCATCGCCCTAGCATTTTTGATGCCGAACGGGGCGAAATCTCAGGTGATTCGTTGACTTTTTTTACTCATAATGGTAGGGTGCTCGTAGGTAGTGGAGAAACTTCCCAAACCCAGACTCCAACGATTCGAGACGCGAGCAAGAAGTAGATGCAGACTCTGGCCACGGACGACATCGCGAAATCGTACCGCGGGCGCAGGGTGGTAAACGGCGTCAGCCTTCATATCAATCAAGCTGAAGTAGTAGGGTTGCTGGGGCCTAATGGAGCCGGCAAAACCACCACTTTCTACATGACTGTAGGCTTGGTGCCCCCTGACAGCGGCCGCGTCCTGGTGGACGGGCAAGATATCTCTGACGTTCCCATGTACCTGCGGGCCCGGAACTACGGAATCAGCTACCTTCCCCAGGAACCTTCGGTTTTTCGCAAGCTCACGGTGGAAGAGAACATCATGGCCGTCCTGGAAGTCCAACCGATTTCGTGGCAGGAGCGCCGGCGCAAGCGTGACCAGCTGATTGACGAATTGGGCCTCGGCCATATCCGCAACAACATGGGATATGCGCTCTCCGGCGGTGAGCGTCGCCGTGTTGAGATCGCGCGTGCCCTCTGCATCGCGCCAAAGTTTATCCTGCTCGACGAGCCGTTTTCCGGCATCGATCCGATTGCCGTGCTCGACCTGCAGAAAATCATTTTCGATTTAAAAGGCAGCGGCATCGGCGTTCTGATTACCGATCACAACGTACGGGAGACGCTTTCGGTTACGGACCGCGCCTACATCATCAATGAAGGCCGAATCTTCCGTACCGGCACGCCGGAACAGCTGGGAAACGATCCAGAAGTAAAGCGGGTCTACCTGGGAGAAAGTTTTTCGTTTGTGTAGCGAGGGCGAAGCAGCGGAGTGGTGCGGAGCCCTTAAAAGGAACGGTGTTAAGTGAAAGTTTTCGCTTTGTAAGATGAAAAAATCGGTGCGAGACGCTTATCAACAGCGGTTTATTTGGTAAGTTGGTCGTAAGCGCGCAGGAAAAGCTCAAATTACGACGGTACTCTTTCAGGCTGAGGCTTGAAGTGCCATAGTGAAAGCAAAAAAATACACGGATGGTATTACTCCAGAACAAACTGAACCTGAGAGTCTCGCAAAAGCAGATTCTTACGCCTGGCCTGGTCCAGATGGTGAGCGTGCTCGCGCTCAACAAGCTGGAGCTGCGCGAGATGATCAATACTGAGATGGTTGAGAACCCTGTTCTGGAAGAGCTGGATTCGTCGGTTCCACTGCTGGATGAAGTCGCGGGCCGCGAAGAAGCGCAAGATCGCCAGGACGCCCAGGAAATCAAGGACAAAGAGACCCCGCCTGAGGCCGACAAAAAAGACCCGTTCGACGAAATTGATTTCGGTTCTTTCTTCAAGGATTATCTCGATCCGGGTTATCGCAATTCTGCCGATCTCGAAGAGATTGAGCGCCCTTCATTTGAGAATTTTCTCTCCAAGCCCGGCACGCTCACAGATCACCTGATGTGGCAGCTTGGTTCTGTAACCGTCCGGCCCGCAGTGCATGCCGCGGCCGAACTGGTAATCGGCAACCTGAATGAGGATGGCTACCTGACTGCGTCAGAAGACGAATTGATGGGTGTCGCGCACGAGCAGTTGGCAGGCGAAGAATCATCCGCAGAAAACGCTTTATCTGAAGAACCCTCAAACGGGGATCCGGCTGAGCCTTCGCATCTTGAGCTCGTGGTATCGCATGAACCGCTGCCGGAAGCCGTAGCCGCGGAGAAACGCAATGGTCTGGCGCCGGTGCTGCAGTTCACCCGTGAGGATCTGCGTGAAGCCGTTGCGCTGATCCAGCAGTTCGACCCGGTCGGGGTCGCCGCGCGCGACCTGCGTGAATGCCTGGTGGCCCAGCTGGAACATCTGCTCAAGACCCGCGAAATGGAGGGCTCTGACGATCCGGAAAACGACCAGGTCGTGGAAGATGCTCTCAAAATCGTCGACAAGCAGCTCCACTTCCTGCAGAACAAGCAATACAAAGAGATCGCCAAGGCGATTGCCCGCCCGCTGGAAGCTGTCATTCAGGCGCACGAGTTTATCCGCACGCTCGATCCCAAGCCCGGTCTGCGTTATAACAAGACCGAGCCCAAGCTGATTGAGCCGGACGTTGCTTTCGTGAAGCACGGCGACGAATACCTGGTCCTGATGAACGACGAAGATCTGCCGCAGCTGCGCGTCAGCCCCACCTACCGGCGCATGCTGAATCAGGATGGCGGCGTGGAACGCGACGTCAAGTCATATGTGAAAGAGCGCTACAAATCCGCCGTGCAGCTGATCAAGAACATTGAACAGCGCCGGCAGACCATCCTGAAGGTTTGCTACGCCATCATCGGCCGCCAACGCGATTTCCTCGACCATGGCATTGACCAGCTCAAGCCCATGATGATCAAGGAAGTGGCGGAAGAAATCGGCGTTCATCCTTCGACCGTGAGCCGCGCCGTTGCCAGCAAATATGTGCACACCTCGCAGGGCGTCTTCGAACTGCGCTACTTCTTTTCCGAGAGTGTGCAAGGTCCTGAAGGCGCGGGAACTTCGCTGCTGATCCTGAAGCGGCGGGTCAAGAAGCTGATCGAAGAAGAAGATCCGGCGCATCCGCTAACCGACGATCAGATTACTCGCATCTTACAATCCCAGGGTATTCAAGTCACGCGCAGGACCGTGGCCAAGTATCGCGAGGACATGAAGATTCCCAGCACACATCAAAGGAGGGTCAAGAGCTAGACTCGGGATCGCGGCCCTATCCGTGCCGGCGTTTCCGAAACAAGACGTTACAGCCGCCTGTACCGTGCCGATATACTCCCAGGCAACGGCAGACGACTCTGAGTGGCAAACACTTCAGGAGGGAGTCAATGAACGTCGAATATACTGGCCGGCAATTTGAAATCACTCCTATCGCTCGCAAGCAGGTCGAAGGCGGGCTTGAAAAAATCCAAAAAATTTTAGGCAGCAATTTTGAGTCGCACGTGATCCTGTCCATGGAGAAACGGCGTCACATCGCGGAAATCACCGTAACGGTGCGCAATCACCCGCCCATCGTCGGCCTCTCGGAGGCCGCGGACATGACGACGGCAATTGGCGGGGCTCTCGACCGCATCGAACGGCAGGCTGTGAAATACAAAACACGCTGGAGAAGCAAGAAGCGCCAGGCGCGAAAAAAGATGGAGCAGGCGGAAGGCCAGCAGGAGCAGCTTTCCGTGGCTATCGCCGTGGGCGGAGACTTGACCACAGCAGTGCCGGTCAAGGTCCACAGCTTCCCGAACGTAGTGAGAATCACTGAGGCGCATGTGACCAAAAGCTCTGACTCGGTCTCCTTTAAGCCGCTTACTCTGGAAGAAGCTGTTAAAGAAGCCGAATTCCGCGATCGAGAAGTATTCGTCTTTCGCGATCCTCAGGGCAAGGTCAAGGTGCTGCACCGCAAGAAAGACGGCAAACTGGAACTGATCGAAGCACCATAGTCTGCCGCAGTTTCGGAGTACAAAAAAGGGGCGTTCACAGCGCCCCTTTTTGTTGTGCCGCTTCGCTCCATGCCTTTCCAAAATCTTCAGGTCCCCCATGTCATCCCGAGCCGCGCCACCTTTGCGGCCCTGGCCCTTGACGATCTGCAGCGCGGGCGAGGGATCGGCTCCGCTGCTGTAATGGGAATGGAAATCTTTGCCCATGAGATGCGCGGGAGCAGATTCCTCGGCCTCGCGCCAAAAAAATGCAGCAAAAGGATTGCAGCAATCAGGCTCAGCCTCGGAGCGCTGATGAATGGGTTTCCCATGGCTGCAGAAGCCAAGCCGTAAGCAATTACAAGAGAGTTGTGAAGAATCAGTCCCCTGATTTCCGGATCTGCTCCACCGGCGCGTCATAACTCAGCTTCGGATACCAACTCGTCCCGCGACCATCAGGGGTGAAATCGAACATATTCCAAATTGGCCAGATGGAGTCGACATGCCGGCCATCCATGCCCGGTTCTTCGGGCGCAAACAGCAGTTCCGTATTGTAGGTGTGATAGATCTTGCCCTCGCGCCGCACAAAAACATTGAGCGACGGAATTTGGTCCCCATTTTCTCTCTCGCCGTGATAGTCGTGATTGTAAGTATTTCCCGCCGAAGAGAGCAGCCGCAGATGCTTCCAGCCGCGTCCGCGCGCCGTCTCGCGTATGCGCGCGATCGGCGACTTGGCCACAACGGCAAGATTCACGCGCTGCCGGATATGCGGCGACGATCCATTCAATCCGTCCAGGATCGACGTGCAGGAGACGCAGGGCGCTGCCATCTGCGGACTGAACATGTAGCTGTAAAGAACCAGCGTGTCTTTGCCGGGGCTGAACAGCTCCGACAGCCGAATCTTCCGTGTAGTTGTCGAGTCGCTGATATCCGCTGCGCCTTCCTCAAAGACGTAGTCTTCTTTGAGCTGGCCGCCCAGAGGCAACGCGCGCCTCAAGGCAGCTACAGCTTCAGTCTGCTTGCGCAGCGCGATCTCTGCCTCAAGCAGCCGATCTCGCGCTTCGCGGTATTGAGTTGTCTCACCGGGGAATCGAGTGGAGTGCAGGGAAGCCGGCATGCAAGGACCTCCTGTGGGGAGATTCAAGTATTGTTGTTCGTTTGTAAGAATGTCAATGTGCCCAACTGGTAGGTAGTGTCTCGGTTTGGCGAACATGTTTTAAATCTTGTCATGTTGAGCGAAGTCCGAACGATTCCGCATAGCGGGAGAGCGAGGGCGAGTCGAAACATCCCGGGAAAGCCGCCTTCTGCATGCCGTGTCAGGGAATTCTCTAGAAATACCTGTTTTTCTCTGCAACCGAACATGTTAGAGGCCGCGGCATCGAGAGAACTCCCTGAAACGGCGTGGCCCATTTACACATTCTCGGGATGCTTCGACTTGCGCTTATCCCGGTTTCACCAGGACGCGCGCGGCGCTCAGCATGACAAAATTGAAAACGTTGGGCCAACATGAGACGGCACCGCCAGTATCGCTGGCGGTGCCTGGAGTGCTGTTCTACGCTGCCTGGCGGAGTCTGGGAAGATGCACGGTGTGATGGACCTCGGCGTCGCACATCTTGCTCGTGGAATTGAAAAGCGCTTGGGTACTATTCAGGCGACCGAAGGAATGCCGCAAGTTCGCGTTCAGACGGTTGCGCACGCGCTGTCCGGTGCTCTGTTTTCCATGTTGACATGGTGGCTCGACCGTGGCATGCCGGAGTCGCCCGACGCGATGGATGATCTGTATCATCAATTGGTATGGTCGGGAGCGATTGCTGTATTTCAACGGCCGTTGTCAAAAGCTTCGCGTGCCGCGAATCGCTAGAAGCGGCGCAACTTACACGCAATACGGTCCCGGCTGTTGAAAATCTCGCCTCATTGCAAGGGTATAATCGAGATATCCGGCATGAGTTAGAGCATAGCGAAGGATGTACTGTTGAGTTATCAAGTCCTGGCGCGTAAATACCGTCCACAGCGCTTTTCTGAGGTGATTGGGCAGGAGCACGTCACCCGGACGCTGAAGAACGCCATCGAGCAGCAGCGGATTGCGCACGGGTACATCTTCAGCGGCCATCGCGGGATCGGCAAGACCACCATTGCCCGGATCCTTGCCATGTCGCTCAACTGCCGGGGAGTCGACGGCCGGGCTGACAAGCCGACGCCGGAGCCCTGCGGGGTATGCGCATCGTGCGTCGAGGTTCGCGCCGGAAGCTCAGTCGATGTGATTGAGATCGACGCTGCCACCAATCGCGGTATCGACGAGATTCGCGAGCTGCGAGACGCCGCTCGCTACCGTCCTGCACGCGATCGCTACAAGATCTACATTCTTGACGAGGCGCACCAGATTACCGATGCCGCCTTCAACGCGTTGCTCAAGACTTTGGAGGAACCTCCGCCGCATATCATCTTTATGATGGCCACCACGCAGGCCGAGGACATTCCCCAGACCATCCGCTCGCGCTGCCAGCATTTCAGCTTTCACGCTGTCAAGTTCGATGAGATCGTCGGCCAGTTGCGTGAGATCGCGGGCAAGGAAAACATCCAGGCTGATGAGGAAGCCCTGGCCGTCCTGGCTGAGGCCGGTGACGGCTCCATGCGCGATGCGCTCTCCATCATGGACCAGGCCATCGCCTGCTGCGGCGCCAAACTCAGCGGGGAACTGGTGCGTGGGCTGGTCGGGAACGTTGGCTCGGAAGTTCTGGAAGAGCTCATGGGGACCGTTGCGCGCAGTTCGAGCGACGAAGCGCTGCGTTTGCTCGACCGGCTCATGACCGAAGGCCACAATCCCACGCATTTTGCCAAACAGTTCGTTCACTTCCTGCGCAATGCCGTGGTGGCAAAGGTAGCCGGAGCCGATTCACCGCTGCTGCAGATTTCTTCCGACGAACGCGCCCGCGTCGGCCGCGTTGCGGAGCAGTTTTCAGAAGAAGACCTGGCGCGCTTTCTGCAGATCATGCTGCGCACCTTCGATGAACTCGGGTATCGGCAGGAGCAGCGCTTTCATCTGGAGTTGGGCGTACTGAAATTAGTCCATGCGCAACGGATGCTGCCATTGGAGCAGATTCTCAGCACCGCAGCCGGTGAAGCGCCGCAAACGGGACCACAAAAGACCGCGCCGTTACAGCCTCCGCGGTCTTCACCAGCCGCCCCGGCGAATCCGCCTGCATCGGGCGGGCCTGCGCCAAAACAGGACTACGTTTCGCCGTTTGAAGCGGATCGTGCGCGCAAAGTCCGGAGCTATGACCCTGAGCTTTCCACCGAACCACAGGTACAGGCTCAAGCGGTCGCAACGGCAGTGGCTGTTGCGGTGGAAGAACCTGAACTACAAAGTGATTCCGGCGCAATTCTCGGTCACGTGCTCACGGAATTGGAAAAAGCAGGCCACAAAATGCTGGCCTCAACGCTCGAGAGCGGCAGCGTCTCACTGCAGGGCAACGAACTTACCGTTACGATCTCGCGGCCGGCATCAGTTATTGATTTGATGATGGGTGCAGAGCCTAAACGGCTGGCGAACGCCGCGGCCAGCGCCGTCTCCGGTCGTCAGCTGAAAGTGAATGTGGTAAGTGGCGTGCCTGCGACGGTCAACGGAGGCGCAACCCAGATTACGCGTCCACCAAACGGCGCCAGTGCGCGCAGCCGGGCTGCGGAAGATCCGGTGGTGCAGCGTATGCGGGAAAAATTCGGCGCCGAGATACGCACCGTCATCGATCATCGGGCAAAGAATTAGGAGAACGTATGGGCGGATTTAACTCACGCCAGTTTCAGGAAATGCTGGAGCACGCGCAGAAGCAGGCCCAGGACCTGCAATCCAAAATGAAACAGACCGTCGTGGAGGCCTCTTCCGGCGGCGGCACCGTTACCGTGAAGATGAACGGTCAGAAGCAGGTACTGGGAACTAAAATCGATCCCGACGCAGTGAAGTCCGGCGACGTGGAGATGCTGCAGGATCTGGTCACCGCGGCTTTCAACGCTGCCGCACAAAAGGTCGACGAAGCCATGCAGTCCACCGTGGGCGGAATGTTGGGTGGAATGGGAATTCCCGGACTCTAGAGGAGCTTGTGTCCAAGTTTGCCGAGCCCATGGCTCGACTCATCGATGAACTGAAAAAGCTTCCCGGCGTCGGCGGCAAGAGCGCCCAGCGCATGGCGTTTCACATTCTCCGTTCCAGCGGAGACGACGCCGAAGCCCTGGCCTCCGCTATCCGCAATCTGAAAGAAAAACTTCACCTTTGCTCCATCTGCAACAACATCACAGATGTTGATCCCTGCACGTATTGCTCTAGCCCGACCCGCAATCAACGCCTGGTGTGCGTGGTGGAAGAGCCCACGAACATCGCTTCGATCGAAAAAGCCCGCTTTTACAACGGCGTCTATCATGTGCTGCATGGAGCCATCTCGCCGCTGCATGGGATTGGTCCGGAACAACTGCGCATTCCCTCACTGCTCAAGCGGATCGAGAGCGGAAGCCTGGACGAAGTCATCATCGCCACCAACCCCACCATCGAAGGCGAAGCCACTGCGGTTCATCTCAGCGGATTGTTAAAGCGCCCTGGACTCAAGGTCACGCGTATTGCTACCGGCATCCCCGCGGGCAGTGATATTGAGTACGCCGACGAAGTGACCATGCTCAAAGCCATGGAAGGCCGAAGAGAGCTCTAGCCACAAAGAATAGGAGGTAGAATGGCGCAGCCAATTGCCGCGCTACTGCCGGCGGACTCTAATTTCGCAGTTTTGCCAGCAGATCCTGCGGGTGAACAGGTTTAGCCAGAATGTCAAACTCATGTCCCTGAGAGCGGGCCTTTTCCAGCAGGTCGGCAGTTGCTGCCTGTCCTGAGAAGAGCAGGATCTTGCAAGCGGGCAGGATCTGACGTATCCGGATGGCCGCTTCAATACCGTTCATGTCCGGCATGATTACATCGCTGATGATCAGATCGGGCTTGGTATCGCGGGCTCGGTCCACAGCCGCGGTTCCGGTGTAAACAGCCGAAGCGTCAAATCCATTCTGGTTCAGAATAATCGCCAGGGTATCTGCGATCACCCGCTCATCGTCCACCACTAAGACACGCGGCCTGGCGGGCTGGCCATTCATCGATGTCAAGATTTGCAACTCCCGGGTCGAAAGACCTCAACTAGCGATTATACGCGTTGCTGCGCCAGTATCAGAGATGCTGGATTTCGGAAAAAAGTGATCTGAGAAAAGCCAACCCCAACGTTTTAAGGCGGCTTCTCACCCTGTTGACTCCGAGGAGGAATTTTTCCCATGCGCAGAGCAGCCACCCTGGTTTTGTTGGCGCTGCTTATGATCGGCGCTGCTTTTGCCCAGACTCCGGCCGGCAGCGGAAGCACCCCGCAAACGCCGCCTCCAGCTCCCGGCGCTACCGCGCCACCGAACACCGGTGAGGACACGCAAAAGAACACAACGACTCCGGGTACGAGCCCTGGTACGAATCAGCCGGTCACATCCGGTAACCCCGTTGCCAATCCTCCCGGTCCAGGGGTCGGTACGGTGGACCAGATTGCTGCGGGAACCGAGATTCGCGCAACGCTGGATACGCCTCTTTCCACCAAAACCTCAAAGCCAGGAGACAGGTTTACCGCGACCATAGCGGAGCCGGCTCGCGGCAACAACGATGTTGTAATTCCCACCGGCGCGCGGGTTGAAGGCGAGGTTGCCGAAGCGGACGATAGCAAGACGATGGCTGCCCTGAAGGACAAGAGCTCCCTGAGCGTGCGTTTTCGCGATGTCGTTTTGCCTGACGGACAAACCCTTCCTCTTACGGCAACGCTGATCTCTGTGAACACCACCAACGGGATGAGTACGAAACGAACCGACAATGCCAGCCGTCTTCCGCAGGGAGACAGCGGTCGAGATATTGCCAAAGGTACAGGTGTAGGCAGCGGACCCGGAACGGCGTTCGGCACTCCGCTCAAAGGCTTGGCGATTGGAACCCTGGCGGGCGGCGGCTATGTCCTTTCCATCAAAGGCAAAGACGTAAACCTTCCCGCTCAGACAGGCATGGTGATTCGCCTGGATCAACCCATCAGCGCAACCGTAGCTTCAACTCCACCGCAAAGATAGCCCCTTAAGGGAACAGGGAAATGAATGCCGAACGGGCCGCTCAGGCTGCTTTGCGCGCGCGGCGACGCCGGGCTTTGGCAGCGGCGCGACGCTTTTTCCGTTGACGCAGAATTTTCTTTTGCCGCGCGATCTCCTCTTCAGAAAACATCGTTCCGCGGCAGCCCTTCAAACCGCAATAACACGGCGCCTGCTCGCCCGGATCGCCGTCGAACAGGTTGTAGTCATAGGTCAACTCTTCGCCGCTTGCGATGTCGCGCAAGGCCAGGATCCATATGCTGTCGTCAATCTGGTCGGTTTCGCAGTTTGGATCGCAGGTGTGGTTCACAAACGCCGCCATGCCAAAACCGTCGATGATCACGTTGGGATCGTCCATCGCAAACAGGTAGGTGACTTCAGTGTCTGCGTACATTCCTTCGCACGCCTTGGCAGATAAACGTGGGCCCGTGTATTCCAGAACGCGAGCGCCTTTTTTGATTGGAGCTGTGGTGTAAACGCCGGCGCCATGCAGTGACGAAGATTTGACGATGAGGCTCATGTGGATTCGTGAACCAGCCCAATAGCAAGATTACATCACCGCGTCGATGATGAGCCGCTATTTTCCTTTCCCTGCAGATGATCTCTGCACTGCGCGCTGCAGCGTTTTATCCAGCGCTGCTTTGGCTGTCTGGTAATCCTCGGGAGAAATCTTGCCCTGCAGTCGGTCTGACTCCAGCTGAAAGACCTCTTCTTTCATGGCCTCCATCAGCATTCCGGCGCGATCTTTGGTCTTCGCTGATCCCCCGACCGCAACCACCGCTCTCTGGTTGGTGGTGAAGACGTACACTGCGCCCGCGGCCAAAAAGAGAGATAAGACACCCAGAAAAACCCACTGGCCGGAGCGCAAGGGATCAGGCATCTCGTTGGGCACGCCCAGTCCACCACCGGGGCGATTGTCGCCTGCCTGGCCCTGGCCCCCCGAAGCCTGCTGCTCTTCGGGCAGTGCACCGGTGCCTGAAATCTCAAACCCGGTCTGCTGTTGCGAAGCGACGTTCATAGCCACATAAAAATTCAGGCCCGGAAATTGCGGATTGGGCTTGAGCTGGTACAGAGACTTATCCACGGGCTCAAATTTCATTGATCCAGGGGCAACAACCATCAGCGACCTGGTGGCAAGGGCAGATTTGGGATCGACCTTGAGGCTGCCGGAGTAGGGCAGGTTGTAGATAACGTGAAATTGCGTCTCTCCCGGGCGAATCGGAAACTTGAATCCGTACTTATTCTTCTCGCCTCCCGGAATCGCGGGTGTTTTCAGTTCAGTGCCGCTGCTGGTGCGCACGCTCGATTCCGTAATCGTGACGCCTTCTGGCAGATAGAACTCGAACGTGCGGTCGTTCATGAGCGTGCGGGGCGGAGTTGAGTTGTTGCCGACGGTGTAAATCTCCTCGCCGATCAAAACATCAGACTTGTCTCCGCTGTGGAACACCATGGCGTGCTCAAGAATGCTGATTTCCTTCAAGCTCGGCGCAGCATCAAAGACCCGCACTGCAACCGGACTGCCTCCCGGAATGGCCCGGGCTGTATACGTCACGCCCTGGTGTTCGACCCAGACAACATAAGGCTGCGGCGTAGCCGGAACATTGAAGGAGAATTCGCCTTTTCCATTGGTCTTGGTCTTGCCGACGTCCTCCATGCCATTGCCGATCCGCTTGAGCGTGACTTCATCGCCCACGGAAGGTTTGTTGGTGGTGCTGTTTTGGACAATGCCTTTCAGAGGCTCGGCTGCCGCGGCCAGGGAACAAGCCAGCAGGAAAACTAGAATTGAAATGCGTTTCAATGGACGGGCTCCTTCAGGCTTTTACGGATTCCAGGGTTTCGATTTCGGCAAGGATTCGGGCTGCTTCAGCTTCCATGCCGATGCGCATGGCGTCATAGTCTGCCTGGGTGAACTTGCCCGCCTTAAACTCAAAATTCAGGTCGCGCAAATTCTCGTAGACGACTTCCTTGCGTTCATAGAGGTAGGCTGCGCGTGTCTTGTCCGCGCCGGTGTCGACGTCACGGCTGGGCAAAAAAATGTAGATTAACACGCCGGTAGCAAACAGGCTGAAAAAAATCTCCACCAGAACCTGGAATTGCTGCGAGTTCATATTTCCGTCTCCTGGTGGGCGCGCGCGCGCAACGCTTCAAGTTTTGGATCGAGCGTGAGATCGGCCGGCGCGACGTTGGCGCTGCGCAGTCTCCAGTTATGAACCAGCAGGATTACCAGCAGCAAACCCAATCCCAGAGCGGCCACGGGCAGAATCCAGGCCATCAGTTCAAAGCCGTGAGTCGAAGGCTCCACCACCGAAGTCACGCCCCAATTCTTGCGAAACCAGTTCAATACCTCTTCGTCATTGCTGGTGTTCTGCACGTTGGCGCGCAGCTCGCGGATCATGCGGTCAGAATTAGGGCAGCCGACATGATTGCACTTCAGAAGCATCTGCGCACAACCGCAGCTGCACATGATCTTGCCGCCAATGTTCTGGTAGCGCGCTTCCTGATTGTCCGCCCCCATCAATAGCACTACCAGCACGGGCAAGAGCAACAGCTTGGAAAACCGCTTCATTTACCCACTCCAGCCGGCTGCATTCCTTGCTTATCCAGGGTGGCGACGGCAACGGCTTGGGGAACCCGGGCCGCAATCGGAGCGGCATTTGGCACCAGCGCCAGGCCGGTTCCGAAGGTCACGATCAAAACCCCAATCCATACCCATGAAACCAGCGGGTTCACATATGCTTTGATAATCGGGTGCCCGTTATCAGGGTTCTTGCCTTCGTAGATCACATATAAATCTTCCAGCAGCGTAGAGTGGATTGCCACCTTGTGATCAGGCTGGCCGCCATTGGCTTTGTAGAAGCGCAGTTCAGGGGTCATGGTCAGAACATGCTGGTCGTTTTTATAGACTTCAAGCAGCGCCGCTTCCGAGGTGTAGTTCGCGTTGTCATCCTGGGTGTAATCGGCGCCCACCAGCGTATAGTGGCCGACCTGCAGTTTGTCTCCGCGGCCCATCTCCTGCTCTTTGTCCTGATTGAACGCCAGGCCGGCAACTCCGATGAACAGAACCACAATGCCAAGATGGACAACGTATCCGCCGTAGCGCCGCATGTTGCGTCGCATGAGGTGATACATGGCAGAAACAATGTTGGTGTTGAGCTTGCCCTGAAGCACGCGCCCGCCGCGGAAAAATTCAGAAGCAATTGTTGCGATCACCATCGCACCGATCACAAATGCCAGCCAGGAGTAGAACTTGGGCAGTTCGAGTCCGGAAAGCCATGTCTTCAGCCAGGGTCCTGTCGCGGCGCCCATCCGCGGCGGCAGGCTGACCACAATCAATACAATGCCCACCAGAGCCGAGAAAACCAAAGGCCAGGTAAAGTTCCGCTTGATGCTTCCCACTGAGGTGCTGCGCCACGCCAGCAGCGGACCAACACCCGTGAGGAAGAGAAGCAGCAGGCCGATCGGAATGGCAACCTTGTTGAAGAACGGCGCTCCAACCGTGATTTTGTAGCCGCGGACTGCTTCAGAAAGAATCGGAAACAACGTGCCGCAGAGGATGGCAAACATCGCGCCCAGCAGCAGCAGATTGTTGAACATGAAGCTGGACTCGCGCGAAGCCAGCGATTCCAGCTGATTCTCTGATTTCAGGTGATCGCGATTCTTAATGTAGAAGAACAGGCAGACAGCAAAGATGATGCACAGGAACGTGGTAAACCACGGGCCAATGCTCGATTGCGCGAAGGCATGCACCGAGCTGACCAGGCCGGCGCGCGTCAGCAGGGTGCCCAGGATCGACAGCATGAAGGTGATAAAGATCAGCCAGACGTTCCAGACCTTCATCATGCCGCGTTTTTCCTGCATCATCACCGAGTGCAGGAATGCCGTGCCGGTGAGCCAGGGGAAGAAGGAAGCATTCTCAACCGGGTCCCATCCCCAGTAGCCGCCCCAGCCGAGCACGTTGTAAGCCCAGTGTCCGCCAAGCGAGATGCCGAAAGTCAAAAAGAGCCATGCCACCATGGTCCAGCGGCGGGTAATGTGAATCCATTTTTCGCCCGGATAGCGCATGATCAAAGCGCCCAGCGCAAAAGCGAACGGGACGGAGAGACCCACGTAGCCCATGTAAAGCATGGGTGGATGGATCACCATCTCCGGATATTGCAGAAGGATATTCAGGCCGGCGCCGTCCGCCACCACCCGATCCATGATGCCAAAGGGCCTGGCAACGAAGTTGGCCAGGATCAGGAAGAAAACCTGAATGCCCGCCATGACAACCGAGGCTGTTGCCACCAGCTGTCGATCCACTTTGTGTCGCACGCGCAGTACAAAGCCGTACCCGGAGAGGAGCAGGATCCAAAACAGGATCGAACCTTCCTGTCCCGACCAGAGCACGGCAATTTTGTACGGTATAGGTAGGGCGCGATTGGAGTGGTGCATGACGTAGGCGACAGAAAAATCATCTGTCAAGCCGGCATACACCAGAGCTCCGGCAGCAATCAGGACAGCGACAAAACTCGCGATGCCCGCACGGCGCGCCGTCTCCGCCAAAGCCGTGCCAACCGCGTCCTTGCGAACAATCCCGATTACCCCTACCACAAAGCAGTAGAGGGTAAGGGCTAAGGCGAATACAAGACAAACACTTCCTAGTAATGGCATCGGTTGGAGCTTAATATGCTTTCACGCCCTCTGCAACGATTCAATTAGGCGGAGGCCTTACCTTGAGAATCGTTCAGGGCCGCCCGGACCAGCGAAATCAGGTCTTCCGGCTCACAAGGCTTGTTGCGAAAAACCACGTCCAGTCCATCGTATTCACTATCGGCATCGGGTTGGCCGCTGATCACAATCACCGGAACCTCCCGGTTAAACGTACGCAGCTGCCGTACGAACTCGACGCCATCCATATCCGGCATGAAGTGGTCCGTAACCACCACGCCGATCCTTTCCCGCCCCGGTTGGCTTCGCAGCAGGGCCAGAGCGCTCTGTCCCTGCGTCGCTACATGGCTCTGAATGTGCGCCTGGCGCAGCACCATCTCACGAATCGTCAACTGGGCTGTATTGTCATCGAGCAATAATGCCTGTTTCATTCGCCCTATGCGCTTTTTTCTCTATGAAATTTAGCCAGGATCTCTGCCTCAGCCCGGGCCCAGTCTTCCTGGTCGAATCCGTGCAGCCTGCCCCGCTCAACAAAAATCTCATAGGCGCGGAAGCGGATCTGTTCCAGAACCATAGGCTCGGCCGGATGTGACTTGGTTTCATTGGGTTCTGAGCTGTTTGTTTCATGCGCCAGGCTGCCCTGGCTGATCGGGGTTACACTGGCGACTTTTTTGGAAGTCGTCTTCTTGCGTGAATTACTTTTACGGCTTTTCTCGGAAGTTTCGGAAGTTTTCTCCGCCATACTGCTGAACTCTCCTGATGTGGCGATTCGACGAATTCGGCGTTTAGCAGATTATAGAGAATCTGCGAGCCGATTTGTGACAGACGCACACAAAAACTGCGCAAATTTCTTCACCGAGGCAAGCTGATTACGTCCGGTCGCCGCTCGACGCTCAGAGAGAGTCTCTGGATGATGTCAGGAAGGGAATCCGGGTGCCAAAGTTGACCTCAGAAGCGTGCGAACCGCACCATGACGGGACCCAACACGTCCAAAAACAGAACGTACGCAGCGGCCAGCGGACCAAGTCGCGGCTCCATTGCCGCACCCAGACCGGCAATTACGATCGAAAATTCTCCCCGCGCCACCAGGTCCAGCCCTGCCCTGATGCGGCCTTTCTTATCGGCACCGATGCGTTGCGCTGCCCAATAACCGGTCAGGACTTTGGTTGCGGTGGTCACCAATCCAAGGACGAGTGCCGGAACCAGCATTCCCGGAAGCGTGGCTGGATCAATTTCCATGCCGAAGAAGAAAAAGAAAGTCGCGGCAAACAGATCGCGTAACGGGGCTACCAGTCGGCGCGCTTTTTCGGCGATCGGCCCGGAAAGAGCGATGCCTACCAGAAATGCTCCCACGGCGGCAGACACTCGCATTCTTTCCGCCAGCCCGCCCACCAGGAGCACGGCGCCGAAGATCGAGAGCAGAATAATCTCATCCGATTCATGAGCAAAGAATCGGCTTACCTGCTGCCCCCAGCGGAGCGCGATCAACAGGATCACAGCCACGGTCCCAATCGCTACAAATTCCGCAAATACGATTTTCTGCGTGCCGCCTCCGCCCAACAGCACAGCCATCAGAGGAAGATAGATCGCCATGGCCAGATCCTCGAGAACCAGCACGGAGAGCACCGCAGGTGTTTCACGATTATCCATCCACCCCAGATCGTCGATCATTTTGGCAATCATCCCGGATGACGAGGTGTATGTAATACCGCCCAGCAAGAACCAGGTCAGCGGATGGAATCCCAGGATCAGGCCGGCGATTACTCCGGGCGCGAAATTGAGCACCAGATCCATTGCACCGGCGGGTAGCCCGATGCGCAGGTTGTGCTTGAGCTCCTCGCCGGTAAATTCCACGCCGAGCATGAACAGAAGCAGGAGCACGCCGATATCGGCGCCGGTGCGAATAAACGCCTGGCTCACGTTAAGAGGCGCGAGACCGCCGGTGCCAAAGGCAAGCCCGGCCAGCAGATAGAGAGGAATGGCAGAAAACCCGAAGCGCGTAGCCAGGCGCGCCAGCACTGCCAGGCCAAGGATCGCCGCTCCCAGCTCCAGAAGGATTTTCGATGCATCATGCGCCGGCGCGGTCATGGCTTTTCAGAATAACAAAGGCCGCCGCAAGCGATTCTCGCCTTGTACAGCCTTTCGAGCATCAATCCGGCAAGATGGGTCCTGAGATCATGATGACCCCTCTCTATTGACCGTTCTTGCCTACCTCTGTTTTCCTAGAAGCAGACATGGAACTGCGCAAAGACCCGATTACGCGCTCCTGGGTCATCGTAGGCGATGACGTGGAGCGGCATAGCCCGCCCGGCCACTGCCCGTTTTGCCCTGGATCGCAAAATGCGCCGCAGATGATCGCCGCGTTGAACTCCTCCGACCACGGCGCTGGTCCCGTGATGGCGATGGTGCATCCCGCACCTTTGTACCGGATTGAGGGCGAGCCGCATCGCCATGCCGAGGGCATCTATGACGCCATGAACACCGTGGGTGCGCACGAGGTGTTGGTGCAGAGCATACGGCACGATATCGAACTATGGCAGTCGTCGGACGTCGAGATATCCCAGTTCCTGCTGCTGGCCGCTCAACGCATCCAGGACCTCAAAGGTGATCTGCGCTTCAAATACGTCACCATGTTCAAGAACCATGGGCCGTCGGCGGGACAGGAATTCGATCATCCGGTTTCCGAACTCACTGCGACTACATTTGTGCCCCGGCGCGTGCTCTACGAACTGCGCGCCTCGCGCGACTATTACATGGATAAAGAGCGCTGCGTTTTCTGTGACACGCTCTTGCAGGAGTTCCGGACCAACCTGCGCATCGTCGAAGCGCAGGGCCATTTTGTCTCCCTCTGTCCTTTTGCTTCGCGCGTGCCCTATGAAATCTGGATTATGCCGCGCAAACACGATTCATCGTTCGAACGTTCGGTCACGTCGAAGTCAGCGCATCTGGCGGAACTCGCCGCGCTGATCCGGCGCACACTGCAGCGTGTGATGAGCATTGCCGAATCGTTTCACATGGTTCTGCACACGGTGCCAAACACCTATCAGAAATCGAACATCCTGCAGTATTGGAAGACGGTGGACGAGGATTACCACTGGCACATCGAAATCCTGCCGATCATGGGCAGCCGGGCCAAACCGTACTTTCTCAAAGAGGTGTACTACACGCACATCTCATCTGAGGCAGCGGCTGAGAAATATCGCAAGCTGGCGATTCGTTAAGCACCAGCCTGCCTTCACGGTGCCTTCATCCGATCCGCCGCCGTCAGCGGGGTAAGTTGACTCCCCGCGCGGCCAGATAGGTATTTACCATCTCCAGCAGTCCGTGCCAGTTGAGAGACTGAGATGGATCCTCGCTGTAACCGCTGGAGGCGCCATTTTCACAGGAACTATCAGCGGCACTGGTTACCATGAGCACAGGGATGCGTTGCAGCTTCTCGTTCTTCTGCATTTCCCGGCAAGCCTCGAGGTTCGCCGGAGTTCTATCCATGAGGATCAAATTCGGGTGCTCCGCCAGCGCAATCTGGATGGCTTCTTTGCTGTCACGCGCCGCGATCAGACTGTAATCTCCGCGTCGCGAAAACAGCATCTGCTCGATCAGCAACGTCGTGCTCTGATCGTAGACAAAAAGGATCTTGTGTTTCATAACACCTGTTGCCTGCCTGGGCCTGCGAAGGCAACACAATCTTCCTGCAGACAGGCATGCTTCGAGTGGCGCCAGCATCCGGAATTTCAGGGCACACTTTGCCCCATGCAGGCGTTATCGCTATTGCATCCGCAGAATTTGTCTTGTGTCACAGTCGCGGCATTTGCTTCCGTCGAGCTTGAAAATGCCCAAAGCGGCTGGCTTCCAAATTAAGTTGGCACTAATCTAGACCAAGGGTAGTTGTGTTGCAAACGTTACTTGGGTACCTGAAGCTAAAACGGCAACAAAATTAACTTTTTCCCCCCAAGACCACGCTTTCGGATGTCAGAGCAGGGATGCTCCTTTAAAAAACATCGCGAGCCGGCCAATCGCGGTAAGCGCAACAGAATGACCCTTCAGTAGCTGACCGGAAGGCTCCACCCAAAGCTTGGCCACCAGGGCTCTAAAAAGTCGGCATCCGGTATGGCCTGGCCGGAACTCCGACGCGCTGGGATCACGTGCAGTTTCCGGCCAAAAGCGGCTTATAATCGAATCACTTATGCTTCCGCTGTTCTGGCTACGCGTAGCCCTATGTCTATACGGGGTAGGCTTGCTGTGTGCTCTGGCTTCTTTGTGGAGCGGCAGGAAGGTCCTCACCCGGATCAGCTTACCTGCGGTCGGATTGGGTTCGGTATTCCATTTTGTCTCCATCGTAGAAAACGCAATGTTCAGCGGTACCTGGGCCCCCAGTTCGATGCACGGCCTGGAGTCGCTGCTTGCGTTCGTGCTGATGATGTTTTTCTTTTTGATCTATGCGCGTTTCGGGGCTACTTCGCCCGGGCTCGCGGTGTTTCCGTTGGTCTTCTGGCTCACGTTTTCCGCGTCATCGTACGCTGAGCCTACCGAGCCTTCAGCGCCCATGTTTGTCAGCCTGCAATGGATTTATATCCACGTAGCTCTGATCCTCATCGGATATTCAGCCTTATTTTTCAGCTTCATCGCCAGCATTCTGTATCTCATTCAGGAACGAAATCTCAAAAGCAAAACCGGCATGAGCAGCTTCTGGTCGCGCCTGCCCGCGTTGGCCACCATCGACGAAATCGGCTTCAAATGCCTGATCTGGGGTTTCCCGTTCATGACGCTGGGCTTGATCGCCGGCTCCATTCTGGCGGAAGCACGCTTCGGAACGCGCTATTTTGCCGATCCTAAAATCCTGCTTTCCGGGCTCATGTGGGTGGTGTACATGGTGCTCTTGTACACGCGCTGGAATGCCGGATGGCGCGGACGCCGGGCAGCTTATCTTGCGACCTTCGCATTTGGCGCGGCTCTGCTGGCCTGGGCAGCCAACAATTTCAGCCAGACGCACAGGTTTATTGCTCCATGACCTTTCACCTCATTGGCGTGAATCATATGAGCGCGCCTCTTGAGGTGCGGGAGCGGCTTGCGGTCTCAGAAGCGCAATTGCCCGACGCGATCCGCCGCCTGGTGCAGCAGCCAGGCGTGGACGAAGGCATGGTCCTCTCCACTTGCAATCGCGTCGAGGTGCTGACCAGTATCCGGCAGGGCGCTGACCTGCGCAGCTTTCTCGGCAGCTACTTCGGCGTGAGCCCGGCTACGCTGAACTCGCATATTTATGAATTCGAGCAACGCGAAGCTGTGCGCCATGTCTTCCGCGTGGCTTCCAGTCTGGACTCAATGGTTGTGGGCGAATCACAGATTCTGGGCCAGGTAAAAGAAGCGTACGCCATCGCCCGCGGCCTGGGCGCGGTGCATTCCGCACTGGAGGCGCTGCTATCGCGCGCCTTTGCCGTGGCCAAACGCGTGCGCACAGAGACCGCGATCGGCAGCTCCAGTGTCTCGATCGCCTCGGTTGCGGTGCAGCTGGCGGAGAAGATTTTCGGTTCGCTGGAAAACCGGACGGTTTACCTGGTCGGGGCAGGCAAGATGGCCGAGTTGGCGGCGCGGCACCTGATTGCTCACGGCGCCAGGAACATCATCGTCAGCAACCGCACGCAGGCGCGCGCCGAGGAGTTGGCGGAAAGCTTTGGCGGGCGCGCCGTTCCCTTTGCGCAGATGTACGAAACTGCCGACCATGCCGATATCATCCTGACCTCAACCGGCGCAACCGAGCCGCTCTTCCGCCGCGAACACGGCGAGCGGCTACGCAAGGAGCGCCGCAATCGCCCTGTCTTTTTCATCGATATCGCTGTGCCGCGCAACGTTGACCCGGACATGAACAAGCTGGATGGAATGTTTGTCTATGACGTGGATGATCTGCAGTCGGTTGCCTCAGACAACGCGGTCGAGCGCAGGAAGGAAGCCGAGCGGGCGGAAAAGATTATTGAGCTCGAGGTGGACCGCTTTACCTTGCGCATGAAATCCCTGGCCGTGGTGCCGACGATCCTTTCGCTGCAGGAATATTGCGAGACCATCCGCCAGGCGGAAGTCGACCGGATACGCGGCCGCCTGGGAACCATCACGGCAGAGCAGGAAGCCGCGATTGAAGCCATGACCCGCGGCATCATCAACAAACTGCTGCATACGCCCATCACCACGCTCAAATCTTCCACCGATCACCCTGAGGCTGCTACCATCCATGAGATGATCCGGCGGCTGTTCAATCTGAATACCGGAAAACCCAAAGAGTAATTTCATGGCCAGACTTCGCATCGGCTCGCGTGGCTCGCAGCTCGCACTGTGGCAAGCCAACCATGTGGCCGGTCTCCTGCGCCAGCAGGGACACACCGTCGAGATCGAGGTCATCAAGACCACAGGCGACAAGATTACCAACGTAGCCCTGGCCAAAGTCGGCACCAAGGGGATGTTCACCAAGGAGATTGAAGACGCCCTGGCCGATGAACGCGTGGATCTGGCCGTGCACAGCCTGAAAGATGTGCCTACGGAACTGTCGCCTGAATTTGAGCTGGCGGCGATCATGAAGCGTGAAGACCCGCGCGACGCGTTCATCTCGGTGAAGTATGCTGCGCTCGACGATCTGCCGCGTGGCGCGAAGGTCGGTACCAGCAGCCTGCGCCGGCAATGCCAGTTGAAAGCGCTGCGGCCTGATCTTGAGATATTTCCTTTGCGCGGCAATGTTGATACACGCCTCAGAAAACTTGAATCCGGCGAATATGACGCCATTATTCTCGCTGCCGCCGGCGTACACCGCCTGGGGCTCGACAGCCATGTTCGCTCGCGCATCTCTGCCGACGTGATGTGCCCGGCAGTTGGGCAGGGCGCGCTGGCCATTGAGACGCGACGCGATGACCAGCAGACGCTAAGCTTGCTGTCGTTTCTCAATCATGCCGATACGCGGCAGGCAATCGAGTGTGAGCGCGCGCTTCTGGGATCGCTCGGCGGGGGATGCCAGGTGCCGATCGGCGCTTATGCCGAGCAGCGCAATGGCAAATTGCATCTGCGCGCGATGGTTGGCCATCCTGACGGAAGCAAGATTCTCCGGGAACAAGCTGAAGGCGACGCACCGGAAGCGCTAGGGCGCCAGGTCGCGCAAACGCTGCTGACGCGCGGCGCAGAAAAGATCCTGGCCGAGGTTTATGCCCAGGAAGTGGCGGTGCCGAAGCAGCCATGAGCCATAACCCTGTTTCCATCAAAAGCGGCAAAGAGCTTCCGCTGGCCGGCTGGCGCATTCTGGTGACGCGGGCCAGCAGGCAGTCCGCCGGATTGTCACTGCCGTTGCGCGAACTGGGCGCTGAAGTGATCGAGGTGCCGACGATTGAAATCAGGCCGCCCGGGAGTTTTGCGGCTCTGGACCATGCTCTGCTCAAGATCGATCACTATGACACGCTGATTCTCACCAGCGTGAATGGCGTAGAGACGCTGTTTGAACGTTACCACCGTCAGGGACTGCCGATCGCGGATATGCAGCATTTGCTCGTAGTCGCGATCGGTCCGGCCACCGCAGCGGCTATTCAATCCGAAGGCGTATCGGTATCGATCGTGCCGGAAAAATATGTCGCCGAATCGGTGGTTGAAGCCCTGCGGGGAAGGATCACTCAACACAGCCGCATTCTCCTCGTGCGCGCCAAGATCGCCCGTGACGTTCTGCCGGACGAGTTGCGCAAAATCGGAGCGCAGGTAGACGTCATGGAGGCCTACGAAACCGTTGTCCCGGAAGATGCCGCAGCCAGGCTGAAGCAGGTCTTTGCTGATCCGGCGACGCAGCCACACATCATTACCTTCACCAGTTCATCCACCGCGGCAAATTTTCTCGCACTGCTGGGAAATGACCGCGACAGTATGCTGGAAGGCGTGAAGCTGGCATCGATTGGCCCAGTCACCACTGCAACGCTAAAGCAGGCAGGCTTGTCGCCTGATATCGAAGCCGCCGAGTACACCATGCAAGGGCTGGTTGCCGCCATTGCCGATTTAGTTTCCGCACGGCCTTCGCCCGCAAAGTGATTTGAGCTCAGCCTGTAAAATGCTGAGTGCTCCTGGTCAAAATCATCATCGCCCCGGTTCTGATCGGGCTGGTTAGCCTGGCCGGCAGAAAATGGGGCCCCGGAATCGCGGGCTGGCTGTTGGGCCTTCCGTTGAATTCCGGGCCGATCCTGCTCTTTCTGTTGCTGCAGGAAGGCCACGGGTTTGCGTCAGCAGCGGCGGTGGGGAGTTTGCTCGGGATCATCGCCTGGGCGGCATTTGGCTTGGTCTATGCTCTCTGCTGCCCCAAGCTTTCCTGGTGGGCCAGCATGCTGGCTGGATGGGCCGGCTACGCCATCGTGGCGTTCATGTTGTTGCCTGTCCACATCGGTGTGGTGTGGTCGTTTGTCCTTGTAGTCGGAGCGCTCGCCGGAATTCTCCTCGCTTTCCCGCGGCCTTCACAGGATGATCCGGTGCTGCCGCGCCGAAAGTATGAGCTCTGGCTGCGCATGATTACCGCGACGATCATGGTGGTTACGCTTACAGCCGTAGCCAAAGCCATGGGACCTCAGCGCAGCGGAATCCTCACAGCCTTTCCCGCGTACACCACCATTATTGCGGTCTTTAGCCACCACCAGAGCGCTTCTTCTGCGATAAGGGTATTGCGCGGCGTGACCATGGGCCTCTACACTGCGGCCACTTTTTTTCTGGTGCTCTCAACATCCCTTGTCAGAACCGGAGCGGTCCTCTCTTTCACCCTCGCTCTTGCCGCGGCAGCTTTGGTCCAGTTAGGGAGCTTCATGTTTGTGCGACGCGGCGCGTGAGTTGTTGCCGCGCATCGGGTTCCCGCAAAGAGTGACTAACCGCAAAGGCCGCAAGGGATTGCGAGTCAACCATCCAGCGGGCTTGCACCCTTACGCACAAGGACGCTGAGGTAGCTAAGTAATCGAATCCGTCCTCTTCCTTGGCGTCCTTCGCGCCCTTTGCGGTAGAGTTTACCTCCGACACAACTCAAGTGGTGGGATTACTCCACATTACATCCGCACTTCGCCGGCTCGGCATACTTCTTGAGAAAATCAGCCACGCGCGTGTTGGCGTCGATCTGGTTTTCGATCTTGGCGAAGCCGTGGCCTTCGTTGTCATAGACCTTGATCTCAACCACACCTTTGCGCTTCTTAATGGCGCTCGCTACCTGCTCCGCTTCGGTGTGCGGGCAGCGCGGATCGTTGCCGCCGGCCAGGAGAAGCAGCGGAGCTTTGATCTGATCGACAAAGTTGATCGGCGAGCGATCCTGCAGCCGCGCCTTGTCTTTCATGGGATCGCCCATGGTGGCCATGTCATATTCGCGCAGCGCCGGGTCTTCGTTTTCAATCTCGGTGAACCAGTTGACGAACGGAACAATGGGCACGCCGGCAGCCCACAGATCGGGTGCCTTGGTAACGGCCATCATGGTTAGATAGCCGCCGTAGCTCCCGCCCATCACCGCGATCTTCTTGGGATCAATGAAGCCGGTTTTCTTGATCCACTCCGCCGCCGAGATCACATCCTGAAGATCGCCGCCGCCCATATCGAAGCGGTTGGCGTCTTCAAATTCCTTGCCGTAGCCGCTTGAGCCACGGTAGTTCGGCGCAATCACAAAGTAGCCCTGGTTCACCAGGTACTGAATGTTGCGATTGAAAGAGTTCACTGTTTGCGCGTCAGGGCCGCCATGAATCGACACGATAGCCGCATTTTGGCCGTTCTTTTCCGCGTTGTAAGGCACATACAGGAACGCGGAGATCTGCCACTTGCCGTCCTTGCTGGGATAGTGGACCAGGAACGGCTCAACCATGTCTTCGCTGCGAATTCCGCCGATCAATGAATTAGTGATCTGTTGCGCCTTCTGTGCGGAGAAATCATAGGCCCATATATCATTGGGAGCGTTCGGGCCATTATGCGTGTAGAGCAAACGAGATCCATCGTGGCTGAACGGCGTATCTGCTCCAGCCAGAGAATTGACTCCCCTGGCGACCGGTAACGCGAGCGCCCGCCGCGTAGCTGCGTAATAAATGTAAATCTCCTGGTTGCCGTCGACGTTGGTCGTCCAGGTAAGGCGCTTGCCATCAGGAGAAAACTTGCTTGAAGTTACCTCCCACTTATCATTCGTCAACCAGGTGATCTTTTTGCTCGCGATATCGAGCAGCGCCGCATTCGCGTAGCCGTTATCCGCGTTGGAGGTAAGCAGCACGGTCTTGCCATCGGGAGAGATGTCAGTTGCAGCAAAGTTCTGCTCATCTTTGTGCAGCGTGAGGTTTGTTGCTTTGCCGCCGTTTGAACTTACTATAAAAATATTTGAGCTTTTGCCGGCCGCATCCTGCTGGGTGAAGACAATCCATTTGCCGTCCCGCGACCAGATAGGATTGACATTGCTGAGCTGCGCCGGAGTGTTACTGGTGATGTGCGTGATCTTCTTCGTCAGCGTTGCCATCACGTCGATCTCGTAGTTGGGCGATTGCTTCGGCTTCACGATGTAAGCCAGCTTCTCGCCGTCGGGAGACCAGACCGGATTCTCTTCAGAAACCTCAGGGGTGTTGGTGAGGTTTACCGCCTGGCCATTTTCGGTTGAGACCAGGAACACGTCCCACTGCTCGTTGCCGTCGTAATCCGAGTTGTAGGCGATCCAGCGGCCTTTGGGCGACCAGGCGATGTTCGCCTGCCGCTGGTTGCTCACGGTCAGCTGGGTGGGCCAGCCGCTTTGCGAAGAAACCACCCAGATATTGCTGCGACCGCTGATATTGGTCACGAACGCCACCTGCTTGTCGTCGGGGGACCATGAGCTGTCGCCGACGTTGCGGGTCATGTAAAGCTTTTCAATGGTGAAGGGCTGGATATTGAATTTTTGTTTTGAGGTGATCTGGGCGGGATCGGTGATGGCCGCGGAAGATGACGGCGTCGTCTGGCAGAGGACGCTCAGCGAAGCCCAGAACAAAGCTGCAGCTGTCAGCCGAAGCCGATACATGCGGATATGTAGTTGCATCAGAAACCAACCCCACGCTCGCGGCGTGAAAGCTCACTCGAGCGCGGCTTTTTCAGCAAGAATAGCAGGAGCGTGCCGGTCATTGCCTGTTGATTTTCCCAGAACCTTCCTGCCGGCAAGAAATGCAAAGGTTCCCATCAGGAGAAGCGAGACCATCGCGGATGCCAGTGCGATGGACCCAGCCCGCCATGGAATGCCTGTAGCATCGGGTATGACGCCAAAACTCCAAACCAGGGCAGATCGAGCGAGACTGGCAGCAATCACAACCAGAAAAGAGATCACTCCAAGACGCCAGTACACGCGGGCAACGCCCTCGGCCACAGCGCGCTTGGCCAGGTACAGCGCGAACACTTGGAAGATGATGTAGTTGGCAAGAAACCAGCCGAGAAAATTGGAGATAGGTATGCCGAAATAGGGACCGCCATGGCGCCAGATCCAGAAGTGGCCAACGGTAGACCACATTGGCTCAGCGGAAAAGTCCCAGGCCACCATGATGCAGGTGGCTAGCAGGGGCGTAGCCAAAATTCGCGGACGCAGATCGATCTCCTCCGCTGGGCTGAGAATTATCTGACTCAGAATCCACGAGGTGTATCCGATGGCAAGATATGCCGGTCCCATCAGCAGCGGCACGCCGAGCAGCTTGGGACCCATCACATCAGTGAAGGAATAACTGCCAAAGGGAAAGCCGGTGCGAATGCCGATATTCTCGAGGATATTGCCGACCACGAAGCAGATGGCAGTGAAAGCTAATATCCCGCGCAGACGGTACACTTGCGAGCCGTGTACGAAAGCAAAAATAGCCGGAGGAATGATGTTTGCAGCTACGATCAACTGCGGTGCGATGCCGCTAAATAGCGGCAATAGAGCTGCCATGGCATACACCGCCATGAGCGTGATCAGCGCCACGGGCACCCTGCGTGACGATGAGGTATTGATTGCAGTCGGGTTCGGCTTCACGGTATGCCTTTAAAGATCATCGAATCTTTTGCGACCATCGCGGCGAGGGGGTGAAACTGCAGGCCGTCGCCGGTGGTGAAGTCTTTGCAGTGGTTCTCAATATCTGCGGCGAGATGCCGAAATGATTCCAGCGGCTCGTCCGGGAAGTCAGGATATTGATTCTCTCCATACACACCCAATAGACGCATGTACGCTTCATGGTTCAGCAAAGATTGGTCGATGTGATAGGTGACCAGACCAAGGGACTGGCGAAAATGAAGTTCAAGACTGCGATTCTCCCGGGTGAAGGAGCCGCTGGCAAACCATCCTCCGGAACCCTTTGCGTGGGTTTCAATCTTAAAGACGAACCCATGAGGTTCCAACACCGGCGCAATGATCTTGGCGCCGGCGGTCAGGAGATCGAGAGCACTTTTTTCGCTCATACAGAGCTCTCTCACGGCTGCGCCGACTTATGAATCTCCACCGTCGACCACGTCTTGTCGGCGGCGTGGCAGAGGTTTTCGAGCGGGCACTCAGCGCACTTGGGTCGGCGCGCAACGCACAGCGCGCGCCCGTGATGAATAATCTGGTGAGAAAAGTCGATCCATTTGGCCTGCGGAATCACCTTCATCAAGTCCTGTTCGATGTTCTTAGGATCATCGGCGCGCGTAAGCTCCAGCCGGCGCGAAATGCGATGAACGTGGGTATCCACCACTACGCCTACAGCTTTCTTAAACCATGTTCCCAGCACGACATTCGCAGTCTTCCGCGCCACGCCGGGCAGGGTGAGAATCGTGTTCATTTCGTCAGGGACCTGGCCGCCGAAATTCTCAATAATCCCTTTGGACGCGCCGACAACGGACTTAGCCTTGTTGCGGTAAAAGCCAGTGGGCCGGAGGATCGGTTCAAGTTCCTCCGGAGTTGCCGCCGCCATGGCCTGCGGCGTGGGGTATTTCTGGAACAAAATCGGTGTGACCTTGTTGACCATCACATCCGTGCACTGGGCCGATAGTATGGTCGCAATTAACAACTCCCAGGCGCTCTTGTGGTGCAGGGCGCAGGTCACATTGGGATAACGCTGATCCAGGCGATTTAAAATATCCTGTACGCGGGCCGGGGCCACGGGATCATAACCGTTTGCAGACTTACGCACAGCAGCCCTGGCTTTGGCTGGTTTTTGAGCGACCCTGGGATTGGCGGGCTTGGCTTTGCTAACCACGGCCGGCTTGGCCGCCGGTTTTATTCGAGCCTTGGTTTTGGCAGCAGGCATAGACACAAAATCTAAAGCAGCGGGCTTACAATCACAAGAGCACACCAAGAGGAAATCACGATGGCATCCAGCACCAAAGCCGAGACAAAGATCAGCAGCAGCGAATTGCACGCGGTACCTCTCACGCTCGAGGGCTCCAGCGTTCTGCACCAGATGTTCCGCTTTCGCTGGGCGGAGTGGCGCAAGTTGAGCGAGGCGCAGCAGCACCAGATGACCTCTGAAGCCTCCGCCGCCCTGATGAAGGCGGAAAACGACGTACACGGCCAGAGCGCCTTGTATTCGGTCCTCGGACACAAGGGCGATCTGCTGCTGGTCCACTTCCGCAACTCCTTTGACCAGCTCAAGGCCGCAGAACTGGAGATTTCACGGCTACGGATGAGCGACTACCTGGAGCAAACCACCTCCTACCTCTCGGTCGTGGAACTCGGGCTTTATGACTCTTCAGTCAAGCTGTATCGCACGCTGCGCGAGCAGGGAATTGAACCACATTCCCCGGAGTGGAAAGCCGCCGTCGAAGATACGATGAAGCGCCAGACGGAGGCCATGCGCCCGCGGCTCTTCCCGCAGATTCCGCCCAGTCGCTATATCTGTTTTTATCCCATGGATCGCCGTCGCGGTGAAGACAAGAACTGGTACAGCCTGCCCATCGAAGAGCGCCAGCGGCAGATGGAAGAGCATGGCCTGGTGGGCCGGCGCTACGCCGGCACGGTCAGGCAGATCATTACGGGATCGATCGGCTTCGACGACTGGGAGTGGGGCGTTGACCTGTTTGCCGACGATCCGATGATCTTCAAGAAGCTGATCTACGAAATGCGTTTTGACGAGGTCAGCGCGGTTTACGCGCTGTTCGGCACGTTTTATGTCGGTGTGCGCTGTCCGGCGGCCGGGTTAGAAGGCTTGTTCAGCGGCAAATTGCCCGATTGACGCGCCTTCCAACCCTTGAGTAGTCTCAATTCATGGTCAAAGCAGTTCAAGCCGGCCAGGTATGGCGCAGCGATGAAAGCGGCGACAACTTTCTGGTCACCAAGGTTTACGGCGAATTATTCACGCAGTACGCGATGCTGCGTCCGGCGAAGGTGAGCGCCCCGGAAGCCGAAACGATCCGGGTCAAGATCGCCAAGATGGATGCCGGTGTAACGCTGCCCGGCTATACCTTTACCCAGGAATCACAGGACTTCTGAAAAGACCCACCGGATGCTTGAAAAAATACTCAAAGCTGTAGGCGCGTTTATCATCGCCGTGATCTCAAAAACGGGCTACCTTGGCATCATTCTGCTGATGACGATTGAATCGGCATGTATCCCCTTGCCTTCAGAAGTCATCATGCCCTTTGCCGGTTACCTGGTTTACACCGGGCAGCATGATCCGCTTACTCATTGGCCTTTCACACTCGTCCTGGTGGCGACTGCCGGCGCCATCGGCTGCAACCTCGGCTCCGTGATCGCCTATGAGATCGGCTGCTACGGCGGACGGCCACTGGTAGAGCGCTATGGCTCCCATGTTTTCCTGGGAAAGCACGAACTGGAGATGGCGGAGCGCTTCTTTCAGCGTTTTGGCGCAGCGGCAGTCTTCTTTGGCCGATTGCTGCCGGTGATTCGAACCTTCATCGCGCTGCCCGCCGGCATCGCCCGGATGCCCCGCCTCCGTTTCCATCTATACACCTTCGCCGGTTCGTGGCCCTGGTGCTTTGCGCTGGCCTGGGTGGGGATGAAGCTGGGCGAACGTTGGGAGACAGATCCGCGCCTCAAACTCTGGTTTCACCGGCTGGATGCGGTGATTGTTGTGCTGGTGCTGGCGGCGATTACATGGTTTGTCTGGTCGCACTGGAAGGGAAGAGTGCGCGTGACCGCGTCATCGTAAGCTACCGGCTGCCATGGAGCGTTTTTTGTGAGCCAATGCCAGATAGCGAAGGATCTTCATAAGCAGCTGCGGGAGGCGTTTCTCTCCTGGTATGAAATCAAAGACGTTCCGGGTAAGAAAAATCTAGCACGACAGGCGGAGCGGAAAATTGGTCATATCCGGCGTTCGCTGTCAGATCATCTTCGCAAGCACAATTGCAGTGTGGATGCGGTCGAAACCACGGGCAACTGATACTCCAAGGTTTACAAACGGTGCTCGATACGAGAAGATAACAGGTTTCCACTCACCTTAAGGATGGTTCCGTAAACTGATGGCTTCTTCTGAAAAGACGACTTCCACTAAGATCGCTTCGGCCAAGGGCAAGCTCGGCGTGATGATTCCCGGCATGGGCGCCGTGGCCACCACTTTCATGGCCGGCGTGGAAGCCGTGCGCAAGGGAATTGCCGAGCCTATCGGCTCGCTGACGCAGATGGGCACCATACGCCTGGGAAAACGCACTGACGGCAATTCGCCCAAGATCAAAAAGTTTGTCCCTCTGGCTGATCTGGACAATCTGGTCTTTACCGGCTGGGACCTCTTTGAAGACGATGCGTATGAATCGGCCATGCATGCCGGCGTGCTGGAAAAAGAGCTGCTCAACCAGATCAAGCCGTTTCTGCGCTCCATCAAGCCGCGCAAGGCGGTCTTTGATCGCAATTACGTGAAGAAGCTCGACGGCAAGCACGTGAAAAAAGGCAAGAACAAGAGGGATCTGGCGGAGCAACTGCGCGCCGATATCCGCGATTTCAAGAAGAAGTCCGGTGCAGACCGGTTGGTGATGATCTGGTGCGGTTCAACCGAGATTTTCCTGAAGCAGACCGGCGTGCATGAGTCGGTGGAGACGTTTGAACGCGGCCTGGAAAAGAACGACGAGAACATTGCTCCCTCAATGATCTATGCGTACGCCGCGCTCTCCGAGGGCGTGCCCTTCGCCAACGGCGCGCCCAACCTCACCGTGGATATCCCGGTGATGCACGAGCTTTCAAAGAAAAACGAAGCGCCGATCGCCGGGAAGGATTTCAAGACCGGGCAGACCCTGATCAAGACCATCCTGGCTCCGGGCTTTAAGGCACGCATGATCGGCCTGCACGGCTGGTTCTCCACCAACATTCTGGGCAATCGCGATGGCGAAGTGCTGGACGATCCCGGCTCCTTCAAGACCAAGGAAGAGTCCAAGCTTTCGGTACTGGAGCAGATTCTGCAGCCCAAACTCTATCCCAAGCTCTACGGCGACTTTCACCACAAGGTTCGCATCAACTACTACCCGCCGCGCGGGGACAACAAAGAGGGCTGGGACAACATTGATATTTTCGGTTGGCTTGGCTATCCGATGCAGATCAAGGTGGACTTTCTCTGCCGCGATTCGATCCTGGCGGCGCCGATTGTGCTCGATCTCGTGCTCTTCCTTGATCTGGCCAAGCGCAGCGAGGAACTGAAGGGGATCGGGGTGCAGGAGTGGCTGAGCTTCTATCTGAAGTCGCCGATGACTGTTCCCGGACTCTATCCCGAGCATGACCTGTTCATCCAGTCAATGAAGCTCAAGAACACGTTGCGGCATCTGCGCGGCGAGCCGCTCATCACCCACCTGGGGCTGGAGTACTACGACTAGAGAAACCGCGGGGTGCACGCCGAAAACAGTGGCAATCCGCAGTATTCATCGGCTAAAATAAAATTATGTCGAATCACGATATATCTGCCCAAAATGTTCAGAAGATGGAATTGCTCAACAAGACTGCGAATTTTTACCGGTGGTCGATTGCCAACTATGGGGATTTTACCAAGACAGAACGCAAGCCCCGGACCAAGAGACAGCTGGAACATCGTCTTCAGACCATTCTGGAAGAGATCGAGGCGTTAAAACTCAATTCGGTCGCCTAGGATCCAAGCCGCGCCTGGATTTCATCAACCAAGTGGTGAGTTGCAGGGGTTGGCAGGCTGTGCTCTTTGCCGCCCCGCAGGATCGGGCCGGCAATGGCATCGAGCTCAGGCGCGCGCCCGGCGGCAACATCCTTCTGCATGGAACTGCGCATCTGCGGCGGCAACTTGCCGACATTCCCCAGCACCGTATCCGGATCCAGTGCAGCTCCGCTTGCGTTGGCAACGGAGCAGGCCTCGCGCACACACTCCTCCAAGCGACTTTTGCGGCTCACGTTGCTAATGACATCGCCTATCGGCGCGCCTGCCGCGGTGGTGGATAGTGCAATCGGTGCCAGGAAAGCCAGCTTGCTCCAGAGCAGCGTGACTTCGTTGTCGATGAAGTTGCATTCGAAGCCAAAGAGTCTGAACGCGTCAAACGGTTGCTTGAGCACCGAACGGCCGGCCGATGCAGCATTCAGGCGCACCCACGGTGAACGATGAACGATCACGCCGGGCGCAGTTCGTTCGCTCTCCACTGCAATCGTCGCCGGGATCACTCGATCATGGCCATAGCGCTCGCGCAGCACTTGAATGTGATCGATCCCATTCAGCAACGGCACGACTGCTCCTATTCGCGTGGTAGCGGGAATCGATTGCAAGGCAGATTGCAGCTGGGTGGCTTTTACGGTAATCCACAAAACATCAAGGGGAGAGTCGGCCTGAGCGGATAGCGGCACCGGAACAGTAAACGTGCCGAACTTGCTCTCTAGTGACAATGTTCCTGGCTGCTGCGACAGCGCTTCTGGGCGCACGATCAGCGTTACCTGTTCCTTGGCATTCGCCAGCACTGCACCCACCAGTCCACCGACTCCGCCTGCTCCGAGAATCCCATGGTGCATAAAAATCTCTTCCTCTTCAGGATTGTTCATATTACAAGGGCAGTTGAAGTTTTATTCGGCGGGAGAACGCCGCTCGGGAGCTTGGCATCACAATCAGGATGAAGATGGGCAGGGTGCTCGGACTGGTCTTCGCATTGCTGATCGCGGGCATATCCCTTTCTGCCGCGGACGGAACCTTTCGCGGAAGGGTCATCGAGCCGCCAGACAACACGCCTTCGCTTCCCGGGTGGATTTATGTGCAGGGCAGGAACAGGATGTTGCGCCGGGTCGAAGTAGCGCATGCGGTGGTTGTTTTCGGTGAAGGTGTTCCGTCCAGCCAGCGCCACAAGTGCAATTCCGAGTGCCTCAGCGCGGGACAGGACGTCAGAGTGACAGCCCGGCAGGATTCCGCCGGGGAATGGCGGGCCAAGCGGGTGGAGATACTGCATCTCGCCACACATGTGGCTGGAGCGAACGAGAGGACAGCGTCTTTACGAAACTTAATTCCTGAACTCTCTCTCAAACGGATAACCAACTCTGCTGATACCGCATCGCAACGTCTACAGGATAAATCTGCAGATACGTGCATGTCAGAGAGGTATAATGGACGTGTCCTCGAGCGGGTCCCGTTCCTCGCCGGAGTATGTTATGAAATTTAAGCGGCTATTGCTCTCGTCCCTCCTGGTCGCCGGGGTAAGTCTGTCCGCCTCAGCGTTCGCCCAGGACGATAAACAGAAAACACAGACTCCTACCACGACGCAGACGCAATCTGCGCCCGATCAGACCCAGGCTCAGCCAAGCCAGACGCAGCCTTCTTCTGATCAAACGCAGGCCCAGCCAAGCCAGACGCAACCCTCTTCTGATCAGACCCAGGCTCAGCCTGGCCAGACGAAGTCTTCTGATCAGCAGGCCCAGCCTGTTGACCAGAGCCAATCCACGTCTGCCGATCAAAATCAGGCTCAGCCCTCCGATAAGGACAAGAAGAACAGTAAGGATAAGAAAAATAAGGACAAAGAGGCCAAGAAGAAGCACGACGGCGGCAAAGATGACGTCGATGCCATCGGCAATCGCAAGGTAGCTGGCTGGGACTGGTATTCGATTGAAAGCGAAATCCGCATGGGCAAGGAGTACGCCACCCAGATCGAATCAAGCTTGAAGATGGTTACCGATCCCGTGGTCAATGAGTATGTGAATCGCGTTGGCCAGAATCTGGTACGCAACTCTGACGCCAAGGTCCCGTTCACCATCAAGGTCGTGGATTCTGACGTGATCAACGCGATGGCGCTGCCTGGCGGCTTTTTCTACGTGAATTCGGGCTTGATTCTGGCTGCTGATGACGAGGCCGAACTGGCCGGCGTGATGGCCCACGAAATCGCCCACGTAGCTGCCCGCCACACTACGCGCCAGTTGACGCGCGCCCAGTTCGCGAACTACATGAGCTTGCCGCTGATCTTTGTCGGTGGCGGAATTGGCCTCGCAGCGCGCGAAGCCGCCGGAATTGGCCTTCCGGTAACGTTCCTCAAGTTCTCGCGCAGCTTTGAAGCCGAGGCGGATTACCTCGGTATCCAGTACATGTACAAGGCCGGTTACGATCCGAACGAGTTTGTGAACTTCTTTGAGAAGATCCAGGCGCAGGAGAAGAAGAAACCTGGCTCCATGGCCAAGGTCTTTTCCGATCATCCGCAAACACCGGACCGGATCCAGAAATCGCAGGAAGAGATTGCCACAATTCTGCCTCCGAAAGACCAGTACATTGAGACGACTTCAGAGTTCAATGACATCAAGGCCCGCCTGGCAGCCATTGAAAACCGCCACAAGGTTGACGATGCCAACAATCCCAATAAGCCTTCGCTGCGGCGCGGGCAGGCCTCTTCCAAGGACGGCGACACCAACAAGAAAGACGACGATCGTCCAACCCTGAAACGGCGCGATCAGTAAAAAGCTTCAGGCTCGAATCAAAGTAAACAGGCGGCCTTCAAAAGGCCGCCTGTACTTTTTGCCGCAGGGAACGAGAGATATCAGGCTAAGGTCGCCGGCTTACCGGGAAAATGCCTGCCCAAAATGCAGAGGTGCAGCTTCTCCATGAAATCGAGGATATCGGGCCGGACGCTGGCAGCTACAAACGAACGGCACTTTCCGCAAGTGGATGCCATTAGCTGTGCGTGCCGTGGATTCAGATTCCGTCTAAAGAAACCATGGTCAGGGGACGGATTCCGTCCGCTGGGGGGAGTTCTCATGGCTTGTCTCCAATTCTGAGTCGATCATGCCACAGATTCCCCGACAAGCGGGAGTAGTATTTTCGAATTTGTGTGTAAGAAGGGTTACGGATGGGGGTGTCCGAAATCCAGCTCTGATTGCGGCAGCACTTTAGGTGAGATTAAGGGCGCATTAAACATTAAAGGCGGAAGAATCACTCTCCGCCTGGCAGAGCAAAAATTTTAACCCCTGGGAAAACCGGCGCCGTTGGCCTTATTTACCGGCAAAAGACTCAGCTGCTTTTCCAGCTAAGCCCTTTACTTTGTTTGGATTGCCTTCAATTACTTTCATTTCGCGCCAATCGTACGGAAACTCTTTTCCGCAGTCCAGGCACGCCACGTAGGTCCCGGTAACGGAAGCTGCAGCCGAGGATCTCTGGCCCGGTCTTTTTGTAATCGGAAAGCTGAAGGTTTTGTGGCTGCAACCGAACAGTACATCAATCAGACTCGCCATAAAAATCACCCACCCCAAACTTCGGGTCCCAAAGGAGCGTTCTCTTGCCGACTAGGCAACAATTGTACTACAGGACATGTCCTAATGTACACATTAGTTCATGGTCCCCGGTACTGTTACATTAGATTCAGAGTTCCGGGAAAAGGTTCGCAGCCAGAGGTGCTGAATTGCACTAAATTTTGGTGATGTAATTATTACTCGTTTTTATGTATGTTATTGAAAATAATAAATTTATGTCTAGTGTCCTGATTTTTTATCGTGGTGGGATTTGCGGCACTTGGTCATGATGGCTTGATGGAGGCGGGATCTGAGGTCTTCGGGAAGCTCGTAAATCTGGTTATCGCGGTAAATTTCGATGGTCTTCTTGGTGGTGTCCAACACAACGTGGCATTCGTGGCACCAAAGCAAATGCTCGTCCAGTTCGGCCTTCAGGTTCTCGCTGATCTTGCCGTCCAGGTAATCGGTCAACTCTTGTAAAAACTGTTTGCACTTCACTGTTGGCCGTCTCCGCCCCTTTTGGACTTGAAATATTTTGCCAGCCGTTCACGGAGCTGTAATCGGGCGCGCAGGAGCCGCGATTTTACCGCCGGTACGCTCAGACCTAGCATTTCCGCAGTTTCCTCCGTAGAGAGCCCTTCAACGTCGCGCAACACAAACACCGTTCTGAAGCCTGGAGATAGGCCCTGGATCGTTTTCTTCAGGATATCCCCAAGCTCTGACGTTCCGTACAACTGCTCCGGGTTTGGCGACCAGTCCGCGACTTCGCGAGGAATGGCGCCATCTTCCGTCTCGACATCTTCGTCCAGCGAAACAGTCCGGTCGTTGCGCCGACGGCGCAGGCGCATCAACGCTTCATTCACGGCGATCCTGACCAGCCAGGTGTAAAACTTCGAGTTCCCCTGGAACTGCTCAAGATTCTGAAACGCCTTGAGAAATGCGTCCTGGACTACGTCCTGGGCGTCTTCCTCGTTATGCGTGATGTGCTGCGCAATCCGGAAGACATTGCGGTCATACCGCTTCACCAGCTCGCTGAAAGCCTCCAGATCGCCCTTCTTGGCTGCCTGGACGAGCGCCAGCTCGCTGGTAATACCTTCCTCGGCTTTCTTTTGGATGGTTTCCATGACGCCCCGACTCAAAATTAATTTACTATGTTCTGCACCTTTGCAGGATGAAATGTCCCAAATAATTGTTTTCAATTAGACGCCCAACGTAACCTTTTGTCACGTGAACGGCTCATATCCATATGCCTAGAACTTGTTTGCTTATCCTCTTATGTTTCCTTATATCTGCGGCGGGATGCCACAAACAGAATGACCCGGCCGCAGAGCGTATAAAAGTCGTAATGAAGAAGTACTCCTTTGAGCCTTCGGTGATCCACGTGAAGGCAGGCCAGATCACAGAGCTGGATATCACCACGGCTGACGTGCAGCACGGGTTTGACGTACCCGGGCTGGGTATCAAGGAGCCGGTCCGTCCGGGGCAAACCGCTGTGGTTACCCTGAAATCGCCCCCAAAGGGCGAATACAACGTGGTTTGCGGGATTATCTGCGGCCCGCACCATGACGACATGACGGCCAAGCTGGTAGTGGAATAGCCTGGGTCAGGAGTCCCGCGGTGACGACTAAGATACTAGTTGGGCTGACTTCAGTAACCTCGCTGGTTGACACTGGTCAGGTACACCATATAATCGCGCCAGGGAATGCCACGTCCGACTGAAATCCAGAACATTATTGAAGAGGCGGTTGCCGAGGTACTCGATGCAGCCCTGCCCCGGCTCCGTGCTGAGATCGTCCGCCGCGCGGTTGAGGTGGTGGAATCGCTGGCGCCGGCCCCGGGAGCCTCGCCCTCCGACCTGCTGAATGCGGCTGTAGCCTCCATCCAGGAATCTGGCTCACAGGCGGAGATCCTGCGCCATTTACTGGAAGGCACAGCCCGCTTTGCCGGACGGGTCGCGCTTTTCGTTGTCAAAGGCGCCAACATCAACGGCTGGCAGGGAATCGGCTTTGAGGACAATGACGTCATCAAGAGCATCAGCGTGAACTCATCCTCGGGCCTGGTTGGAAAAGCAATTCAGGGACGTGCGCCTGCCTCAGGTACGTCCGCCGAGTTTGATTCGGGCTTTCTTTCCACCGTTAAAGCGCCGGCCGAGAACGGCTGTCTGGTACTGCCTCTGGTGGTGAAAGACAAGGCGGCGGCGGTAATCTATGCCGATGGCGGCACGGCTCCGGGCGGCCAGCTTGACGCTTCGGCCTTGCAGGCGTTGACTCGATTCGCCGCGATCTGGCTGGAAGTTTCGGCTTTGCGCAAAGCCAATGGAAGCCAGGCAGAAGAGGCTCCGCAAGCGGTTCCCATGGCGGCATCCGGGGCGGCGGCTGCGGCAGCGCCGGCCTCGGAAGAGACCGAGCTACACAAAAAAGCCCGGCGCTTTGCCAAGCTGCTGGTGGAAGAAATTAAGTTGTACAATCAACCCAAGGTGGATGAGGGCAGGCTGCACAGGGATTTGTATGATCGCCTGAAAGCCGACATCGAAAAGAGCCGGGCCACGTATGACAAGCGCTACGCTGAGTCAGCCGTAGCTTCCGCCGATTACTTTACCCAGGAACTCGTGAGAATTCTGGCGGATAATGATATTTCGCTCATGGGGGCCGGTTTTCCGCGATAATTGAAAGCAGTGCTGGTCAGACGATCTGTATTCGTTTCTCTGTTGTTGCTTCTGGTGTTGTTTCAGGCGGGCCTCTCCGGCCAGACATCCAGAAAGAAAACCCATTCCACTGCCACAAAGAAGAAAAGCGCTCAATCAACGCAGACAGCGCGCAAGCTCGGGCACATCAAGCGCGCGTTTGTGGCTTCCACTGATTTGCGTCCCATGGCGCAGCAGCTTCTGGAAAATCGCACGCCCCAGGCTTACGCGGGCGTGGAAGCCTATGCGCGCAAGCATGCGAAGGATGACGCAGGTCCCCTGGCCTGGCTGGTGGTCGGCTACGCGCACTATCTCGATCGTGATTTCAGCAGCGCACGGTCGTCATGGGCGCGCAGCAAGCCGCTTGAGCCGTTGCTCGGAGACTACCTGGCATACCTGAACGCCGCAGCATATCAGGGCGAAAACGATTCCGCGTCGGTTTTGACGACGCTGGAAGGGTTCGATGAAAAATATCCTGATTCGCTCCAGGCTCACGATGTCGCGATGCTCTATGCCGGAGCTTTGCTGGCGACAAAAGAACCGCAAAAAGCCGTTGCCTACCTGGAGAAGCGCCGCCAGCCCCTAAAGTCAGATATCGAGATCACCCTGGGACGCGCCTACGCGGCCGCGGGTGAGAAAGACCGGGCTGCGGAGATCTTCCGCAGAATCTATTTTGAGATGCCGACCAGCGCCGAAGCCGACGCAGCCGCTCTGGAACTGCGCAATATGGGAGAAATGCAGCCGGCCGGCACTTTTGATCAGCGGCACGCCCGTGTCGGACTGCTGACCAGGGCGCGGCGTTATCAGGATGCTGTGAACGAGTTGAGCCCGCTGGTGGAGCAGGCTCCGCCGGACAAATTGATCGACCTGCAAGCCGAGTTCGCGGCTGCTCTCTATCACGTGCGCAAGCGCGATGAGGCGGAGCATCTGTTTGAGAGCATTGTGCAGAACCAGGCGGCCGGAGTCGACGCCAAGGCGCAATCTCTCTATTTTCTGGCTGAAATCGCCCGCGACAAGGACGATGGCCAGAAGAACCGCGACTACGTCGCACAGCTACGCACGCTGGCGCCGGACAGCAAATGGATGAGCGATGCTCTGCTCTCTGCCGGCAACATGTACATGCTCCGGCGCGATTACGAAACCGCGGTGCCGTTCTACGCCGAGATTTACCAGCGGCAAAAAAATGGCTCGCGTTCCCCTTACACGCACTGGAAGACGGCGTGGCTCACCTATCGCTTGGGCAAGAAGGACGAGGCGAAGAAACTGTTTGAAGAACAGCTTGAGCTGTATCCCGCCTCGGCGGAAGTCCCGGCCGCTATTTACTGGCGCGGACGCATGGCGGAAGAAGACGGCGACAAGCCCCTGGCCCGTGCTTACTACCAGAAGCTCACCGACAATTACCGCTACTTCTACTACGGAAATCTGGCTCGTGATCGCATGAGCAAGCTCGGCGACGAGGTGGTGGATCCGCCCCTGCTGGAGAAGTTGCCGCACCCGGCTGCGCCGCCACAAAACTGGGAAGCGCCGGTGGACAACGTGCGCGCGCAAAAAGCCCAGCTCCTGGCCAACGCCGCGCTCTATGATTTTGCCGTGGCGGAGATGCAGGCAGCCAGTCCCGGCTCGCCCCCGTGGGAAGCGCGATCGGTCGCTGAGATCTACAACGAGCAGGGCAGCTACATTCACGCGATCGAAACCCTCAAACGCGCCGTTCCCGCATATTTTTCCTCAGAGATTCCGCAAATTCCGCGCCCGGTCTGGGAAGATCTTTTTCCCCGTCCATTCTGGGAAGATCTCACGCGGGATTCCGCTGCCAACCGCCTTGATCCTCATCTGGTGGCCTCTCTGATTCGCCAGGAATCGGAATTTAATCCCGCCGCCATCTCACCCGCCAACGCCATGGGGCTGATGCAACTGCTGCCCAGCGTGGGTAAAGGTCTGGCCAGGGAGATGAAGATCAGGCACTTCACCCAGGATGAACTGCTGGTGGCGAGCACCAACCTGCTGCTGGGCACGCGCTACTTCAAGCACATGGTGGACCACTACGACGGCCAGGTGGAGTACGCGCTCGCTGCCTACAACGCCGGTGAAGAGCGCGTTGATGACTGGCGCAAGAACGGAAATTTTACCGACGTCGAGGAATTTGTGGAATCGATTCCGTTCACCGAGACGCGCGAGTACGTGCAGGCGATCATGCGCAACGCGGCGCTGTACAAACTGCTTTACCCCAAGAGTTAGCTTTTTGCCGCAAAGGACGCGAAGGACGCAAAGGACTGAGATTCTCTTTCTCGATTGCCGTCATTCTTCTCGCTTACTGCCTTCGTCATCTTCTAACTTAGAATTTACTTTGCGCCCTTTGCGTCCGTTGCGGTATGGGATTCTAGAAAGCGGGCGCGTAGGCTATCTCGCAGCGTGCAAAGTTCTTTCTTTCTTCAGCGATCGCCACAGTAACAGCAGCGCACCTACAACAATGGCGCTGTCAGCGACGTTAAAAGGCGGCCAGTGGTGCGTGCCGATGTAGAAATCAAGAAAGTCGGTTACCTTTCCGTTGGCCAGACGGTCCCAGAGATTGCCGAGCGCGCCGCCCATAATGAGTGAGAGAGCAATCGTGGTAGCGTTGAAATCGCGGCGGCGTGTCCAAAGCAGCAGCGCCACGATGCCCAGGGCGGCAACGGAGATCGCCACCAGCATGGCAGTCTTGAAAGGCGAAGGCGATTCGGCAAAGAGACTGAACGCGGCGCCGGTGTTTTCCAGATGAGTCAGGCGGAAAAGGCCCGGGATGATGGATATGGCATCGTCCAGGGCGATGTTGCGGATTACGAGCCATTTGGTGAATCGATCGAAGATGAGCACGGCCAGGGCGATCAGAAGATGGCGCATGCTTACGGGCTAACAACCTTTTCTTCCTGCGGCGCCAGGAAAATCTCGCTCAGCAAAAGAAGCGCGCCCACCACGATGGCACTATCGGCAATGTTAAATGCGGGCCAATGATGGGAGCCCACGTAGAAATCCAGGAAATCAATCACGCGGCCGCTGACGACGCGGTCCCAGAGATTGCCCAGCGCGCCGCCGAACACCAGGGAAAGAGCAATCGCGGTGGCGTTGAGCGCGTTCCCGTTCTTCCACAACAGAGCTGACACCACAGCCAGCGCGGCGATCGAGAACAGGATCAGCATGGCCGGCTTCCACTCGGAAGGAGACTCGGCAAACAGCCCGAAAGCGGCGCCCTGGTTTTGTACGTGAGTGAGGCGGAAAATACCCGGGATCACGTCAATGCTGTCATGCAGGGTGATTTTCTGCGCTACCAGCCACTTGGTCATCCGGTCACAGAAGACGATCAGCGCGGCAATGATGATGTGGTATTTCCGCATTGCTACTTATATTAGACGTATTTCCCCTGACGCCGAACCATTTTTACATGACTTAACATAACGTCCGATCACTGAGGGAGTTCCCGTTCGATTTCCTCCAGCGCCTGGGAACACCTCTCACACACTGTGGGGTAACGCTCATTTTTGCCGACTTGCACTGAGTAGTTCCAGCAGCGCTCACACTTCTGCCCCGGCGCCTTCTCTACTAATACGTGCAACGGGGCATTTCCGTTCCCGCCGGAACCAGCTTTTATTTCGACCCCGGAGACGATCAGCATGAACCGCAGGTCCTGACGATACCGTTCCAGAAGAGGCACGAGTTCTTCCGGGGCGGTGACGGTGATCGCCGCTTCCAGCGCGCTGCCAATCTGCTTCTCCTGCCGTGCGATTTCCAGGGATTTCAGGGCGACGTCGCGTACCCGCAGCAGGGTCTCAAAGTCCTTCCACACCGCGTTGGCCTCTGCGGCGTCCGCAATGGCTCCGGTGATCTCTTCCGCTTTGGGGAAGTACGCCAAATGCACGCTCTCGGCTCTGCCGGAAACCTTGGGGAGAGAAGCCCAGACTTCATCGGCGGTAAAGCTCATGATCGGTGCCACCAGCCGCACCAGGGCCTCACCAATCCGCCACAGAGCGGTCTGCGCGGACCGTCGCGCGACTGAATTCGGCGCTGCCGTATAGAGCCGGTCTTTCACCACGTCAATGTATTCGCGGCTGAGATCCACCATAAAATCGTTCAGCTGATGGTAGATGCGGTGGAATTCAAAGCTTTCATACCATTTGCGCGCCTGATCGCTGACCTGTGCGGTGCGCAGGAGCCAGTACTGGTCCAGCGGCTTCAAATCTGCGAAGCTGACGGTGTGTTGCGCGGGATCAAAATCCGGAAGATTGCTTAGTACGTAACGAAAGGTGTTACGCATCTTCCGGTAATTTTCGGCGACCTGCGTTTCCAGTAACTCGTGGGAGATAGTCACGTCTTCCTGGAAATCGACGGAAGCGACCCAGAGGCGCATGATCTCGCCGCCCAGCTTCTTTGCAATCTCGATTGGATCAATTCCGTTGCCCAGCGACTTTGAGGTCGCGCGGCCGAGGGGATCAAGCGTCCAGCCATTGGTGGCAACGCCGCGATAAGGCGCGTGTCCGCGCGTCCCTACCGCCACCAGCAGGGAAGAGTGAAACCACCCGCGATACTGGTCACCGCCTTCAAGATAGAGATCGGCGGGCCAGGTCAATCCCGGCTCATGGCCGAGCACCGCGGCATGGCTGGAACCGGATTCAAACCAGACATCGATAATGTCCGTCTCTTTGCGGAAATTCGCACCGCCGCAGCCGGGGCATTTTGTCCCGGCAGGCACAATGTCTTTGGCCTCACGCTGGTACCAGGAATCGGCGCCCTCGCGCGCAAAGAGGTCCACCACCGCGTTGTGGGCTTCTCTGGTATCGAGCAGCTTGCCGCACCCTTCACAGAAAAATACCGCGATCGGCACGCCCCAAACACGTTGGCGCGAGATGCACCAGTCCGGACGCGTCGCAATCATGTTGCTGATGCGCTCTTCTCCCCATGCGGGAATCCACTTTACTTTCTTGATCTCGTCGAGCGAACGCTGGCGCAGGGTACTGCCATCCACGGCTGCTTCCATCGAGATGAACCACTGCTCGGTAGCGCGGAAGATCACCGGATTATGGCAGCGCCAGCAGTGCGGATACGAATGTTCAATCCTGGCCTCTGCCATGAGCACGCCGCGCAATTTCAGCAGCTCGATGATCGGCTGGTTGGCTTGAAAGACGGTTTTGCCGTCGTATTCCGGAAGACCCTCTTGCATGCGGCCGGCTTCATCAACTTTAGTGCGTTGGTCGAGCTTGTACTTGGCGCCGGTATAAAAATCGTCAGCTCCGTGAGAAGGCGCAGTATGCACCGCGCCGGTCCCCTGATCAGTGGTCACGTAATCTGCCAGTACGCCAAGAATCTGGCGATCCAAAAACGGATGCGCGAAGGTGGCTAACTCCAGCTTGCTGCCGGAGAAGTGGGCAATCTTCTGCGCCTCCTCGAGCTTGGCTGCATCTTTGGTCGCATTAGCCAGGGCGTCGGCGACGATATACACCTCGCCCTGATACTCCAGAGCAACGTATTCCAGCTCTGGATGAAAAGCGACAGCCATGGACGCAGGCAGCGTCCAGGGCGTGGTGGTCCAGATGATCGTTGAGACTTTCTTTCCCGCCAGCGCCGGATCGATCTTGGCTGGATCGCTGGTCAGGCGATACTTGACCCACACGCTCGGGCTGGTGTGGTTGGCGTACTCGATTTCTGCTTCGGCCAGAGCCGTCTTGTCATGAATGCACCAGTAGACAGGCCGCAGACCTTTGTACACGGCGCCGTTTTCCATGAAGTCAAAAAGCTGGCGCACGATGACCGACTCATACTGCGCAGACATCGTAGAGTACGGCTGCTCCCATCGTCCCAGTACGCCGAGCCGTTTGAATTGATCGCGCTGGATATTGAGATATTTTTCCGCGTATTCACGGCATTTCTTGCGCACGGCTAGAGGCGGCATTTCCAGTTTCTTGCGCCCGAGAGCCTCATCGACTTTGATTTCTATCGGCAGGCCGTGGCAATCCCAGCCGGGGATGTAAGGCGAATCAAAACCAGCCATGGTTTTTGACTTAACCACAAAGTCTTTCAGGCACTTATTCAGTGCGTGCCCTTCGTGGATGGCCCCATTGGCATACGGAGGCCCGTCATGCAGGATGTAACTCGGAGCGCCTCTGCGGGATTCACGGATCCTCGCATAAATCCCCATCTTCTCCCACCGCTCCAGCCATTTTGGCTCGTTCTGCGGCAGGTTGGCCTTCATGGAAAAGTCCGTCCGGGGAAGATTTAGCGTCTTCTTTAACTCTAGCGGCGTCCGCATTTTTGCTCCGAAAAGGGAATCTTTCATTATAAACAGTCTGGCCCCGCACCGGATGAAGCCCGGGCCTCAGCGCCGTCGGATCAGCGCGAAAGATCATGCGGAGCCACCCCGAATGACAGACTTTTCCCCCTCGAAAATTTTTACTAATTCCTTACAAAACCTGAGCCGCAGATTGAATCTAACCAATTACGCCAAACGTTCAAAAGCTTTTGACGACGACAGGGTGACGACGTGCTCGCACGCAGTCTTCTCTGAAAGAAGAACCATTTGAGTGACCGGGTGCATTGGAGAAAGTTTCTCTGCGAAATGCAACTTGCACTTTGGTTTTTTCATCTTCTATGAGTGAAACCAGACCACATGAAACTTGTGGTGAAGAGGTAGCACGGGTCGGACCCATGGCGAATCACGTTATTGTTCCCAATCGCTTTTTCAGTCGGGATGTCCCTACGTTTAAGGGAGTACCCCAAGTCCACCAGTCGATGTTGACTTCCTTGCTGGTAAACATCAAGGAAGCACTGTTTCCAGAAAAATTACCGCCGTTGCGTCTGACTTCGCGCCCCGTGGCCGTGCGTGAGATCTGGAGTACGAGGCGGCACAAAAAATCAACCAGCGGCTCGCTTACGTTGCATGCGATTGCGATTGGCGCATTGATCGCGATATCGCTTTGGCCGAGTCATCCTACGGTCGCCAAAGAGGAAGAGCACGTTACCATTGTTGCTCCTCCGTTGAGCGACTATCAGCCGGTGATGAAGCCCGCGGAAGCGCCAAAAGTGCTGGCCGGCGGCGGTGGTGGCGGCAATGTTGCCAAGATCGTGGAGAGCAAAGGCCACCTTCCCAAAGTCGCACCGCAACAGATTGCGCCTCCAACGGTGGAGGTCGTGAACGCAAAACCAAAACTGGCCGTCGACCCCACCGTGGTCGCGCCTCCTAACGTGAAACTGCCTGACAATCCCAACATGCCCAACCTCGGCAATCCTATGTCTGCGCGTGTTGCCGGACCGGCTTCCAACGGTGGCGGCACCGGCGGCGGTATTGGCTCCGGCGCCAGCAACGGAATTGGCAGCGGCAAAGGACCGGGACATGGACCAGGGGAGGGGGGCGGCTTTGGCGGCGGAATCTATAAGCTCGGTGACATTGGAGTGACAGCGCCGATAGCGAAGTTTACGCCGGAACCGGATTTCTCCGAAGAAGCGCGCAAAGCCAAATATCAGGGAGTTGTCGTGCTGGCAGCGATCATCGGTCCTGACGGCAAACCCCGCAACATTCGAGTGGTTCGTGCTCTGGGTATGGGCCTGGACGAAAAAGCCGTGGAACGGGTGAAGACCTGGCTGTTTGAGCCTGGCAAAAAGAATGGTACGCCCGTAGCCGTGGCCATGAATTTAGAGGTGGACTTCCGCTTGTATTGATCTTCAATACAAATTGTTGATCCACACACGCTAAAAGGAGAGGAAAACCTGCCTCTCCTTTTTGGTTTTTGGGAGAGCAATCAGCTATGAGCGCTCAGCTCCGCACCATTTGTTCAACCGCAACGGACGCGAAGAACGCAAAGGTGAAGAAAGGAATTGTCCGAGCGATCCATTGGATTCCTTGGAATGCGTTTCGCCGACGACCAAACTTAACCGTCGCGACCGTCGCGTCCTTTGCGGTTCAAGATCTAAGTTTTGCTTATCGCCGACTGAGTGCTGATTGCAGCTTTCGCTGCTATGCAGCATTCACCCGCCGGAATCGGGCTGCCGTGCGGGCAGGTCCGGGGATGACCGAGAAATGAGCAAATGCGGTCGGTGGCTTCGGGCGAGAGAATATGCTCGAACTTGCAGGCCTGCTCCGCGACCTCCTTTTCATCGTGAATGTGAAAGGTCTGCGTGAAGAGGCGCTCGGCCAGGCGATGCCGCCGGATAACATCCTCCGCGCGCTTACGGCCCCTTTCAGTGAAGATGATCATGTGGTCGCCGTGGCCGGTGTACTCGCTGGTTGGGCGAAACGCCACGTGGCAGCGATTCAGCACCTGCTTGTGCGTGTGCGGCTCCAGCGCATGCTCGGTCAGGTCCACCAGGCCCACGTTCTGCATGCGCTCTAGCGCCAACCGCATTGGCAAAGCGCCTTCCACTTCCACGCGGCCTAACTCCGCGGGCTCGCCATTTTCCGCGAGAACCCACAACTCTTCCAGAACCTCGTCGAACTGCTCTTCATCGGACATGGAATAGGTTTCCTGGGCGGCAATCTTGCCATGGTGCAATTCCAGCCGGCGGTCGGCGAGACGGGCCACGACGGGATCGTGCGTGACCATGATGATGGTGCGGCCGTGTGCATGCATCTCGCGCAGCTTGAGCAGAACCAGCTCTTCATTCTGCGCATCAAGGTTTCCGGTAGGCTCATCAGCCAGGATGATCTGGGGATCGTTGATCAGCGCCCGAGCAATGCAGACGCGCTGTTGCTCACCGCCGGAGAGCTGTGAAGGCAGGTGCTCGGCGCGGTCTTTCATGCCGACTCGCCCCAGCGCGGCCAGAGCCTCCGCTTTGTCGGTCATGCTGTGAAAGTATTGCGCCAGCATCACGTTTTCAAGCGCTGTAAGATACGGGATCAGATGAAATTGCTGGAAGATGAAACCGATCTTCTCCGCGCGAAAGCGGTTCAGCTCCGCCGGAGACATCCTGGAGACGTTGGTGCCGTGAATCCAGATTTCGCCGCTGGTCGGTTGGTCCAGGCACCCCATGAGGTTGACCAGGGTGGATTTGCCGGATCCGGACGGGCCCATCACCGCCAGCCATTCTCCCGGGGCGACGCTGAGAGAGACGTCATCGAGCGCGCGCACGGCAACGTTGCTTTCGTATACCCGGCTCACGTTTTTGAGTTCGATAGGCATTATTCTCCTCGCAGGATCGCTGCGGGCTGTATCTGTTGCAATAGTTTTAGCGGAGCGGTGGAGGCGATCAGCGCCAGGAGCACGCTGCCAAGCAATACCGGAAGCAGAAGCAAAGGTTGCGGCGGGATGGCGGCATCAAAGTTGGCTTTGCCAATCCAAAAAGCAATTCCGCTGCCCAGAACGTATCCTGCAACGGCGCCGGCTAAGGCGAGCAGGGCAGCTTCCGCGGCAAAAAAAGAATTTACCGCGCGATTTGAGGCTCCTAGGGCCTTCATCACGGCAAAGTCACGGCGGCGCTCTAGAACCGAACTGGTGAACGTCGCCACCATGCACAGCATGATCAATACAACAACGATGGCAGAAGCCGCCAAAACGACAGAGCGCGTCTTCCCGACAACTGCAGCCTGCGCCTGGGTGATCTGCCGAACCGGTTTTGCTTCAAGTTCGGGAAAGGAAATCATGAGCGCGCTGACCGCCACTTGGATTTCATCAGGGCGGCCTTCTAGGCGAATCAGGGCGGTGCTGGGCTGAGTGTTGGTCAATTTTTCGAAGTCCGTCAGCGGGAGATAGATTCGGCTGTCGTCGTCTGAACCGGAATGAAAGATAGCCCCCGGATGGACGGAAGTAACCGCGCTGCCAAAAGCTATCTGCCAATCGCCTCCGGGCGAGAGTTTTTCTGCAACACGCGCTCCGACCAATGCGCTCCCCTGATTCAGCTGCGTGACAGACCACGCGGGGTTGAGTCTGCGCAGCTTATCGAGATCGGCTCCCCCGACGACCACTCGGATTCCGCTTCGGCGCTCTGTTCCGATGGCATAAGCAACGGGAACCACTTCACCACGGCCTTCAACGACTTGATTGATCGGTATCAGCTCGTCACCAGTCAACGGCCCTGAAGCCTTGGTGACGACCACATTAGCGCCGAAACCGCGAAACTCACGGCTCAGCTTGCCTTCAAGATCGGAATAGATCGTCAGCGCAGCAGTAGCAATAGTGGCCACCACCGCAACCGAGATCAGAGCAGTGAGAGCGCGGTCTTTGCGTACCCAGGCCGCTTTGAAAAGCAAGCGCAAAAGAAGTTGGTGGCGGCTCATGCATCACCTCGCAAGACAACGGCGGGATCAAACCGCATGGCCTTGCGCACAGCGCCGGCGCTCCCCAAAAATGTGACCAGGAGCGCCGCGACGATCACTACGGCCAGCACCACAGGGTGGACGATGATGGAAGAGCCAAAAATGCTGTGCCCGATTCGATGCGCCAGGAATGTTCCCGCCACAAATCCAGCCAGACCGCCGGCTACGGCAAGGAAGCCGGCCTCGGTGAGAAAAAGCGCAGCTACCGCCATGTTGCTGGCCCCAAGCGACTTCATCAAACCTACTTCCTGGCGTCGCTCCAGGATGGTCGCGGCCATGGCAGCTGAGACAGCGAGCGCGGCAGCCAGCAGCGCTGCCAGCGTCAGCAGCAACATAAGTCCGGAAACGCGGGAGAGAACTTTGCCCTGGTTCTGCTCCACCTGGCGAACCTGCTCGACGCGCGCGTTAGGCAGCACTTCACGAATCTGATAAGCGATGGAGTTTGCATACGGTGAGCAATACCAGCGGTCGCGCATGGCCGGCGAGAGCTTGTCAGGATCCTTGCGCGCAAAAGCATCCTCCGGCTTGGTGAGAGCGCTTACGGTCACGCGCTGCACTGCGTTCGGCAGGCCCAGAATCGTCTGCGCGATGTGCAACGGCGCGACGATAGCCTGATCCTCTGCGCCGCCGGTGCTCAGGATGCCACTGATGCGCAGCCTCCAACCGCCGACTTCGATCTGGTCTCCCGTCGCAATATGGAAGGTTGCTGCGAGCTTGCCGCCGGCGAGGACATCTGGCGTGGCTGTGGCGATATCCGGCGTAGGCCACATGGGCCATTCCGCGTAGTCCTGCGGCCATTGGCCTTCCACCGTCCACCATGGGTTCACCGTTCGCACCCCGGTAGAGAATTGCTCTTTTCCGTATTTGAGCGTTTGGGCAAAGTACGTGCCGATCAGATCAGCTTTGAACGAACCGTTCTTGCCGGAAAAGGTTTCCTCATTGGAAAGAAACGGCGCGTAGCCTTTGATGTTGTGTCCCCAGAAAATGCCTTTGATTTTGACGAGATCAGATTCGGGAATTGACGCGCCTTCGCTCGCCGGCTTGAGGTTGACGCCGCCGATGTTGACGTCAAGCGTGTCATCGATCGGCGTGATGACCAGGTTGGCGCCCAGGCTGCGCAGTTCCTGGCTGATTTTGTCGCCGATATCTGTTCCCACGGCAATCATGGCGGTGGCAATGCTCATGCCCAGAGCGATGGCCAGCAGCGCCACGCTCTTGCGCCGCTTTTGCCGCCGGAATGATTCAAACAACAGACGCAGAAACATTATTTTGAAAATTGACCAACTTGTTTCGCCAGGTCAGTGAGAGAGATCACAACCGAGTCGCCGCTTTGCGTGGATTCGAGGGGAATGGGATTGCAGCCGCCTGTCTGGCCCACGCTCTGCGGGTTGATGGGAGCAGCGCAGTTCTTGCAGATGATCCCGTTGCTTCCTTTGTAAAAGCCGATGCCGCCACAGATCTGGCAGGCATCAAAGACTGACGCCACCTTGCCATCCGGCTTGCGATAGAGAAGAAAACGAACTTTCGTTCCATTCACGTTGGCGCTGTAAAACCGTAGCTCACCCTGAGGAAGGTCTCCGCTTGCGATGTTGGCTTTGCCCTCGGCATTGAAGGCAATCTCGGTCGCCGGCGACGCAGGAGGCTCTTTGGCGTAAATGAATTCCGCCGTAACCATAAATATGAAGATGAAGGCAGTAGTACAGGCAGCCACCGCCCAACGGCGTTCGCGCCGGGCCGTCCACTCCTGCTTGCGCTCGTCAGCCTTGCTGACCGCGGGCGCTCCTTCGGGCTTGCGCCGGCGATATTCAAGCAGGATCATCAGCCCAGCCAGCGCCAGCATGGTGACAGGGAAGAAGAAGCCATTGCGCACGATGGGGCCGATCACCGCCATTTCTTGCTTGTTGGAGCGGAAGACGCCGGACTCAAACAGCTCGTGAACACCGGAGATGATCAGTTGCGCGGCGACAAAGAACAGAATCGCCGCCGTGACTTTAAAAAACTTGCGCAAGTCGATGCGCACGCTGCCTTTAACAAACATCACCCCAAAGACCACTGCGAGGATCACACCCAGCAACGTGCCCAGAAAACTCATCAGCTCGGTCGAATTCAGCGAAACACCGGCCAGGATGGCAACGGTTTCCACCCCTTCGCGAAAGACCATCAGAAAGACGAAGGCGAACAGCCCCCACTTTGATCCAGCGCCCGCCAGGGAGCCGACCTTGGTCTCAATGTCGCCTCTGAGCTTGCGCGCGGTCCGCATCATGAAGATCACCATGCTGATGACGAACAGTGCCGCCACCAGCATGACCCAGCCTTCAACCTGATCCTGATTGATGGGCGCGTACGATAACGCGATCGCGCCGGCCACGCTGGCAATCAGGGCTGCAACTAGGGCGGCATAAACGGTGCGGCGGAGATCATTGCGGCCGATCTTGGCGAGGTAGACCAGGGTGATGCCGACGATCAACGCAGCTTCAACGCCTTCCCGCAATGTCACGACAAGGGCAGAAAACACCTTAACCCAGCCCAATCTTGAAAATGAATTTCAATTTCAATTTCAATTAGAGATTGTATCCAGCCTTGTGCAGCAGAGTCAACAAATTGAAAACGCAGGAGAAAACAAGAGGTCATAAGGGACGACGAGCAGGCCTCCGGCGGGCACGCATCCCGGTACTCGCACCGGCGCGTCTTAGTTGAAGGTGAGCAAGAGCCAGAAGATTACAGTTTCGACTGATGCGCAGGAATTTCTGCGGCTTCGTCCTTTATGGCGCCGGATGCTTGTTCCGGGCAGGCACACGGTATTCCAGAACTTCGAGTTGAACCTGCTGGCGGCCAGGATGTTTGCCGGCAGGGAAGACCCTTTCATCGTCTGTGTCGAAAGTTCTCACGGAGCCGCCATTGTGCCGGCGGTGGTTCGCCGCGCGAGTAGCACGTTGCGCCTGCTGGGAGAAGAGCTGTTCGACTATCGATGCTTCCTCTATCAGGGCGACTATGGCGTATTGCACACCGCGCTGGGCGTACTGGCTGAGAGAGGGCTGCCTTTGGAGGTCGTGGCAGTGAAAGGGAGAGAGGCCACGGCGTTACCGCCAGAGCTGCCTTTGACTCCGTTTTGCCGGGCGCCGGCGGTCCATTGCAGCATGATCACCATGGAACAGTTTGCGGCGGCCCATCCGCGGCTCGCACGTAATCTGCGTCGCTTGAAGCGCCTTGGTTTTGAGGTGCGCCACCACCGCGGAGACTATTCCGGATTGCTGCGATTCATTTATGAGAAGAAAGCCGGGCAAAGCCCGGACAGCTTGTTTTACGATCCTCTGCGCGTCGAATTCATGCTGATTGCTGCCAGGTTGATGCCGGACCTCTTTGAGATCTTTACTCTTGAAGATGAGGCTTCCATCGTTGCCGCGCTGGTGACATTGCGTGACGAGCATCGCCGCCGTTTTTACACCGGCTGGTTCGCTCCAGGACTGGAGCAGCATTCCCCAGCACTCTCATTGATCTATGAAGTTACCCGTCGGTCGTTGGCGGACGCCCTGGATTGTGACTACATGACCGGTGAACAGCCGTACAAGCTGAGGTTGGCGACAGATTCGATGCCGCTATACCGTCTGCTGGCAAGCCCCGAACAGCTTGCACAGCCTGCGCACAAGCCGGGACACGTGCTTTCAAAAGCGTCTCTCACAGAAGCCTGCAGATAGCTATCTTCCTCCCTGAATGGAATTCAGGCTGGAGATTACAGCGTATTTTCTAATCCCCTTCCGCTTGGGTTCTCGGGCAAGTCTTATGATTTCCCGGCAGATAGCCGGTTTGGTGACAGAAAAACGCTCGGTTGTTCTGGTTTTCGGAAATTCGGAAATCGCTTAAAAAAAGCTCATCTTCCTTGTTTTCCTGTGGGATAATCGTGTGCGAAAAAGTTTCCCGGGCGTATAGGGCGCTCGCTTGGCTTATTCAAAGCCCGAGGATAGGCCAGTCTTCGTGGTCAAGCGGTCGGTGGGTTTGCAAAAAACCTGGATAAGTTTCCAGCGGAAAAAGAAGTCGTTTTAAACAGCACGGAGGCACATGTGCCTACAGTAGTCTCGTTTCAGCATAGCCCGCAACAGTATCTGGTCGTCGCTCCAGATGGCAACCAGGTTGAGATACCGAAAGAGCTTTTCGGTCTTTTGTGGGATTTTACGGCGGGAAACAAACCAAACGGTTCGGTCGTGATTCAGTTCAGAAATGGGGGAATCGCAGGACTGGAAGCAGTGATCAGAAAGACCTATAGATAACGTAGATCGACGCAAAGTTTGTTTACTCAGTGCTTGGATGTTGCCAAGTGAGAAGTTGCGTAGCAGATGCGGCGAGCCCCGATTTCGGTTCCCGGAACTCCCGGAGCAGACAAGAAATTTGGCTCAGAGAGCAGACTGACTCTCTGGGCCTTTGTTTTTGCATAGCTTTTACCGGACTGAAGCAGGGCAGTCGCTACCCCAAAATCGCCCGTGGACTAAACCCAAGGAGTCAGTAAAAATGAGACGGATCCCCTGCGCCGGCTGCAGAGCCTTGAAGGCAGATACTTCCGGAAGTCGTATGCGAGCGTTATCAGCAATGCCAGGTACAGCAAACCTGATGCGGCGCCGAATGCACTCCGATGTTGCTCCACCAACCTGTAACGATTGCAAACAATTCTGATCGTTTCCCGTCTGCGCGGAGACTGGAGACCGAGAAGTGAAGGAGTGCCTATGTCCGATTCCCGAGTTTTTCTTGGCAGAGCTATCCCCTCTGCCAAGCAAAGTGATCCCGCATGCGATCACATTTCACTTGCAGCCAAGGGTTCCGGGGAGGAAGACCGATCGCGAACGGCTCCGGAAGGACCGTATATTGCCATATCGCCCAACGGGACCCAGCTGAACATTCCCAAAGAATTGTTCGTAGCGCTGACCGATTTTATGAAGACACGCAGATGCCCGGGCTCGATTACGATCCAGTTCCGCCAGGGCGAGATCATCTGTGTTGAGGCCGTGGCCAAGAAAACATATCGAGGTCACTGACCAATCACACGCGACCGGCGGATGCTGGTTGGGTGCGCAAGGCCCTGATTTTCGTTGCTGAAGGTTCTTCGGCACTGACGAAAGATTTGGCCCAGAGATGGAAATACTCTCTGGGCCTTTTTGTTTGTATGAAGAGGCGAGGTTGTGACTCGCCGGATGAGTCGAGAAGAGAAACATTCTTTTGCCTAGTGAGGGAAACATACAATGGCGATGTCAAAACCCCAACCGATCAGCGTTTATATGGTTGCTGTGACCTGTGCAGCCTTGCATGGAATCGTGGCGATTGTGGCGGCTCCGATCCTGGCTTGCATCCTGTGTTGGAGCGGTCCTGCCAGGCTTGAAGGCGGTTTTAACATCGAGAAGATCATGGTGTTCGCGGTGACGGCGCCAGTGATCAGCTCGGTGTTCGGCTTTATCGCCGGCGGCCTGATGGCAACCGCGCATAACGTATTCGCGAAAGAGCAGCGCAAGGTGGCCGTGATGGTCAGAGAGCGGACGGAAGTTCCCGCTGCCTTCGGCAGCGTGGCATAGAAGCTCGATAAGCTTCCGCGGGCAAAGGAGGGAGGCGGCCCTCCTACTCGCCCGCTCTGGTTGATTTTTGCACCATGGAACGCGAGCGGTCTGTGCGAGGCTTTGCTGTACCACCTGGTACTTCAGAACGGACCTCAGGCAATCTGAATCCCGCAGGAATACTGGTGTCGCCAAACGCCTGGCTCGGCTCTTTACTTACTGTGAATTTCCAGACAGTATCCTGCTTTGTACAGTTGTTGGATAGATCGCAGATCCCGGCCTTCAATCGAGCTGTATAGGTTTCGCCAGCCTTCAGGGTGACCGGGTTCGGAAACAGTCCCCACGCTCCATCCCCCACCTGATCTACCCACGCCGGCACCTGTACGCCATGCGAATCGATCAGGACAAAGCTGCGGTTGTCTATCCCCCGGACCGGAGCTGAGAAAAAGGCCTTGACCACCGTATCCTGATATACAGCGCCTGCGCCAGCCTGTGGATAAATGGCAACTCGCAGCGCAGTCCGGTCTTGCGGCGCGCCGTCAACCGAGATCAGCCAGTTGCGAACTGCCATCGGAACCGGTGGCGCTCCCTCAACCACAGGAGGCTCGGTAGACGGCTTTCGGCCATCGCACAAACCGCCCAGCACGCAAGGCTCAAGAATGAAGTTCTGGTTTGTGTCCGCCAGGTTTCCCAGGAAGTGGAGGGCTACCACAGCTTCTACGGACTGGTAATAGACCGTCGCGCTCACGGCTACGGGTCCCCTGGTGCCTGGCGGTATTACCACTTCGTAACGATCGATGTGCTTTTCATACTCTGGCCGTCCGCGCGGCTTGAAACGGGTATCGCGCAGGAAAGAATCGTCAAAAAGATCGCCGTTGCCGTCGTTGTCTTTGAACACCTCCAGGGCGGCGGAATTGTTTCGGTCGATCACCCTGCCGTCTTTGTCGATGGGCAGCCCCTGGTTGTTGGTCACAAGATTTAGCGGTGTGGCGTAGGGCAAATCCAAAGTGGGGCAGCCGTCGCCCAGGGAGGCTACGGCCTTGAACTGCATTGAATAAGGATCGGCCGAACCTGCAGGGATCTTCCAATTGCAGCCCGGAAAGTTGGGATCGGCCATCTCTTCGGTCGTCAAATCTCCCACCCCAATCGACACGCGATTCCAGACCTTGTCCTTGATCGGCAATTCCTTGCCCGTGGCCAGGTCATAGGCATGAATGGCGAGCCAGGCGGTCCGGCCTTCGGGAAATCCGGTGGGGAAATTATGGCCGCTGCCGGTGTTGGCAATGGTGATGGAGAGCGGCGCAGAACTGTTTTCCGCGGCGAGTTCAGGTCCGTGAAGGTCCATGCTCAGCACGTGCCGCAACCGGTCCCAGGCCAATCGCGCCTGCTGTGCATATGCTCCTTTACGTTCTGTATGAGTCCAGAGGCCGCGGGAGTAAGGGCTCTTCTCGTCGGCCGAAGAGAAACTGAACGCAGAAAGCTCGGGATACGGCGCGATATTGCCGCTGCCATCCACGTCTTTGCCGATCAGTCCGGTCACATAGGCGTTTCCGCCAACAAAATGATGCGTGAAGAAAGGATGCGGCGAACCGCCTTCGTTGGCGACGCGATCGACCCGCGGAGGAAGAGGCTTTCCATCGTTATATAAAGTTTGTGCTGTGCCCGGCTGTCCATAATCCTGTTGCATGTGACAGCTCTGGCAATCGCGTTTGAATCTGGGATCAAAATTCTTGTTGCCCGGGCGGTCGGCGTATGCACTGTTGGCCCATTCCGTGTACGTGCGCTCGATCGGGAATCCACCCACCCATTTTCCGATTGGATTCTTGATCGGCAGCGCGTTAGTTACGTCGTGACACGCGGCGCACATCTCCGCGCGTACGAACATCGCCTGGTGATAGCCCCTGTGTTTTTGAGGATCGATCTTCTGGTAGTCAATGTTCTGGCCGAAGATCTCGCTTGTGTAAATATCTTTCTCCATGGGTGGAGCGTTGGCAGCCAGCGGTCCGAAGCGTTCCGGAGAACCGATGGCGTGCGGCGACAACCGGTACGCACCGGCTCCAATGCTGTAACCAAGGTTCTGTTTGGACTTGTCAGGCACGTTGAAGATGTCTTGCTGCGCCGATGCCAACAATTCGGAGCGGGGCTGGGCGCCGGTTGCGGGAGTGTAGGCGCTGGCGCCGTGAACATAGTTATGGAACGGCGTGTCGCGTGTTTCCGCATAGGTATGGCAAACGGCGCAGATGATTCCACTCTTGCCTGAATCGGTGTTGCGATACTGGGAGGGCAGCGTCGCAAATGCAATTCCAGTCCCGTTGTCCGAGGTGGGATTGAAGTGCGGATCGCCGGGAGCATTCTCCAGACGCGTCTGGGGATCGAATTGCACCGACTTGAGCGGCACATTGTCCACGTAGTCGGTAGGCATGTGACAACGCGAGCAGAAAAAATCAAGCAGCGAGCCGGGCCGCGACAGTTTGTATTTTTCCGTACCGATATCGAATGTGGAAGAGCATTCATTCTTGTCGGCGAAGGGGTTGTGCGCGGCTTTGGCCGTACCATCGGGCGGCGCCGGAGTATCGCATTCGCCGTTGGCTGAGGTCGCGCGGGCCAGGGCCAGAAACGCGGCACGCCAGACCGGGTCGCGCCAGGAGTTCGACATCATCGAGCCGTTCCATTCATCGAAAATCTTCTGATGGCAGGTCTGGCACTGCCCGGGGCTGTCCTCCTGTTCCCAGTGGTCGTGGAAAGGCGGCGGATACGCCTGTGCTTCCGCCACCACGTACGGCGCGGCTTCCGGAAGCCGGTTTGGGATGTCGTTCAGTTTGCTCTGGTCGGGCTGGTTGTAGACCACGGCGCTGGCCGCCAGCGCCGTAGCGAAAAGAGTTGCGAGTTTGAGGGCTCGTCCGTTGCCGTTGATCATTGCTCGACCTCGCGCAGTTCGCGGCCGGCAAACTGCTCTTTATGTCGATTCCCATGCCAGCGCTCATAAGCCAGGATCGGATCATTGCGCGGTACCAGTGGCGCCTGGCCAAGACTGCGCGTAAAGATCAGGAAGAGCAACGCTACATATCCGGCGGCGATCGTAACTTCAAGCACGCCAATTCTGGGTGTTGTCCATATCGCCGGCATCACCAGCAGGTACAAATCCAGCCAGTGACCGAAGAGCAAAAGAATGGCAATCGTCATGAGGACTCTGGGTGTGCGCTTGGTTCGGATAGACAGCAACACCAGGAAGGGAATTACCCAGTTCACCAGCAGGTTGAGTGCGAACAGGTAGATCCACGGGCCGTTGGTGCGGGAAACATAGTGCGTAACCTCTTCGGGAATGTTCCCATACCAGATCAGCAGATACTGGCAAACCCAGATATAAGCCCAGAAGATGCTGAAGGCAAGAAGCAGCTTTCCCAGATCATGCAACTGGTGATTGCTGACAGATTCTTGCAGCAGTCCGCGCTGCTTCAGAATCACCACGGCCAAGGTGACGGCTGCGATACCCTGCACCCACGTTCCGGCAAAGACATAGATCGCATACATGGTGCTGAACCAGCGCGGGTCGATCGAAATCAGCCAGTCAAAGGCAGCCACCGTGAGGGTCAGGGCGAAGACCGGAACGAACGCGGCGGAGTAGGAAGTGAGTTTCTGATGCAGGGCCAGGCTGAGTTCCGGCCGCGCATCCTGCTGACGCGACGTACGGCGAAACAGCCAGGCAAAAATCAGCCAAGCAGCAAATACGATGATGGCGCGCGCGTATACCCAGTTCGGCTGCAGGTAGTGAAGCTTTCCGGCGAAAGCCGGTTCGCCTGCCATCGCCCCAGGGCGAGTCCATGGATACAGAATTTGCCGGCCGAAAAAAGTCATGATGATCAACAAGGCAGCTGCCGGCAGCACCGAAGCATAGGCCTCAGGAATTCTCCGCAAGCTGGCGGACCAGCGTGCGCCCGTGACGCGTTGCGTCGCCAGAAAGAACATTGCTGCGACGCCCACTGATGTTATGTAGAAGCCGTTGAGCAGAAGATTGGGCCACGTCCGCTCAGGCGCGACGATCAGGCCGTAAACAGCGCTGACCGCACCAATGCCGACCAGAAATCCTGCTCCAAAGCGAACCCGTGGAGAAAGCTGGATCGAAACGTCCTGCACTATGGGGCCTCCTTGCGCGCGCTCTGCTGCTCTTCTTTGAATCCCTGGAGTACGCTGTGAACATACGTCACGATTTTCCAGCGCTCGTCGAAGCTGAGCTGGCTCGCATAAGAAGGCATTTTGCCGGTCCCAAGGGTAATCACGTGGAAGATCCGTCCGGGAGGGAACTGCATCAGGCGATCCGAGACGTACGAAGGCGGAGGAGGAATCTTGCCTGAGATCGGGCCGTCTCCTTTGCCCTGCGCTCCGTGACACACCGCGCAATAAGTTTGGAAAAGAGCTTTACCTTCGTCGAGCGTCTGCGCTGACGGATGATAGGGATTCTGCAGCTCGCGCCCGGCGCGGGCGGCTTCGTCCTCGCCCGGACCATAATGAAATGGATGGAAGCCGCGCGGGATGGTTCCTGCAACGGCATTTTGGAGCGTGAGCCCATCCCGTGTTACCGAGTTAGGCGCATAAGCTTTGTACGCGGGATCGCGCGCCATATCCGGCATATATTCGTAGGCTCGACGTTCGGGTGTGGCTCCGCAGCCAGCAAGGGATGCAACAACGCCTAATGCCATGAGAATGTGAGTTGCACGGCTCATGTGTGCGCCTCTCTCTCCCGGATCCGGTCAGCGCCGATCTCCTCCAGCACGCGCCGGGCACGATGAACATCAAAAGCGTTGTCGCGCCAGCGCAGGACCAGAGCAAAAGTGTCGTTTGTGACATCCTCGGCAAATCCCTGCGCATGTTTACCGGGATAAAGGCGTGTGCGCAGGAAGAGTGCCGCCACTGTCGCCAGCCCGGAGAGCAGGACCGTCAGTTCAAAGCAGATAGGCACGAAAGCCAGTGTGGAATTATCTGGCTTGCCTCCGACGTTGAGCGGCCAATCAAGCACCGACGTGTAGAACTGAAAAATCAGAGCAAAGCTTAGAGCCAAAACTCCAACCACAAAGGTGACCCAGGGAAGCCGGCTGTGTTTGACTCCCATGGCATGATCGAGGTCATGAACCGGATAAGGAGCGAACACGTCGTAGATCCGGAAACTGTTTTGACGCACAGCCCGCACCGCGGTAAGAAGAGTCTCCGAATCGGTGAAGGTTGCCACCAGAAACCTCTCAGGCATTGACCGGTTCCTCCTGCTCCTGGCTGCTGAGGGCCATTTTGTGCGCGCCAAGTCCGACCACGCCCTTGATCTCCCACATCGCGATCATGGGCAGATAGCGAATGAACAGTAGGAAGCAGGTAAAAAACAATCCAAAGCTTCCGACGAGAATGCCGATGTCGTAGATCGTGGGATAGAACATGCCCCATCCTGAAGGCAGGAATGCGCGGTGCAACGAAACCACGATGATCACGAAACGTTCAAACCACATTCCGATGTTGACCAGGATGGAGACAACGAAAAGAAGGGCTACGCTGTTTCGTATTTTTTTGAACCACAGCAACTGCGGCGTGATCACGTTGCACAAGACCATCAGGTAGAAGCACCAGGCATAAGGTCCGGTAGCGCGATTGACGAAGTGATAGCGTTCATAGAGGTTGCCGCCGTACCAGGCGGCGAAAAACTCCGTGAGATACGCGTAGCTCACGATCATCCCGGTCAGCATGGTCACCTTGGCCATCTTGTCCAGGTGCCGAACCGTGATGTAACGCTGCAGGTTCATGGTGTAGCGCGTGATGATCAACAGCGTGAGCACCATGCCGAAACCGGAATAAATGGCGCCGGCGACAAAGTACGGCGGAAAAATAGTGGTATGCCACCCCGGCAAGAGAGACGTTGCAAAGTCCATGCTGACGATGGAGTGTACGGAGAGCACCAGTGGAGTCGCCAACCCGGCCAGCACCAGGCTCACGATCTCATAGCGCGACCAGGTGCGGTGTGATCCGCTCCAGCCCAGGCTCAAAACATTGAAGACAAACTTCTTGATTCCGCCGGCAGCGCGATCGCGCAGCGTGGCCAAGTCGGGGATCATGCCCAGATACCAGAAGACGAGGGAGATCGTGAAGTAGGTGCTGATGGCAAAGACGTCCCACACCAACGGAGAGCGGAAGTTGACCCAGAGCGGCCCGCGCTGGTTGGGAAAGTAAGGAAAAATGAAATAGACGAGCCAGGGTCTACCCACATGGATCGCCGGGAAGATGCCCGCGCACATCACCGCGAAAATGGTCATCGCTTCGGCCGAGCGGTTGATGGAGGTTCGCCACTGTTGCCGAAAGAGCAGCAGAATCGCCGATATCAGTGTGCCCGCGTGTCCAATGCCGATCCAGAAGACGAAATTGGTGATGGCAAACGCCCAGCCTACGCTGTTGTTCAGTCCCCAGATCCCAATGCCCTTGGCGACCAGATAGGCCACCATGCCGCCAAGGTTGATCAGTGCAGCCACGGCAAGCCCAAAGCAAATCCACCAGCCCGTTCCGGGCCGCACCTCAAGTGGGCGCGCAATGTCGTCAGTGATCTGGCGAAGAGAGGGGTTGTCATCGACCCAGACCGGCGGCGGCAACATGGGTACCTGTTCGGGTGCGCTTTCTGCCGGCGCTTTGCCGTTGACTCTGGTAACCGTACTGCTCATGAACGCTCCTTACGTGGTCTTGACCGGATTGCGAACTTTTTTCAGGTAGCTGACATTGGGCCTGGTTCCCAGTTCATCGAGCACCCGGTAGCGCCGCCGGCTGTGCTGCAATTGCGAGACGCGGCTGTTGGGATCCTTAAGATCGCCAAAGACGATCGCCTGCGTAGGACAAGCCTGCTGGCACGCGGTCTGGATGTCGCCGTCGGCCAGTTCGCGTTTCCCCTGCAGCGCTACGTTCTTGGCGAGCTGAATCCGCTGCACGCACATGCTGCACTTTTCCATTACCCCGCGCGAGCGCACGGCCACATCAGGGTTCAGAACCATGCGCCCGAGCGGGCTTTCCATGTTGAAATCAAATTGTGGGTTGTCGGTGTAGTTGTACCAGTTGAATCGACGGACCTTGTACGGGCAGTTGTTCGCGCAATAGCGCGTGCCAATGCAGCGGTTGTAAACCTGCTGGTTGAGCCCTTCAGAGCTGGTGGTTGTGGCGAGCACAGGACACACGGTTTCGCACGGTGCGTTCTGGCAGTGTTGGCACATCATGGGCTGATGCACAGCGACGGGATCGTCCTCCGGTCCGCTGTAATAACGGTCGAGCCGTATCCAGTGCATGATGCGAATGCGTTCGATCTGGCCCTTGCCCACAACCGGGACATTGTTCTCAGCCTGGCATGCGACCACGCACGCAGAGCAGCCGGTGCACGCGTTCATATCGATGGCCATGCCCCACGCATGTTCTCCTTCGGGCCGCGCCGCCCACAGCGTCGGAAGCGCGGGTTCCGCGTTGGACTCGCGGCCCTGGTGGAGCTCATCCAGGGAGGTTTCCAGCACAATGGGCCGGCCCTCCATGGAGAAATGTGTTTGCGTGGTAGCCAGTTTCTCGCTGCGTCCGGTCTTTTCGATCGTGACTTCGCTCGCGTTCAACTGCCGATGGCCGTCCTTGACCCGGACCAGCGGATACGCATTCACGCCGACATTCTGCCCGGCCCGCCCAACCTTGCTTCTTCCGTAGCCGAGAGCGACAGAGATCGTGCGTGGATGTTGTCCCGGCTGGACGAGCACTGGAAGTTCAATCTGCCCGGTCTCGGTCTTGAGCCGTATTACGTCGCCGTCTGCAAGCTTGAGTTTCGCCGCGGCAGCCGGTGCGATTGCAGCGTAGTTGCCCCAGGTCACTTTGCTGATGGGGTCGGGTAGCTCCAGCAGCCAGGGATTGTTGGCATGGCGTCCATCGCGCATTGCCACGCTCTCATAAAGCGCGAGTTCGTAGTGTTCTGCTAAGCCTGTCTGCTGATGTTGCCCCTGATCTTCCAGGATTGACGCGACCGCGGCTTTCCAATTGCCGTGAAATCCGGGTTCAGCGGGGACATGCGAAGGTGGCGCTGTGACCAGACCATCCTGCAGAGACCGATCCCAGAAGCTCTGAAAGTCGTGTACTTCCTGTTGCCGCGAAAAAATATTCTTCTGCCAGAATTCGCGCAGATAGGTATAGTAGTCAGCCGGCTCGTGTCCCAGCCACTTGAGCAGGCTTTCCTGGGCGTGGCGAGTATTAAAGAGCGGTGCGATCAGTGGCTGGGCCAGGCTGAAATGCGATGTCACCGGCTCTGCGTCGCCCCAGGCTTCAAGAAAGTGGTGGTCAGGACAAACCGCGTGTACGCGCGAGCTGGTTTCGTCCCGGCGATCCGAGAATGAGACCGAAAGCGCAACTTTCTCCAGGCCGCTGAGAAAGCGCGCAGGATCGTGATAGTCATACGCCGGGTTCACCCCGAGCATCAACAGCGCATGGACCTCACCGCGATCCATCTTCTCCACCAGCTCCAACATTGCCGCGTCGTTGCCGTTGCGCTGAAGCGAGGGGTGCGCCAGGTCAATCGTCTTGCCGATATTGCCGAGGGTCGCGTTCAAGGCGTTGACCACAATCTGGACGGCAACGTCGTTGCTGCCGCTGATCACCAGCGATTCGCCGCGATGCTTCCACAACTCTTCGGCGACGGCATCGAGCTTTCGCGAGTCCAGCGGGTCATTTGCCAGGCTGGGCTCCACGTGGCCCGTTTTGCGAACAACGCGCGCCAACAACGCGGCAGCAACCAGACCCAGCTCAGATGGAGCGACGGCGAGATGGAGGTCTGCGTTGCTGCCGCTGACGGACAGCCCAGATTCAAATTGAACATGCAATGATGGCGTGCTTTCCGGTCTCCGTGCGGTAGCGTACTGACGGGCAAACTCGACGGGAGACAGCCATATGCCGAGAAAATCCGCTTCCAGCGCCACAATGACTCGGGCCTTGTCGAATGCGTAGTGGGGAACCACTGCCAGGCCGAACGACTCTTTGTTGGCGGCGCGGACGGCGCTCAGCGAAGTAGGGTCGTATTCAACGTGAACAAAGTGGGGATAACGCGCCTGCCACGCGGAGATAATCGCGCGGGTGGAAGGGCTCGTGATCGTGCCCGAAAGCAGCGCGATCGAACGCCCGCTCGCCTGCGCCGCCTGCAGCGATTCGAGGATATGGCGGTCAACTTCCTCCCAACTTGCTGACTGCCCTTGCCAGAGCGGCCCGCGGAGGCGTTCGTCGTCATAGAGTGAGAGAACAGTCGCCTGGCCGGTGGCGCATGTGCCGCCACCGAAGATGGATGATTCGGCGTTGCCCTCAATCTTGATTGGCCTGCCGTCTCTTTGCTTTACCAGCAGGCTGCATGACGCTGCGCAGCCGCGGCAGGTTGTGGCATACCAGTCGGATACGCCAGGAATTAACTGGTCGCTTCCAACAAGGAGAGGAATGGCGTTTTGCACGGGTGCGCGGCATCCCGCAAGCCCGGCCGCAGCCAGCGTGAAACCCATCAGGCTGAGGAAGTCCCGGCGTGTGGTTCCAGGCTGGCTCGCGGGCGGGATCCCTCCAGGGAATTCGCCGGAAGAGCGCGGAGCGCCATGGAGTTCAGCCACACTCTTCCAGTAGACCGGAGGCTCCGGTGCCTGTATCTGGACGAGCTGGTGCTTCGCGCCTTTGCAGGGCGCTCCATCGCCGCGAACTCCTGAATCACTCATTGGTTTCTCCAACTCTTGTGCCGGCCCATCTCTAGTAGTGACAGCTGGCGCAATCGAGCCCAGCCGCAGGTTTCTGTTTTTCTCTCAAACTCAGCGCTGCGCGCTCGAAATCGTTCACAGGCATCTTCGCGTGCTCGCGATGGCAGCTCAGGCACCAACCCATCGTCAAAGGCGAGACCTGTTCAATGCGATCCATCTTTTCCACCGCTCCGTGACAGTTCTGGCACGCCACGCCGGACAGCACGTGCTGGCTGTGGTTGAAATAAACGAAGTCGGGCAGATTGTGGACCTTGACCCAGCGAATCGGTCGTTGCAATGCAACCGCTTCTTTGAGCTTTTCAATCTCGACGGTTTGTTTCTCCAGGATGCTGTGACAGTTCATGCACACGCTTGCGGGCGGGATTCCGGCGTGCCGGCTGGTGCGTGCGGCGTAGTGGCAGTAGAGACAGGGAATCTTATTGTCGCCTGCATGCACCTTGTGAGGAAAAGCAATTGGCTGCACGGGCGAGTATCCCTGATGAATCCCGATGCGCGAAACCTGCCAGGCGCCCGTTCCACCGGCAAGAACCGCTCCCAGCACCAACAGCGCCAGTTGTACACGCATGGTCGGTTAGTCCTCCTCCGGCCAGAGCCATGACGCCGGATTGTGCCGGCGCAGCCAGGCTTCTGCGGACCGCCCTGCTGCAGAAACCGGCCGGGCGAACTGTCTCAGGCACGCGTTGATCGCGAAGACGAAGAACGCCGCCAGGCGCGTGAGCGGCAGCACAGCAACTGCCGCGAACGTAGAGAAGACATGCAGGCGAACCACGAACGGCATCTGCTCCGCCAGCCCGCCGGCTGGATTTGCTCGCAATAGCGAGACGACGTAAGGCGTCAGGATCAGAGCCCCCCAGGACGATCCCCAGCGGTAGAGAACTGCCATCAGCAATCCGGAGATAATCCCCACCAGGAGCAGCGCAATAAAGACTGTGTCAGACAATTCGGTGATGACCGACCGGTTGGATCGACCAAGGTGCTGCCACAGGATCGTGGCTGCGCCGGCAAGAGCCGTAAGGGCTGCTATCAACGCAAACGCCTCGAGCAGGTAGAGCCGCCCCGGAACGCGGTTCCATGCAAGAAGCGTTTGCGGAAACAGCAGAGCGCCGGCATGCCCACCCAATAAAACGATCACGCCCAGGCGCCACACGCGGGAACCGCTAAAAACTCTCCATGCCTCGGACATTTCCTCTTTCACCACGGTCGCGTGTTTATGCTCCAGCAGGTAACGCACCACAATTCCGGTCAGGAACAGAGAGCCGGCCACGTAAGGCCAGGCGGAGAAGAGAAGGTTTCGATTCATTGTCTTTGTCTCCCCGTCGGTTGCGGTAGTCGCGATGTAACCGACGGCCCTATGTCCGCAGACGTGTTTGCACCCTGAGAGTCTGAACTTTGACCGGAGGCGCGGGAAGATCGCTCAAAAGCCACCTGGCGAAGAAACGACTTCAAGGCAAATGATTCCTTGGGTGTCAGGTAGTGCGGGCTGGCGCTGGCCGTCCGCCATTGAAAACATGGCTGGCGCAGAAATTCGGTAAGGGCGCGATCCTGATATCGAAGGTACGTTTGTGTGAGATCGGGCCCAAGAGAGCCGCCCCAACCCATACCCTGAATGGAGTGGCAGGTGATGCACGCGCGGGCCCCGTATTTCAGTGGCTCTTCTCCGGCGAACAATCGTCGTCCGCGCTCCCTCTCGCCGGGAGCGGCCAACTCTGCGTTGCGCTCGTCGTCCGGCTTGATGTCCGGACCGCCGATGGCAATATATTCGAGAATGTCATTGATCTGCTTTTCTGAGAGGTCGGTCCAGTCCGGCATGCGCTGCTGTTTAAACTGTGCAAACAGGTTCGCGGCAGTCGGGTCGCCGGAATTGATGACGGTAGATGAGGAATGGATGAACTTGAGCAACCACTCGTGCTTGCGCCGATCGGTGACACCTTTTAAGTCCGGGCCGACCTTGATTCCTTTGCCATAGGTGTGGCAAGCAGTGCAACGCTTGCCAAATATAGCCGCCGCTTCGGCAGAGAATTTGGCGCCCGCGGGTTCGTTGTCGTCCTGGGCCCACGCGCACTGCATCAATCCCAGGGCGACGGTCGCCAGGATGATCGCCGACAGACTGCGTTGATTGACGGTAAAGCCAGAAAACATTCGGGGCATGTCTCCTTGCCAGTTTGTCTTTGTGCCGGTGCTCTTCACACCGCGAACCTTTCCTTCTGCCTATACGCACACAAAAAATGGCCTGGAGAGACACTCCTCTCCAGGCCAAATCTTTGCCTGATCCGGATCTTCCGGGGGCATAAATCAGGGCCTATTCAGTTTTAAACCTTTGGTTGTCCTAACTTACAACCGGTTGTCATCTTGCAAACGCTGTCGTCCTTATACGAGCACCGGCCAGCAAGTCCCCACGCAGGCCATTCAGCATACGAGCGTCTGATTAGTTCCATTTTGGGACAAAAACAACAATGGCTCAGAGACAGTGCCTCTGAGCCGAATTTCTGTCACGTCGATAATTACCGGAACGAAAAATCAGGGCTCGCCAAATTATAACGTGCAAACTTATATACAAAAGGCGCACGAATGTCAATGCTTGATGAATTGTGTCATTTCGGAGGGCTGCCGGGTATGCGATCGCGACCCCGAATTCGAGGCAAATGATCGAGAGGATTGTTGCGGGATGAAGGCGAACACCGCTGAGGTGAGCAGCGCTTAAAAACTAAAGCACGAGGGCTCCCGATCGTAAATGCCGATCGTCACGCAAGTAGCCTGTTTTGACCATGCGGAGATATCCGGGAATGAAAATGCCACGCTACGAAAAAATAGTGGTTGTTTCATCAACACCGTGTGGTCTTGACAGATCACCTACGGATGAGCTATTTTCCAAAGTGATGACCTTATCGCTCACAAGCATGTGTTGTATGTGTTGTTCTAGAGATTCTATACACATGTGTGTTTGGGGCGTAGATTCGTGAAATAGTTCCTAGTAAGTAAGCACAGCAATCTTAACCCGCCACCTGACACACAGGTTGGCGGGTTTTACTTTTTGGTCCCACATTGGGACCAGCCGGATATAGGTTTGCGACGGTTTAACCAACGAAAGTAGCTCCGAATGCTATCAGGAATCCACACAGGCCACTTACGGCAGCTCGAGGCGGAGAGTATTTTCATACTTCGCGAGGCGGTTGCCGAGTTTGCCAAGCCGGTGATGCTTTATTCGATCGGTAAAGATTCATCGGTGATGCTGCGTCTTGCTCAGAAAGCCTTTTACCCGGCCAACATCCCTTTTCCACTTCTGCATATCGACACCAGCTACAAGTTTCCGGAGATGATCGAGTTTCGCGACTGGTATGCCAGGCATGTCCATGCCGATCTCATTGTTCATACGAATCGGAAGGCGCTTGCCGTCGGCGCCAGTCCCTATGCTTTGGGCACGCAGAAGTGTTGCGGTCTGCTGAAGACGCGGGCGTTGCTCGACGCTCTGGCCGATGGCGGTTTCGATGCAGCATTTGGCGGAGCCCGCCGCGATGAAGAAAAATCACGAGCCAAAGAGCGTGTGTATTCCTTTCGCGATGCTCAGGGACAATGGGATCCAAAGAACCAGCGGCCTGAACTGTGGAGCCTCTACAATGCGCGCCACAACAAGGGAGAGAGCATTCGCATATTTCCTCTCTCCAATTGGACGGAACTGGATATCTGGCTTTATATCTGCGCCGAGCGGATTCCAATCGTCCCACTCTATTTTGCCCAGGAACGAGAAGCGGTTGTGCGCGGTGGGTCCATTTTGCTGTTGCAGCCAGGCGTCGAGCTGTTGCCGGGTGAGCAACCGCAGATGATCCGGTGCCGGATGCGTTCGCTCGGCTGTGCTCCGTGTACCGGAGCGATTCGGTCAGGCGCAGACACGGTACCCAAGATCATCGCAGAGATGCTGGAGTTTCGCAGATCGGAGCGCGAAAACCGCGTCATTGACCACGACGAGGAAGGCTCGATGGAGACCAAGAAGAGAGAAGGGTATTTCTGATGACGGCGCCTATTCTGTGCTCCAGTGAAAGTTGCACGGCCGAAGCTAACCGCGGCTGGAAAGACCTCCTGCGCTTCACCACAGCGGGAAGCGTCGACGATGGTAAATCCACCATGATCGGGCGGTTGCTCTATGATGCCAAATCAGTCTACGAAGACCAGCTGCAGTCTATCCAGAAGAGCGGCATCAATCGCGCAGACGGACCGATTGATTTCTCCCTGCTCACCGATGGTTTGCGGGCCGAACGGGAACAGGGCATTACGATCGATGTGGCTTACCGTTACTTTTCCACCGCAAAAAGGAAGTTCATCATCGCCGACACCCCAGGCCATGAACAGTACACCCGCAATATGGTCACGGGAGCTTCGACCGCGGATGCAGCAGTCATTTTGATTGATGCCCGAAAGGGACTGCTGGCGCAGTCCAGAAGGCACGCCTACATCGCCTCGCTATTGGGTATTCAACACATCATCGCCGCAGTCAACAAGATGGACCTGGTTGAATATAGGGAAGACGTTTTCCAGGAAATCGCAGATGATTTCAAGACGCTGGCCGACCGTCTGGCGGTTCGGGACCTCTACGCCCTACCGATCAGCGCCTTGAAGGGCGACGGAGTCGTTGTTCGCGGAGGCAGAATGGAGTGGTTTGAAGGCCCTCCATTGCTGGAGTACCTGGAGAATCTGCCGGGTCGAAGGGAGGAATCCGGCGAGGCGCTCAGATTGCCGATCCAGTACGTGATACGCCCAAATTCTGACTTCAGGGGATTCGCGGGCCAGGTTGTTTCCGGCCAACTACGGACGGGGAGCAAGGTCATTGCTCTTCCTTCATTCATGCCAAGCCGGGTGAAGTCCATTGTTACCTTTGATGGCGAAGTTGCAAGCGCGGATACGAATAGCGCGGTTACATTTACCCTGCAAGATGAGATTGATCTTAGCCGTGGTGACTGGTTAGTTAACGAAGATAGATTGCCGCAAACTGCGGCTCTGTTCGTGGCGAATCTGGTATGGATGCATTCTGGCCCGAGCGCGCATCAACAGGAATACCTTCTCAAACACACCACTAGAACCGTTCGCGCCCGCTTGCGCCGAATTATCCATCGGGTTGATGTGAACACTCTGGACTGCCTTGGCGCGTCAGCCCTGCAGATGAATGACATAGCTGTCGTAGAGATCGAAACTACCAAGCCGCTTTTGTTCGATCCATACGGGCAGAATCGTACCACCGGCAGCTTTATTCTTATCGATCCTCTGACCAACGCGACGGTGGCAGCGGGGATGATCCAAGGTCCGGCGCTGAATCCGTCATCTTCTAGCGCGGCCGGAATATCCCCTCTTGCCGCCCAGCGGGCCGCCGAGGTCGCGCCTCAATCTGCCAAACACGTTGAGAACAAACGCGTCGCCGCAGCGATTTGGCTGGTGGGGAATTCTTCGCTCGCAGAAAACCTCGAACACAGGATTCAACAAAACGGGTGGCCAGTCCAGTTGCTCTCGACAGAAGAGTTTGTGCCGGCGGAATTGAGGGCGATCGCAACGGTTCTAAAGCGAAGAGGTGTGGTCACCATAGTGTCCCTGCCTACAGAAGACCCGGCGCTCAAGGAAGCGATTGACAACACCTTTGGCGACATGCGGGTTCTTACACCGGACGAGACACTAGGAAACTCGCACGCGCTGTCGTCAGTGCTGGATTGGTTGCACGATTTGCAAACCAGATCAAAGAGGGAGGGACCGGGCTTTGAGCACAGACCTAGTTGATATAGCGGAAACCCTATCTGCGGAAGTGCTGCTCGACCGCGTGCTCGCCGGACCGGGCCGGCGTGCCTGCATCACGTGCAGCTTCCAGGCTGAAGACATGGTTGTTTTGCATATGTTGCGGCAACATCGGCCCGATATTCCTGTTCTGTTTCTGGATACCGGGTATCACTCCCCCGATACATATACATATCGCGATCGCATGGCCGCCTCGTGGAACCTGAATCTGTTGAATGTAATCCCGAACATTACGGTGGCTGATCAGGAAGCCGCGTTCGGCATCTTGCACCAAACGGATCCGGGCCGGTGCTGCCATCTCCGGAAAGTTGAGCCATTAATGGCCGCTCTCAAAGAGTTTGAGCTCTGGTTTACGGGCTTGCGGCGGGACCAATCCCCAACACGAAAAAACCTGAAGAAGTTTGAACGGCATCGCCTGCCGGAAGGAAAAGTACTGGACAAGGTCAATCCGCTAGCCGACTGGAATTCCTCCCAGGTTTGGGACTACATGGTTCGCAACGCGATTGAAAGCCTTCCTCTTTATGCCCAGGGTTACGCCAGCATCGGGTGCGAGCCCTGCACGGCAATCCCTCTTATCGCTGCTGATGTTCGTTCTGGCCGCTGGGGTGGGCGAAAGCTGGAATGCGGCATTCATACATTTTCAAAGCGTGAAGACTGATGCAAGTATTAATCGGATTTGTGATTGCGTTATGTGTAGGTCTGACGGGCGTCGGGGGCGGCAGCTTTACGGCCCCCGCCCTGGTTTTGCTTGCTGGACTCTCGGGCGTAGATGCGGTGGGCACAGCCCTGGTGTATTCAATGGTCGTGCGGGTTGCGGCGGCTCCTTTCTATGTGGCAGGCAAGCAAGTGCATTTTCGTTATCTGTGCCTCATGCTGCTTGGCGCTCTTCCGGGCCTTGCAGCAGGAAGCTATTTTCTGGCGACGCTCAATACAAGACGTTGGAATCACGTTGTCCTGGTCATGTTAGGGGTTACTTTGATCGGTTCCTCCATTCTTACCATCGCAGCCCGGAAAGCGCGCTTGAACCAGCAGAGGAGCGGATTTTGGCTGCCATGGCTTACATTTCCGATCGGCGTCGAAACTGGATTTTCATCTGCCGGCGCCGGAGCCCTCGGCACGATGCTTTTATTCAATTGTGAGGACATGCCCGCGAACCGGGTCGTGGGTACGGATCTTCTTTTCGGCATTGCCTTGGCTGGCGTTGGCGCATTGTTTCATTTCAGCGTCGGCTCGATCAGCGGCTCGAGTTTGAAAGAACTCCTGACAGGAGGAATTCCGGGCGTTTTTCTGGGGTGCATTCTGGCTCCGCGCCTGCCTGTGGTGCGCCTGAAGAGCTTGATTGTCGGCATTACTTTCTTGTTGGGCTTACAGTTGATTTGGAATGGCGTGCGGGTGTGGCACTAATCTACGCTGACCGAGCGATTCTTCAGCATTGAAAAAGTGAAGACAAGGAAAGGCCCGGGCTCACCAGGCCTCTCCTTATTTCTACTGACAGCTACTAAAAGCTGCGGGACCGACATTGGTAGCCGCGTCCGGGTTCAGTTGGTTAGCGAACAGGGTTATGTTGTTCGGGTTGCAGTCGGGTTGCCCATTCTTCGTTGAAAACGAATTCAACGGTATCTCGAAGTTGGGCGCCGTCTGGCTGGGAGCAAATGTGTATCCCGCCTTGCTAAAGATTGCTTCCTCCACGGGAGACTCGGGTACCGGTTCGATGATGAACGATGCGCATGCAGTGCCTGCCGGACAGGAGGGCCCGGTCTGGGTGGTGAACTGTGGCGCCTGACCAATCTGAGGGTAATCGAAAACGAAATCGCGGGTGAAGATTCGCAGCGGCGCAATTTTTACGGCAATCGGCACCGCAATGCTGTTGGTGGGATCCGTCGACGTCGCTGTGCCGTCGATGTCGCCCTGGCTGGTAAAGTTTAGCGTGATCGTCCCCACGTTTGTGCCCGGAACAATCGCGTCACCCGGCCCAAAGTTGCCATTGCCGGGAAGCAGAAGTGCCGGAGCGTAGAAACTGCCGGGAGCACCGGGCGCCGTGCCTGGATCATGTGCGGCGCGAGCCGCCACCATGATGGCATACCCTTCCTGACCTTGCGGAACCGCGGGAACATTATTGAAAGTAAAATGCCCCTGGGCATCGGCGGTAGTTTGCATAAACAGGAAGAAGTCGCCGACCTCGTGCTCCAAGCCAACGACCACAGTGCCGACCACAGGCGCTCCGGAAGGATCAATTACCCGGCCGGTGATTGCTGAAGATGGTCCCGGGTTGGGTGTTGGTGACGGAGTGGGAGTGGGGCCGCCCGGGGGAGTCGGCGTGGGCGTTGCTCCGGGTGGAGTTGGCGTGGGACTAGGTGTAGGAGTTGGTGTGGTGTGGCTTACGCTGCCGCAACCGGTCAATACGATGAATACGGCGAAGACAAGACAGGTGGATAGAAAAAGCCTGTACGAAAACATGATTTCCTCTGGAGGGGAACGGCTTGCTGAGATTGATAGAGGAGATGAGCAGCAGCAGCCCTGAGTTGGCGATGCGAGCTGCTGAAATTTATAATTTTTTTACGTAACACTCGGGTGGGACGATTGGCACAGTGTTTCTTGGAGGCACGACGAACCCTCCATTCCTTCTCAAGTCACGCCGCTCGCCGGCGTTCGCGTGTAGCAGCTGCTTTACGTGCTTCGAGCTTCAAACCTCGTTCACCCTTGGTCCTGACGGCCTTCATGGCTGACTTGCGTCTTGCCGATGCTCCGCGTTTCTTCGCTGAGCTTCGGGCTTGGCGGGCCAGGCTCGTCCGAGATGCAGCCTTATGGCCTTCTCTTTTGAGCGCCTGAGAGGTAGCTCGAGAACGGGTGGCCGACCGGGTCTTCCGCCGCGACGAACTCCCTTTTCTGTTGTCTTGCTGGATTTTCTTGCGGGTCTTTGCGGATACCTTGCCTTTCGCCGGAGTGCCCAGCCTGACTCCTGCCCGCCGCGCCTTGGAAAGTCCTATGGCGATTGCCTGCTTAGTTGACCTGGCGCCATGCTTACCTTCGCGAATATGATCCATCTCTTCGCGGACAAATTCGCCCGCTTGTGTACTGGCTGACTTGCCTTGTTCCGCGTCCTTTCTGGCTCGCTCCAAAGTTTCTTTGTCTGGCACGTAGATATCTCCTTAAAAAAGTGGATGCGGTCATCTAGCGAATAGATGTGCAGACTCGAGGGGTCAGAATGCTTAAGCGAGGCTTTCAGCACTGTGGGGCGGACGAGTTGGTTTCAGTGTTGAGAAATGCGGACTGGCTCATCTTCAGATCCAGTTGGAGGTGAATGAGTCCTTCGAATTTCACACTGGTTTGCCCGGCAGGCTGGCGGGTACAGCAGCTCTTACCGCGTCCAGTAGTTCTACTGGATCATTTGACACCCTCACACAGCCATTCTCTGCCAGTTCATAGTCACGCATGTGAATGCAGATGATTGGAATCAGCCAGCGCTCGTTGCGCACCTGTGAAATCAACCAGCGCTGTTCATTTCTGGGAATGGTATGGCAGAGCACCAGGATATCGACCAGATCGCACGCGACCACCGCCAGTGCAGCGTTCAGGTTGTAGGCTTCATCCACTACAAATCCAGCTTGACGCAATAGGCCCGAGCGCGAACGCATCAAAAACTGGTCGAGTCCAACCGAGAGTATGTGCGGGAGAATCATTGGCATTCATGGAGTTGGGGGTGACAGATGGAGCGAATGCGCTGCCATTTTCAAGATCTCTGATTCTTCAGGATCTCTGAGTCGCGCCATCTGTCACTGCTTTGGAACCGAGTACCCGAGCATCTCCCAATCACTCGTAGTATTTCTGACCACTACCCAGGGTCTCGTCTCTGTAGTGGGATGAAAGTTTCTACCCACGCAGGTGCGCCAAGGTGCGTCATAGAATGGATTGCCCGGGTATTCTGCCGACAACTCATGCCGATTGCTGGCTCATCACAAGGGGCGTGGCAAACGCTACTCCGCTGAGGCATTGGGTCTTCTTGATCGCCACCGCTGGTTGCCTGTCCGCTTCGTCAAGCGCACAAAACGCAGGCGAAGCCATATCAGCACAAGACCTGGCAAAGAAGGTGGTTGACAACCAGATTGTGGCCTCCGAACAAGACCATACACATTGGTTCTATCGCGACAGAATAGAAAAGCCCAGCGGGGAGATCGACGAGAAGGCAATCATTGAAACCAGCCACGGCGACATCGACCGGCTTTTGTCCATCAATGGGAAACCGCTGGATGCAGCGCAGCGCCAAAAAGACGAGCAACGGATTCAGACACAGTTGCACGATCGGTCCAGACAACAGAAAGCTCAGAAAGATCAGGCTGAAGATGCCGCGAAGATGGAGAAGGTCATGAAGGCTCTGCCGGAAGCTCTTCTGTTCAGTTACGGTCCTGGGACAAAGGAGACGATTCAATTGCTGTTCAAGCCAAACCCTGCTTTTCATCCTCACTCGCGCGAAGCGCGCGTGCTCAATGCGCTTGCCGGATCGATGTGGATTGACGCGAAAACGAACATGATCCAGGAGATCAGCGGCCATTTGGTGCACGAGGTGAAATTCGGCGGTGGACTTCTTGGGCATCTCGACCAAGGAGGTCAGTTTCACGTCACCCTTGACGAAGTCGGCTCAGGGCAGCGGGAGATGACAAGACTGGATGTCCATATGAAAGGCAAAGCTCTTTTTTTCAACACCATCTCCGTGCAACAGTCAGAAGCACGAAATGATTTTAAGCGTGTTGTAGACAACTTGACGTTGGCGCAGGCCGCGGAAGTGCTCGCTCAACCCAGCAGGTTGGCCCAGGTAGAGAAATAAGGTCGCTAGGCGGCGAGATCGTCGAGCCTTACCAGCAAATCGCTGGGATGTATGGGCTTAGCCAATATATCCCCATCGTAGCCGGATTCTCGGGCAACTTTGAGCAAGTCAGCGGCAGTTGCACTGCCCGAGAAAAGCAGTGTCTTGCAATGCGGAAGCCTCGCTCTGACAGCGGCTGCGACTTCATTACTATTTTTGTCCGGCATCATTACGTCTGACACGAGCAGGTCAGGCTCAATCAGCAACGCAAGCTCAATGGCCCGGCTGCCCGAGTATGCGACGTACACATCAAAACCATTCTGCTGCAGGATCGCGGCGAGCGTATCTGCGATTGGGTGTTCGTCATCGACAACGAGAATTTTGCGGTTTGCGATCATGACCGGTCTGAGTGAAGAGGAAAGAGGATTTCGAACAATACGATTGTGGTGCCTTCCTGCCGGAGCTTTGCGCGTCAACTTGCGCCGAAAAATTGAAAGTGTCCAAGCCGGAACTCTGGTCGCCGCTTTTCAGATTTCAGAGAAGCCGATGATGAAAGCAATGAACAACCAAAAGCATTGCCAGGGAGATGGAACTCGACGCGACTGTATCTCATTTCTGGTGATTTCATGGCGTGGCAACCTGTCTGCATTGATTGACGTTCCTACAAATTATCTGTGCTTGCAGGGGAACAGCGGCGTTTGTCTTTTTATATCTGAAGCCGATTCAAGCTACATCACCGGTGAAGTTTTGACGCTACTTGACGCTGAGACGAGCGCTGCTTAGGGCGCTGTCTCCGGCGCAGACGATGCACCAATGAATGATCGCAACCAAAGATAAAGGGAGGAGTGTTATGGCTAAGACTGCTGCGGACGTACTGATTGAAGGTTTGATTGACTGGGGTGTCGATACTGTCTTTGGCCTGCCGGGCGACGGCATCAACGGCATTATGGAGGCGCTGCGCACGCATCAGGAGCAGATCCGCTTCGTTCAGGTGCGTCATGAGGAAGCGGCAGCATTCATGGCCTGTGGCTACGCGAAGTACACGGGCAAGCTGGGCGTGTGCCTGGCGACGTCGGGCCCCGGGGGAATTCATCTTCTGAATGGCCTATACGATGCTAAGCTCGATGGCCAGCCTGTGCTTGCGATCACCGGCCTTCCATTTCACGATCTGAATGATACGTTCACGCAGCAGGACGTCGCGCTTGACCGTCTCTTCATGGACGTGGCAGCTTATAACACCCGCGTCATGGGTCCGACGCATGTAGAAAACGTGACCGAACTCGCGTGCCGTACGGCAATCGGGTACAGAAAAGTCGCCCACATCACATTCCCCACTGACATTCAGGACATGAAGGCCGATAGAAAAATGGCCTCCAAACGCAATGTAGCCGGGCATGTCTCCAATGTTCCAGCCGATAGCGGCCATCTCCCGACTGAAGCGGATCTCCAGCGCTCCGCCGCCATCCTGAATGAGGGAAAAAAGATTGCCATTCTTGCCGGGCAGGGAGCCTTGCGCGCGACGGATGCGCTGGAACGAGCGGCCGATGTTCTGGGCGCGCCGATTGTGAAACCGTTGCTTGGTAAAGCTGCAGTTCCCGATGACAGCCCATTTACCACGGGCGGTATCGGGTTATTGGGCACCAAGCCGTCACAAGAGGCGTTGGAGAACTGCGATACCCTCCTGATGGTGGGTTCATCATTCCCCTACATTGAGTTTTTGCCGAAGCCGGGCAAGGCGAAGGCCATCCAGATTGATCATGATCCCGTTCGCATCGGTTTGCGTTACGACGTTGAGGTAGGGCTGGTCGGCGACAGCCGGCGCTGCCTTGAAGCCCTGCTTCCTTTGCTGAAGAGAAAAGACGATCGCAGCTTTCTTGAGAAAGCCCAAAAAGGCATGAAGGATTGGCGAGAGCTGATGGAGAAACGGTCCAGCAACATGGAAAAGCCGATGAAGCCACAGGTTGTGGCTCATGAACTCGGACGGCGGTTGCGCAGTGATGCAATCGTCAGCTCAGACAGCGGTACCATCACCACATGGTGGGCGCGGCACATTCCTGCACAAAAAGGACAGCTTTACTCATGCTCCGGCACTCTGGCGACTATGGCCTGCGGACTTCCTTATACGATCGCAGCACAGCTCGCACATCCGAACCGGCAATGTGTTGCCTTTGTTGGGGACGGTGGCTTTAGCATGCTGATGGCCGAGCTGGCGACCGCGGTTAAATACAAACTGCCGATTGTGGTCGTGGTGATCAAGAACAACACGCTTGGCCAGATCAAATGGGAACAAATGGTCTTTCTGGGCAATCCTGAATTTGGCGTAGACTTACAGTCCATCGACTTCGTTAAGTACGCGGAAGCATGCGGCGCCGTCGGAGTGCGCATTGAAGATCCGAAGGAATGTGGGTCACTCCTGGATCGAGCGATCAACGCCAATCCTTCCGGACCGGTGCTGATCGAAGCTGTGGTGGATCCGTTTGAAGCTCCGATGCCGGCGAAAGTGACATTCGACCAGGCAGCCAAGCTGGCCGAGTCGCTGGTCCGTGGTGAGCCTAACCGCAGCAAGATCGTTACCACTCAGATCGCCGATCGGGTGAGGGAACTGGTGTAACGGCCGGCGTGTACCAGCGTTTTTATCGGCCGAAATCCGTCTTTCGACGCATTAAGCCGCGCTCGGATAAGCCATGGTGCTCAGCAATGCGTTTTCCGCTTGGCGAGAATCAAGCCGTGTGTGCTGGGCCACGACGGGCACATCAGAGCGAATCACGCTTGAAAAATCCTTGTCCTTCGGAATTGGCTGAGGGTCCGTGAGGTCATTGAAACGCACATGCCGCGTCCGTCGAGCAGGCACGGTGATCTTGTACGGGCCGACTGGCTCGCGGTCAGCGTAGTAAATCGTGATTTCCACGTGTGCATCCTCGCTGGAGGTATTAAGGAGGCATACGGTTTCATGGCTCAGCATTTGCGGCTCGGGCCCATGGCCCCCCGGAGGAATATACCCTTCCGCGATCACCCATTCTCTGACACCGACTGCTTTGTTCATAGTTCCTCCTTATTTAACGATTTCTGAGCACGCTCCAGCCGAGCACACTTGCTCCGACTGCGGCCAGCACAGCCAGCGCTTGTAGCCTTGCTTTGCGCCTGGCAGACTTACGACGCTGGACAAGAGGCGATTCTGGATACACATCAGGATCGTGGCCGCCTTTGTGCTGCAATCCCATCTGAATAACTTCGGCTAAATGCAGTGCGTGCCGGCTGGTCTCCTGGGCAATCTGCTCGCGGCAACTGAAGCCGTCGGCGATTATCGCGGTCGAGAGCGGTGCGTTGCGCACTGCCGGGAGTAATTTCCGTTCGCCAATGTCGATTGAGACGTCGTACTTGGCGCTCTCAAAGCCAAAGGAACCAGCCATGCCGCAACAGCCCGAGGCAAGGACCTCGGCGTCGAGGCCCATCTTCTTCATCACGGCGTTCTCGGCATCGAATCTGAGCAGCGACTTGTGATGACAATGCCCCTGCACCAGGGCTTTGCGCGCGATTCGCGGCAGCTCAGCATCATGTCCGTTTTGCTCAAGAAATTCGCTTAAGAGCAAAGCCTGTTTCCGCAGCCTGTTTGCCAGCGGATCATCGGGGAAGAGGCTGTGAAGTTCGTCGCGAAAAACAGAGGCGCAGCTGGGCTCGAGCACTACGATTGGAACGCCTGCTTCGATCTGTGGCCGCAGCGTCTCCATGATTTTCCGCAAATAGCGCTTGGCCGCGTCGAGCATCCCGTAGTCATAAAGCGGCCTGCCGCAGCAAAGATGTTTCTGCGGCACATGGACTTGAAACCCGGCGTGTTCCAAAACTTCTGTTGCAGCCTGCGCGGTTTCAGGGAAGAAATAATTGTTGAAGGTATCCGGCCACAAAATGACCTCTCCCCGGCCTGCATAACCGGTTTGCGGCTTCCGCTTGCCAAACCACTTGCGAAACGTCTGCGGAGCAAATTCTGGAATACTGCGCCGCATCGGCATACCGGCGGCGATCTTGGCTGCATGGCTCAGACCAGGCGTTTGCGTCACAAGATTGACCAACCCTGGCCACAGAGAGGCCAGGCGAGCCCATTGGTCGACGAGGCCGAAGGCATAGGCATAACGAGGACGGACCCGTCCCTCCCAATAGTGGGAGAGAAATTCCGCCTTGTATGTGGCAATGTCTACATTGACTGGGCAATCACCTTTGCATCCCTTGCAAGCCAGGCAGAGGTCAAGCGATTCTTTCACGTTCTCGTCACGCCAGCCATTGGCGATCACATTGCCGTTCAGCATCTCCCAGAGGTGATGGGCGCGTCCCCGCGTGGTATGAAGCTCGTCATGCGTCACCATGAAGCTGGGACACATGGTGTCATCATCGGATTTTTGCGCATCCTTGCGACGGCACTTGCCAACCCCGACACAGCGCAACGCAGCATGGGCGAAGCGGCCTTTGTCGTCAGGATATTTAAAATGTGTTTCCGGCTCCCAGGGTCTGTGGTCAGCACCGAGCCGAAGATTCTCGTCAATGCGATACGGATCGACAATCTTCCCAGGGTTCATCTTCCAATCCGGATCCCAGATCGACTTGAATTCGCGGAAGGCCTCGATCAGTTCGTCGCCAAACATCTTATGCAGAAATTCTCCGCGAGCCTGGCCATCGCCATGTTCGCCACTCAGGCTGCCTCCATGCTTCACGCAAAGATCCGTGGCTTCTTCCATGAAGGAACGCCATTTCCGTATTCCCGGTGTGCTCATAAGATCAAAGGTGACGCGACAATGGACGCAGCCCTGGCCGAAGTGGCCGTAGAGAACGGACTTATATTGATATTTGTTGTAAAGGGCGCGAAGGTCGCGAAGATAGCTGCCCAGGTTTTCTGGTGCGACGGCCGAGTCTTCCCACCCTTCCCAGGTATCGGCTTCGCCTGGGACGAACGCCGTCGAACCCAAACCGGCTTCGCGCAGTTCCCAGAGGTGTTGTGTGTCGGTAGAATCTGTGAATAGGCGCATCGATCGAACGTCGGCTCTGGCTTTGAGCGTTTCCATAACATGCTTGGCCAGATCGATTGCGTCCTGGCGCTTGTCAGCGCCGAATTCAGCCATCAGCCAGCCCTTTCCTTCGGGCAGGAGCTTGAGATAGCGAGAATGTGGGCCGCTCTTCTTCTTGATGTTTTCTATCAGATCCTCGTCAATTCCTTCCAGAGCGGTTGGCTGGAAGGGGAGTATGTCGACGACGTGGTCTGCTGCTTCATATACGTCGGGATAGCCGAGCATCAGGATCACGCGCTCCGCTTTGGCGTCGATCAGGCGAACTTTGGCTTCGAGAATCGTGACCAGCGTGCCTTCGCTGCCGACCAGAGAGCGAGCAATGTTGAAGCGGCCGTCTTCTCCCGGCAGCAACTGATCAAGGTTGTAGCCGGAAACACGACGCGGGATCTTTGGATACTTTTCCTGCACCAGCTTGCCGTAGTGCGATCGCAGTGATTTGAGATAGCGATAGATGTCGCCAACGCGGCCACCCTCGGAGATGCGGCGATCCAATTCGGCATCGTCCATCCAGCCCACGGTCATGCGCGTGCCGTCATACAGCAGGATCTCGAGCTCTTCAACGTTCTGATGAGACCTGCCAGACATCTGCGCGTGCGCTCCACAGGAGTTGTTGCCGATCATTCCGCCGAAGCAGCAATGCGTGTGCGTAGCCGGATCGGGCCCCCAGATCAGGAGATTGCCGCTCTTCTCCATTGCCTGATGACGCAACTCGTCGCAAACTGTTCCCGGCAAAACACGGGCCCAGCGCCCTTGTGTGTTGATCTCCAAGACCTCGTGCATGTACTTTGACCAATCCATCACAATGGCGGCGTTGCAGCTCTGCCCCGGAATGCTGGTGCCGCCGGAGCGTGAGAGCAGCGGAGCGCCGAACCTACGGCAAGCCGCGACGATGTTGATCACATCTTCGTTCGAACGGGGAATGACTACGCCAATCGGCACCTGCCGGTAATTACCGGCGTCGACCGCATACATTGCCTTGCTGCCGGCATCGAAACGCACCTCTCCGGCTATGTTGCGGCGAAGATTTTGTTCAAGGCTCGCGACATCAACATTGGGAGACCGCCAGTCAAAAGGACGGCTGCTGATCGACTGTTTGAGATCGTCCACAGTAACGAGAGGCACTTTGCTGGCTGACATCGCACTCCTTATGCGGCTAGTTTTTCCGCCTCGGCTCGTTTCAATTCCAATCCGAGGCCGGGCCGCGACAGATCCGGGTGCAGTTCTCCGTTGATCAGTTGCGGCAGGCCATCAAACAACATGCGCTCGATTCGCACATGGTCATAGAAGTATTCAAGGTTTCTGAATGGTGCGACCGCGCAGACAACATGTGCGTGCAGCGCAGGCGCGGTGTGAGCTGAGAGCGGAACGTTATGGGCCTGGCACAGCGATGCGACCTGAAGAAAGCCGGTTACGCCGCCGCATCGCGTGATGTCGGCCTGCTGCACATCCACGGCCCCGGCAGCTAGCATTCTTTGAAAATAGAAAATGTCGTAGCCATATTCTCCCGCGGCAATGTCCATCCCGGCAGGAGCGCGGTCGCGCAGCAGTCGAAGACCCTCGAGGTCATCTGAAGTAACCGGCTCTTCAAACCAGCCAACATCGAATTGGGCAAACTTTTCTGCCTGAGCCAAAGCCTGCTTACGGCTATACGCGCCATTCGCGTCTACGAAGAGATCTGTCTCAGGTCCAACGGCCTCGCGCGCAAGTCGAGTGCGATGCACGGCGCGCTTTGTATCCCGTCCGATCTTCATCTTCACGCTGCGGATACCTTCCCTGGCCCACCCAGAGAGTTGTTCTGCCAGCCTCTGATCCGAGTAGGAAGTAAATCCGCCGCTTCCGTAGATCGGCGCTCCGGCGCGCACCTGGCCGAGAAGCGTCACCAGCGGCACATTGAGAAGGCGCGCTTTCAGGTCCCACAACGCGCAATCGACAGCAGAGATACCCATGGAACAGATTCCGGGACGGCCAAGATTGCGTATGGTTCGCCACATGGCGGCGTAAGCTGCTGGGGGCGACATGGCGTCGTTCTGGATCACGACGTCCGCTAGTACACGCTGGATGAGAAATGCTGTGGCGGTATCAGCGTAGGTGTAGCCGAGCCCGCATTTTCCCGCGGCTTTGGCTTCTACTAAAACGAGAGTCGTTCGATCCCACTCCAGGGTGCCGTCGGACTCCGGAGCGTCGGTTGGCACCGTATAGCAAGACACCTGAAGCGTCTCAACCGGAATGATTCTGGAATGGTTGCCCATGATTAGCGGCTTGCCAGCTCACCGAGCAGTGAGCGCTCCCCTGTACTGTTCGATGTGATCCGCGAATCTTGAGATCGCCGCAGGCATGCACAATATCTGTCTGCGATGCATGCAAGACGCCCAAGCGCACTGGCCGATATCCTGCAGGGAACAGCTACAACCACGCTGTGGTTTGGGGACAGTGTCTGGCGGCGCAAGGCAGCGTGAGAGCTCCGATATGTACTGGTGCTGTATCAGACGGATGGACGATTGATCTTCCAGTAAACCGCATATCGCTCATGAATCACTTTGTAAAGCGGAACCAGGGTGATTGGTTGTGACTGGCCCACAGTGTTGAAGGTAAGTGATTGCGCTGCATCCGGTTCAGGCCACGCAGTGGGCTTAGCAGGATCCGCGACAATGTCAGGCACTTTGGATTGAGCTCCGCGCTTCGGCCCGTAGGAGCCGTAACTTAGGTCTCTCGTCACCTTGTCGAATCGACCTGCGAGCACTAGAGGACCATACATGGCGGCCTGGATGGTTTCATCGTCCGGCATGCTGTTCATGTGCAGGTGCATCGGCAGGCTGAGTTCGATTTTGTCTCCGGGCTTCCATACGCGGTTCAGTGTGAGATAACTGCTGGGGCTGCCAAACGCAGGAAGCAGAGTTCCATTGATCTTCACGCTTCCGCCCCGAACCCAGTAGGGAATGCGAAGATTGATGCTGAGCTGCAGCGGATTCTTGCCCATGATTGTGAGCGTGGTCACTTGTTCTTCCGGGAAGCGAGTCTGCTGCTTTACGGCGATTCCTTTTTCCGGCCAGTCGAGTTGAGAATCGATGTAGAGATTTACATACAGCGAGTCGTTGTCATGGAAATAGATGGTATCGGCCAGCTTGGCATATTCCTCCGAACCCGTTCCCGTGCAACACCAGAAGGCGTCAAAAGGCTTGCCAAAGGTTTTCCAATATCCCGACGCCAAAGGCAGGTAGTACATCATGGCGCCGTCTTCGGGATTGATGGTGCCAAGACGGTGATTGAAGAGCGCACGCTCGTAATAGTCCATGAAGCGCGCCTCTGGCGACCAGCCGAACAAGTGGCGCGTCAATTTCATCATGTTGTAAGCACAACAGCATTCTGTGGTGTCCGGCCCCAACTCGGTCGAGAGCTTGCCTGGATCCGTATTCCACGATTCGCCGTTGCTCGTCCCGCCGGTGCAGTAAGATCGCTCGCTCACTACCTCATCCCAAAAGTATTCAGCGATATCGCGATAGCGCCGGTCGTCTGTAAGCTCGTAATATCTTGACGCGGCAATCACCTGGGGAATGTGAGTATTGACATGCAAGCCCTTTAGTTCGTCGCGGTGCGCCGCCAAGGGATCGAAAAACTGCTTTTTGTCGAAACGCTGCGCAACTTCCAGATAGTCCTGCTTGCCGGTGACGGAATACAAGTTCGAAAGCACCTCACCCATGCCGCCAAACTCGGTTCCCAGCACCCGCTGCATATGTTCGTAGCTGAGAGACTCCGTATAGAGGTCAACCCAGCCCGCCATCTTCAAGGCCATATCGAGCGCCTGCTCGTTGCCGCAATAAACGTACATGTCGAGGAGACCGGCCATAATTTTGTGAATGGTGTAGAACGGCGCCCAAACCTTCTGGCGTTCGCGGAGCCGGTCGAAGAACTCGATCGGAAAGGCGCTCAAGTAGCCGTTTTTAAGTGCTGCCTGGCATTTGCCAAGTTCGGCTACTACTCTGCCGGCGTTATTCTTGAGTTCGTCGTCACCGCACCCTGCATACATCAAAGCGCAGGCGGAAAGGTAGTGGCCGCCTGCATAGTGACCGCGGAGTTCGCAGTCTGGCGCTTCCCATCCTCCGAGAGGTTGCGCGGACGATGAGATTCCAGCATTGATGCGGAAGGTATGCAGCAGCCGCTCCGTCGGCAGGGAGCGCAAGTATTGCCGGTCGGCTTCCATGGCAGCCTTGCAGGGACCTTCGCCCAGCCGGACTTGTTTGAGCGGGAACGGGTGCACCTTCCATGGCGCCTTCTCGCGTGACTCCTTCTGCTGCGGCGAAGCCTGCCCGGCATCGGCCAGGGAAAGTGCCTTCATCGGCTTCGACAATAGAGCAGAGCCAGTGACAACGGCAGCCGTCGCCATAAAATCTCTACGAGAAAGTTGCCTCAATCCTCTCATATGTCCGCTCCCGAATACTGGTTGCCGAATACGGCGGATATTCTATATGTTTGGTCGCACACCGAATCAAGGATCAGACCCGTGCGGCCGCCTCCATCACATCTGGATCGGCCGCTCTCGTCCCCGAGCACTTACTCGTTCCACCGCAATCAGCTTCCCGCTACTCACGATCGCCGCATGGTCGAAATTGTTGACCGTCGGGCAGACGTGGCGCGGCACCAGAAACAGCAGTTCTCCGATGGCGGGAACCGGGGCCCTGTCTCTCACGCGCATGGGCAGGTGTTCCTCGCTCGGCGTGAGAGGTTCAAGTGCAGGGTGCCCAAGAACGACGCAGGTAGGAACCCCTGCATCGGCCGAGACGGTTTTATGTCCAGCGTCGCAGGTGATCATGCCCGGTGCGGGATGGCTTACCACACGGGTCATCACACCTGCGGCAGGCAGATACCCGTATTCCGGCGGTAACTGGGTGACGGATGTGGCATCGCAATAGACAACTGTTCCGGGCGATACGCGGTGCACGAACCGCGCGTTTGAGAATCGCGGGAACGATAAACTGCAGGGAAGCGCCGGTGTGCCCGCCGTAATCACCTCAGGGACCTCGAGCCCAACCTTTGCCAGTGTGTCTACTATCCGCATCAGCTGCTCATAGCCAGGATGAGCCTGTTTGCAGCGTTCCGCCATGCCGTACTTCGAGAGATGCCCATCGTAGTAATGCAGGCCACGGAAGCGCAGTCCGGAAGAAACAATCGTTTGGGACAAGCGCACGATCGCATCGATATGATCCTCCGGCACGCCGGTGCGATTCATGCCGGGATTGACATCGACAAAGAGGCTCACTGGGGCTCCTTGCCAATTTGCCGCCTGGGACTCATTCTCTACCAGCACCGAAATGGCGACGCCTGGGTGTTGCTCCGCGATCTGCTGTATACGTGCCGCATTGGCCCCGACCACAGGATATGCGACCAGAACATCGTGTGCCCCGGCTTGACACGCGACGGTCAGTTCCAGACTGGTGGCGCACTTGAACTGGTGTACGCCTGCATCGACGAGCATGCGCATGATGTAGCCCAGCTTCGCCGTCTTGACATGTGGTCGCCAGCGATTGGCATCACCACCGAGCAAACGCAGTGTGGTTGCGATGTTGTGCTGCACGCGGTCGCGATCGATCAGCAGCGCCGGCGTCAGCATCCGCCCTGCTTCGGGTACACGGAAGATCGTGTCGCTGGCAAACGGTTCAATCAGAGCATCAATAGCCATGCCTTCGGTCGGCGCCATGTTCATACCTGCCTGCCATTGGAGATACCGGTCTTACAGGACGATCTTACACTCGCAAACCAAGAAGAAAAGACGCTTACGGGTTTTGCCCACAGCGTCTGTATGGTACTGATTTGGTTTGCGGGGGTGTATCAACGCATCGATCCGTGGTTTATTCGCGCAACAAGAAATAATTTTGATTTTCCTGGTGATTCAATGGGTCTGCGGGGCCGCCTCAACGGCGAGCGTATGTACCAGCCACGGAATGATTACCTGCTTAAAAATGACAGGATCAGGCCATACTTTTACCTGCCGTCCCAGGTGTCCACCTTGAGGATTGATCCATGCCGTCTTCGGAGTATCTCCTTTGCTGAGGAGCAGGTAAATATCCGAGATCGGGACCTGGCTGTCCTGCACTCCGGCGAGGATCAGCATCGGAGCCATCGGTTTTCCCAGCAGCCCTTGTTTAGCCAGTGACATGTTGGGCAGGACCTCAGCCAACTCGTCGATTGTCTTGACGTTGTCAAAGATGGCCATCAGGGCAGGAACCTGGTCGAAGAGGTACTCGCGCTGACCGACAAGCGAATTCATCAGGAATTCTTTTTGGAAGAACGCGTCAACCGGGGGAGATTGTGCGCTGGCGCCCTTGAGGCGAGCACGCTCGACGATGGCCATTTTGGTTGCCCAATAGGCGCCCCAGCTTACACCATGAATGGCGATTCTGCTCTTGTCGACTTCGGGCCGGGTTTGCAGGTAGTCGAGCACGCTCGACAACATGCGTTCCGCGTTCTCGCTGACTTTGATGGGCGATTGGCCGGTGCCGGGTCCATCGACGGCGAGAAAGCCGATGCCATACGGCAAGATCGCAGAAAAGCTCTCCGTCAGATCTTCTTTGCGACTGTCCAGGCCATTGACCGCCAGCACTACAGGCACGGGGCCTTTGGCGTTCTTGGGCAGACGCAAGTAGCCGATAATCTCCTTACCTTCGAACGGGATACGCACGATCTCCAGAGGCGAGTCGTAAAATCGAGCGTGAGCCAGAAACGCCTCGATCGCTCGCTGATATGAGCGTTGTTTGCCAGGTGATACGGGAATGGGCCAGCGCCCGAAGGAGTAGAGCCGCCAGGCGCGAATGTAATCGGCGTCGGCTTTGGCGGGATCGCTTTTTTCGATGCTCTTCGCTTCGTTCCAATAGCGGTCGGCCACCGCCATAAAGGCCGCGGCCCACTCGTCCTTGTCTTTCGTGTGGATGGAAGCGAAGGCTTCTTTCACGTCACTCGGATCGAGCGCGATCAGCGGGTACATTCCGTTTTCGGCGCGATGAATGGCTTCGGCTTTGATCTCATCCAGCGTTCGCTCTTTTGTCCCCTGCGCGGAGTACGACGAACCAGCCAGCAACACGCTAACCAGGGAACAAAGGGCGAGCCTCCACGCCACCGCGCGAAGCGCGCGTCGGGGACCCACGAGCCTCCACCCCACCGCGCGAAGCGCGCGTCGGGGACCCCCGAGCCTGACGCGCTGATCGCAACTGCCGCCGGGAATTGTCACGACCAACTTTTTCCTTTCAAGAATACGGAGCGGGCACAGGGTCCGCCCCGATGTTTGCTATTTAAAAAGTAAACTTCAGACCCAACTGAGTCGCGCGGCTGCCACCGGAACCAATCACAGGATTGGCGGCGGCAACGTCGGGCGTCGCACAGCCACAGCCAAACGAGCCCGTGGAGGGATCGTTGTGTGCGAAACCATTCTGGCCTCCAAAGGGGTTGGCAAAATTGGGATGGTTGAACAGGTTGAAGAACTCAGCCCGGAACTGCGCACTCAAACGGTCGCCGAACCTCCAGTTCTTGGCTAGCGAGAAATCCACATTCGTGAATCCGGTGTCCCGGAAAATGTTACGGCCCATGGTGCCAAACGTGCCAGGTGTGGGAGGAATCATGAACGACTGACCGCTCGCATAGCATCCAAAGGTGGAAAGCTCCGTGCTCGTAGGTCCACCGGCAACGCCGCCATCGAGCTTCAAAGCCTGGTTGTTGCAGGACGTATTCGAGGTTGGAGCATTGGGGTCACCGCTGCCGGGGAAGAACGGAATTCCGGTGGGCGTTGATTTGAAGTCTTTCGGGTTGCCGAAGAAGTCCCAGCGATCGTTTAACTCGCCGGTTTGACTAACATCAGTCCCGGCATCCATCACACCGAAAGGTTGTGCGCTGGAGACGCTGATGATGGAGTTCATCTGCCAGCCTTCCAGCATCTGCGCGAAGCTCTTTCTTCCTGGAAAGAGGTAGGTCATCGATAGCGTAAAGCGATGGCGGATGTCGAAGTCGCTGCTGGCATATTCGGCGTTGGGATTGGCGCTGTTGCTGGGAAGACCGAGTCCGGCGCCGAAGTCCCAGTTGGCGCCTACCTGGTCAAGCGCGTGGGCCCAGGTGTAGCCGAGCACCATCGACAGCCCATGAAAGTTGCGCGAGGTCAGTGTGGTTTGCAGCGCGTTGTAATTGGAACGGTAGATATTGCCCATCTGGAAAATTTGAGCGAGATAGGGGAACTTTGCGTTGAAAGGCCGCCCCGCCTGCTCACAGTGGCTGCAGGCGATTTCAGCAGGCGAGTTCGGATCCACCTGGTTAATGTCGCTGATACCGACGAGCCTTGATCCGTGGTTCCCCACATAGCCCACTTCCAGCACTAGATTCGGCGTGAACGACTGCTGGATGTTCAGGTCCCAATCGACCACGTAGGGAGTCTTAAGGTTGCGGTTGACCCCCATGATCGTGCAGGGAGCGCCGGTCGCCGGGTCGCAATCGATGGTGTTGTTGCCTGGGAACAAAGTCCCGAACCAGTTTAAGCTCGACCCGGGAAAAGCAGCGACTCCAGTGGCGATGTTTCCGCCGGAAGTCCCGCCGCTCGGGTTAATCTGCGCTCCGGTTGGAATCGTCGCCAGGCCCAGAGAGTTATTCAATGCGAGAAACGATTCCCAGTTGACCGTTTCGTACATAATGCCGCTGCCACCACGCAGCACCGTCCGTGCGTTGCCAAAGAGATCCCAGGCAAAGCCCGCGCGCGGCGCGAAGTTCTTGCGATCGGGGTTATAAGGACCGTTCACGCCGTTCTGTCCCGCCTGGATCAAGCCCTGAACCGGGTCAAAGTTGCCTAGAAGATTGTGGTCTTCCTTGATGACCGTGTTCAGTTCATAACGAAGGCCAAGATTCAGCGTAAGCCTGGTGCTCAGCCGCCAATCGTCCTGAACGAATCCGGCAAGGCCCCAGTTATGGATGTGCCGGGTGGGATCGCCAATCAATAGCGTGCCGTTGGTCGGCGCGCCGGCGAAGAAATCTTCAATACCTGACGAGTTTCCCGATGCGAACGCTGCGCCGCCAATGAATTTGACCCTTCCGCGGGCGCCACCGAACGCGCCGCCACTAAATGAATCACGGTGCAGCTCTCCGCCAAACTTAAAGACGTGCTTGCCTTTGATGTAAGAGACATGATCGATGAACTGCACGCGCGTGTCGGGCCCCTGAACCTTGGGCCAGTTAAAGCCTCCCAGTTCCTGGGGGAAGACGTAAAAGGGAAAAACGTTGATCCGTGGCAAACCACCGTAGAGCGGGTTGGTGACTCCGGTGTTTAGTCCGTATGTGCTGTCTACATTGGTGGTGTGATCGTTGGTGAACGTTGGCTGATACAAGCGGTTGTATCCAAACCGACCTTCATTGACCCAGTGTGGGTTGGGCACGTAGGTCCAGTTTTCCCCCAACACTTGAGCGCGGGTGTGGATCTGCGTGAGCCATTTCGTTTGCAGCTGACCGGCATCGGAAACCGTACCGGAATTGTTGCCGAAGAAATAGAGGCTGCTAAGAGTGTGGCGATCGTTCGGACGAAAATCGACCTTGCCGACCGCGTTATCTGAACTCACCGTGTTGGGCAGGCCGAAGTTGATGGAACTGCCAGGAGTGGTGCTTGGATTCAAGGGGAAGCCGGAGCCATCGCATTTTACTGTATTGGGCGGGGCAAACGTACAACCCGCGATTTTGAGGCTGGCTGCGCTCACGTCGTTGGGAATAGCATTCGCCAGAAATGCCGCATGCACGTTAGCGATGGCGTCAGGGATGCTGTTGGCGCAGTCGCCGGTGTTCGTGAATTCGCAGTGGCCGGGTGCTCCAAGCGCGACTGTGGGGAGCGGGACCGTAGACCAGGTTTGCAGGGAGCCGGTGTTGCCGACGGTGTAGCGTTGCCCCTCGTATCCACCAAAATAAAAAAGCTTGTCTTTGATGATGGCTCCGCCGGCCGTACCGCCAAACTGCTCGACATTGCGCGGATTCTTTTCTTGGCCCACCGGATTGAAGAAGTTGCGTGCATCCAGCGGCGTGTCCCGGCCGAAAGCGTAGGCGGTTCCGTGCAGATTGTTCGTTCCAGATTTCAGGCCTACGTTTACGATCGCACCCGGCTTCCATCCATATTCCGCAGGCGGGTTCTGTTGCAGATTGAATTCCTGGATGGAGTCAATCGGAAGAATGGTAGCTGAGTCTCCGGCGATTCCGGCGCCGTTGATGATGCTTTGCCCCGAGAAAGGCTCGCTATTGAACAAGCCATCCACCAGGTAAGCGTTATCCTCGGCCCTCAGCCCGTTGGCGCTGGTGGTCGAGAATCCCCCGCCGGGGTAGCGCATGACGCCAGGTCGCAACTGGAGAAGATTCTCATAGTTGCGGCCGTTCAGGGGAAGATCGTTAATCTCCTTGTTGCTGAGCGTTCCGCCCAAGGTCGACGTAGTGGTATTGATCAGGGGCGCTTCCTCAGTGATCACTATGGTTTCCGTCGTGCCAGGGGAAAGGTCGAAATCGAGTGCGAGGTCGGTAGCCACTTCGACCGCAATATCCTTGCGCTCGACAGTACTGAATCCATCGGCTTTGGCCACCACCTGATAGACGCCAGGAGGCAGGTTCGGCACTACGTAAGTCCCCGTATCATCGGTGGTCGCGGTGCGACTGGTGGCGCGTTGCTGATCGGTGACGGTAATGGTTGCTTTTGGCAGCACCGCGCCGGTCTTGTCCCGGACGGTTCCACGAATGCGGCCGGCCGTGGTTTGGGAAACAAGGCTAACCGAGAAGATCAAGGTAAGGCACCAGAGGAACAGAAACCCGGCACGTTTTACCGGAGTATTACCGAGGACCCTCTGACATACATTCGTCTGACAGCTTTTCCGCTTGAACTCATTCGATGTCAAGTTGATGAAGGGGAGACAAGACATGACGTCACCTCTTAATAGCGTGAATTTAGTCTGACGCTTAAAGAGTTCCAATTTGGTCTGACAACCCTACCGCTCTTAAGGTCAAATTTGGTCTGACAACTCTACCGCATTTTTACTGTGGTCAAAACAAAAATATTGGTATAGTGGTCAAACCAGAAATTAAGGTGAATTGAGGAGATAGGGAATGGGGACCGCGACCGACCGGGGACAACCTGATGCGGCTATTCAGGTCGGACAGTGGATCAAGATGTACCGGCAGATGCTCGCGATCCGTCTGTTTGAGGAACGCGTGAATGAACTTTATACGCGAGCTCTGATGCCCGGCCTCGCACACCTCTATATTGGTGAGGAAGCCGTGGCCGTGGGGGTGTGTGGGGCCCTTGGTCCTGATGACTTCATCACCAGCACCCACCGCGGACACGGCCATTGCCTGGCCAAAGGCGCTTCGCCGGACCGCATGTTTGCCGAGCTGCTTGGCAAGGAAGCCGGTTACTGCCGGGGCAAGGGCGGATCAATGCATATCGCCGACCCTGCTACCGGTAATCTGGGCGCCAACGCCATTGTGGCAGGGAGTGCCGGAATTGCCACCGGCGCGGCCTTTTCCGCCAAACGACTCCGAACCGGAGCTGTTGCAATCTGTTTCTTTGGCGAGGGAGCTCTTGGCCAAGGATTGCTCTATGAAGCAATGAACCTGGCGCAGTTGTGGAAACTCCCTGTGATTTATGTTTGTGAGAACAATCTCTACACCGAATATACCCACTATTTGGAAACCACAGCGGGCAACATCACGGCCCGGGCGGCCGCGTTCGGAATGGCGACCGACGAGGTGGATGGACAGGACGTCCGAAGTGTGTATGAAGCAGCAGTGCGCCTGATCGGGCACGCGCGTAAAGGAGAGGGTCCCGCCTTCCTCCTATGCAACACCTACCGGTACCGTGGCCATCATGTCGGGGATATCAACCGGGAGTATTACCGCTCCAAGCAAGAAGAGCAGGGCTGGACGAAAGAGCGTGATCCCATCCGAACTCTCGCTGGCTGGCTGGTAGGGCAGGGTTTAGCTGATCAGGAACTACTGGATCGAATCGCCACGGAAATCGCATCGGAGATGGACAAGGCTCTCGAGTATGCCCTGGCCGCTCGTTATCCTGACGCGGACGATGTAGGAAACAACGTCTATGCCTGAATCGAATGACCGTCAACTGACTTTTGCTGAAGCCATTCGTGAAGCACTCGCGGAGGAAATGCGTCGCGATTCGCGGGTCTGCATTCTAGGCGAAGATGTCGCCGAGGCGGGCACGCCGTTCAAAGTGCTTTCAGGGCTGGTGGAAGAGTTTGGGGTTGACCGTGTCGTGGACACACCGATCTCAGAAGCGGGCTTCACCGGCCTGGCCGTTGGAGCTGCGATGACCGGCCTTCGCCCCATCGTCGATATCATGTTTGGGGACTTCATCACCCTGACCATGGACCAGATGGCCAACCAGGCGGCCAAGATCCATTACATGTCGGGCGGCAAATGGAAGGTCCCGATGGTCATGCGGACGACTCTTGGCGCCACGCGTCGATCAGCTGCTCAGCACTCGCAGTCGCTCCATGCCTGGTTCAGCCACGTCCCCGGGCTGAAAGTGGTGTTGCCATCTACTCCCTACGATGCCAAAGGCCTGCTGAAGACGGCGATCCGCGACGAAAACCCGGTTGTGTTTTTCGAAGACAAGATGATGTACAAACTCAAGGGCACGGTTCCCAGCGATGAATACACCATCGACTTTGGAGTGGCGGATATCAAACGCGCCGGCTCCGACATCACCATTGTCGCTACCAGCAGCATGGTGCAGGTAGCTCTGGGAGCGGCGGCCTTGCTGGAGAAGATCGGCATCAGCGCCGAAGTAATTGATCCTCGCACCACGTGGCCGCTCGACGAACGGACTCTGGTGGAATCGGCGAAAAAGACTTCACGCGCCATCGTGGTCGATGAAGGCTACGGCCGCTACGGGGTCACGGCTGAGATTGCCTCCGTGATTGCGGAGGGCGCATTTTATGACTTGGATCGGCCCGTCAAACGGTTGGGAGCTATGCACGTTCCCATCCCGTTTTCTCCGCCTCTCGAAGATGCCACCGTACCTACCGAGCAATCGGTGTTTGAGGCGGCGCGGGAGCTTTGCGGAGGAACCAAGGGAGTTTAGAAAGGAGGCTGGCTGTGGCACTCAAAACACACGGAACCATGGCGGTTGATTGGGAACAGCGCGTGGACTTTGACCGCCTGCGCCGCGAGCGCCTGGATCGCGCGAAGGCACAGCTTGCTGAGTCGGAAATGGGCGCTCTTCTCTGCTTCGATATGAATAACGTCCGTTATCTGACGGCAACTCATATCGGCACATGGGCGCAGGACAAGGCCAATCGCTTCGCTCTTCTGCCGCAGAATGATGAGCCCATTCTCTGGGACTTTGGTTCGGCCGCTCGCCACCATCAACTCCATTGCCCTTGGCTTGGAGAACGTTCGCGCGCGGGGATCTCTATGCTGCGCGGCGCAATGTCACCGGAGATGGGCAGGGCTGAGGACGTCGCCAGAAAAATCCGGATCGAACTGGAGATGCGCGGTCTGCATAAGGAGCCTTTGGGAGTGGACATCATCGAACCTCCCGTGCTCTTTGCTCTCCAACGCGAAGGCCTCAAGGTGGTAGATGGACAACCGCTCATGTCGGAAGCTCGAGTCATCAAGACCCAGGATGAGATTACGCTGCTCAATACTTCCGCCATGATGGTGGATGCGGCGTACGACGAGCTATATCGCGCCATGAAGCCGGGGATGCGTGAGAACGAAGCGGTAGGGCTGGTCAGCAAAGTGTTGTACGACCTTGGTTCGGAGTACGTCGAGGCCGTCAATGCCATCTCCGGAGAACGCTGCAATCCGCATCCTCATGTTTTTTCCGATCGCGTGCTCCGGCCCGGCGACCCCGTGTATTACGACATACTGCATTCCTACATGGGCTACCGCACCTGTTATTACCGCTGCTTCACCATAGGCTATGCGTCGCACGCCATGGTGGATGCGTACAAACGCTGTCGCGACTACCTGGATGCCGCCATCGCGCTGGTGCGACCCGGCCGCTCCACTGCGGAGATCGCCGCCGTATGGCCCAAAGCCCAGGAGTTTGGTTTTCCCAACGAAGAAGCATGTTTTGCTCTGCAATACGGCCACGGTATCGGTCTTGCCATTTGGGAAAAACCGGTTATCAGCCGTCTCGTCTCGTTCGACCATCCCTGTGAAATCAAGCCGGGAATGGTCTTCGCGCTGGAGACATTTTGGCCTTCCACGGATGGCTGGAGCGCAGCCCGTATTGAGGAAGAGATCGTTGTTACCGAAACCGGCCATGAGATTATCACTCGCTTTCCGGCCGAGGAACTTCTGGTGGCGGGCGCCCACTACGTGACGGTAAACGGGCCGCTGCCGGCAGTACGCGAGAATGATGTCTCCGACAGATGGGAAGTGGTCGATCTGATCAAAACCGGCGCAAACGCGGAAGGAGTCAAGGTCACAGACTGAGTCCCTATGGCGATCAGCATCGTTATGCCCGCTCTGGAACTGGCGCAGGAAAGCGGCAGGCTCGTCTCCTGGCAAAAGTTGGAAGGTGAACGTGTGGCCAAGGGCGAACCGCTTCTGGAGGTGGAAACGGACAAGGCTCTGGTCGAGATCGAGGCGCCTGGAGACGGCATCCTCGCCGACCTGAAAGCGCGCGCCGGCGATGTCATTGCCGTTGGGACAGTCATCGGCTGGATCCTGAACCCTGGCGAGGTTGTTCCCCAGATCGACACAACTGTGACCGCGGAAAGAGAAGGAGCCCGGCAACAGGTTCCCCCCGCCTTGCCCGCAACGCCGGCTCCCGAGCAGCCGTCTGCGCCATCGACAAAAATCTCTCCCAAGGCCCGCCGGCTTGCCCGTGAGCGCAACATCGATATCAGCCGGCTACACGGATCCGGCCCCGGGGGAGAAATCCTGGCTTCGGATATTCTGGAAGCGGCAAAATCTCCAGGTACATTCGCCTCCACCGAAGTGGAGAAGCCCACCGCGGTGGGCAGATTAATGGCTGAGCGCACCACCCAGAGCTGGACCAGCGTGCCGCACTTCTTTGTAACTCGTGAGGTAGATGCTTCCAGGCTGGTGCAAGAACGTGAGCGGTTGACGCCCGCGATTGAACTAGCTCGGAGCGTGCGGCCAACCTACACGGATTTACTGATTGCACTTGTAGCCCGGGTTTTGGCGCAGCATCCAAGGATGTACGCGAGCTGGGCCGGTGAAGGCATATGTCTGAACCCGGAAGTAAATATTGGAGTGGCCATGGCGGTCAAAGACGGCGTGGTGTCGACAGTGATTCGCCAGGCCGCGACGCTGGACCTCGGGGAGATTGCGGTTCAACAAAAGAATCTCGGCGAGTCGGCCCGCGCGGGGCGCTTGCGTCCTTCAGATATTGCCGGCGCGACTTTTACCATCAGCAATCTTGGCATGTACGGTGTTGATGCTTTCAGCGCCATCATTCCGCCGCCGCAAGCAGCGATTCTGGCGGTAGGACGCATCGCTGATCGCGTGGTGGCTGTCAACGGCGTGCCGTCGGTGCGGCCCATGATGACGCTCACGCTGTCCTGCGACCACCGCTTGGTGGACGGGGCGCGGGCAGGGGCTTTCTTGAACGACTTGTCCGAAGCGATTCTCGATCCTGTGAAGTGGATTCGATCATAACTGGGAGGGCTGCCGTGGAACGCAATTTGCGACTTGTTGATCGTGGGTCCGTGAGTGTCTCTGGAGGCAGATCAAAAATGTCTATCGTGAGTGCGAATCCGGCGACCGGCGAGGTGATGACGACCTTTGAGCCTCTGTCCGATTCCCAGATTGAGGAGAAACTGCAACGTGCGGCCGCCGCCTTTACCCAATACCGGAAGGTTCCGTTTACAGAACGCGCGCGGATGACCACAAAAGCTGCCGATATTCTTGAAAATGAAAAAGAGATGCTCGCCAGATTGATGACGGCCGAAATGGGCAAGCCGTTTCGTTCAGCCGTTGAAGAAGCGAGCAAGTGTGCCTGGGCATGCCGGTACTATGCTGAGAACGCCGAACGTTATCTCAGCGATGAAATGGTTGAAACGAACGCGAGCCGGAGCTACATCCACTATCAGCCCCTGGGGCCAATCCTGGCCGTCATGCCCTGGAATTTCCCCTTCTGGCAGGTATTCCGCTTTGCCGCGCCCGCATTGATGGCCGGCAATACCGCGCTGCTGAAACACGCTTCCAACGTTCCTCAATGCGCGTTGAAGATCGAGGAGGTTCTGCGCCGGGCGGGATTTCCGGAAGGAGTTTTTCAGACGCTGCTGGTCAGTTCGCAAAAGGTGGATGGAATTTTGGACGATCCACGTGTGGTAGCGGCCACCCTTACGGGAAGCGAGGAGGCTGGAATTCAAGTAGGCGCCGCAGCCGCGAAGAGAGTTAAGAAGGTTGTGCTGGAGCTCGGCGGCAGCGATCCCTTTATCGTGATGCCCAGCGCCAATCTTGATGATGCGGTAGCAACCGCGGTGAAAGCCCGCATCGTGAACAATGGCCAATCATGCATTGCCGCCAAACGCTTCATCGTTGCTGCTAACATTTCGGAGGAGTTTTCACGGAGGTTTGTGAAAAACATGGAAAGCCTTCGTGTGGGCGATCCTTTGGATGAGGGCACCGACCTTGGGCCTCTGGCAACGGCGGATGGCGTGGACTCGCTGCATCAGTCTGTCCAACAGACCGTTGCGGCCGGCGCCCGTGTCTTGACGGGCGGCAAGCGCCTGGAACGTCCCGGTCATTTCTATGCCCCTACCGTTCTAACGGATATTCCCAAGGGGTCGCCCGGGTATCGTGAAGAGTTGTTCGGTCCGGTGGCGTGCTTGTTCCAGGCTCGGGATATCGACGACGCGATTCGGATTGCCAATGACAGCCGCTTTGGGCTTGGAGCCAGCGCCTGGACTCAGGACGCGGGTGAGAAGGAGAGATTCATCAACGAAATCGAAGCCGGGATGGTCTTCATCAACCGGATGGTGGCCTCTGATCCCCGGCTTCCGTTTGGCGGCGTGAAACGTTCAGGGTTTGGCAGAGAACTTGGGGCGCACGGAATCCGGGAATTTGCGAATATCAAAACGGTTTCCATTCAATGAGCGCCTGATCTGTGGACGCTCATAGTACCTGGTTGAAGCACTGACGGCCTGGCTTGCCCGGAGGGGTTTTGCCGAAAGGAGAGCTGATTCGTGTACAAAGCGGTTCAATCATCGCGTCTCTATGCACAGATCGTGCAGCAGATTGAGGAATCAATCCTGAACGGCACCCTCAAACCTGGGGACCAGCTGCCTCCGGAGCGCGAGCTGGCTGTGCGATTTGGCGTCAGCCGAACAGCCGTGCGGGAAGCAGTCAGGACGCTCCACCAGAGAGGCCTGGTGGAGGCTTATTCCGGGCGGGGCACATTCGTCACCAACGGAACTTCTCAGGCCATCCGGAATTCGCTTGATCTGATGATGAAGATCAGCCAGCCGGCCGGACCAGGGCCTCTGGTTGAGGTGCGCGAGATTCTGGAACCGGAGATCGCCGCGCTGGCAGCAACCCGGTGCGAAGAGGTCCATTTGGTCATGATGCGTGAAGCAATCGCAGTCATGGATGCAGCGCGCAGTGATGGCGAAGCCTTCATCGAAGCCGATCTCGACTTTCATCTGGCCCTGGCCGAGGCGGCCGCAAACCCTTTCATTCTTTCGCTGATCGATTCGATTGGCGGACTGCTCCGCGAACAGCGCATGCGTATCTTTTACGTCGAGGGCGGACCGGAGCGGGGACAGTTTCACCACAAACGCATTCTCGAAGCCGTGGAACAGCATGATCCTGGCCGGGCGCGTGAAGCGATGCGGGCCCACCTGCAGCAGGTACGTGACGATTCGCGCACTTCGTCCGCGGGAGACGCTACTTCAGCTTAAGAATTCGATCTTTACAGTTGCAGGATGGGAACGATGTCTAATCTCGGATTCGTTGGCTTGGGTGTGATGGGCAGCCAAATGGTGAGCCGGCTGCTCGACCAGGGTCATGTCGTGACCGGTTACAATCGCACTCGCGCCAAGGCTCAGTGGTTGGTTGATAAAGGTATGCGTTGGGCGGATTCACCCAAAGCGGTGTGCGCCGCGGCCGACGTCACCTTCGCGATGGTCACCAACTCGGCAGCCCTTCAAGCCATCACGGATGGTCCTGATGGAATGTTAGCCGGCCTCACCGCCGGCAAGATCTTCATCGATATGAGCACGGTCAGCCCTGACTTCAGCCGCGATCTTGCTTCCAAAGTTCGCAACCGGGGAGCCGATATGCTCGATGCTCCGGTATCGGGAAGCGTAGTTACACTGCAGCAGGGAAAATTGAGCGTCATGGTAGGAGGCCGCCGCAAGACCTTCGAAGGCGTGAAGGCTCTCCTCGAGGATATTGGGCCTAAGGTTACCTATGTTGGCGACAATGGCATTGCGCTGTCAATGAAGATCGCTACCAACTTGAGCCTCGCTGTTCAAATGCTTGCGTTCTCGGAAGGCGTCTTGCTCGCGGAAAAAAGCGGAATCGCACGCGAGACAGCAGTCGAGGTGCTTACTCACAGCGCGATAGCTTCTCCCATGATTCAATACCGCGGTCCCTTTGTTCTCGGCCTGCCGGAAGAAGCCTGGTTCAATGTGAACATGATGCAGAAAGATTTGCTGTTAGCGCTGGAATTGGGCCGGCAAGTCAATGTTCCCTTGCCGACGACCGCCATAGTCAATGAATTCATGACAGCGGCTCGCGCCATGGGCCGGGAAGACAAGGACTTTGCCGTGATCTTCGAAGTGTTGGCCCGGCTGTCAGGGGTCGCGACGTGACGCATGGCGCGCCGGCGGCGCTGACGATTCCTTGAGCACCTTACATCAAAAAAATATCGGGATATGAAGATTCTAGAGGAGACCGAAGTTTCTCAACCCCAGACGCAGGCGCCCACACCGAGCAAAAAACCCTTCTACATGAACTTGTGGGTGCAGGTGCTGGCAGCCGTCGGCATTGGGATCCTGTTCGGCTATTTCAGGCCCGCCACGGCCATCGCCCTGAAGCCGCTGGGCGACGCTTTCATCCGGCTGATTACGATGATCATCACGCTGATCATCTTCTGCACCGTCGTCTCCGGCATGGCTGGCCTGCGGAACCTTCGCAAAGTGGGCCGGGTCGGCGGCAAGGCTCTGATCTATTTTGAGGTCGTCTCCACTTTGGCGCTGTTCATCGGCATGGCAGTGGGCAATATAGTCCGTCCGGGCAGCGGTTTTAATGTAAACCCGGCCAACCTTGACGCCAGGGCCGTCGCGGACTATGCAGGCCAGGCCAAGGCGCAAAGCCTGACCGATTTTGTCATGCACATCATCCCCACCACGATCGTGGACGCCTTTGCCAAGGGAGACATTCTTCAAGTCCTGCTCATCGCCATTCTCTTCGGTATTGCATTGTCAGCCGCGGGCAAGCGCTGCCAGCCCCTGGTCGATTTTCTTGAGGCCGTGACCGTCGCCGTGTTCGGTATCGTAGATGTGCTGATGAAGCTTGCGCCCATTGGCGCACTCGGCGCCGTCGCCTTTACCGTGGGCAAATATGGCATCAGCTCACTGGGGCCTCTCATCAGGCTCATCACCACGTTCTATGTCACCTCAACCCTATTTGTGTTGATCGTGCTAGGGGTGATTGCCAGATTGGCTGGGTTTAGCATCCTCAAGTTCCTTCTATATATCAAGGAAGAGATATTGATTGTGCTCAGCACGAGTTCCTCGGAACCGGTATTGCCGCCGCTGATGGAGAAGCTGACTCGCGTGGGCTGCTCGAAGTCGCTGGTAGGACTGGTTGTGCCGGCCGGGTACATTTTCAACACCGATGGAACCAGCTTGTATATGACCCTGACCGCTTTGTTCCTGGCCCAGGCAACCAACACCCATCTGACACTGACGCAACAGCTAGCCATTTTTGCAGTGGCCACTCTGACCTCGAAGGGCGCGAGTGGCGTCCAGGGCGCATCGTTCATCGCGCTCGTGGCGACCTTGACCGTGGTTCCCACCATTCCCGTGGCGGCCATGGCTTTGGTTCTCGGAATCGACCGTTTTATGAGCATGTTTCGCGCGATGGTGAATGTGATCGGCAATGGCATAGCCGCGCTGGTCGTGGCCCGTTGGGAGAGAGAAGTTGATCGCGAGAAATTGCGCCTGGCTTTTGATTAGATCTGTTAGGGTCCTGCCACTCGCGTCCAAATTAAGGATTCTCTTACCCAAGGGGCGCGTCGCATGTGACTTCCTTTCAGCCGGATCGCAGAATACCGGCGAATTCTTTGTACTCAGCAACCTCCCCTATTACCTTTGTGTGCACTCGATGTGCTTTCACTGGATTAGTGCGTGATAAATTGAGTCACCACTGAGTGTGACTGATCAGGGGAGGAGACTATGAATTGCAGAGCTGCCTGCCAGGCGGCCGTGTTGTGCTTGTTCTTACTCGGAGCAGGGTCTGCCCTGGCCCAAGATCCAACCAAAGTTGCGCCAAAGAATTACAAGTTTGCGTTTGAAAACGATCATGTACAGGTCTTGTATGTTCATTATGGGCCACATGAGAAATCTGCCCTGCACGACCATCCGGGAGGTGTGGTGGTCGCCCTGACCAGCGCGCATCTGAGGTTTACGGACCAGGACGGAAAAACCCGCGAAGTAAATGCGATCCACGGCGAGGCCCGATGGTTTCCACCTCACAAGCACAGAGTCGAGAACCTGGGCGACACGCCCTATGACGCCGTTTATATCGGGCTCAAAGGTGTTCCCGCATCCTCCGCGTCCGCCGGCATGAATAGCTGGACGAAAGAAGACCGGGAAATGGTTGCTGCGATTCTTCTCCTGGCGAACCGCCAGAATCCAGGGCAATGATTCATTAACAGAAACGAGCGGACCACAACAGGGGAACGAAATCCATTCGTTCTTGCGGCTAGAAATGTTCTTCATCATCTACGCTCGGCCCTCCGGCTGCGGTTGCGGTCCTTCCCGGAGGCTTGAGTTCGTAGCCTTGCGGCGGTTCAGCGCCCATCAGATAGCGCACGAAATAATCCCAGCGCCGGCGAGTCACGTAGGGGGTATCGCCGCCATAGCCGTGGCGCTGGTTGGGCAACAATAGCAGGTCAAAATCCTTGTTGGCCTTGATCAGCTCATTTACCACGAGCAAGGTGTTATAGGGCGGCACATTGTCATCCATCGTGCCGTGCATCAACAGCAGATGCCCTTTCAGGTTCTTGGCCAGGTTTTGATTGGCCTGATCGTCATAATTGCTGGTGCCATCCGCTTTGCGTACCAGAAGACCCTGGTAGCGCTCGCCCCAATCGTCTTCATATTCGCGGTTGTCATGGTTGCCGGATTCGGAGATTCCGACCTTGAAGAAGTCCGGGTAGCGCAACATGGCGTCAGTGCTGGCGTATCCGCCTCCGGAGTGTCCCCAGATCCCGGCCCGGTCGATGTCAATCCAGGGAAACCGCTGGGCCAGTTGCTTCATGCCCGTAAGTTGATCAGGCAGCGTGTTGTCGCCCAGGTTGGCGAAATAGACATCGTGAAACTTCTTGGATCGTCCGGGATTGCCCATGCCTTCGATTTGCACCACGATGAAACCAAGCTCAGCCAGGCTCTGCGCATCTCCGCGTGCTGCCGAGAATCCCCAGTTGCCCCCGACGCTGCCACCCTGTGGACCGGGATAGATGTTATTGACCACAGGATATTTCTTCGCCGGATCCAGATTGGTTGGCTTGAACAGGAGACCGTAAATGTCCGTGATCCCGTCGCGGGCTTTCACCGAAAACAGCTGCGGAGGCCGCCATCCGGTAGCCAGAAGGCGCGAGATGTCGGTCTTGGCGATGGTCGCCAGCACCTTGCCTGAAGTATCACGCAATACCGTCACCGGCGGCGTATCGGGTTTTGAGTAGGTGTCGGTGAAGAACTTGTGGGAAGGTGACATGGCAACCGTGTGCTCGCCGTCTTCCGGGGTTAGCAGCGTGAGGTTCTTGCCGTCCAGTCCTACGCGGTACAAATGGCGGAAATAAGGATTCTGGCCCGGCTCTTTTCCGCCAGCGAGAAAATACACAACACGCTGTGTTTCATCCACTCCGACAAGTTCAGTGACCACCCAATCCCCGCTCGTGATCGGGTGCTTCAACTGGCCCGTGGAGAAATCGTAAAGATAAAGGTGTCCCCAATTGCTGCGTTCGGAAAACCAGATCACCTCGTTGGAGCTTGCCAGGTAATGCCAGTTCGACCGCCGTGCCCAGCCCGATTCATACTGCGTATTTACCTTTTCTTCCAGCACATCGCGTACATCTCCAGTGGCCGCGTTCGCTACCCGCAGGGTCGCCTGCTTGTGGTCTCGGGTACTGGAGACAAAGACCAGCTTCGAAGCATCTGGACTCCACTGCACGTCCGTCCAGTCGCGGCACTTGAGGTCGTCGCAGAGCGTGGTTCTGTGCTGGTCCGGAGGCATTTTCAAGCGGATAACTTTGTGCGCATCCAGATCGATGATCACCCTTTCGATCATGGTGACCACGTCATCTCCCGGCAGGGGATATTTCCACGCCTGCAACGTCGGATGCCCGACCTTGGTCTCTACCAGGTACATCTCGCCCACCTTGCGCTGGTCCTGTTGAAAGGTGGCAATTTTTTTGGAGTCGGGCGACCACATGAGTACAGGGTCATCGCCGTGGATCCAGCCTGCGTTGTTGGTCGCGTAGCCGTAATCTTTCACGCCGTCGGTAGTGAGCTGGGTCTCAGAGCCGGACTCCACATCGCGTACCCACAGGTTGTAGTCCCGGATAAAAGCCGCAAGCTTCTTGTTCGGCGATAGCACTTCCTCACGTCTCGGGTCGGTCGGCTGCGCCGCGCAAAAGTCACCTGTGATGTCGCACTTCCAGCGCTTGTCCCCGATCGCAAACAAGATCGCTTTGCCGTCGCCTGAGTAGTCAAAACGCATGAAGGGCAGATGCCCCCCATCGTAGGTTCTCCCCGCCGCCTTCGATAGCGCGCCCGCAACTTTTTCCTGGTCAAAGGCAGGCTGGCGCGTCAACTTCACGGGATCGAATACCACGAATTCACTGCCCGCAGAGGACGAGTCGCGGTACCAAACGCGCCCATCCGGCAGCCATGCCGGCTGGATGCTGTGGTCCACCAGCGGATTGGTGTTATAACCCATGAACTTTTCCGCCCGCGCGTAGTCCGCAGCCGTCAAGGCCTTCTGCTGCTGAGCCACGGCCGTACAAAAGACCAGACAGAACGCAACTGCCACGCAGCAAGTGATTTTCACCGGGCAATACCATGAGAAAGGTGTCTTGAGCGGCATGATTGGATCCCTTGAATCTGATGAATTGAAACGAATTCGCGCATGATTATACCGAACCACATTCCAAATTCCGGCTGATCACGAAAGTCTCCCGTTACGGAACCCTGCCTTTCGCCAGGATCCATATGCGGAACACAAGTACGTCTCAGCCAATGCAGCCGATTTTCAGCGGTGCGGACAGCCTGGCCAGCAACAAGGCCGGCGCATTCCTTCTTTAAGTTCGCTGCGTACCCGCTCAATGTGCTGCCTTCTTGTTTCCGGTTTCTTGACTGAGATAACCCAGCAGATCCATTCATTGCGCGCGAGTGGCGTAATATCCTCCCATTTTTCCCGCGCCACCGGGTCAGAAATCAGAACTCTCCGTAAATCCGCTGGTACGTTGTGTACCGCGCCAGGGGAGATCGCCTTGTTGGCCATGAGGTCATTCTATATCGATCTATACGATCACCCAATCAGGCGGAGTTCTCGGATGCTTGGAACCGCAGAGAAGGTTCGCAAAAGCATGTCGAAGCCGCGCGTTACGTCGGCAACATAGAATATCGCTCCGGTGCAAAGCAGAATTGGGACACGATCGGCGTTCCTTGGGCCCTACGCCGTATAGTCTTGTCTGGCGAGCACAAGCTCGGCCTGACGCCCGTGAAAGACCAGGTCCCAGCTAGTAATCGCCACGAAAAAAATCTCTCCGTTGCGCGCGCGGTGACGCCAGCGCGCTCCTGTGCTGGGGCCTTGTGGACGCAAAACCTTCGTCTGACGCAGCAGCTCAGGCACGTCCTCGGTGGGACGGATATCGACGATCTTCATGGAGAGAAACTCTTGTCGCGAATAGCCGTAGTGCTGCACGGCGGCATCATTCACGTCGAGAAAAGAGAGATTTTCCCGGTCGAAAACCCACATGGGATGGAAGTTCCTGGCAAATGGTATGCCTATAACCTCGGCTTCTGGAGCAGCCTGTGTGTTCACTCTTTGAGCCTCCCTTATCAGAGCGACCCTCTACACGCTGATACTGTTCGCCAGTCCTTTATCAACTGCGCCACTTGCCCGCTTTTCCATAAACCGGCCCACCAGCGCGCTGCAAGCCTCGACGAATTCCTGGTCCTGTTTGGAAAATGTGCCGACGAAATAGCTTTCCACATCAATTTCTCCCATCAGTGCATTCCCGACCAAGACCGGTACCACCATCTCTGACTTCACCATATCGGCGGCCGAAACATAGTGGAGGTTGGCGCTTATATCATTGACGACGACCGTCTTGCGCGTGGTCGCTGCGTGGCCGCAGAGTCCTACGTCAAAGGAAACCCTCTGCAGCGGCAAAAAACTGCCCTCATAAGGACCGAGAACCAGGGTTCCCGGAAGCGATTCGTCCACCAGATAGAATCCCACCCAGTTGTAGCGCGCCATCTCCTCATGCAGTCGCTGGGCGATATGCGCCATTAGCGCCTCCACCCCAGTGGCGGAACGGGCATATCCTTCCAGTTCCCGCAGGAGCTCTTGATGTTTGGACATTCCTATACCCCGGACTTGCTTAAATACCTGGACTTTCGATTGTGGTATTTATAAGCCCTGGACGGGCTGAAGGCAACGTTACCTTTGTCAGTGAGGTTGAACCCTGGTCTCGATCCCACTACCCCCGCAACCGGGGTATGCGGGCTTCATTGTGGCCGAGATGTAGAGCCTCTCATCAACTCGAAAGTGGTTTCCTGCAAGGGAAAATGAAAATACCGATCAATAACACGCGCAAAATAAAAGCATCCGTTTTGGGATGCTGTGTAAGTCCTTGATTATTTGGTTGCGGGGGGTGGATTTGAACCACCGACCTTTGGGTTATGAGGACAACAATCAAATTAGCTCGTCTTTGCCTTTTCAATCATTTAGGTGCTGGTGTTTAGCTCGTGTTTTTCCTTGGTTTTCGGTGTTCTGTTCGCAGATTGTTCTCACATCTGTTCGCACTTTCTTGGGACATGCAATCGCAGACGGGTGTGCAACAGGAATGTGGCTGGGGCCGCAGAGCGTTTTCGTTCTTCGACGCAGCTCGACAGATCCTTACCGGACGAGGGTTCCTTATCGAATTTAGGCGCCCACGGTCGGCCGGTCTTACTTTGGACCAACGATGCCCCCGTCAAAGCAGCTGGGAGGACGGTGATCGCGAGCAGTTTTTGCGCGTTACATTGCCTCTCGACCTGACTCATAAACCGGTACGGTCAACGGTAGCCTTTTCCTTGTACTTTCAGTCGCCGGCGCTTCTGCAAATGCAACTGACGAGTGAGTACGGGCAAGCAGCACGTAGATCGATGGCACAACAAACAAAGTAAATGCCGAACCAATGATCATGCCTGTGACCAGCATGATCCCGATGCTATTCCGGGCGCCGGCGCCAGGGCCGGTGGCGAGAATTAGCGGAAAGTGGCCCACCACCGTGGCCGCCGTGGTCATGAGAATCGGGCGCAACCGGGTGCCGGCAGCCTCAATCACTGCGGCGATTTTCGATTTCCCTGTCTCCTGAAGGTGATTGGCAAACTCCACGATCAGGATCCCGTTTTTTGAAACCAGACCCACCAACGTGATCAAACCGACCTGGCTGTAAATGTTGAGCGTGGTGAATCCCAGAAATGAGAACAGCAGCGCTCCGGAGATTGCCAGCGGAACTGAACCGGCAAGAATGATCAGCGGATCGCGAAAGCTCTCAAATTGCGCGGCCAGCACAAGGTAAATCAGGACGGCAGACAACAGGAACGTTCCCAGGAACTTGCTGCCCTCGGTGCGCAATTGACGGGACTCGCCGGCATAATCCACGGTGAAGCCCTGCGGAAGCATTTTGGCCGCCTCCGTTTCCAGGAAACTCAATGCCTGGTCCAGGGCGATGCCTGGGGGAATGACGCCCTGGATCCGAACGGCATTGAGCTGCTGAAACTTTTTAAGCTCCCGTGGTTCGGTGGTGGTGCGAAGGTTGGCAAACGTCGATAGCGGAACCAGCTTCCCCTGCGCGCCAGTCACGTAAATCTGCGAAAGCTGGTCAGGGGTGAGACGCTCGACCCGTTTGACTTGCGGAATGACTTTATAGCTGCGGCCCTGGATGCTGAAGCGGTTGACGTAATCGCCGCCGAGAAGCGCCGAGAGATCACGGCCGGCCTGGGTCATATCGATTCCCTGGGACCTGACTTTGTCGCGATCGAATTCCACCTCGGCTTGTGGCTGGTCGAACTTCAGGTCAGAGTCGGCGAACATGAACAGGCCGCTCTTGAATGCCTTTTCGACAAGCTGATTGGCTACCTCGGTCAGCTGTTGCGGTTCAGCCGCAGAAGCAATCACGAAATCCACGGGAAAATCTCCGCCTCCAGGCAGCGAGGGCGGTGTCAATGGGATCACGCGAATACCGGCGATCCGCGAGAGCGGCCCGCTCGATTCCATGAGCAGCTGCTGCGTACTTTTCTTGCGCTCGCTCCACGGTTTCGTCACCATGCCCCCAAAACCGCTTGAGGACTGCGTGATCTGGAAGATGCTCTTGGTTTCAGGCATCGCCCGGTACACGTCGGTAACCTGGTCGGTGAATAGCTTCGTTTGATCGAGTGTGGAATTCGGAGAAGCCTGCACGATGCCGAAGACCACGCCCTGATCTTCCCTGGGCGCCAACTCTTTCATCGAGAACAGATAGAAAGGAACGGCGAGCACCGTGACGATACCCCAAAGCGTCAATACAACAGGGCGGTAACGCAGCGTTCCGCCAAGTGTCCGCGTGTAGAGGGCGCGGACGGCTTCAAAGCGGCGGTTGATCCAACCTGCAAAACCGCGCTCGCTCTGCCCGGAGCGCAGCAGCCTGGATCCCATCATTGGCGACAAGGTCAATGCCACCACGCCGGAGACGATGACCGCGCCAGCCAGGGTGAATGCGAACTCGCGGAAGAGTGCGCCGGTCAACCCGCCCTGGATGCCCACAGGCGTATAGACTGCCGCCAGCGTGATGGTGATCGAGATTACCGGTCCCACCAGCTCGCGCGCAGCGTCGATTGCGGCCCGCACAGGTGCTTTTCCGCTCTGCAGATGGCGTTCTACGTTTTCCACCATCACAATCGCATCGTCAACCACCAGCCCGACCGAAAGCACAATGGCAAGCAGGGTTAAAAGATTGATGGTGAAGCCCGCAACCAGCATCAGGAAAACTGCGCCCACCAGCGAAATCGGAATGGCCACCACCGGTATCAACACCGAGCGGAACGAACCGAGAAACAGAAAGATGACTACAACGACGATCAGGAGCGTCTCGCTGAGCGTGCGCAGAACTTCATTGATCGCGTCTTGAATGTATTCAGTCGAATCGTACGGCACGCCGAGTTTCATCCCTGCCGGCAGCTGTGACTGAATATGCGGCAGGGTTTCACGGACTTGCTTGATCACTTCCAGTGAGTTGGCCGTTGGAAGGACCCATATGCCCATGAAGGTAGCCTGTTCGCCATTAAAGCGGACGTCGGACTCGTAGTTTTCCGCCCCCAGGGCAACGTCTGCGATCTCGCCGAGACGTACGACTACGCCGTTTTCCTCTTTGACCACCAGCTTGCGAAAATCGTCCGGTGTGCGCAGGTCAGTATTGGCGACAAGATTTACCGAAACCATCGAACCCTTTGTGCTGCCCAGGGCGGAGAGATGGTTGTTCTTCGCGAGCGCATCCTGCACTGCCGAAGGCGAGATGCCAAGAGCGGCCATCTTGTCCGGTTTGAGCCATATCCGCATGGCGAAGGTTCGGTCGCCAAGAATGTCCGCTCGTTGCACCCCGCTGATGGCGCTTAGCTTGGGCTGCACCACGCGCGTCAGGTAATCAGTGATTTGATTCTGATCCAGATCCGCGGACGAGAAGCCAAGATACATGGCGGCAAACTGATTGTCGGCGGTTTCCAGCTCAATCACTGGAGCCTCGGCCTCAGGCGGCAGATCATTGCGAACCTGCGCAACTTTTGCCTGGATCTGAGTCAAGGCCGCGTTGGTGTCATAGTTGAGCTTCAGATGCACCGTTATGGTGCTGAGGCTCTGCGCGCTCGAAGACTCCAGGTAATCGATCCCGTCGGCGCTCGCGATTACGCGCTCGAGCGGCGTGGTGATGAAGCCGCGGACCAGATCAGCATTCGCGCCGATATAGGAAGTCGAGACCCTTACGACTGCGATATCGCTGCGAGGATATTGGCGTACGCTGAGCGATCGGATCGATTGCAGGCCGGCGATCAGGATGACCAGACTAACCACAATCGCCAGCACCGGACGCTTGATGAAAATATCGGTGAACTTCATGGCATTTCCTTAGCTGTCCTCAGGCTTGGGAGCCGGGTTGTTCTCGGGTTGCACTTTGTTGTTGACCTGTACCGCGGCGCCGTTGCGCAGCTTGAAAACGCCCGATGAGACGACTTCATCTCCAGGATTCACGCCGGATACGATGGCCACCTGATCGCCGCGCGAGCCTTCCACCTTCACGAACTGCTGACGCACACCGCGGTAAGTGCGTCCGCTTGGGTCTTTGATATCAGTGACCACGAAAACCGAATCTCCGTACGGCGCATAGCTGATGGCGGAGGCCGGCAGAGTGATCGTGGGACGCGCGCTGCCGGTTGACAGGTCCGCTTTCACGAACATCCCCGGGCGCAACTTACTGTCACCGTTCGCGACCGTCGCCTGCACCTGTACGTTGCGAGTTCGCTCATCCAGCACTGAGTCGACCGCGGTAACACGGCCCTCGAAGATTCGTCCTGGCAGATCGTCAGCGGTAATGCGCACGATGCTGCCTTTGCGTACCTGGCGGGCTGACTCCTGAGGCACGCCAAAATTCACGTAAACCGGTTGCAGCGATTGCAATGGCACTATCGGCGTTCCGGCAGCCAGATATTGGCCGAGATTCACCTGTCGGATCCCCAGCGTGCCTGAAAATGGCGCCCGTATCGTCTTGCGGGCGATCGTGGCCTGTATTTCCGCTACCTTCGCATCGCTTGACCTTTGGTCAGCTTCAGCTTTGTCATAATCGGCTTGCGGCATCACCCCTTCTTTAACCAGGCGGGTGAGGCGTTTGAAGTTGATCTTGGCCAGATCGCGGTCCGCCTCTGCAGCAGCCAGTTGAGCCCGCTCCTGTCTGGTATCGAGCTCGACGAGAATTTCCCCTTCGCGCACAGACTTGCCGGAGTCAAAGGTGATGCGATCGACAACCCCCGGAAGATCCGCGCTCACGCTCACGCCCTGAACCGCTACGACCGTGCCAATGGCATTTAGCGTTGCAGGCCAGCTCTCTTGCCGCGCCACGACCGTGGTCACAGCCGTCGGGGGCGGCTGGAAGTTCTTGAAAGTCTGTACGGCCGTTTCGATTTGTCTGTATTTCACAAAACCGAGGCTACCGGCCACCACCAGGACCACTGCCAGCATTAGAGCCATTCTTTTCAACATAATTTTTCCTCTTAACGCATGTATGACGTATGAACGTTCCGATTTCGACCTAGTGGAGTGAAGAAATTGTTTCCACCCCGCCCTGGGAGTTGACGACGTATGAGGCCGGAAGGCTATTTTGAGCCTTGCCAGCCGCTTGATGGAAAGCGCTCGCTCGCGCCTCTTCCACGGCGCCGGGACCGGTACCGAGCAGGGCCGCGCACTCCCGTGCGGTGTGGCCTTCGAGGACTGAAATCACAAACACAAACCGCTCGAACCGGGCCAGCCGAACAACCCAACGGAGAGAGGGATGCAGCTGGCGTGCAACAGTTTCCAACTCGGCGTTCGATTCGCCATTGGCGCCGGATCGAACCGGGTCAAGCAGACGGATTGCGGTCTTGATAACCGAGCGCCGGCTCCAGGAGCGAGCCCATTCCTGGAAAACGGCCCTGCCATAGCGGCAGTCGTCCAGAGCGGCGAGGAAAGCCTTGTTGGCTACCTCTTCGCTGCCGGTCAGCACGAGCGCCAGGGAATAAAGGCTGTCAACGTCGTCCCGGAAGATCGCGCAAAAGTCCTCGCTTGACGCGTAAGCCCGCGAGCGCTGAACCGGCGAACTGTCGTGTGCCGCATTGACGTTGGCGTTTTTCATCATTTCCTCCGATCCCTGTGTGACTGTTCGACATGCCTGCGTTCCAGTTGCCTGAGGACATGTCTCGTCATGACTCCGCGACAGCAGTTGAACGTCGCACCTTGGCACATCATCTCGAAGAGCAAATTTTCACCATGTTGACTGATCGCGGTCACGTCTTTGAGATCGACACGCACTTTTCCCTGCTCGAACATGTGCTGAGCCTCGGTCCAGCTCTTTTCCAGCTCCGTCACCCACGGATCGACTAGCGTCCCCTCAAGAACCAGCGTTCGCTGGCCTCCGTTATTCATTGTGGTTATCTTTAGCATGGTGTTTCACTAGAGCGAGAGCACGGCCCGTACCAAATCGCGATCCATCCCATGAATTGAGGAAACGTGATGATTGAAAAGGGGATTTTGAAAAGATGAATTAAGAAGGGTAAGAAAATGTAGTGTCGAGAACCTTCGACAGCTGTCGAAGCTTACGACACCTGTCGAGCGGAGAAGTTGATGCCGAGCTTCTTCATGCGCGAGATCAGCGTGGTACGTTTGAGCCCCAAGCGTGCAGCCGCACCATTGGGTCCCCCAACCTGGCCATTGGCGTCATTCAGAATGCGGATAATCTCATCACGCTCGCTGGAGCTATTCTTTACCGGCTCTGAACGGCGCGATCCGCCGTTCTGCAACTCGTCAATCGGGAACTGCAATGCATTTCCGCGCGTAAGAATCACCGCCCGCTCTACCAGGTTCTCAAGTTCGCGAATATTCCCCGGCCAATGCCAGCCGGCCAGCTTTCTAAGCGCCGCCGCCGGAATAGAATCGATCTGCTTCTCCATTCGACGGGCGTATTTCTGCGTGAAGTAATGGACCAGCAGCGGAATGTCCTCGGGCCGCTCACGCAGCGGCGGAATCCGGATGGGAAAGACATTTAGACGGTAATAGAGATCGCTGCGGAACTGGCGGTCCTCGACCATTTCCTCCAGGTTTCGGTTGGTCGCAGCGACGAGACGGACATCCACCCGCTTGGTATGGGTACTTCCAAGCCGTTCGAACTCCCGCTCCTGTAAAGCCCGAAGGAGTTTTGGCTGGATCTCGGCCGGAATGTCACCCACTTCGTCCAGGAAAAGGCTCCCGCGGTCGGCCAACTCCAGGCGACCGATCTTTTGTGAGATCGCTCCTGTGAACGCGCCTTTTTCGTGTCCAAACAGCTCACTCTCCAGCAAGCCCGTGGGAATGGCCGCGCAATTCAGCTTTACGAACGTGCGGTCCTTGCGGCGGCTGCGCTCGTGTATCGCACGAGCGATCAATTCTTTGCCCGTGCCCGTCTCACCCAGCAACAGCACGGTTGAATCACTGGGAGCGACCGTTTCCACCAGACTAAGGACATTCCGAAGTCCAGAACTCCGGCCCACTATTCCTTCAAAATCCATCTCGCCGCGGATCTCCTGCTCCAGATAAAGCTTCTCTTGGGCGAGTTTGTCCTTAAGTTCCGCGACCTCGCCGTACACGATCGCGTTTTCTATGGCGATGGCCACTTGGTTTGCCACCTGGGTCAGAAAATTAACCTGGTCTTGGTCGAACGTATTCTCTTCGCGCCGGGCCACTGCCAGAATTCCAAGCAGGCGTTTACGGCTGTTCAGAGGCAGATCGCAAAAAGAGTTCAGCCTCTCGCTTTTGGCCTTGTCGTACATCGCCGGGGGCATGGTCTCCGGATCGAGAGAGTTGATGATGATCGGTTTGCCATTCTTGAAAGACTGGCCAGGCAGACTATGTTCGATTGGAACCAGCGCGCCTTCAGTAAAGATCCCTCGGCTCTCGGGATAGTCCAGCGCGTGCACCCTGAGGTGTGTGCCATCTTCGGTCGGCAGCATCACCGCCGCAGCATCACACTCCATTACTCGACGCACACTGGCGGAAATCGCATGCAGGAGTTCGTTCAGTTCCAAGCTGGAGACAACCTGGTTGGTCAGATCGAGGATCAGCTTTAAGCGATCCTGCAGTCGCCCAGAAAAGTGGAAGTTAGCCGCAGCGTCGAGAACCAGGGAAAGCTGGTCCGCAACCAGTTCCAGAAATCGTCTCTCGTTTTCCGGGTAGGCGCCCGGACGCGAACTGCCGAAAGTGAGCACACCCAGACGCCGCTTTCCTCTCGCCAGAGGTAGAGAGCATGTGGAAACTATATCCAACCGGCTGAGGAAGTCTCTGTATTGAGGAAAGTCGGTTTCGCTACTCCAGTCATCCGTAACGAGCACCTGTCCCGACTGATATACCCAATCAGTTGGGGCTTCGCGCAAGAATCCATAACGATCAGAGACGTCGAGCGTCTGGCCATTGGCGTGCAACACTTCCCAGGCAACAGCCTGGGTGGAAGTGTCATAGGCGACAGCGTGGAGATAATCAAAGGAAGCCACTTCACGCAACTGGCTCTCCAGCACCTCGCCGGCGTGATCGCAGTCTTCGCATAGAGCCAGAGCTTTGGCCATGCGCAGCAATGCCTCGTAGCGTTGCGTATGCGTCCCATCTTGTGTTGCAGGCAATGTGTTCATTTACTGTTTACAGGCTGAACTGACTTGGAATCGGTTACCGGGCTCTGGGCTCCCGGCCGCCCACCTTTATCCTGATCATTTTTGATTGAAATGGGATGCTGAGAGATTCGGAAAATCTTCAACTTTCCACAGACCGCGACTGCTAATACCCTCCCACAACCATGAGCGTGAGGTCGTCTTGCTGCGGTGCTCCCCCTGCAAAATCTTGCACTGCGCCCACGATCGAAAACAATGTTTTGCTCGCACCAAGGTGTGCGGCCATGCGGATCTGCGTGATCAGCCGCTCCAGGCCAAACTCTTCGCGCTCTTCGCCTTCGCATTCGACCAGGCCGTCAGAGTAGCTCACTAGCATATCTCCCGGTTCGAAAGTGACTCGAGCGGACTCAAAGTCTTGGTCGTACAACGCGGCAAGCACGGGCCCCCCGGCCGAGAGCAGTTCCACATTGCCGTTCCGGCGTTGAAGAATCGGCGCACAATGCCCCGCGTTGGCATATGTTATCTCTTCCCGCCGCCAGTCGAGACGAGCCAGGATCATGGTGGTGAGGGGAACCGAACCTAAGGCATACAAATCGCGGTTGATTGCCGCCAGGACCAGATGCGGGTGCGGGACCGAACTAGAATAGGTCCGGATCAACCCCAGGATGTGTGTGGACCACATCGCGGCGCTCAGACCCTTGCCGGCGATGTCACCCAGGGCGAGAAACGTTGCGTCGTCAGAATCAAAGACGCTCACGAAGTCTCCGGAGAAGAACTGGGCGGGAAAGATCTCGCTGGCGATTTCAAAGGGACCACGGCGCACCCGGCGGGCGCCACTCAGCCTCTTGGGCACCTGGAGCGCATCGAAGATTTCCCGGTACAGCGCGTTTACTTCTTCCGGCTGAAAGTCCGGGGCTGCGCCCACACTTCCTGAATCTGCTGTGTCTTGAGCGAACCGGGGGCCCGTGATGCCCATCCAGTCTTGCCAGGACCAGGGAACATCATTTCCAATTGTGCGACGAACATTACTGCTGCTCATTGTCCTGTTCCAACTTCATCCGACAAAGCGATAGCCGGTTCCATGTACTGTAAGAAAGTAGCGGGGCTGCTCGGGGTTTGGCTCCAGTTTCTGGCGCAACCGTACCAGGTGAGCATCTACCGTTCGGGTAGTCGGGGAGCTGTCATAGCCCCAAACCTCTTCGAGCAAGCGATCGCGGCTGAGCACTTCGCCCGGATGGTTGACGAAGTACTTCAATAATTCGAACTCCGTCGATGAAAACTCAAGCTCTTTACCCTGCCGTGTAACGCGGCGGGTGTGCAGGTCGACTTCGGCATCCCCAAATAAATAGCGGTCCTGGTCTTTGGGAAGAGCATGTCCGCGACGCAGCACGGCTTTCACGCGCGCGAGCAGCTCACGAATGGAGAACGGTTTGGTCACGTAGTCATCCGCCCCGAGTTCCAGGCCCACCACCTTGTCCACCTCCTGTCCTCGCGCGGTCAGCATGATGATCGGAATGGACGGCCGTTTGGCTTTGAGCTGCTTGCAAACCTCCAGACCGCTCATCTTGGGCATCATCACGTCCAGCACCAGCAAGTCGGGAGAGTCCGAAAGCGCCCGCTTCAAGCCCTCCTCTCCATCATAGGCGGTCACGACGTCATAGCCCTCGAACTCAAAGTTGTCGCGTAGCCCCGCGACCATGTTGGGCTCATCTTCCACGATTAAGATCCTGGTCATGCTTCCACCTCGCGGGTCCTCGGGTTGGCGGGAAGGGACGATGTCCCTGCCGTTGCCGGCTGCTGCTTCAAGGGCAGCGTGATCGTGAATTTGCTTCCTTTCCCAGGGCTGCTCTCCACCGTGATCTTTCCGCCATGAGCGTTCACGATGTGCTGAACCAGCGCCAGGCCAAGGCCGCTGCCTTTGTTGTCATGGCACATGGGATCGCAGACGCGATAAAACTTGTCGAAAATCCTGTGCTGTTCTGCCCGCGGAATCCCTATACCATGATCGATCACATCCAGGTTTACGGAACCGTTTTCGCGATACAGGTTCACCGCCAGATACTTTTCTTCCGATGAGTACTTCAGGGCGTTATTTACCAGATTCAAAAGCGAGCGAGCTATGGCCTCTCGATCCAGGTTCACAGGGGGCAAGTCATTCGTGATCTTTTCCTCGTAATGGAAACCGTTTTGTTGGATTTGATAGTGATAAGAATCAAGCGTTTCTCGGACGAGTGACGGCAGATCTGTCTCGCGGAACTCGTATTCCTTTCTGCCTGCCTCGATCCGCGAGAAGTCGAGAATATTGTTGATCAGTGCGGTGAGCCGCTCACTCTCTTTGCGCACAATCCGGTAGTACTCGATCTTTCTCTGCTCATCCGGAAGGCGACCGAGTTCCAACGTCTCGGCATAGAGTCGAATCAAAGCCAGGGGCGTTCTTAGTTCGTGCGAAACATTCGAGACGATATCCGATTTGAGTTTCGCAAGCTCCATGGTCTTGGTGACGCTGCGGTACGTAAAAAAGAGCCCTATTATAAGGAGCACAGACAGCGTCCCCAGGATGATGTAACTCTCGCGCAAAAAACGTTGATTGATTGCCTTGATGGTTGTTCCCGGGTATCGGATTGCCATGACAAGGTCAGGGAAGGCTCCCTCCAGCTTGCGCTCCACCTCCGCCTCGCCGCCATCCCAGGCACTGGAAGCCGCGAGAGGCGTGTGATCCCTGTAAAAATGCAGCATGATGGCTGGTTGCGGATGAGGATCATGACTGGCTTCAGATCCGCTGTCCGCCAGGAGTGCGTTCAAAGACGCAGGGAGGAATTGCTCCAGGAAATCCGGATCGAACATGATCCCGCCAATCGCTCTGGGCTGTTGTGCGCTGGCAGCGACCGGAAAGAACATTACGCTCTGATAGACCTGTCTATCACCCCTGGTAACTTGTTCCGCCGAGGCCAGGTATGGCGGCTCGCCGTTGCGCTGCATCCTGTCCATTTTGTCGAGGAGCATCTCGCCTTCCAAATCGAACCAGCCCTGGATCATCGCACGTACCCTTACAGCGCCTGCGATGCAGGCGGGACTTGAGTGCTTTGCTGGCTGAACACGGATTGTGGTTCCGGTCTCCTTGTCATAAAGGAAGGCGTAAACGGCCCATGGATGACTGGCCAGAATGCTGTCCAATCGCTGGTCCACGTCTATGTCTGATGGAGAGGGGAAGCCAGGACGAATCTCGTTGAGCATGTCATAAGCACGCTCTGACAACCGCTTGTCAAAGATAGTGAGGGTTTTCTGAAAATCACCCTCGATGGCCGCTTCGACGGTGTGCCCCCTCTCAATTGATTCCAGGTGCTGGAACCCGAACAGGATCAGTGCCGCAGCCGGCAGAACGACCAGTCCCAGGGTCAGCAACAGCCTGGAGCGCACATTCCAGATCGGCTTTTTCATTTGGTCCTCCGTCCGGAGTCGAATCAACTATCGCATAAGAACGATAGTGGAACGTCCGCGCCGATGTGTCAATCAAACGTAAATGGTTGTAAAAAGATGTAAAATTTCCTCACGCGAGGATGCCACGAGTTCGACATCGGTGACTACGAATGGAATCTCATCGCGAATGGCGTGACTCGGTCCGACGAACTTTATCGCATCGACGGCCTGCGCCCGGCGATGCTGGAGACGCTCAGTAATTGCTTTCCATGAAGTCCTGGAGTTGATCCAGCCTGAAGCTGGCATCGTCAATCTCGATGCCAAGCAGGAGCTGTGAGGTGCTGAGCTGGTTGTGGAAATCCAGGGCCGCAGTAGTATCCGGATCGGCCACCAGTTGCAAGTTGTTTTCCACCAGCTTCTGCTCTTCCTGAAGGAATTTGAGCCGGCTCGCTTGTGCGGAAATACCGGCTGCCACTTGTGATTTAAGGATCGCTGCATTGCTCGCAACGTCATTTTCCTGTACTTGTTTCCAGCTTGTGTAGGACTTTGCAGCTTGATCCAGATGCTTGTTAATAGCGCGGCTGGCGAGATTGTAGCTGACTGTAACAGCGCCATACGGGCTGCTGTTGCTCACCAGAGGGTTGATCTGCTGATGGGCGCCGATCGAAAGCGAGATGTCCCAATTATTCTGGCGGTTCAGCTTGTCCAGCGCTTTCTGTTCGTCAACTTCGCTCCTCTGCTTTTCCGCGACGAGTTGCTTCACCGGCGCATTCGCCGGGGCCGGCGTGTACAAAGCCGCAATTTTTGTCTGCGTATCGGCCTGGTCTGCGCCCAGTTTAATCTTGGTGGTCTCGAGCGAGAAGAGCATGGGCCGAGTCACATTCTGGGCCTCTAACATCGTTTTGGTGGTAGTGATGGCGGCATCCAGTTGTACTGACGCCTGCTGAATCAGGTCCAGCCGGTGCTCAAGCGCTCGTTTTTCAAGGCCAGGCAGCGCGTATTGAATGCTCTGCTGGGCCACGGTAGTGGCGTTGTATAGTTCGCAGCTCCTGCGCGCAGCATCGGTGGTAAGAATCGCCTTGCGCACATTGGATACACTGCCGGAGAGTCCCCATACAAATTGCATCGGCAGGCCGGTATTCGGCTGCGTCACGCCCGCAATGGCATTGGGCGTAAGCAGCAGGTCCCGTTGCGCTGCCGCCTGCTCGGTCACGTACTGGCAGTAAGCCTGCTGGTCAGCCAGACCGTTGTTGGGCTGCGTCACCTTGCTATCTTCACAGAATGCGCGCGCTGCAGTTGCCAGCAGCATTGTGCAAATGAACAATCGTCGGCTCACCATACTTCACCTCTTCAGAAGAAAAATGGTTTGCGGTTCAGGAATACCGTCTTTGACTTTGCCGATTCGGGGCGGTCCAATTCCATCTGGACCAAGAAGCCGCGCACATCGGTCCTGAAGATAGGATGGATTGCATGCTCTTCGCCGGCAAAGGTCTGCTTCACGGTACCCACTTTGCGGCACGCTACCATGTTCAGGTAGCAGTCATAGACAGCCGCGCCCGCAGCAACGCTGCCCTGGTTGTCATAGGGAACGAAAGCGAAATAAACCGGCTTTCCGCCGGACGTGATCAGCTCATACGGGGTCTGTTTTGCCGTTGCGATGGCCTTTCTCAGCCTGTCAATCTGCTGCGATTCTTCGCGAACTTGCTCTTGCGCCACATTGATGGCGATATCCAGCTGGGCAATTTCTGACTTTAATTCGGCTTGCTTGTTGAGCACGTCCAACGATTTGGTATCGGTAGTATTCTTCTCCAGAATATTGTCCGTCAACAGGACTTCGTTGATCTTGCTGTCCGTGTAGGAAGTTTGCGCCTGGTTCAGGGCCGCACGCTGGGTGGCGGCGTCGCCCTTGGTAATGAGTCCAGCAGCCAGATCCCGGTCAATCGAAGACTCCACCTGCTTGACCTGGGCCATGATGGTTTGCGTCTTGAGGTTGTCGGCCTGCTTCTGCTGGTCAAGCTGAGAGAGTTGTGGTCCCGCCGCACGGTTATGTGTTCTCTCGCGCACAATGGCATCCTGCAACTCCGGCTCGAGATTCAGAAGCGAGGTCCGGTGCCCGATCATTTCGGAAATGCTGCTTTCCAGCCTTTTCTCGTCGACTTTGAGATCTTCCAGGGTCTGTTTGCTGGTAACGATCTTTTGCATGAAGTCGAGGCTCTTGTCGTCGGACGGGGCCAAAATCACCGGTGCCGCCCACGAAGTGTTCACGGCGTAGAAGCCCATCACAAAGGCATAGGAAAGAATGCCGGCAAGCACCAGGTAGAGCGTCGCGATGCCGATAATCCTGTACAACGTCACCACAGATCGGTAAATCATCGGCTGTATCTGGACTGTCTTCTTGCTTTCAACCTTACTGACTGCTGCTGTCGGCATGAGATGCCTCCCGTTTCTTGCCTCGAGTGCCCCAGTCCCTGGAGTCCATCGTGCATAGCGCCAGGGTGGTAATGAATAGGCTGCTGACCAGCGACCATGCCACATACCCGCCGAAAGCCAGAGGATGGTTAACTGTTTCACGAACGCTGTATTTCTTAATGGCCAAACCCAGGGCCGCGGCAATGCCGAGGTACATCAAAAGAGGTGCGGGACCGGCCCATGCCATGGGATCGCTGGAGAGCGCGGTGAAGAGCACCAGCAGGGCGACCAGCGGGGCCAGCGGGGTAAGCACCAGGGTCACCACCGTGTTGGGGTGCAGCTTCCAGACGTGCTGCGGCAGAGTCCTTAACGTAAAAAAAAGATCGCGTATTACGCTGCGCCGCCAGCGGAGCTGTTGTTTGAACAGCTCGTTTAGCGTGGCCGGGGCCGTGGTCCAGCACAACGCATCGTTGTTCACATATGTCCCATATCCATGCAGCAGCGTCTGATGTGTGAGAAAACGATCTTCGCCCTGATTGACGGGAATGCCAAACCAGTGACGGCTGCGGATCCTGGGTTCGATCTGGAGTAGAAGTTCGCGCCGGATGGCGAAAAGGCATCCGCTGATGCAACCGACGCTGCGCGTCCAGTTCTCCGGGACCTTATAGAGCTGAAAGGCAGCATAGTAGACAAACGTCTGGATGGCAGTGATGGTGCTTGCGTTGGGATTTCTGATTCCCACCCTGCCACCCACCGACCCAATTTTCGGCTCGGAGAAGCAGGCCGTCAGCTCACGGATGGCGTCGGGATGAAAAATACAATCGGAATCAATGGAAATGATGATCTCACCCGTGGACTGTTGCAGCGCATTGCATACCGTGCGGGCTTTGCCGCTGTTCTCATTATTCCGCTCCACCCTCACTTTGATATTGGTGAACTCGCGCTGTGCTTTGAGCATCCACAGGTAGCTATCATCCGCTGAGCAGTCGTCCTGCGCGATTACCTCAAACCGGTCATTCGGATAGTCGCTTTGGCTGATGCTCTCGATAGTTTCGTACACCGTCTTGCCCTCGTTGTAGCAAGGCATGAGGACGCTTACCGTTGGCTGATAGGTGTAGTCTTTTTTAATTTTCGCGCCGGGGACCGACCACTTTAAAATCAGCGCCAGCGTGTACTTGATGACCGAGATCAGCAAGCAGAGAATCAGAATGAGCCAGATCAGCGCTGGTGCCATTGGTTGCCCTCCCCGGGAATCCAATTGCCACATATTGACCCGATCTGGATCAGATCGATGTGTTTTGATTTCTTAAGATTTGTGCCTATTTATTTATAGCGTTCAGTCGCTGGGGCGAGGGTTCGTGATCCTAAGTTGAGGGTTGATCATGCTTGAGTTGCGCAGAGTCTCCAAACAATATTCGGAATTTCGGCAGCCGATAACGTCCCGGTGAGGTCACCGATTATCTTGGACCGCCAGAATCCTGAAATTCGTTATTTAGAGTAAACCTAGCAGCTCGCAGAAACACCGACCAAAGATGAAAGAAATTTAATCCACACCGAACTAGGTGGTCATTCGTCGACTGAGATTCACTGTTTTTTTCACACGCGGAAAGCTAAGTCAAAAAAGTTACGCCGATCTTCTTGACACTGAGTTTGTCATTTGTGAAAATTTCGATCGTGTTTATGAAATCGTTTCATTAAACGCTATGAGTGTTTAATAAAACCATTGAGTGGCCGCGGTGTGGCCCTCACATCTGCATTGGAGGTCAAATGCAGCGCTTGAGAATTTTGCAATCGGGTCTCCATTCCAACTGCTACCGAATGAAGGAAGGCATTGGGCGAAGCAACTTACACAAGGCGCTGGCCGGCGCCTTTTTATTTTTGTTGGGCACTGCACTTTTCCTCACGTCTGGCCACGTATGGGCCCAGGATGTAACCGGGTCGATTGTGGGGACGGTTGTCGATCAGACCGGAGCTGCTATTTCAGGAGCTTCGATCACGGCCAAAGATGTCAACAGAGGCACCACATTCACGGGAAAGACCGATGGCTCGGGCAACTTCCGGATCGAACGTGTACCGATTGGAAAGTATGAAGTGAGGGCGGAAGCCAACGGTTTTCAAACACTGGTAAAGCCTGCGTTCGATCTGGTGTTGAACCAGACCGCTCGTCTTGCTTTCGATATGCAGGTCGGACAGACCTCAGCGACTGTTGAGGTCAGCGCTCTAGCGCCGCTGCTACAGACAGATTCCACGGAAGTCAGTACTCATATCGATTCTGTAGCCATGGAGAATCTGCCGCTCATCACCAGAAACTATAACGAACTGACGCTCATCACGCCCGGTGCGGTAAGTACCAATCCCGGCGCATTCGTTTCCGGACAGAATACTTTCCAGGTGGGCAGGCCTTATATCAATGGAAATCGCGAGCAGACAAGCAACTATATTCTCGACGGGATGGACAACAACCAGAATGATAACAATGAAGTCGCCTATGCCCCGAGCGTCGATGCGATCCAGGAGTTCCATCTGATCACCCAGAATCCGTCAGCTGAGTTCGGCAACTTTCTTGGCGGAATTATCAACACTACTCTGAAGTCGGGCACGAATTCCTACCATGGCAGCACCTTCTGGTTTGTGCGCAATGATATCTTCAACGCCAACGAGTGGAGCAACAATCTTGCGGGAAAGGATGCAAACGGACACGAGGTCGTGCCGAGGCCGAAGCTGCGTTACAACCAGTTTGGAGCCACTTTCGGCGGTCCCATTGTCAAAGACAAGCTCTTTTTCTTTGTCGACTATCAAGGGCAGAGGATGTCGACACCGTCAACGCAGACAGCCAGTGTATTGAGCCAGGCGCAGCGCGGTGGCGATTTTGGTCAATTCTGCACCGCCAACGGAGGGGCCTTTAGCGGCTCGGGTATCTGCAGCAACCCTGCCTTTCAGCTTTTCAGACCCCAGGCGGGAGTTGCTCCCGGCTCCAGAGTACCGGTTCCGTTCAACAATCTAACCGCCGCGGGCCTGGCGCTTAGTCCGGCTGCGCTCGCAATTGTCAACTCGGCGCTGTATCCACTTCCCAACGTGGGTTTGAACGGCCTCACCTTTTCGCAGCGCGTTGAGAACAATGCCGACCAGGGAGACGCCAAGATCGATTGGGCCCCCAATGCAAAGGACCATATCTTTGGCCGCTATTCACAGCAGGATGTCGAGAACCCAACCACTCAGACTTTCATTCTCGCATCCAATGGATTTACCAATTTCAGCTACCCGCTCAAGAACGGGGTGGTCGACTGGACGCGAACAATCAGTCCCCACATGCTGAATGATTTTCGTTTCGGAGCGAGCCACTTTCCCGTCTTCCAGGGCTTCTCCAATCCAACCGGCTTGAATCTGCCGCAGACATTTGGGATCCCTGGTTCACCGAGCACCTTCCTGCCTTCCATTGGTGGATTTAAGGATGGGATCAGCGGCATTGGCAACAATCTCGCCCAGACCAACGTGTTTGCCGATACCGTCATCCAGGTAGGTGATGCATTGCTCCTGAACCACGGCAATCACGAGTTCCATACAGGTTTTCAGTTCAACCGGTACCGTGACAACTTTCTCTATCCAGGAAACGAAGGGTTGGCCGGCCAGTTTGGTTTTACCGGCCAATACACCAGCAACACCGCTGCAGGCGCCACAGGCTCCGGGTCCGCCGATTTCCTGTTAGGGCTTCCCAGTAATCTCGGGCTTGGCCAGGGCGTGGGCAACCGTCACATAAACAACAGCCTCTACTCCGCATTTTTCCAGGACAACTGGAGGATCCAACGAAATCTGACCTTGAATCTCGGCCTTCGTTGGGAGCTCAATACCCCCCGTGTGGCCCAGGACGGCAATGCGGTGAATTACTCTCTTTTCGGCGGGCAACTCATCACGCCAACCATTAACAACAATGGCCTGGGAAACGCGCTATATCACCAGTACAACGGCATCGCTAATTTCCAGCCACGCATTGGCCTTGCCTGGCAGCCCGACTTTGTGAAGAACACCGTTATCCGCGCCGCCTGGGGAATGTCAAACTACACGGAAAGCAATGGAGTAAACAATCTGCTCACGCAGAATCCGCCATTTGAGACAGCGCATAATGTTACGTTTCTGGCGAGTACGCCACTGCCAGGCAGCACGTTGGATCAGGGTTTCACCGGCTTCCCAACCGGTTGCACTTTGGACCTCGCAGTCGCCTTCTCACCGACTTGCTTCACCGGCGTAAACATTCACGCGTTTGACGTCAATCTTCGTCCCACAGTTCACTATGCCTGGAATCTGGCTGTCGAACGTCAGTTTGGCAATTCCACTACGGTGGAGGTTGGCTACGTTGGCCAGGCAAATCAACACTTGTCCAACATCATCATGCTGCAGCAAAAGCAATTGAATCCCAATGGGACCGTATCACCAAGCCCGTTTCTTAACCCGACTCTTCTAGGCTTGGTTGGCCAGGCGAGATTTACGCTGTCGAATGGGATATCCAACTACCACGCCCTGCAGGCGACCCTGCAGGAGAGATTCACGAATGGATTGCAGGCGCAGGTGAATTACACCTGGTCCAAGTGTTTGAGCGATACTCCAGGCTTTTTTGGCCAGTTCGGAGACAATGTAAACACGCAAGCTCAAACCATAGCAGGCTGGGCGTTTCCGCAGAATCCCTTCGATCAGCGCGGCGACTATGGCCGTTGCCCGCAGGACGTCGCCTCTCTGTTTAACGGCTACGTAGTCTATAATCTGCCCTTCGGCCATGGACGGCAATTTGGGAGTGATGTGCCAAAAGCAGTCGACGCATTTGCAGGTGGGTGGCGCATCAGCTCCGATTTTGCCTTCCACACTGGATTCGCTCAAACCATCTTTGCCTCTCAGGACCTCTCAGGAACAGGAGGGTTCTCCACTCGCGCGAATTGTGTTCCGGGAGTATCTCAGAGAATTCCTTTCGCGCTTGATCCCGCTTCCGTGACGGCCGGAACACCGCGATTCGACTTCCTCAATCCGGCTTCGGTCACGCAACCAGGGCCGGGTACTTTCGGCAATTGTCCTGTCGGCGCCTTTCGCGGCCCCGGGTATAAATCAATCGATTTGGGCCTGGCAAAAATGTTCAGCATTACCGAAAAGCAGAATGTGGAATTCCGAATCGAGGCGGTCAATGTGTTTAATATGCCGATCTTTAACTTTGGTGATGAGTTCGGCGGACAGCATACGCAGGGAGCTGTAAACTTCGGTCAGATCAGTAACTCCCAGGGAGCGCGCAACATGCAACTTGGATTGAAGTATCGCTTCTGACCATCGATCCTCGCTCCATCAGGAATGCGCGAAGCCGCCGTTCGTTAGTGGCGGTCGCCCTGATTCTCAGTTCGGTCCGGCACTTAAGCTGGCCGCAGACAACTCTTCCTTAGCGGCGGATTACGGATCGAAACGGTTCGCCTCCTCGTTTGTCGGCCAACCGGAAGTTATCCAGAAACGGGCTTCGAGGACATTAGTCCTGTGGTAAGTGATTGATTCTTTGGTTGCGGGGGGTGGATTTGAACCACCGACCTTTGGGTTATGAGCCCAACGAGCTACCAGGCTGCTCCACCCCGCAAATCAAGATTAACAGGGCGTTTACAGACGGTCAAATCCATCGAAAAAATGCTTCGGTCGCATCTGGCGAACAGGCACTGCGTGATTTTGGACTGGATTTATCAGCCAGCCGCAGGCCTTTTTTTGTGCCAGTCAGTCTGTTTCTGGTAGGCGTGAGCCAGCGCGAGCACCACTCCATCGGCTCCGGGCGCTCCGGTGATTTGCATGCCGATAGGCAGCCCAGATCGGGAGAAGCCGCAGCAAACAGAAGCGGAAGGCAGTCCGACCATATTAAAGGGCCGCGTATTGCGCAGCATGATCAGTTCTCGATTGCGAAGTTGATCGGGCGCGGATTCAAGTTCCGCAAATGACGGCGGCAGATTCGTCGCCGTAGGGGTGAGAATAAGGTCCACCTGGTCGAAGAGGTGCAAGACTTCACGGCGCTGGCGCAGCAGATCGCGATAAGCCTGGATGTATTGCGATGCAGTGACATCGCCGCCGCTACGAATGCGCTTGAGCGTTTCCCGATGATAGGCGCTTTCATGCGTTGCGAGATGCTGCTGGTGGTAAGCATAGGGCTCAGCGCGAACGACAGTGCGATCAGCCTCCGTGGAAAGGCTGATCTCCCGTGTGCTGCCCGTCAGATTCTTGATTGATCCCACCGCAGTGTCAACTGAACTTCGGACTTCGTCATCGATCTCATTCCAGAAATCGCGCGCAATCCCGATGCGCAAAGCAGAAACAGGCTCTTCGATCGCTGAGGGGTAGAAGACCGGTGGAAAGCGTTGGCAATAGATATCCTGCGGATCATAGTAGGCGATAGCCTGAAGCATGATTGCCGCATCGGCAGCGGTGCGCGCCATGGGGCCAACGTGATCAAGAGACCATGACAGTGGAATAATGCCACGAGCGCTTACCAGCCCGTAACTTGGCTTATGGCCGGTAAGTCCGCAAAAGGCCGAGGGCAGGCGAATGGAGCCGGCAGTGTCAGTGCCGATGGCGCCGTAGCACAGTCCGCCTGCAACCGCAGCGGCCGAGCCTGAAGATGAGCCTCCCGTAATATGAGCGGTGTTCCACGGGTTGCGCGCCGGCCCGAAGTGCCCGATCACCCCGCTGCCGCCATACGCGAACTCGTGCAGGTTCAGTTTGCCGAGCAGAACCGCGCCTGCTGCTCTGAGCCGGCGAATTACTTCGGCATCAGTGGCCGGCACGTAATCCTTGAGAACGGCGCTGGCAGCGGTGGTCCTGACGCCTGCGGTTTCCGCCAGGTCCTTCACCGCCAGAGGAATGCCGTGCAAAGGACCTTTCCACTCGCCACGTACAATCTCCGCTTCCGCTTTGCGCGCTTCAGCCAGAGCGGATTCGGCAGTCACGGTGATAAACGCGTTCAACTCGGAATTGCGGCGTTCAATTTCATTGAGGCATGCCTGGGTGAGATCGAGAGGCGAGACCTCTTTCTTCTGGACTGCCTGGCTGACCTCTGCCAGTTCAAGTAAGGGAAGTTGGTTGGCGGAATAACCGGCCGATGAAGGCATGATTCAGGAAGAATATCACTGCCGCACGTATTGTCCGCGATTGCCGCCGCTTACGGCAGGGCTTGTACTAAATTGCGGCGAAAACCTGCCACGCCGTGCGATAGGTATTGGCGTGGGCCTCTGCGCTGAGTTCAATCGGATGGGAATAGCCGCCGCCGGAAGTCAGCACAAACGGTGCGCCGAAATTTCGTGCTGCGAGCAAGACTTTCTTGTCGCGTTCAATCAGTCCCTGGTGCGTGAGTGAGAGCCGGCCGAGAACGTCAGTGGCGAGCGGATCGACACCGGACTGGTAGAAAATGATGTCAGGACGGAAAGCGAAAATCGCCGGCAATACCTCATCTAAATGACGAAGATATTCTGCATCTTCAACCCGATCGGGCAGCGCGACGTCAAGCCTGCTTTGCTTCTTGCGAAATGGAAAATTGCTGTCGCAGTGAATGGACAGTGTAAAGACATCGGGATCGTTGCCGAAGATATCCGCTGTGCCGTCTCCCTGGTGCACATCAAGGTCGATGACGGCAGCACGGCGAATGCGCCCCTGGGCGCGCAGCGTGAGGATGGCAACGGCAATGTCATTAAACACGCAGAAGCCGGCGCCTTCCGAGCGGAGAGCATGATGCGTACCTCCACCCAACGTTGCGCCCCAGCCGAATTCCATGGCATGGAAGGCCGCGCTCACGGTTCCTCCCACGGAAGCAAAAGCGCGCTGCACGAAGGTTTGTGACCAGGGAAGACCAATGCGCCGCATTGCTGCCGGTGGCAGCGTGCCCGCGGTAAATTGGGTTACATAATCCGGATCATGTGCCAGGCTCACGGTCGCCAGATCAGCCAGCGGACTTTGCTCCAGTTGGAACAGCTCTTCCTTTTCCACCAGTCCTCGCAGCAGGCCGTATTTATGCACTGGGAACTTATGGCCCTCCGGCAGCGTAATACGGTATTGATCAGTGGAGAAAAGCCGGGGGCGAAAAGCTGATTTGGGCATAACTAAAACAGGTTTGTCCGGTCTATATATTAATGTAGGGAGAAGAACTGGCTGGAACCTTAGATGAGTTTCTGGTGTGCGTTTCCGGACACCGGGTTTCAGGAATGAACAGCCGGGACCTTAGCCGTATCGACGAAATTGAGATTTTCTCCTTTTGGTTCAGTAGGTTACGCTAAGATTGATTTGGCACCACCTGTGCATATACCTTGGGTGAAATGGATATAGTTCGCGACGCAACGTTTAAGAAAAAGAAGCGCCAAAAGCAAACCGTCATGATTGTGGTGGCGGTTCTGGCGGTCGCAGGCGTAACCCTGGGTGTCTCCCGCTTAAAGCCGGCGCTGCAGGGCGTTGATTTTGGAACCGTCTGGCCGGATACGGTAAAGCGCGGCTCCATGCTGCGCCAGGTTCGGGGCATAGGCTCACTGGTGCCGATTCCTGACGACGTTCGCCTGATCCCCGCGGAGACTGATGTCCATATAGAACGGATCCTGGTGTTGCCGGGAACTCCCGTAAAACCGGATACGGTCATTATGGAACTTTCCAACCCGCAGGTTGAGCAGGAAGCACTGACTGCCGATCTCGATTTGAAATCCGCTCAAGCGGAATACCAAAACACGAAGGCCAAGGTTGATAGCGACCTGATGAGCCTGCGCGCCGAAGCAGCCACGGTTGAATCCGATTATGAAAACGCCAAGCGCGATGCGGACAATAATCGTGAGCTCAACAAGATTGGCGTCGTGGCTAAGTCCGTACTGGATACGTCAGTAAACAAAGAACGCGAGCTGGCCACACGCAAAAAGATTGAAGAAGACCGGATCGCTGAGAGCACCAAGGCGGTTGAAACCCAGCTGGCGGTGCAGCAAAGCACGATTGACCAGAAGAAAGCCATGGCTGACCTAAAGCATCGGCAGAAGGATGCCTTGCGGGTTCGGGCGGGCATCACCGGCGTTTTGCAGGCGACGGATGTGCCTGTCCAGGTCGGGCAGCGGTTGCCGCAGGGTACGATTCTGGCCAAAGTGGTACAGCCGGAGCACCTGAAAGCGGAATTGAAGATTCCGGAAACCCTGGCAAAAGACGTTACCCCGGGACAGAAGGCTGATATCGATACTCACAACGGCGTCGTTTCCGGTAAGGTTTCACGCGTTGATCCGTCGGTTCAGGCCGGTACGGTCACAGTGGATGTGACCCTTGACGGTCCGCCGCCTCCAGGCGCGCGCCCTGACTTGAGCGTGGATGGAACGATTACGCTGGAGCGGCTGGATGACGTGCTCTATGTGGGACGCCCGGCTTTCGGGCAGGAAAAGAGCACGGTGCAGATGTTTAAGATTGATGCCGACGGCAAGACCGCGACCAAGATTCCGGTAGAGTTGGGACGCATGTCAGTCAACACCGTCGAGATCGTGCGCGGTTTGAAAGAAGGGGATCAGGTGATCCTTTCTGACATGTCGCGCCTGGATAATCAGGATCGAATCAAGCTGGAAAGATAAGCAATCAATATTGGGAGGCATGAATAACGTGGCCAGTGGACAAACTTTGATCAATCTTGAGAACGTTACCAAGATCTTTTACACCGATGAGGTCGAGACGCACGCGCTCTCCGGGATTCACCTGGACATCAACAAGGGCGAGTACGTTTCCATTGCCGGCCCCTCGGGCTGCGGCAAATCGACCTTGCTCTCCATCATTGGCCTGCTGGATTCTCCCACGGACGGCTCTTACGTGCTGAACGGCCGCCCGGTGCAGGGCCTGGATTTCTCTGATCGCGCGCGCATACGCAATCAGGAAATCGGCTTCATATTCCAAAGCTTCAACCTGATCGGCGATCTCACGGTGTATGAGAACGTCGAGCTGCCGCTGACCTATCGCTCCATGTCGTCTCCTGAGCGCAAGAAGCGCGTGCAGGAAGCGCTGGAGAAGGTCGGCATGGCGCACCGCATGCGTCACTATCCTTCGCAACTTTCCGGCGGTCAGCAGCAACGCGTGGCCGTGGCCCGCGCGCTGGGTGGATCGCCCAGCATCCTGCTGGCGGACGAACCGACCGGAAACCTGGACTCCCGCAACGGCGAAGCCGTCATGGAACTGCTACAGCAGCTGCACCGGGAAGGCGCAACCATCTGCATGGTTACCCATGACGCTCGTTTTGCCAAGCACGCCGAGCGCACCATCCATCTCTTTGACGGCAAGGTAGTGGAAGAGACGGAAGCGGCGCAGCAGGCGGCTGAGCTGGCATAAAGCGGGACGCAAGCCGGAAACCCAATAGCTTCAGGAATGAGTCTGCTCATTTCACGGGGTGAAGTGTGATTACACTCTTTCAAGACATTCGCTTTGGCCTGCGCATGCTGCGCAAGTCGCCGGGATTTACGGTGATCGCGCTGATCACCCTCGCCCTGGGCATCGGCGCCAATACAGCGATCTTCAGCATCGTCAATGCCGTGCTGATCAAACCGCTGCCGTATCCGGATCCGGACCGGCTGGTCTTTATGACGTCGGCCTTCTCGAACAATGGAAACACCCGCAATTTCGCCACATCCTATGCGGATTTTCTGGATTGGCGCGCCACGGCAAAGTCCTTCAGCGGCATGGCTTCCTACCACGACGATAGCGCCACGCTTACCGGCACGGGAGAGCCCTTGCACATCAGCGGCACTACGGTCGCTGGAGATTTCTTTTCCATTCTAGGCACACAGCCTATTCTCGGACGCGGGTTCACTCGAGAGGATGAGAAGCCGGGAACACGCGTCGTGGTCTTGAGCCATGAGCTATGGCAGAGCGTGTTTCATGGGGATCGCGGAATTGTGGGGCAAGCGATCACTCTGGACAAGCAACGCTACACGGTCGTGGGAGTCATGCCCGCAGGTTTTGCTTTTCCTCTGGACCAGGAACCGCCCAAGTTTTGGCTCACATTCGCGATCGAATCTGAAACCAAGGATCCCGTCAATTCGCCTGCAATGACATCGCCGGAGAACCGCGGCGCACACTTTCTGCATGTTGTGGCCAGGCTGAAGCCTGGGGTTGCGCTCGATCAGGCGCATGAAGAGATGAACTTGATTGCCCGCAACCTGGCAGCGCAGTATCCCGACACGAATAAGAAATTTCCCTCGGTTGGAATGAAGCGGGAGTTGGAATATCTGGTGGGCAATACGCGTCCGCGGATGATCATCTTGCTGATCTCCGTAGGTGTGGTGCTGTTGATTGCCTGCCTGAACGTCGCCAATCTGTTGCTGGTGCGGGCCAGCAAACGCAGCCGCGAGATCGCGATTCGTGCATCGATCGGCGCCAAACGCATCCAGATTGTCCGGCAGATGCTGACCGAAAGCGTGGTCCTGGCGGTGGGTGGAACATTGCTGGGAATCCCGCTTGCAATCTGGGCGCTGAAGCTCTTTATTACGTTGAACGCGCAAAAGCTTCCGCGCATACAGAGCGCAAGTCTTGATGGAAACGTCTTGCTCTTTACCGTTGGGATCGCCCTTCTGACCAGCCTGGTTTTTGGCCTGGTTCCTGCTCTGCGAACCTCCAAGCCGAACCTGACGGAGTTCATGAAGGAAGGCCGCGGTACAACCGCAGGCGTTGCTCACCAGAGCCTGCGCAACGCGCTGGTGGTGCTGGAAACCACCATAGGGCTCATCTTGCTTGTAGTCGCAGGGCTGCTGGCGCGAAGTTTCCATCGGCTGGTGTCGGTCGACCCCGGCTTGAATCCAGCCAATGTTTTGACGCTGACTTTCGATTTGCCGGAAACCAAGTACAACGATCAGCAGCAGATGGATTTTTATATCCAGCTCCTGTCGCGCTTGCGCAACGTTCCCGGAGTGGTGTCCGCTGGCGCGGTAACTCCATTGCCCCTGAGCGGCAACAACGCGATGATCTCCTTCCAGATCGAAGGGCGTCCCGTACCCAAGAGCGAGGAACCGTCAGCCGATATTGCGATCGTTTCGCCGGAGTTTTTCCATACGCTCAACATCCCGATGTTGCGCGGACGCGATTTCACTGAACATGATGACTCCAAAGCTCCGGGGGTAGTGATCGTGAGTGAAGCTTTTGCTCACAAGTATTTTCCGGGCGAGGATGTCATCGGAAAACATATCACTCCGGGCGCCACGAACAGCGGCAAGCCACAGCCGCGCGAGATCGTCGGGCTTGTGGGAAATGTGAAGAACCGCAGCCTGGAATCAGATGACGCGCCGGCGTACTACGTTCCTTCCACCCAGCTGAATTTCGGTTCGATGGCGGTTTGCCTGCGGACCAGCGTCGACCCTCACAGTCTTACCTCGGCTGTACGCAACGTGGTTTCTTCCATGGATCCGGATCTGCCGCTCTATGACATTAAGACCATGGAAGAATATCTCTCCGCGTCGATTGCTCTGCCGCGCTTCAATGCGCTACTGCTGGAAGCCTTTGCCGGCCTTGCTCTGTTGCTGACCGGCATAGGTCTTTACGGCGTGATTTCGTATTCGGTGACGCAGCGGACCCATGAGATTGGAGTGCGCATCACCCTGGGCGCAACCCGCAACAGCGTTATTCGGATGGTATTGAAGTCCGGCCTGCAGCTTACCGCGATCGGGATTGTGGTTGGGGTTGTTTTCTCGCTGATCGCCGCACGTTTTGCCACGACCTTCAGCACGCTGCTTTTCGGAGTAAAGCCCACGGATGCGGTTACGTTCGCGGCGGTCGTGTTCCTGGTCGGATTCGTGTCCGTCCTGGCGTGTTACATACCGGCGTATCGTGCTGCCAAAGTCGATCCCATGGTCGCGCTGCGCTACGAGTGATCTTGTCCCGAATGTTGGCTTAAGGCCCGTCTTTTGGCGGGCCTTTTTTACTAAGGAGCGATCCTGGGCATGAAACTGGTATTCGCGAATCAATGGGCAAGCAAAAGCAGACCGGGCAAACCCAACGGCCGGTCTTCTCTCTGATAGCTCTTCCGCCGCTTGTCGCCATCATCGTCACCTGGATTCTTGATCACAGGGAACGCTGACGGAGGCGTCACAAAACGCGCATTCGCGTCCACCTGTGCCTGCTCCAGGTTGAGAGCGGCCTGCAGGATCATCTCGACGCCGGTGCCTGACGCCAAACTGATCTCATCACCGCGTTTCAGCAGTACCGATCCCAAACCCAGAGCAGCGCCCAGGCCGGCGCCGGTGAACAAGCCGATGCCAAAATGGTGATACGAACCGATGATGGCTCCGCCCACTGCACCGGCTACACCCGGAACAATCACCTTTTCCGGTTGATCTACGGTATTCAGCGTCCCAGCCTTGTCCTTCGTGCGAATGTTTCTGGCGCCGGGGATGCTTTGCAGCACACCCTGAATCGGAGCGACGTAATTATTGGAAAAAATCAGGGTGGTGAAGCGAAACCGGAATTCTGATGTGCGCTCAAAATGGCCCGGACGACGATTGCCTTCCACAACACCCTGCACCTGCGTATGCGCCGGAATTATGATGCGATTATCCTGAACCACGGGATACAGGGTTTCCAGGTAGATTCCAGAGCCCGCTGTTCCCGACGTGGTATGCAGCGGGCTCTTGAGGACCATCATCACCCGGGTCCCGGCGGGTATGACAACCGCGGAAGGATTGGTCGCGGTCACGACCGGCGGCGCCATAGTTTCAGGCTTGGCTGCATTCGCCTCGCCCTGAGAGATCATCTGAGCCGGTAAGCTGTCCTGAGTCGAAGCATCATCTATCCAGGGAGCGGCCTGGCCCAAAGCCAGGCCGGAAAACAGCAGCGTAGCCGGCAACAATCGTGGCCAACGTGTCGTCTGCATCATTTGCTCTTTCCGCTTCGAGGTTGACTGTATCTCTGGTTAGAATGCCTCTCAAGCGACAAGGCGCGGCAGAAGCGATTGCCGCAGATTGTCGTGGGGTATGATGAATGTCCCCGAGAGGAGCGGCGAAACGGCAAACATGACCGCCAGCAACCCGGCTGATCGTCTTGATTCCTGGAAGGAAATCGCGGCCTATCTGCGGCGCGACGTGCGCACCGTGCAGCGCTGGGAGAAGAAAGAAGGCCTCCCGGTGTATCGACACCTGCATGACAAGCTCGGGTCGATCTATGCTTATCGCAATGAGCTCACGGAATGGTTTAAAGCGCGGCAACAGTCCGGTGCCGGAACCGCGCAGCCCAACGGAGAGACCACCAAGGTGAAGCTGGCGGTGCTCCCGTTTGGCAATCTGAGTGACGCCAAAGAAGACGGTTACTTCAGCGATGGTCTGACCGAAGAGATGATTACCCAGATCACCCGTCTACAGGCGCCGGAACTGGCAGTCATCGCGCGCACCACGGCCGAACACTACGATCCCAGCAGCAAATCACTCGAACAGATGAAGAAAGACCTCGGGGTAGGTTATGTGTTGGAAGGCAAGGTCAGGCGTGGCGGCAATCGCGTTCGCATCACCGCGCAGCTAATCCAACTCCGTGACCAGACGCAACTCTGGGCAGAGACCTTTGAACGCGATCTTAGCGACGTGTTGAGCGTCCAGGCCGACATCGCTCAGGCCATTGCGCGGGAGATCAATCAGGCATTGAACCTTACTGAGCGCGTGCAGGTTTCCAGTATGCAAAAAGGTCAGGGCCAGGTGCAGCCCGCAGCCTATGATGCATATCTGAAAGCTCGCTATCACCTGCATCAGATGACGCCTTCGGCCATCAGCAAGAGCATTGAATGCTTCGAAAAGGCGATCCAGGCTGAGCCGCACTATGCGCCGGCTTACGCAGGATTGGCCAGCGCTTACGCTCTGCTGGCGATCGCGCCGTTTGATTTTCTGCCGCCGCACGACGCGATGCCCAAGGCCGAAAAGGCGGCGCGCAAATCGCTGGAACTGGATGGCTCCTTTGCGGAGGCCCATACCGCGCTGGCGCTGGTGAACCACCACTATCATTGGAAATGGCAGGAAGCCGAAGCGGGATACGAGCAGGCGATCGAATTGAACCCTGATCATGCCGATACCCACTTGTGGTACTCATGGCTTCTGCTTGCCCTGGGCCGCAACAACGATGCATTCGACGAGATTGAACAGAGCCTGAGCATCGTGCAGGAAACCAATCCGCACCGTATGGTGGCTGTGCATACAACGCGCGCGGCAGCCTATTACTTCGGCCGTGACTATCAGCGGGCAGTGGAGGAGTGCGAGAAAGCCGAGCAGCTTGACCCGAAATACTTCATGTTGCATTTCATCGCCGGGCGGGCTCACATGCGGTTGAATAATTACGCCAAGGCAATCGGCCATCTGAAATTGGCCCGGACCGGGACCGGGGAAATGCCCCTGATGGACGCCGCCCTGGGCCTTGCCTATGCCGTGAGCGGGAAAAAGGGTTTGACCGCCAAGCTGGCTGAACAGTTCAAAGCCGCCGCCAAGAGACGCTACATTCCTCCAACCTACTTCGGCATGCTGTTTGCGGGTCTGGGCGACAAGGACAAGGCTCTGGAGTGGCTGGAAACAGCTTTTGCCGAACGCGCTGACGGTCTGACCTGGCTGAACGTTGAGCCCATGCTCGATGAATTGCGCTCCGATGCGAAATTTCAGGATCTGGTGCGGCGGATTGGCTTGCCTTCAAGTCGTGGCGCGAATTCCTGATTTGCCTGTGCTAAACTCCTTGCCCGATGCGATCCAGAATCCTTGCCTTAGTGCTGCTGATCAGCGTTTCTGCAGTTGCGGCAGATGAGTTTACGCTGTACGACCTGCTGCCGCCGGAGACTCATCAATTTGCCATTACCTACGACGTGACCGCCACCAAGGAAGGCTCGCCGTATTTTCTGAATCCTATTCGGCCCGGATCAGTGTCCACCAAAGAGCGGGTGATCGAACGCAGCAGCGGCAAAGAGCTGAAGTTTGAAGTGGTGAACGGCAAGGACGCAAAAGCTGCGGGCCTGGTTTCTCCAGAGACGCCGGACAAGGCCGAGTTCATCAAGGTCTTTTTGCCGGGACCTGTGCCTAAGGGCGGTCAGACGCGAATCCGCATCTCCAAGACATACACTGATCCAGCTTCCTACACTCTCACAGACGGACAGCTGGTGTTCACGCGACCACTGGGCATCAAGCGCAACGTGGTCCTGCTCCCCAAAGGATGGGAGCTGATTGAATGTGGTTCCCCTGGGATAGTTTCTATCGATCCTGACGGCCGCATTCGCGTGAGCTTCCTGAACGATCGTGATGACCAGTTGCCGGTGAAGATCGTGGCGCGGAGGCTGCCATGAAGCAGAGATACCTGGTCTTCGTGATGCTAACTGTGGCGGTCGCCATGGCGCAGCAGGAATCGTTTCATCGCGCCGAACAGGATCGCGAGATCAGTTACTGGCTGCTCGAGCCGTCAAGCCATCAATTTCTCATTTCGCATGATTTCACTGTTACCCGCGTTGGGCAAAAGTCGGTGCACAGCTTCGTACGCAAGGGCAGCGTAGTTTCGCCGGACGCGAAGATGATGGATCTCGATACCGGCAAGCCGCTCAAGACTTCAACCGTAAGCGGAAAAGATGTCAACGCGCTTGGATACTACCCCAATCCAGTTGACCCAGATTCGGTCGTTGTACAGGGTGACCTGGAGCATCCGGTAGCCGAAGGCCAATCCACGCGGGTTCGCGTACAGGAGACTTACACCGACCCCGTGGGCTATGTTGTCAAGGACGGCGAGCTGGTGTGGACACGCACGCTCGGCCGGCCGCTCAATTACGTGACGCTGCCGGCAGGGTGGATGCTTACCTCGGTCAACATCCCGGCGATGGTTACACTGGATGAAGAGGGGCGCATCAAGCTGCGCTTTACCAACACCCGCAACGGCGATCTGGCCATCGTGATCAAGGCGCGAAAAAGGCCGGAAAAGAGTAAAGCAGCGAATTAGCAACCGCAATGCCGGAGCTATCTGCGCCGCTGCCGCGCAACTTCATACATGACCACGGCGCCCGCCACAGACACGTTGAGCGACGGTACCTTGCCCATCATGGGGATCTTGACCAGGAAGTCGCACTTCTTGCGGATCTGCTCGTGCAGGCCGTGGCCTTCCGCGCCCAGGATTAACGCCAGGTCCATTTTGTAGTCGAGCGCGTCGTACATCTTGTCGCCACGTTCGTCCAGACCGACGGTCCAGATGTTGCGCGCCTTCAAATCTTCCAGCGTGCGGCCGGCATTGGTGACGCGGGCAATCGGCAGATACTCTGATGCTCCGGCAGAAGCCTTAACCACCGTGCCGGTAACGCCGGCGGCGCGCCGCTCGGGGATAATGATGCCGTCAGCGCCGGCCCCTTCCGCGGTGCGAATGATGGCGCCCAGGTTGTGCGGATCTTCAATGCCATCGAGCAGCACAATGAATGCGTGCTGCCCCCGTTTCTGTGCCAGCACGTCATCCAGATCGCCGTACTGTTTTTCTGCGGTGACCGCAACTACGCCTTGATGGTTCGCAACCCTGGCCAGGCGCGTGAGTTGTTCACGCGGCATGGTCCGCAGAGGGATACCATTGGCGCGGCAGAGCTGAGCGATGTTTTGAATGCGCGCGTCCCCGCGGCCCGGGACCATGGCGACATAATCAAAACCGCGTCCGCGAGCCGAGATGGCTTCTTCCACCGCGTGTATGCCAAAGATAATCATGGACGGCAGACCTAGTGTTGCAGCAATCGGCGGCGGAGACAAGGGTCGGCGTCAGCGTTTGGCGATTTTGCGCATTTACAATGCAAATGGCAGGATCTACTGTTCATCGAGATGGCCCATCGGACGAAAACCCGGCTTCCCGTAGTCCTCTCCATTGCCGGATACGATCCCTCTTCCGGGGCAGGCATTACGGCCGACATCAAGACCATGGCGGCTCATGGATGCTATGGTGTCACCTGCATTACGGCTCTGACGGTGCAGTCAACCCGAGGCGTGATACGGGTTGAGCCTGTCCAGGGCAAGGTGATCGCGCAGACGTTGGAACACTTGACCGAAGATATTGATGTTGCTGCCGTGAAGATTGGCATGCTGGGATCAGAGGGCGCGGCGAAGGCTGTGGCTGCATTCTTCGAACGCTATCCCATCCACAATGTGGTTCTCGATCCTATTATCAAGTCGTCGTCGGGCGCAGATCTTATTTCGAAAGAAGGTTTGAAGGTGTTGAAGGCGCGGATCCTTCGGCACGCATCTGTGATCACGCCGAACATCGAAGAGGCAGCCGCCTTGACTGGACTGCGTGTTACCAAGCCGAGCGACATGGAAGCGGCTGCGGCGCGTTTGCAAAACTTGGGCGCGCGCAATGTGATCGTCACCGGAGGACATCTGAACCCTCCACACGATCTGGTTTGCTGCGTGGGCCAACAGCCGACAGTGGTCATGGGTCGGAAGATTCGGTCTCGTTCGACGCACGGCACCGGCTGCGCTTTCTCAACCGCACTGGCCTGCCAGCTCGCGTTAGGCAGAGATCTACTTCAAGCGGCTAGAGCGGCCAAGCGATTTGTGGAAGCTGCGCTCGGCAACCCGCCTGGAATCGGGCAGGGAACTGGCCCCGTCGTTTGATTATGTCGCTACGCTCCAAACCGCTTGAGATTCTGGTGTAAGCATTCCTTCTGGTGCGCTGGCGGCACGCAGCTCGGCGGGACTGGCCTCGCTGCTTTTGAAATAGAGTCCAAGTATGATGTCGCTACGCTCCAAACCGCTTGAGACGTCGGTGTAGGCATTCTTTCTGGTGCGCTGCGGCACGCAGCTCTGGGGGACTGGCCTCGCTGCTTTTGAAATAAAGTCCAAGTATGATGTCGCTACGCTCCAAACCGCTTGAGACGTCGGTGTAGGCATTCTTTCTGGTGCGCTGCGGCACGCAGCTCGGCGGGACTGGCCGCGCTGCTTTTGAAATAAAGTCCAAGTATTATGTCGCTACGCTCCAAACCGCTTGAGACGTCGGTGTAGGCATTCCTTCTGGCGCGCTGGCGGCACGCAGCTCGGCGCGACCGGCCTCGCTGCTTTTGAAATGGTTTGATTTATTTCGGCAGCTGAGTGCCTGGCGGTGGTTGCGTGCCTGGTTGCTGGGAATTCGGCGCGTTCGGCTGCTGCTGCGGATTATTTTGCCCCGGATTTGTTGGGGGCTGAACCGGCGGTTGTTGCTGCGGAGTCGAAGACGGCTGTTGTGCCGGTGGTTGCTGCTGTTCCGGCATTTGTTGTGCCGGCTGCTGTGGGGTGGGGGCCGGCTGAGCTTGCTGTTGCTCCGGCTGTTGCTGGTCGGGATTTGGTTGCCCCGCGGGCTGCTGTTGCGGCTGCTGCGCCGGAGCCTGTTGCTGATTCTGTTGCTGTGGGGTCAGTTGTTGCTGTTGCGGTGGTCGCGTCTTTAGTGCCGGCGGGCCTTGTGGTTGCGGGCGATCTGACTGCGGCGTCTCTACCGGAGCCTCTTCATTATTCTGTGGCGGTTGCCGATACTCCGGCGGCGTGTATTCAGTACTTGGATGCAACGGGGTCTTGGGCTCAACGATGATACGGTTGTCACGCGTATGCAGTGCGGGTGGTCCGGTTCGCTTATTGGTTTCAGCCTGCGCGGCAAAGGTCGATTCCACCAGCGCCGTGCTCTGTTCTGCCACCTGTCCCACCGGACGCCCCTCCACCTCGGGCCGGGTTGAGACTATGATCTTTGCCGTTGCGCGCTTGGCTCTGCGCGCCTGTTCGTAATACGACTGGGCTGTTTCCTTGTCACCCTCCAATTCGGCCAGGTAGCCCATATTGTTTATGGTGAAGGAATTGTTGGGATCGAGTTTGTACGCTTGCAGAAAATCCTGGCGCGCCTTCTTGCGGTCATTGCGATTCATTGCGGAAACACCCTGAAGGTTCAGCCGTGCCACCTTGTCCTGCAGGTCCTGAGCCTTATCCAGCTCATCACGGCTGGCTTCGGCATTCCGTTCGGCGACCTCGCTGATGGGCTTGCCGCGCCATTTCTTGTTGAAGGCAATCACAATCGGCTCTTGCGATCCCGTCGCGGCCGAGCTGTCATAAAATTTGATCGCCTGCTCTATCTCACCTTCTTTTTCCTTGGCGTAACCCATATTGTTCAGGGTGAACGGATTTTTTGGATCGATCTTGAGCGCCTGTTGCAGGACCACGTCAGCTTCCGGGGCCCGATCCTGATTCAACAGGCCCAGAGCCTCGCTGTTCAATTGATTCACCTTCAGCGGACCCTCAGCCGTATGTCCTGCGACCTTTGCCACCGTCTTGCCCTGTACCTCGTCCTCGGTTGACCGGTCGATCACCGCTTCGGAGGTATTGGCCTGCGCCTGGTCGTAATAACGTTGCGCGCGATCCAGACTGCCTTCCAGTTCAGCCACGTAGCCCAGGTTGTTCAGCGTAAAGGGATCATTCGGATCAATCAGATAGGCCTTGTAGAAAAGCCGTTTGGCCTTGGCGATGTCATGCTTTTTGAGCGCCGCCACACCGTCGCGATTCAACTGCTGCACCGGCGTGTACTTGCTTTTCTTCGGTAAGGGAATGCGAACTTCCTGCGCACCCGCCTGCAGTGCGGCGAACAAGACTGACAACGCTAAGAACGTGAGCAATCGGGAACGCATGTAGTCTCCAGGGGCCTCGTCTGCTGATGAGGATCTGCCTTTTCACACCAGGAACCGCAGGGCAGAAGCTCTGCTTGTCTTTTGGATGGCAAATCTCCTTCTCAGGTTGGGCGGACTGATTCCTACTTTGGCCTGCCATCTGAGTTGCTGCTGCCTGCATCCAACCCACTGTTCGGATCTTTGCCGTTTAAACGCTTGACGTTCGTCCCAGGAGTTTCTGAGACTCTATGCATCGTTCCCCAACTGCTTTGATCGTTTTGTTTTTGTCGGCTCTGCTTTGCTGGGCGCAGAACAATCCGGCTTCGCCCAAACCGGGCTCGGGAGTGCCGCAAGCGCCGGTGCCCGCAGCAAGTCCGGGGCCGCAGCAGCAAGCGCCGGCGCAACCGGCAACTGCTCCGTCCGTCACTGTTCCATCCTCGACGGCGCCGCCCGCAGGAACTCAGTCCCCTACAGCTGGTCAGCCCAAAGCTCCCGATCAGCAAAAGCCGAGCGGACAAGAAGCGGAAATAGCGGAACCGGAGCTTGTCCAGATGCCTCCGGCGCCGCCGCCCGTGCCGAAGACTGAGATCCTTGATAGCTCCGCCACCTCCGGCGCTCTGGCCACTGACGGCCATGATCCCATTCTCGATCCGCCGCCGGTTCCAGCCACCACCACTACCCTGGTCGGCGGCACGATCAGCGGAGTCGATCGTTTGCGCAACAAGATGACGGTACAGGTCTTCGGCGGCGGCCACTGGACGGTCAACTTTGACGAGCGCACCCACATCTTCCATAACGGAGCTGAGACCACGCAGCTTGCGCTCAAGAAAGGTGAGCGGGTTTACATCGACACGCAGCTGGACAACAACCGGCACGATATTTTTGCCCGCAACATCCGTGTGGGCGTGGCCGCGCCGCCGGCTGACGCCGACGGCCAGATCGTTGACGTCGACTTGAAGCACAGCGAACTTACCGTGCGCGACAACATCAACTCCGTGCCGGTGCGTTTTGCAGTTGACCAGGATACCCGCATCAGCAGCGGGCAGAATCCCGCGGCCTTTCAAGATATAAGGCCTGGAGCCCTGGTACACGTCCGCTTTGCCGCGGAAAACCCGAACCGTGGCCTGGCGCGTGAAATCAATATCCTGGCGACGCCGGGCGCTGTTTTCACCTTCGCCGGCAAGATCACGTATCTCGATATCCATCGCGGCGTGCTGGCTCTGCAGAACCTGAGCGACGACAAAAACTACAGCATCCGCTTCGCCTCGGCACGCATTCCTGACGTCAGGCGCCTGGGCGTGGGGGTAGACGTTTGGATCGTCGCCACTTTTGAAGGCGCGAGCTATGTGGCTCAAACCGTCAACATCACCAAGAGTGCTGAGGCGCTGCAGAAGTAAGTTCTGCTTCCAAGCGCATCAGCGTTAGGCGGTCATCGAGAAAACAAAAGCGGGGCGTGAGCGCCCCGCTTTTTTGTTGCTACCAGTTGATCAGTCATCGGCCATGGCCGGCTCGCGAACTTCATATTTCTGGAACCAGGAAGTTGCAGCTTTCAGGCTCGCGTTCACGTTAGCAATATTTTTCACACCCTCGCCCTGCAGCCATTGTTCAAAGGCTTTGGCGCCTTGCTTGGCATAAACCGGAATGCCGTCCTTCCATGTCGCGCGCCCGCAGAGCACGCCGTTGAACTTGACTCCAGCTTCGGCCGCCAGGGCCAGTCCTTCATTGAATTCGGCATTGCTCACGCCGGCGGAGAGATAGATGAACGGCTTGGTTGCGACTGCGGCCGCTTTGCGGAAATGCTCCATTGCTTCTGCCTTGGAGTAGGCTTTCTGTCCGGCATATGACTTTGCGCCTTCCACAAACTTCATATTCACCGGCACTTCCACCTTCAAGACGTCCACGCCGTACCGGTCTTTGCTGAATTCAGCCATGGAATCGGCAACAATCTCAGGCTTCTTTTTAGCGAACTCCGGGCCCTTCTCATCGATCCCTTCGTCGTAGCCAACAAACTCCAAAAAGAAGGGAATATCGTTGGCGCGGCATTCGTCGCCAATGCGTTCCACCCAGGCATGTTTTTTGTCGTTGATGGCCTGACCGTCCGTGGGCGTGTAATACAGCAGCACCTTGATGCAATCCGCGCCGGCTTCCTTCAGTCGGCGAACTGACCAATTATCCAGCAGATCCGGCAGGCGGCCGGGGCCAGTCTTATCGTAGCCTGTCTTCTCGTATGCCAGAAGAAGCCCGGCGTTGCGGGCGCGACGCTTGGAGGCGGGCAAGCCAAACTCCGGATCCAGCAGGATCGCGCTGGCGTGCGGTGTCAGCACCTCCGTCACAATCGATTTGAATTCCTCCAGCATCGACTCGCTGACGTCCGAGCCTTTTTCCTTAGCCAGCGCCTTCTGCAGCGAGCCGCGCTGGTCCATTGCGGCAGCAGCGATCACGCCGCGACCATCCGACACCTTCTTCATTCCAGCGAGCTTTCCGGGAGTCAGTTTCATTGGGTCCTCCTCATGTTTTCACGCCCGGACGCCGTCGCGGGCACAATGCCTGGTTCGCTCGAAACTCACTTGAGATAGGCGTGAGAACAAGGAACATTGACGCTCAGGACAAGCACGGGATTAACCATTGTACTAAATAATTCAGGACCGATTTTTTTAGCTGCTCCAGCTTGCGTTAGGAAATTCAAGATTGTAAAATTCGCAAAAAATGAGCGCCACTCACCCCCACAAACCGCACAGTCAGATGCTTTCAAACCGTCCCGTGTTGCGAGGCCGTCGCCACACTGGCGGGCCGGGCCATCGCCGTGGGCTCGGCAAGCACGCCAAGGTCTTTCTTCCCGGCCAGCCTGTCCCGGAGACCGGTATCTACGAAGTAGTTCATGACCGCGGCCACCGCGAGTCGCATGAAGCGGTAATGCACCGCGACGATCCGTTTCCCGCGTGCGACCAATGCGACATGCGCGTCCGTTTCAAGCTGGTCCGCACCGCCCCTTATATTTTCGACGACGAAGATTTTGTCGAAGAGAAGTAGGCTTACTGGCGCAAGGGAAGCTGCGCCAGCACCGTCCGCTGCTTGGCGATCAGGGATTCGATTCCCTTGGCGGCGAAATCCATCATCTTCTTAAGCTGCGCCTCGTCGAACGGGTGCTGCTCGGCCGTGGCCTGGACCTCAACAATCTTCCGGCCGCCGGTCATCACAAAATTGAGATCGACCTCCGCCTGGGAATCCTCCTCGTAGCACAGGTCGAGGAGAACCGCGCCTTCCACAACGCCGACGCTGATGGCGGCGACAAAATCGCGGATCGGTGCAGCCGAGAGAGTACCCGCCTCCACCAGTTTCTGCATGGCCAGTCCGAGCGCCACGAATGCGCCGGTGATCGAAGCCGTGCGCGTGCCCCCGTCCGCCTGGATTACGTCGCAGTCGAGCGTGATGGTGCGTTCGCCCAGCTGTTTCAGATCGACCACCGCCCGCAGCGCCCGGCCAATCAGCCGCTGAATCTCATGCGTGCGCCCGCTCTGGCGTCCCCGGCTGGCTTCGCGCGGCGTGCGCGTGAGCGTGGAGCGCGGCAGCATGGAGTACTCGGCCGTGATCCAGCCTTTACCTGAACCCTTCATAAAGCTGGGAACGGACTCCTCGATGGAAGCGGTGCAGATCACTCGCGTGTTGCCGACCTCAATCAGCGCGGAACCTTCCGCCGTGGAGATAAACTCCGGGACGATCTTTACCGGACGCATCTGCTCCGGCGTCCGGTTGTCAGAGCGAAAAAACATGTCTTTGTTATTTTTCAATGTCAATCAACTCGACGTTCTCAATGGCGCAGCCCAGGAATTTTCCCCCCAGCCGCTTGAACTTCTCCACCGAATCGGTGGCGTAACAGCGTAACCTGCCCGGCTGGGATTGATCAGGTTTTTTTTCAAGAAGCTCCACGACTTTAGCCGCTGTGGACTCTGCCGAGTCGACGATCTCCATTCTTGCCGGGGCCACCCGTCGCAGAAGCGGCCTCAGCAGCGGATAATGCGTGCACCCCAGCACCAGGACGTCGGCATCGTGGGCGCCGTCGCGAAAGATCTCATCCATGTATATGTGAGCCACCTGCTCGGTTACCGGATGCTCCACCCAGCCTTCCTCAACCAGCGGCACGAAAAGCGGGCAAGCCTTTTCCGTGGCTTCCAAACCAAGACAGTGAAGCGCCTTCTTATACGCATGGCTTGCGACTGTGGCTTCCGTGGCGATCACCGCAGCTTTCTTCGATTTGGAAATCGCCGCAGCCCGCTGCGCTCCCGGCTCGATTACTCCGACCACTGGAACACTCACCGCGGCGCGTATGTCGTCAAATGCCAGAGCCGTTGCGGTGTTACAAGCTACTACGAGCATCTCAATCCCATGTTGTTCGAGAAAATGGGCTGCGGAGATAGCGTACTTGGCCACCGTACGAACTGATTTTGCGCCGTAAGGCAGATGAGCGGTGTCGCCAAAATAAAGATAGTCGGCCCCGGGCAGCACCTGGCGCAGTTCGCGCAGCACCGTCAGACCGCCGAAGCCGGAGTCAAAGACGCCAATCGTGGTGGCCATCTTTATTCGAACTCCTTGGCCAATTCGTGTACGGCATTGGTCTGGTAGAAAGACATCAGGTCAGCATGACCGGCCAGGGTCTCGCGTTCTCTTCCATCAACCAGAAATTTCACTTTGCTGATCCCCGGTACGTTGGCGGTCAGGCTTTCAATCATCGAGGCCAGAGTCATTTCTTCCAGCAGAATTCCTGAAGGATGCCCGTCGGCGAATTGTGCGGTGGTGTCGACTACGAGCGTGTCATTTCCAATGAAATAGACGTCGCGAATATCAGAGCCTTGAGCCAGCGGATGGGGCGAGGGGCTCTGCAAGTACTGCGCCAGTACCGCGCGCAGCGTTTCCTTGGCGCGAAGCCCCCGGTCTGCCGGCAAAAACACATCGGCAGTCCGCCAGCGTAGTGCCTGATCTTCATCATAAGCGACCAGAACCTGGATGTGCTCCTGCTTTCCAGCAACCACCGGCACCACCGGCGCGTTATCGCTCGCGTGCATGGCCATGTCCTCTTCGCGATGGGTAAGGCGAATGATGACCAGCCCGCTGATCAAAATAGCCAGCAGCACCAGCCCTATCGTGATCTGAAAATGCCGAGGTATCACGGGCGCGCTCCAATCTGTCCCCGCACCTGCGTGATGCCTGTAGCAATTGCTGACACGATGCCGGCATTGCGTTTGGAACTCCCGAGCGACTGTAAGTCGTCTCCCTCCGGCGCCAGTTCTACGGCTATCGCCGGGACAACAAGGTTGTTCAGGGGCCGGATCGGAATTCCAAGCGTGGCAACATCCATGCCTTTTTTCCGTAATTCGCTCGCGATGGCCTGGCCCGCGGCTTTGCTTCGATCGAGCGCGGCGACCTGTGCGCTGTCCCAGGGCAGAAAACGTCCTGTTGCCTGCTGCGGATCCGCCAATAGCGGTGTGTAGACACGCACGCCGTGCCCAGGTCCCCCGGCATGCAGTGCCACATAGATGCCCGCGCGCTGCTCATTCGTGATCTCAGCCCGGCGCTCCATCGGCACATCGACATCGGAATCGCGCAGCATCCGTGATGGAATTCCGCGCTCCTCCAGCTCCTTGCGCAAATCACGCGCAAGCCTGAGGGTGACATCTTTTTCCAGCAGCTTGCCGCCGAAGTTCGCGCCTTTGTCGTAACCGCCGTGGCCGGCGTCAATCATCACGAAAAATTCCTGCCCGCGATGCTGGCTGTCAGTGGCGGGAACCGCCTGTGCCGCGGGTGAAGCGGAGGCAGCCGGTGTGGCAGGCTGAAGCGTAATGGTCTTGCGGTCATCGCTGCGCACGATGTTGAGGTGCGCATTGCCGGTGACAGTCAGCACCGCTTTGCCGTTCTCTTCGCTGAAGGTCATCGATTGAATTGCCCCGTTGCCAAACTCCTGCTTACTTGTTTCGGAAATGACCGGCTCTTTCCTGAAAATCAACGTGGTGTGGTCACTGTGAGTGAACAAGACACCGCTGCGGTCTTCTCCCCGATCCGCATCCGGATCGACAGGCTGGCTGAAGGTTAACGTAAGCGACGGCGTGTCTCCATCTTTGAACGAGGCGCTAAAGCGGGCGAGAATGTTGCCCACAAAAAGCCGTCGCGAAGGCTGGTGAAAATCGATGCTCACGTTCAGCAGCCGGCTAAGCAAGGGCAGGGCAGCGGCCATCGGCACCAGCACACGCTGATCTTCCACCCTGACTTTGCCTTCGAGATCAAACTGGGTGCCTTGGATGATGGCTTTGTCTTTGCCTTCGGCAAGCCGCGCTTCCGATTTGTTCAGCTGCACTCTCCATTCCTTGCCTTTGAGCTGCGGCGCGCCGGCTCCGAGCGGGGCCAGCAGATCGGCAAGCCCGATATACGGTTTGCCTTCACGCTCGACCACCGGCAGGGAATAGGTAGTTTGGGCAGTGTACACGGTGAGCTGCTGTTCCGGAGCCACGCCGGAAATCATCGCCTGCACGCAAATGCCGCTCGCGATGCCAAAGATGATCAGGAACCTATTCCAGCGCATAGATGGTAAGACCACTGAGGAGTTTGGGGTAAAAATCGGTCGACTTCTGCGGTAGCACTTGGCCGGCGAAGGCAATGTCGCGCACCTGCTCAATCCGGGCGGCGTTCATAAGGAAAGCCACGTTCGCTCCCTGGCGAACCCATGAGATGGCCTGGAACGCATCGCGTTCATACTTCACGTTCTCCTGATTGCGGATCGCCTCCTGGGTAATCCCAAGCACTCGTTCCAACATAATGGTGTGTAGTTGCACCACGTCCAACTCGCGCTGCAAAGGAGAGACGCCATTCAGCGCATCTTCGATCGGTCCTCTCTTGGCCCGCAGAAGATAGGGCCCCTGTCGAGTCACGGCGACGAATGCTGTGCCGTTGGCGCCGGCCTCGTCCAGCAGGGTGGTGGCGCTGCGGCTTTCGGTGCGCAAGTCGATGCGTTCAATATCAAAGAAACGCCCGGCGCCTTCCAGCATGCGTTCGCGATCAAAATCTGCGAGGCCGTGCACAATGCGGTGCGTTGGCAGAATGACCAGCCCCGGACTTTCCATGGGCACCAGCGTCATCATCACGTATTCGTAGGGAGCATTGGCATCCCCGGTTGCAGCCTGAGCGCGACGCTCATTTCGGTACGCGAGCGCGGTTTCATAGCGATGATGGCCGTCAGCGATCAAGAGCTTCTTGTCGTGCATCTTGGCCTGGAGCGCGGCGATGATGGCCGGATGGTCAACGCGCCACAGCCGATGCAGGGTTTCATGCTCATCCAGGACTGACGTCTCGGGTTCCTGCTCGGTCTTGGCTTGCAGCAACACGGCAATCTCGTTTTGTGGATCGCTATAGAGCATGAAGATCTGGCCGAAATGAGCGCGCGTGGCGCGAAGGAGGTTCAGACGATCCTGGCGCGGCTTAGAGAGGGTTTGCTCATGGCGATAGACCACGCCATCGGCATAATCGTGAATTCTGCCCAATGCGATGAGACCGCGGCGTTCCGACAGTTCGCGTGTGCCCGGCGCAGTGAAAGTTTGCGAATAAATATAGATTGCCGGTTCGGCATCGCGCTTCAGCAGGCCGCCGGAGCGCCAGTCATGCAGGTACTCCGCAGCCCGGGTGTAAACGTTGAACGACTCAGTGTCGGTGTCGCCGGACTTACCCAGGATGATCCGCACCAGGTTATGCGCGCTTCGTTCGTAGTACTTGGCCTGCATTTCCGGCGTGATCTTGTCATAGGGCTGGGTAAGGACGTCTTCCAGTTTTACCTGGTGAGGGTCGTAGCGAATCGCTTTGAATGGAATGATCTCAGCCATCGGTAACAGCAGCCTATTGCATTCTATCAAGCGTTTGGCGGGTAACCCGCTTGCCTGCTGAAACCATCTAAGTTCTTTGAATAACAGCCGGTAGCAGTGGGACGAGAAGCACTTAAGTTACCAGTGTTCAGTCCAGCGCGGCTGTGATAACATCGGCACAAAAGAGGTTCCATATGGCCCGCTTCAAACGCAGCGGATATGGTACATGCCGTTCCCCCGAGCTCTCTTTTAAGGCGTTGCTAGGAACGCCCGCAGGCCTTTGTGCGTTGGTAATCCTGTTCTCTCTTACTCTGCCCCTGCATGTGAGTGCTCAGGACGTGAACGTCCATATCCAGCCGCCGCCATCAGCCGTGCCCCAACCTGCTGATTCTAAAGACTCTGCGGTCAAGGCTGCTGAAGCCAATCTTAAAAACCACACCAAGCCTGTTCAAGTCGACGTAAATCTGGTCCTGGTAAACGTGACCGTGACCGACGACTGGAACCGTATTGTGACTGGCCTCGAGAAAGAGAATTTCTCCGTGATGGAGGGTAGTGAGGTACAGGAAGTAAAGCATTTTTCCAGTGAAGATGCCCCTATTTCGCTGGGTGTGATTTTTGATATGAGCGGAAGCATGAATGACAAGATCCTGAAGGCGCGCGAAGCCGTCGTTGAATTCTTCAAGACGGCCAACCCGCAGGACGAATTCTTCATGATCACATTCAATGATCGTCCGCAGCTTCGCTCCGATTTCACCAAGTCTATTGAAGACATTCAGGGCAAACTGGTTTACACGATTCCTCAGGGCAGTACCGCTCTGCTGGACGCCATCTATATGGGCGTCAGCAAGATGAAGGACGCCCGCAACAGCAAAAAGGCCCTGCTGATCATTTCTGACGGCGGCGACAATCACAGCCGTTATACTGAGAGTGAGATCAAATCGATGGTGAAAGAGGCCGATGTGCAGATTTATTCCATCGGTATCTTCAGCCAGGCGCCCTCCCAACCCGAAGAAGTTGCCGGGCCGGCGCTGTTGACTGAAATCTCCCAGGTAACCGGTGGCCGCCTCTTTACGATTACGAATCCCAATGAACTGGCCGATGTGGCGACGAAGATTGGAATAGAGCTGCGCAACCAATATGTACTCGGATACCGTCCAAACAACAAGAATAAGGACGGCCACTGGCGGAAGATTAAGGTAAAGCTCAATCCGCCAAAGGGGTTGCCGCATCTAAATGTCTATGCCAGAGCGGGATACTATGCACCTTCGCAATAAACGTGTAGTCGGGGTCCTATCATTTTTGCTGCTGGTTTCAGCCTCGTTCCTGGGGACGCAAGGGCAGCCCAATCAACCACAGTCGCACGGTGGAAACCAAACTGTCCAAGCGACACCGCTTCCGCCGGACGTCGATCCCAACGATCCCGCGTTGCCTGTGTGGGCAAGGCCCGCTACGCCGCCGCCTTCGGCAAATAAGCCCGCGGCAACGGGCAACGTTCCCGCAGCTCAGCCCGGCAAGGCGCCGGAGCAGCCCATTTCGGAAGGATCGGTTGGCGAGGTTACCAAGGACGCTAAGGGAGAATTCACTTATCGCAGCCTGGTTAACGAGGTTACGCTTTCGGCTACTGTGCTTGATCTCCGGCACCATCTGGTGACCAACCTTGATCGCGACAACTTTGTTGTCTATGAAGATGGACAGCCGCAAAACATCACTTCATTCATTCGCAAGGATATCCCCGTTTCCATTGGAATCGTTGTAGACAATTCCGGATCCATGCGCACCAAGCGTGCCGCGTTGACCAAGGCTGTTTTGAACCTGATCCAGGCCAGCAATCCCCAGGACGAAGTTTTCGTGGTGAATTTCAACGATGATCCATATCTGGACCAGGATTTCACCAACAAGGTCGATTTACTGCACGAGGCCATGGATCGCGTCGATTCCCGCGGAGGCACGGCGCTGTACGACGCCGTAATAGCCTCTGCCGACCATCTGGCCAAGGGCGCCAAGCGCGAAAAGAAGGCGCTGCTGGTGGTGACTGACGGCGTCGATAACGAGAGCCGCGAATCCCTGGAGAGCGCAATCCGGGCTGTGCAGAGTGATAGCGGGCCGACCATCTATGCCATCGGCATTCTGGGCGATGAGCCGGGCGTAAAGCGGGCCAAGCGGGCGTTGCAAAGCCTGTCTGACCAAACCGGCGGCGTGGCTTTTTTCCCCAAGGATCTCGAAGAAGTAGACGAGATCAGCCAGGAAGTGGCTCGCGATATTCGCAACCAGTACAGCATCACCTACAAGCCCACGAACCCGCGCAGCAACGGTGGATATCGCAAGGTGCGTGTCGAAGCGCATGCTTCCGGGTATAAAGACTTGCAGGTGCGCACCCGCGACGGCTATTTTGCCGACGAAAAACACACCGCCGCCAAGCAATAGGCTTGAGACTTGCGCAACATGGAAAGCGCAGCATCATCTGCGCTGACTGCCGTTGCCCTTTGCTCAGTTCTCCCCGCAACGGAATTTGCTGCGGTTTTGCCGGCTCCGGTTTGACCATCTCCCTATGCCTCCCGTAGTCTAAAAAGTTTGCTATGACTCGTTTACGAGTGGCTGAAAACATTACCGAGCTGGTCGGCCAGACTCCGTTGCTTCGCTTCCGCCGCATTGTTCCTGCAGGAGCGGCCGATGTCTTTGCCAAGCTCGAGTACCTGAATCCGGGCGGCAGCGTAAAAGACCGGGCAGCTATTGGCATTATCAGGAAAGCCGAAGAGCGGGGGCATCTGAAGCCGGGTGGCACCATAGTTGAGGCGACGGCCGGGAACACCGGCATTGGACTGGCGTTGATCGGCATCAACAAGGGCTATCGCGTCGTGCTGTGCGTGCCGGAGAAATTTGCCGAGGAGAAAGTAAAAGTCATGCGTGCCCTAGGCGCTGAGGTCCACCGCACGCCCGATGAAGCGGGGATGCAAGGCGCCATCCAGAAAGCCAAAGCACTTGCCGCACAAATCCCCGATTCATTTACCGCTCTTCAATTTGAAAATCCCGCCAACCCTGACTTTCATTATGAGACAACAGCCGCCGAAATCTTTGATCAGCTGGAAAGCAAGATTGATGCTGTGGTTATCGGTGTAGGTACGGGCGGCACTTTCACCGGCGTAGCACGCTTCATGAAGGAAAAGCTTTCCCAGGTCTATTGCGTGGCAGTGGAGACGCAAGGGTCGGTTCTGGGAGGGGGGCCGAAAGGGCCGCACAAGGTCGAAGGGATCGGTTCCGGCTTTATCCCCAAGACCTTTGATCCCAAGGTCTGCGACGAGATTCTTATGGTCAATGACAAGGATGCCTTCGATACCGTGATCAATCTGGCGCGCCTTGAGGGAGTTCTGGGCGGTTCAAGCGCGGGAGCAAATGTTTTTGCGGCGCTTCAAGTCGCCAAAAAACTGGGCAGCGGAAAACGTGTCGTGACGGTGATTCCCGATTCAGCGGAGCGGTACATGTCGAAGAAGATCTTTGAAGGCGGCGAATAGTAGGGCCGAGGACTGCTTTCCGATTTGTGCGTGTCCTTCGCGTGTTGTGTGGGAGGCGGCTTGAGCGGCGCGAGAATTCGATTCAGGAACAGAGGCATACATGGCTAAACACAAAAAGTCAGGCGGTTTGGAGCAGAGCGCTAAGAAAGCGGGTTTTGCGACTACCGCCATCCACGTGGGCCAGGAACCCGATCCCTCCACCGGCGCCGTCGTAGTCCCGATCTTTGCCACGTCAACGTATGTGCAGGAGGAACTCGGTAAACACAAAGGTTATGAATACGCCCGCGTTTCCAATCCGACGCGCACGCGGCTGGAGCAAAACCTGGCTGCCCTGGAGAACGGAGCTTCGGCCCATGTCTTTTCAAGCGGCATGGCTGCAGTCACCGCGGTCACGCAATGCTTTCTCAAGCAGGGCGACCACCTGATTTGCGGTCACAACGTTTATGGCGGCGTTCCACGTTTGTTCAACCAGGTGCTGGCCAATTATGGGATTGAATTCAGCTATGTCGATACCTCTGATCCAGACGCGGTGAAGAAGGCCATTCGCCGCAATACGAAGATCATATGGGTGGAAACGCCAACCAATCCCCTCATGGTCCTCACCGATATCAAGGAAGTGGCCAGGATCGCGCATTCTGGCGGAGCTGAGCTGGTGGTCGACAATACCTTTATGTCGCCCTATTTCCAGCGCCCGCTCGATCTGGGCGCGGACATGGTGATGCACTCCACCACGAAGTTTCTTAATGGCCATAGCGACGGTTTAGGCGGCGTGATTGCCGCCACCAAGCCAATTCACGCAGAGAAGCTGGCCTTCATGCAGAAGACCTCCGGGGCGATTCTCTCTCCGTTCGAGTGCTGGCTGGTGCTGCGCGGGGTGAAATCGCTCGCCGTTCGCATGGTAAAGCACGACGAGAATGGCCGGGCCATCGCCGATTTTCTGCGCAGCAATCGCAAGGTAAAACAAGTGCTTTATCCGGGGTTTTCCGATCATCCGCAGCATGCCCTGGCCAAGCGGCAGATGAAGGGGTTTGGTTCCATGATCACCTTTGAGACCGGCTCACTCAAAAATGCCAAGAAGATGCTGGCCAGGGTGCGGGTCTGCTCTCTTGGAGAATCGCTGGGCGGTGTGGAAACCTTGATTTCCCATCCCGCCACCATGACCCACGCGGCCCTGGGCGTGAAGGGACGAAAGCAGATTGGATTGACCGACGGCATGGTTCGCATATCGGTGGGAATTGAAGACGTGGATGATCTGCTGGCGGATTTGGACCAGGCGCTGGCAGCCATGTAAGTCCTTAGTGATGTGGCACAGATACTGTGATGTGGCACAGATACTCCGGTCTGTGCCCTGTATTCCTCTGATCGAATGATGCACAGGCAAGAGTGCCTGTGCCACACGAGTATCGAGCAGTGGTGTCTTTACTCTGTATTCTTCGCCAGCCAATCCAGATAAGCCTTATCACCTTCGGCAAGCTCCAGCATCACGCATTCCGGCAGCTCGTAAGAATGCAGCTCCGTGATGGCATCTCTTACTCGCTCAAAAGCGCTGCTGCGGGTCTTGATCAACAGAAGCCACTCTTCGGCCGATTCCACCTGCCCCTTCCAGCGATACACAGATTCGACCCGCGGAACAATGTTCACGCATGCTGCCAGGCGTCGCTCTACCAGCGCGTGGGCAATCTTTTTGGCTTCGTCGGCTGAGCCGGCGGTGGTCAGCACCAGGCACATTGGGTTCATCGGCAAACTCCAGCGGGAAAAAGTGTATCAATTGTAGGGAGCAAGTTCGGAGGCGTATTCTGAATCATGGCTGCACAAATCAAATTCGGGACCTCAGGATGGCGCGCCATCGTAGCCGAGGATTTTACTGTGAGCAATGTGCGCCGGGCTGTGAGTGGAATTGCGCGTTACGTCGCCGGCCAACAGCCGAAAGGCGCCCGCGTGATTGTGGGACGTGATCCTCGATATATGGGCGAACGCTTTGTCCAGATTGCGTCAGATGTGCTGGCTGCTGCCGGAGTCAAGCCGCTGGTCATCGCCGATCCTGCGCCAACGCCGGCAATTTCGTATGAAGTCGTCCGTTCAAAAGCGGATGGCGCAATCAACTTTACCGCCTCGCACAATCCGCCCGAGTATAACGGCATCAAATTTTCGACCCCTGACGGCGCTCCTGCGCTGCCTGAGGTCACCGGCGCCATTGAGGCCCTGATTGAAGCCAACGGCAATCCCTCCACCGGTGCGGCCACGAAAGTCGCGGCTGAGCCGATTGATCCCAAACCCGCGTATATGGCGCGGCTCAAGGAAATCATTGACTTGCCGTTGATTCGGGCGTCCGGGCTCAAAGTTCTTTTTGATCCCTTGTGGGGAGCAGGCCGCGGCTACTCTGACGAGCTTCTTCGCAGCGCAGGGGTTCCCGTCACCACATCCCATGACTCACGCGACGTTCTTTTTGGCGGCCACGCTCCCGAGCCGGAGGGCCCGCTGCTCAAGGAAGCGCGTGCCAAAATGAAGGAATTCGGCGCGCGGATCGGCGTCGCCACTGACGGCGATGCCGATCGCTTCGGCGTTGTGGACGAAGACGGGACGTTCATTCAGCCTAACTACATCATTGCTGTGTTGTTCGACTACCTGATTGAAACGCGAGGCTGGAAAAACGGAGTCGCCAAATCTGTTGCCACCACCAACATGATTAATGCCCTGGCAGAGCACCACGGCGTGCCTCTGTATGAAACCCCGGTTGGCTTCAAATACATTGGCGAGTTGATCAAGCAGGACAAGATTGCCATCGGCGGCGAAGAGAGCGCAGGACTTTCCATCCGCTATCACGTTCCGGAGAAGGACGGGGTCATTGCCGGGTTGCTGTGCTGTGAAGCGGTCGCACGGCGAAAGAAATCGATTGGCGAACAGATCAAAGCATTATTTGGCAAAGTTGGTTCCTTTTATCCGCATCGCGAGAACTTCCGCTTGACGCCGGAAGCGAAAGCGAAGTTCACTAGTAAGTTGAAGAATGATCCGGCGGAGCTCTCCGGTCACAAAGTAAAACAGGTTGTAAGGACAGACGGTCTCAAGCTGATTTTGGATGACGGCTCCTGGGTTTGCTATCGCGTGTCGGGCACGGAACCCGTGGTTCGGCTTTATTCTGAAGCCGGCTCGGAATCAGAAAGAGCAAAATTGGCTGCGGCCGCGGTGGAATGGATGAAGAACTGAGAGCAGATGGATAAATCGATCCAAAGGATCAGAGAGCAGGTTGGTGGCTGGCGGCGCAGGCTGGCTACGCCGATCGTCGCTGTCTTGCTTGCACTGGCGGGCTACTATGTTGTGTTCAGCGCCAACGGCCTGATGGTTTACCAGCAGAAGCGCCGAGAGTCTCGCGATCTTGATCGGCAAATCAAAACCCTGCAGCAACAAAACAGCGGGATGGAACAGCAAGTCAAAGCTTTAAAGAGTAACCCTCAAACTATTGAAAAAGAAGCGCGTGAGCGGTTCGGCTATACCCGTCCCGGTGAGGTGGTTTTTACCTTGCCTACCGCGCCGGCTGCCCCTGCCAAAGAGAAGAAGTAAGGCGAATCGACAGTTCCAAAACGAACCCAAAACCCTCCAGCTGTGAGCGCCGAATATATTCCTGCCGGTGCGGTGGTGTAACCTTTTCTGTTGAGAGCACTCAGTAGTCTCAACAAAGGAAGTTATTCTTTGGCCGCTTTAGCGGTCGCAAAAATCCTCGAGGAGATCCATAAATGAAGAAGATTGCGTTGATGTTGTTAGCCGCAGCGTTCCTGACTTCGACTTCCGCCGTTTCGTTTGCCGCACCCAAGTCAACCAAGATGAACGGCTGGGTGAGCGATGAAAAATGCGGTGCGAAGGATATCGACAACGCTGATTGCGCCAAGAAGTGCGCCGAATCCGGCTCCAAGCTGGTCTTTGTATCAGAAAAAGACAAGAGCGTTCTCAATGTCGACAACCAGGATGCTCTCAAAGGTCATGAAGGACATCACGTAGCCGTGACCGGTACCGTTGAGAACGGCACGCTCCATGTAACCAAGGTATCCATGCTCAAACAAGCCGCTCCAAAATCGAATTAATCCACCAACCTTAGTTTCCTCATTAGCTCGGTTAAGAGGCGGTTCTTGAGCCGCCTCTTGCTTTTTTAAAGTCCGCACCGTGCGTTACTTTCGCTTGCATTCTTTGCCGGAATCGCCGGCTGGAATGCAGCAAAACGGGTTATGATGGCTGTCTAATGTTCCGGGTATTCGGGTTCAAACGCGGCTTTGTATGGGGATGGCTATGTGCGTCCTCACTCCTGTTTTGTCTGGTTATCTCCGGGTGTGTGATCTCGCCCCGGCGGACCTTTGGCGGTGGTCCGACGCCAACGCCAACCCCGACTCCTACTCCTACTGGCTCACCAACCCCAACGCCCAGCACGACGCCCCAGGGCAAGCTATATGTGTCGAACTCGGGCGCGAACTCCATTGTGCGCTTTGACCAGGCGTTCACGGACAGCGGAAACATAATTCCCGGCGCCACCATTAGGGGAACAAGAACCTCACTAAACGCTCCTGCTTTTATCTTTTTGGATACGGCAGCGGACAGGCTCTTCGTGGCCAACAATGCGGACATTTCCATCCTGATTTTCGACAACGTCAGCACGAAAAACGGGGATGTCGCGCCGGAAAGAATTATCTCCGGCGCCAGCACTACTTTGGGAAGCCCAACCGATGTGTCAGTGGACAAGAGCCGTGATCTGCTTTACGTGGCGGATGACATCGACATCCACGTCTTCAGCTCTGCCTCTACGGCGACAGGGAATATAGCTCCGGCGCGCAACCTCAGCCCGGGCTTCTCCGTTGCCGCGATCTTTATTGACGGAGCGAATGACCGGCTCTATGCGGCCGATTCAGCAACCAACTCGATTGCTGTCTACGACAGTGCCAGCACTCTAGCCAGCGGTCCGATCACGGCCAACCGGACCATTCAAGGCGCAGCTACCCATTTGGCAACCCCAGGCAGCATTCAACTTGATGGAGCAGGAAGACTGGTGGTGAGCAATGCCACGGCTCCGAGCATAACCATTTATAACAATGCAGCCACCGCGAACGGGAACCTCGCGCCTTCAGCAGAAATAACCGGCACCAATACAGGCTTCAGCGTTCCCAATCAGATTGTGGTGGATACCGGCGGCACCGGAACACTGTACATGGCTGATCCGGGCGCCGCCCGGATCGCTGTCTTCAGCAGTCTCAGTACAGCCACGGGAAACATCGCGCCCAATCGAGTCATTGTTGGACCAGGCACGACGTTGACTACCGCGGGCGCGCCCCAGGGCGTCGCCATCGACACCACTCGCTAATTCTCGCGACGTTTTTAGCGGACCACGCCTTCGAGAGGTGAGCTGGCTGTTGCGTAAAGCTTCTTCTGCATCCTGCCGGCGAGATAGGCCTGGCGGCCGGCGATCACGCCGTGTTTCATTGCTTCTGCCATCAACACCGGATTCTCCGCGTGCGCGATCCCGGAGTTCATCAGCACCGCATCGGCTCCCAACTCCATCGCGATAGCTGCATCTGAGGCTGTGCCCACGCCCGCATCGACGATGAGAGGAATTTCCGTGACTACCTCTCGCAGGATCTGGATGTTGGCCGAATTCTGGATTCCCATCCCGCTGCCGATCGGTGCACCCAGAGGCATGATGGCGCTGGCCCCGGCATCCATGAGCCGTTTGGCAAATACAATGTCGTCAGAGGTATAGGGCAGAACAGTGAAGCCTTCCTTCACTAGAACGCGGGTGGCTTCAACGGTTGCCTGCACATCAGGATAGAGAGTTCTTTGATCGCCGATCACCTCAATCTTTACCCAGTCGGAAAGCCCTACCTCGCGACCCAGCCGGGCAGCGCGAATGGCTTCGTCCGCCGTGTAACAACCGGCCGTATTGGGGAGCAGAAAGTACCTTTGTGGATCGATGAAATCGAGCAGCGATTCCTTGCTGCGATCGAGATTCACGCGGCGGACGGCCACCGTAACCATCTCCGCGCCGCTGGCTTCAATAGCGCGAGCGGTCTCCTGGCCTGACTTGTATTTGCCTGTGCCGACGATCAGGCGGGAACGAAATTGCCGGCCGGCAATCATCAGAGGGTCCATGGTCTCTATTGTAATGAATTCTGGCGGAGAGAGCTGAACCTACCCGACCGGCGCCGTTTCTATCGGGTGCGGTTCCTGGTAGATCTCTTCGATCTGCTGCTTGTATTTGGCTTCGATCACGCGCCGTTTGAGCTTCAGAGTGGGAGTTATCTCGCCCGTAGCAACCGTGAATTCATCCGGCACCACCAGAATCTTTTTGATGGTTTCAAAGTGAGCCAGTTTCTTGTTCAGATCTTCGACAATTCCACGATACAGTTCACGCACCTTGCCGGAGTTCACCAGCTCCTGCCTGGAACTGAAGGAGACGCTATTGGCCTTGGCCCAATCCTCCAGAAGAGGGAAGTGCGGCGAGATAATCACAGACGCGTACTTGCGCTTATCGCCGATCACGGCTGCCTGCGCGATCAACACGTTCATCTTGAGGGCATTTTCAATCGGCTGTGGCGCGATGAACTTTCCCCCGGAGGTCTTAATCAGGTCCTTCTTGCGGTCTGTGATATAGAGATAGCCGTCTTTATCAAGTTCGCCGATATCGCCGGTTTTGAACCAGCCATCCACAAATGCCGCGCGCGTTTCCTCTGGCATCTGCCAGTAGCCCTTGAAGACCGTAGGCCCTTTGACCAGGATCTCGCCGTCTTCGGCAATCTTGAGTTGCAGGCCTTCATTGACCCTGCCTACGGAACCAATCCTGAACTCGCCCGGGCGATTAACGGAAAGAGTGGGCGAGGTTTCCGTGAGCCCGTAACCCTCCATGATGGGGATGCCCACCGAGCAGAACCACTCTGCCATCTCCTTGCCCAGCGGCGCTCCGCCGGAAAAATAGCCGCGGCTGCGTCCACCGAACCCGTGGCGAATCTTTTCATAAACCAGTTTGTCAGCCAGCTTCCAGGCCAGGCTCGTGGGGCTATCGCCGCGGGAGATTTCTTCTTTGTGGCCTTCGCCCACGTGCACGGCCCAATCGAAGATTTTGCGTTTCAGGCCGTGACCGGCGCGGCGCTCGGCTTCCTGGCGCACTTTTTCGTACACCCTTGGAACAGCGATGATGATGGTGGGCTTGGCTTCCTGCAGCATTTGCGGCAGCTGGTCAAAGTTCGCGCAATAGACAATGGTGACTCCATCCAGATAGCAGATGTAGTCCACGTGGCGCGCCGTAACGTGGGAAAGCGGAAGGAATGAGAGATAGACATCACCTTCGACCCACTCGGACTTTTTGCTGGCCGTAAGCGCGCATGAAGTCAGATTGCCGTGGGTGAGCATCACGCCCTTGGACGTGCCGGTGGTCCCCGAGGTGTAGATCAGCGTGGCCAGATCTTCCGGCTGGATCTGGTGGGCGCAAGCATCAAATTCCGGATCAGCTTCCGAAGAAGCCTCTTCCAGCAGCGACCACATTCTGACCACGTTGAGGTCGGCGATGTCATCCATGACCACGATCTTCTCCAGATTGGTCTGGGCCTGGATCGACTGGATTTTCCGAAGTTGCTCCAGCGTGGAGACAAAGATGACGCGGGCGCCGGAATTCTGCAGTAGATATAAGGTCTGCTCCGCGGTAAGCGTGGTGTAGATGGGCACATCGGCGATGCCGCTGGTGGCGCAGGCAAAATCGGCAATCATCCACTCCGGCCGGTTTTCGCTCAAAATGGCGATGCGGTCGCCCTTCTTGACGCCCCACAGCTTCAAAATCCGCGCCAGAGCACTTACATATCCATAGAGCTGGCGAGAGGAGATGACCTGCCAGCCGTCGCTGCGTTTGAACATCACGTGGCGCTCGAGATTGTGCGCCACGGCAGCATAAAAGATATCGACCAGGGTTCTTGGTTCCATACTTACGAGCCCGTTTCCACTCCCCTCAAGACGATGGCGACGACTGAATCGGTCAGGCTGGATAGATGGTAGCCGGGGTCACGGTCGCGGTCGGAGAGGATCCACGTGGTTACTATCTCATCAACAGCGCCGAAGAAGCAATGCGCCGCAATGGTTACGGAGATGTCGGCGCGAAAGACACCGGCTTCCTGGCCTTCGCGCAAAACACCCTTGATGACATCAAAATATTCCACCAGCAGATTGTGTGAAAACTGCCCGAGAAACTTGGCGCTATGCCGCAATTCGGTCTGGAACACGATGGCCAGACTGCGGTTTGATCCCAGCGCCTCGAGGTGGAGAAAGGCCATGCGGCGCAGCTTTTCCCGCGGATCAACCACCTGGTCGAGGGAAGTTCGGGCGCGCTGAATGAAGCGATGGAAGGCGGAATCAATAGCTGCCATCAGCAGCTCGTCTTTATTCTTGAAGTAAAGATAGATCGTGCCGTCGGCCACGCCGGCACGGTCGGCAATCTCCGCGACGCGCGAATGGAAGAAGCCGTGCTCCGCGATCACTTCGATGGCGGCATCGAGGATGCGTTGATGCTTGTTTGAAGCGCCGTTCACTGATCTGGCGGCTGTGTGGGATGACCGTTTGGGCATAAGGAAGCCTTGAATTTACTTGGATTTGCGGGCCAGCGCAACCGTTATCTCAGACGCTCGGGCGAGCCGGGGAGCTCTGCATTATGCCATACCACTCCAAAAACGATCGAAAAGCCTTCCCCCGATGGCTGTGCTGTCTTTTCTGATCCAGCGGCAACTCGGCAAAGGTGCGGCCCAGGGGAGGGAAGTAGAAGAGCGGATCGTAACCAAATCCATCCGTACCGCGAGGGATGGTTTGCAGTTCTCCATGTGCTTCACCCGTAAAGGTGGCCAGGGTGTTGCCATCGCGGGCCAGAGCGATCACAGAGACATATTTGCCCGCAAATTTCCTCTCCGGCAAGCGTTCCAACTGTTGAACGAGAGCCAGATTATTTTCCTGGTCGCCGGAATTTTGATGCGAAGCTGCCCCTGACTGCAATACAGCGGCGTAACGGGCGGAATATACCCCCGGAGCGCCCTTGAGCGCCTCGACCATCAAGCCCGAATCTTCCGCCAGCACCAGTTCGTGAGGAATGAACCGGCTGTAATATTCGGCTTTCTTTCGGGCATTCTGCTCAAAGGTATCGCCATCCTCGATGGGCGGCGTCAGGCGGTCAAGGCCGGGAAGGGGATCTAGCTTTAAGACCAGGGCTTCGGCGGCCTCACGGAATTCCCGTACCTTGCCGGGGTTGGAGGTTGCGAGATAGATTCGCGGCGTATCAGTCATTTGGTTATCATGATAGCGTGTGAACTGCAGCGCGGTACAAGTTCAGGGAGCGGATTGAAATGAAGCCGATTTATGCGGTTTTGCCGTTAGCTCTGTGTATGGTCCTCGGGTGCCAGGTTTCACCTCGACGCAGCACGAGTAGTTCCGGAGGCGGTAGCACCGGCGGCCAACTCTACGTGGCTACGCCTAACGGAATCCTCCATTTCAGTAACGCGGAAACCTCCAACGGCAACGTTGCCCCGGTGGGTACAATCACAGCTCCCCAGATTTCGGCGCCACAGCACTTATTTTTGGATACCACTGCCGACCGTTTATATGTCGCCAGCCAGGGCGGAAGTTCCGTCGTGATCTTTGACAATGCTTCCACACTTACCGGCGCCACTACGCCGACTCGCGTGATCTCCGGCAATGCCACCGCGCTGGCTGCGCCGATCGATGTAGCCGTGGACACGGTCCAGAACCTGGTCTACGTCGCCGATGGTACTTTCATCCGGGTGTTCGCTTCGGCTTCAACCGTGAATGGCAACACTCCTCCGGTGCGCAATATCAACATGGGAATATCGATTGGCGGCATTTTGCTTGATGCCCCGAACAATCAGCTTTACGTCAGCGATCCCGGCGACAACGTAATTGACCGGCTTGATGGCGCCAGCTCACAGGATGTGGTCGGGATTGTTGGCGGAGCGATCGCCGGTGTTGACACGCTGCTGTCACAGCCGCGCGGCCTGGCCCTGGATGCCGCGAACAGGATCATCGTAGGTAATTCCGCCAATCCGACCAGCATTACTATCTATCCCAGCGCGGGCACCGCCACCGGGGATGTTGTTGCCGTGGCGAACATTACTGGCAGCAACACTCACCTGCAGGCGCCGGGACAACTAGCCCTGAATCGTGGTGCTGCGAACGGTGAGCTCTATGTGGTTGAGCCGCTGGGAGCCAGTATCCTGGTATTCACCAATATCAACACTGCGACCGGCAATCTGGCGCCCGCGCGGAGCTTTAATGGCTCAAACACGGGCTTGACCGCGAACGCGATCACCGGCGTGGCAATCGATCCCACGCGCTAGCGAAACCGAGCGCTAATGCAGAGCCAGCATTCCCCACAGCGCCAGGCCTACACCAATTGATGTGCTGATAAAGGAGAACTGCCAGAACAGCTTCAGGTCAGCCAGTAGCGCGATGGAGCAGAGCACAATCGAGACTTCCAGGAAGAGTTCAGCCGAATCGTAAAAGTTGGCGCGCCGCTGGGTCAGCTTCATCTCCTTGTCCAGTTCCAACGCCCGCTCGCGGACCTTGTCGCTACCGTCCTTCGATTGAGAGCCGTTCGAGCCAGGTGCGCCTTCGCGTTCGGTTTTCGCGTCCTCCTTCAGTTCGGTTGCCAAGGCTTGACCACCAGGCAGCAAAGCGGCGAGTTTCGCATCTGATTCATAGATTCGCGCGTCGGTTCTCCTGGCGTCATAGTTGACCCAGGCGGTATTGCGCTCGCCCTGCAAGACAACTTCTTCTGTATGCGCGCGATGACCCAATAGTGTTGCCATTGCCAGCAACACGGCTGTAACAGCCATCGTTAAGCCAATCGGTTTCTCGCCTCTCTCGCGAGCGTGCTCAGTGCCTTCCTTCAGTTCTTGCGGATCCATATTTATATCCCAGTCCTATTTTTTTTAGATGGGTCAGCCAGGGTCTAAGCCCGATAATTAATCAATGGCGATGCAGGAACTTAAGTCTCTTTTGCGGCTTTGCCTGATCTGGAACATCGTCATACTTCAAGACGCTGATGGAGCCGTCGACTTCCAGCACAGCCAGGGCGACATCGTCCACGCAGGCAACGCCGTGTTCGCGCAGGGCCCGATTGAGTTCGTCCATCGAAACGTGCTCTTTTGCCATATGCGGAGTGATGCAAGCGCCATTGTGGATCAGCAGGGTGGGCTGCCCCTGAATCATCTTGCGAAAGCGCCGGTTTACGCCGGAGAGTTCCGCCAGCAGAAAATTCAGCGTAAGCAGCACCAGCGCCGCCGTCGCACCTCCCAGCAGGGAAGTGTCCGGACCGGTCATTGCGTTCTGGACAGAGTTGCTGAGGAGCAGCAGCAGCGTAAGATCAAACGGCGTCATCTGCCCGACCTCACGCTTGCCGGTGAGGCGAATTCCGATGAGCACCAGCACGTACACCACGCCTGTCCGCGCAACAATTTCGAGCACCGTATGCCAGTTAGTGAGCATTTGCCGAAATTGTAAATTTGAATGATGGATTTTCAAACCGAATTACGGGGGAGGCTGCTGGCGGTTAACGGCTCCCCTAGGGATAGCTCTCCGCAAGCAGCCTTTTTCGTACGCGTCGCAAACGCTTGCTTTTCAGGAGCAGCAAAGTCTGGTTCAATGAACCAATGCTGGAAGGTCAGGCCAGCCGGACTGCTGATCGCGTGGCACTGCGCCGCGCCGCCCATCAGCTTTGGGACAACCCTAAAGTGTTGGACGATCCTATCGCGTTGCAGATCATCCCTGCGGATGCCAGGGCGGAATTGGCCGGCAGCAGGCCATCAGATTCATCGCCAGGCACGTTTCTTCGCGCATTCGTAGTGGCTCGCAGCCGGTTCGCCGAGGATCATCTTGCACAGGCTGTTGTTCGCGGAATAAAGCAGTACGTGGTTCTGGGCGCCGGGCTGGATACGTTTGCTTACAGGAACCCATTTCCTGACCTGCATGTTTTTGAGGTCGACTATCCCGCCACACAGGCCTGGAAGCGCCAGCGCTTGCGGCTGGCAAATATTTCCATTCCTCCACGGCTTACGTTCGCTCCGGTCGATTTCGAAAAAGATACGCTGCATGCCGGTCTGGTTCACGCAGGATTCAAGTCCGAAGAAGCGGCCTTTTTCTCCTGGCTGGGAGTGACTCCATACCTGGCAGAGTCGACGGTGTTTGCCACCTTACGATGGATTGCAACACAACATCCGCAAAATGGTGTGGCTTTCGACTATGCTGTGCCGCGGGCGTCGCTCACCTTCTTTCAGCGAATGGCTTTCGATGCTTTGTCCGCCCGTGTTGCCGCGGCGGGTGAACCCTTTGTGGGCTTCTTTGATCCGGAGACGCTATCTCGGGAAATTCACCAAATGGGTTTTAAGCATGTTGAAGATCTGGATGCAGAGGAGATCAACGCGCGATACTTCGGCGACCGCCGCGATGGGCTGCGCGTCGGCGGTGGTTTGGCGCGGCTGATGTGCGCTCGAGGTTAAGAGAACGTTCGGTGTTCATCACCACACTATTTGCGTATTGTCGCTTTCGCATTGACACATTTATTCGGGGATGTTGCGATCGGAACGTCAGCGCGATGGTGCCCTTAAATCTGTTTGGTATACTGATTCTGTCCCACTCACCAGGTGGCGCTATCGTCTAGGGGTTAGGACGTGAGATTCTCAATCTTAAAACCCGGGTTCGATTCCCGGTAGCGCTACCAAACCTGAATTTTCTCCGAATGTCCCCGCTATTCCATTGAAAAGTAAGCAGGTTACAGCGGTTCGATATTTTCCGTCTAAATAGTTAACTCCCTCTGGGAATAGAACCCGCTGCAAACGCTGTTCCTCGGCTCGGCCGTAGTGAGTGCCGGGCCAAGCGTATTGCTGCAATGTCCTGCCACGAATTATTAAACGAAATCTGTGTGCGGGATGTCCCTGTTTTCAGATCAGCAGAGTGATGCTCATCGCGGATCGTGGCGGAAATGAGTTTTTATATTTCCTATACATCAAGAGTTTCTGGTAACCGCACTTCTTCCGCGCTTCACTACCCAGACCATCACCGCTGAGGTCGCGAAACCAAAGTAACGTTACGAACTATTGCGTGGTTACCGAATTTCCTTAGTCAGTGTGAAAGCACCTCAGTTAATCTGCCTCTTATTGAGAATTCGCAATAAAACCACTTTCTCAATGCATTCTTGCCCCAAAAGGAAAAGGTCAGATGAACAGAGTTCGATCCGCGAGAGTCGGTTGGATCGCCGTGCTGATGATTGTGCTGTCGATGTCATTGCTGGCGGAAGTCAAGGTTGAGCTGAAAGCGAGCAAGATCGTCGTTGTCAATGGCGCGGAGCAAAGACAACCTGCGGACAAAGCGACACCAGGCGCGATCATTGAGTACGTCGCAGAGTATAAGAATACCGCCAAGACCGCAGTCTCCAACGTAGTTGCCACCCTCCCCGTCCCTCCTGGGATGGAATACGTCCCCGATACAGCCGAGCCGGCGCAAGTGATGGCCAGCACGGATGACCGCAACTACTCGCCTGCTCCTTTGAAACGCAGTGTACGCGGAGCAGACGGAAAAATGGTGGAGCAACTGGTTCCGTTTTCGGAGTACCGGTCGCTGCGCTGGAAGCTCGGAGACATTGAGGGGGATTCCAGCAAGAGCGTGAAAGCAAGGATGAAGGTTAAGTCAGCGAAGTAACAAAATCCAAAAAAGAAGCAATACCCAGAAATAAGGAGAGTGAGAGAAAGTATGCAAAGACATTCAAATGGGGGAAGAGTGTGCTTTGCCCGATTTATTTTGTTCGTCACATGCCTTTGCCTGTTCGTCTTCGGGGCGCAGGCAGGCTCGGCCCAAACCGCGGCGGGAACATCGATCGGGAACCAAGCATCGGCCACATACACAGACAGTTCGTCCGTTTCCAGGACAGCAACCTCGAACGTGGTAACCACGATCGTGCAACAGGTCGCCAGCCTTACGCTGACGGCCAACGGAGCCAAAACCGCGTCACCGGGATCGGCAGTGTTCTACCCCCACACACTCACGAACACCGGCAACGGCAGCGACAGCTTCACGCTGACGCTCGCACCAGCACAGTCGGGCGCATTCACGCTGACCAACACGCACATCTATATCGATGCCAACGGTGATGGAGTCCCGGACAACTTCACCGATCTGACGGGCACACAAGTCACCGTGGCGCCGGGTGCAGCAAATGCATTTAAGTTCGTGATCACCGGCACCGTGCCTCCGAGCGCGACCGCCGGACAGACCAACAACTTCTCCGTGACCGCTACTTCAGTGTTCGATAACACCAAGGCGGCGAGCGATACCGATACGACGACAGCGACCTCGAACGCGGTGATCAACGTGACGAAGTCGATGAGTTCGAATTCGGGCGCAGCGGGAAGCGGTCCGTATACCGTTACGTTGACCTACACCAACAGCGGCAACAGCACCGCTACCACTGTCAACATCAGCGATGCGTTGCCGGCAGGCATGACGTATGTAGCCGGGAGCGGCCGCTGGAGCGTGACTGGAGCCACCGTGCTGACCGATGCAACAGGCGACGTGCAGCCGGCTGCCGGTTCGCCGCACATCGACTACAGTGTAACGGCGAATACCGTCACGGCGATCGTCGACCAGGTGGGCGCCGGCGTCTCCGGACAGCTGACCTTCCAGGTAAACATCGCTGCGGGAACGGCGCCTGGTGTTCTAGCGAACACAGCCACGGATTCCTATAACGACGGTTCGGGCACGACCGTGAACGGTTCCAGCAACACCTACAACTTCACAGTACGCCAAAGCGCGTCTGTAACCATCAGCGATACCGGCGTGGCAGCGAACGATAACGACGGCACCATTAACGGGATCGACACGATCAATTCCGCCGCTCAGGGCGCCACGGTCACCTTCACCGATGTTGTCACCAACACCGGCAACGGCACCGATTCATTCAACATCACCATTCCTTCCAATACATTCCCGGCAGGAACGGTCTTCACCCTTTACAAGAGTGATGGCGTCACGCCGCTCATCGACACGAACGGCGACAGCGTTCCTGACACTGGCCCGCTTGCGGCCGGAGCCAGCTATACGGTCATTGTGAAGGCGGCTTTGCCGGCCGGCGCAACCGGCGGTCCGTTCAACGCCACTGCGACAGCAACCTCCACCGTTGTGGGCGCTCTGAATGCCGGCGCCAACGCCAGCATGACCGATCGCCTGGTTGCGATCACAACCAATACCGTTGACGTCACGAATAACGCCGCCCTCGGCGGTCCCGGCGTGCTGGGCGTAGGCCCCGGGCCGGAAGCTTCAGCCGTGGTGACGAACGCCACCAATCCAGGCACGACGACAACCTTTACCCTGTATGTCAACAACACCAGCGGCGCCAGCGTAGCGGATTCTTACGATCTGCTGGCGTCCTCTACGACCACCTTCGGCAGCAGCAATACGCTTCCGGCCGGCTGGTCGGCAACGTTCCGCTTCAGCAATGGAACGGACTGCACGGCCGCCAATCTTGGGACGGTCGTCACCAACACCGGCGTGGTGAATGGCGGAACCGCGAAATTAATCTGCGCCGTCATCAGCATTCCCAACAACTTCGCAGCGGGCGCGCAAGCCGTGTTCTTCCAGGCAAAATCGCCGACGTCCGGCGCCCTGGACCAGATTCACGATCAAGTGACCGTAAACACGATTCACAGCGTAACCCTGACGCCCAACGGATCGAACCAGATCTTCCCGGGCGGCTCGGTCGTGTACACGCACAACCTAACCAACAACGGCAACGTTGCTGAGGCCATCACCTTTACCGCACCGATCACTTCCGACAGCCAGGCCGGGTGGAGTTCGGTGCTGTATCAGGACACCAATTCCAACGGCGTACTCGACGCTGCGGACCAGGCGGTTTCCACGGCTACGACCTTCACGCTCAATCCGGGACAGAGTGTGACCATGTTCGTCAAGGTCACGTCTCCGGCCGGAGCTGCGGTGGGCGCCATTGACACGACGACTGCGCGCGCTGGCTACAACGCCACGTTTGCTACGGCGCAGGATCAAACCACGGTGATTGCAGGCGAACTGAGGCTGGTGAAAGCGCAGTCTCTGGATGCCACCTGCAGCGGCGTGCCGGGAACGTTTGTACAAACCAACATTACCGCCGGAGCTGTTCCCGGCGCATGCGTGATTTACCAAATCACGGCGACCAACGCCGGCACCTCGAACATCACCAACGTAGTTGTCAGTGATGCGACGCCGGCCTTCACCGTGTATCACAACAATCCGGCAGCAAGCACCACAGTAGGCACGATCGTTGCTCCGGCAAACGGAACCGCTGGAACTATCAGCGCGACAGTCGGCACTCTGACTCCAGGACAGTCAGCGGTGGTCGTCTTCTCGGTGAAGATCCAGTAACAGCGCTTGTGGGAGGCTTGCAATGCATGCCTCCCGCATCCGTAAGTCTCGGGCCCGCCTCCCTCTCGGGGACGGGCTTTGAGATTTTATTCCGCTTTGTCAGGAGTGCTGCGGTGAAGTTAGCTCGGTCCACGTCCGTACTGTGGATGTTGCTGTTGGTGTTTGCCAGCACAGCATCGCGCGGAAGTGTCCCTCCTGGTACCTCCATTGACAATCAGGCAACTGCTTCTTACACAGCGTCTTCCGGGGCCTCCACGACGGCCGGCTCCAACGTTGTTCACGTGATTACCCAGGCCGGAGCGGCGGCGCTGGCGATCACCAAATCTTCCTCGCAAACCAGCGCGAAGCCGGGCGATCATCCGATCTTTACTCTCAACGTGACTGATTCCGGCACTGCGGACGCGGCTGGCGTCGCCATCACGGTCGATGGCGCTCCCGCTACGCGAGTCGTAATAAGCGATGCCATCCCCAACAATACGCGCTTTTCTGCGATCGTAAATGCCGGGGGAGCAACACCGCTGTACCACATTTTTGGCGCTGGCGCACAAACCTATGTGAGCACTGCGCCCTCGGATCTCTCGACGGTTGATTCCGTGGCCTTCGCCCTGACATCCCTGGCGGCAGGGAATAGTGCCTCGTTCAGCTTCAGCGTCGCCGTTGACAGCAATGCCAGCGGAACCATCCATAACGTCAGCCAGGTTGCTTTCAATAACGGGACCGACACGATTGCCCAGTCCAATGCGGTTGACATTCCTGTTTCCGGGCCGCCGCCGAACATTGCCTACTATCTTGATTCCAGCTTCGGGCGCACCATACAGGCCACTGGCATAGGTTCCCCCTTGTGGATTCAGATCGACGCCGCAGCCTGCAACCTTGATCCGAGCACGGTCGAGACCAAGCCCATTACTCTCAAATCACTGCTCACTGGCGACACGGAAACTTTTACCGCCACTGAGACCGGACCCAACACCGGCATATTCCGGGTACTGCCATCGGTCCCAACGCGTGATGGAGCCAGCAACCCCGTTATCTCCGGCGACAAGATCATGGAAGTTCTCAGAAATGACCAGGTGATTGCGTCGCTGAGCGGATGCGGCGCCGGCACTGTGACCGTGTCCATTCTGATCGATCCGGCGGGCACGATCTTTGACAGCCATACCAACGCCACCATAGCGGCCGCTACGGTCACGCTCATTGACGTCACCGGCAATGGCAATGGGGGCCGTCCGAATGCGCCTGCCACCGTGTTCCAGTTCGATGGAGTCACTCCGGCGCCCAGCAGCGTAGTGACCGGCGGTAACGGTCTGTTCCAGTTCCCTCAGGTGCTGCCTAGCACCTACCGCATATCAGTTACGCCTCCGCCAAATTTCAACTTCCCATCCACGGTGCCGCCGGCGCAGCTGCCTCCGGGACGTAACATCGATCCCTCGGCCTCCTACAACGGTACCTTCACCGTGTCGGCAAGCAGTGCGACTGCAATCTTTGACGTGCCGCTCGATGCAGCTGCAACGACGCCGCTGTTCGTGCAAAAAACAGCGGCACAGCCTCAGGCGGAGATCGGTACCTTCGTTGACTACAACGTGGAGATCAAGAATCTGCTCGCCACGCCGGCCACGAACGTACAGGTGACGGACAATCTGCCGCCGGGGTTTGTGTACCAGTCGCGCAGCGCCAGGCTGAATGCCGCGCCCATCGTCGATCCGCCCAGCAAGGGGCCGGTGCTGGTCTTTAATATAGGCACTCTCGCACCCAATGCTGACGTAAACCTCACGTACCGGGTCCTGGTCGGGCCAGGCGCGAATATCGGCGTTGCCGTGAATCGCGCTTCCGCGGTCAGCGGCACGCTGCGCTCCAACACCTCGAGCGCCGCGGTCCTGGTCACCGGGGGTGCTTTCAGCGATCGTGGTTTCATCGTGGGCAAGGTTTTCCAGGATTGCAACGGCAATCACATGCAGGATGCGGGCGAACCGGGTGTCCCCGGCGTGCGGATTTATCTTGAAGACGGCACCTTCGCGATTACCGATGGGCAGGGCAAATACAGCATCTATGGCGTGGCGTCTCGCACTCACATCGTGAAGGTGGATACCCAGAGCCTGCCACCGGGCGCCAGCCTGCTCGCAATTTCCAGCCGGAACGCCGGCGACGGCGGCAGCCGCTTTGTCGATCTGCGCTTTGGAGAAATGCAGAAGGCGGATTTCGCCATCGGCAACTGTACAGCAGAGATGGCCCACGAGATTGAGACGCGGCAAAAAAAAGCCGGCGAGGATAACGAGGTAGGGAAGGCTGTCAAGGCGACATTCAACGTTCAAGAGATTCAAAAGGACCCGACACAACTGAAAGCGATGCCGGCAAGCGGCGTCATCGATCCGGCCACAGCAGCTCAAGGCAGCGCGAACGCGATGTCCGTGAACTCCCCGGAGAAAGAAGTGGTTTCTCCGGCTCCGGCTTCAATTGCAGCGCCGGCTTCTGCAGCCGCCACAGCGCCGGCCGCGGAACTGGCCGATCTCAGCAACGAACTCGGCTTTGTAGACCTTCATGACAATGATGTGCTGCCCTTTACTCAGACCAATGTGCGCATCAAGGGCATGACCGGCAATACTTTCCGCCTGCTGGTGAACGGCAAGGAGGCATCGGCGAAGCAGGTCGGTACCAAGACCGTGGTCAAAGACAAGCAGTTGGAAGTATGGGAATTCATCGGCATCAACCTTGAGCCCGGACGAAACACGGTCCAGGCGCTGCAGTTCGATCCCTGGGGCAACAATCGTGGCACTGAGTTGATTACGGTCATCGCGCCGAGCAAGCTGGGAAAGCTCAGAATAGAGGGCCGCGCCCGGATGTATCCCGCTGATGGAAAGACGCTGGTCAAGATTGCGATCAGCCTGACCGATGCGGCCAACATTCCCGTCACCGTTCGCACACCCATCACGCTGGAAACTTCTGCCGGTTCGTGGATGGTCAAGGACCTGAATCCCAACGAGCCGGGAACGCAAGTTTTCATTGAGGGTGGCAAAGCGGAATTCGATCTGCAGCCGCCGATCCAGCCCGGACCGGCGGTCGTTCGCGTCAGCAGCGGCGGCGTGAGCAGCGAAGCCAGGATCGAATTCGTGCCGGAACTGCGCCCGATGGTGGCTGCCGGCGTGGTTGAATATCAGCTCAATTTTGGCGGCCTGGCTCGAAGCTCGGTGCAACCCTCGTTCAGTGATGGATTCGAACAACAGCTCAATCTGTTTTCCTTGCAGAATGCCGACGGTTCGTTCGGCGCGTCGGGCCATGCTGCCTTGTTCCTGAAAGGCAAGATCCTGGGCGAGAATCTTGTCACGCTGGCCTACGATTCCGACAAGACCACGCAAAGCCAGCTGTTCCGCGATATCCAGCCGGACCAGTTCTATCCGATCTATGGTGACTCGTCGGTGCGTGGTTTTGATGCGCAATCGACCAGCAAGGCCTACCTCCGCATCGATCACGGAACCAGCTACGTTGTCTATGGCGACTTCCTGACGTCAGATCCGTCAACGGCCAACAGCTTGAGCAACTATAGCCGCAGCATGACCGGTGTGCAGGAACACTACAGCAACAGCCGCGTCAACGTGACCGGCTTCGCGAGCTACGATTCGCTGACCCAGGTGGTCGACGAGGTGCCGGCAAACGGAACATCGGGTCCATTTATCCTGTCGAATCCCAACGGAGTGGAAAACAGCGAAAAGGTCGAGGTGCTCACTCGTGACCGTAACCAGCCCTCCGTGATTCTGGATATCCGGGAGCTCACGCGGTTTGCCGACTATGAATTCGAACCGCTGTCAGGAGAGTTGCTCCTCAAAGCTCCTCTGCCTTCGCTCGATTCGAGCCTCAATCTGCTTTCATTGCGGATTACCTATGAAGTCAATCAAGGCGGCGAGCGCTTCTGGGTCGGCGGCGGCGCCGGCACCATCAAGCTGAATAACTTCCTGCAGCTGGGCGGAACCCTGGTCGATGATTCCAATCCTGCAGACCCGAACCGGCTGTTTGGAGTGAACAGCAAGCTGACTCTGCCCGGCAAGACCACCTTCAACGCGGAGTTTGCCGGCACAGACCACGCAGTAACTGAAGGGCTGGGTTTCGGGTATCGCCTCGAAATGCAGCACGACGGCGAAAAGTTGAAGACCAAAGCCTACGTCAGCCGCACCGACCAGGATTTCGACAATCCGACCTCCATCGTGAATAAGGGCAGAGGCGAGGACGGGCTGAAGACCAGCTATACCCTGGGTCATGGAATGCGCTTGCTGGGCGAATACATCAGGACCGAAGACGTAACCCTGGGCGGCGTCCAACAGGGCGGGCAAGCGGCCATTGAAAAAAGTTTTTCCGGCAACATACAGACGCAATTTGGTTTTCGTCATGCAGAAACGACTGCGGTCCCGGCGACTCCGGACCAGACCGGCACCACTCCCAACTCCCTGAATACGCTGGAGGCCAAGCTAAGTTTCCCGGTCCCGCATTTCAATCGCCTCACCGCGACTTCCGACTATGAGCAGGATGTTTCCGACAGCAGCAAGCGAGTCCTTGCCTTCGGGGCGAACTACAGGTTCTGGGAGAAAGGCCGGGTGTACTTCCGGCAGGAAGTGATCTCATCGCTGGGCGATATCTATGCGCTGAATCCGCTGCAACGCCGCAACACCACCCAAATCGGAGTTGAAAGCGCCTACTTCAAAGACGCCCGTGTCTTCAGCGAGTACCGCATTCATGACGACATCAACGGTCGCGACGCCGAAGCCGCCATTGGCCTGCGCAACAACTGGCACATCGCCAAGGGGCTCACGGGTAACACCACCGTGGAGAGCGTGCGCACGCTCAACAACGTTGTGAACGGAGTCAGTATCAATTCGCTGGCTCTCACTGGAGCGCTGGAGTATACAGCGCATGAGAACTGGAAAGCCTCCGCCCGGTCGGAGTGGCGCGGTTCAACCAACGGCGACAGCATTCTCGGCACCATCGGTTTTGCTGCACGCTTGTCCGATGCCTGGTCATTCCTGGGCCGCAACATCATTTCAGACATCACCACGAAAGGCACGACCCAGACCAGGCATATTCAGGACCGCCTGCAAACCGGCTTCGCATTGCGCGACTTTGAGCGCAATCGCTGGAATGCTCTGGCCATGATGGAATTCAAGAATGACAACGACAATTCGCAACCGACAAACCTGGTAAGCACTCGCGTCGCCATTTTCTCAACTGCTGCCAACTATCAGGTGGTGGCGCCGTTCACACTTTCGGCCCGTTATGCCGCTGAGTGGAATCTGGACAATACCAGCGGTCTCTCATCCTCGGCCACAACGCAGCTGGTCGGCGCTCGCGGAACCTGGGATGTGGGCAAGCGCTGGGACGTGGGCGCAACCTTCAGCACGATGTTCAGCCCGGGCGCCAATGCGCGACAGTATGAGATGGGACCTGAGTTCGGATATCGCGTGATATCCAACATGTGGGTTTCTACTGGCTACAACTTCACCGGCTTCCGCAATGATGATCTCGCCGGCGAGAATGTAACCCACCGCGGGGCGTTTGTGCGCATGCGCTTCAAGTTCGATGAAAGCATCTTCAGTCCGCGCAAGGAGGCCCGGCAGCAATGAGCCTCACACTGCAAAAGAGGATCCGCCGTACGTCGCGAGAGACACTCTGTCTTTTGCGGACGGCGGTGCTGTCTTCTCGATGCGTGCGGGGATGCGCGGCCTTCCTGATGGTGCTGGCCGGCGTGATTGGCGCCAGGGCAGCGGATGTGCGCGACCAGGTCTACGCGGTCGGCGTTGGCACTCGCAATATTTACCTGGTGAATGCCAACGGGACGGTCACCAGCCAATTCACCAACTACTCCGCCACTGCGTCAGCGGCACTCGCACAGCGAGGCAGCGATGGAATGATCTTCCTCATCACTCAAGTTGCCAACGGGGCCGTCTACACCTGGAACCCGGCAACCCCCGCGACAGCGCCCGTGCAGATTGGCACTACGGGAGCTTCAGTTCCGTATATTCCGCGCCTGGCATTCTCCGCGAGCGGCGTGCTCTATGGCGTGGATACCAACAGCGCCAACCTCTACACCCTCAATCAATCGACGGGCGGGGCAACCGTGGTAGGAGCGCTCTCAGGCGTGCCGACCAACCTGGGAGGCGACATCGGGTTTGGGCCGGACGGGACCTTATATATGGTCGCCGGCTTGACCATTTACACGGTCCCTTTGACCGGCGGAGCCGTTACCAGCCTGGGGACGATCAGCGGAGTTTCCGCAGGCGCTACGGCGATTGTCGGCATGACGTTCAATGCGAGCGGTCAGATGCTTGTGGCGGATGATCAAACGCCGGCGCAGCTCTATACCATCGCTCTGCCCTCGCGTGTTGCCACCGCACTTTCCGGGACCATGACGACATCGCAGGGCGACCTGGCCAGCGCTCCCCGCGTGCAGATCAGCGGCACGGTATTCGAAGACGTCAATTACGGAGGCGGTGCGGGGCGTAGCTTCGCGTCCTCTGCGGGCGCAGGTGTCGCCAACGCACGCGTCGAACTTTACGATGCTTCCGGCAATTTTGTTGCTTTCACGACAACGAATGCGTCCGGAAGTTACACTCTGACCGGCGCGGTGGGACTTACATACACCGTCCGGGTGGTCAATTCGTCGGTCATCTCTACTCGCCCAGGATCTGTGTCCACGCTCATTGGCGTGCAGACTTTTCGCACCAGCGGATTGACAGGTACGTCCGGCACGGCGGATACGAACCGCGTCGGCGGCGAGGATCCCACCAAAACAGACGCAGGCAACGGCAGCACTGCCCTGGCGGCGCTTACCACTTCGACCACGACCGCTGAATCGATCACCAGCGTTGCGTTGGGCACCAGCAGCGTTACCGGAATCGATTTCGGATTCAACTTTGACACCATCGTAAGCACACGCGATTCCGGACAAGGGACTCTGCGTCAATTCATCGTCAACAGCAATACGCTGACGAATGCGGGGCTGAGCCAGGCGGGCCAAAACGCCGGCGTGGAAACCAGCATCTTCATGATCTCCGGTGGATCTGCGACGCCGGGGCTGCGCGCCGGACTTACGAACCAGCTGACCGGCGGCGTGGCGCAAATCGTTCCCGCGTCCCAGTTGCCCGCGATCACCGATAGCAACACATCGCTCGATGGAACGACGCAGACGAGCAACGTTGGTGATACCAACTCGGGGACCATCGGCGCCGGCGGCGCGGTTGGCGTGGATTCGCTGACCCTCTCAACGGTGAACAGGCCGGAAGTCCAGATCAGCGTGGCCCAGGGAACGATTGGACTGGGAATCCAGATTCAGGGCAGCAATGCCAGGCTGCGCGGCCTCGCGATTTTTGGTTTCGGCACCGCAGCCAATACAAATGGCAGTGCCAACATCGAGATCGAGAGCGGCGCTAACGGTGCCAGTCTGCAGCAGTTGATTGTGGGAACCAGCGCTACCGCATTCAGTGATCCGGGAGCTACCACTCGTTCGCGCGGCGACAATATTCGCTCCAATGGCGGCGACGGCGGAACTTTGCAAAACAGCCTCATCGGATTCTCACAGGGAAAAGGCATTGCTCTGGAATCCACGTCGACCGGCTGGACGATCCAGAACAACGAGGTACGCGGCAACGGAATCAACAATCCAGGATTCGGCGGAATGAACATTGGTAACGGTTCCACTGCCGCTGTCAGCGGCAACCTGTTTGTTGGTTCGCAGGGGCCGGGAATCGACACGTCGCAGAGTTCCGGCGCGTATACCCTCACCGACAACACTGTCACGGGCAATGGTACAGGCAGCGGCGCGACCCTGGTGGACCCGGGAATTCGTATCTTCGGCAGCGGGAATACCGTGAGTAAGAACGTGATCTTCAGCAACGTGGGCGCTGGGATACTGGTGACGTCGGGCTCACCGACCACCACGATAACGCAAAACTCGATTTTTCTGAACGGAACCGCAGGTGGCACCCCAACCCATGAAGTCGGCATCGACTTGCTCGCTTCGACGGACAATCAATCGTTGGGCTCTTCTCCGTTCGTTACGCTGAATTCCGCCGGAACACACACGGGTGGCAATGGCTTGTTGAATTATCCGATTCTGCAAACCGCAAGCATCAGTTCAGGCACGCTCACGCTTACCGGATTCGCTCGCCCCGGCTCAGTTATCGAGCTATTCATCGCCAATCCTGATCCTTCGGGTTTCGGACAAGGCCAAACCTACCTGACGACCCTGACTGAAGGCTCAGGGTCTGACCTGGACAACACAACCGGAACGTACGGCCCGGGCGCGATCAACGGAATCAGCCAGGGAACCGATACCACGAACCGTTTCAAATTCGTCATCCCCGTGCCCTCAGGCGTGGGAACGGGCACGGTGCTGACTGCGACGGCCACGCTGGGCGGCGCAACCTCGGAGTTCAGCGGCAATGTCACCGTATCAGTCTCAACCGGCATCAACGGAAGCGTCTACCTCGACACCAATCACAACGGCGTCTTGGATAGTGGTGAGACCTGGACCACTGGCGCTTCTGTTTTCGTGAACCTGGTCTCAAGTGGCGCCGTCGTTCAATCAGTGAATGTACCGGCCGGAGCCGGCACATTTTCGTTCACCAATGTGGCGGCTGCGACGTACACGATCGTGTTGACGAACTCAGCCACGTCAACTGTGGCGGCTGCGCCCGGTGGATTTGCTTTCGTGACGCCTGGTGCCGGGCAGATGCAGGTCACGGTTTCCAATGGCGTTCTCAACAATGAGAATTTCGGGCTCTTCAAAGGCAGCATGGTGACCGGAAGGATTTTTAAGGACAACGGCGCCGGTGGCGGCACGGCCAACAATGGAATCCTTGATGGCGCCGAGGCAGGGCTCTCAGGCGTATCGATCAAGGCCACGGATGGCGGCAGCACGGTCTTTGATACAGAGGTGTCCGGCAGTGACGGATCATATTCGCTCTTCATCACGGCAGGCGCGACTACGGTGGCGATCATCAAAACTAATCCGGCAAACTACATCGCGACCGGCGCATCCGTGGGAGCCACGGGAGGCAGCTACAATCGTGCTACCGACACCGTCACCTTTACCAAGTCGACCGAAGGCTTTTTCGCCGGCGTGAACTTTGGCGTGGTTCCCGTGAATACTTTCCAGGGTGACGGTGCGCAGCAGGCGCTTCCTAACACGACCCTCTTCTACCCGCATATCTTCACTCCGGGAACAGCGGGGCAGGTCACCTTTACCATCGCGTCGACATCATCCCCAAGCATTGTTCAGTTCAGCCATGTTCTTTATCAGGACACCACTTGCAGCGGCGTCATTGCTGCCAGTGATCCGGTGATCTCCGGTCCGGTTACCACGGTTGCGGGAACGAATCTGTGTGTCCTGCTGAAGGTCACCGTGCCGATCGGCGCACCCCTGAACTCGAGCGACGCGGCCGTGTTGACTGGCAGCTTTTCTTATACCAATGCCAACCCGGCACTCAACGCCACGTACACAGTGAAAGACCTGACCACGGTGGGCACGCCAACCACTGCGGGCTTGCGTCTGGAGAAGGCGGTCGACAAGGCCACCGCGTTGCCGGGCGCCAATCTCACTTACACATTAACCTTCACCAATGACAGCAGCGGCACCATCTCCAACATCGTCATCAACGATGCGACTCCCGCGTATACAGTTTTTGTGAATGCCGCCTGTGGTGCTCCGTTGCCGGCCAGTCTGACGGGGTGCTCCGTTACCGCGCCCGCAGCCGGTCAGACGGGAAGCATTCAGTGGACGTTCATAGGCACGCTCAATCCCAGCCAGACTGGAACGGTCTCGTTTGTCGTCAAAATCCAGTGACGGTTGAATAGGCGCGCGGGCCTGAGCTGCTGAATGATTTCCTGCGACGAAAGCCTTGAGGTCGGGCTCTGTAAAAGCATCGCGGCAATGCAGTTTTTTTCTTCCTTCTCTGTTTTAGCGCTTTTCTGGAGACTTCCTACCACAGCTTTTTAGGCAGCAAATATGTCAAACCGACGAAGCCTTCCCATCGTGTGCTGGTACTCGTGAGACCCCGGTTAAAGCCGCCGTCCAGAACCAAAAACCGATTGACGTTGTAAGTAGGTGCGAGAAGCAGCCCGGCAGCATTGGATCTGGTCAAGGGTTGTGTGAAATGCCAGAGCTCTCCTGAAAACGATAGCTTGCCGGCGATTGGATGGGCGATCGAGAGTGTCTGCCCGAACTGGGCGCGATGGATTAACGTGTCGTCGGTAATCTGTTCGGTGACGATGCCATTCGTGTCGACGTGGAATTTTTTCACATCGAAGCTGACCAGCAATAGAGCGGATTGACGGTTTGTTCCAATGTCCAATTCCGGGGCCGGGCTGGCATAGAGGCGTCTAAAGTAGCTGACAGATATCGTGGGCCGCGAGCCTTCTCCACGTCGCACAACCGTTTGAAACCCAAGGAAGACTTCTCCCGGCCGCCGATCGGCGCGATCTCCGAGATCAGACCACACCATTGGCTCGTTTTGGACGAGCAGTTCGAGCCTCCGGGTAACCGCTAACTTGATCACCGTCTCAATGCCGGTACGGTTGGCGAATTCTGCCGATGTCTCTGCACCCAGAGCGCCCGTTTCGAATTGCAGATAGCCAACAGGGGTCAGCGTGGCTGGCGTGGACACAGTCGGTCTTCCGGGATTGGCCTGAACCCCCGTTGAATCAGAATCAGCATTGCCTGGGGCAGGCGCTGCCTGGCCGAACGCCGTGCAGGAAGCCAAAAGAAGGAATAGAACGCCGGCAAGATGTTTCCATCGCCTGAAACATCGCGTAATCGAAGTCATTATGGAAATTCGTGTTCTAAATCCTTCCAGCGCTCACCGACAATCCAGCGCAGATTTGCGAGAAAAGATGCGTATTCACAGGACCTGACGCTAAATACGAGTTCTTTGTTGGAGCCTCCGTCACGCCAAACAAGTCGCATGGGATAACGCGCGTTGAGATGTTCCGCAGTTCGCCTTACGGTCCCGGGCGTCGTTACCCATGCGACGAATGTTCCAGAAGCCCGGATTGAGCTCTCTTTCGGTATCAGGTCTTTCGCGTATCCGCAACCAGATCGCGACGTGTGCTCCATTGTGTCGGATTCTTTCTCCGCCTTGTGCTCAAAGTCGATTTCGCGGAGCTCGTCAATTGAAATTGTGATGGCAGGGACGTTCTCCTGGTTCGTTGCCGGCCCCGCGATAAACGCGGCTTTGAGCCACTGATCTTTTCTTAGGCCTGGTGCACCGGACCTGTATTTCAGGTTCCAGCTGGGTTGCGGAGATCGGTGATGCAAAGCAGCGGGAGCCTTATCGGTCTGCGCAGAGGTAGAACCGAGGAGCAGTGACATGGTGAGAATTGTGCGTGTGAGCAACTAGGAGCCCTCCGGTGGCCCTGCCGGTTCACTCGTTACCCAACCAAGACTCGCTATCATCGGGACGACGAACAGAATGGCCAGCGATGTGGTGACCATTCCGCCCACCACCACGCGAGCAAGAGGCTGTTGAGCCTGGGCTCCAATCCCGCGAGAAAGGGCAGCAGGCAGGAGTCCGAGTCCCGCCGCCAGGCACGCCATCAATACAGGGCGCATCTCGCCAACACTAGCTCGGATGATCGAATGCCTGACCTCATGCTCATGCGCTTCTGTTCGACGAATGCCGGCCACAAACACCAGTCCGCCCAGCGTGGCAACGCCAATGACCGAAGCGAACCCTACGGCTGCGGAGATACTGAACGGTGTATGTGAAATCAACAGGGCAAGTACGCCTCCGGCAACGCCAAATGGCAGCACGGCAAGCACAGCCAATGCGTCGCGAAGGGAATTGAACGAAACATAGAGCAGGCCCAGGATCATTGCCACGGCGATAGGAATAATGAGGGCGAGTCTCTGCTGTTCACGGCGAAGGCTGTCATACTCCCCAGCCCATTCGTAGTGATAGCCCTCAGGCAAGCGAATGGAACTCTCAAGCTTGGATTGAACTTCCTGAATCGTACCTGCCAGATCGCGGCCCCGAACGCTGAACTTGACGGGAATATAGCGGCGGCCATTCTCGCGATAGACCATGAAAGCTCCTTCGCGAAATCCAATTTGCGCCACCTGCCCAAGAGGTACGCGGCTGCCGTCCGGGGTGGCAAGCAGGATATTCTTCATGCCCTCCGGATCCTGTCTGAACTCCGGTTTGTATCGAACCACGAAATCGAAGCGTCGATCGCCTTCCAGGATTTGCGTTGCTGCGGCTCCGCCGATGGCAGCCTCCACTGCAGCGTTTACGTCCGCTGCCATCAGGCCATATCTACCGGCCATAGCACGATCAATGGAGATAACAAGATTAGGCTGCCCCGTTTCCTTGAACACGGCCAGATCGGTGACACCGGGAACCGTGGCCATGACAGTCTGTATGCGCGCTGCCGTTTTTGCCAATACATCGATGTCATCGCCGAACAGCTTGAGGGAGTTTTCCCCTTTCACGCCGGACATGGCTTCCTCAACGTTATCTTGAATGTTCTGGGAAAAGTTAAACGCCGCGCCGGGATAGCGCTGAAGAGCCTGGTTCATCTTATCGATCAGTTGATCCTTGCTGCGTGCAGTCTTCCATGAGGACTCCGGTTTCAGGTCGACCTGAAATTCAATATCATCAAAAGTCGTGGTATCGGTGCCGTCATCAGGCCTGCCCACCTGGGATACAACTTGCTGTACTTCGGGAAATGAGCGGAGGATACCACGCATCTCATCGGCCAAATGAGAAGCGTAGTTGAAGGAGATGTCCTGCGGCAGCGTGGTGCGAATCCAGAGATTTCCTTCCTCCAGTTTCGGCATAAATTCTCCACCGATCGTCCAGAACAACCCCAACGAGACGCACAGCACTACAACGGCAGCCGGCAGCACGAGCTTGCGGTTCCACATCACGCGAATGAGCAGCCGTTCGTAATGGCGCTTGAGCCAGTGCACCAGTCCGGTATCGGCCACGTGGCCGCTGCGTACGCCGCGGCGATAAGAGGCGAGTACTGGCGCAAATACGAGAGAAAAGATCAGCGCTCCGGTAAGCGCAAAGCCATAGGTGACGGACATCGGGGCGAAGATCCGTCCGGGGACGCCTTGCATCGTGAACAACGGGATGAATGCAACCAGAATGATGAGAGTGGAGAAAAGAACCGGTTTCGCAGCTTCCGCTGTCGCTTCCGCAATCAGATCCATCCTGTGTGCTTCATTGGTGGCCTCGTGCATTCGACGATAAATGTTCTCCAGCACAACGATGGCCGAATCAACGATGATGCCGAAGTCAATCGCACCGATTGAAATCAGGTTCGCCGAACGGCCGGTTACCGACATCATGCCGAATGCAAAAAGCACCGCAAACGGAATGGTGAGAGCCGTCACGAGTGAAAGCGGAACATCACCCAGGAAGATGAGAAGCAGAGCGGTTACCAGGACCAGGCCGGCGAACACAACGTGACGAACGGTTTCAGTGGTAACGTCGATCAGAGCCTTGCGGTCGTAGATTGTGTCGATTTTCATTCCGCGTGGCAGCAGACCTCCGTTTAGATCTGCAATTTTTTGCTTGAGAGCTTTAAGCGCGGGCAACGACTGCTCGCCGCGCTGCAGCAGGACGGTACCCTTCACAATGTTGCCGTCGGCGTCGCGGCCGACCCGGCCGAGCGGCGGCTGATAACCCTCGTGGATATCTGCGATGTCACGAAGAAAAATGGGGGCATTGTTTCGTTCCGCCACCAGCACATTTCCCATTTCAGGAACGCCCTTCAGCAAGCCCAGGCCGCGAACGTTCACGCTCTGTGCGCCAACCTCCAGGTAGTTGCCTCCGGCGTTCTGGTTGCTGGCACTGATTGCGGAAAGCACTTGCGGCAGAGTGACGTTGTATTGGAGCAATTTGTGCGGATCGATCTCCGCCTGATATTGCTTTGTGGTTCCTCCAAAAGTCGTTACGTCGACAATGCCCGGCACTTGTTTGAGTTCACGCCGGACAAACCAATCTTCGGCTGCCTTGACTTCATTCAGGCTGTAGCCGTCCCCTTTGAGCTGATAACGGTAAATCTCACCGATAGCCGACCAGGGCGAAAGCTGTGGTTGAAGGCTTTGCGGAAGCGTAACGGTCTGCAAACGGTTCAGAACTTCCTGTCGGTCGAGGAAGTAATCCGAGTCAAAACCGAAGTAGAGTTTCACATCGCTTAGCCCAAAGATACTGATGGAGCGAACATACTCCAGCCTCGGTATACCGTTGAGCGCGGTCTCAATAGGAACCGTCACCTGCTGTTCCATCTCCTCGGCCGACCATGAAGGGTTCTGAGTGATCACATCCACCAGCGGCGGCGAAGGATCTGGATAGGCCTCGATATCGAGACGTATTAACGCCCATATTCCGGCAATAAGCCAGGCCGCCATGCCGATCAAGGCAATGATTCGGTAGCGCAGAACTGCATGAATGAAACCACGCATTACTCCGTGGGTCCCCCTTTCAGCAGTTCTGCGCCTTCCGCCGCGACCTCGTCACCGGCCTGCAAGCCGCCGGTAATCTCCACGTTTTCGCCGATTGTCTGACCGGTGGTAACCGTGCGTTGCTCGGGTTTACCGCCGTGGTTGACAAATGCAGTGGTGGTACTGCCTTCTCGAATGATGGCCGCTGCTGGAACTACAAGAGCCTGATGCGTGCCGGCTTTTACGTGAATCGTGCCGAACATTTCGGGCTTGATGCGCTCATCGGTATTCGGAAGCGCAATGCGGACTTTCAGCGTCCGGCTAACAGGATCGAGAGCTCCCGAAATGGATTCGATGTGACCACTCCATTGTTTTTCCCGATAGGCATCAAGCGTGATGGTGACCTGCTTGCCACGACCCAGTTTCTCAACATCCTTCTCGTACACGTCGCCGATAATCCAAATTGTGTTGAGGTCAGCGATCGTGATGAGCGGATTTGCCGATTCAAGAGATTTTGAAAACTCTCCTGCGCCTGCGCTGACGTCGAGAACAACCCCGCTCGTTGGCGCGATCAAGGGCACGTTGTCACTGCCTGCCGAGGGGTCTACGTTGAGCAGCTCAAGACGCTGCCGCGCACGGGCAAGTTCAGCCGCGGCCCCATCGCTCTGAGCCTTTGCGTCAATGTAGTCCTTTTCCGCTGCAGCACCGTGCTCCAACAAGAGCTTTTGGCGGTCCATCGCGCGCGTCGCGCGTTCAGCTTCGATTCTGGCTTTGGCGTAATCGGACCGGGCACTGGCAACGTCACTGCTGTTCAAAATGGCGAGAGTCTGGCCCTTCCGGACTCGGTCTCCAGGTTTGACGTCGATCGCCAACACGCGGCCGCTTGCAGGCGGAAAAATGCGCACAACCTTGGTCGGGTCCGCCTGCGCTTTCGCCGCCAGGTCCAACGTGTCCGGAATTGCTTGTTCTATTGCCTTGACGTATCGAACCGGATCGGAATCTGACGGTTTCGCCGCCGCCTTGGCGGAGTTCTGCTCGGAATCACAGCCTGAGAAAGCGATTGCCAGCACGATCAAAGACAACGCTCCCAGACCAGGTTTTAGGTTTTGCATAGCGTTCACTTTCCTGAATTCTTTTGCAAGCGTCACAGAACCGGTTTAGCGCACGATTCGAAGAGGGGCCCGGGTATCAACGCAATGCGCCACAAAGCCACACGTTGATCCGCTTTTTTTAGACCAGGGTTCGAACGACGATTTATGCGAGGAAGGGGGGTGCGCGGGAAGATGGTGAAGTGTGACTATGCGACTTAGCCGACGGATCGATAGCTGCCGCCACTCGCGTGCCTGGTGATGGAGGACGGCCCAGCGCGTGAACGGTCAGAACAGAAATATCAAAGCTGCGTTGCGGCGGGAGCCCGAGCGGAAGATCGCCGGGCCGGTTCGATGGCAATTGCAATTGACCGCTGGCGATAAATGCGAGCGAAGTGTAATCCTGAACACTTCCCTCGTGAAAATCACCGTGTCCCTCATTGATCCAAACGCGGACCGGTTTGTGCGTGAACACATCCTCTACGACCAAATCGGTGTCGCCGTCGTGATCGACATCCCATGCCCGCACAGCAACCGGCTGGCCATTTGATTCAAAGGTTAGTTCCGAATTAGGGCGATTTGTGAAATGCAGCTCAATCTTAATGCTGTTGTAGGATCCCAACCTCTTTGAATCCAGAAGGATGGCCCCGTCGGCCTGGTTATCACCATCCAGATTTGCCACCGCCAGGGTGTTTCCCAGTGACGTCGTGAAATCCGCCTGTGACACGGCTCCTTTAAGCCCGTCTTGCGCCGAAAGAAATGGCGCAAGGCATAACAGGGCAGCCCCCACCAGGAACCCACGGAGATGAAGTCGCGCCAGCATTGAGATTCTCCGGAAACTATAGCAAAAGGAAACAAAGAGGAACAAGAACAAAGATGAACAAGAGCACGTGGGTAACCACAGTAGCCGTCCAAACTCCAGGTTCTTTGGTATCCTTGTTCCGGAATTATTCAGCGACCATGGCTTACCTCAACCAAGTCTACACCAACCATAGTTTACCTTCTGTTAAACACCGGTTCCCTGCGCGATAGCAACCCGTGGCTGCTCCCGGGTGAGTCCGTCTATGGGCGCACGTTTTGGGGAAAAATAACCAGGCAACTTTGCGCTGCTGATGGCGAAAAGTCGGCAAACTTCTCAGGGCACTTCTGAGTTGTTGATGATATAGACGGGTTGAATAGGTGAGGGCGTGAGCTGTTGAATCATTTCCTGCGAAGAAAGCCTTCAAGGAGCGTTCGAGGATATTGCGACCTGCATCTGCGCGCAGGACATCTTAATCTTTTGAGAATTCGGCAAATCCTCCGTTTGTCGGACAACAGAGGCACGGCCCGCCGCCCAGATCAACGGGCTATCGGCGTGAAAGCGTTTCTTTCCAGAGTTCCAAATTGGGCCGGGCGGCAGGGCTCTGTGAACAGCGCGGCAATGCGGTTCTCGCGAGCGAGATGCAGGTGCCGTATTATAGTAAGAGCAGGCACGAACTCAGGAGCTGGCGTATCATCTGCTCCTAACGGGCACAGGAACCATTTTTCCAGGTCCGTTGGCCAGTTGAGGTTCTTCGGTAACCTGCCTCCGCAAGATGACCTCTCGCCCTGAGTTGATCGAGGACATCAGAATGTCCGCATCCGAGCAGCAGCTAAGGCTATACCGCCTTCTGGTCGAGAATAGTCTTGGGTTGATGTGTATTCATGATCTAAGTGGCATGCTGCTCATGATTAATCCCGCAGCTGCGCAGTCGCTGGGCTATCGTGTTGAGGACAGTGCCGGCAGAAATATCCGGGAGTTTCTCACCCCTTCGGTTCAGCACCTTTTCGAGGATTACCTTCAACGCCTCCGCACCAATCCCGTCGACACCGGAGTTATGAAGTTGCAGGCCAAGGATGGTACGGAGCGCCTTTGGCTATATCGCAACGTGCGCTATGAGGAACCCGGGTCGCCCGTCCGCGTGTTGGGTCACGCGCTGGATGTTACCGAACGTATGATGGCTGAACGCGCGCTGCAACGGAGCCAGGTGGAGCTGTCAAAAGCTCGCGATCAGCTGGAGCTACGTGTCGCCGAGCGCACAGCTGAGCTCCAGCAAGCAAACGAACGGCTGCGGGCCGAGATCGGCCACCGCGAAAAAATTGAGGAAGAGCTGGTCCGGACTCGTAAGCTGGAGGCAATCGGACGCCTTACCGGCGGTATTGCTCATGACTTCAACAATCTCATGACGATCATTCTCGGTTATTGCGAGTCAATGTTTCCCGAACTCGTTGATCGCACGCCCCTCCAGAAGCAGCTGCACGAGATCTACAAAGCCGCGGAACAGGCCAATTCACTCACGCGGCAACTGCTGGCTTTCAGCCGTCCGCAGAGGCCTCAAGCCGGCGTGCTGAACTTGAACGAAGTCCTTACAGAGATATCCGGCATGTTGCGCCGCTTGCTGCGCGACGACGTTGAACTCAATCTGATGCCTGATTCCGACCTCGGCTTGATCTGCGCCGACCGTGGCCACATTCACCAGGTCATCATGAATTTGGTGATTAACGCGGCAGACGCCATGCCGCGTGGTGGAAAAATGGTTCTGGCCACTGCCAACGTTCAATTGGAGGAGAACTGCTGCCACGCTCTTACCTCACCGGGTGATGTCCGGGGATTTGTCTGTCTGACTGTGAGTGACACGGGGATCGGTATGGGGCCCGAGGTCAAGGCAAGAATCTTCGAACCATTCTTTACCACGAAGGAGCAGGGCAAGGGAACTGGTCTTGGCCTGGCGACAGTACACGGAATCGTGCACCACGCAGGAGGGCATATTCACCTTGAAAGCGAACCCGATCATGGCACTACCTTTTACGTTTATTTTCCGCGCGTAGAGGGCTCAGTCGCATACGCGGCGCAGCCCCAAACAATGCGGCATGTATTAACCCGTGGCTCGGAAACAGTTCTCGTGGTCGATGACCAGGAAAGTCTTTGCGGTCTGCTCTGCGAGGTCCTGCGAAAGGCCGGCTACTGCGTACTGCCGGCCACAAGTGGCCGCGAAGCGTTGCAATTGGTGCGCCAACATCCGCAACAAATCGATTTAGTGATCACCGACATGGTAATGCCGCAGATGGGAGGCCGTGAACTCACCGAGTCTTTAAGCGGGCTAAAGCCCAACACAAAGGTGTTGTACATGTCGGGGTATACGGACCGGGCGGAAGACGTCACTGCGCTGCTTTCGGGCGGTCACGCTTTCATCGAAAAGCCATTCACCTCCGAAGCACTCTTGCGCAAAATCAGGGACGTGCTGTCGCCAGCAGCTTGAAAGGCGGGCAACTACCTGCACGCTCTCACGGCAGTAAGACGGGTTCAAATCCCGGTCGTCCAAGACTAATCAGAGATGATGTCAAGTCACAGAATTAAATAATGGTTGCTGGCGGGGTCCCAATTTTACGGCTTAATCGGCTTGCCGTTAAGCGTCTTCCAGATGTAGAGGTATTTGGCGTCGCTGGAGGTGGCGAGCGGAACTTTCGTCGCTTTGCTCACACGCAGTAGCGCGGACCGGATCTTGGCTTTGGAGGTTCCAATGTCGGCGATCGCGACCTTGAGGGCCATGCCCGGCTTGAGCTCGTGCAGATCGTGCAGCAGCTCGGCGACGAGTGCATGATGTTTGCCGTCGCGACCGAGCGGGACGTCGGCCTGCATTATCCCGCTGAACCTCGACTTTTTCTTAGCAGCCATGCTTGGGGCTTCCGAAAGACTCGCTAATCGTTTGATGCATATTGAAGTACGAACGAAAAATTATCCTACCGCAATCCTATCTCAAGCCCTAGCGCAGTCCTATCTTAGCGAAACGCCGAGTTGCGCCAACGCTGCCGGGATAGGGCGCTCACCAGCCGCTCATCTGGCTTATCCCGAGGGCAGAACCAGGCCTTAAAGAATCTGAACGAAACACCCCGCATCACCCCCGACCTGCTAGCTTCTGTACAGAGGGTCCCATGCAACGACTCAAAACAATTGTTCAAACCATCCCGCTTTCCGAGGTTCCGAGGGCCCATCTTTACAAGATCCTGGTCGTCGACGACGACGCGCGCATAGCCAATACCACAGCCGCGGTGCTGGGGTCCGCCGGGTACGAGTGTCGCGCGGTCCACAGCGCCGCCGCTGCCATCGAGCTCGTGTCCGAGTTCGTCCCCGACCTGGTGATGAGCGATGTGATGATGCCCGATGTCAATGGCGTGCAACTATGTATGCACATCCGCGAACAACTTCCTCGCTGCTCCATCCTGCTCTTCAGCGGCGACGTGGGCCGTGCCCGTCTGCTGATGGAGCAAGCCGAGGTGAAATTCACCCTGCTCGATAAGCCGATTGCACCTGCCGACCTCTTCCGACAGATCGAGCTTCTCCTGCAACAAAGGCCGCCAGTCGACGAGTTGAGCGAGATCGCCTCGCCCGTCGACCACAAGAGTCACCGAAGGGGCCGGAATGCATGATTTGCCTCTGTTTCCACTCAGTTACAAGTTGTTGAGTCCATCGCCGTGAAGAGGCGCGCTGCAAAGGTCGATTGAGCCAATCCCTGCACGATTTGGTTTCTACCGGAAAAACCGTTTGGGTTACCAGCTTTCTCTTCCTTCTGTGTCAGCCGCTTTTCTCAGACTTCCTGCCACAACTTTTTTGGGTAACAAATATGTCAAACCGAGGAAACCTTCCCATTGCCGGCGTCTGAAAGTTGGGAAAACTTCTCCAGGCTTTGGAAGCATCTCTTGCCAACAAGGGGACCGATCCATGAAAGCAAAATTGCTGCATGAGGACAATGGACTAAGAACATTCGCAGTGGTATTCGACAAGAACGATAAGGTACGAGAGGAGCTGTTGAAATTTGCCACCCTCAACCGGTTCGCGGACGCCCATCTGACCGCCATTGGCGCGTTCAGCGAAGTTACTGTAGGTTTTTTTGATCGCCAGAAAAAAGACTACAAGCGGATTGAGATCAAAGAGCAGGTAGAGGTGCTGTCCTTTGCCGGGAATATCGTCGAAAAGGACGCCACGCCGACCTTGCATGCTCATGTAGTTGTTGGAAAGCAGGATGGTACGGCACACGGAGGACATTTCCTGGGAGGAAGAGTCTGGCCGACATTGGAAATGATCATTTCCGAAATGCCAGTCCATCTGTGCCGGACGCATGACGATGACAGTGGACTGGCTCTCATCAACCTCGCCGCCTAGGAACACTTCAAAACTGGATGGTTGTCTAACCCGGCATCACGACAACGGCCCGTGTTGGGATCGCGTCAAGCGTTGCCCTATCGATGTTGAGGTGCGACATCACCAGCTCCGGTGGCGTGTGCGGGCCCGTTTCCGGTTTCTGTTTACGAGTACAACTTCACGGGCGCTTTGCCTCAGGACGAGCGACAAAAGGCATGCCGAGCCGACCGCGCCGGCGCCAACAATCCCGACCTTCATGGTTTCCCCCCTGCTTATATACGATGCAATGTGCTTAACTCATTCAGCCATTATTCCTCTACAAAGAAAGCCTCGTTGGCAGGACGATAGGGCCGGGGCAGCCACAAGGGACGTCGAAGCTTTTCGCCCGTAGGGGCAGGGCGAGTCAGCTTCAACCAACGCTGATATTCGAGGTGCGCCTGGTTGGTATTGACGAAAATGTCGCCGTAATGGTCGCCTTCGGCAGCGCGAGTGACCGTCACTTTCTGATGCCAGCAGTGCTGTCCGCTGATTGGGTCAGGCTGGACAGGGAAGACCAGGTTCTGATGAACTCCCGCGTCCTCCCAATAAATGCGCGCAGAATCAGGATCATCGCTTGCGAACGGACGCACGCCATGGACCTGGCGCATCATCCACTCGCCGGGTTTGATTTGATCCAGCTTCACGACCGCGGTTGACCACCGCTCACCACCCGAATCTTCCTGCAATCGCCACCTTCCCAGGTGGTGCGAACACGCCACGATTCCCGGACGAATTCCTTCGGTCACCCAGACGCGATCGACAAAGTAGCCGATACTGGTCTCAATCCGCACAAGGTCGCCGGTGCTGACTCCCAGCCGTGCGGCATCACTTGTGTGCAGCCAGACCGGATTCTTGTGTGAGATCTCGTAGAGCCACTTGGCGTTGCCGGTCCGGCTATGAACGAGCGTCGGCAACCGAAAGGTTGGGAGAAGGAGCATCTCTCCTTTATTTATGTCGATATTGTCCCGATGCACGTGGCTCCTGATGTATGCGGGAATGGAATACTCGGGCCATCCCCAGTCTTTGAGCGTCGCGGAGTAGAACTCGAGCTTGCGCGACGGCGTGGGGAAACCAACGCAGGGTTTGTCTTCCACCTGCACGCCAAGCGGCGAACCTTTCGCGCTTACCACGTGCGTTTGCGGGTCGACCGTCGCTGCTTCCAGGTCCTTTGGTGCGATAGGCTGCTCGTGGCCGGCATAAGAGTCTTCCTGAACCAGGAATGCGCCGTACTTGCGCATGTAATCGAGCGGCGATAGACCCTCCTTCGCTGCTTCTGCGGGAAGTCCCGGCACGCTGTTCTCAAAAATCCAGCGATAGTATTCGTCGATGGCCAGCTTCTGGCCTGCGCGATAAGGGGATTCGAAATACTTCCTGATGCCCAGCGAACCATCGGGATCGATGCGCCATGAGAGTTCGATCCAGAACTCATCTTCTTCCCAGACCTCGCCCAGCCCGGCTTCGCGATGCGCCTCATAGGTCGAGTTGAATTTCTTGCCCTGCTTCTCCAGTGCGACACGCATTACGGGTTGGCGAAATCCAATCCATCGGGCCGCGTGCGTCTCCTGGCTCATCAGGTCGTGCCGTTCAGAGGCATGGCCCATCGGCAGTACATAATCGGCGAACCAGGCGGTCTCGCTCCACGTGGGCGAGAGGCAGGCATGGCATTCAACCTTGCTCTCATCGCTGAGCGCTTCAATCCAGCTCATGCCGTCTGGGTTAGTCCAGACCGGGTTGTAGACACGCGTAAAATACATGGCCAGTTTGCCGCGCTGTTCTTTAAGAAAATGAGGAAGCAGAAAGCTCATCTCAAAAAAGGCAAGTGGAAATTCCTTGGCCCACATCATCGGGTTCCAAGCCTTTGGAGCCGGCGGCATGAGTGGCGGAGTGGGAATATATTTGTTGAAAGCGCTGGGAGCGACGCCGCCTACCGTTCCCACAGCGCCCACCAACACCGTGAGGAACTCCAAAGCGCGGGCGACCTGCCATCCTCCGAGGTTGCCGGCAGCTGCGTTACGCCAGACATGGGTTGCCACGGCCGAACCTGCACGTCCGACTTCGCGCGCGATCTCGACGATCTGAGCTGAGGGCACCCCCGACTCCTTCCCGGCGAATTCCGGCGTGAACTGCGCGTAGATTCGCTTCAGGACCGCAATGAAGTGATCGAAGGTCCGAGGTTCGTTGGGAAATTCAGAGCGCAAGTACTCTTCCCAGTTCACCCAGCGGCGCACAAAGTCGCGATCAAAACGGTTCTCTTCCAGCAAGATGCGGCACATGGCCAGCAGCATTGCGGATTCAGTCCCCGGCCATGGCGAAAGCCAATAGTCAGCTTTGGAGGCGCTATTGGAGAGCCGCGTGTCCACGACACAGACCTTAGCGCCCCTGGATTTTCCGTCGATGATCCTTTGCGCGTGCGGATTGAAATAGTGGCCAGCTTCGAGATGTGAGCTCAGCAGCAAGATAAAGCGCGCATTGGCGTAGTCTGGCGAGGGCCGGTCCATTCCGTGCCAGAAAGCATATCCGGCGCGCGCACCCGCGGAGCAAACGTTGGTATGGCTGTTGTGGCCGTCGATGCCCCAGGCGTGCAGCACTCGCTGGTTGTAAATCAGCTCGTGTCCCGGGCGGCCGACGTGATACATCAGCTCGTTCTTGCGGCCTTCCTGCAGCGCTTTCCGAATACGGCTGCCAAGGTCATCGAGGACTGTATCCCAGCTTATGCGCTCCCACTTGCCTTCACCCCGCTTGCCGACGCGCCGCAGGGGATAAAAGATGCGCTCAGGATCGTTGACCTGGTTGATGGTTGCAGGTCCTTTGGCGCAGTTGCGGCCGCGGCTGCCCGGATGCGTGGGGTTTCCTTCAAATTTCTGGATGCGCATTTTGTCCTTGTCGACGTAGGCCAGAAGTCCGCAGGCTGCTTCGCAATTGAAGCAAATGGTCGGAATAAGAGAGTAGTTTTTCTTGACGCGCCGCGGCCACTGCGCAGGATCGAATTCTGTCCAATCATCCCAGCGGCTCGATGGCGGAAAACTGGCGAGCCCGGAAGAGGGAGCATCCAATTCCTGCGCAGCCGGATTTAGCGGGTGATGATCCTTCATAACGGGCCTCAACTCAGCGGAACGGACTGCCCAGCCCGCACCCACACGTATTCAAACCAGAACAAGCCGAACAAGGCCAGAATCGCCGCGATGCGCACGAGCGCGACTGAATCGCTGAAGAGCACCAGAATGCCCAGAGGGCAAACGGCGCCGAGAATTATTGTGAAGCCAAGAAAACGGCGGCCCAATGGTCCGCCGAGCATGTGACGTCTGGCCATGCGCTCTTCGGCTGTCTTTTGCGGCAAAGCGATTTCTATTCCGACACTGATTAACCAGAAGATCAAAAACAGCTGCAAAAAACCTGAGGCGGATCCGAACAGGGGCATCCGGCCCTGGAATTCCGGCTGGTCCACCATGATTATCTGGACGGCTGCACCCGCAATGAGGGCTTGCAGCAGCAGTTGCCACGCATTGAACCATTTATGGCGCCAGAAGTCGCGTCCCCTGGCCTGGGCAAAGAGAAAAGCCGAGTATGAGGCAGTGGCAATCGCCAGAATGATCGTGGGCCACACGATCAATGCGGGAACGTCAGAGTGAGACAAGCCATCGAAAAGCCATGCCACCGCGAACGCTCCATAAGCCATAAGAATGTTGCCGCCAAGCACCAGCCATGAGCGGAAGTTTGGCGTCGTAAGCAGGTAGAAGAACCGATCAGGACGTTTGAGATCGAAGATGAGCAGCGCGAGGGTCGCGGCAACCGCTACGAGCGCGATGATTGGACTGACAATGTTCAGGCGAGCACCGGGGGTTCCCAGAAACATCAGCAAGGCTGCGACCAGAAGCATGCCGGCCGCGATGGACTTGGTCCAGAGGTAGGCTGCAATCTTCCATCCCCACGGAGCGGGATGAGGCACGTCATACACTTCACGCGTCTGGCTTGCGTCGAACCTGCCGAGCGTCATCGGAGTATCGCGCCGGTCCGCGAACAGCAGGGTGTTCTGTTTTAGAAGACGCGTTGGCTGGAGGAGATCATCGTGAATGCCGACGTAATGCAGCTTGGGTAGCGTTCCTTTATCTGGTTTGCGAACAACGGTGTTCCGGTTCGCAAGCACTGCGCCAGTCTTGCTGCTGCTATCGTCCAGGTCTCCGGCCAGAATCGCCTGCGTTGGGCAGACGATCACACATGCCGGCTCCAGATTCTGCTCGACGCGATGCGCGCAGAAATTGCACTTGGCTGCGGTGTTGTTGTTGGGATCGATGTAGAGCGCATCGTAGGGGCAAGCCTGCATGCAACCCTTGCAACCGATACAACGGCGATTGTCGAAGTCTACGATTCCATCAGAACGGCGGAAGAGGGAGTGGGTGGGACAAATCTCGATGCAGGGGGCGTCATCACAGTGGTTACATCGCATCACGCCGAAGTGGCGCCGGGTCTCGGGAAACTCGCCGGTCTCCACGTATTTCACCCATGTGCGAAAGACTCCGATGGGGACCTGGTGTTCCTCCTTGCACGCCACCGTACAGGCGTGGCAGCCAATACATCGATCCTGGTCGATAACGAATCCGTAGCGCATAAAAGAACCACGTATTGTACAGAAGGCTTTGGATTCTGGCAGCACCGGCCCATCGGCATTCAATTGGGCGCGAATCAGCCTCTTCGTGTTGTCACTTCCTTAAGCCGCACGCAAGGACCGGCCCAGCTCCTGGAGGGCTGATTCGTCGAGCTTCAAGCCTGCAGCGGCGACGTTTTCTTCGAGATGCCGGACCTGCGAGGTTCCGGGAATCGGGATCATGACGGGCGAACGCCACAGCAGCCACGCCAAAGCGAGTTGAGAAGTTGTGATCTCGAACTTCCCGGCTGTCTTCGCTATCGCGCTGCCGGAAGCAGTGAGCCGGCCGGCCGCCAGGGGGAACCAGGGAATGAAACCAATGCCCGCGTGCTCGCAGTATTCCAGTACATCATTGTAGGCCTGGTCCGTAATGCTATAGCGGTTCTGCACTGTAACGATCGGCACGATTTTGCGAGCGTGTTCGATCTGAGCGACGCTGACTTCGGAAAGTCCCACGCAGCGAATCTTGCCTTGAGCTTGCAGATCCCGCAGGGTGCCGAGTTGGTCGTCAGCGGGCACCTTCGGATCGATGCGGTGGAGTTGAAAAAGATCGATGCGATCGACGCGCAGCCTGCGCAAGCTGCCTTCGCAGGCCGACCGGAGGTGTTCGGGTCTCCCATTCTCCACCCAACGATCGGGACCGGGCCGTTCAAACCCGGCCTTCGTAGCAATCACCAAGCCAGAGGGATACGGATGGAGAGCCTCTGCAATAAGACGCTCGCTTACCTCGGGGCCATAAGAGTCGGCGGTATCAATGAAGTTGATGCCCAGCTCCAAGGCGCGCTGGAGTACTCGGATCGCCTCGTCATGGTCGCGGGGTTCTCCCCAGACGCCTTTACCCGTAATTCGCATTGCGCCAAAACCAAGCCGGAAGATGGGCAGTTCTGCACCAATGCGAAATTCGCCGGCTTGCGTTGCCGGCTTTTTGCCGGCATTCTGCTTGCTCCCGGGCTCAGCCGATTTCTTGCTCACTGCCATAATGTCTGCCTCCCCAGTTTGTTTCATCCAAGCCGTCTATTCTATCCAGACTCAGATGCACGGCGGGTGCGCGGCGATTTGCCTGCGGCCGATGACCGTTGCCTCTATCCTGGCGGTTCATACCTTACCAAGAACGCATCTCAAGTGGGTACAATTGACTGCAATGCCGGCTATCGCGCAATGTTTGGATACTCTTCGTCGCGTGCCTATCTTTGCGGATCTCTCCGCCGCTGAGTTGAAGTTCCTTGGCGAGCGAGCGGTTCCCCGAAATTACGCTGCCCAGGAACTCGTATTCAGCGAAGGAGATGCCTGCGCCGGTCTCTTCATTGTCGAGAGCGGGCGTATTCGCATTTTCAAGAGCTCCGCTGGCGGGCGCGAGCAGGTGCTTGCCATTGAAGGTCCGGGCAGTTCCGTGGCAGAACTGCCTGTCTTCGATGGCGGGAATTATCCTGCTTCTGTGGCCGCAATGGACCAGGCGCGTCTCTATTTCATCAGCAAGCAGGATTTTCATTCCCTGTGCCTGGTGCATCCTCAAGTGCCGCTCAAAGTTCTGAAAGTTGTTGGCGGAAGGCTGCGCCAGCTGGTCGGAATCATTGAAGAGCTTTCTTTTACGACCGTGCGGGGCCGTTTGATATCAGTCTTGCTGCGCCTTGCCAAGTCAGGAAAGAGAACAGAGCAGGGCATTCAAATCCAGCTTCCGCCCAGCAACCAGGAGTTGGCGGCACAGATCGGTACGGTCCGCGAGCTGGTCTCGCGCAATCTCAGCCGCCTGCAGGCAGAGGAATTGATTCGCATGGAGGCGAAGACCGTCACCATTCCCGATCTGCGGCGTCTGCAGGCCCAGCTGGAAACCCATGAATAGGCCACTGTGACAAAGGTCATAGGCGCATCCTTGGCGGCTTCCTACACTTAAGGCTGAGATCGATCTGAACAGCTTTGTTGAAGGAGAGACCACCATGAATCTTGACCCTAATACGACCGTCCGCGAATTTGCCATCTCAATGCCCAATGCGACGCGTCTTTTTGAGCAGCTTGGAATTGACTACTGTTGTGGCGGCGCAAGATCGCTTCGAGATGCCTGCACTCAAATCGGAATGAATCCGGAAGACGTATTGCAGAGGTTGCAGGAGAACCAGCTGTCACCCGCAAAATCCGGCACTACGGCACCTGAGATGGATGCGGGCCTTGCAGCGCTGGTGGAGTACATTGTCGCCAAACACCACGGCTACCTGAAGCAGGAGATCCCGCGTATCCAGCAGTTACTGAAGAAGGTCGTGGCCGTGCATGGCAAAGGTCATTCCGAACTGCTGGAGATCCAGCAAGTCTTTTCAAAGATGTCAGAGGAAATGGCGGCGCACATGATGAAAGAAGAGCGCATTCTCTTTCCTTACGTGGTTGAGCTTGAAGCAGCGGTCAAACGCGGGCTGACTCCGCGCAAACCCATGTTCGGAACGGTGAGCAATCCGGTGCACATGATGGAACTGGAACATGATTCAGCCGGCGCCGCGTTGAAAGCGATTCGCACAGCCAGCCAGAGCTACAGCGCCCCTGAAGACGCTTGCTTCAGCTACAAGACGCTTTACTCCGCGCTGCAGGAATTTGAAGCTGACATGCATCAGCATGTCCACCTGGAAAACAACGTACTGTTCCCGGGAGCGATCAACCTGGAACAGCTGACCAACAAAGCGTCTTAAAGGCGAGCGTCACCATGGCTCAACCTTTCGAAACCGCCACCATCGTCCGGCCGGAGATGCCGGCATCTGCGCTCCAGTCTCGGGAACTCAGCGCGCAACGTCTGCTCATGACTTACGTCATTACGGGATTGTTGTTCATGCTGCTGCCGGGAACCTTTCTTGGTGTTTGGAACCTGATTTCGATCAGTGGAAGCCATGGTGCGGCCGTTTCAACAACGTGGATACAGGCGCATGGCCATGCCCAGATCTTTGGCTGGATTGGAACATTCATCCTGGGAATCGGTTTCTACTCGATTCCCAAGATGGCTGGACGCCCGGCGCCGCCGGTGTTAGCCGGCTGGATTGCCTGGCTGTTCTGGACGACTGGCGTGCTGCTCCGCTGGAGCGCCGGTATATATCAAGGGCAATGGCGCATCGCGTTTCCCGCATCCGCCGCGCTTGAGATGTGTGCGTTTCTGATTTTCCTGGTGAAGGTCAGAAGCCACCGTTCCGCCCCATCGAACGCCGGAGCTATGCCCGTGTGGATTCTGTCCGTCCTGGTTGGTACGATCTCGCTTGGCCTTTCACTGCTGATGAATCTCCTGGCCGCCGCGTACATTGGCTTCTATGGTGCGACGCCGGCGTTCCCCACAATTTTTGAGGCGCGGCTGCTGGTCATGCTGACTTACGGATTCATTGTCCCCACGGTGTGGGGTTTCAGCGCGCGCTGGTTGCCGGTCTTCCTGGGACTCCGAGCGGTGAACCAACGGCTATTGCGACTCGCGCTCTTGTGCGCCATCGTGGGCGTTTTGCTGGCGTTAGCCGGGTTGTTTCACACATCGCCGTGGTTCCTGGTGCTGGCATCCATTGTGGCGATTGTCGCCCTGCATTTGTTTGAGAAGCCTGAGCGGCCCGCCAAGATCGTGGGCGTGCATGCTTCATTTCCTGTTTTTGTTCGCATCGCCTATGTGTGGCTGGTGATCGCTGCTGATCTGGGAGTGTGCGCCGCGTACTTCGATCACACCTATGGCTGGATTGGCGCATCACGGCATGCGCTCACCGTTGGATTCATCTCAACCATGGTGTTTGCCATCGGCCAGCGCGTGCTGCCTGCATTTGCTGGGATGCGGCTTCTCTATAGTCCACGGCTCATGTTCGCATCGCTCGTTCTCCTGAACGTGGGATGTGCCCTGCGAGTCAGCAGCGAGGCGCTTGCTTATGAGGGTTATTGGCCGCCCGCCTGGCGTATTTTGCCCTGGTCCGCGGTTTGCGAGTTGATGGCTGTCACTGTTTTTGCGGCAAACCTGATGCTTACCTTCAAACAGCCGCCGGCCCATCAGGCGAAGTTGGTGAGCATTTCCTAAGCTGTTCGATCGGCAATTACGTTTTATGTCTGGTGCGGCGGCGCAAGCGTCAGCAAAAACACGCTTTCCTCGATGGCTTCGACAGCGTGTGGTACAGCCGGGTCCAGGATAAGCAATTGGCCCGCGGACAGATTGACTGTGCTGCCCGGCGTCTTGAACTTGATTTGACCGCGAAGCGGCTGAACGCTGATGCGTGCCTCGGTTTTGTGATTATCCCACGTTGCTCCGGCCCGCATTGTAATCAGAGCAATACGCAGTCCCGGATATTTAACCAGCATTGAGGTTGTGCGCGATGCACCTTGCGTGGCGCGGTCTTCCGCGGCTTCAAGACTTGCGATTTCGGCATTCAGGTCGAACAGCATTCCGTGATCGCCGCTTAACTGGCGGCCCGGAACACTGCCCAGGTTATCGGACAGCGTTTCAGGTTGTGGTTTGGACATGACCAGCTCCTTACCGGGAGATACTTTATTTTCATGCGGAGTACTGTTCAATTCCGGCCCTGTTCCACTTTGCGATCAAAGTTGATGACGTACAGGACCAGCAGGCCATTGATCACGAACACAACGGCCGATGCCACAGCGGCGCGCACCGCAGTGCCTCCCTGGTGACGCATCAATGCATCGACAGAAGCAGCCAGCAGCCAGAGCTGCACCACCACGCCAATGCCGACCAGCACCAGCAGCGCGGTGAAAAGCGTTGTGCCCTGTGACTGGCGCGTGCTCATGCGACCTCAACTCCCACGGCAAATATCTCATTACCCTGTTGCTCCAGCCTGATGCGCGGCAAGGGGCGTGTCGGCGGGCCGGCAAAAGGCCTGCCTTCAGCGACGGAAAAATACCCATGATGGCAAGGACAGAAAAGAGCATTCTCTTGTTCGTTGTGAACAACAGCACAGGAAAGATGAGTGCACACCTGGGAGTAGGCCACCAGGTCGCCATTGGTCTGGCGTACCAAAATGCATGGGTCATCTTCGGACGGGTAGGCAAACAGCTTAGAGCCGCCGACAGGAATCGATGAGGCCAAAGCAATCCTGGTTCGGGGCATTTGTGATGCCTTGACGATGTGGGGAAGGCCGGCGACGACAGCGTTGGCTCCGGCGATGGTGAGCGAACCCAAAGCAAGAAACTTCACCATTTCCCGCCGTGTCACGTAGTTGTCACTCTCCCAGCTCACGGGAAAGTCTTCGCGCCAGCGCGCATCTTTTTTCTTCCTGCATTCAAGGCAATCGTTTTGTTTACTGCCCTCTTTTTCAGACATTTCAATCTCCCATGAGCAGCTTGGCCACGTCATACTCGTCTGTGGTTGTTGTTCCAATCTGCTCGATTGATACATCGATCTTCTGCACGCTTCGTGGCACCAGAACGTTCACCTTGGTACGGACGACCTCGCCACCGAACTGCCATTCGCGAATGGCAACTCCCTGGCGCGTCCGCTCAATGTTTTCGCGGGTGGTAAACGCGAGGGCTCCGGAAGGGCATACGGTAGCGCACATGGGGCGCTTGCCGATGCTGGTGCGGTCATAGCACATATCGCACTTCATCATCTGGTTGATCTCAGCCTTGTATTTTGGAACGCCAAATGGACACGCCAGAACACAGTTGGAACAGCCAATGCAGCGCGGCTTGAGTGAACTCTGCACAACCCCATCGGGCGTCTTCTTGATGGCGTCTGCAGGGCAGACCTGCGCGCAGATTGGATCTTCGCAGTGCATGCAAACTTGCGGCGCGGTCTGGACGCTGTCAGCACGCATGATGGTTTCCAGGTGGATCATGGAGACGCCGCGATGGGTGTCGCACTCTTCGCAAGCCTGTACGCACGCCCGGCAGCCGATGCACCGGGAATGGTCGATGAAGAACTCCATGGTCTCGGCGCCGTTCATCGCACGCCTCCAGCCTGCATCTCGAGTTCTGCAATCGCATCATGCGGAGCCGGCACCCTGGTTACGCGCACAGCGCAAATCTTGTACTCGGGAATATTGGAAACCGGGTCAATCGCGCGAACGGTCATGTTATTGGCGGCACGATCCAGCGGCCAGTGATAGGGAACAAAGACGGTGTCAGGGCGAATGGTTTTGACTACATTGGCGCGCACGGTCACCGAGCCACGCCGGCTCTCGACCTGGACGAAATCGCCTTCGGCAATGCCCAGCTTGGCCGCGAGCAATGGATGCATCTCGCACAGAGGTTGAGGATACTGGTCCACCAGAGCGCCGATCCTGCGGGTCTGTGTTCCCGATAGATAATGAGATACCACGCGGCCCGTTGTAAGAATGATGGGATATTCGCTGTCCGTCTCCTCCGCCGCGGGCTGCCATTCCACCGGCTGAAAATGCGCCTTGCCGTCAGGGTGGTTGAACTTGTTTCCCTCATACAGCCGCGGCGTGCCCGGGTGTTCAGCTGAAGGGCAAGGCCAGAAGACCCCTTTTTCGCGGTCGATGCGCTCCCACGTGATGCCAAAGTAGTCGCTGACGCCTCCTTTGGAAGCCACGCGAAGCTCGTCAAAGATCGCTTTCGGGGATTCAAACTTGAATTTGTCAGCCTGCCCAAGTCGCGCGGCGATATCGCACAGGATTCTCCAGTCGGCGCGCGCGTGTCCAGGGGGATCTACCGCCTTTTGATGATGGATCACCCGGCCTTCAACGTTTGTAGTGGTGCCTTCGTCTTCTTCCATCAGAGATCCAGCCAGCACGACGTCCGCATAGCGCGCGGTCTCAGAAAGGAAGAAATCGATCTGGGCAAAGAACTCCAGCTTCTCGTAGGCTTCACGCATGAAGGCACTGTTGGGCAGCGAGACCATCGGGTTGGAGGAAATTGCCAGCAGACCCTTGATCTTGCCGGCGTGGATGGCTTCCATGATGGGCACCATGGAAAGACCCTTGTGCGGGATGGTCTCTTCCGCGACGCCCCATACGCCGGCGATGTACTTGCGGTGCTCAGGGTTTTCGATATCGCGCGCGCCGGGAAGCTGATCACATTTTTGTCCCTGCTCGCGGCCGCCCTGGCCGTTGCCCTGGCCGGTGATCATGGCGTAGCCGCAGCCCTCACGGCCGATGCGTCCCGTCGCCACCACCAGGTTGATCGCCGCCATGCAGTTCTTCACGCCTTTGGAATGGTGTTCAATCCCGCGTGCGTGCAGCAAAAAGCTTGTCGGAGCCGGTCCCCAGATTTCAGCGGCCTTCACAATCATGCTGGCAGGTACGCCCGCGATTTTGGCCGCATACTCCGGCGTGTATTTGCGGACCGTTTCTTCAACCGCATCCCATCCGGTTGTATGCCGGGCAATGAATTCGCGATCGATCCAGCCGCGTTCAATCATCACATGCAACATGCCGTTGAAGACGCCGATATCCCCGCCCGATCGCACGGGAATATAGAGATCAGCATTGCGAGCGATGGGAGTCATGCGCGGATCCATCACGATCAATTTGCCGCCGTTCTCGCGCGCCTGCCACAGATAGTTGGTTGTAATCGGAGCGCACTCGGCGACATTGGCGCCGGCCACCAGGATGGCCTTGGCCAGCGGGATATCGGACCACGGATTTGCAGAGCGATCAATTCCAAAGACCTTTTTCGACGCAGCACCGGCAGAAACCATGCACAGACGACCGTTGTAGTCGATGTTCGCGGTTCGCACGGCGACTCGGGCAAATTTACCCATCAGGTAAGCTTTTTCATTGGTCAGGGAAGCTCCACCCAAGAGAGCAAAGGCGTCCGGGCCGTAGGTCTGCTGGATTCGTCGGATCTCGCTGGCAACTTTGTCGAGCGCTTCGTTCCAGCTCACCGGCACAAAGCCGGTCCCGTCCTTGCGCAGCAGCGGGGCCTTCAAACGATCAGGATGCTCATCCTGCATGTAGCGCTTTACGCCCTTGGGACAGAGGCGGCCCTGGTTGAAGGGAAAGTCTTCCCACGGTTCAAACCCAATCACTCGATTATCTTTCACCTTAAGTTGAATGCCGCATTGCTGGCCGCAGAAGCAGCAGTGAGTCTTCACAATACGGTCCGGCTCGACATCCGCGTTCCAGCCGGTAGCCGGAATTCGGTTTAGAGTCGGCCCGAACTGGGCAACCAACTCGGGAATGGTTACGGGCGTTTTAGCCATAAGCCTCGTCAATCTCCGCATTCGCAGTCGTGCGGGTACCCTGTTCGCGCCATTTGTCATCCTGGGCCATCGCCAGGGATTTGCGCCGGCAGGCGGGACACACGTCCTGGTAATGGCCGCCGTTCGGAAGTCCGTAGCGGATGCCCAGGGAATCCTGAACGTCTTTTAAGTCCTCAATGTGCAGGCGCGACGCAAACATCTCGCCGCAACGCAGACACTTGGCCTGTTCCGTGCGAGCGCCTTCGTCCTTATAGAACTGAACGCCGATCTGTGCGGGTCGCTGGAAGATGTGGAAGAACTTGCCAAACGGCAGATACAGGAGCGTGAAAATCACGGTAACCGCATGCAGCATCGACAAGAACCCGTAGTTCAGTCCGTGCAACAGATGGGTTGATGCGGTAAGGAAAAGGCCAGTAATGGAAATCGCGAACAACATGAGCAGGGGCATCATGTCCTGTGCGAACTGCTGGACGGAGATTGCGCCGCGGTCCCGAGCCCGCCGGAATAGAGCGAGCGCAACTCCCAGCAACACCATTACTGCGGAAATATCCAGAATGTTGAAGGTAAGAGCCGCCGTCAGTGTCCCCAGATGAAAGGTCGATACGTGCCGGCCAAAAACGAAGGCGCGATAAACTTCCTGATTGTCGACGGCGCTCTCAAAATGGACCCATCCAAATGACAATGGGAAGGTGACGGCAGCGGCCAGAATGCATCCCCAGGCGATGAGCCAATGAGCAGCCCAGCGCGCGTGCGAACGTCTTTCAATGAAACGTTGAGCGAAGAAGTCGGAAAGAAATACCTGCACCAGGCGGATAACGTTCCTGGGGAGTTTCGCAGGACGGAAAAAAATCCGCCATCCCTGAAACCAATACTTGCGAGTCGGTGGGCGCCGTAGCCACATGGCAAAGCGATAACCGATGCCGAATGCAGCGAATACACAGGCCCCGGTATAGGGGACGAGTGCAGCGTCATAGTGCTTTAACGCACCGCTACCGGCAAAGATGGCCAGCAGCAACGCTCCAGCTACACCCAAGCCCCAGATCGTTGCATGAGTTACGTCACGTCCGCGTGCTGTGTGCTGATCCAACGAATGCTCCCGAGTTGCTAACTCATCCATTCTCGTAAACGTGTATGGCCGTGCGGTTGAGAGTTCAGCTCTCAGTCTCTACGCTGCCCTCACTGCCCGGTCCTTCAAGCGTCCCCTGGCCGTCAAGCTTGCCAGAATGAGACAGAGCAGCGAGAAAACGGCCAGGAGTAGAAACCCTCCATCAAAAGAACCGGTCTCCTGCCTGATAACGCCCAGCGCCAATGGAGGAAAAAAGCCTCCCAGACCGCCCATTGCTCCCACTAATCCTGTAACCGCTCCCACGGACTGGGGGAAATATTCAGGCACCAACTTAAACACCGCGCCGTTTCCCAGTCCAATGGCCGCCGCCATTCCAAGCGCGCCGATGGTGAATGGAACAATGGTCTGGAAAATCAGCAATAGCGCCATTGCGGTCACAAAGGGGAAAATCCAGCGTAGGATGGTCAGGCCGCCTACTTTGTCGGCAAGCGAGCCACCCACAGGCCTCATCGCGGTCGCCAGGAGCACAAAACCTGCTGTCCGCAATCCGGCGTCTTGCGGCGTGAGCTTGAAGAGGTCTGTCAGCAGCAAGGGCAGGTAAATGCTCATAGCAACGAATCCGCCGAAGGTAAGAAAATAGAAGACGCTGAGCACCCAACTCATCTTCTCGCTCAGGGGACGTACCATCTGTGAGAATGATTTCGGCGGTGCGGTGCGGGGAGCGTCCCTGGCAAGGACAACAAAAAGGGTGCACCATATGGCCAGGAGGGCGGCAAAGGTCCAGAATGTCTTGCCAAAGCCTGCATGGGCATAAAGAAAAGGCGCTCCAAATGCCGCCAACGATTGACCAACGTTGCCGGCTCCGTAGACGCCCAAAGCAAACCCCTGCTTTTGTGCTGAGTACCAACCGCTGACGAAAACGACTCCAACAGCAAAACTAGCCAGCGCGATCCCGGTAAAGAAGCCGAACAGCAGCAGATGGGAGTAGGAGGTGACTGTCCCCATCAAAACCGCGGCAACGATGGAGACGATCATGGTCCAGGTAAAAATCTTCCGTCCGCCCAGTCGGTCGGTAAGCAGTCCCAGAGGAATTCGCCCCAGGCTGCCCAGCAAGACCGGAATCGCCATGGCGATGCTGGCTTGCACGGGAGCAAGATGAAATTCCTTCTTTAAGACCGGCATCATGGCGGAGACCGAGCCAAAAACGGCGAAGCAGAGCGCAAACGCACCTGTGCCGAGGACTAATTGCAATGTCGCAGAGCGATTAGGCGTGGTCGTCATCGGTGACCCAAAACGATATTCTTATCTTGAGTTGAACCTCTCGTATGTGACCAAAATCACATCGTGCAAAAAGCGCACAATTTCCAGACTATAGAAGCGGTTTCGCTGCCAAGCAAGCACCGCCTGAGCCGCGAAGCTTCACTTGTTGGCAGGATTGGGATCCTCCTGGGGCCGCGAGTGGAGTTGTTGATTTCACCTTTTTTTGGATGCACTAAATCAGGGCTCCGGGCTTCCTCCCAAACAGCATCCAGCTTTCATTCCGGCAGCTCGCTCCAAGAGGACCCTGCGCCCGGGTGGTATTATTGCCCGCTATGAACAGAAATCGTTCGCTTGAAATCACAAGTGTCATATTTCTATGTATTGTCCTGACCTCATCGTTGTCCGCCCAAGACCAGCCTGCAGCAGCCGCTCGGACTGTGGTGCTGCATGCGGCGCGCTTGCTTGATATTGAAAGCGGCAAGATCGTTGCTCCTGCGGAAGTGCTTGTAGAAGGCGAACGCATCATCGCTGTAGGGACTACGGTGCGCCATCCTGAGGGGGCAGAGCTGATTGATGTAGGCGATCGAACTCTGATGCCGGGTTTGATCGATGTCCACGTGCACTTGTTCCTGCACCCCGGAGCTGAAGATTTGCAGACGGTGGAAGAGTCAGTACCACAAAGGACCATCATTGCGACTTTGGCCGCAAGAGATGACCTCATGGCAGGGTACACAGCGGAAAGGGACATGGGCACCGAAGGAGCAGGCTCAGCCGATACGGCCGTCCGCAATGCGATCAACCAGGGCCTCATTCCGGGTCCGCGATTGCGCATCAGCGGCAATGCCGTGGACATTCTTGGCGGGCACGAAGATGCCATCCGCTACAACCCCGACCAGCATGTGTTACCGAATGCCACCTGGGCTAACAGCGCGTCTGAGCTGGTGAGCGTGATCCGACAGCAATTCAAGGAAGGCGCTGACTTCATCAAAATCTATGAAACCGGCCGCGATTCATTTCGTGACGGCAAATTTTCCACGCCGTACCAGTTCAATGAGAGCGAACTGAGCGCCGCGGTCCAGGAAGCCGCACGCACCGGCAAGCATGTTGCCGTCCACGCCACGGGAGAGCCGGGAACGCTCTACGCAGCCCGCGCGGGAGTGGTTTCCATCGATCATGCAGACCAGCTCAGTGAAGAAACCATGCGCCTGATGCGCGAAAAGCAGATTTTCGCTGTGCCGACGTTCGCTATCTCTGAGTATTTCGCCGACCATGCTGCTTCACCCGCGGCGGGAGCGCGTGGCCATGAGATCCTCGACTACCACGCTCAGGAATTCCGCAAGCAGCTTGCCGCAGGCGTTCCGATGGCTGCCGGTTCCGACGTTGGGCCCTTTCCTCATGGCACGCAGGCGCGGGAACTCGTGCTGATGGTGAAATACGGGATGACGCCCCTGACCGCGCTGCAGGCGTGCCTGCTGAACGGCGCGAAGCTGCTTGGCTGGCAAGGACAGATCGGCGTTCTGAAGCCGGGGTATCTGGCCGATGTGATCGCGGTGGCAGGCAATCCGTTGCAGGACATCAGCGCCGTCCAGAAGGTTACGTTCGTGATGAAGGGCGGTGCGGTGTATCGCCGGTGATCCACTCAGATCGGCAATGACACAAATTCGACAATGGATTGTCTTCGCTATCCGATACCTGCATTCCTACATCATATCTTCTGGTAATTCGAATTCTGGGTCGTCACCACAAGCTGTTTGCTCTCGCCATTGATTTGCGTGGTCGAGACGTGATTCGTGCCGTCAGGCAGCCGGGCGAACTGGGCCGCGATGGTGACGGCGTCCTTGGGATCATTGAGGTATGACTGAACGTTGACGCTCTGAATTGCTTTTGTCCGTTGATCAAATAGGAACGTGACCTTGTCATTCGGTTTAAGGTAGTTGCTGATTACCAGCTTTACCTGGCCAGGGATGCCGCCTGAACCGGCCAATATGTTTCCTTGCTGGAACGCACGTTGGATCGCTTCAGGATCGGGCTGGGCGTACTGCTGTGCCAGAGCGGCGATCTGCTGACCGTATTCCTGGTACTCTTCGCCTTTTTTCTCCTTAATGTGATGTCCCAGTCCGTGCTTCCGTCCACCGGATGACTCGGGCAGGTTTGTCAGTTCCTCTTTCTGCGGCTTTCCATCAGGCCCCACATGGACCTGGAAGGTCTTGGTGTCTTTGACGTTGCCTTTTATAGCGATGGACTGCTGTTCCTGCCAGGAATAGTGCGACAGTGCTTGTTTGTTCTGAGCTGCTGTCTGCTTGATCTCGGAAACCTTTTGCTGAAGCTCAGGGTTCTGTGCCAAAGCGTGCCTGGTCGCCAGCGGGATGACCGCAAGCAACAATGCCGACAAAGCAGCCAGTCTTGCTAAGAGTGCATTTTTCATAATCTTCTTTCCTTTTGATGCTTCTTGCTCATCGCGAATTCAAACAGCAGCTCCCGCTGCGCGAAACATGTGCCGCAGGCATTGATGCCTGCGCAAAACGACGGGTGGTATTTGTCGCGGATATATCCAGTGCGGCTCCTTCGTTCAAGCGGTCAAGGCAGCAGTGTTTCTCGTTGCAACTCGTTGGAAGGTATGCAACGAGAACGGCAGCAGATGCATGCGCGCAACCGCATGGCAGGTCAACGAGCGTGCAGGTTTTTGAACCGTAGTCAACTCGATGCAAATGTCAACGGAGTTGCGCCGCATAAGTGGGGCAGGCGACACATCCAATTGTGCAAGCGGCAATCACGCATCGCCCTTTCTGGGCAATATCACGCTAGAAAGAGACAGAGGGCACAAACAGGGCAGGCGGCTTCAATCTCTCCTGGAGGGTTCAAAATGGAAGGGCCAGTTAGCATTCTGGACGGTTCTACGTTCCTGGTATCGCAGCAAAACGGCGACGTCAACGCCGGTCCCACCCAGCCGGATGGTCTCTTTTACAAGGACACGCGACACCTTTCCACATGGAAGCTTGTGGTCAACAATGTCGAACTGGAGGTACTCTCCACGGATACAGTTGAGTACTACTACGCGCAGTTCTTTTGTGTGCCGCCCACGGGCACGATTTACAAAAACCCGGTTGTTTCCGTGGTACGGCGGCGGCTTGTGGGCGAAGGTTTCGTGGAAAAACTTGCGGTCGTCAATCACGGCACGGAAGAGCAAGTGATCGAGGCGCGGCTCACGATAGGCGCCGACTTCGCCGACCTTTTTGAAGTCAAAGACGCGCAGGCCAAGAAGGGAAGTTATTACCATCACATCAAGAAGCAGGAATTGGTGCTCGGCTATCGCCGGGATGACTTTGTTCGTGAGACGGTGATTGCCTCCAGCATTGCTCCCACCGAGATCGATGAAAAAGGATTTGTTTTCCGTTTCACGTTGAAGCCGAAAAGCCATTGGCTGACGGAATTGCAGGTCAAGCCGGTGACCGGCGACGTGCAGCATTCTCCCAAATTCGCCGGCTCGGCCGGCGACCGATTGCGCGAAGACTTTGCCCACTGGATCAACAAAGTACCGTCGGTTACAGCGTATCCGGATCAGATCCGGCAGCTCTACACGCGCAGCCTGGTCGATATTGCGGCTCTGCGCTTCTATCCGGATACATTCCCAGACGCCTTTGTTCCTGCCGCCGGGCTGCCATGGTTCATGGCCATGTTCGGCCGCGACAGCATTCTCACCAGTTACCAGGTCCTGCCGTTTGTTCCGGAATTGGCCGCGACCACGTTACGCGTGCTGGCGGAGGCTCAGGGCAAGGTAAGCGACGATTTCCGCGAAGAAGAGCCGGGCAAAATCCTGCACGAGCTGCGCTTCGGCGAACTCACGCACTTCCGCGAACGGCCGCAGTCGCCCTACTTTGGCGGCAGCGATACTACGCCGCTGTATCTGGTCCTGCTCGACGAATATGAACGCTGGACCGGCGATACCGATTTAGTTCGCTCGCTTGAACCGAATGCGCGCGCTGCACTGGAATGGATCGATCGCTACGGCGACTCCGACGGCGACGGTTATATTGAATACGAGAAAAAGACCAACCTTGGACTGGATAACCAGTGCTGGAAGGATTCCTGGAACTCAATCCTGTTTGCCGACGGCACGCTGGCGCCCACCCCCCGCGCCACCTGTGAAATTCAAGGTTATGCCTACGACGCGAAAGTCCGCTGCGCGCGTCTGGCGCGAGAGGTGTGGAATGATCCCAAGCTGGCTACACGTCTGGAAGGTGAAGCGCAGAAGCTGAAGCAGCGCTTCAACCAGGACTTCTATATTCCGGAGCGGAAATTCTTTGCTCTTGCTCTGGACGGAAAGAAGCGCAAAGTCGACAGTCTGTCTTCGAACATCGGGCATTTGCTCTGGAGCGGAATTGTTGACAAGGACAAGGTTGAAGATGTGGTCCGGCATCTGATGGGGCCGGAGTTGTTTTCAGGCTGGGGTGTCCGCACCATGGGCAACAAGGAGAAAGGCTTCAATCCGATCGAATACCATTGCGGCACGGTCTGGCCGCACGACAACAGCATCATCGCCGCCGGTCTGGCGCGTTACGGATACCGCAAGGAGGCAGCAAAGATCGTTGCTGGTATCTTCGAGGCGTCAGTATTCTTCAACTATCGTCTGCCGGAGGTTTTCGCCGGCTATGCTCGCGACCTCACCGGTTTCCCGGTTCGTTATCCCACGGCATCCAGTCCGCAGGCATGGGCGGCAGGGGCGCCGTTGCTGGGGATTCGAGTGATTTTGGGTATGGAGCCGCGAGGCAATGTCCTTGAATCGGATCCGGTGCTGCCTACCTGGGCGGGCACGCTGGCGGTAGATGGTATCCCCGGGCGTTGGGGTAAAGCGAACATTGTTGCCGAGCAGAAGGGCTCTCCTTCTTATAAGGAGCTCTTCAGCCACTTTGTGAACCGGCGCGCTGCAGTGGATAAGGTAGATCTGGAAAGCGTGGAGAAGGCCGCGTGAAACACTGGAAAGCCGGGCTCGCCCCGCGACACTTAACTCGGGACCAATAGGATGCGACAGAGGATTCTTCTCGCCGATGATCACAGGATTCTTACCGAAGGGCTGGCCACCCTGCTGTCTCAGCACTATGACGTAGTGGCTACAGCCCGCGATGGGCATGAGCTCGTCTTCCTGGCCAAGGAGAATAATCCAGACGTCATCATCACAGAGATCGCGCTGCGCTTGTTGAATAGCCTGGACGCGTTGCAGATCCTGCGCAAAGCCGGTCTGAAGAGCAAATTCATCGTGCTCACCACACATCTCGATATCGGCCTGGCGATTGAGGCGTTTCGTGCCGGCGTTTCCGGCTACGTGCTGAAGGCAGCCGGCAAAGATGAAGTGTTTGCCGCTATCGAGGGAGCTCTCCACGGGCGCGCCTACCTTAGCGCAGGTTTTCCGATCGACCTGGTATCGATCCTTTCAGAAGCCGCGCGCCGCCCGGCGGCATCAGGCTCCAAGCTCACGCGGCGGCAAAGAGAAGTCTTGCAGCTGGTAGCTGAAGGCAAGACGATGAAAGAGGTCGCCAATATTTTGACGATTTCCACCCGGACCGCGGAATCATACAAGTACGAGATCATGCGCACACTGGGAGTCCACAGCAACGCTGAGCTGGTCCACCACGCGATCCGTATCGGCCTCATTACCGTCCCTAAACTGGAATCGGCAGCTTGACGCGAATCTGCGTCGCACTACCGATGTGAGCAGACAAAAGCAGTGGGGCCAGTTTCGGTATTCAACCGAAACTGACCGCACCTGCTCGCTTCAGCAGTTCGAATCTACTTATGTTGCGCTTGCGATTGCGCTTGCGCAGAGGGCTTGGTCTCTGCAGATGCGCTAGCGGATTGCTCCAGCAGCCGGAGCAATGGCAGTGAGCCCGTGGGCGGAGTGACCGCGCCGCTGCGCACGATCTCTCTTGCGCTGATTTCGCGGCCATACAGTGCTTCATTGGCTCTGTTATCCGGACGGAGAGTCGACCCATCGAGTGCCACACCGGCAAAGATTCCATGCGCACGCGAGTAAGAGAGTATCTTGGCCTTCATGGCAAGGTCCGTAGAAGCCTCTGCCGAGCGGCCTATCGGACCAGCCGCCACCGACATATCTCCACCCAGCTTTACTTTGCTTCGAAGAATGGAATCGGCTCCGCGGCCGTTGATGATCAAAAGCACCAGGTCGGTGCCTTTCAAACCAATTTGGAAGCCAAAGTTGCCGCCTTCCAGGGCATACATGGCCGGCGCGCTCCATTGGCCGTTGAAGTCCTCACCCAACCGGCAAGACATGACGCCACGCCCATAGTTTGCGCCAAAGCCAACAGCCGCTTTTTTGACCGCCGGAATCACAACCACGCACCTCGATTGCCGTAGCAGGGCATTAGGGATGCCGACCTTCCCGCTCGTGCCTGTCAGCAATTCCTTGAGGACAGCCCTGGATTCACGCAGACGCCCTTGGTCTTTTACGCGAAGCTCGGCCAGCTCTTCTTTGTTCTGGATCTCATCCAACTGTTTTTGCGCCTCAGCGCGCTGCGCCTCTGCCCGCTGTGCGTCCAGCTTGTCTGATTCCGGCAGATTCTTCGTATCTTCTGCTGCTGCCTGCTTTACGTCCTGTTGCGTCTGTGACGGCAGAGCGGGTTCGGTTGGGTTTTGCTGAGTCTGCTGCGCCGGAGCCGCCTGCTGCTGCTGGTGAAGCTGTTGTTGCAGCCTCTCAATCTGCTGCTGTTGCTGTTGAATTTGCTCTTGCATTTGCTGCTGCTGCTGTTGAACCTGCTGCGCAGCTTGTGCAGCATCCGCGGGTTGAGCGCTCGGCGGCTGGCTTGCAGCGGGAGGCGGTGGGGGTGGAGACGGAGGTTGTTGCGCGGCCATGAGACCGGTGATGCATCCCAAAAACAGCAACATAGCATTGATGCGTCGCATGAGAGAGCCTCCTCTGGCCAAGCTGCCAGAAATTACTTCATCATCATTGTTCCGGATGGGAACTGCGTGAGCCATCCGTTGATATACGAGGATGCCTCACCGAATAATTGCCGGGGCGAAATTACCAGGATCTGCGGCGTACCGGCTTTTTTTTCGTAGTTTTGCAGCCATCACTACAGTAATTTTTCCTTCCATTCAAAAACTCGATGGCTGCCATCTCAAAACATGATGAGTTCTGTGGAAAACAAAAAGAGACGGCGACTCCCAAAGTCATTTGCTTTGCGGAAGGAACCCCAAGCGGCCTTCGGTAATCCGATAATTTCACGCAAATTAACGCAGCGAGGGTGTTGCCTCATTCGAGCGAAACTAACTTGATCATCTCTGACTTCGAGAGGACGCTTTCCGCAAATTCCCATGCTACCGTCAAGCTTATGGCGGCCGGTGAGGCCCAGATAGCAACCTCATTCATATCTTCGACTCAGTGGTACTTCACACATGGCACTCCTGATCTATCGCCGATGGCTTTTACAGTACTCGGATGAGGACAGCAATGCCTTCTGAGCCCCATCGATCGCGCAATTACAACGCTCGTAAGATTTGCCGTTCTCTCATGGATGCGATCATCGATCCAATCCTGGTTCTTGATCCCCATTCCTTCCGCATCCTCGATGTAAACAAATCCGCGACCGAGGTGTACGGATACCCCCGCAAAGAACTGCTGGGAATGCAGCTGAGAGAACTAACCAATGACGTTCCTACATATGCTGAACTGCTGAATCCGACGGCGTCGAGTGAAGCAACCCATCTCAACCGGCAGGGGGAGAGACTGGACTTCCTGGTCAGCCTTTCGCTCATTGACTACTGGGGCCGTAAAGCGGTTTTAAGCATCAATCGCGACATCAGGGAAATGAAGCGCATGCACGCTTCGGTGGCCGCCAGCGAGAACAAGTTTCGCTGCCTGATTCTCAACATCTCTGAAATTATCAGCCTGATCGATCGTGAGGGCAAAGTCCTATTCGTTAGCCCGCAGATCGAGCGGGTGCTCGGGATGTCGGCTGCGGAAGTGATGAACCAAAACGTTTTCGACTTCGTCCATCCCGAGGAACGAGCGCGCGCCAAAGAAGAATATGCGCAGACGGTTCGGGAGCCCGGGGAAGCGATTCCATCGGTGCTGCGATTCAGGGATGTTGCCGGCCGCTGGGTGCCCTTCGAGATCATTGCCAATAACCAGCTCCACGAGCCGGAGGTGGGTGGAGTGATTTTCACTGCGCGGGACTTGCGCTATCGCCGCGAGTTGGAAGAGTCCATCCGGCGCGCCAACGTGGAGCTGGATAAACGAGTAGAAGAGCGGACCATGGAACTGGCCCGGGCCAATGCCGCGCTGCGGCTGGAAAACCGGCAACGGCGGTACACGGAAAGGCAATTGCAGGATTCGCTGTCACTTTTGAACGCCACGCTCGAAGCCACTGCAGACGGCATTCTGGTGATCGGCCTGGATGGCACGGTGCGCAGTTACAACCAGAGGTTTGTGGAAATGTGGCATATTCCGGCTGCGACCATGGCCACCGGCCTGCAGGAAAATCTGCTTCGCTGGGCAGCGCCCCAACTGCTACATCCCGAAGAATTCCTTACCCGCGTCAGGAGTTTGTACGCTACGCCGGAAGAGACCAGCCTTGATACGTTGACACTGAAAGACGGAAGAATCATCGAGCGCTACTCCAAGCCCCAAACAATTGGAAACAAGGTGACGGGCAAGGTCATAAGTTTTCGCGACATCACGCAGGCTCACGAACTCCAGGAGGAGCTGAACCAGGCGCAGAAGATGGAGGCAGTTGGACGCCTGGCCGGCGGCGTGGCGCACGACTTCAACAATGTGTTGATGTTGATATCCGGCTATGCCTCCCAGCTCCTGGACGATCCGACGCTCTCAGATTCGTCGCGTTCTGTAAGCAATCAGCTGGTTGCTGCTGCGAATCGGGCAGCTTCCCTCACGCGCCAACTGCTGGCCTTCAGCCGCAAGCATCCGGTCAACTTTCAGGTGCTGGATCTCAATGCCATTGTCACCGAAATGGAGGCCATGCTGGTCCGTCTTCTCTCTGACCCCGTGCGTTTGAATCTCAACGTGCCGCCGGGCACCTTGCCTATATACGCGGACCGCTCGCAGGTTGAGTTGATGATCGTGAATCTGGCTCTCAATGCACGTGACGCGATGCCCCAGGGCGGAGTTCTTTCAATCGCGACGAAAGAGGAAGTCCTCGATACTGAGAGCACAGACCAGAGGGACGCCTCAACCAACTATGCCGTTCTCCAGATCAGCGATACCGGCCTCGGCATGACGCCCGAGATCAGCGCACACATTTTCGAACCCTTCTTTACCACCAAAGATGTGGGAAAAGGTACCGGTCTGGGTTTGTCCACCGTGTACGGCATTGTGGAACAGGCGGGTGGACACATTACGGTGGAAAGCGAGCCAGGAATCGGATCGGTGTTTCGGGTTTATTTCCCGCGCGCGGACCGGCCTGCATCCATAGCCCAGGCACCACCGCCGCCCCGTCCAGGCAAAGGCCACGAGACCATCCTCCTGGTCGAAGATGAGGATGGTATTCGGAACATGACCCGGACGTATTTGCAGAATCTCGGCTATACGGTCCTGGAAGCGGAGAATGGCCCTGAGGCTCTGCGCCAGGCACACGATTATCAAGGGCCAATTCACCTGTTGCTCAGCGATATTCTCATGCCAGAGATGCGCGGAGATGAACTGGCTCGCCTGATCTCAAGCGAACGGCCCAATATCAAGACCATCTTTATTTCGGGCTACGCCAACATACACGAACTGGAGCCCCAATACACTGTGATTGAGAAACCTTTTGCTTTTCCGGAACTGGGACAGCAGGTACGTGAAATCCTGGATGGCGGGATGGCGCCAGATGAACTGCGGAAAGCATCATAAACGATTGTCTTCTGCCGTATCTAAGGGAAATCGGCCTGTCTGCAAGGAATGCAAGTTTATCCAATTAAGTTTATTTTTATCCATAGGCAAGAGACCCACTTTAGGAAGGCAGAGCTGCTGAAGTTTCCAGAGGAGTATTCGACCCTTTTCCCCTGCAGTTCTACATAACGACGAGGTGCTCTTCAGCCGCGGCATCGGGCACAACATACGGCTTCTACACCGATGCACTCTGGTATTTACTGAATCGACCTTATAGGCGTGCGGCAATTGCGGACGTAGACTCGCACTGAATGAAGGCAAGCTGTTGCAGCCCCTTCATTCTGGAGAAAGTCATGCGAGTTCGCTCAGCAGCGTGGGCAGGTGGTTTGCTCTTGAGTCTGCTGTTCAGTTCCTGCACACGAAGCACTCCAGGGAACACACCGTCAAGTGAGGCGCAACCGACACCTGACACCCAGGCCCAATCAGCGCCTGCCCCTGCTGCTGGCGAAAAACAGCAAGCTGCTCCACCGTCCACAACTGCGAAGAAACCGGTCGCGCCACAACCTGAAAACTCTCCTCTACCGCAGACGGCTCAGAAGGAAGTCCCTGCACCTGCGCCACCGCCACCCGTCATCCTGCCTGCAGGTACTGTGATTGCAGTTCGGATCAATGACGCAATAGGCTCAAACACCAGCGAGGCCGGCCAGAAATTCACCGCCTCCGTCGCGCAGCCTGTTTCCAGCCAGGGCCAGCTAGCCATTCCCGCGGGCTCGCCGGCTTCCGGAACTGTGGAGCAAGCGGAGCAGGGCGGCAAGATTAAGGGATCATCTTCTCTTTCGCTGCGCCTGACCTCTTTAACTGTGAAAGGCGTTCCATATTCCATCAATACTGCATCGTTTGTTCAACAAAGCAAAGGCAAGGGTAGCCGCACGGCCAAACTCGGGGCTGGCGGAGCCGCAGCAGGCGCTGTGATTGGCGGAATCGCCGGCGGCGGAAAGGGCGCAGCCATAGGCGCTGCGGCCGGCGGTGGTGCTGGCGTTGCCGGCTCTGCGTTTACCGGCAACAAGGAACTCACCATTCCGGCGGAAACCGTCTTGCAATTCAAATTGTCCCAGCCGTTAAGGCTCAACCCTGAGAATCGCGAGCCGTCCAGCGATTCCCAGCAGGAGTGAGAGGCAGCCATGCTTCGTCGAATTCTGGCCATTATTACGTGCATCGCTTTTCTTTGCAGCAGCACAAGCTTCGCAAAAGACCGCGACGTTAACTCTGATGATCTCCATGGCATATCCAGGGGACACAGGTATTTTTGGGCTATCGCCGGCGGGACAGCCCTGGGAATCGGGCTCGGCATAATAGCGCCCGGAGGCAACAAGAGCGCGGTGAAAGGTGCCTTGATAGGAGGGAGTGCCGCTTCCGCCTTCTATTTGATCAAGAATCCGCGGGCCGCCGGCGACCATAGGGCATTCGCGCACCTGGTCACGAACACGCTCCTCGGCACCGGTGTCTTCTGGACCATATGCGACTGTGGCACCGGAGCGTGGTCCGGCGCCTTCGTAGGAGGTGGAGGAACAGCCGTGATCCAGGCCTTCGGAACGCGTAATCGCAGCCTGGCGAAGCTCAGCGGCACGGCGCAATCAACGCCTCCAGCTGCACCCACGACGCCGAGCGCGCCAGCCAGTACGAGTGCACCAGTACAAGCCGGCCAGTTACCGAATGCCCCGGCGCCGGTCCAAAACGCTCCGGCGCAAGCGCAGGCTCCGGCGACGCAGAGCTCTCCGGTGGCCGTGCAGGCACAAACGCCTGCTTCGCAGTTACCGAACGCTCCGGCACCAACGCAGACTGTAATGCAAACACAGCCGGCTGTTGCCCAACCCCAGAATGCTCCAGCGCCGGTATCCGCGCCGAGTGTTCCTGTGCAAAGCCAGAGCGTTCCTGCCGCGACCCAGGGAACAGCTGCGGAAACGCAGAGCACTCCGGCTTCCACTCAGAATCCACCATTCCTGGACCCTGAGGAACTGAATTTCAGCGAGAGCAACAATATTCAAAAGATCACCAGCGCTTCGCCTCAGGCAGCGCCAACTAAAACGCAAGGACAACGCCCGTAAGCTGGGCTCTCTGGCCGGAACAACATTTAACCCTGCCGGCGGACCGGCAGGAACAAATCTTCACCAAGCCCGGCATTTCAGGCGTGCAGGACCAGCGTGGAGGGACGCTCCCTGAGCCGTCGCGGTTTTTGAGAAAACTGCCAACGCTTTGCACAGTGTTCCCCGTTCGTGAACTGTGTTGCTGGGCAGTGAAGCAGTTAGTTCTGCAATTCAAGGCGTTGAATCTAAGATCTCCGGAAAGGAACAAAAACGATGCCAATTCCTGATCATCTGCGGACAGAACTTGGGCGTTATCTCATTGGGCAGAAGTTGAAAGCCCTGCGGCTGCGTCGCAGCATGGGGCTCATGCAGCTAGGAGAACGCACCGGCCTCTCTCCAGCGCTCCTGTCAAAAATTGAAAACAGCAAACTCGTTCCCACTGTGCCAACCCTGCTTCGGATCGCCATGGTGTTTGATGTCACACTCGATCATTTTTTCCAGAACGAATACCGGCAAAGGGTGGTTTCCATCACACGCAAAGAAGAGCGCGAATCGTCTTCAGCAAGCCATTCTCTGGGAGACGATTGTTACCGTTTAACCAGACTGGACATGGGCTCAGGGGACAGAAAGTTTCAACCCTACCTCGTGGAATTCTTCCCAAAGGACAGCAGCCATGGGAAACCACATATGCACCAGGGCTTTGAATTCATTCATGTTTTATCCGGAACGCTCCAACTGCTGATCGGTGCGGAGGAAAACATTCTGCACCCCGGAGATTCCATTTATTTCGATTCTAACCTGCGGCACGGGTACCAGAGAATTGGCGGAGAAAAGTGTACGGCCTTCATGGTATTTGCTTATCCGGAGCGGGCGCTGGCAGAACGCCGGATTGACCGCCTGGAAGGTGTGCATGTCATTCGGAGACAAACGCTGGAAGGCAACGGCGATCAACACACGGTGCCGACTTCTACGATGAATGGAAACCGTCCGGTCCTGAACAGAAAGGCATTTCAGCAACCGGCGTAAGCCGAAAGTGGTTGAAAGGTAGTCCTTGGTTTGCGTGCTGACGCAATCGCGGCCCCTGCGCTCTTCTCCCCTTCTGACCAAAGCAGGGGCCGCGAAATAAATTGCGGTTTTCAATCATGACGGTCGCCAGAATCGCAGTTTTAATCCTGCAACTGAGCGTTATCCTGGTGGTCTTCACCCTGGGGTTGGAGTCGACTTTTAAGGATGCTCTCTCGCTTTTCCGCCGGCCGGCGCTGCTGTTTCGTTCTCTTCTTTCCATGAATGTGGTCATGCCGGTCTTTGCCGCCTTTGTGGCCGCGACTTTTCATTTAAAGCCGGCCGTGGAGATTGCCCTCGTGTTTCTGGCTGTTTCGCCGGTGCCGCCCATCGTGCCGCGCCAACAGCTCAAGCTCGGCGGGAACTCGAACTATGTTCACGGTCTGCTGGTGTCGGCCGCTTTGGCATCCATCGTTCTTGTACCCATCATGGTGGAGATCCTCGGCAAGGTATTCCGGCAGGATATTCACGTTACCCCGTTGACCGTCGCCAAAATTGTGGCGCTGACGATTCTGTTGCCTATTGCAGCCGGCATGTGGGTGCACCGCCGGGCGCCAAAGTTCGCTCAAAAAGCTGCGCCGCGCTTATCTCGCGTGGCGCTTGTACTGTTGCTGGTTCTCTCGGTCGTGGTGCTGGTTATGTTATTGCCGGGAGTCGCAATCATGGTGGGGAATGGCACGATTCTCGCCATCGCTGCTTTTGTTGTGGTGGGAGCCGCGGTCGGACACTGGCTGGGCGGACCAGTGCCGGGGGAGCGAACCACACTGGCGCTCGCCACTGCATCGCGTCATCCCGGTCTGGCGCTGGCGATCGCGAGCGTAAATTATCCGGGGCAGCGAAGAAGTGTTGCCGCAGTGATCGTGCTGTATTTCCTGGTCAAAGCAATCGTGCTGTTGCCTTACACGAGGTGGCGCAGACGTCAATTGCGAGCTTACGATCCGCAGCAAGAAATGGGTGTTAAACAGCGCGTCGCGTGACACTCGGACTCTCTTGAATCGCCGTTAAGCGCTAGATTTCACATTAACTGGCATGCAAGTCTGAACATTCTCTTTTCCGATCAAGGCCAGAGCATCATTGCCGTTCAGCCTTCTAATTTCCTAGGGTCCACGCGGGAAGAAGTGTGTGGACAGTGATGCGAAAGTCCAAGGAGGACACGTCCGTGACGGAACCCAAAGAACGCAGATCCAGCTCGTCCGTCTCGGCTCAGCAGGCCCGGGATATCGCGATCGAGGCATACGTCTTCGGATACCCCCTCGTGCTGGTAGATCTCACAAGACAAGTTCTTACGAACGTATCCAAACCAGGCGAAAACGCAGCACCGGTGAATCAGTTCTGCAACAAGCGAACCTTCCCAGACCCTACGCTGACTGCGGTCGTGAGCCCGAACGCTGACACGCTGTACTCCGTTGCGTTTCTCGATCTTGCACGCGAACCCATGGTTCTAAGCCTTCCCGAAATGAATGGCCGCTACTACCTGATGCAGATGCTTGACGCCTGGACCAACGTGTTTGCCTCACCTGGCACGCGCACCACCGGGAGCAGCAAGGCCGATCTTGCTCTTACCGGACCGGGCTGGAAAGGCAAGTTGCACAAAGGCGTTGAGGCAATCAAATCCCCGACTGGAACGGTTTGGATCATTGGCCGCACCCAGACGAATGGCAAAAGCGACTATGCAGCTGTCAACGCCATCCAGGATCAATACAAGCTGACGCCGCTGAGCTCTTTCGGAAAACAATACACGGCGCCTGACAACGTGGCCGTCAGCGATCAAGTCGACATGAAAACTCCACCCGTCGATCAGGTGGCCCGGCTGGATGCCGCCGGCTTTTTCGGCCGCTTGAACGCGCTGATGAAAGACAATCCTCCCGCGCCTGCCGATGCTGAAGCGTTGAAGCGATTCGCTCTCATCGGCGTCGCTCCGGGACGGACGTTGAACCTTCGTGGAATGGATCCAGCCGTGGCGAAGCAAGTGACAGAGGGTGTGGCCGCCGCCCAAGCCCGGATCATCGCCGAAGTCAGGAAGCCCCATGGCGACGTCCGCAACGGCTGGGAATTTATGGGTGACGTTGGGCGGTACGGAACGAACTATCTTTGGCGCGCGGTGGTGGCATTCGTCGCTCTCGGCGCGAACCTGCCGGAGGATGCGGTCTATCCGCGAGCCACCAGGGACAGTGAAGGGCAGGCCTTGAATGGCAGCCGGCGTTATGAAGTGCGTTTTCAGAAAGGACAACTTCCGCCTGTCAGCGCTTTTTGGTCGATCGCCCTGTACAACGACAAGCAGTTCTTCGTGCCGAACCCCATCCATCGTTACGCCATAGGAGATCGCGACAAACTTGAGTTCAACGATGATGGCTCACTAAGCATTTACATTCAGCATGACTCGCCAGGAAAGGATAAGGAATCAAACTGGCTGCCTGCTCCGACGGAGAACTTCAGTCTTTTTATGCGCCTGTACTGGCCCAGGAGGGAAGTCCTGAACGGAGCATGGAAGCCGCCCAAGATCGAACGCAAAGCCGCCGAGATCAAGAGAATCGCGTGATCGCGGCGGTCAAGTTTTGGAACAACGCAATTCTAGAGCATTCATAAAGGAGCGTACGCAATGGCAAAGCAAAGTTCTCCCCAAGCCGGCAAGCCGAACATCCTGGTGATCTGGGGCGATGACATTGGCATCAACAATCTCAGCTGTTACGCCCACGGGATCATGGGATACCGCACACCTAACATTGACCGCCTTGCGAAAGAAGGGATGATGTTCACCGACTCGTACGGCGAACAGAGTTGTACCGCTGGACGCGCGTCATTCATTACAGGCCAGAGCGGCTTCCGCACCGGCCTTACCAAGGTGGGAGTGCCGGGCTCGCCGGTGGGGCTGAAAGCCGAGGACGCGACGATTGCCGAGCTTTTGAAACCTCTGGGATACGCGACTGGTCAATTCGGCAAGAACCACCTGGGCGATCGCAACGAGTATCTGCCGACCGTTCACGGGTTCGATGAATTCTTCGGCAATCTCTACCACCTCAATGCGGAAGAGGAGCCTGAGCTGCCGGATTGGCCGTCAAAGAAAGAGTTCCCGAAATTCAACTCGATGTATGCTCCGCGAGGAGTGCTGCACTGCTGGGCGACAGACAAAGATGATGCAACCGAACATCCACGGTGGGGCAGGGTCGGGAAGCAGAGGATCGAAGACACCGGCCCGCTCACGAAGAAGCGCATGGAGACCTGCGATGAGGAGTTTGTCGCCGCGGCCAAAGACTTCATCACGCGCCAGCACAAGGCCGGCAAGCCGTTCTTTGTGTGGCTGAACACCACGCACATGCACCTGAGAACCCACACCAAACCCAGCAGCCTGGGCCAGGCGGGCCGATGGCAGTCACCGTACCACGACACCATGATCGATCATGACAAGAACGTGGGCGAAATACTGGACCTGCTGGACGAACTGGGCATTGCGGAAAACACCTTCGTCAAATACAGCACTGACAACGGTCCTCATATGAATACGTGGCCTGATGGAGCCATGACTCCGTTCCGCAGTGAGAAGGATACGAACTGGGAAGGCGCATTTCGCGTGCCGCAGCTGGTGCGCTGGCCGGGAAAGATACCTGCCGGCTCGGTCTCCAATGAAATCGTCCAGCATCATGACTGGCTGCCGACATTTGTGGCGATGGCCGGTGAACCGAACATTGTGGAAAAGCTCAAAAAAGGGTACAAGGCCGGCTCCAAGAACTTCAAAGTTCACATCGATGGCTACAACCTGCTGCCCTATCTCACCGGCAAGGAGAAGACGAGCCCACGTCAGGGTTTCATCTACTTTGACGATGACGGCAACCTGGTGGCCTTGCGCTTTGACAACTGGAAGGTCGTGTTCTTGGAGCAGCGTTGCGAAGGCACCCTGCGCATATGGGCGGAGCCCTTTACAGCGTTGCGTGTCCCCAAGCTCTACAACCTGCGCACCGATCCGTTCGAGAGAGCGGACGTCACCTCCAACACGTATTACGACTGGTTCATCGACCATGATTACATCGCACTGGCGGCGCAAGGCATCGTCGCGCAATTCCTGGCTACGTTTAAGGAATTTCCGCCGCGGCAGAAAGCTGCGTCATTCACGATTGACCAGGCAATGGAAAAGATGGCGGCTGCGGGGTCCGGCGGTTCTGCAGCCGTTGTGCCAAAGAAGGCTGCGTAAGCAGCAAGTATTAAATGCAAATCGAACTCAAGGCGGAGCGAGGCACCGAGTCGCTATACGGCGCTACGGCGAAGCTCCGCGATTTTTACGAGCGAATGCCGTATCCGGCGCCGCTCACCAGCCTGGACGAACACCGTGAGTTGTACAGAAATTCCGGGCGCCGCCGGGCTTTGTTTCATCTGATCTGGCCGGCTCGGCGGCCCTGCCCAAATCAGGAGATCCTGATCGCAGGTTGCGGGACCTCGCAGGCTGCACGCTACGCACTGCGCGAGCCCGACGCTCGCATCACGGCCATCGACATCAGCAAGACCAGCCTCACTCACACACTTCAGCTTCAGGAAAAGTACCAGATCGGTAATCTCATACTTCGCCAGCTTTCGCTGCTGGACGTGCAGGAGCTGGGACAGACATTTGATTACATCATCTGCACCGGCGTTCTTCATCATTTGGCCGATCCTGACGCGGGACTACGGGCTTTGCGCAGTGTTCTGAAGAAGGACGGAGCCATGCAGATCATGGTCTATGGCAGCTATGGGCGGGCCGGGATCTACATGATGAGGGAGTATTGCCGGCTGCTGGAGATTACGCCGTCATCTCAGGAGCTGCAGGCTCTGGGAATGGCACTCGAATGCCTGCCGCAAGGACATCCGTTGTCTCAGCTGCGCGGGAAGGCTGCGGATTTTAACGATCCGCATGCGCTGGCCGACGCATTTCTCCATCCTCAGGACCAGGCATTCAGTGTGCCGCAGGTTTACCAATGGCTCGATCGTTGCGGGATGCGTTTTGCACGCTGGATGGAACAGGCTCCCTACCTTCCGCAGTGCGGCGCGCTGGCAAGAACTCCCCACGCCGCACGATTGAGCGAATTGGCGGAAAGATCTCAGCACGCGGCTGCCGAACTGTTTCGAGGGACGATCACGCAGCATAGTTTTATCGCCTATCGCGACGATGAGCCCGCGGAAAGTCAGCCCGTCTGTTTCACCGGCGAGGAATGGCGCAACTACATTCCGATTCGCCTGCCGTCGACCGTTTGCGTTCGCGATCGTTTGCCACCGGGTAGTGCGGCGGTGCTGCTCAATCGAGCGCACCGGCATTCCGATCTGGTTCTGGCGATCAATGCCGCGCAGTACCGATTGCTCATGGAGATCGACGGGAAACGAACGCTGGGAGAGCTTGTGCGGAGTACGGGCAAGTACGGGGGCCGCACTCTGGAGTTCATGCAAAAGCTCTGGCAATACGACCAGATCGTGTTCGATGCGTCGCAGGCAACAGCGATTGGAGAGGAAGACGCGCAGCGTGATTGGAATTCAAGTTTTCCGCCCACCGGACAAAAACAGAGCGCGAGGGTGAAATGAGATCTCCTTTCTTCGCGTTCGTCTTGTCGTTTGTGGCGCTGTGGCTTTCGATAAGAATCGGCATCCTGCTTCGCAGGCGAGCGCAAGATATGGACCAGGAATCGCGGGAAGATTTCACCGTCGTCCAGGGCGCTACGCTCACATTGCTGGGTCTTGTGATCGGATTCACTTTTTCCATGGCTATCAGCCGCTACGATCAGCGCAAGATGTATGAGGAAGAGGAAGCCAACGCGATCGGAACGGAGTTTCTCCGCGTTGCAATGCTGCCGGCGGCCTATGTGGTACGAACACGGGAACTGCTCAAAAAATACCTGGAGCAGCGCATTGCGTTCTATCAAACGCAAGATGCCAGCGGATTGGAGCAGATCGACCGCAACACCACCCAACTGCAAACTGATTTGTGGTCTGCGACACGCGCGGGCGCAGAAGAACGTCCAAGCCCTCTGACTGCGCTGGCCGCCTCCGGAATGAATGACGTGTTGAATTCGCAGGGATACACGCAGGCGGCATGGCTAAACCGTATTCCTCCCGCGGCATGGATTTTGATGGCGGCGATTGCTCTTTTAGGCAGCCTGCTGGTCGGCATCGGCGCCCGCAGAAAAAATGTATTTCTGACGATCATGCTGCCGCTGGTCATTTCCATCGCGTTTTTTCTTATCGCCGATCTTGACAGCCCACGGAGGGGTTTGATTCGCATGCGTCCGACGAATTTGATCACCCTGTCGGAGTCGTTGAAAAGCACCCAATGAAAGGGAGCAGCGCATGGATATGAAGCGTGATTGGGAGACAGGTTTCCGCCAGTGGGACATGCACAACGCGCGAGCGCGAAATGAGTCGCTCGTTGCGACAGGAATGAAGAGATCGCGCAAGAAGAGTACGAGGCATTCGAAGTTGGTCTGCGAACAAAACGTGGGTCGCTTGCGCATGCTAACGATCAAGGAAGGAGAAAAGGAGGCAATCATGCCTGTTTCTCGAGATTTTGAAATCCGCAAGCTCATCGCAGCTTGCCTGCTCACGGTATTTGTATGGTCGCAAGTTTTTGGCGGTCCGGCTTTGCAGAAGGCGCAGAATAGCGCCCCGCCCAAGCCTGCAAAGCAGACTGGCGCGGCGGCTCCCGGGCAAGACCCGGGATGGCCGCGCCAGATAGAAAAGAACGGAACTACTCTGGTTTACTACCAGCCCCAGATTGACGAGTGGAAGGACTACAAGGAGCTGCTCTGCCGGGTTGCGTTCTCGCTCAAGCCGAAAGATGGAAAGGAGGTCCTGGGCGTGGCTTCTTTGCAGGCGGGAACGATGGTCGACAGCAACTCGCACACCGCCTACATTCGCGACATCCAGGTACAGAGTGTGCGCTTTCCTTCACTGGATCCGCAAACCGCAGCGCAGATGGAACAGACCTTCCGCGAAATGGTGCCGAGCGGCGGTGAACCGATCTCCGTTGACCGTCTGATGGCCGACCTCGAGCAAAAGAAAACGGAAGGCAAGCCAGTGGCGGTAAACACGGATCCGCCACAGATCTTCTACAGCACCAAGCCGGCGATTCTGCTGGTGGTAGATGGCAAGCCGGTGCTGGCGCCGGTGGAAAAGACCAAGCTGCAATTTGTGGTCAACACCAACTGGAACATCATCTTCGACAAGTCGAAGAAGACCTACTACCTCGCGCACCAGAAGGGCTGGCTCACGGCGAAGGACTTGAAGGGGCCATGGACACCAACGCAGGAGCTGCCCAAAGACATGGACAAACTTCCTGCTGATGAGATGTGGGCCGAAGTCAAAAAGCTTGTGCCCGCCCCACCACCATCAGGCGCGGTGCCACAAGTATTCTTCAGCGACAAGCCGGCGGAGTTGATCCTGACCCAGGGTGCTCCGGTCTATGCCAAGATCCCTGGCACGCGGCTGCTTTACATCAGCAACACAGAAAACGACGTCTTCCTCGACGATGCGAACAAGCAGTTTTACGTGCTGCTTTCCGGACGCTGGTTCAGCAGCAAGTCACCTGACGGTCCGTGGACGTACGCCGGCAATGATCTTCCCGGTGATTTCGCCAAGATCCCACCGAACTCAAAGAAAGCCGAGGTCCTGGCATCAGTGCCCGGCACCGTCCAAGCTGCCGATGCGGTCATGCTGGCGCAAATACCAACCACAGCCGTGATCAATAAAGCTGAGGCGGAAAAGAAAGTCAAGGTCGCCTATGACGGCGATCCGCAATTCAAGCCTATTGAGAACACGTCAATGCAATACGCCACCAACACCCAGGACAAAGTGGTCAAGGTAGGTGATCTCTATTACTTGTGCTACGAGGGTGTGTGGTTCATGTCAAAGAATCCGAATGGTCCATGGAAGACCGCGGATTCAGTGCCGAAGGAGATCTACACGATTCCTCCCAGTTCGCCGGTTTACAACGTAACGTATGTGACGCAAGGCAACGCGACGGACGATACAGTCGAATCCAGCACGGCAGCAGGCTATTTTGGAATGTTCGTGATCGGGATGACTGCGGGGCTGGCTATCGGCTACGGCACGGGTTACTACTATCCGCCGTATGTTTACTATGGCGGCGGTTATCCGATCTACCGCGGGTGGCCGGCGACGTACGGTGTTGGCGCCGTTTATAGCCCGTACCGTGGAGCTTATGGATATGGACGAGCCGCATATGGACCCTACGGTGCCGCAGGTTCGTCGGCGTGGTACAACCCATCGACGGGCAGATATGGACGCACGACCACCAGGCAAAGTTATTACGGTGGCGGACGAACGGCCTCCACTGCCTACAATCCCTGGACCGGAGGACGCGGAGCGAGTGTCCAGGGACATAATCCGTATGGACAATGGGGCAGATCTGCCGCGGCTCGTGGCGATCAGTGGGTCCAGTCAGGGCACGTAAGCACGGCTCGAGGAACGACCGCTGCTTATCGCTCTTCTGAGGGAGCGGGTGTTGCCAGCACGCGCGCGAACGGCACAGTGGCGCGAACGAACAACGGCGTCTATGCCGGCAATGATGGCAACGTTTATCGGCGAAATTCGTCCGGTAACTGGAGCCAGTACGACAACGGCAACTGGGACCAGGTAAAAGCAACCGACCAACAAAAGCAGAACGCTCAGAACGCGCGCAACCAGGCGCAGCAGAACGTCCAATCCAGACAGCAGAGCGCACAGCAGAATCTTCAGGCACGGGAAGGTTCGCAGCTTCCGCAGGGCGATCGTTCCCAGGCTGCGCAGAATGTGCAGAACGCGCGGAGCAGCGGATCGTCGCGGCAGGTCTCCCAGGACACCATGAACAGCCTCAACAGTGCAGCCCAGTCCCGGCAATCCGGGCAGGCGCGAACACAATCATTTCAGCGCAGCGGCGGCGGCGGTGGACGTGCTGCTCGCGGCGGAGGCCGTCGCAGATAACGCAGATGAAAACCAATCCTAGAAAAGGAGCTCGATTTATGACAACCGGAGAACCGAAAGCCAATGCAGTTCCCGATATCCGAAACAAGAGCATGAGGAAGACTTTTTTTCTCGTGGCCTTAATGTTCGCAGTGGCAACATCGGCCGTTGGGCAAGAGCCTGCAGCTCCTGCAAACGGCTCGGCTCAAGAGCCCACATCGTCCGCGAACAAGCAGACGGCTGAGGAGAAGGCCGACGATGCCAACGTCCAGCTCATGCGGAAAAACATTCGCGCTGAGCGGAAAAAGATCGTGGCCGCAAACATGCCCCTCACGGAAGCCGAGGCAACCAAGTTCTGGCCTCTCTACGAGCGTTACGTTGGCGAGACCATCAAGGTGAATGACGCGCGCTATGCCCTCATCAAAGAATACGCGCAGAACTATACGAACATCACCGATGCGCAGGCCGACAGCTATATCAAGCGGTGGGTGGCGCTCGATGGGGATAACACGCAATTGCGGATCAAGTACATCCCTGAGTTTGAGAAGGTGATTTCGCACAAAAAGACGGCGCTGTTCTTCCAGATCGACCGGCGGCTCAGCATGATGGTGGAACTGCAGCTCGCGTCGCAGATTCCGCTGATCGAGCCGTAACCATGCGCTTCTGGCAGGGAAGAGGATAGCTGCCGTGGAGTTCTGGCGCCGAAGAGAGGATATGACCGCCATACAGTTGGCTGTGAAAGGAGCTGCGTATACCTGGGAAGCACGGCCCAGCATTGATCTTCCACCAGCCGAGCGCGATTCTCGCCGGCATGGTCCTTTTCATGCTGATGGCTCCGCTGGCAGGGCAGGACCTTGAGCCGCGGGCCTACTCTGCGTCGCCTACCGGCTTGAATTTTCTGGTTGTGGGTTTTGGGCGCTCGAGCGGCGGAATTGCCTTCGACCCGGCGATTCCTATCACCAACGCCCACGCCGACATCTACAGTCCGGTGTTCGGCCTGGGACGTACCTTCGGACTGTTTGGACGGCAGGCGCTCATCACGGCTGCGTTGCCCTATGCGTTTGGTAGTGCGAGCGGTAATGTGGGCCCGCAGCTGCAGCAGGCCAGTGTCACGCGCTCCGGCCTGGCCGACTTCAGAGCCAAGTTCTCCATCATCCTGCACGGAAGCCCTGCGTTGTCGCCGCAGGAATTCGCCAAGACCAACCATCATTCGCTTTTGATTGGTGCCAGCCTGAGCCTGCAAGCGCCGACAGGTCAGTACAGTTCAACCAAGCTGATCAATCTGGGAACCAATCGATGGGCGTTGCGGCCAGAACTGGGTATGTCCTATCCCTGGAAAAAGTTCTATTTTGATCTCTACGCCGGCGCCTGGTTCTTTACTACAAACAACAATTTCTTTCCTGGAAACAGCGTTCGTGAGCAGGATCCGCTGCCCAGTTTACAGGCGCATATCAGCTATACCTTCCGGCAGCGTTTGTGGCTTGCGCTGGACGGCACCTGGTATACCGGGGGAGACACGAGCGTGAACGGCGGACCACCGCAGGGAAGACAAAACAGCAGCCGCCTGGGAGTTACCTGCTCGTTCCCCGTGGGCAAAAAGCAGTCGCTGAAAGTTGCCTACAGCGACGGAGTTACCACACGCTTCGGAACCAACTTCAGTACCGTCACCGTGGCCTGGCAGATACGGTGGTTTGGTCCCGGATCCCAACGGTGAATTTGAGCGTGGTTCAAAACCCGCAGTGCTCGTTTGAGCCTTCTTCACGCTTTCACTGCGTAACCCAAAAAATTCATGTAGCGAAGTCCCGAAGATACAAATCTATTGCAAATGGAGAATTATCCATGGCCCATTTCGCAACGCGATACGCGCACAGGCCAGTAAAGACGATCCCCAAAGGCAAATTTCTTCATTGGCTGCTGATAGGAACAATTCTCTTGCTCAATCATGGGCAGGCATGGGCCCACGCTGTCATTGTAGAGAGCACGCCCCAGGTGAACGGCGTGGTGACCGGTCCGACGCTCGAGATCAAATTGCGGTTTAACGCGCGCATCGACGGAGGCCGATCAAAGTTGACGCTCATTTTTCCCGACGGCGTCTCGCACGTGGTAACGCTGTCACCACAAACTTCTCCGGATCTGTTGGCGGCCAGGGCTCCGAGTTTGACGCCCGGCAAGTATCAATTGCACTGGCAGGTGCTGGCGGGCGACGGCCACATCACACAGGGAAACATTCCGTTCAGCGTGGTAAGTCCTTAAGGCCGGCATGCAAAACCAGAGCCTCTTCGGGATCATTGTTGTTGCCCTGCGTGCCGCGACGCTAGTCTTCCAGTCGCTGGTGGTCGGCGGCATCGTATTTCATCGCTGGATTGCGGGAGACAGCACTGCGCCGAGAGGCGAGCGCAGCCCTGGGATTCTGCTGCTGCGAGTTTCTGCCGCGGGGCTTGTTGGCACGCAACTTTTGTATATCGGCATCAACTCAGCAGTCCTCATGGATAGCCTCGGCATTGGTTTGAGCAGTGTGGCTTCGGCCAACTTCTTTGTCGCCGGCGCTGTGACCATCATTGCTGCCGTGGCAATAGCCGTTACACCCTCCAGCAAGCTGGCACGTCCCGGCAGCGGGACCATGCTTCTCGCGTTGGTCGTGATGGTGTGCGGTGTGCTTGGCAGCCACGCCATTTCGCGCATGGAGGACCGCATTGTTCTGACAGCATTCACCGCGGTTCACCAATGCGCGACGGCCGTGTGGATTGGTGGATTACCGCAATTATGGCTGGCGTTGCGCGGGACTTCGGCCGAGAAAGCGGAAGTTGGCCAACGGTTCTCCCGCTTCGCGCTATGGTCGGTGGTAGCGCTTCTGGGCAGCGGCCTGGCGATGGCTTTCCGCTACATCGATTCTCCGAAAGCGATCTATGGAACCTCTTACGGCATCATGCTCGCGGTAAAAGTTGTATTTTTTGCAGTTCTACTTGCGATCGGCGCATGCAATCGGCTCCTGGTTCGTTCGCCGGATCGCGCCCGGGCCAAGCTGCTGCTGCGGCGATTGCTTGAAGCAGAAATAGGAATCGGCATCACCGCAATACTTGCCGCCGCATCGCTCACCTCGCAGCCTCCGGCCGTGGACCTCAAACTGGGCCGGGTTACAGCGCAGGAAATCTACCAACGTCTTAGACCCACTTGGCCCAGGCTAGAGAGCCCGGGGCTGGCTGCGGTGTCGGCGTCGACATTGCAGGCAACCAAGGCGGCAGAGCAAGCTGGCTTGCCGCCACCTCCCGCTCATCCGAATACGCCGGGAGACATCGCATGGTCAGAGTACAACCACCACTGGGCGGGGATATTTGTCTTGCTCATAGGCCTGCTGGCGATGCTGGCCCAGGCGCGTGGGCGTGTGCGTTGGTGGCCCCTGATGCTGATCGCGCTGGCGGCGTTCATCTTTCTGCGCGCCGATCCCGAGGGCTGGCCGCTTGGCCCGAACAGCTTCTGGGAGTCAATTCACCAGGGTGAGGTCCTGCAACACAAGCTCTACGCCTTGCTTGTGGTTTTGTTTGCCATTTTCGAATTCCGCGTACAGCTTGGCAAAGCCGGAAAGTATGCGGCCTACGTATTCCCCGTGGTCTGTGCCCTTGGCGGAGCGCTTGTGTTGACGCACTCGCATTCGCTGGACAACATCAAGGAACAAATGCTGGCTGAATTGAGCCACGCACCGATCGCCATTGCCGGCGTTCTGGCGGGATGGTCACGATGGCTGCAGTTGCGCCTGCCGGAGAGCGATGGCGGCTTGGTATCCCGCATATGGCCGGTGTGCTTTGCTGTGATTGGCGCTGTCCTGCTTAACTATCGCGAGGCCTGATCTCCAAGGCTGGGCTATCACCAATCGGGCGGTGATCCCATTGGTCTCTCACGCTTGAACCACCAAGGGCCGCGCTGCGCAGACTGCATGATAGAATCCGCGAGCCAAATTTTTCCCGGGAGAAACCTGATGCGAAAACTGTCTTTGCTGCTTGGCTTGTGCGCGTGTCTCTGGTCAGCCGTATCTGCGAATGCAAGCGAACGCCAGAATAATGCCGATTACCACGCGCGCCGGGTTGCGCTGGCCAAGGCCATGGACGGTGGCGCCCTAGTGCTGTTTGCACCCACCGAGGCGGAAGGGCCAAACAATCTCTACGGCTTTCGCCAGGAGGACAATTTTTACTACCTGACCGGCTGGAGCGAACCGGGCGCGGCGGTGCTGATCAACGCCAGTCCTTACGTGGAGATCCTCTTCCTGGCGCAACACAACGTGACCCAGGAAAAATGGACAGGTCCAAAACTGGGCCCGGAAGACCCGGAGGCGCCGCAGAAAACCGGCTTTGAGAGGGTCGAGAGCCTGGACAAGATGCATGATGAGCTGCTCAAGGTGCTGCCCCAGCCTCGCGCTGTGGTGTATTCCGATATCGGTTCGAACGGGCAGACTACGGCTTCCACCGGACCGCTGGAATGGCTGCGCCGGGGCAATTCATTTCCCAATTACGTCGCGTTTCGCGATGCCAAGCCGTTGATCGCCCGGCTGCGCACGGTAAAAGATGCCGGCGAATTGAAGCTGCTGGCCAACGCTGCTGACGCCTCTGTAGCGGCGCACCTGGCCGCACTGAAGGCGATCCATCCCGGAGTGAATGAACGCGAGATTTCAGCGCTGATGCAATACGAGTTCGGCAAGCGGGGCTGTGAGCGTCCGGCCTACGCTCCAATCGTTGGTTCAGGCTTCTATTCCACCGTGCTGCACTATTCGGCTGACGATCGCACCATGCAGGATGGCGACATTGTGGTGATGGATGTAGCGGGCGAGTTTTCCATGTACGCCTCGGATATCACGCGCACCGCGCCGGTCAACGGCAAGTTTACCGCTCGCCAGAAGGAAATTTACAACATCGTCCTGGGCGCGCAGCAGGCGGCCATGCAGGCATTTCAGGCAGGGAAGTCACGGCTCGCTACGAGCCGCACCGATCCGGACTCGCTGTACAAGGTGGCCTTCGATTACCTGAACTCCCATGGCAAGGATCTACACGGCGAACCGCTGGGCAAGTATTTCATTCACGGGCTGGGACATCACGTGGGGCTCAACGTTCACGACGCGAACGATCCGTCGCTCCCGCTGGACAAGGGCATGGTCTTCACGCTGGAGCCGGGGCTATATATTCCCGAAGAAAAGCTGGGCGTGCGCATTGAGGACGTGTTCACCGTGGGCCAGGACGGAAAGCTCATCATGCTGAGCCACGGCCTGCCGCGAACCCCGGAAGAGGTGGAGAAAGCAATGGCGAAGTAGTCCGCTACTTTTTCGGCCGCGATGACGGCGGAACCATCCCCGAGACGCGGTAATAGACGACCAATTGCCCGTAGTGTTCGCCGGAGTGCTCAATGGCATCGAGCCAGGCGGTTGAAGCGTGCATCATGAAATTGCCATATGGATATTTGGTGTCACGGCTGATGCCGGCTTCGCCCTGATCTTTCAGCAGAACTTCGCCGTCGGCGACAACTTGTTTGATGAGTTTCACCACGGCCGCCTTGGTCTTGTAGTCGTCAGACTTGAGTTGTTTCCCACCGGCCGGCCCCATGGGGGCACCCTTGATGGCGGTTAGCAGGCGATAGTCTTCATCGGCGACGTGGACGATGTTCTCGCCAAAGCTCCGCTGATCTTTTTGCGGCTTGAAGCCATATTTGTCTTCAGGGAAGTCCTCTGCCATGTCGATCAGCTTGTGCCCGATCTGGCTCCAGTAGGCGAGCACCTCCTCGCTCAGGCCGCGCGCAGGCTGGGGAGCAGACGACGCCGGCGCAGCTTGTGCGCGCACAAGCTGAAGGCTCAGAGCCACCAGGAGAAGGGCTGGCCAGTTTTTCGCGCGTTCCATGACCACCTCCAATCGTAAGTCACTGCGGCCATCAATCTTGGTTGAACCGGGTTGTAGCCGGCTAATGTTGTATTTGAGACGTCCGGCAACCAGGAAGGTAAACCGCGATTGGGTCCGAAAGCACAAAAAAGCCGGAGCGAGTGCGTGCTTCGCTCCGGATCAGTTCGTTTGCTGTGCACTCAGCTCTTATAAGCTGATACGAATTTTGACGATCCTCGATCGCAGAAGGTGAGTGCCGGCTGTCCCCGGCAGCGGGTAGTGGGTCAGTTTTTTCAAACTGACCCGCTGCAGGCAGCAAAGTTAATCCAACAGCCGCAGAGGGTTTCCGCTATCCTTATATTTATGCGCGTCAAGGTGCTGCTGTTCGGGCAGCTCAAAGACATCGTCGGACGGACGGAGGAATCGCTGGAACTAGAGCCCGGCGCGAGGCTGACCGCCGTGATGTCACACTATGCGGAGCAATTCCCCAAGTTCCAGGGGCTTACTCACTCCATCGCCTGCTCCGTTAACCAGGAGTATGCGCAGGGAACAGCGGTCCTTAAAGAAGGGGATGAGGTCGGGTTGCTGCCGCCGGTGAGTGGCGGGAAGTCGAAAGTGGAGGAGCTGCGCTCGCAGCACTGTGCCATTGTGCGCGAGCCGATCGAAATTCGCGAAATTAAAGAATCACTTGAACATCCTGAAGATGGGGCAGCGCTGCTCTTTGAAGGGGTGGTACGGAACAACACCCGCGGACGACGGACGTTGTATCTCGACTACGAAGCCTATGAATCCATGGCACTTAGCGAGATGGAGAAGCTTGCTCAAGCGGCGCTTGAACGTTTCAAGGTACGCGATGTAGCTTTAGTGCACCGGCTGGGACGGTTGCAAATTGGAGAGACCAGCGTGTTGATCGGCGTAGCCTCGGCGCACCGCGCGGCCGCGTTTGAGGCGTGCCGCTGGCTGATCGATACGCTTAAGAAGACCGTTCCCATCTGGAAGAAGGAGTACTTTGAAGATGGCGCGGTCTGGGCCGATGGAGAGCCGTTTCCTGAGGGTTTGACCAGCAAGCCGGGTACTCTGTGAGAAATTCACAGAGCCAAATAACTCTTTACCGCCGTTTGCATCTAAGCAGTTCAGAATACAAGCTCAAACTATGAAACGGACTCGCGCTGTTTCGGCATGGTTATACCTGGCCGTGTTCCTGCCCCTGTGGCTGGGGACGCCCGCTGTTCCCCAGGACCGGCAAAAGGGAGACCAGATTCCACCCGGTTCACAATCACAGAAAGAGGAGCCTAGCTTCCGCGTGAATGTGCGGCTGGTCAACGTGTTCACCACCGTGACGGACGCGCATGGCGCACCGGTCGCCAACCTGACCAAAGACGACTTCCGCATATTGGAGGACGGGATACCGCAGGACATCAGGATCTTCGAGAAAGAGTCGGCCATGCCGCTGAGCATTGCGCTGGCGATCGATACGAGCGCGAGCACGCGGCGCGATATTGCTCTGGAAGTTTCGTCGGCCAAGAAATTCGTCCATTCGATTCTTCGGCCGGTGGATCATCTTTCGCTGTTCCAGGTCTCTGAGGATGTTGATCAGCTCACGCGCTTCACCTCGGATGCGAAGACGATCGAGCACGGGATTGATCATCTGACGCCGGGAGCAGGAACGTCATTGTATGACGGGATTTTTCTGTGTTCGGAAGCGCTGCTGGATCGCGAAGGGCGCAAGGTCCTGGTGCTCATTACCGATGGCGGCGACACCACCAGCAAAACCGATTACAACAACGCGCTGAAACGGGCACAGCAGGCGGAGGCGATCGTCTACAGCATCATTGTTGTTCCCGTGGCTGCCGATGCGGGGCGAAATATCGGCGGCGAGCATGCGCTGATCCAGATCTCCCATGATACGGGCGGAAAATATTACTACGCCGAAGGGGCTGAGCAGATTGACGATGCTTTTCGCAAAATCAGCGACGAACTGCGGACGCAATATCTGCTGGCTTATTATCCCAACCGGCGCGTTGCCGATGCGCCGTTTCGGCGAATCGAAGTAGATTTGCTGAAGAAAAATCCCGATGGCAATGGGTATCAGGTGCGCCACCGGGCGGGATATTACACGGCGCCGGCGAAATAAGTTCTTATCCCGAGCGAAGCGAGGGACCCCTATTCTGGAACATCATATTCCGGAGCAGGGTACGCCTAAGTGCCGGATTTTCCCAGGCGAATACTCTGAACCCACAGATTCTGCTGCTGATAGGGTTCCCTCGCTTCGCTCGGAGTAATCCCAATAGCTGATTGCTGAGTGCTAAATGCTGTTTTTAAGCTACAATACCCCCATGTCCTTCCGCGCGCCCGCCCCAGCCTTTGCCAAAAAGACGACCAAGACACCTCCACCGGACGATACCGGGATGGAGTCCACTTACCTGAAAGCCCTGGGTGAGAAGCAGACTCCGGTAGCGGTGAAGCTGCTTTCCGGAGAGGTTTTCCGCGGCTGGATTGAATACTACGACCTAAACATGATCCGCTTAACCCGCGAAGGCTCACCTAATCTCTTCATTTTCAAGCACGAGATCATGTATATCGCGGAAGATAACGGGCGCCGCGCCCGCTGATGGCCGAAGATGGGCCGCGACAATCGAGAAGACTTCATCTCTCCCATGCAGGAACTGGCTCGCGAAGCCGGTGCTCTGCTCATGTCGTTTTTCGGCAAAGTTTCCATTGAATACAAGGGCGATGTGGACCTGGTCACGCAGGCGGACCGTGCTTCAGAAAAGATGATCGTGGAGCGGATACGCAAGCAGTGGCCGGAGCATGATTTGATCGGCGAAGAGGGCAGCCGACGTGAAACCGGGAGCGACTATCGCTGGTATGTTGACCCGTTGGATGGCACAACCAATTTCGCCCATGGCTTTCCTGTTTTTTGTGTTTCCATGGCGCTTGAACATAAAGGTGAGCGGATCGCCGGAGTGATCTTTGACCCCACGCGGGATGAGATGTTTGCCGCGGAAAAGGGAGGCGGCGCGCAGTTGAACGGGCGGCCTGCTCATGTCTCGGCTACGCCGCGACTCAAAGAGAGCCTGGTGGCCACTGGCTTCCCCAGCCATAAACGCCACAAGAACCCGAACATCAACTTCTATCACCAGATCACGCTGCGCTCGCACGGTGTGCGCCGCGCGGGATCGGCCGCCCTGGACCTTTGCTACCTGGCTTGCGGGCGCTTAGACGCTTACTGGGAATTCAACCTCAATTCCTGGGATACCGCGGCGGGCGTTCTCCTGGTGGAGGAAGCAGGCGGCAAGGTGACGAATTTTAGCGGGGGGCCTTTCAACATCGACAGCCGCGAGGTGCTGGGCAGCAACACGCGCCTGCACGAAGAGCTGCTCAAGGAATTTCACGCGATCATGGAAGGCCGGGTGGAAGGTATACCGTCAGTGGTGGAGTACTTTCAGTCGCGCAGGTAAGCAGTCATTTATTTGTCTTCGGACTGCGGAGCGGCATTTAATGCCTGAAGGGCCTGCTTGGCTTCCTCCGAACCGGGATTGACTCTCAGAGCCTGCTGAAACGCGGCTACAGCTTTGTCCCGCTGGTTGCTCTCAGCATAGAGGCTCCCGAGCACGTTCCAGACTTGCTCGTCATTGGGATTGCTTCTGGTGTACTGTTCCAGCAGTTGAATTGCATGACCGTAGTCTTTGTGGTTGAGCGCAAGCTGCGCCTGCCGCAGTTCCGAAGGCATCCCGTATTTTTGTTCAAGCTCTCTATAGCCGAAAACCAGGACAGCGGTGGTGACGACAAGAGTAAGCCACTGGTAGAGCCTGTGACGCTGGGCAAAGCCTCCCATGGGCACGCCCATCAGCAATCCAGTGACGAAGCCGCCCAGGTGGCAGAAGTTATCAATATTGGCGCTGAAAATGTTGCCCATCAGTCCTGCGCCCAGGGCGAAGTTAATGCCAACAAAGAACACCATACTGCTGAAGACGCTGCGTTTCTCGCCTGCGGAGATAGCAAGATTGCCGAATTTCACACCCGCCAGCAAAGCGCCCGCAATCCCGAATATCGCGCCGGAAGCTCCGACTTCGAGATTTCTTGGATTGTGCGCGATGCTTAGTAAAGCCCCACCAACACCGGTGAGAATATAGATAAAGAAGGTCTGGAACCTGCCAAACAGACGTTCTGATAGCTGGCCCAGGCTCCAAAGACACCACATGTTGAAAGCAATGTGGAGCAGTCCGCCGTGAACGAATCCGGCGGTGATCAGCCGCCACCAGTCGCCGTTGAGGGTCCAGGGACCGTAGTTTCCTCCCCATCGCAAAGCGGCGCGGGGATCAAAATCGAGGAAGCCAGCCCCGGTGACAACCATGCCGACAAATACTGCGAGATTAATCGCCAGCAAAGCGGTGGTTACCGGATAGTCGCGCATTGTCCCGGTTGCGACGGTGCGTCGCGCACGTCCCGTGGCGGCTCCGGCGCAGCGATCACACAGGACCGGCGCTACTCCTTCTTCGTTCACAGCCAGCGGGGCGCCGCATTTGAGGCAACTTGGCATTGGCTACAGGATACCAGCCTCGATAAGACTTAGTAAGCTTGTCGATTTCGGCCAAAAAAAGTGAACCGCTAGCTTCTACCATGGGTAAGGAGATATAGAGGCGTTCCATGAGCCTGCTGGAACGGTTCGCCCAAGGCGATCCGGAAGCATTTAAAGACTTGTTTCGCCAGTATCAGGCCGCGGTGTATGCCTGGATCGTTCGGATCGTTCGCGATCGCGGAATTGCCGAGGACCTGACGGTGGAGACGTTCTGGCGCATATACAGGTCGCGTGAGCGCTTCGACGCGGAAGGCAATTTTGGCGCCTGGGCGTACAGGATCGCCACGAACCTGGCGCTGAGCCATGTCCGGCGTGCACGGCGAGAAGAAGAGCTGCCGGAGGAGGTGGTCCAGTCGGAGTCGCCGGATACGGCGGTACAAGGCGAAATGGTGGATCAGGTGCGGAGAGCGTTTGAGCGATTGCCAGCAAAGCTGCAGGTCACGGTGACCATGGCCCTGGTGGAAGAGCAGCCATATCCGGAGATCGCCAAAGCCCTGGGAGTGCCGGTGGGAACGGTGAAATCGCGGGTCTTCCGCGCCGTGCGAATTTTGCGGAAGCAGCTCAAGAGATTGCGAGTGCACACATGAAACCAGAAGAACGCGATGAAGAGGAAGTCCGGTCGGCGTTGCGTGCGGCCTTTCCACCCGTGGATACAGAGCTACGGCGGGATTTGTGGCCGGCCATGCTGCGGCGGATGGAGCAGCCTGCACAGAAAGTTCCCTGGTATGACTGGGTACTGGCGGGCGGCCTGGCCGGAGCAACCGTTTTCTTTCCCAGATTGATTTTGTTCTTTGCGTATCACCTTTAATTGGAGATCACGATGAACAGGCATCTTTATTTGCGGGCCTACATGGCGGGAGTGGCTGTTCCAACGGTGTTGTTGCTGATCGAATTCAGCGCGTTCATGTTCACGCACTCCATCGACCCGGCCGATCGGTTGTTGATTTTCCCCCTAGCGATCGTTCCCAACGCCTTTGGGCTCTGGAACATGCTCTATGTCGCCTTGCGCCCACGCTTGCACACGCCGATTGGCTTGCACGGAGCGGTGTTGCCGTTTTTTATTGTTCCGATCGGCTATGCCGTTCTGTCGTCGGCGGGCTATGTGCGGTTGACCAGTTCAGGTATTACCCTGTTCGAGGACGGCGAACACTTTTCCATAGCTGCCTTGTGCGCGCTCTTCAGCCTTGGGATCGCGGGGTATTACCTGCTGTGGAAATACGCGGTGGGCTTTCTCAACCGGGTGCAGGGGATAGAGTGAGCACGGAACGCCGATCGACTCAGTTCTTTTTGGGATCAGCATCAGGGCTGGGGGATGAATTCTCCTCCAACAGATCGGCCAAGGTGCTGTTCCTTGCGGGCTTCGGCTGATTTGCCTTGGTTCTTCAAGACCTCGGACAGCAATTGATGGCTTTCAATGGATTTGCCATCCAGTGCAATTGATTTTCGCAACGCTGTTTCGGCGTCAGCCCAATCGCGGGTCTGTGCCAGGGCGCTGCCATAGTAATACATGACTTTTGCATCGTCAGGCATCTTGTTGATGCCTTGCCTGAAAAGACGGACCGCTTTTTCCGGGTGGTGCTGCCAGGTATAAATCTCGCCGAGAGCGACTTGAATGTAGTGGTAGTCCGGATTGATGGCCAGGCCGCGCTCGTACTCGCGCATGGCATCGTCAAAGCGGCCTAGGGCCTGGAATGAGGCGCCAAGCAGAGCGTGGCCGTAGTCATTGTCCGGCTGCGCCGTCGTGTACTTTTGCATGTGTTCGATCGCAGCTTGATAGTCCCTTTGCTCGAAAGCGTTCTTCCCCTTGCCAAACTCCACGGCATACGCCTTGGCTTTGGCGACGGGAACAAACAGCACCAGCAACGCCAGAGCGCTTACGGCAAAGATCGTTCGACGCTGTGAACCTCGCTCTTCCTCAGCCGAGGCGAAAGTTCGCGCTAGAAAAAACCCGATCAGGAGACCGGTAACCAGGCCTCCGGCATGTGCTGCGTTATCGATGTGGCCTTTTAATCCGAAGAGGAGGTTCAGCAAAGAAAACCTGACAACGTATCCCAGCAGCCTGCGAACAGCTGGTTGCGGCAAATTATGTTTGCCATAGTAAAGCGTGGTGATCAAGACACCGGCGATGCCGAAAATTGCCCCGGAAGCGCCTGCGCTAACGCGCATGGGGTCCCAGCTCAGGCTCAACAGCGAAGCTCCAACGCCCGTCAAGAGATATGTGCACGTCACGCTGAAAGACCCAAGCAGCTTTTCCGCCAGCCGTCCCAGCGACCACAGGCACCACATGTTGCCGAAAATGTGAATGATGCCGAAATGTATGAACATCGAGGTAATCAGCCGCCAATACTGTCCGCCCAAAGTGTAAGGGCCGTAGTCGGCTCCCCAGTGGAGCACCTTCTGTGTGTCGGGATCGATCAGGGACATTCCTGACGCCACCATAACAATGAAGACGGCTATGTTGATGCCCAGCAGGGCGAATGTAGCCGGCGTCGGGTTGGTGGCGAAGCTGGATTGTCCGGGAAGAGTGTCCACTTTCTGGGGCTGCTCCTCCGGGGCCAGTTGAGCCTGGCAGGTCTTGCAGTAAGGTGAAGTGTCGCCGAAGGTGAATGAGGGCAGCTTAGCGCCACACTGGCGGCAGTTGGCCAATTGTCAATTCCTCAACTTTCCGGGGGGTGGTGCCTATTCTACCCCCGTGTGTTCTGCAAACCGGCGCTAATCTTGTTAGAATTTTCTTGTGGAACCTTCTTTGTTGAGCCGCGCCATCCAGAAGCGCCCTGACAAGTGCAAGTTTGAGGGCCGCATCCTGTTTTTGACTGAAGATCCTGAGCTGATTCGACGCCAGCTAGCCGGTGAAGAACTGCCCTGGGACACGAAGAACCCGCAGAATAATCCCAAGCTGCGCGACGACATCTCGACCGACGAGATCACGCCCGCGCACATCTGCTTCTTCTTCGACGAGAAGCTGGGCGAGTGGCCGTACACGGGCCTCAAGTGCGGCAATGAGGTACCGATCAAACGCGGCGACGTGAAGAAAGGCGGCTTTGTGGCCGCTGTCAGCGGCAAGCGTCGCGGCAAGGGTTCCAGCCGTGAGCAGTCGCCCTACGCGGAGTTGTGCGCCGGTATCAAGCTGGTGATCGCAGAGAATATTGAGCGTATTTATAAGCAGAACTGCCAGAACCTGGGCGTGCTCACGTCGACCGACTTCAACCTGATCGATAAGGTTCGCGCCGGTGAAGAAATTCCCTTGAGCAAATTCACAGAGGGCGAAGACGACATCACGCGCCAGGTAATCGAGTACGGCGGGTTGTTCCCGTTCAATGTGGCCCGCATGCAATCGGGGTCCCCGGCACGCTCGCGTGACGGGGCGGAGAAGAAAGTCTTTCTGCCGGGGATCAACACCGGCAAGCGGCCGATGACGATCGCCGAGAAGATCTTTGCGCGGCATATGCTCAACGCGCAGAACGAGCCGGGAGTCGGCTACGTGAAGCCCGGTGACTCGGGCTTTGCCCGCACCGATCTGCGTTTCAGCCATGAGTACGTCACGCCGATGTCGGCCATTTTCTTTGAGCATTTTGTGGGCAAGGACGCCAAGGTAAATGATCCGAAGACCATCCTGTTTTTCCGCGATCACCTGACGTTTCTCGACGAGGTGATCTCGGAAGAGAAGAAGAAGATGGGGCTGCTGGATCTGGCCGGCCAGCTCAAGTACAAGCAGGAAGACTTTGGCGCAAAGCAGGGCATCAAGCTGCATGGCGAGTTGAGAGATCGCAAGGGCTCCGAGGGCATCTGCCACTCGATTGTGGCGGAGATGTATGCGCTGCCGGGACAACTCAACGTGGGCTCGGATTCACACACGCCGCACGTGGGTGCGGTGGGCTGCATTGCTTTCGGCATCGGCACCACGGACGTCTTCAATTCTTGGATCACCAAAGACGTGCGCGTAAAGGTTCCAGAGTCAGTGAAGGTGGTCGTGCGCGGCAAGCGCCGGCCGAACGTTACCGCCAAGGATTTCATTCTGCTTCTGCTGAGCATGGAGTACATCCGCAGCGGCAAAGCGCTGGCGAAAGTGATGGAGTATTCGGGCGAAGCCATCGAAGCGCTGAGCGTGGACGAGCGCGCGACCATGACCAACATGGCGGCGGAGATCGGCGGATTTACCGGGATTGTTGCGCCAGATCAGAAGACCGTGGAGTTCCTGATGGAGCGGCGCGGCATGTCGCGAACTAAGGCGGAAAAGCTTTGCGAAGGGTTGTTCAGCGATCCGGACGCGCAGTATGCGCATGTGATCGAGGTGAACGCCGATGACATCACTCCGATGGTGGCCACGCCGGGTGATCCGGGGAACGGAAAGTACATCCGCGATCTCAATACGCCGGTTCCGGTTGAGATCGCATACGGCGGAACATGCACCGCGGGTAAAAATGCCGACATGGACATGTATGCCCAGGTGCTGGCAGACGCATTGCAGCAGGGCAAGCGGGTAGCCGATTCCTGCAAGTTTTATATTCAATTCGGCTCACAGGAGACGCGGGAATACTGCGTGCGCCAAGGTTATCTCGATGTCTTCAAGAAGGTGGGCGCGATTGTGATTGAGCCGAGCTGCGGAGCCTGCATCAATGCCGGCCCTGGAGTTTCCACCCGTTCTGACCAGGTGGTGATCAGCGCGCAGAACCGCAATTTCCCCGGTCGCAGCGGTCCGGGCCTGATGTATCTGGCCAGCCCGTACACGGTGGCAGCCAGCGCGGTAGCGGGGTACATCGTGGAGTATGAGCCGCAGACGGAAGCTGCGCGTCCTGATCTGGCGATGCGCAAATAGATCTTTCGCGGCATGCTTCCCAGGCAAGCACCATCGCCCATCGATCCAAGGATGGGCCCTAGAACTTCCACTTGAATAGGGTTCAAATTTGCGGTTCACTGCTGGGTGCAGTCAGAAGCGGACAAGCTTTCATCGGTCAACCCTGGGTGTGTGTTTTGGCGCGACGCCGCATCCAGTGCCGGAGGAGTTCGTATTCTGGAATAGCAGTGCGCGATTTGCGTGTAATCGCCACTAGGTGACGCCTCTCGAGGATCTTCATTCCCGCCTGCACGGCCGACTTCGACAGCCCGGTGCCTTCTGCGATCCGCTGCAAGCTCATTGCCAGCCGTCGCTGCTCCGCGCGGTACAGCTGCGACCACAGAAAGAGGTAGACCAGAAAAGCCGAAGGCGAATGATCATGGCCCACCAGGTCCGGCATGAGGGTATCAATCACGTATTGGTCAATTCCAATATGCAGCATGACTGGTTATCACTATACCATTAACAACTATAGTGAGCTTGTCGAAACAAAGCGGCCTCGGTGAGAATGGCTGCGGAGGTGAGGAGAATGATTCGCGGCGTCAAGTTTGCCAGCATTCCTGTCAAAGACCAGGACAAGGCCGTAGCTTTTTATACAGAGAAGCTTGGGTTTCGCATCGTTACCGACCAGCCGTTCAATGAAGAGCAGCGGTGGATTGAACTAGGTATCCCCGGCGCTGAGACCCGCCTGGTGCTTTTCAAGTTTGATAACAATCTGCAGCCCGGGATGCAGATGAACGTCAGCTTTTGGACTGACGATGTGGAAGGCACGGTGCGGGATTTAAAAGCCAAAGGGGTAAAGATCACCATGGAGCCGAAGACGGCCGACTGGGGCACCGCGGCAGCCTTTCAGGATGTTGACGGGAACAATTTTCTTGTCGGGACAAAATAAGGCTGCCGGGCAAAAGCAGCTCGAGCGAAGGCCGCGCTATTGTGCTTGTACCGTGACCTGCTCCACTTTATAGCCCTTGTCGCGGAGCAACTTGGCAACCCCTTTTTCGCCGACAATGTGGGCTGCTCCCACTACGACAAAAATCGGTTCCTTGCCTTTCAAATATTCGTCGAGCCGGGCCGCCATGGTCACGTTGCGGTCGTCGAGAAGCTTCTTGGTAAGACTCTTGGTGCCCATATCCGCTTCTTCGTCCATGACTTGTTGCAGCGCGTCAGGATCACCGGAGACATACGCAGCCTGGATGCGCTTGATCATATCTTTCATCTTGTCGCCTTGTTTCAGGGCTGACTGCAGCAAACCGAGCTGCTCTTCCTCGGTGGCCTCGGCAAAGAGCGAAAGCTGAGACTCCATGGTTTCCAGTTCGTCGATGCGCTGCGGTTCCTTGCTCTCATTGAGGAAGTGCATGTCGATGCCGAGCTGAGGATCTTCTCCGGCCTCTTTCCAGGAGAACGCGGCAATGGTGACGGCCACCACCCAGGGCTTGAGTTGCTCGATGCCGGCACGGGGCAGCCCATGCGCGGTGCAAAAATCATCCAGCGCAGCCGACGTTTCCTTGCTCAGGTGTTTGGAAAGAGAATCATCGCCGGTATACATTCCGTACTTTTGGACGAGGCCCATCATCTTCGCCTGATCGGCGTTCTTGATGTTGATTTCCACGGCCAGAACCTTGGCCGCAGCGAAAGCCGACTCCACCTGTTGCGGGAGAGGATACATGGTGCTGTCGCCAACGTGTATAGATCCAACCAGGTAGATGGTGACGGTGGGCGAAGTAGCTTTCCACATCAGGAAACGGCGCGGTTTGGACTGGGGTTGAGCGGCTGTCTGGGCGTGAGCAGCGGCCACTATGGCCAGCAGAAGGATCCAGATTGCCGGAATGCGTAAGCGCCTGAACATGGGTTCTCCTGATCTTCGAAAGGAATTGGACCAGCTTGCCTGATTATATCGTCAGGTTGGCCTGCCTTTGGATCAGCGAAAGCACGCAACTTTGGTATCGAAAGTCGTGTAAGAAAAGGGTGTGCGCTTCTTGTGCTAGAATCCGCCGCGTCCGGTCGGACGATTCTGTTTGCGGCGCGCACCGCCGTCACCAGGTTCGATGAAAACAGAAAACTTCATCCTGAACGCCACCGACGGCACGGAGCTGTTTGTTTATCGCTGGTTGCCGGAGCGGTCGCAGATCGCCGTGGTCCAGATTGCGCACGGCCTGGCGGAGCATGCCGGACGTTATGCCAGGCTGGCGGAGTCGCTTACGGGGGCGGGCTACGCGGTTTATGCGAATGATCACCGCGGTCATGGCCGCACGGCAAAGTCGCAGGAGGATTTAGGTGTCTTTGGCGAACAGAGCGGCTGGCAGAAATGTGTGGATGATCTCTGGCAGCTGAACCGGCATATTGCCGCTGAACATCCGGGGCTGCCGATCGTCTTGCTGGGGCACTCCATGGGATCAACCCTGGCGGAGCAATTGATGGGCGAGCACGGCGAGGGGCTTGCAGCCGTTGTGCTCTCCGGGGCGAATGGCAAGCCGACGTCGCTGGCGACGGTAGGACGCGGCATTACGCGGGCGGAACGCCTGCGCCTGGGAGCGCGAGGGAAAAGCAAGCTGGTGCAGTCGCTGACCTTTGATGCGTTCAACAAGAAGTTTGCTCCAACGCGAACCGCGTTCGACTGGCTTTCCAGCGATCCGGCGGAGGTTGATCGATACGTTGCAGATCCGCTGTGCGGGTTCGCCGCTACGGTACAGCTTTGGATTGACCTGCTGGATGGCTGGGATGCCGTCTCATCGCCCAAGCATCGGGCGCACGTGCCCAAGACGCTGCCGATCTATGTGATTGCCGGCGGCCGCGATCCGGTGAGCGGAAACACCCGACAGCTTCAGGCCTGGCTGGCCGACTACCGGGCTGCGGGGTTCACCAGGCTCGAGCACAAGTTTTATGCGGAAGCGCGCCATGAGCTTTTCAATGAAACCAATCGCGATGAAGTTGTTGCCGACCTGCTTGGCTGGATGAATCAACTTTGGCACTAGAGAGGGCTTACCACAGTAACCATCTTGCTGTACCGGGCTCTTGGTTTGCCGGCACACGCGTGCGAGAATCCCCGCAGACCCTGAGTGATCTCCAAGAATTGAGAGTTCGTCATATGAGCAAGCTTGTTTTGCGGAGTTGTCTGCTGCTTTTTCTGGCTCTTCCGCTGTCCGGACAGAGCGCGAATTGGAATATATACACTGACAGCCAGGGGAATTTTTCAGTGCTGTTTCCCAATCAGCCACAGGACACCATCAACCGGAAAGATGAGACGATCAATTCGCACACCTTGCTGGCCAAAGACGGCGGGTCCGTCTATACGGTAGTGTATTCCAGCATGTCGAGCGATCAGAAGGTCGATGACGCGACCTACCAGGTCTTTAGAGACGCTGTTTTCAGTGAACTGCCCAAGTGCGATATCGAGGCTGAACACGAGCCAGCACCGTCGCTGGGCGGCTATATTGGCCACTGGTATCGTTTGAGCTGCAATATGCCCAATACGCGGGTGATTATTGAAGGCAATCTCTATTGGGGCAAGCGGTATGCCTATGCCGTGATGGCGATGTTTCCTTTCAGCGCCAGCCGGCCGCAAGGGGAAGAGAAGTTCTTAAGATCTTTTGCGGTGCTCACGGCGAACTAGCCAGTGTTCGGGACCAGTATCCTCAGGGCGATGCTCTTTCGGCTGGAAACGACGTTCAGCCCAGGCAAAAGCGCGGATGAGCGAAAGCGCAATCCGGTGAACCAGCGGGTGTTCCGGAAACGTATCCTGACGGCGGGGCTCTTTCTGCATGAAGCGGCGCTCCGCCAGGGAAAAGGCACCGATCAGCGCAAGAGAAATCAGAGTAAAGATCAGAGCTGCGAGAGCTTCGTGATCGCGCAGCCACTTGCCGTCTATCATACGGGTACAGCGTAGCTGCACCGGGTCCGCATCCGCCAGTGACAAGGGTAATTAAATTTTCTTAGATTTGGGATGACCGGCACCAACCTCTTAGCTTTCTAATGATGTTCCCCGCAAAAGCAAACTCTGGCTTAGAACCTTCTAATACATGATGGCGAACATAAGACGAATATGTATTTAGACGCCACTCACTTCTTCGAAGCATTGAGAAAAAAACCAGGCTGGATCGGAGCCAATAGAGCGACCACGCAAAAGTAGCTGAACTACCGGGAGAAAGATTTCCGAAATCCGAAAATGGAACGCGGCGCAGTTGGAGAAACCGGATAGCTCGGTATCATGCGCTCACAACGACGTCCAATCAGCTAGACCAAGAGAGGAAAGACTCAATGCACGGGTTGATATTCGCGGAACTCAAGCGATACGTTGAAACCAAGTTCGACACAAAAACGTGGGACGCTCTGCTGGACAAAGCGGGCCTGAAGGGCAATATGTACATTGCGGCCGCGGTGTATCCGGACAGCGACATACTGGCGCTGGTGAACACGGCCTGCAACATGACAGGCCTGTCGGCAAAGGCGGTGCTGGAGGATTTTGGGGAATTCATCGCGCCGCAATTGATCGCGCAGTACGGCTTTCTGATTAAGCCGGAGTGGAGTTTGCTGGATTTCCTGTGCAATACGGAAGAAACCATTCACAAAGTCGTGCGTTTCCATCAGGGAGTAACGCCTCCGCGGCTGGCAGTGACCCGCCTGTCGGACGATAAGGTGATCATTTCCTACGACTCAGCCCGAAAGATGTGCGCGCTGCTCAAGGGAATCGTAAAAGGCGCGGCCAAACACTATAAGGAAGACGCGAGCATTCTGGAAACGAAGTGCATGCTGCAGGGCGACCCGGCATGCATTGTGACCGTGCAGGTGGCGACGGCCAAGCGCCGTCCCGGGGTAGCGCCCGCGCAAACTGCCGGTGCGATGCGGTAGGGCCGATTTCAGGATCGAATCTCTGCCGGTATAGCGCGTTAAACCCAATGCTCCAGAAAAAATGGCTGGCCGCAGTGGCCAGCCATTTCTATGTTCCGACGGCTTATCGGTAAGGCTTACGGTTTCGTCGGAAAGGGATTCAGTTGATCAGGGGTGAGCAGCTGTTTGAAGCCCGCGGGCAGGTTCTGTACCCATCCGTTGTAGACCACGGGAATAGGGAGAACGCCCTGACCACCCATGCCGTCGAGGCCGACATTCTTGTCATCGACCGCCGTGGTGGGCAGCGTTTTCAGCAGAATTCTTCCTACAACCTGGGCGTGGGTCAGGTCTCCGCTGCCGTCTGGATTCGGATCGACCACTTCCAGCGTGTTGGAGAACTGGCTGCTGACGTAAGCGTAGTATCCGCCGCCTTTCTTTGCGCCCCACTGAACACCGTGGCAGCCGGCGTCGCACAGGAGCATGGCAACGAGCGTGTCAGTTTTGGTATCGACCAGGGTGATGGTATCGGTAAGGATGTTGGCGGTGACCATGACTTTGCCGTCGGGGCTTACCGGGGTCTGAATAGGCAAGGCGCCGACAGGACCGGTGATTGCGCCGGTGATGGGATCATAGTTTGCCAGCAGGCTGATGGTTTTCGTGACTGCGCCGGTCTGCGTGTTGATCACGTCGATGGTGCTGTCGAGGAAATTGTCGACGTAGTACTTGCTGTCGTCAGGCATCATGCCGGTGGCGATAGGCAGAGCGCCGGTGGTATGCACCAGGGCGCGAACCGAGTCGGTATTGAAATCGAAGATGGTGGAAGTGTCACTGAAGGTGTTGGGGGTAACCATGGTTTTGCCGTCATGGCCCATCCAGTGAGCATGAGGATGGCCTTCGTCAATGTTGATGAGCCGCTCGATCCGGCCGCCGCCGGGCGTGAGCTGCACCACGGCGAAGGGGCTGTCTGAGCCATCGAGCGCGACGTGCAGATGGTCAGTATCGGTGCGGGTCATCACGTGAGATGGATCGGGGCCGACGCGAATGTCGCGCACCAGTCTCCCGGTGGTGCGGTTGAAGACGCTCATGCGGAAATCAAACCACTGCGTCTGGAAGATATTGGTCTGGTTCCTGTCCGTCCACATATTGTGTGGATTGTTCATATCGACCTGCGGCAACGCCACTTTGCGGACCGGCAGCCAGGAGGTCGCGTTCACGTTGGTTGCGGTTCCGGGCTTGTCCTTTTCTTTGGTCAATTCAAACTGGGTATCCACCCAGACTTCGCCTACGCCGGGTGTTGCCGGGTTGAAGGGCGCTGCCATCGGCGTGTCATTGCCGTAGCGCGCGTTCAACACCGCAGGCAGGTTCACGACCGCGCCGCCGGTGATCCTGACATTCACATCAGGATAAATGATGTGCCAGGTAGCCAGGCTGTGGTCCTGCCAGTTAGCGGGGTTGGTTGCGATAAAGAATGTCCGGAGCAGACGCGTTGCCAGATCGCTGCTGGTGGGCACGGTGATGCCGTTCACAAGAGTAATGCTTTCGCCCAGATCCAGGCCCGGGGTGGCCGGGTCATCGACGATCACGGCAGCAAACATGTACGGGTGGATTTTGCACGTGAAGACGTACAGACCGGGCGTCTTCAGCGTGAAGCGCACCTGGGCGTCATTGGGCAGGGTGCCGGAATCAAACGGCATGCCCTGAGCGCCAGTGGGGAAGATAAGGCTGGTAACCGTGTGGACAGCGTTCGAATCGCCTTTGAACCTGACCTCAACTCCGGGAGTCGCCACGGCCAGGGATTGCGTGCCGGCAATCGGGCCGGCCGTATTTCTGAACCAGCTTCCAGGATTATCGGTGCGCAGGAAGGTGACGGTATTGTCGTCAGCTTTTGCGGAAATGGGGAGGAGGGTAACCATCACCGCCAGCGCCAGAACTACTTTGACTGCCAGCGGCAAACTATGGTGCAGCTTTTGGGTTTGCATTGCTTGCCTCCAAATTATCTAAGGAAATAGGTTGGGGTTATGGCGGGGAGGTAAACCAAGGCCACTATAAATTCTGACGTATTAAAGTTGTGCGAATCTACCGCTGTGTTCGGTTTTCGGAAATGGGTCGCGGTAGTACGTGTACTTCGGGGTTGCAACCTAGTCGCCGAAAGTGAATCGCAGATTTTTGGAACCTGCCGGGCAAAACTAGCGACTTCAAGCCCTGAGCTAGAACCGAACTTAGCAAATCCTAGTGAATCTTAATATCCGGCTTGTCGATAAGCGGGTTATTTTCTGGCAGGAGAGAAGGTTGAGAAGGGAACAACACCGTAAGCCGGTAAAAGGAAGCCTTCGATGATGAAATTCAAGTTTGTTCCAATTGTTCTGGTTCTGATCATGGTGGTTACCGCAAGCCTCGGGGCGTTTGCGACTTCTTCGGTATCATCGCAGCAGGCGGCGGACAAACCAGCACCAGCGCTGCCCATTCCGGCACAAATCCTGAGCGCGAAGAGAGTCTTTATCGCCAACCATCAACCAGAAATAGTCAACAATGCGGGATATTCCGGAGGTCCGGATCGGACCTACACCGAGTTTGTTGCGGCCATGCAGCATTGGGGGCACTACGAAATGGTGCTCTCGCCGAGTGCAGCTGATCTAGTGTTTGAGATCGAGATGATCAGCCGCCGCGATGCACCGGACCAGTTTCGCATCATCATCCGCGATCCCAAGAGCAATGTGGCTTTGTGGACGCTTTACCAGAAAATTGAATTTGCAGGGTTGATGAGCAACCGCGACAAGAACTTCAGCAAAGCAATCCAGCGGGCCGCGAATCAGTTGAGCGGGCTGGCAGGAACTCCGCCGGTCTTCCCGCCGGAAACACCGAAAAACGACAGCGATGACAGCAACTAGGAATGCAACGGGCTGGCGAAGTCAGAACGCGTGAGCGCTCAGCGCAAGCAAGGCGACGGCGAAGAGAGCAGTGGCAAACCATGCCTGGCGAGGACGAATGAGTACTCTTTCTGCCAGGGAAACACAGGCTACAACCAGCATGGCCCACAGGCTGTGACCAGCGGCAACGCAGACAAGCATCAGAGCCCAGCAGCTGATGCAACAGTAAGCTGCCGTTCGCGCGCCGTATCGGCAACAATCAAAATCGGCTCGCCAGCCCGATGGCGCCATGGGCATGGTGAAATGGCAGGCAACCAGGCTGCGCTGCTTTCGGCGAGTCAGCTGCCAAAGTCCTGCAAGCAACAGGCTGAACGGAAGAAGAAAGCTGAATACAGCGGGTGAAAACAGGCGCAGAAGCTGCAACACTGCTTTTGCAGTCACGCCGTAGACAAGCCACAGAGCAGAGTATCCGGCCAGGAAGAGAAGCATGGAGCGGTCGCGCCGGAACCAGAGGCTGCGCGCGGCGACCACGCGGACCTGGGGAACGAGCGTGGGAAACATCATGGCCGTGATCATGATCGACCAGTGAAGCATAAAGCCGGGCCAGGCATCGAAAGCCAGGTAGCTCTCGGACGGCATGGATGAATGGAGCGTCGCGGCAGCATCGGCATCGTGTGAGTGAATCCCGAGTGATGGCGCTAGTGACATGACGCCGCCGGCAAGAAGAAAGAGCCAGGCTCCGGCGCTGAGCAGAAGGAGCGGCGATTCCGGATGGCGCCACAGGAATTGACGCCATCGGGAATATGGGAGACTGAGGGTCGCGCTCATCAGGCGTAATAGAGGCTGATGCGGCCAACTTTCACCGGCTTGGTGTTCGGAGCGATCGCACGCTTGGTTTCAGGTTGATGCGGCACAAAAGTTACGCGAACGCGCTCAGGATTCCACTGCTTGTTTTGCTGGAGCGTGTTGACGATCTGCGTAATATCGAAAGAATAGTTCATACCGTCGCCTGCGTGCTCCCTGGACTCGCGCGAAGCTTCAACGATACCGAACTTGGGCAGCAGTCCGGCGACCAGCTGCGGATAGTTGGCTGCATTTGCGCCTTCGGGAAGATTCACATAAACCACGTAGCTTTGGATGGGGCGAGCTTCCGCGGTCACATTCTCAAGGTTAAGGTGGATCTCAGGAGCGGCCGCTGCGCCGGCAGCCATGCGCGCGCGAGCGGCAGGTCCGGAAGGTGGCTTCACGGGAAATTCCACGGAGTTAGGTTGCGCTCCCAGATTGATCTCCTTGTTATCCGTGGCGCCCACCATCTCGGGAATGCGTTCGATTTCCATAGGAACATTAGATGCCGCCTCGGCCACGCGGTGAGGCGCGCCGAGCGGATCGGATACATCCTGATATACATAGTCCAACATTGGGCTGGTGGTATCAAGTACCTGATTGACCTCGAGCGTAACGGGCTTTCCGTCGGCGTCATGGAAATCAAAATCAATGCTCGAAAGCCATGCCGCGAGAGTGGGATTGGTGTGGCGGGGATCGCGCTTGCGCCAGACCTCCCAGAGCCGGTCGATATTGGAGTGGTGACACCAGAATATGGGGTCGAGCGCGGCGGTTTCGAAGGATTCCATCCAGCCATCGTCGCCGCCGACGGCATCATGCATGGAGCCGTGAGGCGTCAGCTCCAGCGCTCCGGGTACGCCGCCACGATGGCTGAAGCCGGTCCGGCCACCGCCAAAGTTCGATCCGGCGCCGCCACTCGAGTTGATGTAGCTGAGCTTCTTGAGACACGTGGTGATATCGGCGCTCAAAGCGCTGCCGAGCGGATCGCCGTCATTTGCTCCTTCAGCACGCGCTTTTACCAGCAGCGGGTTCGGACCTCCGTCAGGAAATTTAGGATCATAGAAGGCGCGAGGCAGGCAGCGAGCGTTGGGATTGGCGTGATCGCTATAGTTCCAGTACGGTAGCGCCCAGTCAGAGGGGCCGCCGAGATCCTTGATCGCCTTGAGCAGAATCTGCTCGAAATAATGCAGGTAACCGCGATGCCAGGGAAGAAAAAACCATGAGCCGTGCTGGCATCTTGACCAATAGGTGCTCTGCTCAGAAGACGAGGGAAGTTTTTCTCCGGACCTTGCGAACGGATCCTGCGCCGGGTCATATCCGTGAATGGCGCCCTGATAGCGCCAGCTCGTGGGATCGGTTACAGGCCGCTTCTGCATGGCCGCCACGGCGCGAGCATACCATTTGAGCGTGTCATCCTTGATCTTCCAAACATCCTGGCGGGTACGTGGCATCAGAACTCTCCTTTGGTGCCGGAATCAGTTTTTACGGAGACAGTCATAACAATGTTGTGACCCGGCAGTTGGAGCGTTACAGAAATTAAGGGCAAATTGTTTGAAGAGCTAGAGATGGGACGAGCCGCTGCTCAGGAATCGTCACGCTTCGCGAGCACCGGCTTGATGTCGATTACCGGGGTGCCGTCGATGGCTTCCACGGGGCCGATCCGCAGCCTCTTTCCGTCGTTGAACGTCAAACGGATTTTTGCAGGGAAAACCTCACGAGAATAACGGATCGTCCGTCAGATATGCCAGCCCGATAAAGCCGATGCCGAAAGCGAACAGGAAAATATTCATTTCGAAGCCTAAGATGATTATAGGGAGATAATCCGTGAGCGATGAAATCAAGAATAGGCTTTTCGCCGCACTGTGTGAGGCAGGGCTGAAGGTTCCGAAGGGCAGTTTTCAGGTGCTTGCGAAACAGTTCGATACCACGTCAGCGACGGATCCAGACATTGCGCCTCAGATTTTTATGGTCACCGTGACTGAGATTGAGTCGAGGTGAAAAATGTGGATTGGATCGCTGATGGGGCGGAGTTGCGCGTATGCAGTTCTTGCAGGCTATCCAACGCAATGAATGCAGATCAATCAGGAAGAGCGCACGACTTTACAATCTCAAGAATTAAGACAAGTAAGGTCTATGTTATTAAATGCATTTAGTATTGATTAATAGTGGTGTTTGTAGCGGTCGTCCTCCAATATTCCAGAGAGTATTCCAAATATTATAAATATTGAAACAATTTAATAAACTCTTGACATAGAGCTTAGAGATGCTGTAGCTTGTTCCCGCTTCGGAACCCTCTTCTTTCTCGGAGTCTCTTCCGGAAGTCCCCTCAACTTCAGGTACACGTATTTTTGAAAAGGCCTTGCGGCGGCAGGGATAGCTACTGCTTTGTCCGCATGGCCCCGGAAGGGTCTGTCTCAAAGCGCCTTCTTTCTAGGAGGAATTTGTCAAATGGAGGAGTTGAAAATGATGCGAAAGACCCCCCAATCTCGCCCTACAAGCCATGGGTTCCCCGCCACCATGGTCTTGATCGTGGTTTTATCAGCAGGCATGATGCATGGCCAAAGCGATCCGGGACCGCGCGCCGGCACACAACAACCGCCTCAGCCGATCGCAGGATTGACCGCGGCACAATCAACACTCTTTACCAACGCACTGGCTGTCTTTCAGGAAGTTGACTCGGTGAAAGGGACGATTGCCGGTGAACCCGGCGTTGGCCTGGGTCCCACGTTCAATGGCAATAGCTGCGCCATGTGTCATGCGGAGCCAACCGCAGGCGGCACCAGCCCCGGACTGAACAGCAGGGTTCACGCCGTACCCAATCCTCAGGTTGCTCTAGCTACCCTGGATGGCGCCACGAACGTAGTACCCTCATTCATCACCGCGAATGGTCCGGTGCGGGAAGCGCGTTTCGTCTCTACCGATACCACGGACATCCGCAACCCGTTGAATGGCGGCGTGGCGGCTCTCTACACCATCAAGGGCCGCACGGATGCTGCGGGTTGCAATCTGGGCCAACCGGATTTTCCCACTAACCTGACCAACAATAACGTTATCTTCCGCATTCCCACGCCCACCTTTGGATTGGGTTTTGTAGAAGCCACCCCGGATGCGACTCTGGCTGCGAACCTGGCCGCCAATGCGACCCAAAAATCCCAGCTCGGGATCGCCGGCCGCCTGAACACATCAGGCAATGATGGCACGGTCACCAAGTTCGGGTGGAAGGCGCAGAACAAGACCCTGACCATCTTCGCGGGCGAGGCCTATAACGTGGAGCAAGGCGTAAGCAATGAGTTGTTCAGCAACGAGCGCAGCGCCGTCGCAGGCTGCGTATTCAACAGCAATCCTGAAGACCACACCGGAGATGACGGAACAGCCTCCGACGTTGTGAACTTTGCCGTGTTCATGCGTCTGCTGGCCGCACCTGTACCTGCTCCGGCTACGCCCTCTACCACCAATGGATCCAGTCTGTTCAACAGCATTGGCTGCTCCATGTGCCATACCCCGCAACTCACCACAGGGCCTTCGCCATATGCAGGCCTGAACAATGCAACCTATCGCCCATTCTCGGATTTCGCCTTGCACCACATGGGTTCTCAACTGACCGATGGCGTTCATCAGGGCGATGCTGAACCGGATGAGTTTCGCACCGCACCCCTTTGGGGCCTGGGCCAGAGATTGTTCTTCATGCACGACGGCCGCACTTCCGACCTGCTGACAGCCATCGCACAACATACCGGCGGCAATGGTTGTTTTACCAATCAGGACTTCGATCAATTCACGGTGAATGGCAGTAATTTCCAGCCCTTCGAGTCAGTTCAGATTTGCGTTTCGGAAGCTGACAAATCCGTGACCAACTTCAATGGGCTCACTGCTTCCCAGAAGCAGGACCTGCTTAACTTTTTGCGGTCCCTGTAGATCCGCCTTGACTGGGAAACCGCAATGCGGAGGGGATGTGCACCCCTCCGCCTTTTTGTCCAAGGTTGAGTCAAGAATCAGCCCCGCCACCGGCTGCGCCGGATTGGCCAAGACGTATGAGGAATTGCTGGAGTGGAGATAACGCTCAAAAACTCCGGTTTACGTGCCTTTCACTTCTTTCGTCATGGAGCCAGGCCAACGCGCTGCAGTAACGCCAGAAATCTGGAATCACTGTGCAGAGGATCTGGGAACTGTGAGCATTTAGAAATGGGAGCCCCGTAGGGGGCGACACTAGCCAAACACATACTTGGGATCGAACGTCACGCCGTGTTTCTTCAAAAGGGTAATGTATTCGTCGTCAAAACTGAGTTTGCGATGATGCGCCTCCTGATTATCAATGTACTTGATTACGGCTCCGACATTGGAAGAGCTGACGCTGAATCCGCCATATCCTTCCTGCCATGCAAATTTCTTCTCTTGTTCCCTGATCCATTTTGAGGAATTGGATTTCACCAACGCCACAGCTCTGGCCAACGTAATGGTAGGCGGTAGGCGAAACAGGAGATGAATGTGATCTTCCATGCCACCTACCGCGAACGTCAGCAGATCATGGTTTTTGCAAACTGCCGCCGTGTAGGCGAAGAGGCGCGGCAGGAGTTCACGAGTCAGGAGCCGCTCACGGTTCTTGGTACTGAATACCAGATGGATATGGTTTTGTGCATAGCTATGGGACATGTGCCGCCTCCTACGGGGCTTGGCATGGTGCGACACCACTTCCCAGGGCTTCCGCACCTGGGCTAGGCTCGTTTGCCCCTTCGGGGCTTGGTTTGCGCAGGGTAATGACAGAGTGAGAGCCGGACATCTCAAGGATTGTATTCGCTTTTTCATTGACAGCGAAGAAATCTTCGCCTATAATGCAAAGTTGTAAGAGTACGACCGAGAGCGGCGTCGGGGAGGAGCAGCTGGCAGCTAGCAATTGGCAGGCGAGGGCGCCTGCGCTCCAACTGCAAAATCCGAAAGGCCTGCAACCCTGTCGTTGGTCCGCGGCGCAAGTGTTAGGCCGCCTGCCAGACAAAATCATCCACAGTCGAAGTGTGCCTGGGCGATTGCCAAAATCGCCGAAATTGCCAAAATTGACGATTTAAAACCCATAGAACGCTAATCGCGGTATCAGAGCCACCTTAACGGTGGCTTTTTCTATTTCTACCCAAAACAGAACGGAGGAAGTTTGAGCAAGCAGGAAGTGATGGCGGCCATCAAGAGATGCGCGGAGAAGCTGGGGTATGTGCCCACGATCTTTGACCTGGTGAAGCACGAAGGGCTGACGAGGCCGGAGATCCGGAAGCATTTTGGCAGCTACAAACTCGCACTGGAAGAATGCAGGCTTGAAGTCCCGAGATGGGGGCAGAGGGTGGAGGTAGAGCAAGTATTCCGGGACTGGATGGGAGTGGCGCGAGCACTGACGAGGTGTCCGACGCTGTATGAATATGAGCGGATGGGGAAATACAGACGCCGGCAGGTTCGGCGGTTCTTTGGCGAGTACAGGCAGGTCCCAGAGAGAATGCGTCTTTACGCGGAAGAGAAAGGTCTGGAGGGCGAGTGGGAAGACGTGATGGAGATACTGCGGCGACCAGCGCGGTGGCAGTTCGCCTTCGCCACAACGGCCACCGCGATGTCCGCGGCGGACTGCGAGGGTGACGGTCCCGTCTATTACCCCAACGAGCCAACATCGGGCTCGTCGGGGACCCCGGTTTATGGGCCGGTGGTCAGGGCGCCGGGCTTTATTTATGGGCCCACGAATGAGAACGGCGTGCTGTGCCTGTTTGGGGCGATGGCGGAAAAACTGGGTTTCAAGATTGTTCGAATACAGATAGGGTTTCCGGATTGCGAAGCGATGAGGGTGGTGCGAAACGGCAGGCTAAGGCCGGTAAAGATTGAGTTCGAATACGAGAGCAGGAATTTCTATGCGCATATGCACGATCCGAAGGGCTGCGATCTGATCGTGTGCTGGGAACACAATTGGGAGGAGTGTCCGTTGGAGGTGATTGAATTGAGGAAGGTGGTCGGGTGAATCGCCGGAATCGCCGGAATCGCTCGGAATCGCCGGAATCGAAAAGCCGGAAATCTACCACTGATCAGCACTGACGACACTGATTTAAGCTCGGGTGATTGGTAGTCGTAAGGGCCACGACCTACCACGGATGAACACGGATGTGACGGATCAGGGAGAGATTGCCAAGAGGTGAAGCCCTGCTTCACCCTGCCAACTTGCGGCAGGGTGAGAACAGGTGAATGGTCAAAGCTCACATGCTCGGGTTGAGCGGTTGCTGATGGATGGTCGGCTGGCCCTGGGCCGGGGTTTTGAACGTATATATCGGGCCAACTGGCTGGCCATTCATGGTGGTCATCTGGACGTAGTAAGTGGTATTGGGCTGCAGGTTGATGAGGGTCGCGCGGTGGTTTTCCCCGCCTAAGTTGTCGATGGCTTCGACCGCACCGGTAAGGCTTTTGGGGTCGGTGCCATAGTGCATGCCCAGTTTTGCGCTTTCTTTCGAGGTCCAGGCGATTTTTGCCGATTTCACGTCAGCAAACTCCAGCATAGGCTTGGTGACCTGGTTGTCAGCTTGAGGTTGGGTAGCGGGCTGCTGAGCGGCTGCAGGATTCTGGGTGGCTGCAGGAGGCTGTGTGGCCGGAGTCTGTGCTGCGGCAAAGCAGGCGCAGAACAGCAGAACTGCTGCGATTGTAAGAAATTGTTTCATAGGTTCCCCCCTAGAGGTATTACGACAGTGGCTTATTTATTGCGAAGCCGGCGATAGGGGAGAGGGTTGTCTTCGGATCGCCATGATCTCCGAAATCGCGCGGAATCGCCGGCATCGGAAAAGCAAAGGCTACCGCGGATATGCGCGGATGATCGCGGATCGGGGAAGCCGCCGCGAAATCGCCGTAATCGCCGTAGTCGCCGGCATCGGAAAAGCAACGGCTACCGCGGATTGGCGCGGATGATCGCTGATAGGAAAGGGGAGCAGCGGAGAACCTTTTAACAGTAATCGTTTTCGGGATCCCCATCTCTAATTTAGCATTTGGTCTTCACCCAGGTTAAGACCCGCATTCAACCCTCTCCCAGTCTGCTCTTATCCGCTCTTTCCGCGCCAATCCGCGGTAAAGCTTTTGGTTTAGGATTGCGGCGATTCCGGGCGATCACGACGATACGCGCGCCTTTGCGCTTTTTAGCCTCCCGTGATACGCTTTTTAAGTCACTTAAAGGACGAGATTTAGATAAGGAGTCGACCAGAATTCAGTGTTAGCGAGAGAGCGAAAGGCCGACGTGATCAACCGCTTCCGTACACATCAAGCAGATACGGGCAGTCCGGAAGTCCAGATTGCCATACTGAGTGAGCGTATCGGAGAGCTGACGGAGCACTTCAAGAGCCACCAAAAAGACCATGCCTCCCGGCGCGGTCTTCTGATGATGGTCAGCAAGCGCCGACGCCTGCTGGACTATCTGAAAATGTACGATACAGAGCGTTATAAAGACGTCATCCAGAAACTTGGCATCCGTAAATAATCGACTGAAATCGATTGCAGATTGCGACGTTTGACGCCGGCGGAATACGTGTATTCCGCCTCTTCGTATTGTATTTGGACTTTCGCTTCAATTTGAAATCTTGCTTAGCGCGCTGCTGGTCCCCTCTGGAAGAGAGGAATTCATGAAGCAGACAGCCACTGTTGAACTTGCAGGCGGCAAAACCCTCCACATAGAAACCGGACATTTGGCCAAACAGGCACAGGGCTCAGCCATTGTGCGCCAGGGCGATAACGTTGTCCTGGGCACCGCGTGCGCCGCGCCCGATCCGCGCGAGGGGATCGACTTTTTCCCGCTTACGGTTGACTATCGCGAATATACCTACGCCGGCGGCAGAATCCCCGGCGGCTTTATCAAGCGTGAAGGGCGGCCGAGCGAGCGCGAGATCCTGACGGCCCGCCAGATTGACCGTCCGATCCGCCCGCTGTTTCCCGAAGGCTTCAGGAATGAGACCCAGGTGATTTCGCTGGTGCTCTCCGCCGATGCGGAAAACGATCCTGACGTTCTGGCGATCAATGCCGCTTCCGCCGCAGTTACCCTTTCCGACATTCCATTTAACGGTCCGGTAGGCGCGGTGCGCGTGGGCCTGATCAATGACGAATACCTGGTCAACCCGACCTATGAGCAGATGCGCGAAAGCCTGCTCAACATCATGGTGGTGGGCACGGCTGAAGGCATTGTGATGGTGGAGTCCGGTGCGAAGGAAGTCTCAGAGGAGCAGGTGCTGGGCGCGATTGATTTTGCTCATGAGCAGATCAAAAAGATTTGCGCCGCGATCAATGACCTGGCCAGCCGCGGCGGCAAGAAGAAGCTGGAGGTCGCTCCGCCGGAATTCGATCAGGCTTATTACGACGGCCTGAAAAAGAAGGTCGGCGCCCAGTTGACCGACGCCCTGAACACCAAGAAGCACCCGAAGCTTGAGAGCTATGATCTGGTAAAGCAGATCAAGACCAAGCTGAAAGAAGAGCTGCCTGAGGACGATGAAGAAGCGGCAGCAAAGCTTGCGCACTACTACGAAACGCTGCGCGAACGCATCTTCCGCGAGCAGGTAACCAAAGAGCGGGTGCGCCCGGATCATCGGGCATTTGATGAGATACGGCCGATCTGGATTGAAGTTGGCGTGCTGCCGCGCACGCACGGTTCGGCGGTGTTCACCCGCGGCGAGACCCAGGCGCTGGTAACCACCACGCTGGGCACGCCGGACGACGCACAGCGCATCGAGCGTTTTGAAGGCGAGACCAAGAAGCGCTTCATGCTGCATTACAACTTCCCGCCGTTCTCGGTGGGCGAGGTGGGCCGCATGACGGGCGTGGGACGTCGCGAGGTGGGACACGGAGCGCTGGCTGAGCGCGCGATTTCCGCGGTACTGCCGGACGTCGACAAATGGCCCTATACGATGCGCGTTGTCTCCGACATTCTGGAATCGAATGGATCGTCGTCGATGGCGTCAGTTTGCGGTGCGTCGCTTTCGCTGATGGATGCGGGTGTACCTTTGACCTCGGCTGTGGCCGGTGTGGCCATGGGCCTGGTGAAAGAGGAGGACTCGTACGCGATCCTGACCGATATTGCCGGAGCTGAAGACCACTACGGCGACATGGATTTCAAAGTCGCAGGAACGCGGAAGGGAATTACCGCGTTGCAGATGGACATCAAAGTGCAGAATTTGACGTCCAAAATCATGCATGAGGCGCTGGAGCAGGCGCGACGCGGGCGGATGTTCATCCTGGACAAAATGGAAGAGACGATCACCGGTGGCCGCGAGAATATCTCCAGCTTCGCTCCGCGGATTTACACGCTGCAGATTCCGGTGGATAAGATTCGCGACCTGATCGGACCGGGCGGCAAGATGATTCGCAGCATTATTGAAGAAACCGGCGTGAAGATTGACGTGGACGATACCGGCCGCGTCAATGTCGCGTCGAGTGATGGGCCGTCGGCGCAGAAGGCGATTCAGAGGATCAACGATCTGACCGCAGTGCCGGAGGTCGGCAAGACGTACCTGGGCAAAGTGGTGCGGCTGGCCGAGTTCGGCGCGTTCGTCGAGATCATTCCCGGAACTGACGGCTTGCTGCACATCAGCGAAATCGCCGAGCATCGGGTAAAGGAAGTAAAAGACGAGCTGAAGGAAGGCGACCAGGTGCTGGTGAAGGTCCTGGGTATTGAGGGCAACCGCATAAAGCTGTCGCGCAAGGCGATTCTGCGCGAACAGCGTGCCAAGATGCAGGCATCACAACCTCGAGCGGAAGGCGAAGGTGCTCCCGCCGGCGAAGAGGCAGGGCATGACGGCGGAAACGGGTCTCAGCCTCGCGGCGAAGGCGAAGAAACCATCACCTTTGAAGGTGGCGGCGACTTTGAAGAGAACGAGAGCGAACCCAACTTCAACCGTGAAGATGCAAATCGTGAAACGGTTCACGCAAGCCATGGAAGATCAGATCGTCCAAGAGGTGATCGTCCACATGGCGGCGGTGGAGGCCGCGGAGGCCGGGGTGGTGGACATCGCCGTGGCGGCCGTGGAGGCCGCGGCGGGGACCGGAACCGTGGTGGTGGCGGCGATCGCGGCGGAAATCGCTAAGATCAGCAATTAGCCCATTAGCAAATAGCAATCAGCCCTTTGAGTTGCAGAATCCTGCAGCTCAACCAGCTGATTGCTATTTTGTTTTTCGGATATCGTTTCGAGTAAAACAGCGGCGTACAGTTTAGATGGACGAGACGCTCTTTCCCTTGCAACACAAAGAGCTAACTGCTAATTGCTTCGTTCCTACGCCGCCGTCCCCGCCCCGTGGCACTTCTTATACTTCTTTCCTGATCCACACGGACAAGGATCATTTCTTCCCACCTTCGCTGATCCGCGTACCACCTGCTGGGGAGCGCTGCTGCCGTTCGATCCCGCCATGCGCGCCTGCTCCAGCTCTTTCCTCTTGCGACGCTGGAACTGCGCTTCCAAATCGTCCATTGAGGTCGAAGCGCGCTTGCGCGGCGGAGCCGGCGGCAGTTGGTGATCGCCGTCAGTAGGCGCTGCGGCCACCGGCTGCGTCTGCGATGCGTCCACGATCTGCATGTGGAACAGGTAACGAACCGTATCTTCCTGCGACCGCCGCATCATGTTTTCAAACATGTCAAACGACTCGCGCTTGTACTCCACCAGAGGATCATGCTGGCCATAGCCGCGCAGCCCGATCCCTTCTTTCAGGTGGTCCATTGCCAGCAGATGATCCTTCCACTGCGTATCCAGCACGCTAAGCATGATCATGCGCTCGTGATAGCGCATGGCATCGGACCCAATCTGCTTCTCTTTCGCGTCGTAAAGCTCTTTCAGCTTCTCAAAGATCCCGTCGCCCAGCTCCTGGCGATTGAGCTGGTTCGCATCAATACCTTGCTTCGCCATATCGAGCCCAAACTGCTCGATCAGAAATTTGTTCAGGCCGTCCGTATCCCACTGATCACCGTGGACATTGCGCGGCGCGAAGCGATCCAGTGCATCCGCGACCATGGCGGCAACGTAGTCATCCAGGATCAGCTCTTTCTGATCGATCCCCGATAGCAGCTCCTTGCGCAGCCCATAGACCGCCACGCGCTGCTTGTTCATCACGTCGTCATATTCCAGGACGTGCTTGCGCGACTCAAAGTTCTGGGCTTCCACGGCCTTCTGTGCAGCTTCAATCCGGCGCGAGATCAGTTTCGATTCAATCGGTACGCCCTCTTCCATGCCCAGTTTCTGCAGCAGGGTTGAGACCCACTGCTTGGCGAAGATGCGCATCAAGTCGTCTTCCAGCGACAGGAAGAAGCGGGACGATCCGGGATCGCCCTGGCGGCCGGCGCGTCCGCGAAGCTGGTTATCAATGCGGCGAGCCTCATGGCGTTCGGTTCCCAGGATGTGTAGTCCACCGACGGCCACAACCTTGTCATGCTCGGCGTCGGTCTCCTTTTTGTACTTGCCATGAATCTCGTTCCACTTGTCCACCGGACACTGGTATTCAATCCCGTTGTAATAGAAGCCAGTGTTTTCTGACGTGTCCTGTTGTAGTCCTACCTCACCGCCGGCCGTCTTCAGCTGCTGCGCAATCCCTTTCTTCACCGTCTCCTGGCGCGCCATGAACTCCGGGTTGCCGCCCAAAAGAATGTCGGTTCCGCGTCCGGCCATGTTGGTGGCGATCGTTACCTGGTTCATTCGGCCGGCCTGCGCAACAATCTCAGCTTCCTTTTCGTGGTATTTGGCGTTGAGCACCACGTGCTTCACGTTCTTTCGTTTCAGCAGGTCGGAGAGGCGCTCTGATTTCTCAATCGACGTGGTGCCCACCAACACCGGTCTGCCTTCTGCGCAGATCTTCTGGACATCGTCGGCCACGGCAAAGTATTTTTCCTTTTCCGTGCGGTACACAATGTCTGGATTTTCAATGCGCAGCAGCTTGCGGTTCGTGGGAATCACCACGACCAGCAGCTTGTAGATCTTGTCGAACTCCGCGGCCTCGGTTTCCGCCGTGCCGGTCATGCCAGCCAGCTTTTTGTACATGCGGAAATAATTCTGGAAGGTAACCGTGGCCAGCGTCTGCGTTTCACGTTCGATCTTGACGCCTTCTTTGGCTTCAACCGCCTGGTGCAGGCCATCCGACCAGCGGCGCCCGGGCATCAGGCGGCCCGTGAATTCGTCCACGATAATGACTTCGCCGTCTTTCACCACGTATTCAACGTCGCGACGGTACATAGCGTGAGCCTTCACCGCGGTTTCCACGTGGTGCTTCATGGCCCAGTTTTCCGGGTCGGCGATGTTATCGATCCCCAGCAGCCGTTCCACCTTCTCCCAGCCCTGGTCAGTGATCGTGGAGTTCTTGTGCTTCTCGTCGATGACAAAGTCGCCGGTATATTCCTTCGGCTCTCCCGGCGGCTTCTCGATCTCCTCGCCCTTTTCCAGGTGAGGCACCACGCGGTTGGCTCGATCGTACTTGTCGGTGGATTCGTCGCTGGCGCCGCTGATGATCAACGGCGTTCTGGCTTCGTCAATCAGAATCGAATCAACTTCGTCCACGATGCCGAAGTTGTGCCCGCGCTGAACGCAATCGTTCAGGTCAAATTTCATGTTGTCGCGCAGGTAGTCGAACCCGAATTCGTTGTTGGTGCCGTAGGTCACGTCGGCGGCGTAGGCTTCGCGACGCTCATCGTCGTCAAGGTCGTGCACAATCACGCCGACGCTCAGCCCCAGGAAGCGGTAAATCTTGCCCATCCACTCTGAGTCGCGCTTGGCCAGATAGTCGTTGACCGTGACTACATGGACACCGTCGCCGCTCAGCGCGTTCAGATAAACCGGCAGAGTCGCCACCAGGGTTTTGCCTTCGCCGGTTTTCATCTCCGCGATCTTGCCCTGGTGCAGTACCACGCCGCCAATCAACTGCACGTCAAAGTGGCGCATGTTCAGCACGCGCCGACCGGCTTCGCGGGCCACGGCGAATGCCTCAGGCAGAATCTCATCCAGCGCTTCCTGCTTGGCTTCAGCGCGGCGTTTGTTGAGTTCTTCCAACTGGTTGGTGTTTTCGCCCTCGGAGGATTTCTTGAGCTCTTCGGTGATCCGGGCGATCTCTTCCTCAACCTCTTTCAACCGCTCTTTGATCTTGGCGCGAAATTCCTGGGTTTTGGCGCGCAGCTGCTCATCTGTGAGCTGCTTCATCTGCGGCTCCAGCGCGTTAATCTCACCTACCAGGGGCTGTATCCGCTTGATTGCCCGTTCATTGCTGGTGCCAAAAACCTTGGCTAGAGTTTGTCCTATCAAGTCCTTGTTCCTTGATGCTTCCTTGAATATACGTGGCTTCTGCTCGCTGGTTACGCAGCTCTGGATCGCGGCAAGGCTTTTTCCGATCCGGCAGAAGCGCAGAAACCTGCAAATTAAAGCCTAACATATTGGATGGGATTCATCCTGCTTCGGCTGCAGCCCTCTTTTGAATGGGTTAGCGACGAAGTGAGTATTGCTGGGAAGGAATAAAGTTGGCCTCTAACCCTCGGTCAGCTTCGAACGATTACGAGCGGACCGACGCCGAGGATGGAGCCAACCCGGAATGGCTTATTCGACGATCTCCAAGTCCCGAAGGGACGCCAAAGACTGTAGCCGGGGACGGGCCTGTCTTCGCTCCAAACGAAAATCTTGAGGGCGCATATTCAGCAAAGGGCATTACAACCTGAGGTGATTATGTTTCTCTTTAATGCGGTCCTTAAAGGCCTCCTTGTAGGCTTGCTTTGGCTAGCTGAGCTGACGGGTTGGAAACGCATGCACCGATTCTTGTCAAAGGTCGTCAAAGACCCTATCTCAGCAGATGAGAAGCCTGTAGTGTAAGCCTTCATCAAGTCCCGAAGGGACGCTACAAACTGTAGCCGGGGACGGCAGTCCCCGGTAGGGATAAGATGTCGAGCCGAGTCCCGGAGGGACGGCACAAATGCCGAGTTCGTACGTCAGTAGTCATTTCCATGTTGTGTTCAACACAAAAAACCGCGAACAGATGATTCCCGAAACGTCGCAACCGAAGTCGTAGGCATACATGGCGGGAATCGTACAGAACCATGGAATGCATGCTCTGTCTATTGGTGGTATGGGCGATCACGTTCATGCATTGTTGTCGTTGCCGGGGCCTATGAGTATCGCCAAGGCGACGCAGGTATTGAAGGCCAACTCGTCGCGGTGGATGAATGAAAACAGAAACACGCGATTTGAATGGCAGGACGGATATTTTGCCTGCACCGTCAGCAGGTCACAGATTTCGCGGGTAATGCGCTACATCGCTAATCAGAAGGAGCACCACAGGAAACGCGATTTTTCTGCGGAGATTGCTGGGCTCACGGGTTTCAGGCGTGATTGTGCCGTTCCTAAAGGGACTCAACCATTTTCTACCCTCCCTACCGGGGACTGCCGTCCCCGGCTATAGTTTGTGGCGTCCCTTCGGGACTCGTCGGCACCAACTGGAGTCTCTTCGCGGAGGACATACTTCATTCACCGCCAGCGGTTTCCACCGCAACAAAAAAACGCCCGCCGTTTTCGGCGGGCGCTTTTCCAACTGAAAACAAACTAACGGTTGGCCTGTGCTGCAGCCCTCTGTGCCAGGACTTTTTTGGCATTGTCGGCCAGTTCCTTGGCTTTGGGCAGGTTGTTCAGAGCCTCAACCACTTGCGGATCACTTTCCGCCCGCACGCGGAGACCCTCTTCCTGGCCAAACTCGGAGATGAAGATCTCCGTCTTGATGCTTGACTTGATGTAATCCGAACCCTCGCGCAGATCGGCCTCGGTGTAGGGAATTTTCTCAGCCTCAAGGAACTTGCGGAACTCCTGCATCACCGCATCGTTCACTTCAAAATTCTTGTCCACGTGCCGATTCACAAGGTAGTGCTTGGCAAAGTTGAAGAACGCGTACTTGACCAGCAGCGAGTCCTCAAATTTCGTGGTCTTGAACGGTTTGATCTTGACGTCAGGCGTGATGCCGCCGCCGCCAAACATGGTGCGTCCGCTATCGGTCAACTTGACTTCTTTTGACGGCGCTGTGCTCGAATTCGGATTCGTGTTGGCGTTGTTGTTGGGATTATCTTCTTCTTCGCGCGCGTAGTAATAGTCGTACAGAGAAACCCCGGTGTAGTCGCGCTGAATCAAGCGTCCGCTGGGCGTGTAGTACCTGGCGGTGGTCAGCGCCAACCCGGTGTTCTCCGAAAGGGGATAGACCGTCTGCACCAGGCCTTTGCCGAATGTTACCTCGCCCACAATCAAACCGCGATCATGGTCCTGAATCGCGCCGGAGACGATTTCCGCCGCCGAAGCCGTTCCACGATTCACCAGCACTACCAGCGGATAATCTTTTCCGCCGTTGCCATGCGCCGCTTTGTAGGTCTTTTCCGGTGAGCTGCGGCCGCGATGCGAGACAATCACCTGGCCCTTCTTCAGGAACTTATCCGCCACGCCCACGCCTTCATTCAGCAGGCCGCCGGGATTGCCCCGCAGATCGAGCACCAGGCCCTTGAGATCGCCAAAGCTGTTGAGCGCATCTTCCACTTCCTGCTCGGTGGTTTCATTGAACGCGGTCACGTGCATGTAGCCGACGCCCGGCCGGATCATGAACTTCAAGTCAACGCTGTTGCGTGGAATCTCATCGCGCACTACGTTGAATTCCAGCGGCTTGTCATTGGTTTCACGCAGAATTGAAATGTGAACGTTGGTGCCCTTGGGCCCTTTCAGCAGATCGGCAACGTCGCTCACGCTCAGGTTGTCAGTGGCTTTACCGTCCACAGCGATGATCACGTCACCGGGCCGCAGGCCGGCTTTGTACGCCGGAGTTCCGGCGAACGGCGCCACGACAATAATCTTGTTGTTGCGCGGGGCAATCTGCATGCCTACGCCGTAATATTTGCCGCTCTGCTCTTCGCGCAGTGAAGAGTACGACTTGGGGTCGAAGAAATTCGAGTGCGGATCGAGCACGTGGAGCATGCCGGGAATTGCGCCGTTGTAAATCGCTTTGTCGGCATTCACTGGCTCGGCATAATTCTGTTCCACCAGGTTATAGATCTCGGAAAACTGGCGCAGGCTGTCGCGCACATCGGAGTCCGAAGCGCCGGTCATGTAAGGCGAACCGCTGCGCTGGCTGAATGCCGCCGAGCCTATAAAACCGCAGGTGATGATGACAAGGAGGACAAAGAAAAGAGAGCGTGTTCCACGAGACATGAACAATCCTTAGCCGCTGAGCTTTCTGCTCCGATCGCGGGTTACTCCTGCCAGTATAACACTCCTCTGCTCAGGACTTTACATGCATTTCAGCCCTGCCCGGTGTTACGTTTTTTGTCACCCGCAACGGTGCTGTCAGCTACGTAAGATGCTCTTCCCCGGCTCTGGGCTGCGGACTTTCTTGCATTGGAAAACTTAATCAATTTTGCGGGTTTTTCTAAGAAAGACTGGGGTATCATGGAAAAGTAATTTTATGGACTTCGGCTTTTCTGGCGAGCTCGTTTTCATCATGCTTCTGGCACTCATCTTATTTGGGCCCAAGAAGTTACCGGAACTTGCCCGCACCTGGGGCAAATTCATGGCTGAATTCAAAAAGGCCAGCAACGAATTCCAGGGCCAGATTCATGACGAAATCCGCAAGATGGAACTGGAAGAGGTGAATCCCGCCAAACACCTCGAGCCGGAGATCGCAAAGATCAATAATGACGAAGACCTTTCCATCCAGGGCGCCCTCAATCGCCTGACCGAACGTATCAAGAACACGGTCCCACAGGATTACGATGCCTGAGCTTGTAGCCGACCCCGATCAAAAGGATGTAGAACGAGAATTACGGCAGATGGGCTCGATGAGCATCTTCCAGCACCTGGAAGAGTTGCGGAAATGCATCATCCGTTCTCTGGCGGCTGTTGCTATAGGTTTCGGCGTCTGCTGGTGGTTTGCCCAGGATAAAATCTATCCGCTCATTGAGAAGCCGATCATCACCGTATTCAAGAAATACAACATTGATCCCCATCTCAGCTACCTCAGTCCCACGGATCCGTTCAACCTGTATCTCAAGGTCGGCCTGATGGCTGGCATTTTTGTGGCTTCTCCAGTCATCCTCTACCAGGTCTGGAGCTTTATCTCACCCGGCCTTTACCGGCATGAAAAACGCTTCGTTCTGCCGTTCCTTTTTCTTTCCGTTGGGCTTTTTCTGGCTGGAGGGTACTTCGGATACAGAATCATCTTTCCCGTGGCGATGGATTTTCTGATCGGCAGCTATGGCCAGGCTTTTCATGCCACCATCACCATTGACGCCTATACCAAGTTGTTCCTCACCATTATCCTGGGACTTGCCATCATCTTTGAAATGCCCATCGTGCTTGGCTTTGCCGGGATGATGGGCGTAGTGAATGCCAAGTTCCTCTTCCGGCACATCCGCGGAGCTGTGCTGATCTGCGTAACCGCTGCAGCCATACTCAGCCCGACCACCGATATCCTGAATCTGACCATCTACGCTGCGCCGATGGTCCTTCTCTACGTCCTGAGCATCGGCCTTGTCTGGCTGGTCCATCCCAACCAGCGGCGCAAGCGCGCGGAAAAGCGCAAAGAACAAGGCTTGGAATAAACTAATGAGTTGCTTTGCGCAGACAGAGCTTTAGTGTGCCGTAACGAAGCACAAAGTCTCGCAGGCTTTTGAGCCCGCGCGGGAAGCTCAAGCGGTGTACTCTGTGCTAAAGGAGCGCTGAACCGTGATCTTGTTCGCACGCTGCAGTTGGTGGCTGGTCCTCGTTTTCACTCTGGCTAATCTCGGATGTTCGAAGGACAAATCCGGCTCCTCCTCTACGGATGCCGCGCCTTCCCAGTCCGCGCCCGCGACGGCTCAAACTACGCCGGTTGAGCCCGTCGGTCCGCCCATGCACATCGACGCCGCTCGCGTCATGCAGTACACCAAGGACATCGTGGGTTTTGGCCCACGCTGGGACGGCAGCAAGGGCATGGACAAGGTTCGCGCCTACATCAAGGACAAACTCAAAAACGATCAGGTAGAAGAAGACTCGTTTGTCGCCGAGACCTCGATCGGCAAGATCCCCATGCGCAACATCGTCGCGAAGTTTCCTGGCGCCAAAGACGGAATCATCGTGGTGGCTTCACACTATGAGACCAACTACTGGCTGAAGGATACGAAGTTTGTCGGGGCCAATGACGGTGCTTGCACCTCGGCCCTGCTGCTCGGGATCGCCGATCAGCTTCGCGGCAAAAAACTGGAAGGCTATAGCGTATGGCTGTCGTTTCTCGATGGGGAAGAGTCCATGAAGCGTCAATGGAGTAATGACGACGCGCTGTGGGGCAGCCGCCATCTGGCGCAGAAGTGGCAGGCCGACGGCACCAGCAAAAAAATCAAGGCGTTCCTGCTGGCGGACATGATCGGCGACGAGGATCTGAACATCACGCGCGCGTCTAACGGTACACCCTGGGTGGAAGATCTCGTTTTGCAGGCGGCGACCCGGCTGGGCTATCAGTCGTATTTCTTTGCCGACACAGTTGAAATCGAGGATGACCATCTTCCTTTTATCCGGATCGGTGTTCCGGTGGCGGACATCATTGACATCAATTACGGCTACAACAACAGTTTTCATCACACCACCGAAGACACCCTGGACAAGCTCAGCGTGAAGAGCCTGCAGGTCAGTGGCGACGTGATTCTGGAAACCATCCGGCTGATCAACGGCATGAGCAGCAGTCCGCCTCCGACTCCGCAGAAGTTACCGTCGTAGTGAATGAAAGACCGCAAGTTACCGGCCTCAGCCCAAGTTCCACTGAGGCCTGCAGATCGGCAGCACAGGGCTAAAAAATTTCTTCGAAGAATAAATGGAGTCAAGAAACCAGATGAAACAACTGCTTATCCGCTTTGGATTGTTCGCTTTTTTGCTTGGCCAGTTCGCCATTGCCCAGCAGCAACAGTCCGCAACCACGGTCGTCCTGGTGCGCCACGCCGAAAAAGCTTCCAACCAGAACACGCCTGAAGTCCCTTTGAGTGTCCAGGGTCAGCAGCGCGCCGAATGCCTTGCCCGTGTTCTCAAAGATGCGGGCATCAAACGTATTTACGTTTCCGACGCCAAGCGCACCCAGCAAACGGCCGAGCCCCTGGCCAAAGAGCTTGGCATCAAGCCCGTGGTGGTTCCGGCAAAAGATTCCAACACTCTGGTCAGGGATGTGTTTTACGGCAACGGCGGCAACGCGCTGGTCGTGGGCCACAGCAATACGTTGCCAGGAATCATCAAGGGAGTCCAGGCTGGCACGATCGCACCGTTGGGTGAAAACGAATATGACGCCATGTATGTCTTGACGGTTCTCGAAGGCAGCAGCACTCCGGTGGTAAAGCTGCGTTATTGCGCCGCGTCGCCCGCATCGTCCACTCCTGCCAACATGTCCCCGGAGAAGACCGCGACACCGGCCAAGAAGAAAAAGTAGCGGCAGCTCTGAGCCGCTATAATCGCCGCATGAGATTTCTTGCGCTGTTGGGGATGCTGCCGTTTGCCTTGTGGTCGGCCTGGCCGGCGAAAAGCGCGGCCGCGCGCACTGATACTCCATGAACATCGGATTCTGGATCATCTTTAACGCAGCCATCCTGGTTCTGCTCTTTATTGACCTGATGGTGATGAATCGCAGCCCTCAGGTCATTCCCTTCAAAAAAGCGCTGCTCATGAGCGCATTCTGGATCGGGCTGGCCGCCGCTTTCGCTGTTTTTATTCATCAGTGGATGGGTCCCGGAAAAGCCCTGGAATTTGTTACCGGCTATCTCCTTGAAGAAGCTCTGAGCGTTGACAATCTCTTTGTTTTCATTCTTTTGTTTGCTTACTTTAAAGTACCACCTGAGCAGGAAAAGAAAGTGCTTTTCTGGGGCATTCTGGGCGCGCTGATCATGCGCGGGACATTCATTCTGAGCGGGGTAGCGCTGGTTCAGCGCTTTCACTGGATCCTCTACATCTTTGGTTTGTTCCTGATCTATACCGGAATTCAATTAATGATCGAAGGCGACAAAGAAAGCGATCCTTCGCAAAACTTTGTCCTCAAACTCTGCCGCCGCTTCCTGCCGCTGACGGAGAGCTATGAAGACGGACGCTTCGTGATCCGGCGCGCGGGCAAGCTGCTGTTTACACCCCTTTTTGTGGTGCTGCTGGTGGTTGAAACCACGGATATCCTGTTCGCCGTGGACTCCATCCCGGCCATTCTGGCTATCACGCGGGATTCCTTCATCGTTTACACCTCCAACGTCTTCGCCATACTCGGTCTGCGCTCCTTGTACTTTGCCCTGGCCGGGATGATGAAGCTCTTCCATTACTTGAACTATGGCTTGTCAGTGGTGCTGATTTTTATTGGCATCAAGATGCTGCTGCCGGAGCGATACCACATTCCGACCTGGGTGGCGCTGGCAGTGATAGCCGGAGTCTTGGCCATCTCGGTGATAGCCTCGCTCCTTTTCCCGCGAAGAGAAGAAGCCGATAAAGATAAACCTAGTTCGGACGAGTCCCAGGCTTAAGGGACATCAGCAAGGCAAATTGCTGCTCCGGTGAGAGTCCGGTAGAATTCCGCCGGCGCGCCGCTCCAAGCTTTTCCTGCGGCAGAATGCCGGCGCGGTCCATATCTTCATTGGAGAGATTGAGTTCGCGCAACCCCCAGAACCGGGTGCGCACGGCGCGTTTGTGCTCGTTCAGGTAACTGAGCTCATGCTCCGTGATCATGCTCAAGGCCTTTTCGTAAGCGTCTTCAGCCGAATCGGCAAAGATCACCCGCGTTTTCCTGTGGACCACGTGGAGCGGGTCGCCTTCGAGCGTAACTTCTTCCGTTAACTCAGCGATGTACCAGCGTGAAGCCTCGGGGGTGTTCGCCATGTCCATCCTTTTCAACAATTTCCAGATCCTTCTGTGGATTAACAGTTTCTTCCCTGCTTTCCAATTTTCCCTCGATTTTCTAAGGGATGGCCTTGTGTATTAAGGGTAGGTTTATGTGCCAAAAAATAGACTTATTCTAAAGTTTTTTTCACACAAGGCAGGTTTTACTTAAAAAGAAGGTGTCCGGATGCGGTCAGGCCATTTCGGCGAGCCCGAGCCTGACTCCAGCTCTTATGACCTTAAGATTCTCTTAGGAGTGGCACTCAGGTAATCTTGCCCGAGGTACATGTATCGTTAGACGATATATATCATTCACTTTGATTCGGCAGCGCATGCCGAATTTACGTTCCAGGCCATTCCACGACCTGGAAACAAAGTGTGGCAATCGATCATTGACAGCGATTCTCTCCATCTGAAAGGGCTTTGGCGGCGAGCCAAGGCCCTTTGATGTTAGCCGTCAGCTATCAGCTGTCACAATCAGCCAACAACTCAGCAGAAAGACGCGATCGGCAACATGGCCAATGCCTTGTTTGCGTCCTTCGCGACCTTTGCGGTGACAGGTTTGGCTGCTAGCTGATCGCTGCTGGCTGCTGGCTGATTGCTGCTAAACGAATCTCACGCCCTTGTCTCCGGCGATCGAGTGCTTCTTAAACTTGACGTCATCGTGTGCGGGATAGTCAGTGCGATAGTGCGCGCCGCGGCTTTCCAGGCGCGCCAGCGCCGATCGCGTGATCAGCTGCGCCGCAGTATGTATATTGCCGGCTTCACAGTTGCGGCGGGAGGTTGATGGAGGGACGCGTTCGCCTGCAGCCTGCAGGAGGCGCAGAGCTTCGGTCAATCCCAGGCGGGTCCGGACGATTCCCACGTGAGTCCACATGAGCTGCTGAACTTCGCGAATGAAACCTTCTGTCTCAGACGAAGGTGAGTTCGTTGAACGTGCCGGTCCGGCTGTCGCTGCGCATGGCTTTGGTTTGATCGTCTCTTCGCGCATGGTCTGGCCTGCGCGCGCTCCGAACACCAGGCCTTCCAGCAGGGAATTGCTGGCCAGGCGGTTGGCGCCGTGTACGCCTGTGCAAGCCGATTCGCCCGCAGCATATAAGCCTGCCAGGCTGGTTCGTCCTTCAAGATCGGTGCGAATGCCTCCCATCAGGTAATGCGCTGCGGGCCGTATTGGGATCAGATCGACGGTGATGTCTACGTTGTACTTGAGACAGGTTTCGTAGATGCGCGGAAACCGCGCTTTGATATGTGCTTCTTTGAGGTGTGTCAGGTCCAGATAGACGACCGGATCCTTGAGCCGGCAGACTTCCAGTTCATGCGCGATGGCCCGCGCCACCACGTCGCGCGGCGCCAGTTCGCCCGCCTCATGATACTTCGCCATGAAGCGGTGCAGCTCGGCATTGCGCAGCACGCCGCCTTCGCCGCGCAAAGCTTCCGAAAGCAGGAATCGCGGCGCGTTGTTCACGTATAACGCTGTGGGGTGAAACTGCACGAACTCCATGTCGCTGATTTCTGCTCCGGCGCGAAACGCCATCGCCACGCCGTCCGCGGTCGCGACCGCAGGGTTGGTGCTGTTGCTGTAGACGTGTCCTGCGCCGCCTGTAGCCAGCAAGACCGCGTTGCAGCTGGCCGTGTGCGCCTCGCCCGCTGCGTTAATCAGTCTGACGCCGCAGATGCGCCCATCTTCGCCGTACAGTCCCGCGGTAAATTCAAATTCTGAGAAGGAGATGTTCTTGAGCGAAGCGGCTTTGGCGTAGAGCGCGCGGCCGATTTCACGGCCGGTGGAATCACCATGAGCATGCAGGATGCGGTCGCGGCTGTGCGCCGCCTCGCGGGTGAAGGTCAACCGCGTGCCTTTGCGATCAAACTGTGTGCCCCAGTCGATCAGCTCCTGTATGCGGTCGGGCCCTTCTTCAACCAGCACGTGCGCAGCATCGGCATTGACGATTCCATCCCCGGCGCTGATCGTATCCTGAAGATGGAGGCTGATCTCGTCTTCATCACTCAGCGCAACGGCAATTCCTCCCTGCGCGTACTGCGTGGCCGATTCGGTGAGCTCCTGCTTGGCCAGCACCAGCACGTGTCCCGCCTCAGCCAATTCGATGGCCGCACGTAAGCCGGCAACGCCGGCGCCAACCACGATGAAATCCACCTGGGCGGGAGGCTTTTTCATAAACCAAAGATGGTAACAAAGAATCGGTAAAACGCACGCTGCCACGAATCCTACTAGCGGTAGTAGAAGCAATCGTCTGGTTGTGCCGCGATCATTTATGATCGTTCTCAAAGTGGAGACCATTCGAGTTCGGACCAAACCGGAGAGCTACAACGTTCTTGTTGGCGCAGGCTTATTGCGCCGTGCGGGACGCGAGCTGCGGCGAGCCCTGCCCTCGGCCGCCAGTAAGGTTTTTGTAGTTACCTCACCCAATGTCCGGCGGCACTGGGGAGACAAATTGGAGGCCTCATTGCGCCAGGCCCGGCTGCCGTATGAGGTCCTGGAAATGCACGACGGCGAACCGGCCAAGCAGCTTCACACCGTCGAGCAGTTGGCCGAGCAGCTCGTGGATGCCCGGGCGGATCGCAAATCCCTGATTGTCGCTTTTGGCGGCGGCGTGGTGGGCGACAGCGCAGGCTTTCTGGCGGCGATTTTCATGCGCGGCATTCCCGTTGTTCAGATTCCCACCACTGTTGTCGCCCAGGTGGATGCCAGCATCGGCGGCAAAACCGGGGTCAACCTGCGCGCGGGAAAAAATCTTGTGGGTTCGTTTCACCAGCCTCGCGCCGTGCTGGTGGATCCGGAGCTACTGCAAACGCTCGACGACCGCGAATTTCATTCCGGATTGTTTGAAGCGCTCAAGTGCGGTGTGATTCGCGATAGCGAGCTTTTCGAGTTCATGAAGCGGCAGGCGCGAAAAATCCTGGCGCGCGATCCCAAAGCGTTGCACCGGATCATCGGTGATTCTGTTCGCGTCAAGGCCGCGGTAGTCTCGGCCGACGAACGGGAATCCGGTCTGCGCCGCATTCTCAACTTCGGCCATACCATTGGCCACGCGCTCGAAGCCGCCACCGGCTACACCCATCTGCTCCACGGAGAAGCCGTGGCCTGGGGGATGATCGCAGCCGCCGCCATTGCCCGCGACGCCAGGTTTTGCCGCGCCGAAGTCGCGGATGAGATTCAGCAATCCGTGCTGGCTTACGGACCTTTGCCCGCGGCTGCGTGGACCGTTGAGGATGTGCTTGGCCGGCTTTCATCTGACAAAAAGACCGTCGCCGGCGCCGTACACTTTGTTCTTCCGCAGAGAATCGGCAAGGTCAAAATCTCGAGCGAGGTCCCCGCGCACGTGGTTCGCGCCGCCGTGGAGATGATCAGAAACCATGCCTGAGCAGGTCCGGCCTTCCATCGCCAACAGCAGCGGCAGCAAACCGGGGACTTCTTCCACCGGAGCGGGCGGCACCACGCCGCCGGGGACCACCGATGAGCGCTCCGCCGCGCAAGCCGTGCGGCAGATGTTTGACGAGATCGCGCCGCGCTATGACCTGCTGAACCACGTGCTCTCCATGAACGTCGATCGCCTGTGGTGGCGGCGCACCGCCCGCATCTTTGCTCACCTCCTTGCCCGCGGCGACTCTCGTGTGCTCGACCTGTGCGCGGGCACTGGAGATATGTCTGTGGCGCTGCGCGCTGTGGCCAAAAAGAAGGGCAGTGAGGCTGCCATCTGCGCGCTCGATTTCTCCCACCAGATGTTGCGCCACGGCCAGAGCAAGTACCAGGCAAAAAAGATTCAGCCGCTGGAAGCGGATGCCTTACAGTTGCCGCTGGCCGACCAGAGTGTTGATTTGGTGGTCTCTGCCTTCGGCTTTCGCAATCTGGCCAACTACGATGCCGGCTTGCGGGAGATTTTTCGCGTGCTCAGGAGCGGCGGCGAGGTTGGCATTCTCGACTTCAGCGAACCCGGCGGTTTGCTGGGAAAACTGTACGGCTTTTATTTTCGCCGCGTCCTGCCGCGGATCGGCACATGGATCTCCGGCGTTCGCGGTCCGTACGAGTATCTTCCGGCATCAGTCCACAAATTTCCCGCGCCGCAACAGATGCTGGCACGCATGGAGTCGGTTGGTTTCCAAGAGGCAAACTGGATTCCCTACACATTCGGGATCGCCGGGCTCTATCGCGGGAAAAAGTTGAGCCGCCCTGCAGGCGTGAGCGAGCCTCTGGCGAGCGGGAGTCCGCAGGCGAAATCCTGAGCGTAGCGAAGGATCTTAAGATTCGGCGCAAATCAACGTTTTCAACCGTTACTTCATCACCGGGCTGGCGATGATGTCCTGCGGCCTCTCCGCTGGGAAGCCGGCCTGGCGCACCTCCATCGCGACCTGCGCCCAGTGATGCACGCTGTGCAGCACGGTCTGCGCCAGAATCTTGCGCTCCGAAACCGTAATGGCACCGACCGTGCGTGCTTTCTCTAATCTCTCTTCATTGGCTGCAGCAATGTATTCGGCCAACTTCTTGTGCGCTTCCTGGTGAAGCCGCCCGAGATCATCCAGGCTCGGCGCATCCATCTTTGGCGGCGCGGCCATCGAGCCCGCGCCTTCCTTCGCCAGGAGGCCGGCAAAAAAGTTTTCCACCTGAAAAATATGCGTGACCAGATCACGCAGGCTCCCGGTCTTTCCGCCGACGTCAACGTCAAGCGCAGCCGGATTCTGCTTGAAATAATTCAGCCAGCGCTGGGCAAGATAATCCGTGTAGGCAAGCAGGTCGCCAAAGGAGATGGACGGTTCTGGAGCGTTCACCCCGGCAAGTCTAGTGCGGGTAAGCGGCGTGGTCAAACCGGTCAGGGGAAGAGGAAAGAAGACCCCCTCGGGCGCCCCCTTCCGTTCTGCTGTGGATATTTGCGGGTGGTCTGTCATCGACGTCATGCGTGATGGGCACAAGGGTAACTTGCATTTTTGGCAAGCTCATCCATAATCTGGCAGCTATCACTTAAGGAGGTGTGTCGTATGCCGGTTTATATGGTTGAGAGGGTTCTCCCGGGCCTGAAAATGGATCAATTGGCGGAAGCACAAAAACGCGCCATCCAGGCTGGGAAAGAACTGACGGCTGAAGGCAAAACGGTGAAATACATCCGCTCAATGTTTGTTCCCAACGAGGGCAGATGCATGTGCCTGTTTGAAGCGTCTAATCCCGATCTTGTGCGGGAAGCGAATGAACGGGCGCAGGTTCCATTTACAAGGATCGTTCCTGCGGAGGATCTCAGTCCCAAATAAAGGCAACTGGATCACTCGGATTCAGGAGCAGGAATCTCCATCCCGTCGAGAACATGGCGGACGGCAGCGGCCAGGTAGCTCATGCCAAATGGCTTTTGCAGGAGAGGAGCCCCTAAATCGATTCCCGGGGTCTTGACCACCGAGTCTCCAGGATAGCCTGTAGTAAACATCACCTTCAGTGTGGGGTAGGCTCGATGCAACTCTGCCGTCAGCGCCTGCCCTCCAAGTTTGGGCATACACAAATCAGAGATCACCAGATCAATTTTTCCGGCATGGGCTCTGGCCAACTCCAGCGCGACGACTCCATTGCAGGCCTCCAGCACCTGGTATCCTTTTTTCGCGAGGGCGGCTGAAATCAGCTCTCTAACGCTCTCTTCATCTTCCACCAGGAGGATGGTTTCGTTCCCGCCGGTGGCATTAGCGGATACAGCCGCAGGTCGATTTTCCGCCGCTTCGGAGACTCTTGGCAGGTAGATCTCGAAAGTAGCGCCCTGGCCCAGCTCGCTTTGCACCCAGATATAGCCGCCGCTCTGCTTGACAACGCCGTAGACAGTAGCCAGCCCCAGTCCTGTCCCCTCGTCCATTTCCTTGGTAGTAAAGAAGGGCTCAAAGATGTGGGCTTTGGTGTCAGAGTCCATGCCGTGGCCATTGTCAGCGATGCAGATTGCCACGTACTCGCCGGCCGCGGTCCTGACTCCATAACGCACGGTGGAAGTCTGAAGAACAACGTTTGCCGTACTGATGGCGATCCTTCCGCTCCCCTGAATCGCGTCCCGGGCATTCACCACCAGGTTCATGAGCAGTTGCTCGATCTGGCTGGGATCGGCGCGTACCATGCCCAGTTCCGCTTCGGGAGAAAACACCAGATCAACATGATCGCCGATCAAACGTCCCAGCATTTCGGTCATGCCGCCGATCACCTGGTTTAAGTCCAGGACCTTGCTTTTGAGGATCTGCCTGCGGCTGAAGGCCAGAAGCCGTTGCGTAAGCGTGCTCGCGCGGTCCGCAGCCTTTTCGACTTCACGCAGCCCTGCAAAATGAGGATTATTCTCTCCAATGTCGGGCAGAATCCGCTCGAGATGGCCCTTGATCACGATCAACAGGTTGTTGAAATCATGGGCAATGCCGCCGGCCAATTGGCCGATCGCCTGCATCTTTTGTCCCTGGCGTAACTGATCTTCCAGTTGCTTGCGCTCTGTCACGTTTTCGACAAACATCTCTACATAAACAATCTCTCCGCTTTCGTTGCGAACGGCGCGGCCCCCGAGGCGGACGGTCAACTGGCGCAATTGCGGATGCCGCCACTCGCACTCGAAACCCTGGCACGAAGTTGACCGCGCAATCTGCTCCAGAAATTCACGATAGCTGGACGGTTCTGCGAAGATATCCCGGTCCAGGTCGAGAAGAAGCAGGTCAGCTTCAGATTCGTATCCCAGCATCTCGACCATTGTGGGGTTTACCTGGAGCAGCTGGCCGGTCGCTGTGAACCGGCAGATTCCATAGGGTGCTTCATCGAACAGGGAGCGGTGGCTTTGTTCGGAGAGCCGCAAGGCTCTCTCGGCCACGCGGTATGCTGTGATATCCAGGGCCACTCCGATCACGCCGACAATCGTTCCGTTCTCCTCCCGCAGGGGCTCTACATGGGCTTTGAAGTCGTGCTCTCGCGTGGCCAAATCCAGGACCGACGCGACGCCTTCGAGCGCGCGTGTATGCGCCGCAACCGGACCTGCACCGGCGCCAATGGCCTTCAAGAATTCATGCAAAGGCCGCTCTACATAGTCTTTGGAATCAAGCTTGATCGATGACAAGCCTGCGCCGGTTAAAGAGGTAAGGCGCAACATTGAATCCGTGGTCCATAGAACCGCCGGTATCTTTTCGACGAGCAAATGCAAGGGCGGCGCGGGCCGGAGAGACACTCCAGCTTCGTCTTCCCTGGGCAAGGAGTCCATGCCTGGATTGTATGGAGACCGGGGCCGGAAAGCTAGATTCCGGAGGTCGCCATCCAATCGGAAGTGTCGGTAAGCCATTGGTTTTCCGCCAAATAGCATCTCCGCAAACCGCCCCCGGCGAACTAAGTTCTAACCTTCAGGTAACAGGCGTTCCGCTTTGGAAATCCAGAGCACGAAATTAACCGACATTTTCTTGACATTCATTTTTAACGTACCCACGATGGAGTGGTTGAAAACAAAAGTGGAAGGGCGTTCGTCCGCCAACTTCCGCGCAACTCGCGAATCAGAAAAACAGGAGGACTTATCAAATGCTAAAAAGCCTCAGTAAGCTTTTCATCTCCAGTGCACTACTCTGTGCCACGGTCTTCGCGTTGAATGCCCAGGGACACGCGACGAGTTCACGTACATCCGGTCCTTCCACCAGCAAGTCGGTGATCCTCTGCATGCCCGGATTTGTCTATAGATGTAACCAGTTCGGATGTTTCTGCGTTAGGCCCTAAGGGTAAGAGCGTGACCCGGGTTCGAATCTGTAGAACGTGAGGCGTTGCTCCATTGAGATCGCCACCACGCAAAATTAGAACGCACGAAAGCCAGCCCCGGTCCGCGGGGCTGAATTATTGAGTACGCAGCGTCAGCAATAAGAAGAGGGAATCATAAAGGCAGAGCCCAACCGTTACCCCATCGCGCCGGTGTAGATCGCCATTCCCACCACCGCGTCGACGCCGATGGAGTCGAGTTGGTCCACCTCCGCGCGTGATCTGATGCCGCCGGCCACGATGAGCCGCTTCCGCGTTAAGCTTGCCAACTCGCGCGCCACGGCGAGGGGAAAACCGGTCATCGTGCCTTCGGTATCGATGTGCGTGTACAAAAAAACGTCGCAATATGGGTCGAGCGCCCGGATCATCTCAGCAGGAACAACGCTGGTGGCCTCCTTCCAGCCTTTGATGGCTACCTTGCCGCCGCGCGAGTCGATGGCGAAGGTCAGACGCGCACTTCCCAAGCTTCTCGCTGCTTCCTCAGCCAAAGCTCTGTTGATCTGGCCGTCTTTGAGCAGCGCGGAGCCAAAGATGACGCGCTTTGCGCCCAGCGCCAGCAACTCGCGAGCACGTTCCAGGTTGCGAATCCCTCCGCCGGTCTGGCAGGGAAGCCGCCGGCAGATCATGGCGATCAAATCGCGGTTGTCTCCATTGCCCATGGCCGCGTCGAGATCGATTAACTGCACCAGCGAATACGCCGTGAAGCGTTCGATCCAATAGTCAAAATCGTCGAACTCCAGGGCTTTGCGCTCGCCCTGGACCAGTTGCACGATCTTGCCGCCCATCAGATCGATCGACGGAATCAGCACGGCCACCTCATGGGAATGCCCGCGCTGAGCAGCGCCTGTTTGAGTTCCGCGACGGCATGGGTGCCGAAGTGCGGTGTTCCGAAATGGCTGAAGTGTGGTGTCGCAAAATGTGGGGTTGAAAAATGAAAGATTGATGCGGCCAAAGCAGCGTCAGCCTGGCCTCTCAAGAAGACCTCGACGAAATGCTCCGCGCTCCCCGCGCCGCCTGAAGCGATAACGGGAATTGAAATCGAGGCAGCCACGGCCGCGGTAAGCTCGCAATCGAAGCCGGCTCCGGTTCCGTCGCGATCCATGGAGGTCAGCAGAATCTCGCCCGCACCACGCTCTTCCGCTTCGCGAGCCCATGCCAGCGGCTTTTTGCCGGTGGGAGTGCGGCCACCGGCGACAAAGACTTCTGCGGCAGCAGCAGGAGCATCACCGCGCCGCGCATCAATGGCGACAATCACCGCCTGCGAGCCGAACCGCCCGGCAATTTCGCCGATCAAGTCCGGGTTGGCTACTGCCGCCGAGTTAATGGTGACCTTATCAGCTCCGGCATCGAAGACTTTTGCTGCGTCCTCCAGCGACCGTATGCCGCCGCCGACAGTGAAGGGCACAAAAAGCTCGCGCGCGGTACGACGCACCGTCTCCACCAGCGTTTTGCGGCCATCAGATGTGGCTGTGATGTCGAGGAGAACAACCTCATCAGCGCCGGCCTGAGCGTGGGCCCGCGCCAATTCAGCCGGATCGCCGGCATCACGCAGCTCCTGGAACTGGATGCCTTTCACCACGCGTCCGGCATCAACGTCGAGGCAGGCGATGATTCTCTTGGCCAGCCGGTACGGGGTCCCCGGCAAGCCTGCGGCCCCCGGCTGGCGCGGTTCTGGCCTGTCGGGGTGGAAGCCGGGGTTTGGCTTGCTGGGGTGGAGCGGCTCAGAGGGCATAAAAGTTCTCCAGAATTTTCAGTCCCGTTGCAGCGGATTTTTCCGGATGAAATTGGACACCAAAGACGTTGTCGCGTTCGACCGCGGCCGAAAACGCTCCGCCGTATTGCGTGCATGCCACCGTACGCTCTACCACCGGCGCGCGAAAAGAGTGCGTGTAGTAGACAAAAGAACCGCTCTCAACCCCGCTTAGCAGGCGCGAGCTGTTGCTGATTTCGACCTGGTTCCAGCCGACGTGCGGCGATTTGACTGAAGCAGGAAAGCGCGAGCACTGGCCGGGGAAGAGCCCTGCGCCTGGCGTCTCCGGCGCTTCGGCGCTGCCTTCAAACAGCCATTGCATGCCCACACAAATTCCCAGAAACGGTTTGCCGCTGGAAATTGCCTCAAGCACAGATGCACGCAGCTTTTCATTCAACGATTGGCAGCGGCTGAAATGGCCGACCCCGGGCACCACGATCTTTTCCGCCCCGGCAATCACCGCCGGATCAGAAGTCACTTGCGCCTTCGCGCCGACGTGCTCCAGTGCCTTTTGTACCGAGCTGATGTTGCCGGCGCCATAGTCGACAATCGCGATCATAGAAGCCCCTTGGTGCTGGGCAGCATTTTGGCCAATTGGCGGTCACGTGAGCAGGCGACGCGCAAAGCGCGAGCGAAGGCCTTGAACAGAGCTTCAATCTTGTGATGGTTGGAGCGGCCGTACACCGTCTTGAGATGAACATTGGCCCGGGCGCCGCGGGCAAAGCCTGCAAAGAAATCATCCACCAGCTCTGACTGCAGATCGCCCACCAGGCGCACCCTGACTTGCGTGTTGACGACCGCGGCCGCGCGCCCGCTGAAATCGACCGCAGCCAGGCCAAGCGTCTCATCCATCGGCATCAGGAAGTATCCTGCGCGCATGATGCCGCGCCTGTTTCCCAGGGCGCTGGCGAAAGCCTCGCCCAGCGCGATCCCTACGTCTTCAACCGTGTGGTGCTGATCCACGTCGAGATCACCCCTGGCTTTGAGCTTCAGATCAAAGGCGCCATGCCGGGTGAAGAGCTCCAGCATGTGATCGAGAAAGCGGATGCCCGTGGAAACCTGGTAGCGCCCCTGGCCTTCGATCGTCAGCGCCAGCTCGATATCGGTTTCCGTGGTCGTCCGGCGCAGCCTTGCTTTTCTCATCGCGCCACCTGGGACGCAGCCGGAATGGTTGCCAGCACTTGCTTCAACGCGGCGACCAGCCGCTGCATCTCTGCGGGCGTTCCGATGGTGATGCGCGCACAACCCTGGCAATCCGGCCGGTCCCGCAGCGCAATTCCGCGAGCGCGCAAACCATCCAGAACGGCTTTCTTCGGCTCGCCGAAACGGCACAGGATGAAATTCGCCTGGCTGGGCCAGCACTTGAAGTTCAACTGTTCCAGCTCACGCTGCAGCCATACGCGTCCAGCGCGCACCTGGTTGACGTACGCATTTACAAATTCGCGGTCAGCCAGCGCTTCGGCCAGGCACTCCATGGCGAATGCATTGATGTTGAAAGGCGACGCCATACGGCGGAGCACCGAGATCTGTTGCTTGTCGCCGGCCATTACCCCCAGCCGCAATCCCGCAAGCCCGTAGGCTTTAGAAAACGTGCGGGCAATGAACAGATTGGGCATTCTGCCGATCTGGTCCATCATGGTGTCGCCGTAGAAGTCGAAATAAGCTTCGTCCAGCAGGATGGCAGCCTCCGGCGCCGCTTCGATGATCCGCGTGATGCTCGATCGCGGCACGGCCAGGCCAGTAGGGTTGTTGGGATTGCAGATGACAACAATCCTGGTCTGCGGAGAGATTGCGTCAAGCACCTGCTGCTCGGGAAAATTGAATTCCGGTCCGGCAGGTACGCGCACCACTTTCGCGTCTTCGGTCTGGGCAAAGACTTCATACATGGCGAAAGCCGGCGTAACCACCACGATCTCGCTGCCCGGGTTCAGATATGCGCGGCAGAGAAGGTCAATTCCTTCATCGGCGCCGTTGGTGAGAAAAACCTGGTCGGCGGCCACGCCCAGAAAATCCGCAACCAGCTTCTCTCCCGGTTCGCGCCGGGGATAGAGAGCGACCGTCCGGGCGTCCATGGAGTTCAGTTTAGCCAGCACGCGCGGCGAGCAGCCGGTGGTGTTCTCATTCATATCGAGCCGCAAGTCGATCGTGGGACTGCTCAGGGGAGAGTGATACTCGCGCATCTCACGAACACATCGGCGCGCTTTAAGCATGGGTGCACCTCACTCGAATGGATTCAGCATGGGCTTTGAGCCCTTCCGCTTCAGCCAGCGTAACAATCGCACTGCCGATGCGGTCAAGCCCATCGCGCGAGAGCTGCTGTACCGAGATGATCTTCACGAAGTCATGGACGCTCAGCCCGCCGCGGAAACGAGCTACCCCGCCGGTGGGCAAGACGTGATTCGGACCTGCCGCGTAATCGCCCGCAGCCTGGGGAGAATAGTCGCCAACAAAGATCGAGCCTGCATTCGTAATGTGCGGCAGGTCTTCTTCCTGAACGGTGATGTGTTCAGCGGCAATGCGGTTGGCGAATTCGAGCGCCTGCTCATGTGAGCCGGCCAGCAGGATCACACCGCTTTCCCTAAGCGACTTTCGTGCAATCTCATTATCTGCTGCTGCGGCCTTGACCTCTTGCGCAACGCTCTCTGCCAGCGCTTCGGCGGATGTAATGAAGATGGCCAGGGCTTCCGGATCATGCTCCGCCTGGGCGACGAGGTCAGCGGCGATAAAGATGGCATTGCCGCGTTCGCTGACGATCGCGACCTCGGTGGGGCCGGCAAGGAAATCGATTCCGCAATCAAATGAGACGAGTTTTTTGGCGGCGGTCACAAAGAGATTTCCCGGGCCGACAATTTTATCCACCCGCGGGATCGACGCGGTGCCGTAGGCCAGCGCAGCCACCGCCTGCGCGCCGCCGATGCGATAAACCTCGCTTACGCCAAGAAAATGGGCGGTGGCCAGGGTTTCCAACGCCGGCCGTGGCGAAACCACCCGAATCTGCTCCACTCCGGCTACCTGGGCGGGAATCACCGTCATCAGCATCGTGGACGGGAGAGGATAGCGGCCGCCGGGAACGTAGCACCCGACTGACTGCAAAGGCCGCACCACCTGCCCTACCTGTATTCCGGGAGATACCGCGTTACGCCACGGCTGTGGCAGTTGCCATTCACAATATTGCCGTATGTTTGCGGCTGCAGTCTTCAACGCCTGCTTGAAGTCTTCTGAAGCCGAATCCCATGCTGCCTCAAGTTCGGCTTCGGGTACGCGCAGCGCCTGTTTATCCTTGAGGCCGTCCCACTTCCCGGCATAGCGCAGCAGAGCCGGATCACCATTTTTGCGGACATCGCCGACAATCCGGGCCGCCTGCCTTTCCACCTTCACCAGGCTGGCAGCGCCGCGCTGCTCCAGGGCGCGAACCCGGGCTTCCGCGCCGCGTCCGCGTAGCACGCGCATCATTACAGCACCACCTTGTTCAGCGGATATTCCACGATTCCCTCCGCCTTTGCAGCCTTCAATTGCGGCATGATCTTCCACGCCGTGGTCTCTTCAATAATGGTGTTCACGGCGACCCATTCGCCGTCGCTCAGCGTGGAGATGGTTGGCTTTTGCAGTGCCGGGAGCACGGCAAGCACTCCGGGCAAATCCGCCTTGCGGACATTCAACATCAGCCCAACCCGTCCTTGCGCATAGATCGCTCCGCAGAGCATGAGGGCAAGGTTCTGGATCTTGCGGCGTTTTTGCTCGTTTGCCCAGGCTGCCTTGTTGGCGATGAGCTGCGTGCTCGATTCCATGACGGTCTCAATAATACGCAGGCGGTTGGCCCGCAGTGAACTGCCGGTTTCGGTGATCTCAACGATGGCGTCGGCCAAGGTGGGCGGCTTGATTTCCGTTGCGCCCCAGGAGAATTCCACTTTCACCGGAACATTGCGCGTAGCGAAATAATTGCGCGTGACGTTCACCAGCTCCGTTGCAATGACCTTCCCGGCCAGGTCTTCCGCTTTTTGGAATGGCGAGTCCTCAGGCGCCGCCAGCACCCAGCGGACCTTGCCCAGGCTCTGCTTGGCATAGATAAGTTCGGCGGCAGCTTCCAGTTCAAGACCGCTTTCCACGACCCAGTCTTTGCCGGTGAGACCGCAGTCGAGAGCGCCGTTATCGACGTACCGAGCCATCTCCTGGGCGCGAATCAGCATGCACTCGATCTCGGGATCGTCTGTATTGGCAAAGTAGGAGCGGCTGCTGGTGTAAACGTTCAGGCCGGCGCGCTTGAACAACGCAATCGTGGATTCCTGCAGGCTTCCTTTGGGCACCCCCAGTCGCAGCTTCATTGTTGCGCCTCCGCTTTGCGAATTTCCAACGGTTCCGTGAAGCAGGATTTTGTCCCGGTGTGGCAGACCAGACCGTCTCCCTCGACGAACACGCGGACGAGGATCGTGTCATGATCGCAATCGGTCATGGCGGAGATCACCCGCAGGCGGTTGCCGGAGGTTTCTCCTTTCATCCAGAGCTTCTGGCGCGTGCGGGAGTAAAAAGTCACGTAGCCGGTTTCCGCAGTGCGCGCGTAAGCTTCAGGATTCATGAAGCCCACCATCAGAACCTCACCGGTGGAGTCCTCCTGAACGATGGCCGGTGCAAGGCCATCCATCTTGTCGAAATCTATTTTCATGTCGCTTCGCTCCAAACCGCTTACCATTGTTCTCTCCTTGGATTCATTTGTGCTCCCGACGTAGGGCGCTCGGCGCCACACGGGCCTCGCGCCCTTTGAATCATTCTTCGCTTCGCTCCAAACCGCTTACGCGGTCTTCCTTAAGCTGGATTTCTTCTGCCCTACATCGAGCCGCTCGGCATGTCCGGGCCTCGCGGCTTCCTTTTTCGCCAACAAAAACAAAAAGCCCGCCGATTTGTCGGCGGGCATTAAATCCTATGATTGCTTTGTATCTAGCTCCTATAGGCCTCCGCCGACACTTGTACCGTGTGATGATGGTGATGGCGATGGCTCAGGATCGAAGAAATCATTGCGAACTCATGCTAGCGAAGCAGTCCAGAGCTGTCAATCGAAAAGCATAAAGCGACGCCCAGACTGCTTGCTGGAGTCAATCCGTGTATCCCCGAACCCGGCGTCCTTCCAGGACATGTTCTATGGCCCTGACCAGATCAGCAGGGGCGTCACTCAAAACAAAATCTGCTCCGGAAATCTCGGGTGAATGGATGCACATTTCCAGAATGGGAAGGCCGGGGAAGTATTGGTTGACGGCGCGCGCAATCTTTCTCTTATCCGGACCACGAAACCCGTGGCCGATCAAAGCAAGGTGGAGATTCTCTGTTTGCTTCAAACCCTCAACCTCATCTAGAGACAAGGCGGAGCAAACGGTATGCCCCTCCTGCTCCAGAAGCATTTGCCGGGTCGTCTTCAGAACTTCGCTGCTGGCAACGGAAAGGATTCGAGCCATGGGTCCCAAACAATTTTGAATTGAGTGTAGCGGGATTATATCCCACCGGCTGACCTGATAAATGAATGTTTATGGGCTGCTGGTCGATAACTAATTCAGCTTGCACGGCTTTCTACTTTGATTTCGAAATAATCCAGAAAGCTGGTGTAAGTCAGAATGAATATGACCACCCCGTCCGCGATGGGCGGCCCACTGGGGGATTCAGGCGTTTTGCTTAATCATTGGTTGATGAGAAATATGTTGAGCAACTGTATGCAGACTCTTGTCAATAGTCTATGAAAATTCTAATATCAGGTGTTCACTTGAGTATGAACTCTGATCGAACGGTGTGATCGTTGAATAAGAGATACCAACCCGGGGAACTGGTGCCTGAAAGCGGAGTTTACCGGGTGAGTCACGATGAGCATCGTCTCATGCATGAAGCTACGCTGCTGGCGGGTGATCGCTTTCCCATCTGCAGGCAGTGTAAACGCAAGGTGCGTTTTGAAATGCGCCGTCCGGTCAGGAATCCCAACCAGATCATCACCGGTTACCACGCCATCCTCGAAGATTACCCAGACGCAGAGCCCTTTCCAGTCAGTTAAATTGGCGGACAAAGTAAAACGCTGATCGAAAAAATCCAGATTCCTGGATTGGCGTCTCTTTTGCGTGCTCCCGCGAAGGGACTCTCAGTGTGGTTAAATCAATTTTATGTTCCAGACTCGCGACATCAGCCAGGAATTTCGTCCCATGCTGCGCCTCGCGGCGCCACTGGCTCTGACCGAACTGGGTTGGCTGGGGATGTCGTTTATTGACACCGTGATGGTTGGGCGTCTGCCGGAAAGCGCGGCGGCAATCGGTGCGGTGAGCCTGGGTAGCACCTTGTTCTATACCATCGGTCTCTTTGGCAGTGGGATCATGCTGGGGATGGACACGCTGGTGGCGCAAGCCTATGGCGCGCGCCGTCTGGAAGATTGCCATCGCAGCATGTGGAATTCGCTTTACCTCGCCTGCGTGCTTTCTCCTGTGCTCATGCTGGCGATTCTGGCCGTGGTTCCCCTGTTCCCGCGTTTCGGATTGGCGCCGGCCCTGGTAGCGCAAACTGTGCCTTTTCTTAAAGCGCTGGTGTGGAGCACACTGCCGCTGGCTCTCTATTTTGCGCTCCGGCGCTATTTGCAGTCGATGCATATCGTTAAGCCGGTCGTGTTTGCGCTGGTTTCCGCCAACCTGGTGAACCTGGCAGGGAATTGGGTACTGGTTTACGGACATCTGGGCGTTCGCGCTCGCGGGGTCGCGGGAAGCGGCTGGTCAACGTGTGTTTCACGAATCTATATGGTCGCTGTTCTGGCAGCGGCGGCGGTTTACTACGATCGCAAGCGTTCGAGCGGCTTATGGCAAGCGTCCAGAAAACTGGAGATGTGGCGCATCCGTGAGTTGCTGCGGTTGGGATTACCCGCTGCGTTGCAGCTGTTCATGGAGGTCAGCGCTTTTGCCATGGCAACCTTTCTTATCGGCAAGCTGGGCGCCGTGCAGCTCGCCGGGCATCAGATTGCCCTGAACGTCGCCAGCTTTACTTATATGGTGCCGCTAGGGATCGGCTCGGCAGCGGCGATTCGTGTGGGCCACGCCATAGGCAGCCGCGATATCCACGGCGCAGCCCGGGCCGGCTGGATGGCCCTGCTTTTTGGCGCCACGTTCATGTCGTGCGCGGGACTTATGCTCTTCCTTTTCGCCCGCCCGATCGCCCGGATCTATACGCCGGAGATTGAAGTCGTCCGCGCCGGGGCGACGCTGCTAATTGTGGCAGCCATCTTCCAGCTCTTTGACGGTTTGCAGGTGGTGGCAACCGGAGCCTTACGAGGCGCGGGGAACACCCGCGTTCCCATGCTGGCAAACCTCGTGGGTTATTGGGCCATTGGATTGCCTCTGGGCGCCTACCTTTGTTTCTGGCGGCATGGAAGCGCAGTGGGCATGTGGACTGGATTGTGCCTCGCGCTGGTTGTGATCGGCGTTGTTCTGGTAGGCGCCTGGAGCCGGCTGATCAAGCAATTGCTGGCGGCGAGCTCGATTGTAGAAGCAGTTCAAGCCGCACCGTCAGGATCAACGAAGTAAATGGTCGGCGAAAATAAGGTCCTCGAAATAAAAAAGGCGGGCGCTAAGCCCGCCTTTTGTTGTACACGTTGCCTGGTTAGAAGCGGACGTGGAATGAGAGTTGGAAGAGCCGCGATTGATCCGACGTGCCAGGATCGCCTATGCCGCCAAATTCCGGATCAAGCAGGTTGGAGCTGACCCTGCCATGGGTGATGTCACTCAGGTGGAGGATTTGCCCGTTTTTGCCCGCATAGGTTCCATCCGGCCGCATGCAACTGGAGCAGCCCGGCGCCCCAAGCGTGAGCAATGACAATGCGTTAAAGGAATTGAATCCCTGGAAATTGGTGTGGTTAAACAGGTTCAAGACGTCAGCCTGCAGTTCAACCCGCACGGTTTCAGCTTTTGGTATGCGGATCGTCTTCTTGAGTGATGCATCCGTGCGATAGAACGGGTCGCTGCGTCCGGCATCGCGCGTCATGTTTCCGTTGAGCTGTTTGAAATCGACGATCGTCGTCAAATCGGCGGCGTCCAAAGCGCCGGAACAACTTGCTTTTCCGACCACATCAATACAGTTGCCAGAGCCATCCACTGCAAAAGGTGCGGCAAAGGTATTCCCGCCTGGACCACTGATCAACGCGTTCGTTCCGTCGGCCGACGCGATGCCGGCGCTTGAGATGACTCCACCCGGCAACACGTTAGGACGTTGCTGGGTTTCGCTGCCTGTGCCAAAGAAAATGGCATTGGCATAGCCGCCTGTACCGGTCGAGAACGGATATGGCCGACCGGACTGGAGCTGTTCAACTACGCCGAAACTGATGTCGTTGGTAAACACGCGCAGAATATGCGTATCACTCAAACGACCGGTTTCAAACACACCGCTGAAGTTGACCGCGTGCCGAGCGTCGTTGAAGGCGGGGCCACGTTCCGCCTTGATGTTCGTGGGATCTCCAGGTTCAGAAAGTCCGAAGAAATCCTCGCCTGAAGTAATGGCATGCGACCAGGTGTAGCTGCCGTTGATCGAGAAGTGATTCGACATCCGCTTGGTAAGACTTACCAGCATTCCGTTGTACTGCGAGGTGCGCGAGTTTTCATTGGTGCGGATGGCGGTAAAGCGGTTGTCCGGGCGCGCGCTGATCGGCTGGGTCGGATCTTTCGGCACCTGGTTTTGGAAATAGAAGAAGCCAGGATGGGCGGGATCCTGAGCGATGACAGGAGCGTTCACATCCCGTTCGCCAAAGAGACCCGAGCCAAACTGTCCGATGTACTGGATTTCACCCACCATTGTTTTCCCGAACTCCCTCTGGATTCCGAAATTCACCATGTGTATTTCGGGGTTGTGGAGGTGGGTCGAAATGGGACGGACGCGACCGAAGAAATCGCTTCCAGGGGGCACAAGCGACGCCAAAAGCGCCGGGCTCGGAGCGTTGGGATATGAGGCCAATACGGCCGGGTTGGTGGTAGTGATCGTGTTCAGAGTGGTTCCGTCGAAATTGAGAGAGTCCAGAACCACGTTGTTGAACGCCAGCATCGTCACTTCCGCGAATGATGCTTTAACGAGGGTTCCTCTCCAGGGCTGATAGGTAAAGCCCAGGCGCGGTTGCCAGTTGTTGTAATCAGACGAACAGGCCTGAATGATCCCGTTTCCCTGGAAGCACGTGCCGTTGGGTCCATGAATCTTGCCACCCTTGAAAGCTCCCGCTTCCAGATCGTAGCGGACGCCGTAATTCAAGGTGAAATTGCGGAACATCTTCCATGTGTCCTGAACGTAGAAGCCGTAGATGTTGTCTTTGGAAGTGACCTCGCCGGGACCGGCCCCGAAGGTGAAGGACGTGGCTGCGGTATCGGCCGCATTAACCCGGAACTGGCCGAAGTGGAACTGCGGGAACAAGGAAAACCACGGATAGTAGCTCACAGTACCACCGGTTTTGAAAGAGTGATTGCCGTGGGTCCAGGTGACGTTGTCGATGAATTCGTACCGCTTGTTCAAACCACCCTGCGGACAGCAGAAGTTGGCGCCGGTGATGGTACCGGTGCTGGTGTGAATCGCTCCGGGGACGTTGGTCTTATCCGGTGTGCTGGTCAGGGTGCGCACAAAGGCAAACCGTGCCTCGTTCACCAGCGTCGTCGTGAGCGAAGAGACAACTCCGGCATTGATCGTGCTTACGTGAGCAACGTTGGAGGTGAGATCGTCCGGAGTGATGTTGTTGCTGGTTTGCACGATCAAGTTATCCTGCAGGATGCGGTCGATGTTAAAACGCACAGAGATGCTGTGTTTTTGTGACAGCTTGTAATCCAGCTTGGACGACCAAAGCAGGTTGTTGACGGGCGCCTGCAAAGTGACCGTGCCTGAGGCGGGCGTCAGCGTAAGAGGTACCGCCTGGCGGCTCAATTCATAGCTGCCGAAGAAGAACAATTTGTCTTTGATGAAGGGGCCGCCAATGGTGAAGCCGCCTTCCTTGCGATGGAAAGGTGCGCGCGGGCAACCGGCCACATTTACCATGGCCTGCGCTGGGGTGCCAATGCCAGTGAAATCTGAATCCGGGCAGCGGACCGGACCGCCAATGCCTGTCGGTGCTGACGATTGCGGAATGGCGCTCCCCAACAGACCGAGGTTGTAAAACGGGCTTGATGCCTGCAGGTTACGGCCGCGGAAATACATGTGGCCGTCGCCGTGGAACTGATTGGATCCCGACTTGGTCACGGCATTGATAATCAATCCGCCGGCCTGTCCATATTCTGCGTTGTAATTGTTGGTGAGGACCTGGAACTCCTGGATTTCGTCGATAGAAGCCCCCAGGCCGTCGCGCCCGGAAACCAGCTGGTCAGTAATGTTAGCGCCATCAACGTTGTACAGGTTGGCGCGATTGTTGATGGAACCAGGAGCGATAAAGTCACTCGTGAGAGTGCTGGTGTCCTGTTTGACGCCCGGCGCGGTTATTGCCAGCGAAGCATAATCATTGGCTCCGCCGCTAGTTGCCGCGAACGTGGGCAGTTTCTGAATTTCAACGTCGGTAACGCTGGTCGATACCTCGGTCTTGGTGGTTTCAATCAGCGGAGCTTGCGCGGTGACTTCCACCGTCTGAGTGGAACCGGCAATCTTTAGGCCAAAATCCAGAGTCTTTTGGTCACCCACATTCAGTTTCAGATCCTTGCTCAATCCCTGGGAAAAGCCCTTGGCCTCAACCTTTACGTCATATGTGCCGGGCGTCAGGTTGGGAATGACATAGTTCCCTGTAGAGGTCGTTGTAACGGTACGGGGGATTCCCGTGCTCTGGTTGGTGGCCGTAACCGTTGCGCCTGGGACCACAGCTCCCTGGGGATCAAGTACATTTCCCGAGAGCTGTGCGCTGGCGGCGCTCTGCGCGTTTGCCAGCATGGCCGGCAAACAACATAGCAATGCGAGGTAACAAAACACATGCAAACGCTTCATCGAGGATCTCCTTGAATCGTGACTAGTCGTCTCCCTCTCCAAGGTCCCGGTGCGGCTCAGGGTGTCGAAGTGCCACAAAACCGTGACCGAGAGACGGCGAGCATTCTAACCACTTTTGTCGGGTAGTCCAGAGAAAAGCATTTGATTTGAGATATATAAGAAATGGAAGATTAGCCGTTCTTCTCAATTCCAATTACAAACGTTAAATCCTGACTTTTCCGAAATCGACCCTGCGGAGGAAACAGGCCGCATCGCCGACGGCCATTCGCCATCGCTACCCTGGTCGCCAAAACGCCTTGCGGGTTCCCTTTTGGAGCAGCCGTTGCAGTTACGAAGGTAACTGCACAACCGGCCCGCAGGAGAGACTCGTCCATGCCTTTCCCCGGCGGAAATTGCGCTTGGTTTTTTGTACCCGTTTTGTTGGTTTTTATCGGCTATTTCCAGTCTGGGACGTGATTACGGCCAAGTGCAAGAGTGGTACTCAGGTACAAGCACACGAATGCAGTAACTAGGGTAAACGGCTGAACCTATGTACCTGGGTACTGATTGACATTCGTTCAGTTGTTGCTATATTCGCGCGTGAGGCTACCAGAACAATGACGAATATATATGACGCGATAAAAGAGAAAGAAAACCAAATCGCCATTTTCCAGGCGCAAATTTCGGGTCTGCAAGCTGAGATCGAGGCCCTGCGAGTGGCCGCCCGAATCCTGGAAGGCGGAGCAGCTGGTACGAGCGAAGCTGCGCGTCCGGTGGCTGTGCAAGCTGCAGGCACGGCAAACGGTGGTGATAAAACCAAGCGGGTTTGGCCGTAAGAACAGACAGGTTTATTTGCCGCGAAGCGCCCCTTCCCCCAACAGCGCGAAAGGCAGCACGCCACGAATCTGATTTTTCGCCGATCCAGCTGTTTTTAAAACTCAAGAAAGAGCATGGCCGTGATGTACGGGGCTTATCGCGGCTGGTGTTATTGGCGCTGTAGCGGCGCCCAGGCTGCGCGAGTTCCAGCCTGACAGTGCTTTAACGGGCCTAACTTCCGGGCAGATCAGGGTAGATAAGATTTCCTCAGGGACGGCGTAAAAATGGCAACACAAGCTTCAGATACTGCTAACAACACCGCCAGCAAGAGAGGGCGAGGGGCTTCGTCGGACGACCTGGCAGTAATCGCGCAGCGCGCGCAGGCGTTCACCAACGCTTCTGGTGTGGCCATCGCGCTAAGCGAAGGCAACGCTGATGAGATCGTATGCCGCGCACGCAGCGGCGCAAGCGCTCCGGATGTGGGCGCGGCCTTGCGCGTGGAAGGCACCTTCACCGGATTGTGCATTCAGAGCGGCAAAGAACTTCGCTGCGACGATTGCGAAACCGACACCCGAGTGGATACAGCGGCCATTCGCGCTCTGAATATCCGCTCCATGGTGGTGACTCCGATTCGTGAAGATAACCGCGTGACCGGTGTTCTGGCGGTATTCGCGCCGACGCCCCATGCCTTCACCATCACGCACGTGGCTGTGCTCAAGACCATGGCGGATCAGATTTCCGTTTTGCTGCAGAAGGAAAAGCGTCCGCGCGACGAGAACTCGGTTGAAGCTTCGCGTCCGCCGGCTCCGGTTGCCACAGCGCGACCGGTTGTAGCGACGCCTGCACCTATGGCGCCGCCTGCAGTGGTGATCAAGCCGGCTCCGACTCCGCGCGCAGCCGCGCCTGCTGTACCCCGCGTGGAACCCGTGAAGGCTTCGGCGCCGATGGAAGTAGTTCCTCTGGCCACGCCTCCGAAAAGGGAAGAGAAGCGCGTCGATAGTTCGCACCGCACCAGCTTTGGCACCTTTGATTCCGTGGCCGGTGAAGATAAGAAGCCGGCAAACCGCTTCATGATGCTGGGTATCGTAGCCGTGGTGCTGGTTGCCGCGGCAGCGACCTTCGCGTTCCTCAAGATGCAGAAGTCGTCTTCACAGGCGCAACACACGCAGGAAGCAGCCAATGTTCCCGCAGCACAGCCGCCGGCTGCGTCGGCAACCAATCAGCCTGCACCGGCGAACGGCGCCGCCAACCCGGCTCCTTCGGCAGTAGTGGTGCCGGCCAATAACACATCGACCGCTGCGGCGAAACCGGCTCCAGAGAGTGAGACACACAAATCGGCAAAGAACACCGAGAAAGCCTCCAGAGAGGTGGAAAAACCGGCTCCTGCAGATAAGCCGGCCCCGGTGGTGGCAACGCTGAACAGCGCGCCGTCGCGCATTCAGCAACAGAGCAATGCGCAGGTTCCTGACGTGGCGCCAGCCTTCAACGTTGCCAACAGTGGAAGCATGCCGGCGCCTCCTTCAGCATTGGCGCGGCCGATTGCCACCTCCACGCCGTCAGAGGGAAAGGTTGAGCAATCACAGCTTGAGCCTTTGCAGTTGATCAAGACGGTGCCTTCGCCGTACCCGGTAATCGCCAGAGCACGCCATATGAGCGGTGAGGTGGTGTTGGAAGTGAAAGTCGATAAGGACGGAAAGGTTTCCAATCCCAAGTTCATCAGCGGGCCGATCGTCTTCAGAGATGCGGCATTTGAAGCGGTGGTGCAATATCGATTCAAGCCCGCTAAGCTCAACGGCCAGCCGATCGACCAGATGACTCAAATCCGGCTCAAATTCCACGAATAAGCGATCTACAGAAATTCAAAGGCGCATCCTTCGGGATGCGCCTTTGAATTCTTCGGCAAATCTCTTTGCTCCAGCAGAGAACAGAGCTGCTCACTCAGGGAGCAGAGTTCCCCGGTCAACTCTCGATAGAAGTGCTTGCGACCCCCAAACAGGTCAGAAGATCTGCACCGATTCCACTACAAACCTGCCCTTAACAGAACGCAAGTCGGTACCCATGAGGTAAACCCGTGCGGAAGGATCCACGACGATACAGTGATCCAATACACGATCCAGGACCTCGTTGACGTTGATGTCGTCCAGATTCTGCAGCATGTTCTCCTGTGCGCCTTCCAAAAGGTTACCTCGTCAGTTTCTGGCGCGAATTTGAATTCTCTACCCACATGAGATGCATTTCCGGGAAAACAGGAACCAGAGACAATGATTTTTTAAATACTTAGGCTTTCCCTGCATATCCCGTTCACCTGGCTGTGAAAGCCGCTCTGCTTCCCGCCAGAAAAGCGAGGGACTAAGTACGAACGGCCTCCTGAACTGCTGCAGGACGAGAGTTCAGGCGCCCTCTGATCCAGAGGAAGACGCGGTAGACGATCAGCAGCAGGAGCACGGCGCCGTAAGTCAATGGACGCCGCAGATCAGCTTTGACCAGCCAGATAAAGTGGACCACGCCTGCAGCAGCACTGAAATAGATCAGTCGATGCAGCTTTTGCCAGCGCTTGCCACCCAGGCGGCGAATCCAGCCGGTGGTCGATGTGAGCGCCAGCGGAAGCATCAGCACGAAGGCTGTCATTCCGGCGGTGATGAAGCGGCGCTTGGCGATGTCGTGCAGCATTTCGTGGACATCAAAAAACTTGTCCAGCCATACGTAGGTCATCAAATGGAGCGAACCATAGAAGAATGCAAACAGTCCCAGCATGCGACGAAAGCGGATCAGCCACGCCATGGTGGTGATCCGGCGCACCGGCGTGACACTCAAGGTGATGAGCAGAAAAGTAAGCGTCCATCTGCCTGTAGTGCGCGTGATAACGTCGATCGGATTCGCTCCCAGCAGGTGGTGAAAGCCCTTCCACGTGAGCACAAACGCCGGACCTAAACAGGCGACAAACACCGGTAGCTTGAGCAGCCGCACATACTTTTCCGGAAGCTGTTTCATCAGTAGTTCTTCTGCAGATCCATGCCGGTGTAGAGGCTAGCCACCTGGTCACCATAGCCGTTGAACATGAGCGTGGGACGCTTGCGGAATTCGCCGATCCGCCGCTCCATCGCCTGGCTCCAGCGCGGATGGTCCTTCTGCGGGTTTACGTTGGAATAGAAGCCGTACTCGTTCGGCGCCATCTTGTTCCACGTGGTAGGCGGCATGGAATCAGTAAAGCTGATTTTTACGATCGCTTTGATCCCTTTAAATCCATATTTCCATGGGACAATTAGCCGCAGCGGAGCGCCGTCGACAGGAGGAAGAACGTCATCGTAGAGCCCCACAGCCAGGATGGCCAGCGGATGCATGGCTTCATCCATGCGGAGCCCTTCGACATAAGGCCAATCCAGCACCTCCCGGCTTCGTTGATTGGGCATCTGATCCGGCGCCATGATCGTCTCGAAAGCAACATACTTCGCTTTGGCCAGCGGTTCTGCCTGTTTGATCAGCACATTCAAGGGAAAGCCGATCCAGGGAATCACCATTGACCACCCTTCAACGCAGCGCATGCGATAGATTCTTTCCTCTAACGGCGCCAGCTTCATGATCGTGTCGATATCGAGCTTCTTCCGCTTCTTGACCATGCCGTCGATGGCGACGGTCCACGGACGCGTGCGAAAGTTCTTCGAAAGCCCATTGGGTTCGTACTTATCTGTGCTGAACTCGTAATAATTGTTGTAATTGGTAATGTCCTGCAACGAGGTCTGCGTCTCATTGGTGCTGAAAGGACTTTTCACGATGCCGCTAAGCTTCGCTCCGCCGGCCTGCACGGTATCGCCCCCATCGAGGTGGTTGCGCAGGTAATAACCTCCAGCCATAGCTGCTCCTACTGTCGCCGCAGCTCCGGCAATAAACCTGCGCCGGTTCATGTATACCGATTTTGGAGTGATTTCTGAAGACTCTATATCGCTGGGTTTCTTGATCACCATGGTTCGCTGTTTCTCGACTCCCCGACTTCTGTTGTAGGACTTTCCCGAACAGATTTTTCTGTACCTTTGAGATGAATCTGCTGGAAGAAAGATACATTCAACGTACGTAAAAAGTTTGTCTGCAGATTGTCCCGGGGAGCGGCCCGCCGATCCCAAAAAACACGCTTGAGACGATTAACACAATATCGTATATACAAAACGTTATCTATCGCATAAAATCGTCGTATGCCCTTAAAACCGAGAGATGCCGCCATGCGGCTCGGCATCAGCTATCCAACTCTCAAGCAATGGATCTATCACGGCAAGATCCACACGGTGACCACGCCCGGAGGTCACCATCGTGTTCCTGAACAGGAATTGGAGCGCTTTATACCCAGAGGAGACATCAAGTCCGGCCCCGAAGGGCGGCGCAGTTTCCGCCGCATCAGCGGACGCAATCAGCTTGTGGGAAAAGTGTTGGAAGTGAAAGTTCACGGCCTGATGGCGCAGGTGCGCCTCTCGATCGGGGGGCAGGTGATTACCAGTATCATCACCGCCGACGCAGTAGCGGAAATGGGACTAAGAAAGGGCGACACAGCTGCAGCACTCATTAAATCCACGGAGGTGATGATTGTTCGCCCCTGAACTCCTTGCCAGAAGCCTGTTTGCCAGGCACCCGTTCTTCAGTTCCCTGGTGGTCTTGCTATTCGCAGTAAGCGGCGCACAGGCGCAGCAGGAGATAAAAGTTGCCGCCGCAGCCGACCTGACATCGGCCATGCAGAAACTTGCTCCGGCATTTGAAAAACAGACCGGCATCCACGTGACCGTGTCTCTGGGATCATCCGGCAATTTTTTTGCCCAGATACAGAACGGCGCCCCATTTGACGTTTTTCTTTCCGCCGACAGATCGTATCCGGAAAAACTGCAGCAGGCAGGGCAGGCAGAGCCGAATACTTTCACGCAGTATGCGCGTGGACGCCTGGTTCTATGGACCGCCAGGACTTCGAACGTCCACCTGGCGGCAAAAAACGGCAGAGTGTTGGATGGCGACTTGAAGTTTCTGACCGGTCCTGAAGTGCGTAAGATTGCCATCGCCAATCCGGAACACGCGCCCTACGGGCGTGCCGCGGTTTCAGCTCTGGAACATTTCAAGGTCTACGATCAGGTGAAACCGAAAATCGTGCTGGGTGAAAACATCTCGCAAACGGCGCAGTTTGCGCAATCCGGCAACGCCGACGTCGGGCTGATCTCGCTCTCGCTGGCTTCATCGGATTCAATGGCCAACAGCGGCAGCTATGTGCTTCTGCCCGAAGATAGCTATCCACCGATCGAACAGGCCGGCATCGTGGTTGCATCTTCCAAAAACAAAGAGCAGGCCAAGCGCTTTTTGAGCTTCATGATGTCCGCCGATGGCCAGGCAATTCTGCACGACCTGGGCTTTGAGGCCGGGAAAAAGTGAACTGGCAGGCATTCGCCCTTACAGGAAGACTGGCTACCCTAACAGCGTCGATTCTGACGCTCGTCGGAGTGCCGGTTGCTCTGTGGATTACGTTTTCACGGCGACAATGGATGTTCCTGGTGGAAGCCTTTGTAGCTATGCCACTCGTGCTCCCGCCTACTGTTCTGGGTTTTTATCTTCTGGTCGCGTTCGGCAGCAACACTGCGCTCGGGCGATGGTTTGAACGTCTGACCGGCGGCACTCTGGCATTTACCTTCAGCGGCCTGGTGATCGCTTCAGTGCTTTACAGCATGCCTTTTGCCGTGCAGCCGATGGTGGCAGGCTTCCGCAGCGTCGACCGCAAGCTGATGGATGCGGCGCGCACGCTCGGCGCTGGACGATGGAAAGTCTATTCGCAGATCGTTCTGCCGCTGGCATGGCCGGGGCTTCTCACCGGCGTGATGCTAAGCTTCGCTCACACGGTTGGCGAATTTGGCGTCGTGCTGATGGTCGGCGGCAACATCCCCGGCGCTACTCGCACCCTCTCCATCGATATATATGACCAGGTGCAGGCCCTCGATTATCACTCTGCCAACCAGACGGCGCTGGTACTGCTGTTGTTTTCCTACACTCTGCTCTGCGCGGTCTACGGCCTGAATCGCCGCACGGCTCTGCTGGATTCCCGATGAGCGATCTGAAACTGGAAATCAGGAAAACCTTCAACGCCAAAAAGCTTCACCGCTTTGCGCTGGATGTGAGGTTTTCCTCGCCCGCGGGCGTGTCCGTGATCTTTGGGCCCTCGGGCTCCGGCAAGACGACGATATTGCAATGCCTTGCCGGACTCACTACGCCGGACGAGGGGTCGATCTCTGTAGCCGGCGAAGTCTTGTTCGACTCGCGGCGCAAAATCAATCTGCCTCCACAGGAGCGCCGCGTTGGCTATGTCTTCCAGGACCTGGCGCTCTTTCCCCACATGACCGCCGCCGACAACGTTGCCTTCGGCATTCGCAGCAACGGCGATCAGCGCACCCGGCTGGTACGCGACATTCTGGAGCGCTTTCACATCGCTCATCTGGCAGGGAACCGGCCTGCCGAAATTTCCGGCGGCGAGCGTCAGCGCGTCGCCCTGGCTCGCGCCCTCGTCACAAATCCTCGCCTGCTGCTGCTCGACGAACCCTTCTCCGCATTGGACGATGAGCTGAAGCAAGCCATCATCGGCGACCTCAAACAATGGCTCGCGCAGAACAGCATTCCCGTCCTGTTGGTCACGCACGATCGCAGCGAGGCCAGTCTGTTGGGCGAGCGGATGCTCCTGATGAAGAATGGGAGCGTGGTCGGGCAATAAAAGTCGGGATTGAGGACAACAGTTGCCATCCTGAGCGGAGCCGGAGCGCCTCGACACCCACGGTTTTTGCGTGTTGGGACGGGGCGGCGCAGTCGAAGGATCCCGAGAAACTGTCGTCGGCCATGCAGCTTTAGGGAGTTCTCTTAAAAACATTTTCCGCACTTGGTCTTGGTCCGCTCAATCCGAAGATTCGCCGGACCGTCCTGAACGCCGCCGCCGGGGCCTTGTCTCCTGCCCAAGCCAGCCACGAGTCAATCGCTTGGGATCGGCCACGTCCCGCACCCGCCCGCCCTCCACATCCGCAAGCACTCCCTGTAGCCACTTACGGTCAAGCCGATGCTGAAGCTCAAGGTGCTTCATGAGATGAAGCGCGCCGGTCGCCGGTGTTGATCCCAGTTGTTTCTGGATCCCGGCAACCTCCCGGATGGATTGCGTCTCGCGCGCGATCCTGGTTCGTAGCAGCTCCGCGACCATGGGCAGGTCGCTGAATTGAAGAAACAGCATCGGGGCATAAAGCGTCTGCGCGACCGATCCCGCGGCGCCGAACTGCTCATTCAGAAGCTGCTCAAATCGACGCTTGCCGCCGGCCGAAATTCCGTAGACCGTGCGCACGCCTCCGCGGGCCACCCGCTCCCTGCGAACCGCTGTGATCAGCCCGTTCTTCTCCAGTTGTCGTATGGCGTAATACAGCGTGCCCACGTCCACATCGGTGTAGCACTCGACCATGGCGTTTCTCAGGCGGCGCTTGATCTCATAAGGGTGGAAATTGCCCCTGTGCAAAACGCCAAGAATCAGCAGTTCGGCTTTCATAGTTGGAGTATACTAGTTTAATTAAACTATAGGAGGATTTTATGAAACGGTCAATTTTCGGATTCCTCGGCGGGTTGTTTATGTGGGTACTGGTGGCCACGGTGCTCAATCGCTTACTGCGACTCGGCTTTCCCGGTTATACCCTGGCTGAGCCGGCAATGGCCTTCACCCTGGGCATGAAGATCGCTCGCCTCACTCTCGCTGTACTGGCGTCGTTGGCTGCCGGCGCAACCACGGCATGGATAGCACCGAGACAAAGGATCCTGCCGTGGATCCTGGGCGCCGTGATTCTGGCCATGTTCCTTCCGGTGCATGTTCAGATCTGGGCAAAGTTTCCAGCCTGGTATCACTTGTTTTTTCTTGGAACTCTGGTGCCGCTGGTGGGGCTAGGTGCGTCCCTTATTCGGAAGAAGGATGGTTCAGCCCTACAAACACAGGCTCGGCTTGCAAGCTGACGCCCCACACGTCAAAGACCTTGTGCTGAATCTCTTCCTTGAGAGCCACAATGTCTTTGGCGGTGGCGCCGCCCCGATTCACAATCGCCAGCGTATGCTTGCGCGAGATTCCCACCGGTCCGCGTGAATATCCTTTGTGGAAGCCCGACTGCTCCACTAGCCAGGCTGCGGCGAGCTTTACCAGGCCGTCGGCGGCGGGATAGCGGGGAACAGTTTTTTTCGGAGCAAGTTTTTGCCCCAGGGTTTCCACCCGTGCTGCTTCTGCTTCACTGACGAGCGGGTTCTTGAAGAAAGAGCCGGCGCTGCGGCAGTCTTCGTCACCCGGAACGATCAGCATGGCTTTGCTCTGCCGGATGGAACGGACTGCGTCGCGCACCTGTTGCAGCGTCGGCTTGTCAGGCCCGGGATGCCCGGCAAAAAATTTCTTTACATCGGCGTATTCGATCGTCGCATCGGCATCGCGGCGGAGCAGATAGTCCACTTCCAGCACGATGTACCTGTCGCGCATGGCGCCGTTGAACTTGCTGCTGCGATAAGCAAAGCCGCAATCGGCGTTGCTCATCTCCACAATATTGCCGCTCGAGATCTCCAGCGCGCGCACGCGCGTAATGGTCTCTGAGACTTCCTGACCGTACGCGCCCACGTTTTGCACCGGTGTGCCGCCGACGGTTCCGGGAATGCCGCTCAGACACTCGATCCCGGCACAGCCTTTGCTCACCGCCAGAGCGACCAGATCATCCCAGTTCTCTCCGGCGCCGGCGCGGAAAAGCATCTTCTGAAGGTCGCTTTCAAATTCCACGCCGCGCAGAGAAATTTTCAATACCAGGCCGGGCCAGCCGTCGTCGGACACAACCAGGTTGCTGCCGCCACCCAGGACGAATAGAGGAAGACGCCTCGCCATGGCGAGCGCCACCGCTTCCATGACCTCGCGTTCAGAGTTTGCTTCAACGAAATAGCGTGCCGGTCCACCGATTCGAAAGGTGGTCAGCGGGGCAAGAGCAATATTTTCCTGAATCTCCAAGGGGTTGTACGATCAGCTTAATGCAACGATCAAAGTTAGGGAATGCCTTTCTTGAGACGCAAGGCAAGCGGCCCAGGAGCGTACGGCTGGATCAGAAGGCGAAGGAAGTCCAGCACAGGTGATCGCACGTATTAAGATGATAGCGGAGAAATCAATTCATCGAGCAGGCGCCGGGTCCGCGCGGATCGCCGCAAGTCCCGCAACCGCCCAAAGGGCTGTCAGCCTGGGCCGCTTTTTCGCCGCCGACGGCAAAACTTGAAAGCTGCTGGCTCAGCCGCTTGCTTTCGCACTTGGGGCAGACGGCCTTTTTATTTCCTATCACGATGGCCTCAAAATGGTGGTCGCATTGTTGGCAGATATATTCGAAGATCGGCATATTCCCAAGCTCAGCTAGAATGAATTGTAAACACCTATTATAGGACGTGAACCTGATCTGTTGAAGCATGGCTGAGACTTCGAACCCATTTGAGCCTTTTGTCGCGCGCCGGTTCCTGCGCAATCGACATCTCATGACCCTCGCCGGCAATTTCCTTCCCCGCAAAAACACCCTGCCCGCCCCGGAAGAATGTCTTTTTAGCGTTGCTGACGAAGCCCAGGTTCTCTGCCATTGCCACTGGCAATCGGACGCGGAGCGCAAGCCGGCGATTATCATCGTGCACGGGCTTGAGGGTTCGAGTTCCTCCCAGTACGTGATTGGAACGGCCTCCAAGGCCTGGGAAGCAGGCATGAGCGTGGTGCGCATGAACATGCGAACCTGCGGAGGCACCGAGCGGCTTGCTCCCACGCTCTATCACTCCGGTCTTTCCAATGATGTCGGCGCGGTACTGCGTAGCGTGGTCGAGAAGAAGAAACTCCAGCGTGTTGCGCTGGTGGGATACTCCATGGGCGGAAATCTTATTCTGAAATTCGCGGGAGAGCTGGGTGCGGATGTGCCCGAAGAATTGAAGGCCGTCGCGGCTGTTTCCCCCGCTGCCGACCTGGCTGCCTCTGCCGATGCCATGCACGATTGGCGTAACCGCATCTATGAATGGAAATTCCTGCTCGGACTGATGCGTCGTTTCAATCGTAAAAGCGCTCTTTTCCCCGATATTTATAAGAAGGCTTCGCGCTGGCCTTCGAGTATCCGGGAGTTCGATCACTTGATAACTGCGCGTTACTGTGGGTTCGCGAGCGCCGACGACTATTATTCACGTGCCGCAGCCTCCCGCGTGATTGACAACATCGCCGTGCCGACCCTTGTGATCCATGCTGCCGACGATCCTTTTATCCGTCTTCTCCCTGCTACCAGGCAGAAGATCGGCGCGAATCGCAATGTCACGCTCCTGGAGACATCTCACGGCGGCCACTGCGCCTTTCTCGCCTCACCGAATGGCTACGATGGACGCTGGGCCGAACGTCAGATCGTTCGCTTCTTTCAAGTCTGTGGGCTCAGATGATTTTGTGGCGGCCGCATTCCTCCCATTCCCGTGTTGAGGTTTTGTTGCTCTGTTTTCTCTGAAAGCCACCATAAGGGCCGGCGCGAAATTGGGAGGCGCGCATACAGCGAAACTGGCGATCGCGCGAGAAGAACTGTCCTGATTTCTTGGGACCAACCAAACGAAGTTTCGGGACTTACGAGTCTTTCGCGCGCGCGGCGAACTCCGGCGACATCTCGCAGGTGGCGCGAAATTCTGGGAACATGTCGGCCAAAAATCTTAGCCTAATCGCTGAGTCGAGTTCGCAAGCGGTGAAGTCTCCCGCGCGAAGTCACGACTGCCGGATATCACAAGACTCGAACTTCAACCAGCCGGGCGGATCCATGTTCTTTCTAAACCTCGTACTAAAGCTCGTATCTTCGAAACGGATCACTGATTTTCGCGATACCGTTGCTCAAGACCCCAACAGCGCTGTTCAAGACCGTAACGTCATTGTTGAAGACCGTCTTCAGAAGCCGGCAGAACTCCTGAAATGAGATTGCGTAGTGGTTTGGTAACTGCGACACGTCACTCCGCGATCAACGCAGCGAGGGCACCCGTGCAACCATAAAATCGGCGTCGGGAGAATCCGTGAAGACTTGGGTTCCGCAAACGAATCGCGCGTACATCGACGATGGATGGACGCCGAGCGGGGCGCTGGATCTGTTTTCAAACCAACCCACTTACCAGTTGCTTCGCGAATGTGCTCGAGAAAGACGGGCAGTTTTCTGTGCGACGAAAGTGGAAATGGATACTTGATGTCATCCTGTGGACCAATACCGGGTGTCCTCTCGTCCTCATCGTTGTCCTTACTGCAAAGTTGAAACTTCTCAGATAACGTAAGCTGTTAAAATCAAGACAACAAAAAGAGCCCGTAGCTCAGCTGGACAGAGCATCTGCCTTCTAAGCAGAGGGTCGCAGTAGATATTTTACAAACAATATATAGAATTGCTTTCCGGCTGCATTGGGGAAGATGGTGAGTTTAAACTGTTTAATTTATTGGGTTGATTTGAATTGATGGCAATCGCAGATTGGGATGCGCAGGGAGAGTTAGGGTAAGGTGGAGAAAGCCGGGCTGCTGCGAAGTCCCCCGATCCGGTAATTGCAGGTTGTGTGCAAAAAGGAATTCCGGGTAAACTGAGATTCGTTTAATTCATGCGGCTAAACTCGAGGTTTCGTTCAACATGTGGCTAAAAAAGCAATTTGGAGGGCGAGGGGAGACGCTGGGCCAGCTCGGCAGCCTGGAGTCGGCGTTGATGGAGCGCATCTGGAGCCGAGGTGAGATCAGTGTGCGCGAACTGCATTTGGAATTCGCGCCGCGCCTGGCATATACAACCGTAATGACCACGATGGATCGGTTGTACAAGAAGGGTTTGCTGAAGCGGCACAAGGTGGGCAAAGCTTATATTTACATCCCTGCCCTGACTGAGGAGGAATATCAGACGCAGCTCACGCACCACCTTCTGGGAATGGTATTGAATGAGGACCGCAACAGCGGAGCGGTATTGTCACATTTTGTCGATGCAGTGAGTGATACGGACGAGCAAATGCTTGAGCGCTTGGATCAGCTGGTCAAGGCCAAACGGCGCTCTCTGCGCCGATCGGAGTAACCCCATATGTTTTACGCGCTCGGGATAGCGCTTAGTCTCGCCGTACTGTTTCTGGTTTTCACCAGCAGCTCGTTTTTGTTTTTTCCGGCAATGTTGCTCCGTAGAAGGATGACCAGGAAAGTGGCGCCGCACAACGCGGCCAACGTGCTATTTGCGGTGCGGCTTCTGCCCTTTGGAATTGCTGCGGCAACGATTTTAGGACTGATACTTCCTGCATTCCTCGAATTTGAACCCTACTCCACCCGCGAAGGGATCGGACTGCGACTGGATGTGTTGGCTGTGGCCGGCGGTCTATTAGTGGCCTGGATGGTCATACGCGGGTGGCACACACTACGCGCAACCCGGCGAGCGCAACGATCGTGGCGTAAAAGCGCGGAAAGAATTCATGTAGAGGGAATCAAACTGCCGATCTATCGTGTTGAAAACGGCTCGGCATTGCTGGCGGTCGCGGGGATTGTTCGCCCACAGATTTTTCTGTCTCGCGAGATTGCGGAGACATTGTCTCCGGGTGAGTTGAAAGCGGCGCTGGAGCATGAGACGGCTCACGTGGCATCGTTCGATAATTTAAAGCAAATGCTTCTGAAGATCACGCGGCCACCGGGTTGGTTGAAAGCTTTCCAGGATATCGACGTTGAGTGGGGTGGCGCCTCGGAGATCGCGGCTGACTACAATGCGTTGACCAGAGGCGCTTCTGTGCTTGATTTGTCATCGGCGCTGATTAAAGTTGGACGATTAAACAGAGGTGCCGCTATTCCTGACGCGGTTGCATCGCATCTCATTCCGCCCGCATGCAACGCTTCCTTGGGGCAACGGATCATGCGACTCAGCGAGCATCTGCAAGGCACGGCCCAACTTACTGCTCATCCACAAGACCGCAAATTAATGTTTGCGATTGCGCTTGGTGTTGCCACATATATTGCCTGTATTCAGGCGCTTTTGCCGGCCGTACACGAAATATTGGAATTGCTTGTTCGTTAGCCGCAAGGGAATGAACAGCACCGGCATCATACCCATCGATCACCGACGTCATGCAATATACTTTTCCTAGCTGTGTGTAAACTCCACACAATTTTTCTGTGCGGTTTGGTCTTGCTGTGTCATGGATCGTCAACCGCGTGTGCACAGGCGACGGATCGCGACCTGTTCAAGGCGCAGCTTGAGCGAGCAAGAAGCTTGCGCCAGACTCGCGACGCCGGTTCCTCTGAAGAAGCGCAGAAAATCTATGAGTCATTGTTGCCGCAACTGCGGAGGCAGGCCCCAAGCCCTGAGCTGGTGGAGACCTTGAACAACCTAAGCGACATTGCCACGATGGCAGGAGAATACGCTCGGGCAGTCTCTATGTCGCGGGAGAGCGCAGGTGCATGCAAGCAGATGCGTGACAAACACTGTGAAGCTCTGGCCAGAGATGATGCCGGAATGGCCTACTCCAACGCGGGCAACTACGCTGACGCGGCCAACGAACTCGATCTGGCATTGAAGTTGAACAGCGAAACCGGCGACGCGCAGACATCGGTTTCAATCCTGAACAATCTGGGCATCGTCTACTACTACCAGGCTAAGTACTCTGAGGCTTTGCGGACGTATGAATCAGCCTTACAGTACGTGGAAAAGTCGCAGAAAGAAGCGTGGGCGACTACCTGGCGGCAGCTGACACAGCTCAATCTGGCGACCTTGTATCAGCGGTTGGGCAACGATCAACGTGCCGTTACGATTTACAACGGAGTTCTGGGCGACCGTAAAGGGCTGAGCCAGCAAGAAGTGGCTCAGATGTACGCCAGTCGCGGCCTCAGCCCGCGGGATCTCGCGCACATTCATGCCAATTTGGGTGTGCTCTATCGTCACCTTGGCGATCCGCGCAACGCTCTCAAAAGTTACGGCCTCGCAGATGAGTATTACGAACAGGAAAAGGACATTGATGGCGAACTGGGGGTGCTCAAAAACACTGGAATTCTGCAAGCGCTGGACCTCGGAGAACTAAAGGAGGCTTTGAAGACATTTGATCGTGTCCACGCTCTGGCCAGCGAGACGAAGAATCAGCGCGAAGCCATGCAGGCGGTTTTGTATCGTGCGGAAACGCTTTTCCGTCTCGGCCGATCTGCGGACGCGGAAAAAGGGTTTACCCAGGCGCTGGCCTCGGCCGATCAGTTGGGCACTGTCGAAGAGCAATGGAAGTCGATCTATGGACTCGGAAAAATAGCTCTCGAGAACAATCAGCGCGATGTTGCCCAAAGAAAGTTGCGCGAGGCCATCAAGCGGATCGAAAGCGTTCGCGCCCAACTGCAGCTTTCCCGTTTGAAATCTGACTTCTTCGCCGATAAACGCGAGGTCTATGATGCCCTGATCAAACTGCTGCTCGAACGCAACGATGCGAGCGGCGCGTTTGAATACATGGAGCGCAGCCGCGCCCGGGTTTTCCAGGATCGCTTTTTCGGCAGCAAACTTTCCCCTGACGCACTGACATTGCATTCCATCCAGGCCCGTCTTGATCCGCAGACAGCTCTGGTCGAATTTTGGGTCGGCGCGGAAGCGTTGGCCGTGGTCTGGGTGACGCATGATGCTTCGGGCATTGCGCAAAGCCGACTTTCGACAGTGGACATGCAACACCTTGAGAGCTTTATCTCTGCGCTTCCGGATAATCTGAGCGCTAACTGGCAAAAGGATTTTCAACAAATCGGCGGCATGCTGCCTCCGGGCATCTTGCCTTTTTCACAGGACCGCTATGCTCACATCGTGATCGTACCGGATAGCTTTCTCAGCCTGGTTCCTTTCGAACTGGTGACCAACGCCGCAGGTCATCCGCTGCTGGAAACTCGTGATGTCACCTATCTGCCCAGCTCCGTGCTGCTTTTGCGCGGAGCAGATGCCGGTTCCTCCAACATTCGATATCCGTGGCAACCGCAGCTGGTTGGCTTTGGTGATCCGGCAATCGTCGGTAGTGGCGAAAGCTCTCTTACCACGTCGCCCGAAATTGGCGGCGGCGCGCTTCCCGCGTCGCGCGAAGAGATACGTGCGATCGCCAGGTTGAGCGTCGGCAAGACGCGCCTGTTTCTTGGTCCGGAGGACCGGAAGCCGAGCTTCTTTGAGTCAGCGCGCTATGGAGCATCGTTGTTGCACGTGAGCACTCACGCGGTCGCCGACATGGACGATCCCGAACGCTCGCGCCTGCTTTTTTCCCCCGATCAGAGTGGGCAGCCAAACGATTATTTATTTCTCAAAGAGCTGTACGACCTTGATCTTCGCGGCATGAGCCTGGCCACGCTTTCCGCTTGCGATACCGAACGCGGGCGTCTGGTCCCCGGCGAAGGCATACAAGCTTTTAGCCGTGCTCTGCTCGCCGCGGGCTCGCGCTCGGCGCTCACCACTCTATGGCGAGTCCCAGATGAGCCAACGTCGCAGTTTATGCAACAGTTCTATTACTTCCTGCTGAAGAAACATGAGTCAAAAGCTGAGGCTCTGCGCCTGACCAAGCTTGAGTTTCTTCATTCAGGAACCGAGCTGAGCCATCCGCGTTACTGGGCTGCATTTGTGCTCAACGGAGAAGGCTCCGAACCGGTTCCGAGATTTCTTCCCTGGCAACTCCTGGCCATGCCGATTCCTCTCCTGGCATTTGCCATGTTTCTCTTCTTTCGACTGCGGCGTAAAAAACGACCTGCCCCCACCCAGCTTTTACGGCGCTAACGCAAACAGCCTGCGGAGAAAGCAGGCCGTTTGTAGATCTGTTTTTTCAATGTCTACTTGATCTTGAAGCTCCCGCCTTTCGACTCTGCGATAGTCTTACCGGACGCATCGAGTGCGGTTACTTTCCATTGAATGGGCATGTTTGCCTGCATGGCAGCTTTCATCTCGGGTGTTGCTTCGAGCTGTGGTTGAGCGGAGTTAGCAGTCGCCAGTGAGGTTCCGATCGCATCGGTCAACTCGACTTTGTAGCTTGCAGCGCCCTGTACCGCTTCCCAGCTGAACTCGTTTGGCGCCTGGGCCAGATCGCCGGTTGGGCTCAACAGCTTGAATTCGCCCCTGAAGACTCCGATGTTTCCTGGGCTCCCCAGCTTGGGATGGTCTGTCGCGGGATGATACAGAGAAATCGCCAGCACCAGCACCGCAGCCAGCGCCGCCGCGCCTGCGAGATAAGGTACGCGGAACAGATTCCGCCAGAAAGGAACGCGGACCGTCGGTGACGACTTTGCCGAAACACCCGGCTGCTGCCGCTGCAACTGTGTGGCGATCCACGCGACCGCGGCGCCTTCATCCGCCGATGGTATAGCCGCCTCAAAATCTCTCAGCATGGCAAGCTCGGTCTGGCAGTGTGCACAGCTCGCAAGATGCGCTGCAGCTTTCGGGTCAGAAGGTGCATTCTCCGTGAAGCGCTCCAAGACTTCCAACGGGAGACAGTCTTTGCCGGCTGCTGCTGCTTCCTGCCAGGTTTTCAGGTTGTTGGTGTCGGCCATGATGTTTCTCCTCGGTCCTCGCCTTTACGCTCGTGCTTTCCAACGTCGTACAGCCCGGTCAAGTTTTCTTTTGGCGCTGACCAGGTAAGCCTTTGCGCCGCTTGCATTTTCCAGTTTCAGCATTCGCGTAATTGCATCCAGCGGAAGCTCTTCTCCAAAGTGCAGCGTAAAAACCGCCTTTTCCGTCTCGTCGAGGGTCTCATTAATTAGTTGGCGTAAGATCTCCGCCTGTTGCTTCCGCTCCGCCGACGCCAGCGGGCTGTCCGAACCCATATCCGGAAGCGTCTCCATTACCAGTTCATCCGAATCCATTGCCGGAGCATTCGATCTTGAACGAAGGGCGTTGAGACAGTGGTTTCGGGTGATGGAGTAGAGCCAGGTGGAAAACTTCGATTGTCCTTTAAAGTAGGAGAGATTCCGGTACGCTTTAACGCAGACCTCCTGTGCCAGGTCGGCGGCCGATTCGCGGTCTCCCATCACCGAAAGACACCAGCGGGCCACTTTCACGTGGTGCCGGCGGAAAAGCTCATTCAGGTACTGCTCAGCTGCGCCTTTGTCGGCCTCAGCCCGTGCCTGCGCGATAAGCGCTTCATCTGAAAGCTCTTCCCAACGCATTTTCGGGATTATAGCAACTGAGTGCTCCCGGTTTGCGCCGGTCGAAACCGCCTTGCCGCCCTCGGCTTGGACTGCCGCTTGCGCCTCGCGACATTGATCTAAGGGATCACGATCTAAGGGATCACGATCTAAGGGATTACGATCTACGGGATTGCGACTTGCCGCCGGGCGTTTCCGTTCTGTTGTGCCAACCTGGGCGATAGATGATTCCATGCACGCTTCCTGCACCGCGTACATTGAAGGCACCGTACTGGGTTGTGCTGCCACTTGGTATTCCTTTCCTATACAACCTGAGACACTGCTTTCGCCCCGCCTGGAACGTCTTTCTGCTTTTCCAGCAGTTCCGGTGGCTACACCCTCATCCCATCTAACATCACGAACAATCTGGTTCTGACAAGAATCCCGGAGCGCAGGCGTCCTCGCCTGCGGACCTTTCTCTACCCCCCATCCGCTTGCTCCCCGAAAACTAAGGACTTATACGATGTATCCCCGGGGACCCCATGCTCGTGCGGCACAGCCGCCCCCGGCTGTAATCCTTTGATAATTGCTTCCCCATTCGACCGGCATGGTGGTTGGGCTTTGGTTCGCCGCTCGTTCTCCGCGAACTCTGCGCTCTCTGCGGTAACGTCCTTAGCGTTCTTTGCGTCCTTTGCGGTGAGATGCCTGGGCGCCGCCGGCAAGCCCGCTCCTGGCTCGCTGTCAGATGTCGGCGATTCCGAGCGATCTCGGCGATTCTCAGCTTTCCGCACCATCTCCGCCGGGTCAGTCTCAGTAAACGTCGTCCATCTGGCATTCACCATGGCCAATTGCAGCCCATAAAACAGTAGGCCTGCGGTGCGTTCGCTAATCTGGCCATCCAGCAGCCCGCGTGCAACCTCCATCAGCCACATCGCCACGGCGTTCGCGTCCTCCAGAGGAGGCAGGTTCATCCGCTGTGGTCTCCTTGCCTGCATCTCCACATGCGCGTAGCACAACCGTTCTTTCCGCATGCGCGGCGACCGGCAGCGCCGGCCATCGGAGAAGACATGCTCGCACCTCGGCGCCAGCTTTGCCTTCTCCAGCAGCACCAGCTGTCGCCGGTGAAATTCGATCTTCTCCTTGTCTGTAGCCCAGGCCGGCGGAACTCCTAGCGCCCTTCTGATCTCATCTTCCATGCGGTTCTGTTCCGTCCATGGCTTGCCCACCTTCTCGTGATAGCCAGCCGTCGTGTTCGGCTTTGGCAGCTCTTCCAGGAGCTGCTCATACGACTTCACCACCGCGTTCTCCGTTTGCATCCACTCGTCAATCCTGTTGCTCATAATGTTTCCTCCAAATGTCTTAGCGCCTCGTGCGTATCGCGCGACTCTTGCGTATCTGTGGTGCCGTCAATTTCTCCCAAATCGTCATCCCGACGGCCGTCAAGCGAGCGCGCGCCCTCAGGGCCCCCATTCGCGCCCGGTTTTGGCGGGAATGGGCAGACCGGCGCGCGAGTAGGACGGAGGGACCTTGTGCTTTTCTTTAAGTCCGTGTGGCACAGCCGCCCTCGGCTGTGCGGATTCCAAACTTGGTTCCTGGCGATTTCCCCTTTGCGCCCTTCGCGTCCGTTGCGGTAAACCTGTCTCCCAAAAACAAAAACGGCGCAAAAGCCTCACCCATAGGCTCTGCGCCGCTCTCAATATTCCGATTTTTATGAAGACACAAACGCACACGCGAACCGACCCTTAAAATCAGTTCGCCGCGCCATACTTACTTTGCCTTAGTTTCGCCTGAAAGTCAAGCGAAATCGGCGGAGTACAGTGTCCTGAAACTGCGTTAAGAACTGAGCCCAACAACACATAACTCGCAGTCGAGCAAACAGCCTCGCTTACGAGAGCCCCAGCGCCGGAGGCGCGTCGAGCAAACAGCCTCGCTTACGAGAGCCCCAGCGCCGGAGGCGCGACGAGAGGTTAGCCCACCCTGAAGGCGGAGCGAACGCGACGCCGAGAAGGGTGGGTACAGTAAGAGAAACAAATCGAGCCCCATCGGGGCGGCACCACACAGCTGATGAAGCCGCCAGTGCTAGTAACACCGGCGCAGCCCTGACCACACATCACCTTCCTAGAAAGGCGACATATGGCTGCATCCAAGCGTACATTCTCCCGCAAGCGACGTTCAAGCTTCCTCCGCTTCCCTGAGGTCAGGGGCAAAGCCGTTGAATCCGTAGAAATCGACCCCGACGTCCAGGCCATCACCATTCTGTTCAAAGACAGAACAGCCCTCAGCTTTGACCTTGATCCTTCGCTCACCGTTTATCCCGAATTGTCAGACTGGAAAACCGGCGACTGGCGCGGCATCAAGCGATGGCGTGCCATGCACAGCAAGCCGGACATGCTTTCATGGTCTTAAACATCAGGACCCGCCGCAACAAGGCGGGTCTTTCCTTGGGCCGGTTGTCCCATCCTTCATACTTTTGCGAATAAGTCGGATAGGTTACTGTATTCAGTTCACCTGGAGCCTCAATGTCATCAACGCCGCTTTCACCCACCGAACGTGACCAGCTTCTGGACGCTGCCAAGCAAGCCTTTCATCGCGCCTACGCGCCCTATTCCAACTTTTACGTTGGCGCCGCCGTCCTCACCGACCAGGGCCAGATCTTCACCGGATGCAACGTTGAAAACGCTTCGTATGGCCTTACCGTCTGTGCCGAACGCGCCGCGATCTTCACGGCGGTGCAGAAGACGCACGGCAAGCTCGTGTTGCGCGCCGTGGCCGTAGCCAATCGCAACCAGGTGCCGTGTTCGCCCTGCGGCGCCTGCCGCCAGGTAATTGCTGAGTTCGGCGAGGATGTTGTAGTGATCTTCCAGGGCAAGAACGGTTTTCAGGAATCCACCATCGCCAATTTACTGCCGGAAACATTCCGGTTATAGCCGGTACAGATTTTTCAATTGCCAATTTTGGCATTTTTGGCAATATTGGCAATTCAACGATGCTTGTCACTGACCTGATCCGCCGCAAACGCGATGGCGCCGAACTCGAGCGCCGCGAAATCGAGTTCCTGATTGACCGTTATACCAACGACGGGTTGCCCGACTATCAGATGTCGGCATGGCTCATGGCCGTGCTGTTGCGCGGCATGACCCGCGCTGAACTGGCGGCGTTGACCGAATCCATGCTCAACTCCGGCGAGGTCCTGAGCTTTCCCGAACTCCCCGCCGCCAAGGTCGACAAGCACTCTACCGGCGGCGTGGGCGACAAGACTTCTCTGGTGATCGCGCCCATCGTCGCCGCAGCCGGGCTTTACGTCCCCATGATCAGCGGACGCGGTCTCGGCCACACTGGCGGCACGCTCGACAAGCTGGAATCCATTCCCGGCTTCAGCGTGAATCTTTCCGTGCCCGATTTCCGCCGCATTCTGGCTCAATGCGGAGCCGGCCTGATCGGCCAGACCAAGGAGATCGCTCCCGCCGACAAGAAAATCTATGCTCTGCGCGACGTCACCGGCACCGTCGAAAGCCCCTATCTGATCTGCGCCTCCATCATGAGCAAGAAGCTGGCGGAAGGAATCGATGCGCTGGTGCTCGATGTAAAAACCGGTAGCGGCGCATTCATGAAACAAGAGAAAGATGCCGTATTCCTCGCTGAGCTTATGGTTGAAACCGGCCAGCGCCTGGGCAAGCGCGTGATTGCCTTGATCACCGATATGGATCAGCCCCTGGGACGCGCCGTCGGTAATGCTCTTGAAGTCGCCGAGTGTATCGACATTCTCAACGGCAAAGGCCCTGATGATCTGCGCGAGCTCTCTCTCATTCTCTCCGCGTGGATGTTCCTGCTGGGCAAGCGTGTACAGAACATCGATCAGGGCAGGGAACTGGCCGAGCAGATGATCTCCAGCTGCAAGGCCCGCGACAAATTTCGCGAGATGATTCGCCTTCAGGGCGGCAACCCGGCGGTGATGGACGATCCCGGTCTTCTGCCCCAGGCACAGCATAAAGCCGACGTAAAAAGCCCCACTTCCGGCTTTGTTACCGGCTTCATGTGCGAACAGATCGGTACGGCCGGTGTGCTGCTTGGCGGTGGCCGTTTGAGAAAAGAAGATTCGGTTGATCCTGCCGTGGGAATCGTGATCCACAAAAAGACCGGCGACAAAGTTGCCGCCGGCGAATCTCTCTGCACCGTCCATTACAACTCTGTTGAGCGCCTTGAGCAGGCGCAACCTCTCATCCTCGAAAGCTACCGGATCGAAGCCACCCCGATGCTGCAACAGCGCCCGCTGGTCCACCGCATCATCGGCGATCCTCTGGCATTGTCGGCTGCCGCAGAGATTGCGGACTAAGATTGTTATAGGTTATACCGGGTGGAGCAGGCATTTATGCCTGCGGTTATGCTGCTGAAGAAATGCCGGCTTTAGCCGCTGCGGCTATCCCTTCGTCGCATCCTGGGCGATCACGGGAATCACATCCCGCAACAGCGCTTTGAACTGTCCGGCAATCTTCCTCCCGATCTCCAATACCTCTTCATGATTGATTGGCTTGTCCGTGGTTCCGGCGGCCATGTTGGTCACGCATGAGATCGCCAGAACTTTAAGTCCCATCTGCCGCGCCACGATCACCTCGGGCACCGTCGACATCCCTACCAGATCCGCGCCAATCGCCCGTAGAAACCGTATCTCCGCCGGCGTCTCATAGCTCGGTCCCAGCACCGCAGCATAAACGCCTTCTCCAAGCTGAATACCTAGACGCTTTCCTGCTTCCAGCGCCATTTGCCGGTAGTTCTTGGCGTAAGCCTCGGTCATATCGATAAACCGTAAACCAAAGCGCGGGTCTTCCGCGCCCACCAGCGGGTTTTGCCCCTGCAGATTGATGTGGTCCTTGATCACCACCAACCTGCCTTGTCCATAGTCAAGATTGATTCCACCGGCCGCGTTGGTCAGGATCGCCGCGCGCACTCCCATGCGGGCGAAGACGCGCATAGGGAACACCACTGTCTCCGCCGGGTAGCCTTCATACAGGTGCACACGGCCTTGCATGATCACCACCGGCCACGCGCCGATATTACCGAGAACCAGTTGTCCGGCGTGGCCAACGGCCGTTGAGCGCGCAAAGTGCGGGATCTCCTGGTAGCGAATGCGAATGGCTTCTTTCAACTCATCGGCAAACTCTCCCAGCCCTGATCCCAGCACAATAGCCACCATCGGCTTGATCGGACTTCTGGACGCAATAACCTTGGCTGCCGCATCTACCTGGGCAAACGTCTCGATCATCCTCATGCGTGCAATGGCCTCGTCGTTGTTTCGAAATGAACTGCGGAATGCGCGTTGCAAATTGTAATGCTATAGTTCCGTATCCATGGTACGCCTTCGCAAACCACGCATATCCTACCCTGTTTTGTTTTTCATTTTTGTGATGGCCATTGCGCCGTCTTCCTGGTCGCAAAAAAAACTGCCTCAGAGCGCCGGCCACGAGCAAAAGACCGCGCGCTACTTCGAATCCGTCCGCAACCAGCCGTTGTTGCTGCATGCTTTTCTGGCGCAGATGCCCAAGGGTGGCGACCTCCATAACCATCTCTCCGGCGCCGTCTATGCGGAAAGCTTTATCAAATGGGCGGTACAGGATGGTCTATGCATCGATCGCGCTGCGCTCTCTTTCTCTGCGCCGCCCTGTGATCCGGCTGCCGGCAAGCCGTCTGCGACCGCTGCCTTGCAGGATCCCGTACTCTACGGCAATCTCCTCGACGCCTTCTCCATGCGCCAATTTCATCCCGGCCCCGAATCCGGCCATGACCATTTCTTCGCGACCTTCGGCAAATTCGGCGCAGCCACAAATAATCACACAGCGGAAATGCTGGCTGAGGTCCGTTCGCGCGCTGCCGAAGATCATCTTCAATATATGGAGCTGATGTTCAATCCTGACGGAGGCGCAGCCGCTAAGCTGGGCTCGCAGCTTAACTGGAATAACGATCTCACTGCCATGCGGGAGCAGCTTCTTGCTCACGGTCTTCCACAGGTCGTTGCCAATGCATCTGCTTTCCTTGATGCCACCGAGAAGAAAGTGAATGAAGAGCTGCGCTGCGGCCAGGCCGAGCCCGATCCCGGCTGTACGGTCCAGCCCCGCTATCTCTACCAGGTCGCTCGCGGCCTGTCTGAAGGTGCAGTTTTCGCCCAGATCCTTGCCGGATTTGAAATGGCCTCAAAAGACCCGCGCGTGGTCGGCCTCAATCTGGTGATGGCGGAAGACTGGTACGTTCCAATCCGCGATTTCAACTCGCATATGCGCATGCTCGACTTCCTCCACGGGCTCTACCCTAAGGTCCATATCACGCTGCATGCCGGTGAGCTGACGCCGCAGCTCGTGCCTCCGGAAGAGCTGTTTCATATTCGCGCTTCGATCGTGCGCGGCCACGCTGTGCGCATCGGCCACGGTGTTGATGTCATGCAGGAAGCCGAGCCGGAGGCGCTGCTGCGCATGATGGCCGAAAAACGCATTCTGGTCGAAATCTGCCTCACCAGCAATGATGTGATCCTCAACGTAACCGGCATGCACCATCCCCTTCCGATGTATCTCAAGTTCGGAGTTCCCGTCGCTCTGGCCACCGACGACGAAGGCGTCTCCCGTGGCGACATCACGCAGGAATTCGAGCGCGCCGCCGAAACCTATCGTCTGAGCTATCTCCAGCTCAAAGCATTTGCCCGGAACAGCGTGGAATATAGCTTCCTGCCGGGTGAGAGCCTATGGAGAGATTCCGCCAGGGCCGCGCGAGCGCCAGCATGCGGTTCTGATAGCCCGGCCGCGGCAAAACCTTCTCCCACGTGTTCACATCTGCTCGCCTCCAGTGAAAAGGCGCGCCAGCAGTGGGCTCTGGAAAGACAATTGGCTGACTTTGAAAGCCGCTTCTGACTTCCTTACAGATCCGTGTCATCCGTGTGCATCCGTGGTGAGCCCTTGCTTTTCCGATCACGCGCGATTCCAGTGATGGCGGCGATTCCGGCGATTCCTTGACAGCTCCAGCTACAATAGACGGGATTTTTCACCCACATTTCACCGCAAAGGACCTTCATGTCACGATTTGCAGGCTTGCTGGGCATCGTTGTCTTCCTGTCGATTGCTTACCTCTTCTCTACTGATCGCAAGGCCATTCGCCTGAAAACGGTTCTTTGGGGATTGGGTTTGCAATTCTTTTTCGCCTGGATCGTGATCCGTTTTACCTTCGGCCAGCAGTTCATGAGTGCGGCCGGAGCTAAAGTCAAAACGCTGTTGGGCTATTCCTTTGCCGGCTCAAGCTTTGTTTTTGGCGACCTCGGCTCCAATACTTCACATCTGGGATTTTTCTTTGCCTTTCAGGTTCTGCCCACCATCATCTTTGTCTCCGCATTTTTTGCGCTGCTTTACCATCTCGGTGTAATGCAGATCATTATCCGGGCTATGGCCTGGGGTATGAGCCGCTTCATGGCCGTGAGCGGCGCGGAGTCGCTGAACGTCGCAGCTTCCATCTTCATGGGACAGACGGAAGCTCCGCTCACCATCCGTCCGCTGCTTCCGGATTGCACAAAGTCCGAACTTATGACCATCATGACTGCCGGAATGGCCCACGTTTCCGGCGGCATCATGGCTGCCTACATTGGATTTGGTGTCCTGCCGGAGCATCTGCTGGCGGCGGTGATTATGACAGCGCCCGGCACAATCCTGATGGCCAAAATGTTTGTACCGGAAACCGAGCATCCAAAAACTGCCGGCACGGTCGAAATAGCAAAAGAAGAAATGCACAAGGATTCCAACATTCTTGGCGCGATTGCCCGCGGCACCATTGACGGCGGCCAACTGGCCTTCAATGTCGCGATCATGCTTATTTCCTTTCTCGCGCTCATCGCTCTGCTGAATGGGATCATGGGCTGGACCCACCAACACATTGCCTGGTTCCCTGAAAGCATTCAAAAAGTGCTCGGCGCCATCTTTTATCCAGTTGCATGGCTCATTGGTGTGCCGGGCAAGGACTGCTCCGCCGTAGGAGGACTCTTGGGCACGCGAACCGTCATCAATGAACTGGTGGCGTACTCCGATTTGGGCGCGATGAAAGCTGCGCTCGATCCCCGCTCTTTCACCATCGCTACATTTGCTCTCTGCGGCTTTGCTAATTTCAGCTCCATTGGCATACAGATCGGCGGCATCGGCGCTCTGGCGCCCAACAAGCGTGACGTGCTCGCCAAGCTCGGTTTCCGCGCCATGATTGCCGGCACCATGGCCAACCTCATGTCGGCCTCGATCGTGGGCCTTCTCATGCGCAGCTGAGGCGATGGAAGCTGGGTAGTGGGTCAGTTTGATTTCCCCAACGGCAGAGATCGTCCTTTCACTCGAAATCATTTCGGACTTGTTATCCTGAGCGCCGCACGAGTCCCGCAATGCGGGATGAGTGCAAGTCGAAGGATCCAGAGAATATTTCAGTTGTCCAAACTGCTTCAGGGAGTTCTACCCATGCATTCCGGCTTCCGAAACAGCTTCCGGGCACGATATGCCAAGCCAAGTAGATCATCGGTGGAATTCCCTGTTGCGGCATGGCCAAGGGTACATTCTCGGGATCCTTCGACTCTACCTCGCTCTCCTGTCTTGCGGGATCGCGAGGTGCCGCTCAGGACGACAGGGGTAAGTTTAGAGCTTCCAAAACAGCGCCTTCAGGCGCTGAGGTAAACACCCAAACAGGTTGTATAATTCCTCGGCTCGAATCATCTCCGCGCGGAGAACCTGAGGACATATGCGTCTAAGAACACTCTTTGCGTTCGTCGTCGCTTTCGTCGGCACGTTGACCGCCCCTGTCTGGGGCCAGGGCACCATCAAGATCGGCGTGATCACCTCCCTCACGGGCAGCCTCGCCGCCTTTGGCGAAGCCCACAAGAACGGCTACTCGATCGCACTGGACGAGATCAACGCCAAGGGCGGCGTGTTGGGCAAGAAAGTCGAGCTCGATTTCTACGACGATCAGAGCAAGCCCGATCAGGCCGTGCAGGGCGTCTCCAAGCTCGTCGACCAGGACGGCGTCCCCATCATTCTCGGCTCTTATTCGAGTGAGAGCACCAAGGCGATTGTTGGCACCGTCACGCAGCGCGAGACCCCGCTCATTATCCCCACCGCGACCGCCGATAACGTAATGGATTCCAAATCGCCCTGGGTATTCCGCATCTGCGCCGGCGCCAATGATTACGCCAGGGAGACCATCGCCTTCCTGAAGGCCAACGGCGCTCCCAAGACCATGGCGATCGTCTATGAAAACACCAATTTCGGCCAATCGAACATGAAGGCCATGGCGGCGGCGGCGAAGGAAGCGGGGATCAATGTGCTTGCGGTCGAGTCATATGAGGCCAAGTCGCCCGACTACAAAGCAGTCTTGCAGCGCGTGAAACAGGCAAATCCGGAAGTGATTTATTTCTGCTCTTACCTGCTGGATGCTACTACGCTGATGCGCCAGTCCAGGGAAGTTGACCTGAATCCCCGGTTCTACACCTCGTCCGGCACCGGCTTTGCCGCCGCGGAATTTCCCACGGATAAGGGCGCAGGCAAGAATGCGGAGTACACATTCTCCACTTCTCAATGGCTGCCTGAAGCCAAGTGGGCTGGCTCCAAAGAATTCGATGCTGAGTTCTTCAAGCGCTACAAGTCGCATCCGGCTTACCATGCCATCCAGGCTTATGCTGCTTTGCTGGTTGCCGCTGCCGCCATCAACAACGCCAAGTCCGCGGAGCCGGCCAAGATTCGCGACGCCATCAAGAACCTGAACCTGAGCTCAACCCCGTTTGGTCCTATCAAGTTTGAGAACGGACAGAACCAGCATCCTGTTCTGATCACCCAGATTCAGGGCGGGCAATACCGCGTGGTCTTCCCGGCAGATGCGGCTGAAGCAAAGCCCATCATTCCTGCTCCGGTATGGGCCAAGAGGTAAAGCAAGCCGGAAAGCGCAAGCGAGTAAGCCGTTACGAGATGAAGCAGGAGGCTTGAACAGGGTTGGTTCGCTTCTTACAAGCTTGTGTCGACGGTTTGTTGACCGGCGCTCTCTATGCTCTCATCGGCATGGGCCTGGCTCTCATTTTCGGCGTCATGCGCATCGTCAATTTCGCGCATGGCGCTTTCATGATGGTGGGCATGTATGCCACCTTTGTTCTGTTTGATTACTTCAAGCTCAACCCGTACTGGGGTTTTCTGCCCGCGGGGTTATTCCTCTTTGCGTTCGGTTATCTTTGCTATCTGCTTTTGATCCGCCCGGTGCGCAATCGCTCTCACTTCATGCAGATTCTCATGACCACCGGCATCGGCCTGATCCTGACCGATGGCGCGCAATTGATCTTCAAAGCCGACTATCGCCAGACCAACATTGATCTGGTCAATCGCAGCGTGCACCTTGGACCTTTTGGCGCCAATGCCGCCGAAGTGGTCTCGTTCGTGATTGCGCTGGTTTTCGTGATGTTGCTGCATGCCTTCGTTGTCAAGAGCCGTACCGGGCAGGCCTTGCGCGCCATCTCGCAGAATCCTGAAATTGCTCCGCTCATGGGAATCAACCTCACCCGCATCCAGGGCTTCAGCTTCGCGCTGGGAATCGCGTTGGCGGGGGTGGCTGGTGGCTTGCTTTTGCCGCGGTTGTATCTCTTTCCCGGCGTCGGCGAAGACTACACCACCAAGGCATTTGTCATGGTTGTGCTCGGCGGTATGGGATCGATTGAAGGCGCAGCGATCGGCGGCCTTGTGCTGGGCGCCACCGAAAGCCTCACCAGCCTCTATGCCGGGAATGAATGGGCCTTGATCGTCGACTTTGTCATTTTCCTGCTCGTGCTGTCATTCAAGCCCAGCGGCATCTTTGGGAGCCAGCGCGCATGAGCCTGCTCAAGAGCTGGAAATTTTGGGCGCTACTCGCCGCCGCTCTGCTGTGGTCGCGCATGCCCTGGTTCGTCAGCAACAATTATCAATTGCAGGTGCTGTTTCGTATCACTCTCTTCGCCGCGTTGGGACTTGCCTGGGACCTGGTGGGCGGCTACGCCGGACAGCTCTCCCTCGGACACGTTGCGTTCTTCGGCGTCGGCGCCTACGGCCTGGCGCTCTTCGCGCAGCTTTCCATTCCGGTCTGGATCTCCCTGTTCCTGGCTGCGATGGTGGCAACGCTCTTTGCCGCCGTTATCGGAATCATCTCTTTCCGGCTTCGCGGACCATACTTCACGCTGGCGACCATTGCTTTCGGCGAAGTTCTGCGCCTCATCGCCACCAATCTCAACGTTACCGGAGGCGCTATCGGCCTGACCATGCCGGCGCTTTTCACCGGCAGAACTTTCTGGCGCCAGTTCTATCTCGCCTCGGTCGCCCTGGTTGTGCTTGCCTTCATCACCAACTTTTTGGTTTCACGTTCCCGCTTCGGCTACTATCTGATGGCGATTCGCGAAGACGAAGATACCGCCAGCGCCGTCGGCATCAACACCGCGCGATGCAAGCTGCAAGCCCTGTTGCTGAGCGCATTCCTTACCGCGCTTGCCGGCGCGCTCTACGCCAGCGCTTTCCAGTTCATCGTGCCCGACAGCGTTCTTACCCTCGATATCTCTGTGCAGATCTCGATCATCACCATGCTCGGCGGCGCCGGCACTCTGCTTGGCCCGATCGTGGGTGCGGCGCTGCTGCTGAGCGCCCAGGAAGTCTTCAAGAACCAGTTTCACGAGAGCCACCTTCTTATTTACGGCATCCTGATCGTCATTGTCGTGCTCTTTGTGCCGGAAGGGATCGTCGGGGGTCTCCAGCAGCTGTTTCGCAAGCGAACCAGCCCTCCCTCGACCGGTGCACAAGCTGCGCTTGGCGGAGCCGCGCCATGACTCCCATTCTCGAACTTCAGAACGTCACCAAACGCTTCGGCGGTCTTCGCGCCGTGAAGAGCGTTTCGCTGACCATGAATGCCGGCGAGATCCTCTTCATCATCGGACCGAACGGAGCCGGCAAGACTACGATTTTCAATCTTATTAGCGGGTTTCTCCATCCCAACGAAGGCGTCATTCTGTTCGCGGGCAACGACACCTCGCGCATGGCGCCGCACCGCGCGGCCCGTCTCGGCATCGGGCGTACCTTTCAGATCGTCAAGCCCCTGCCCGCGCTCACGGTTCTCGAAAACGTGATGCTGGGCGCGTTCATGCACACCGGCAATGTGGCCAAAGCGGAAGAGGAGTCAGCCAGGATTCTCGATTTTCTCCAGATGTCGCACCTCAGCCGATTTCCCGCTTCGGGGTTGCCGCTGGCCGCGCGCAAGCGCCTGGAGATTGCGCGCGCTCTTGCCACCAGGCCCAAACTCATCCTGCTCGATGAAGTAGTCTCCGGTCTGACCACCAGTGAAGCTCTGGCACTGGCGTCCCTGGTGAAACGTCTGCCGGAGTGGGGCGTGAGCGTGGTCGGCGGCGTGGAGCACGTGATGCAGGTGGTCATGAAAATTGCCGATCGCGTCATCGTGCTGGATTACGGCGCCAAAATCGCCGAGGGTGTTCCCGCCGACGTGGTGAAGATGCCCGAGGTGATCGAGGCCTATCTCGGTCCAAAATTCAGGGAGCTGACGCAATGAGCGCAGCGCCCAACACGCTCAGCTCTCCGATTCCATCCGCCGGCGCTCCGCTGCTGGAATTGAATAACGTCACCGCGTTCTATCGCGATCTGCAGGCGCTTTTTGGTATCTCTCTTACCGTGCATGCCGGGGAGATCGTGACCCTGATCGGCGCCAACGGAGCAGGGAAGACCACACTGCTGCGCGTCGTATCCGGGATGAAGCGCCCGGCTTCCGGATCAGTGCGCTTTGCCGGGCATGATGTCTCCCGCGTTCCTGCGCATGAGATGGTTGCCCGCGGCGTGAGCCACGTTCCCGAAGGCCGCCAGGTCTTTCCTTTCATGACCGTGAAAGAGAATCTCTCGCTCGGAGCCTACACCCCGCGCGCCCGCACAAACATAAAGCAGCTGATGGAGGAACAACTCGCGCTCTTTCCCCGATTGGCAGAGCGCATGGATCAGCTGGCCGGCACTCTCTCCGGCGGCGAGCAGCAGATGGTGGCCATCGCTCGCGGTTTGATGGCCCAGCCGAAGTTGCTCCTGCTCGACGAACCTTCGCTCGGCCTCGCGCCCAAAATCGTGGAAGAAGTATTCGAAAAGATCCAGGAAGTGCGGCGCAGGGGCATCACCATGCTGATCGTGGAGCAAAACGTGGTAAGCGGCCTGAGCATCTCCGATCGCGGCTACGTAGTGCAGAATGGAACGGTGTTCCTTGAAGGAGCGGCTCAAGGGTTGCTCCATAATGAGACCGTGCGCGCTGCCTATCTCGGGTTGTGACCAGCTTTCATTTAGCGCACCGGGCTGGTTAACGCAGCGTGCTAATGAGGCTTTGTTCTCCTGGCGGTCGAGGGCCCCGTCCGGGGTTGCACCAGCACAGGCAATTCGCAAGTGATCTCCAACAGATGGCGCGCGCCGGCAATCTTCTCGGCCAGGGAACTGTCTGCCCGCAATCCCTGCGCGCCGATCACAACATATCCGTTGTTCTTGCCGATGCTGATGCGGCGAACTGCGCCGTCATGTTCGGCGTCCAGCGCATTGGCAAGGCGAAGAATGCCGGCCAGCAGCTTGACCTGGCGTCTTTCGAGCGCCGGCATGCTCTGCAGGCGTGACACCTGCGGAAGGGCGCCGCGGTGATAACGCGCCACCTGGGCCATAGTCAGGATGTCCTGGCGTGTCCAGCCCACCAGATGATCCAGGTCGCCGACCATCTTTTCCGTTTTCTTATGGTGGTTTTTGTTGCCGGCAGCCCGGCCTACTTCGTGCACAGCCGCCGCTGCTCGCAATAGATCGCAGCCATTTTTTATGTCGTCGTGAAGAATGCCAACACGCGATAGGCCCTTGTAGATCTGAACGGCGAAACTGGCTACTCTGCGGCCATGCCGTACATCCGAGTCAAGAAAGGAGGACCAGGCCTGCAGTCTTGTCAGCGAGGCCTCACGCGCCGCGGTGCCGCGGGGAAGAGAAGAGCGCCATTGCTGCCAGAGTGAATTCTCGCCTGCCATGGTCTCACGATAGCGTTTGATCCGGGCCCCACGCTCATTTTCGAGCTTCAACTCCCATTGCCGGCGTGCCTCTTGCGGCAAATCAGCGCAAGTCTCTTCGATGGTTTGGCCCAGCACGTCAAGATCGTGTATCTCCCCCAGCAGGTCCTGGAGGTCTTTCAGGTTGTCTTTCCACTCCTCATGGTGTTGCGGCAGGAAATTCTCTACGACATAGCGGAACTTCTTCAAACCGATTCGCAGCCGGTGATAGCCTGCAGAACTGGACGTTTTGAGAGCCGGCGCCTGCAGTCTGCGCGCTGCGTTCAGCTTTTCCAGCGCAAGCACCTGAAAGACCTCTGATCCCATCGGCAGGCGGCTGGTGCGTTGCGGCAAGGAATGCGTCCAACTCTGCCATTGTTTGCGGTCAAAGCGCTCGATCGCATTTTCAGCCTGCACCTTCAAGACCGGCTCTTGCTCGTGCAGATGGTCCAGAAGCCGGCGAGTCACGGGTTCGGCTGGAGTGCCCAGGTTTTCCACCCACTCGAGCATGACGTGGCAATCGCGCAGCTCGCCCAGGCTGTCAAATAAATCTGTAGCCTGGCGACGCATTCTCTTCCAATCTTTGTCAGGGTCAACGGCGCGAAAGCCCTCGGCCATCGAACGGCATCGCCGCAACGCGACCCGCAGATCATGAACCGCATCGTTGCCGAAGCCGTCAGCAGCCTTCGCGGCTTCCCGGGGAACTTCCTGCATCCAGTAGGCAAGACCGCTTGATTTCTTTCTTGTTGAAGAGGCTGATTTCACCTTTAATGTCTCGAGAAACTGGCTTAGCCAAGCTTAGCAGGTAAAGGTGCTGTCTTTGGAACAGGAATGGCTTGGGCGGAAGCCCGAGGGATTGCTGGAAGTCGCACGGGTTAGCGAGCGGGCGCCAGACGGCGACTTTGAGCACGAACCAGAATCGACGCCGACTTCCTATTTTGCTCAAGCAGCCGGTCTAAGGCCGAATCAACAATGCTCACAATCTGCTTTGCGTATAGCGACGAGCGCCCTTCAGCTAGTTGCTTGCGGGCTTCGCGGGCTGAGAACCAGCTGGGATTTCGGCCGCTCTCGCGGGGCGTTACCGTGCTTTCAACTTCCAAGAGATAGGCGGCAATCCGCACTTCACGGCTACGGTCATCGTGCCCCAGGGCACGCTTAATGTCGACGTAAGAATCGAAGTGCTTCTCGGTAATCCGGCCCGTAGCGCCTGCCTCTTCCCAGGCTTCCTGGGCGGCGCTTTCGCTTGGCGTCAGACTGGGATTCAGCCGGCCTTTGGGAAATGTCCACTTCCCGGAACTGGTATTTACGAGCAAGAATTCCACAGATGAGCCGTTTACGCGATAACAGATTGCAGCCACCTGTACAGGCTGCTCTGACCTCAGTCTGAGCCGCGCCAAATCAGCAAAAATCCTCGCCATCCAGCCCCTCCTGAAACCCCCAAAAATGGTGCAAAAAGGAGAACTGCACAAAATGCGCTGCAAATCAAACTTAAGGCATGGATAGGGTATAAATCAATAACTTCGGTAATACCTCGCCACCTTTTCATCGGAGTTTCATCTCCCTTAAACATTTCCCCGAGATCCGCCGAGCCGCAGCGCAAAAGACCGATGTTCCGGGCCGACAGGCTCGTGGATTTGCCACCAGAGCTGGCGTTGCGGTTCCGTGAACCGTGCGTGGCTTTGCGGGATTCCCGACTCCTGACATCGTGCAAAAATGAAAATATTCTCAGGAGGGGAAAAAATGAGCTGCCCCTGGCTTGCGAATCGGCGTAGTCGCCGTCGCTCGTGTGACGCCTCCGCTGGGGCGGTTTCCGGCGCTCCGGGTGCGGCCAGTATCGGCTCATCTAAAAACCCGGTTCGATCTGGTAAAGCTCGTAGTCTATCTAGCTGTGGAGCATGTAGTTAAGCCGCAGACATGGATAGTTACCGTAGTAACCTGCCTTATCCTTCCTTAAGTAATTAAGCTTTCCAGTGAACGAATAATGCCTTTTCTGGCGTTCGTGTATTCCCCTACATACACATGGCGCCAGTAACGGCGCGGGCAAAGACTCGCGCTGATAGACCGACTCCCTTTTCACCTCTCCCAAACGATCTGAGCTGTCTGGCTTGGACAAGATCAAAAGTCAGGAGTGTTACGAATGATCAAACTCTCGAAAGCCACACCGTTGCTTATTCTGCCCATGCTTCTGTGGGTTGGGATTGCCCAGTCACAAGTTAGCAATCAATTTAAAGCTTCGCTCTACAAATGCGATCAGAACAACGCAGGCTTTTGCACCGAGCTGCGCCACGACAAACAATTCAATGGCCACTATTCCGGGCATGATGAGCCCGCGCTGCTCTTCTATTCTGACAAACCAGGCTCCGGCAATAATGCCGTTTATCACTTTACTCTGCCTCTCGATCCCCCGGTTCCTCCACAACAGGATGGCAGCGGGGGAACTTTCAACTTTCAGCTGCATACGGCGTCCTGGTTCGGCATGGTTCTGTGCGATACGCAGTCAGCGCCGAACTTCACTCATGTCTGCGTGCCGAATACCGACGCAAATATTTTCGATAATCCTGATCCCAACGCCCCCGACTATATCGGTCACCACCCGGGCTCAGCCTTTCTGGAGCTTCAGTTTTATCCGCCGGGAGGCGTCAATACCTGCTCGGACCCGGCAAAATGGTGCGTGGCCATGGTCATCTTCAGCTTCAACAGTCAGGATCTGACCGGTCTCGTCAACAACCAGGATTGCCAGCAGAAAGTAGGTTTGGAGCCTTCCAATTTTGCGTTCCTGACCACCAACGGCGTTTCTCAGGCTCCTGCCGACCCGCTGAACCCTGACATCAATGATAAGTTCAGCGTTTTTCCTGGAACCACGTTCCAGATGGATCCTGGTGACAGACTGATTGTCGATCTACACGACACGCGGGAAGGCCTGCAGGTGATCGTGCGTGATCTGACCGCAAAAACAACGGGATCCATGACCGCGAGCCTGGCCAACGGCTTCGCTCAGGTCAACTTTGATCCCGACACCGACCCTGCTCATCCCAAGACATGCTCGTCCACTCCGTTTGCTTTCCATCCGATGTTTGCCACCTCGGGTGAGCACACGCGCTCTACCTGGACCGCGCATACATACAACATCGCCTTCTCCGATGAGATCGGGCATTTCGAATTGTGCAACGCTGTCGATCAGGAAGGCGGAAACTGCATTCAGGCCGGCGCCGACGATCCCCAGGGACTCGATGACGACGATACCGGATGTTTCAGCGGCGATTTCCTGAGCCTGTTTGGTTTGCAGCCAGTCGGATCATGTATCAACGGCGATTTCGACTTTGATGGCGCCTCTTACCAGAGTCGCTGGCCGGGGACCGGTCCGAAACGAGTGGATGCCCGCTTCAAGCCGGCTCCACTTCGCTTTACCAGTCCGCAGTTCCGGAGAGCGGGCAAGGGATATGACGACGACTTAGAGGAATACCATCGCGTGGCTTTTGAGGCGGACCTGCCGGGAATCGAATTTGAAAGCAATCCCGCCTGTGACGTCTTCAATGGTGGGCAGGGCTGCACAAACCCCCCGGCCGGCGCGGCTTTCTATCCTCTTTTCACCACCGCCCGCGATGAAGATAACTGCCATTGGCAGCTTGGCGGACCAGACATACCGGGAACCACAAATAACTTCGGCGGCAGTTCTACCACGGAGTTCGGTCCTATTTCCGGTGTGCCATTCGCGACCCCCGCAACGCCCACCCAGCCTAACGGCGGCTCGATCATTATCTTCGGCAACTACCGGCGGATCCTTCCTGAGAATCCATGCCGCAACGATGACTAAACCAGCTCAAAACCCAAAGCCTGGCGAAATGCCAGGCTTTGGTTCTTTCATAGAAGACCTAACTTTTGCCGGAACTATCCGGGTTCTCCTGCAAGCTCCGCGAAATGGCAGTAACCAGCTTGCGCGGGCTCAACCTCACTGACATCGCAATCGTCTTGTTGATAAATCCGGGAACAACCATGGTTTTCCCAGCCATCATGCCGTCATAGCCGGCTTGCGCCACTCTCTGCGGCTTCATTGCGCCCAACCTGAACAGCCGTGAGTGCTCCATGTTCGCCCGTCCGGCAAAGCGTGTGGCAGTCGCGCCGGGACACAGACATGTTACGGTTACGCCGCTGCCCGCGAGTTCATTGGCAATCGCCTCAGAGAACATGATCACATAGGCCTTCGTTGCGTAGTAAACGGCCATCAGTGGTCCAGGCTGAAATCCGGCAGTCGAGGCTACATTCATGATCCGGCCGTGTTTACGCACAAGCATGCCCGGCAGCGCCAGCTTCGTCAGCGAAGTCAACGCCGTTATGTTGACCTGAATCATTTCCAATTCCTGCTGCAGGTCGTTTTCGGCAAACCGTCCGTAGAGGCCGAAGCCTGCATTGTTGATAAGCGCGTCTACGCTCAAGCCGCGCCGTTCGATCTCGGCAAAGATTTGCATAGGCGCTTCGGGTTTGGCCAGGTCGGCTGGAATCACATGCACGTGGTTTCCATGCTGGGCTTGAAGTTCGCGGGCGATCTTTTCCAAATCGGTTTGATTGCGCGCGGTGATGGCCAGATCAAATCGCGGGGCCATCAACCGAGCCAGGTCCACGCCGATGCCGCTGGAAGCGCCTGTGATCAGCGCCGTCTCTGGTTTTTGTTTTTGATCGAGTGCCCCTGCGTATGCCGGAAGAACCATTGCTGCCTCCGCAGCCATGATACTTGACCACCTGAAGAGGGTAATGAGTCCCCGTTTTGAACCGTAAAAAGAACCATAGAAGAGCCATAGATGATGGATTGCTTCGTGCTAAGGCGTTCCATTTTGGAACCCGCTTAACAAAACAAAACCACTGAATTTCAATATGGTTCAGCTCTGTTCGTGATAGACATTATGCATGACAACCAAGCCTTCGACGTTCTGACAGGGAGCAGTTCTTCCGGGCTGATCCCAATCTCTGAACCTACCTCCCGCCTGAACGAGAACGCGTGCTGTGCGCCTTTAGGGGACGCGCATAGAAATTGGCTGCCGCATTCCGCAAATTGAAAAACCAAACTGGTTTGGGTGCTAGTGTCGTCCGGCCAGGTTGCGGGCAACGCTCCCACCTGAACTCTTCGTGGTGAAACGTGCTCTTCCCGGAGCGCCTCACCGGTTCTACGCGCCCCGCCAGCCTCCTGGAGGGCCAGCAAGTGTCGAGCGTCAGCCCGTGGAAGATCCTTACGCGCTTCCGTTATCGCGAGGGGTGAACCACAGGCTCCAAATCACCGCAACATCCGCAACCCAGAGAATCGAATGTTTCAACTGTGACCTGCCGGAAGGATTTGTTAGTCACCCCGCCAGACTCGTCTTGAATCACAGCCTGACAACAGCCGATTCCCTTAAATAGGAGCAAGCATGTCCCGAAAAGATCGAGATGACAGTATTTGGTTGTCAGAATATTCAGATAAAAAACGAATCCGGGACGCGGAAAATGCACGACGAAACCGCGCAGAAATTACGAAGGCAATCTCCCACGGGCAGATTAGACGGCGTGATCTGGTCAAATGGGGCCTGTTCACCAGCGCCGGCCTTATGTTGCCTATAGGCGGTTTAAATCCATTTGTCAGATCTTTGCACGGCCAGGCTGCAGCACCAGCTAAGCCATCGAGAAGCGTGATCCTTGCGGACGAGCCTGACAATCAGGGAATCCCTACGGGACTACCCGCAAGTCCAACGTTTGGTGTCAACCCATTCACCCAGCCGATGCCGCGTTTCGATGTCCTGCAGCGCAATGCAGTGTCAATCTTAAATCCTGCGCCACAGGCGATGTCGAACCAGACGCAGCAACTGCTTGATCCCGGTTTCGGGTTTCCCGCTGGAACCACGGGTCCGATTGAGGGCCGTCCCCCGGGAGCGAACTGGGCGCACCAGCGGTTTGCACAGTTTCCTCCCCAGGTAGCGATTGAGGTCACCACCAAGCCGGTGACCACGAATACTAGCTACAATCCGGGAGTGACCTCGGACTTGAATTCGGGAATTAATCCCACCACACCCATCCCGGCAAAATTTCATCCCAACTTCCCAACTCAGAACGCAAACCGGGTCTGGACGTTTCAGGGCACCTTTCCTCCCAAGCTGACCCAGGTCCGCTATGGCGAACCGGTCCTGTTCCGCCATCACAATGGCTTGACTACTGACATCACCAATAACGGCGGTTTTGGACGATTCACGCTCACCACCCATGAACACAACGCTCACCACGGAGCGGAAAACGATGGCTTCACCGGAGCCTATTTCTGGCCGAATCAGTTCTACGACTATCACTGGCCATGGGTGCTGGCGGGGTTTACCACCATCAATACCGGCGCCACCGATCCACGGGCCGGCGCCCCCAACGACAGTGGCGGCATCAACAAGGTCCCTGGCGACTGGCACGAGACCATGAGCACGCACTGGTTCCACGATCACATGTTCACCTTCACCGATCAGAACGTTTACAAGTGCAACGCCGGCATGAACAACATTTACAGCTCGCTGGATCGCGGCGACGAAACTGTGAATGATGGTGTAAACCTGAGGCTACCCAGTGGCTCTTCCAACGGGAAGGGCTGGGGCAACCTGGACTTTGACGTCAACCTCATGCTCTCCGACAAAGCCTGGGACGCCAACGGACAGCTCAACATGGACACGATCGCTTTTGATGGTTTTCTGGGCGATCAGATGACTGTCAACTTCGCCTGGAAACCATTCTTCAACGTGTATGCGCGCAGGTATCGCTTCCGTATCCTGAACGCCAGCGTGTCACGCTTCTTTGTTCTGGCATTGAGCGATAACTCTCAATTCGTTCAGATAGCGAATGACGGCAACCTGCTGCCAGTCACCGTTCCTCTGAAACAGACGGACCAGCTTGGCATCGCAGAGCGGTATGACATCGTCATTGATTTCTCCAGCTACAAGGCTGGGCAAACCGTAGACCTGGTCAACTTGCAGGTGCACCAGGATGGCCGTGGACCCGCGAATATCGTAACCGTGGCCCAGGCTCTCCACGGTACCAGCGACCCGGCCGTGGGCGCATTCCTACGCTTCAAGGTACTGGGCCCGCCGCCGCAGCCGGACCAGAGCGTCAATTTAACTGCCAATCCAAAAACCGCGCTGATTCCGAATCCCACCTTGCCGACAACAGCGCGTCAACGCACGTTCGAATTTAACGACAACGGCGATCAGAACCAGAATGATCCCGTTACCACCTACCTGGGGAATGGTGGGGGCGTCGGTCCCTGGGGCATCGAGACGCATAACGGCAACAGCGATACAGGAGGATCACTCCAAGCGGACTTCGGCCGTATCAGCTCCCAACCGGGATTTGGCACAGCTGAAGTCTGGACCTTGCAAGGCGGATCGGGCTGGGACCATCCCATTCACATCCACTTTGAAGAAGGCCAGATCCTCAATCGCAACGGCGTGGCGCCATCCCCGGCAGAAAGCGGCCGCAAGGACGTATATCGTCTGCGTGACAATGGGCAGGTAACCCTCAAGATGCAATTCCGGGATTGGGGCGGCATGTTCATGGAGCACTGCCACAACACCATGCATGAAGATAATGCCATGCTGTTGCGGTGGGACCTGGACAGCGGAACTCCGTTCCTGAGCCCGCTGCCGACACCTATTTCAAAACCGACTGGCGTCACTTTCCAGAACCCAGACGAAATTCTTCCCAACGCATGACCCAACTCCCGGCGCGCGCCAGAAGTGGCGCGCAGCCGGGACCAAAATGTTTGGTTCGGAATAGGGGGCAAAGGAGTACAGCATGTCGTCAAAGAATTGGAAGAA
>DATFSU010000081.1:0-5060 GCA_035262465.1 Candidatus Angelobacter sp. | reverse complement strand
AATCGGCGGCATATACTGGACCAAAAGAAGCAGGTCGTTCCGCGGCGCCGGAGGAACAGGAATCCCCAAGACCTGGGAGAACAGCTGAGCCAGAAGAGGATTCAGAACAAAGCTGGAAAATTGGCTGTCGTTCTTCGGATCGGAGACGCTGAACAGATCCTTCGAACCCGTCCCAATGATCAACTCGTTGATGAGTGAGTTGCCTTCGCGGTTCACTTGCTGCCAAGAGCCGTCTCCGTTTACTTGCCCATTGGTCCGGCGGACAGTGATCCGCTGGCGCTCGGTTTCTCCATAGGTGCCGATCACAGCGTCCTTATCATTGGCACCGTGGATCTGGCCATCCACTGTGAGCATTGTGATGGGAACTTCCAGCACGATGGAGTTCACGTTGAAACCAGCCACGGCATCCGCTGCATAGTTGTGCGTGTCATCAGCGTCTTCGCTGGCCGGCAGAATTCCGCCCACACCCATGCGGAAGTTGAGCGAGTCAAAAGCTGCACCCAGGTCGATATAAAAAGGATCGCTAACTGTGCCGGCAAATACGCGCAAGCCGTTTCCCAGGTCGTAGATGCCCTGGTTGAACAGGTCCTGATATTTCGGCATGGTCAGCGGCCCAACATTGGAGGGCACAGCATAGAGAGTGCGGCCCGCAGTCAAATCTGTGGCCACACCGTTCTTGATCATGGTCACCGTATAGGTCTGCCGCAGACTTAAACCGTCCGAGCCCGGACCGCTCAGGGAGGTAATTTGCGGAACTCCTCCAATGCCGCCCACAAAGCCCGTAAACACTCCCGGCTGGCGGATTTCGGTATTGAAATGGAATTGAAAGCTGAGGTCGGCGATCCCATCGCGGTTGTTGTCCACATTCATGACACAGCGGACATTGGGATCGAACGGGAAGTAATTAGGTCCGTTCGACGGTTCGAGAAAGCCGTCGACGTTGAGAATCATGGTGACGCGATCGGGATGGTCGTAGCTGACGAAAGCGTACCAGTCAGTCACGTCCGCGCTGTGGTCGAGAGCGGCGATGGGCGCCTCGCGGTGGCTGGACGCAAACAGATTGGCTGGAATCAGCACGAGCAGCGCCATGGCCATGGCCACGAACGATTTCAGCTGTTTCATGGGAAATTCCTCTTTCGGAAAGTTGGTTTTAGACATCACCATCGCGAAGCTGCAACACTGCGGCGCGGCGCCGCGCCCCAGTGGGTGCGATTGATCCGTCATGCATTGGAATACGCGGCTGCTCTGACTTCGGATTTTGATTGCTTACCAAAATTTTCAGGATTTGTTCATCTCGAAGATTTTCAGGTTCTAAGCAAATCCGAGTTCTCTTTTGATTCGTATTTAGCCAATCAATTCGCACTGTTCTCGTAGCAGCGTCTTGGGTGGCGAATCAGGGCAAATTCCAGATCGTGGCAGTTCTCAAGAAATCCAAATGTCGCCAGGTGCCGTATTTCTCATGAAATCAATTCAATTCGAGGAGAGACCATGAAGAACACAATCGCAATCCTGTTGCTTTCAGTAGTAGCACTTGCTGCCACATCGGCGATGGCGGGCTCCAAGAATCCGGTTGTGGGCGGCCAGGAGATGTATCCCACGAAAGACATCATTGACAACGCGGTCAATTCACCTGCCATACAACCCTGGTAGCTGCCGTGAAAGCCGCCGGTCTGGTGGATACGCTAAAGGGCTCAGGTTTTTTTACAGTTTTTGCTAAAACTAATGAGGCGTTTGCCAAACTGCCGGCGGGCACCGTCGAAAACCTGCTCAAACCGGAGAGCAAAGACGCTCTCGCGAAGGTCCTCACTTACCATGTCGTCCCCGGCCGCCTGAGCGCATTGGATCTGAAGAAGCAGATCAAAGCTGGCAACGGCCAGGCGGAACTGAAAACCATGAGTGGCGGCACGCTGACCGTCATGATGCAAGGCAAGAACATTGTCTTAAAGGATGAGAAGGGCGGCGTCTCTACGGTAACCTTCCCGAATGTTTTTCAGTCCAATGGAGTGATTCATGTAGTTGATGCGGTTGTGCTACCTAACATACTGCCGTGGAAGTCGACGATAGGCACTCCCGAAGGAGAACGTATTTTCTCTCTGCTTCCAGCAAATGCAACGGATTCAGTTGGGAGAGAAGCTTCTCAGCCTCTGCTACCATTGTGTGCCTGAGGTCCCCCCAGGGATGGGAGTGATGCAATCCAATAAACACTCCCTGCCGTACTTAGAAAGGAATAGCTAACTGTCTTGTCTGGCGCTGTCCCCAACGCGGTTTTGTCTGACGCCATGCTGGTGTCTGCGATTCGCTCGGGCGACGAACAAGCGATGGCGCAACTCTACGATCGTTACTCTCCTATCATTTACTCGGTGGCGTTGCGCGTGCTGGGCGATACTGGGGCTGCGGAGGACATCTTGCAGGAAGTCTTCCTGCAACTCTGGCGCAGCCCTGACATGTTTGATGCCAGCCGTGGCAGTATGCCTGGCTGGCTGGCCGTGATTGCACGTAACCGAGCAATCGACTCCCTCCGCAAGCGTCGTCCGGAAACCGACATCACCGAGGTAGTCGTATCTGTCGAGCCGGATCTGGCTGGTAAGGTGGAATGGAGCCGCACGGCCGACAAAATTCGAGGCGCCTTGGGAGGCATGCCTGCGCCTCAACGTTCGGCGTTGGAAATGGCTTTCTTTGAGGGACTCACCCATACCGAGATTGCGGAAAAGACTGGCGAACCGCTGGGCACGGTAAAGACTCGTATTCGCGCTGGACTGATGACGTTGCGCAAGGCCTTTAATCCATGAACGTGCACGAACAATTCGCAGAAGACCTCTCCCTATACGCGCTGGGGGCGCTGTCTAGTGAGGAACGTCAGGCGGTCGAAAGACACCTGGAGGAGTGCTCCGTCTGCCGACGTGAACTTGAACGATTGCGGGGAGATATGACTCTGCTGGCTCTATCGGTCAGCGGGTCGATTCCTCCGAGCCGCTCACGTGAGCGCCTCATGGCTGCAATCGCAAAAGAGCCGCGTCGGGCACAGGTTCGTCCACAAAAGGCTACCGCTTGGTGGACTGCGGTGCAATGGGCGACAGCAGTCGCAGCGGTCGTGATCGTCGTGATTATTGTTCTGTTATCGAACCAGAACGGCGATCTTCGACGGCGCGTGGCTAGTCTGGAAGCGAATTCTACAGAGCAGCAAACGCAGTTGATGCAGGCGAAGGAGCTCATCGCATCGCTGACTTCCGCGGAAGCGGAGCATTTCATCCTGGTCGCAAACAACACCTCGCCGCAGCCGCAAGGCAAAGCGATTTACGTACGCAATAGCGGCACGCTTGTGTTCCTCGCGAGCAATTTGCCGCAATTGCCCCCCCAGAAGGCATATGAATTGTGGTTGATTCCTGCGAGCGGGGCTCCGATTCCCGCCGGGCTTTTCCGGCCCGACTCCCATGGCAGCGCAGCGGTAATCAAGCCGCCTTTACCGCTCGGGATCGAAGCCAAGACATTCGCGATCACGATCGAACCGGCAGCCGGCTCTTCCGCACCTACGTCACAGCCGATCATGGTTGGTACCCAGGGCTAGCCATCCCTTCTACGCGGAGTTCGTTACTGAGCCCCAGAAACGAGCCTCGACGCGGACGAGGGAGATGGTGAACGAGAGGATCGAGCAAGCCTCGGATGGCGGCAAGTGTGGCGTGAATTGAGACGTATTAAGACGTAAACCGGAAATGAGCGCCTGTAACTTGTTGAATTTTGGTGGAGCTAGTCGGGATCGAACCGACGACCTCATCGTTGCGAACGATGCGCTCTCCCAGCTGAGCTATAGCCCCACTTGCGCGGCGGCATGGTGTGGTTACTTTGTGATTTTATCAGCGTTCGTTCGCGGTGTCATGCAGGTCCATCGAAAGGGCTTCCCGCTATAATGGCTTTGTGAGTCCTGATTCGGTTCAACAAGTCGCAGCGGCAGACTTCCCTACCCGCTGGGGCAAGTTTCGCATCCTCGGATACGAGGGACGGATCGGGGAAGAACAGCGCACCGAGACCGCCGTCGCCCTGGTGATGGGGGACGTCCATGCCAAGCCTCCACTGGTGCGCATTCACTCCCAGTGCCTGACGGGAGACGTGTTCGGCTCGCTGCGGTGCGATTGCCGCCAGCAACTGGAAATGGCGTTATCCCTGATTGCCCAGCATGGCACCGGAGTCCTGGTGTATGAACAGCAGGAAGGGCGCGGAATCGGACTGATGGCGAAGCTGCAAGCCTATGAGCTGCAGGATGCCGGACTGGATACGGTCGAAGCCAACGAGCGACTGGGATTCAAAGCAGATCACCGCGAGTTCGCGCTTCCCGCGGAGATTCTGAAAGCTCTCCGCATCCGGCAGGTGCGCCTGCTCTCCAATAATCCCGACAAAGTGGCGGCACTCGAGCGTGCGGGGGTGGAGGTCATCGAGCGGGTTCCCTGCGAAGTCGTTCCCAGCACGTACGCGGAAGATTACCTGCGAACCAAGAAAGAGAAGATGGGACACCTGCTCTCGGAACGGTAGCGTTACCGAAGCGCTCGCGTGGCTATGCGGGCCAGATCCCCAAGGCCGTCTTGCTAAGAATCTGATCCTGCAACTGCGGTTTCAAGCCGAGCGCACGAAAATCCTCGAGGTTCTGCTTTATATCCGGCACTCCGGGCCCCGGCCAATCCGTGCCAAAAAGCGTCTTGTGGGCAATCTCTTCCAGTCGGGGGAAATACTTCAGTAGCGTCTTCGGTGGAATTCCGCTGATATCAAGATAGACGTTGGGGTGGCGCCGGATGAGGAAGAAAGCTGTGTTCATCCACAAAGGCCGGCCGCCGTGGGCCAACAGAATTTTCAGCCTGGGGAAGTCCACCGCCACATCGTCGATGTAGATGGGATCGCCGTACTTGTTGCGCGCGCCCGGAAAAATGGACGTGCCGGTGTGAAACATCACCGGAATGGCGTTGGCCTCGGCGGCGCGGTAGATGATCTCCAGTTCTTTGACTCCGCTCAGGTAGTCGTTGGGAAACAGGAGCTGGTGCGGAGGATGAATCTTGATCATGCGAATGCCGAGC
>DATFSU010000080.1:0-101936 GCA_035262465.1 Candidatus Angelobacter sp. | reverse complement strand
CCGCCAATGTTGTAGAAAGCGTATCCAAACGATGCCAGCAGGGCCGCGCCTACGGCCACAGCGCTGATTTTTGTATTGGAATGGAACACGCCAATGGCCAGCGCGGTTCCGGCCATGGCCACGAGCGCTGCCACTGTCTTGTGCCAGGTAGGCTTCTCCCGTCCAACCAGGACCATGTAAAGCAGCACCCACACAGGCGCGGTGTACTGCACCGTGATCGCCAGTGAAACCGCGGCTTTTTGCACTGCGAGGTAATAAAAGTAATTCGAACAGGCCACCCCTAGTGTTCCCACCAGGAAACAAAGCCCCAGATCATCCCGGCTGATTCTGAAAATCTCCTTACCAAAGCGCAGAAGCAGAATCAGTGACAACACCATGACAGCGAAGGTGGTCCGCATCTGCGTGAGCACCATGGGAGAGATGGCAGGGCGTCCGGCAAAAAGGCTGCCGTTGAAAATGGCTTTTCCGAAGATAGCGGCGGCGCCCCAGCATAGCGAAGCTGCGGCAATAAAGAAGTAGCCCCACCACGGATGTCCATGTTCCGTAGAGGGGCCTGATGTGATTGCGCTGGCGGACCTACTTGGCAAGCATCTCGTCCAGTTTTTCCGGATCAAAACCGACCATAACCTGCTGGCCAACGACAATGGTGGGAGTGGAACGGCTGTTGTACGTGCGGACCAATTCAAACACCGCCTGTTGGTCCCGGCTCACGTCTTTCACTTCAAATTGGATCCCTTTCTCCGAAAGGTAGGACTCAGCCCATGTGCATGGCGGTCAACCGGGCTGACTGTAAACCACAACCTTTTTCTGCGTCATTCAATTCTTCTCCCATCTCCTCAAATAGATTCGTTACGGCAGATCAGTGCTTCACTTTTTCACGATTTCTTCAGCAATTCAGCGGATTCCACCAGATGTAGCTGAGTGATGATCCGCGCCGTTTTCTGGAGCATAGCTGCAACCGAACAGTACTTCTCTTCTGAAAGCCGTATCGCATCCTCAGCCGCTTTGCGCGAAACCTGGCCGGAAATTGTATAGATGAGTTTGATCGATTTGTAAACTGTTGGCGGTTCCGTGGCCCGCTCTGCTTCGGCGTGTACATTCACTCCGGTGAACGGCTCCCGCTTTTTGCGCAGAATACTGACGACATCGGTCGCCGTACAGGCGCACAGACCAATCAGCACAAGCTCCATGGGACCAGGTGCTGTATTCCGTTGCCGGTCAGCGTCGACGACGATGGCATGACCGCTGCTGGCGCTGGCTAAAAACCTCTCTCCGTCCGTCCAAGTCACCTGTGCTTCAACCATGGGCCCTCCGCGCGCGAAACCCTATGATACGGCAACAACAGATAGGCGTCCGGCGTTCTTTACAAAGCTTTGCAACACCGGATCCAAAATGACAAGCACCGGCGAACAAGCCCGAAGAGATGGTGAAACTTTATCTCGAAAAATATCCGAGTTCGCTCTAAAGTGTCCTCTGCAGAAGCCCCGATAACTGAAGGCCAGCCGAAACGTCTCATTTTTGAGGGCAAGTCCATCGGCAGCGAGCCCGGGGCCCCCGACACGCGCGGTGTTCGCGTAACGGGGTGGGAGCCCGGGCCCCCGACACACGCGGTGTTCGCGTGGCGGGGTGAGAGCCCGGCTCGCGCGACGAGCTGCCTGTCTCGGGAGCAGAACACTCGACTGACAGCTTTTCTTTTTAGCGGCTTGGAGCGCAGCGACAAATAGTGGAAGATTCTTCTGGCAGCGAGCCCGGCTCGCGCGGCGAGCTGCCTGTCTCGGGAGCAGAACACTCGACTGACAGCTTTTCTTTTTAGCGGCTTGGAGCGCAGCGACAAAAATAATGGAACGATTCTTCCCAATCGCGCAATGGAATACAGGAGCCCGGAAGGCAGTTGCGACCAACGCTATGGCAGAATCGCCAGCCGCAGATCAGGAGCTGCTCCGGCAGCTCGCTAAGGGAAATGAAACGGCGTTTACCTGCCTTTATGAGCGTTACCAGGGGCCCCTTTTCCGGTTTGTCTTGCATATGACCGGCAACAGGGCCACGGCGGAAGAGGTCACGCAGGAAGTTTTTATGCTGCTGATCGGCAAACCGAAAAGCTATGAGGCGGACAAAGGTACGGTCGCGGGCTATCTGTTCGGCATCGCGCGCAACGTGACGCGGCGAATTATGCAGCGTTCGCGTCTCGACCTGCCGATCGACGATGAGGCTTTCAACGGCCACGCTGAGGCTGCCCTGGCCAGCGATCTGGATGTGCTGGCTGAATTGAGCAATGCCGAGCTCCTGGAGTTTCTGCGCAAGGCTGTACTGGCGCTGCCGGAGCAGTATCGTGAAGTGGTAGCGCTCTGTGATCTGGAAGAGATGAACTATGCCGATGCCGCGGCGATCCTGGAATGCTCGCCCGGCACCGTGGCTTCGCGGCTGCACCGTGCGCGGGCCATGTTAAAGACCAAATTGAGCTGGCAAAAATGCACGAAATAGATCCACAATCCGGAGATCGACAATCCCAAGGTCCGCAATCCGACGTCCGGCTGGCCAAGGCATTGAAGCGCTTAGCGAGCTCGTCGCCACGGGCGGCATCGCCTGAGATCGGCAACAGCCTGCTGGGCGAATTTCGCCGCCATCACGCGCGCCGCAGACGGATCCGGCGAACCAACATTGGCGTGCTCGTTGCGTGTCTTGCCTTGATCGCGTCGTTCGTATCCCTGCGCAACCGGCCGCACAGCCGGCCGCAAACAGCCCGGCAAACTCAGAATTCGCCAACCGTGCCGCCAGCCCAGGCCGCGATGACTCCTGTTCCGCCAATTGCCGCTGCTCGGCCGACGTCTTCGGCGAAGCATGCTTCGACGAAGAATGCTTCGACCAAGAATGCCTCGAAGACGCAAAGAGCCGCAACCGTGCTCAACGCCGCAAACCGGGAGTTTCTGGCGCTTCCCGGGTACGATCCCGCCGTTCCAAAGGACGAATTACGCGTGGTGCGCGTTCACGTGCCGGCGAGCACGCTCTGGCAGATCGGTGCTCCAGTCAGCGCCAGCGCCGGCACACACAGCGTGACTGCTGATGTTGTGGTGAGCCAGAGCGGCACGCCTTACGCCGTGAGATTAGTGCAATAAAACTTTGAAGGAGCTAGTTTATGAAACGCATCGTAGTTCTGTTAATTGCCGGACTTCTGTTTGCGGCCGGCGCGGCCGCCCAACAGCCCTCATCGCCGGAGAACAACCGCATCTTCGTTGCTCAGGATAACCCGGTTGCGCAGGATAGCCCGGCGAAAGTCAACTTCTTTTTTCAGAGCGAGCCTAATCAGCAGGTTGAGCAGGCGTTTTTTCTCACCGAGATGACCGCGGGCGCAGAGTTGGTTACAAACGCTCCTTATACCGCAACCGCCGTCGAAGAAAGCACGCAAACTCTGGCTGACGGCAACAGGATCGTTCGCAAGTCCTCTGATTTTGTTGCCCGTGACAGCCAGGGCCGCACCCGCCGCGAAACCACTCTCAATCGTGTAGGCCCGGTGCAGGTTGACAGCCCGAAGCTGGTTTTCATCAATGACCCCACTACGCATACGCAGTACGTCATAACTCCGGATGGGGACACCAGCAAGGTCATCAAGACCGAGACCAACTGGGGTAAAGGCCCGATGATCGTTGACAGGCAAAAAGTGGTTGAAATGAAGCGCAGTGCGCGGGAGAAGGCTATTGCCGGAAATCAGCAGGTCCGGGAGATACCGGAAGGGCATGGCGAGCAGGTAAAGCATGAAGATCTGGGCACCCAGACCATCGAAGGCGTTTCCGCTACCGGCAAACGTGAAACCGTAACCATTCCCGCCGGCCAGATCGGCAATGATCGCCCGATCGACGTGGTATCTGAAACCTGGTTCTCGCCCGATCTGCACACGGTCGTCCTGCGCAAGCACTCCGATCCTCGAGTGGGCGAAACGGTGTTCCGTCTCACCAACATCAGCCGCACCGAGCCCGACGCCACCCTGTTCCAGCTGCCGGCCAACGCAAAAATCAAGGTCGAGCCGCTGATGGAACTCAAACGTGATAATCAGCCAATTGAACTTAAACGTGATAGTCAGCCAAAGGATTAAGCCTCTTTTCTCCTTTTGGTTGGTAATGGCCGGGCGGGAGCCGCCCGGCCTTTTCTTTGATAGATCGGTGTGACGAATTAATTTGCGCGAGTGGACACATATCAGTGCCCACGGGTTGAGCGAGCAAACGCTATCTCCGATTGTCCGTCTGCGGCTCGGGATGGATCAGCACTTTGAACAGCTCCGGCGCGGCCTGCTTGAAGCGTATTTCGAGTTCCGTGGAAACGTCGTGCACGCGCGCCAGCGGCAGATCGTCTGACATGGTGCAGTGGCACGACATGTAGACCTTGCCGCGGACGCGCTTGATCTCCACGTCATGCATGTCCACGACCTCGGGAAACTCCAGTACGATCGGTTTGAGCTTCTGCTCCAGCACCGCATCGCGCAGCACCCTGTTGCCCGACTCAATCGTTGAAGGCTCACTTTCAATATGGGTCAGAATCGACGAGATTTCCGGCACTTCATCGCGAATCTCCGACTCCAGCACCGTCACCACGTCATGCGCGTTTTTAAGGCTGAGCGTTTCATCCAACTCCAAATGTTGTTCCACGTGCAACCGGCCGCCCAGGTCCTGTACGCTCACGTCATGCACGCTGAAGTTATTGCGCAAGGCCACGGCGCGTATGCGATCAAAAATATTTTCATGGCCGGTTTCGCGCGGTACGGAGTGGATCACCACATCAGCGTCCGGCAGGATGTCGTGAACGGCGCGGGTAACCTCCGCTACCACCTGGCCTGAACGCTGGAAGGTAACGTTGCGCGCCAGTCCGACCGCCAGATCGGCAAAATAGCGATTGCCGGCGCGGCGAATGCGCACCCGCTCGACTTCAATGACTCCATCCACCTGCAAGACAGCATCGACAATGCGGCCGCGATAGCCGGCCGGTGCGGCGTCCAGCAGGGCGTCAATCGTGCGGCGCCCCAGCCGCGAACTTACGTACACAATCACCCCCGAAACCATCAGCGCAGCCACCGGATCGGCCTTGGCAAGCCACGGAACATGCCAGCGCGAGCCGGCCCATACCAGGGCCAAACCGAGCGCAACCACGCCACTGGAAAAAACGTCAGTGCTGAAGTGCAGCGCGTCGGCTTCCAGGGCCTGGCTGTCATACCTCTGGGCGATCTTCTGCAATCGGCGCGAGCGCCACCAGTCGACAAACATCGAAAGAAACATCACGCCGAAGGCGGCAAGGCTGGGCTCAATGTGCACGCTGTGATGGCCGCTGAGACGGCGAATTGCTTCCCAGACAATCCACACGCAGGTAAAGAGCAGCAAGCCGGTCTCAATAAATGCGGAAAAGTTTTCTACCTTGCCATGGCCGTACTGGTGCTCGGCATCGGCCGGCTTGTCTGACACGCGGACCGAGAGCAGCGTAACCAGCGCCGCCACCAGGTCCAGGCCGGAATGCGCCGCCTCGGAGAGAATACCCAGGCTTCGTGTCGTCACACCGACAAGCAGCTTCAGCGATGTGATCGCGATGGCAGCCAGCAGAGAGTTGAGCGCGACCGTGCGCTTCTCTTTCTGCATGCGCTCCAGCACCGGATTGGCCTCGCTCAGTGACACGGGTTCATTCTCTCAAGTTTTGGTTGCTGTACACCAGTAACCTAAGTGACTCATCTTGTTGAGTGTAAAAGCGATTATGCTAGGATGTTGCCGTTTTCCTGCCTTTTTATTTGCGAAAGGACTCCTATCATGGCCCGCATATGGATGGCTTGCCTCATAGCTGCGACAACAGCATTTGCAGGCGCCCAGGCTGGTAAGAATGCTCAGAAGCCGGCGGCCGCGCCAAGCACGCAGTCGCCAACGCCGCCAACCCTCAAAAAGCCTGATGAGCGGCCGCCCGATGTCTTGCCCAGCCAGCCGGTAATCACGATCAAAGGATTGTGTCTTGCTGAAACCGGCCCGGCAACCAAAGCCGCGGTACCAGGCACCAAGGATTGCGCCGTCACCGTGACGAAGGAACAGTTTGACAACCTGCTCAAAGCTTTCAACCCTACCAACCAGCCATTGCCGGCGGGAGCACGCAGGCAGGTAGCTCAGGCCTATGTTGAGCTGCTGGTATTTTCAGAGGCGGCTAAAGCTGCGGGCATCGAGAATTCGCCGGAATACGCGGAGGTGATGCGCGTCTTGCGAATGAAGACCCTGAGTGACATTTACCGTACCCAGTTGGCGGAACAGTACAGTAATCCTTCGCCAGAGGAGATTGAAGCCTACTACAAGGCGAATCAGTCCAAATTTGAAAGCGCCAAGCTGAGCCGGATCTACATTCCCAAGAACAATCCCGATCCCAGGGCCACAGCGGAGCAAAAGCAGGCTTTTCAGACCAAGGTTCAGCAGGTGGCCGACGACGTGCAAGCTCGCGCCGCCAAGGGTGAAGCGCCAGACAAACTGCAGAAAGAGGCGTATACCACTCTGGGCATTACAGCACCGCCACCCAGCACGGAGATGACCACAGTGCGCCACGGCATGTTTCCTGCCAAGCTTGACCAGGATATCTTCTCGCACAAAGCCGGAGACGTATTCCGCTCCGACGATGCGAGCGGCTTCGTAATCTATCGCATTGATAGCCTGCAAGCCGCGCCGCTGGACAGCGTGAAGGCGGAAATCACGCGCGAGATTGTCCGGCACAAAATGGAAGACAAGATGAAAGAACTCAACGGTTCCGTGCAGGCCATCTACGACGATGCCTATTTTGGACCTCCCGCTGCATCTGGCGCTCCCGCCGGTGCGCAGCCGCCGAATCAGCCAAAATAGGTCATGGGCCGCATGGAAATTGTTTGAATAGTCCCGTGGAATTCGTTTGCCGGATAAGCGAAACACTCTAGAATCTCGAGCGTTGTTCCGCGATTTCTTTGTGTTACGATTGCCGTACTCCCCCAGTTCACAAGCGATGATTTCGGGAAGGTGTTTCGCCAAAATGATGCGCATTCTTGTAGTCTCTATCCTCATGGCTGCATGCGCGGCAGCCCAGAGCCAGGGGCCCGCAACACCCGCCCCGCCGCAAGCCAGGCCCGGCGTGCCGGCTCCCATCCAGCCGCAGAGCGCAGCCGCACATCCGGAAGCGGTGGGCAACAACGAAGCCGTCATTACGGTGCACGGACTTTGTCCCGACGCCTCCGCCAAGAGCAGCACGGACTGCACCACCGTCGTCAGCAAAGAAAAATTTGAGAAGATCCTGGCCGCGGTGAACCAGTCCAATGCTCCGATGCCTCCTGTGGCGATCCGCAATCTGGCCGAAGCCTATGTGCAGATGATGGCGTTTGCCAGCCAGGCGGAAAAGCTTGGCCTTGATAAAGATCCCAGGTTCCAGGAGATGATGCGCATCGTCCGGCTGAACCGGTTGACTGAGATTTATCGCCGCACCATGGACGAGAAATACCGCAACCTCTCTGACGCTGAGATTCAGGCTTATTACGACAAGAACCTCGCCCGGTTCGAGCAGGTTAAGCTGGGGCGCGTTTTTATTCCCCGCGTTAATCCCAAGGCTCCGCGCGTAAACGATGACTTTGAGCAACGCGCGCAGAAACTCGCCGAGAGCCTGCGCGACCGTGCCGCCAAAGGCGAGGATCTGGACAAACTCCAGCAGGAGGGTTATCGCACGCTGGGATTGAATCCGCCTTCGCTTAACACCGATGCTGGAACCCGGCGACGCGGTAGCGGCCTCCTCGCTCCCAACGTGGAAAATGATATCTTCGCTCTCAAGTCGGGCGAGGTAACCAAGGTTGAGCCGGAACCGGCAGGCTTTCAGTTTTACAAACTCATGGGTCGGGAGACGCTGACACTGCAACAGGTAAAAGCCGAAATCGGCGCTGCGATCCGCAAGACCGGGATTGAAGCCGCCAACAAAGCGGTGATGGATCCCATCCACACCGATCTCAACGAAACCTATTTTGGTCCACGCTCCACCGGAGCTCCGCTCACGATTCCTCCGCCGCGCGTGCCGAATCGGCCTGTGCCCGCGCCGGCTGCTCCTTCCGGTAGCAGCACGAGCAAACCGGTTGAACCGTTGTCCTCCAACAAATAGCCATGGCCCAAAAACCGATAGTGCTGATCACCGGAGTCTCAGGCAATCTGGGGCTGCGCCTGCTCAAGCAGCTCAAGGACTTTCACGTGATTGGCGTGGATGTACGCGAGCCGGAAAACACATCCGCGCTGGCCGGCTTTGAAAAAGTCGATCTCGCGGAGGAGCGCTCGTGCGACCAGTTGCTGGCGCTCATGCGCGCACACCGTCCGGAAGCAGTGGCGCACCTGGCGTTTGTACTGGACCCGCTGCGCACTGGCGTGACCAACAAGAAACAGATGTGGCTCATCAACGTGGCCGGCACCAGCCGCGTAACGGAAGCCATCGCTGAGCACAACCGCATGCTTGGCGGCATTGATAAATTCATCTTCCCCAGCAGCGCCCTGGTGTATGGGCCGGAGCTGGGCAAGGCGGTTACCGAAGACGCGCCGCTCAACGCGCAAAGCCTGCCCTATGCGTTGCATCAGCAGGAAGCCGACCGCACCGTACAATCGCGCGCTCGCGGTATGAAGTGCAAGACGTACATTCTCCGTCCGCATGTTTACGCCGGTGAGACCGTGCAAAACTACCAGCTCGGTGTGCTGCGGGGAGTTCCCGGCGGCAAAGGACGCCTGGCTGAACGCCTGCGCCGCCAGGGCAAGCGCCTGCCCCTGTGGCTGCCTTCGCGCGGCGACTACCTGGAACATAAGTTCCAATTCGTGCATGTGGACGATGTTGCCCGGCTCATTGCGCACATCTTTCGCCGGACGGAGTCCGATCCCAAATTGACCGTGCTGAACGTGGCCGGCCGCGGCGATCCACTGGAGCTGCGCCGCTGCATCGATATCGCGGGAATTGAAGTCCAGCGCGTTCCGGCCAAGACTTTCTGCAGGCAGGCGGTGCGCCTGCTGTGGGATCTCGGCGTCTCCGATATCCCGCCGGAAGCTCTTCCCTACCTGCTTGGTTCCAGCACCATGGACACCGCCCGCCTGCGCGTCTTCCTGGGCGAACACTACCGTTCGGTGATCGAATACACCTGTGAAGATGCCTTGTCGGACAGCTTCAAGGCAACGCATATGGCGGCTGCAGGATCTTGAAGATTGATCAACGCGGATAACTCGCGGCGAGCTTAGACGAGTCTGGCGGCTATAATCGCTAGCCATGCAAATGTCAGCCACTCTCATCTTTGCCCTGGCTCTCTTCTGCACTTCAGCCGCCAGGGCCCTCCAGAGTGATGCAAGCTCTGAGACCAATCTGGACGCCATTGTCAAACAGGTGATGACCCGCGAGCACGTGGTTGGCGCTTCTGTTTTGGTAGCCCGCGGCAACAAAATCCTTCTTCATCAAGGATACGGCTTTGCTGATCTGGGTCTAAATGCTCCTGCCAACTCCTCGACCGTTTACCACGTCGTCGGCCCGATGTTGCCTTTCACCGGCATCGCCGTAATGCAGCAGGTAGAGCGCGGCAAATTGTCTCTGGATGACGACATCTCAAAGTTCATTCCGGAGTTTCCGCTGCAAGGCCACCATGTAACCATTCGTGAGTTGCTCAACCATACCTCCGGCATCGTCGACTATCACTATCTCGGCGATCCCATTGAGGCAACCAGCCGCCAGCCTAAGGCGCTGGATGAGGTAATGGCCCTTTATGCCGGCAAGGACTGGGTGAATGAACCCGGCAAAAAATGGGACTGGTCGATCTCCGGCTTTCAACTTCTGGTCACTATCGTGGAACGGGTATCAGGACAAAGCTTTCCTGATTATGTCGAACAGAACATCCTCAGACCGGCCGGCACAAAATCCACCACCTATTGCGACGACTTCACGCTCGTGCGCAATCTCTCTCACTCCTACCGCTTCAGCTATGACGAAGGCTATTTACCCGCCAATGAGAACGGTATGGCTTACAACACGGATCTGCGTTTCTGCAGTACGGTGAGTGATCTTCTCGAGATGTGGCGGGCAATCAAAACACAGCACCTGGTACGGCCGGAAACGTTCCAACTCATGACCACCGCGGAAGGTGCTGCGGCTCACATGAGCGCGCAGGACCCTAAAGCGCAATACGGCTTTGCCATGATTCTGAATCATGAGGATGACCATCGCCGGATCGGTCAGCATGGATCACTGCTTGGCTATAGCGGCAGCCTTTATGATTTTCCTGAAGACGGGCTCACAATTGTCGTGCTCACCAACACTGAAGGTCAAAACGCTTACGCCATCACGCGCGCTCTGGCTCGGTCGATTCTCGGACTAACGCCTCTTCCGCCTACCCCGGTCGTTGACTTATTGCCCAATCTCGCGGATTTACCTGTCTCAGAAGCCGAGCGCAAACAGCTTGGCGGAACCTATGTGCTCAAACTGGATAGCGTTTCGCCCAATCTGCATGATTCATTTGCGCAGTATCGTCGGACGTTTCGTGTCTTTGATGAGAACGGACGTCTTATGATCCAACCGCTCGGTGAAGGCCCGGAGCGCCTGCTCAAGCAGAACGACGGCAGCTTTGCCGTGCATTCAACCCGGGCGCGAGTCTCGTTTGTGATTCAAAACAATCATGCCGTAGCGATGAAAATGGATGCGCCCGGCTTTCCGCTAGCCGGCGAGCGCGTAGGTGACGGCGATCCGGCGACGTTTCATCATGCGTTGAAATAGAAAGAGCAGCCCTCATATGCAATGAGTTGCTGCTATCCCTTTACCGCCACCGCCAGCCCGTCTCTCAACGGCAGGATCGTCGTAAAGAAGTCTTGCATTGCATACAGACGCCGGTTGAATTCCAGGATAGCCCGCGTGGTCTCGTCCTTAGGATCGGCTTCGGTTACGCGGCCGTACCAAAGCGCATTGTCCGTGATAAAAAGTCCACCGCGGCGGAGACGCGGCGCCACCAGGTCGAGCACGTGCGGATAGTACTCCTTATCGACATCATTAAAGATGATGTCGAACTCCTGCTTTTGCGCCGAGAGCTGCTCCAGCGCGTCGCCCACTCCGACGTGGATGCGGTCCACTACGCCGGCGCGCTGAAAGTAACCGCGTGCCTCCTCGGCATTCTTAGGATCGCCATCGGTATAGAAGACTTCTCCGCCCGCGCCAACGGCCTGCGCCCACCAGATCGTCGAGTAGCCGATGGCCGAGCCCATCTCAAACACTTTGCGCGCATTGATGAGCTTTGCGTATTGGTAAAATACGCGTCCCACGGCCGGGCCCACGATCGGGATGTCGCGCTTTTCTGCCTGCTCCTCCATCTCCTGCAAGACCGCGTCACGTGCAGGCAGCAATGAGAGCATGTATCGGTCGACTGCAGATTCCGTAATTCCAGCCATTATCTGGGCCTTTCCGCGATTATCAGGTTTATCAATGTAGCAGCGAGCCCGGCTTGCGCGGCGAGCTGCTTGCCTCAAGCGCAGAAGAGACCCGTGTCGGGCAAGCTGCGCTGGCGGTTTGGAGCGAAGCGACAGAAACCTCAGGAAATCGTCTGCCCCGGCTTCATCGTGAGCAACTCCACGTTCACCCCGCGAGACTTGAGCTCTTTCTGGAACGCATCCGGTGTCCCGGTGAGCAGTGGGAAGGTAGCGTAGTGCATGGGTATCACCGCCTTCGGCTTGAGCAGGCTGCAGGCATAGGCTGCCTCTCTGGGGCCCATAGTGAATAGATCGCCAATCGGCAGCATGCACACGTCAGGCGCGTAGAGCTCACGGATAATCGCCATGTCGCCAAAGACGCAGGTATCGCCGGCGTGATAAATCTTGAGGCCATTGGCAAACTCAACCACGAAACCGCACGGCTCGCCGGGAGTAAAGATCGTGGCGCCATCCTCAAGCGTGTTGGAGTGATGCGCGTTGACCATGGTGACCTTGATTTCGCCCACCTGCTGGGTGCCGCCCTTGTTCATGGGCGCGATCTGCTTGATACCCTTCTTCTGCATGTAAACGCACAGCTCATACATGCCCGCGACCGTGGGTTGATGTTTGCTTGCCAGGTCCACCGCGTCGGCAAAGTGATCGCTGTGGCAATGCGTGACGAGCATGTAGTCCAGCTTGGCGATGGTTTTCTTGTCCGTGGGGGTGGCCGGGTTTCCGCTGACCCAGGGATCAATAATGAGGGTTTTGCCGCCAGGCGTAGTAATCAGAAATGTCGCGTGTCCAAGCCAGGTGATTTTGATGCCGTTGAGGTTCATGAATTTTTTCGATCCTTGAAAAGAAGCATTTAGAAATTAGTACTTAGTATGTGGCTCGAAACAGCCGACGCGTTGTCTTGCCAAATACTAAGTACCAAATACGAAATACTAGCCGCCGCTTCCCTTCCAGCCTTTGTATCCTCCGGCCAGAGATTTCACGTTCTTAAAGCCCATCTTCTGCAGCGACTGTGCCGCCAGCGCCGAGCGTCCGCCTCCGCCGCAGTAGCAGACAATCGGCTGATCCTTGTCCGTGGTGATGGTGTCGATCTTGTATTCCAGTTGACCGCGCGGCAGCGCCATGGCGCCGGCGATCGCGCCTTCCGCGACCTCGTCCGGCTCGCGAACGTCAATCAAGGTGAAACTTTCCTTCGCCTGCTGCATCCGTTTCAGCTCGGCGGGATCGATCTCTTTGATCTCGCGCTTGGCTGCATCAACCAGTTGCTTGTATTCGGGGAGTGGCATACGTGTACCTTGCTGGTGAAGAACAGGAAATTCTAAAACAGTGGCTCGCTTCTGGCCACCAGGCGCTGTGGCTGATCCTGTGCGGCGTAAAGGCAGAAATAGTCGTTTGACTGGCAAATGGGAGTTCTGCTACCGTGCGCTCAAATGGCTTCCACAAAGCCAGAGCCGCCAGACCCGCCTTCAATCCGTGAACGATTGTTGGAATCCGGCAAAATTTTGTTTTCTGTTCACGGCTTTGAAAATACCTCGGCCGACGCGATTGCCCGCCAGGCAAACACCGATGAAGCACAGTTGATCAAACACTTCGGCAGCAAGGAAGGTTTGCTGGAGGCAATTTTTGATCAAGGCTGGCAGACACTGGATTTTATTTCTCAAGCCATAAAGGAGTTGCCCTCGCCTGCAGACAAGCTGCGCAGGCTCTTTGAGCTTGTTTTGCAGGCATTGGACCGTGACCAGGCGCTCAAGGAGTTGATGCTCTTTGAAGGCCGTCGCATTCGCAAAGCCGGCACCGGATCTGACATTCTTGTAACTTCCGGTTACTTACGGTTCAGCGCTGCAGTCGAGCAGGTGTTGACTGATCTAATAGCCGGAACCCCGCTCTCACAGAGAGTTTCCCCTGCCGCTCTGACCTCAGCGATGATTGGAATGTTTGAGAGCATGCTTCGCGACCAGGTCCTTGCCCGCCGCGTCAACTTTCATTTCTCATCCACCAATGATGAGATCCGCATTATTTTCGATCTGATTGTCTCGCGCCTGTTGATTACTGCCGGCGAAAAGCCCATTAGCCCGTAGCGCCCGTCCACCATTCCAGAAACTCGATTTCCGAACCGGCGGTACTGGTTCAGTTTTTGATATTGGCGATCAATCCAACCCCTGCCACAGTTCGTCATCCCGACGGCCGTATAGCGAGCGCGCGCCGTCGTCAGCGCGCGAGTAGGACGGAGGGACCTTGTGTTTTCCATGTTTATGGGATGGTTCAGGCACAAGGTCTCTCAGGTCTACTCGCCCGCTGATGAAAACGCGGGCTCGTCCACGCCCTTCGAGATGACGATGAGAACGAGCGATGCCCTGAAGGTCCAAACTGAGCCACCACCGAAACGCAAGCTGGCTAGTAGCCAACAGGTTTTTTTTGTACAATCCATCTTCCCCCGATGACGTCAACCATGGAAGTGCTTATCTCGCGCGACCAGATCGCTGAAGCCGTGGCCCGCATGGGCCAGGAGATCACGCGCGACTTCGTCGGCGAATCGGTGGTCCTGGTGGGTGTGCTCAAAGGTGCGTGCCTTTTCCTGAGCGATCTTGCTCGCCAGATTGAGCTCGACGCAACCTTTGATTTCATTGCCGTACGCAGCTACGGTACCCGTAAAGAGAGCGCCGGCGAGGTCCAGCTCATCAAGGACGTAACGACTCCCCTGGAAGGCAAAAACGTGATCCTGGTGGAAGACATTCTGGACACGGGACTCACGTTCACATTTCTGCGCAAGCTTCTGCTGGCGCGCAAGCCGAGCATGTTGAAGTTCGCCGCGCTGCTGGACAAGCCCTCACGCCGCCAGATGCCGGTGGAGGCCGATTACGTCGGCTTCAAGATCCCGGACAAATTTGTGGTCGGTTACGGGCTCGACTATGCAGAGCGCTTTCGTAACCTCCCCGATATTTGTGTCTTTACTGAAGACGAAGGAAAGTAGTGGTACAATTCGATTCGGATGTCACAGGTCCTGTCAGATCCCCAGACGAGTATCCGGAACTGGCACGCAGTTGCCGGCTTCATCGACCATACCCTACTCAAATCAGAAGCCACGGCAGAGCAGATTATCCGTCTATGTGAAGAAGCAGCTGCCTTTAGATTTGCCGCCGTCTGTGTCAATCCCTGGTGGATCGGGCTGGCAGCCTCCGTCCTGCGCGGCACTCCGGTCAAAGTTGCCACCACCATCGGTTTCCCCCTCGGCGCGAATCACACGACCGTCAAGCGCTTTGAAGCCGGTGAAGCGGTGCGTCTGGGCGCTCAGGAGCTGGATATGGTCATGAATATCGGCGCGCTTCGCTCCGGCGATCGCCAGGGCGTGCAGAATGACATGATGGCTGTGGCTGAAGTGGCTCATGGCAGCGGGGCCATAGTTAAAGTGATTCTTGAAACTCCACTGCTAACGCTCGAAGAAAAAATCCTGGCCTGCCAGCTAAGCCTGGCCGCCAAAGCCGACTTTGTAAAGACCGCGACCGGCTTCTTCGGCGCTGCCACGCCGGAAGACGTTTCGCTCATGCGCGGCGTTGTGGGTAATCGCGCCGGCGTGAAAGCTTCCGGCGGGATCCGCACGGCTGCTAACGCCTCGGCCATGATTGAAGCCGGGGCCAATCGTCTGGGCGCCAGCGCCAGCGTCGCCATCGTGCGCGAACTCGGAGCGCCCGAACCAACACCGGGCTTGAAAGGTTAGGCAGTCTCCTTTGCGCGCATGCGACCTTCAACCATCACTCTAATTTTGTTGCTTAACTGTGCTGGATTCATAAAACGTGCTACCGCAGATGATTTTCGCGTCGCCGACGTCTTTGCCGGCTATTCCCTCCTTCATGGTGACCTTCAGAAAAAGGCAAGCGGATGGGAGTTATCAGCAGGAGGCTACCTAAAGCAGTGGTTGAGCCTTAATCTTGATCTTGATGCTCATCACCAATCTGCAGCCGGCAGTCTACGGCATACCCACAATGTTCTTTTTGGACCGCAATTCTCGCATCGGACCAATCGGTTTACTCTCTTCGCCCATACCTTGGGCAGGCATGAGTCATGTGACCGGCACCGCGAGCGACACGGGATTTGCCTACGTGGCCGGTGGTGGGCTGGACCTGGACTTTTTCGGCTTTGCGATCCGCTTGGCCCAGGTTGACTTCCATAGCGCAGACCTGTTCGGACAGTTTCAACACCAGCTGCGCTTCTCGACCGTCCTCATTTTTCGTTTTGAAGGATTTCGAGATCCAGCTCCTCCGCCTCCATCGAAAAAGCCGGGCTGCGCGGAGCCTCCGCGGCAAACTGGTTGCGCTGGTGTATCACTTCTGTAACCGGCTTACACGCATTTTCTTTAGCCATCTGCCCCGTTGCCCGTCACAATAAGATGTACCGAATATTTTTTTATCGGAGGCACGACGGAAACATGCGCAGATCTCTGTTCGCCCTTTTGATCCTGGTTTTCTCTATCAGTGGTTGGGCCCAGCGCGGCATGAGCCATGAAGGTTCTTCCGGCGACGTTTTTGTCGGTTATTCCCTTCTGAACGGCGACACTCTGTCCCACGGCAGCGGCTGGACGGCGGCGCTTACGGGAAACGTGCATGACTGGCTTGGCCTGAAGGCCGATCTTGGCGCCAACTACAAAACCAGCGGCGGGGTAACTTCCCGCGAATTCAACGTTCTGTTCGGTCCGCAACTCGCGGTCCGTTCCGGCCAGTTGCATTTTTTCGTGCATGGCCTGGTCGGCATCGCGCATTTCAGCTCTGACATAACCCCCAGCGACACCAGCGCGGCCTGGGCGCTCGGCGGCGGCGTGGACTACGATCTCAATCGATCGTTCGCCGTCCGCATGATTCAACTTGATTATCACGGATCTCACATCTTCTCCGCCACGCAGAAGGACGCGCGCTTTGCTTTTGGATTGGTGTATCGATTCAGGTAGAACGCGCACTGATCGCGATTCCTGGGCCGCTCAGTTACATTTCCTGAGCGGCTAGCTTTTTGCTCTGTGGTGCCAAGTGGCAATTCTTTGCGCTCGCGCGAAACCTCACAGGGTGCTGCTTACTGTTATCATCAATAGTCGACCTCATGGTTTCCTCCACCCAACCTCAGCGTGTGGATGTCGAAGCGCTTCTGATTGAAGTCGCGGACGTCCTCAACACGACGCTCGACCTGGACACGCTGCTGCAGCGGATAGCCGAGGTCGTAAAGCGGGTCATCGACTACGAAATCTTCTCCATCCTGCTGCTGAATGAGCGCACACAGGAGCTGCGCTTCCGCTTTCAGATCGGCCATGCGCCTGAAGTCGCCGAACGAATCCGGGTCAAGGTGGGCGAAGGCGTGACGGGCCGTGCAGCTAAAGAGCGTCGCGCCATCCTGGTGGCCGACGTCAGCAAAGAGACGGAATACATTGAAGCCGTTCCCCGGGTTCACTCTGAGCTGGCAGTGCCGCTGATCAACAAGAACCGGGTGATCGGCGTGATGGACCTTGAAGCCCGCGAACGCGGCTATTTTCATGAAGAACACGCTCGCCTCCTGTCGATCATCGGGTCGCGCATCGCTGTCAGCATTGAGAACGCGAGGCTGTACACCCGAATCGTTCGTCAGGCGAACACGCTGGCCCTGCTGAACGAGATCAGCCGTGACTTTACGTCCATCCTCAATGTTGACCAGCTGCTGAAGCGCGTCGGCGATCTGCTGTCCAAGGTAATCGATTACCAGATGTTCTCTATCCTGCTGCTCGACGAAAGCCAGCAGAAGCTGGTGCACCGGTTTTCCGTACGCTTCAAGGAGAGCATTCAGCTCAAGCATGACATACCTATCGGTCGCGGCCTGGTTGGCGCAGCGGCGGAGAGCAAAAAGCCGGTGCTGGCGCCCGATGTCGCCCGCGATCCCCGCTACATCAAAGCCAATCCCGAGACGCGCTCGGAGCTGTGCGTGCCGCTGATTTACAAGGATCAGGTGATCGGCGTTCTGGACCTGGAGCACACGCGCCGAGGTTATTTCACGGAAGATCATCTCCGCACCGTGAGCACGCTGGCCGCACAGGTGGCCATTGCGATCGAGAATGCGCGTTTGTACGAGCGCATTGCCCGTGAAGAGCAGCGCATGGAACGCGAACTGGCGATGGCGCGTGAAGTGCAGCACCATCTGCTGCCGCCGACCACCCCCAGCCTGCCCGGAGCGGAGTTGGCAGCGCGGTTCAAACCGGCGCATGCGATCGGCGGCGATCTATACGATTTTCTCGATTACACGCTGCCACGTGCCTGCATCATCGTGGGCGACGTCAGCGGCAAAGGCGCGCCGGCGGCTCTCTACGCGGCGCTGGTCAGCGGCATTCTCCGCAGCCAGGCGCGCGATGAACCCAGCCCGGCAGAGATGCTTAACGCCATTAATCGCTCGCTGAATCATCGGCGCCTTGATGCTCAGTACCTTGTGCTGACGTGCGCCGTCTGGGACGATGAGAAGCGCACCATGCGCGTGGCTAACTCCGGCCTCCCTCGTCCGATCTATTGCCACCAGGGCCACGCCCACATGCTGGAGGTGGCCGGCTTGCCGCTGGGAATGTTTGAGGACGTCTCTTATGACGAGATCACCATCCATGCCAAGCCGGGGGATATATTTGTATTTTTCAGCGACGGCATCGTGGATGCCAGCAACGCCAAAGACGAGCAATTTGGACGCAGCCGGGTGGAACAAGTCATTGACAAGAATGCGGGCGGCTCAGCGCAGGAAATTGTCGACGCCATCTTCAAAGCGGCCGACGACTTCGCCTCCGGCGCCGAGGTTTTTGACGATCAGACCGTCGTAGTTCTTAAGGTGAAATAAACTTTCGCCGTTTATATCACTACCGCGATGACAGGATATCCGGCGGTATAACTCCATGAAAAACCCCCTGAGTTGAGGGTGTCCGGCAGCTTTCACGGGCCAAAAACCAGTATCCCAGTGCCTGGATACGCCCCAACCATACCAATTACCAAGACTAAGAAACTTTAATCTGAATCTCGTTACGCTTTAATTCTTGCCCGGCATTCTAGCCGTGAGCTGACATCGCTCTTCCGGCAGAAGCTTGATGACTGAAGCGCCTTCTGGGTGCTCCATCGAATCTCTGACTCCCAGCGCGATGTGCGCATAGGTATCCCAAAGACAAGAATTGAGGGCCATTGCCACGCTAGTCAGCAGTTTGCCGCGCGCTGGCGGTTCTCCGTCTGCCCGGCAACAGGTAGATACTAAGGAGCGCAGCCAATGAGTCGCAAACACCAGGAAGGATTCTTCCTGTCTGAGAAAGCTTCGCCTGCACGTCTCCGCGAGGCAGAAAATGCCCGAAAAAATCGCGCTGAAGTCCTGAAGGCTTATTCTACTGGCCAGGTCTCTCGTCGCGACCTCATGAAATGGGGGCTCATCACAACCGGCGGCCTGTTGGCCCCGATTCACGGTCTCAATCCCTTTGTTGAGAGCGCCTTTGGACAGGTTCCCACCGGCGCACCGCCCAGCCCGGGGCTCAACGGATTGGCCTTCACGCAACCGATGCTGCGGTTTGAACTTCTGGACCGCAATCCGATCTCTTCGCTGAACCCGGCGCCTACCGCGATGGCGAATCAGACACCGCAGGCGGTTGATCCGGCCCTGGGTGGCGGCTTTGGCCCGATTGAAGGCCGTCCTCCTGGACAGGATTGGGCGCACCAGCGCTTTGATGTCTTTCCGCCGCAGGTGGCGATTGAAGCATGCCAGGAAGGCGCAAAGATCAACACCAAGAACGGCCAGAGCATTCATCCCAAGTTCCATCCCAACCTGCCTGATCAAGGCCCGCTGGCAATGTGGACCTTCAACGGCACCATCCCTCCGAAGTTGGCGATTGGCCGCTACGGCGAGCCGATTCTCTTCCGCCACCACAACAAGCTGCCCGCCGATGTAACCAAGAACGGCGGCTTCGGACGTCACACCATCTCAACCCACGAACACAATGGTCACCACGGAGCGGAGAATGACGGCTTTACCGGCGCGTTCTTCTTCCCCGGACAGTTCTACGACTATCACTGGCCAATCATCCTGGCCGGTCATGACACCATCAACCCTGACGCTACCGATCCTCGCGCCGGCAGCCCGGCCGACAACGGCGGGATCAATAAAGTCCCCGGCGACTGGCATGAAACCATGAGCACCCACTGGTTCCACGATCACATGTTCAGCTTCACTTCGCAGAATGTGTACAAGGGCAACGCTGCCATGTTCAACATTTACAGCGCGCTCGATCGCGGCAATGAGTCGCTCAATGACGGCGTAAACCTGCGCTTACCCTCGGGCACTTCCAAGTCCTGGGCCAACCTGGATTACGACGTCAATATCATGCTGGCGGACAAAGCCTGGGACGCCAACGGACAGCTCTTCTTCGATATCTTCCAGCTCGATGGATTTATCGGCGATGTGGCAACCGTGAACCTCTGCTACAAACCGTTCTTTGAAGTGGAACGCCGCAAGTATCGTTTTCGCATCCTCAACGCCAGCGTTTCCCGTTTCTTCAAGCTGTGCCTGAGCGACAACTCGCCGATGATTCAGATCGCTAATGACGGCAACCTGCTGCCCCAGCCAGTGACCCTCACCCAGCTGGATGAGCAGGGCATTGCCGAGCGATATGACATCGTCATCGACTTTTCGCGCTACAACGTGGGTGACAAAGTCTGGATGGTGAATTTGTGCGAACACCAGGACGGCAAGAAGCCTACCCAGGATCGCACTCTTGCCGACGCTTTAAATGGGAAGTCTTCGGACCCCTGCGTCGGCAAAATCTTGGAGTTCCGGATCACCAGGAACCCGGCTCAGCCTGATCAGAGCCAGGTTCCGGCACAGATGATCCCCAACCCCGATCTCTCCCAAATCCCCGTGGTTCGTGAGCGTACCTTCGAGTTCGGGCGCGGCGCGATCAATCCCACGGATCCGACTGATCAGGATCCCTGGGGCGTCAAGACCGATCTGGGAACCATGCTTACCGCCGACTACGGCCGCGTTGCAGCAGCGCCGCAGCCGGGCACGCGTGAAGTCTGGACGCTCATCAACGGTGGCGGCGGGTGGGACCATCCGGTTCACATCCACTTTGAAGAAGGGCAGATTCTTGCTCGCAACGGCAGCGCAGCCAACGTGCCGGCGTGGGAGCGCGGCCGCAAGGACGTCTATCGTCTGCGCCCCGGTGGAAGCGTAACCCTCACCATGCAATTCCGTGAGTTCTACGGAATGTTCATGGAGCACTGCCATAACACCGTGCATGAAGATCACGCCATGCTGGTTCGCTGGGAACTGGATCGCGGCCTGGTTCCGATGCCGACTCCTATGCCGACACCGCAGGGTGTGGGCTACATCTCTAGCACCACGTTGCCCACAGCCTTCAACGCTTCGGGTAGCTCAGGTTCGGGTTCGGGTTCGGGTAGAGGCGGCTCTGGATCGGGTGGCTCTGGTTCCGGCTCTGGCGGCTCCGGCAAGGGCGGCGCTGACCTGAACGGATCCGGAGGCGGCTCTGGCTCCGGCAAGGGTTCCAGCAGCATCAGCGGCCGAAGCGGCGGCTCTGGAAAAGGCAAGTAAACACACCTGACAGCGGCGGGAAGTCCACCCGGACTTCCCTGCCGTTTCCTCGACAAAATGATCATTTGGGAAACGAAAGAAGAAAAGGAAACCGTGCGACGGAATGGTTGGCTTATCCAGGCGGCAATCGCCGCGTGCATTCTCACGTCTGCAGCGTACCTGCTGGTGGCCGCAACACCGGCCGTGGCAGATAACACCTACTGGGGCGCAAATTACTTCCCCAACGTCCCGCTTGTCACTCAGGACGGCAAGACCCTGCATTTTTATGACGACATGCTGAAAGGCAGGATCGTCCTTATCAATTTTATTTACACCGAGTGCGGCGATAGTTGCCCGCTCGAAACCGCCAAGCTTACCCAGGTCTATCGCCTGCTGGACAATCGCATGGGCAAAGACATTTTCTTTTATTCCATCAGCGTTGATCCCCAGCGCGACACGCCTGCGGTGCTCAAAACATATGCCAAGAAATTCCACGCCGGGCCTGGATGGTATTTCCTGACGGGAAAACGCGAAGACATTGACCTGGTGCGCAAGAAGATCGGCATGGCAGGACGCCTGGACGAAGACCCTCTCACCGGCCATACCACCAGCCTGACGCTCGGCAACGAACCTCAGGGACAGTGGATGCAGGACAGCTCGTTCGACGATCCGCGATTCATTGCCACCATGATCGATAACTGGCTGACCCCCGGTTACAAGAGCGCCGCCAACAACTATCAGAACGTGCCCAAGCTCGATCCATCCACTGCCGGGGCGGGACCGTCGATGTTTCGCACGCGTTGCGCCGCCTGCCACAGCATCGGCGGTGGTGATGGTGTGGGGCCGGATTTGCTCGGAGTAACCAATGCGCGCGGCCGCGAATGGGTGACCCGGTACATCCTGGCACCGGATAAAGCCCTGGCGCAAAACGATCCCATTGCTGTAGCCCTCTTCAACAAATACAACAAAGTAAAAATGCCGAACCTGCATCTGCCGCAGGCGGATGTGAAGTTGCTGATCGATTATCTGGATTCTCAGACTGCTGCCCAGGCTGATGCTTCCGTTGCAGACAAGCCTGGCGCGGCGAGGGTTGAATCCGATTCCACCAAAACCAGCCAGGGACCGGCCAGAAATTAATCTGTCCGCCTGACTGCCAGTGGGCCGCTCGACGTCTGGATGCGTCCGGCGGTTTTTTGCGAACAGTATTTAGTACTTAGTATTTAGTAATTAGCTCTTCTTGAGCGACGGTAGAATTCCCTGTTGCGGCATGGCCAAGGGTGCATTCTCGGGATCCTTCGACTCTACCTCGCTCTCCCTTCTTGCGGGATCGCGATGTGCCGCTCAGGACGACAGGGGTAAAGTTTCTCAAAGCTCACCTATTGTGGAAATCAAACTGCCCCACTACCCGAAAAATCCACGGCACTCTCAAACGTTAAAAAAAGAGCTACAATCTAACGGCTAAATACTAAATACTAAGAACTGCTCATGTTCACGCGCCCACCCGGCTTCACCTACAAGAACAACGAACTTCATTGCGACGGCTTGTCGATCAACAAGCTGGCCAAGAAGTTCGGTACGCCCTTGTACGTGTACTCAGCCACCACGATTCGCGAGCGATATCGCATTCTGGAACGCGCCTTTCATCACGTGCGGCATACGCTTTGTTATTCGGTTAAGGCGAATTCCAATCTCAGCATTCTGCGCCTGCTGGCGGGCATGGGAGCGGGCTTTGACATTGTTTCCGGCGGCGAACTCGAGCGCGTTCGCCGTGCCCACAAGAAGGCCATCAAGAATGTTGTCTTCTCCGGCGTAGGCAAAACTGCCGTTGAACTGGAGTTGGCCCTGCGTTGCGGGATTCTCCAGTTCAATGTGGAAAGCGAAGGCGAGCTTGAGCTGCTGGCCGAATGTGCGGGCAAACTGCGCAAGACAGCCAACATCGCGCTGCGTGTGAACCCGGATGTGCCCGCCGAGACCCACCCATACATCTCTACCGGGCTGCGCGAGCACAAATTCGGCGTGCCGATCGGAAATGCGCGCGAGCTCTGCCGCCGCGCCGCAACCCACAAGTATCTGCGCGTCTCCGGCGTGAGCCTGCACATCGGCTCGCAGATCGGTGACGTTGCTCCCTTTCACCTGGCGATGGAGCGCGCCGTTGACCTGGCGCAGCAGCTCGCCGCAGACGGTCACAGCATTCGCTTCATCGATGCCGGCGGCGGGCTGGGCATCTCTTACAACAGCGCCGCTCCAGTCGATTTTTCCGACCTCGCGCACCGCTACGCTGAAGCCCTGATGACGCCTCTGGAACGCTTGAAAAGCCGGCCTCATCTGCTGCTGGAGCCGGGCCGGTCGATCGTCGCGCCGGCCGGTGCGCTGGTGACCCGTGTGCTCTACCTCAAGCGCAACGGAAACAAGCATTTCACCATTGTCGATGCGGCGATGAACGATATGATCCGCCCATCGCTCTACCATGCCCGGCATGAGATCACCCCGGTGAATTTCTGCGGACCGGGAGCGAAGAAGACGCAATCGGACGTTGCCGGGCCGGTCTGCGAGAGCGGCGATTTCCTGGCGCACGATGCCTGGCTGCCGCCCGTTAACCCCGGAGAAAACCTCTGCATTCTTGACGCCGGCGCCTATGGCATGTCACTGGCATCGAACTATAATTCTCGTCCGCGCGGCGCTGAAGTTCTGGTGGACGGCAAGCGCGTTCGCCTCATCCGCCGCCGCGAGACCCTGCGCGAGATTCTGCAAGCGGAGGCTTCGTCGCTATGACCGATCTGAAGTCGCTGGCCTACGAATTTCTCCACGAAGCCCAGCAAACGCTCAAGGGCGATGGTTTCCTCAATCCCACAGCCATCGTCATCACGCCGGACGAAAATCTTATCTTCGATATTGAATTTGAAAGCGATGAAGAGCGCGACGAGATCTACTCAGAGATGATGGAGGTGGCCCAGGAGAAGAGTGCCAGCGCCATCATTACAGTGAATGACGTCTTTCCCGACGACGCTACCGGCACTCCGGTTCAGCTTCACGGCGCCGGTTGGGGCGCGCTGGCCGAATCACCCGGCGAAGCTATCCTGGTCACGGTCTCCGGCGGCGGCTTTGAGACCTGGAGCCTGGTCTGCCCTTATCTGCGCCGCAACGAGCGCATCGTCTTCCATCCGGCCAAGGAACTGCGCAATCCCGGGGGCGAAGTCGAGTTGCTGGGAGATTGGACGGGAAAGGCCGGTGCGGCGTAGGCCAAGCTTCGCGCCGGGAACCGAATCCGCTCCGCAGAGATCAACGCCAACACGGTAAGGGCCTTCTGCTGCTGGTCCAGCGGAAAGCCCGGTGTTATTTGTCCAAATAACTACTGGTTCCTGACGTACTCCAGGCTGGAGTTGTGATTGACGCCGACGGTTGCATTGGATGCGGAAACGGCCGTCCCAAAGATAGTTCCGCTGACGTTCGCAGTACTATTGTCAGACCGCTGGTGGATGCGCGTTGTAAAATTCCCTACCGTAATCTCCTCACCCAGGGCCAGCACCCGTGTACGCTGAGCCCCATTTTCCTGGAAGTTGAGCTGAATGGTCCCGGTGGGACCGGCTCCACAGGTTACAGTCAGCAAATTCAAATCGACGGTGCAGGTTTGACTGAGAGAGGTTGTTGGATCAAGTTGGCTGACATCCAGGCTCAAAGTCAGGTTCTGCGTATTCACGCCGGTAAAGGCCGCGGCGGGAATTGTCCCCACGATCTGTGTAAACGTGAACGTGCTGAAATCAGCGGAAAGTGAGGAAGCGGTAAACGAAATGCTGGCAGTGGCCGCGGTGTTGGGGCCATTGCTGGAGTTGCGGGAGACACTCAAGCTGAAGCTTGAGCTAGGATCACTGGACTGGTCGATTGAAGCAAATTCGCCGTCCTGGTTGAATTTAAAAACGGTCGTCTGGGCCGTCAAGGCCAGAGAAGCCAACATCATCAGGCTAAGAAGTGTAACTGCAAATAGACGGTTCATTGGATATCTCCTTCCGCACTAGGGAATTCTGAAATGAGTGAGTTGATCCCAGGGTTCTACAGCCGTTGAAGCTGCCCTAAATCCATAAGCAGAAAACTGGCCGAAATTTCTCTTGCAGGAGTTCTGCACTCAAGACGAAAGGCAAAGTGTTTTCCCTTTTTGGGGCCGGTCCATTATCCAGCGCACAAGCCGTTGCCCCGCATTTTCATTGATTTTTCCTCACATTTTCACAATCGCAAAAACCGTCAAAAATGCTGTTTACCCGCATGGATATTGGATTTTGATTATCCCGTGCACTGATTTTTGTTACTCGCCTGTGGATGAAATTCCAAACTATTGATTTCATGCGAGATAAACGACGCGAAAAACTGTTTGACTTAGATTCTGAAGAGAGTAAATTCACAATCGTTCTTTGACATTTCAAAAGTTTTTCCGGTTGGTGGCGAGTCCGGGTCCCAAGCAAGGTCACCGCGCAGCAGCGTAAGCTGTAAAGCGATTGGAGGGCCAGCAAGGGTCTAACTAGCGAACTGCTGGTCGAGAAGAACGTGAAATGTTTGAAGGCAAAGATAGAAGCCCCGAGGTGTTGACCGATTTACCCGGTTGGTGGCGAGCCCGGAGCCCAAGCTTCAGCTAAGCTGATTAATGATCGCACTTTGTTGAGTTTCGCAAGGAACTAGGACAGGGAAAGCTGGTCGGCAAGGGTCTATAGCGAACCGCTGGTCGAGGTGAATGGGTCAACCACAAAACTCGGGGCTTCTTACTGTTTGAAGACTTTTAGTCCCGAGCTTCAGCGACGGCATTTATATGCTCCATGGACAATCCGCCTGAATAGGCGGTTTTTTAGTTTTGGTCGGAAGATCTCAAGGAATCACCGGGCCGTTGAATTTGTGTCGGGGAATAGTAATCCCTCGTTGCGCTCGGGATTGAAAAACCTACTCCAGGCCCCCGTACACCAGCTTCCCGCCCAGAAAAGTAGCTTCGATCTTCACATTCCTGATCGCGGCGGGCGGGATCTTGAAGATATCGTCTGATAGAACGACGAAATCCGCCAGCTTGCCTGGCGTAATCGATCCCTTCTCTTTCTCCTGGAATTCTGCGTAGGCGGAGCCCATGGTGTAGGCCTCAATGGCTTCAGCCACGGTGAGCTTTTGTTCCGGAATCCAGCCATCGGGGTTCTTGCCGTCAAGCGTGGCTCGCGTTACGGCCGCATATACGGTCCACATCGGGCTGAGCGGCGCTACCGACCAATCTGTGCCGAAGGCAAGGTGCACACCGTTATCGAGGAATGTGCGGAAAGCGTAAGTGCGCTTGATGCGGTCCGGGCCAATGCGGCTCTCGGCCCAGCGGCCGTCGTCGATCGCATGATAGGGCTGCACGGAGGCAATCACGCCCAGCCGCGCATAGCGAACAAAATCCTTGGCTGCCATATGCTGCGAGTGCTCGATACGCCAGCGCCGGTCGCGCTTGCCGTTGGCTTTCTCGATCTGCGTATAAATATCGAGGGTCATCGAAATCGCGCGATCGCCGATGGCATGTACGCAGAGCTGAAGGCCGGCTGCGTCGGCGCCGCGCAGGCGCTGTTGCATCGCCGAAACAGGATGCATCTCATCGCTCAGCAAACCGTGTTTGTCCGGCGCGTCGGTGTACGGATCAAAGAAATAGGCCGTTTCTGAGCCAAGCGAACCATCGGCATAGCCCTTTACAGCTCCCATGCGCAGAAGCGGCGTGCCGAAGGCGTGGCGGATACCAATCTTGGCCTGATCACGCCAGCCGGTTTCCAGTGGCGCTGCGTAGATGCGAACGCTGAGCGTGCCCTTCTCTTCCAACTCGGAGTAGGCCTTCACGTCGTCATAAGAAGGATTCATGTCCTGAACGCTGGTTACGCCGACGGAAGCTGCGTGGTCCATGGCCTGGTGAATCGCGCGCATGCGATGGGCGGGCGTCATGGGCGGCATGACCTTGACTACCAGGTCTTGCGCTGCATCCTTCAGCACGCCGGTAGGATTGCCCTGCGCGTCGTGAACAATCTCGCCGCCAGGTGGATCGGGAGTCTTCGCGGTGATGCCGGCAAGCCGCAGAGTCACCGAATTCGCCAGCGACTCATGCCCGTCATAGCGATTGACCCACACCGGCGTGTCAGGTGTAACCGGATTGATCAGCTCCTTGGTAGGAAGGTTGGGCGGTGACCACTTCTGTTCGTCCCAGTCTCCGCCGGTGACCCATTCACCTTTCGGCGTGCTCTTGGCACGTTCCCCGATGCGGCGCGCAAATTCTTCGGGCGATGCCGCGTCTTTGAGCTGAACTTCCTGGAGATGATCTCCACCGTCGACAAAATGCACATGCGCGTCATTGAACCCTGGCAGCAGGAGCTTGCCTTGCGCGTCAAGGACCTTGGTCTGAGGACCGTGCCATGCATCCACTTCCGCCGCGCTGCCCACGGCAACAATGCGTTCGCCCAGCACAGCCAGCGCTTCGGCATTGGGCCGCGTCTTGTCGACCGTCCAGATTTTTGCGTTGGTGATGATGAGATCCGCGGAGGGTTTGGTCTGCGCGTAGCCCGCGGCGCAGGCGAGCGTAACGGCGACGACGACGGCAAGCGCATGGCGCAAGGTTATCCGTGGATTCAACATTCTGCTATCGTTCACCCCACTTGAGCTTCATCCGCAAGACATCAAAGAATGACCGGCCGGCAAACCGGAACAGTTTTACCTGATATTCTGACTTGCGGCAGCGTACCACGTCGCTCTCGGCCAGCGGCATTCCTTCCTGGCCGTCCACGGTAAGAAAAGCCTGCTCTCGGGTCACCAGGATTCTGGCTTCGATCACCGCCGTGTCGCGCACCACCAGCGGCCGGTTGGTCAAAGCATGAGATGCAACCGGTGTAATGACGAAGCCGGGAACTTCAGGGGAGAGAATCGGACCGCCGGCGGCAAGCGAGTAGGCCGTGGAACCTGTGGGCGTGGCGATGATCAGGCCATCCGCTTTGTAGGTGGAAACAAACATCCCATTCACCCGCAACTCAAAATCGGTAATGCGCGCCACCGCGCTCTGATTTAAGACGATTTCATTGAGAGCTTCATAAGAAGCAACGCACATCCCTTCGCGTTGGACCTGGCAGTGGAGCATGGGACGCAGGCTGAGTTCCCCGCGGCCGGCATCGATTTCAGCCAGAGCGTGCTCGATCTCATCTTGCTTGACCTCGGTAAGAAAGCCGAGCGAGCCCAGGTTCACGCCGAGGATCGGGATCCCTGCGCGAGCGACGCAGCGGGCCGTCGAAAGCAGCGTGCCGTCGCCACCGAGCACGACCACAAAATCCGGCTGCGCTTCGACCAGGTCTTCGCGCTCCACGAGTTGCGCGCTGGCGCAAAACTCGCGGGCTGCCGGGTCGGCCGTCACGGTATAACCGTGGCCGCGCAGCCAGGTCGCAACCGGCCCGACAACCCTCGCCAGATCCGGCTTGCCCTGCTTGGAGATGATGGATGCTTTCTTCATCAGAAATCCGCACGCAAGAGAAATTCCATGTTTCCTTCCATGCCCAGAATCGGAGATTCCATCAATTCTATTTGCTGACCGCCCAGAGCTGCCACTTTCCCGGTCACCTTGAGTACTGCGCTCTGCCGGGCCTGTTCGTCTTTCACGATTCCGCCTTTGCCCACCAGTTCCCGGCCCACTTCAAATTGCGGCTTAATCAGCACTACGATGGCACGCTGAACCCGCGCGTTCGAGGACGAGAACGCCGACTCCAGCACGGCCGGGAGCACGAGTGTAGCAGAGATAAACGATACATCGACAGCGATGAAGCTGATTGCGGCGGCGGCTCCGGCCTCCGCCAGCGCTTCTGCGGTGAGGTAGCGGGCATTGGTCTTTTCCAGCAGCTTCACCCGAGGATCAGAACGCAAGCGCGCGGCGATCTGGCCATAGCCGGTATCGACGGCTATCACTTCGGCGGCGCCGTGTTGCAGCATGCAATCGGTAAAACCGCCGGTGGAGGCGCCGACATCCATGCAAGTCCGCCCGGTCAGATCGATTTTCCAGTTTTCCAGCGCGGCTTCCAGTTTGAGGCCACCGCGGCCAACATACTTCAGGTCATCGCCCAGCAGACGAATCTGTGCATCCGGATCCACGCCGGCGCCGGCCTTTTCAATCTTCTGCTCGTTGACCAACACGCGTCCAGAGAGCACCATGGCCTGCGCACGCTCGCGCGAAGGCACAATGCCGCGCTCGACCAGAAGCTTGTCGATCCGGACCTTCATGGCATCAATTGTATGTTGGGAATTGCAGGATACAGTCAAGTCTTTCGAGCCCCGAGCGATCGGCCCTCAAACAGGGACTGCCGGGCTATTCCGCGTACTGGTTCAGTTTGATATGGTGCCGATCAATCCAACCTACCCCATAGTGCGTCATCCCGACGGCCGTTTAGCGAGCGCGCGCCGTCATCCGCGCGAGAGCAGGCCGGAGGGACCTTGTGTTTTGTATGTGTGTCGGATGGTTCAAGCACGAGGTCTCTCAGGGCTACTCGCCCGCTGATGAAAACCCGGGCTCGTTTACGCCCTTCGAGATGACGTCATATGAGAACGAGAGGACCTTGGGAAATCAAACTGTCCCACCACGCTATTCCGAAATGACTTTATAAAGAGCTTTGTATCTGATCACCGCTTGCGGGTGGGCCGTTCTGACGTGGTCCGGAAAACTCTTTGCTGGTTTTCGCGGGCCGACAGGCGATGTGTGAAATTGCTCCTTGCAGATCGAGCATTGCAATATGCTGATGTCCGCACCAGGAACGCGCTCAAGGAATGCTTCCATTGCCATCGAGCTATCCTGCCACAAACTGCTGCGGTTCGGCTACGGGGAACTTCAGCCGCATCAAAATTTGAAAAGCGACCTGTCAAAGTCAGCAACCACCCACTTCTTGCCCAATGCTACGGATTTGTGCCCTTCCGTGAAAAGCGCCTTCTTCTGCGCTACCACTCCGCCGGGAAACTTCGGATTGAGCCGGCCTTCGCTGGAGAGTACGCGCCAATATGGCGTGACTGTCTTCTTGCCCGCCCGACGCTTTTCTTCGGCCGCTTCGGCGGCGATCCGCACAAACATTCCGGTGCAGAGGGGACAGGCCACGTCGACCTTGCTGCGACGGGCCAGTTCCTCGCGGAGTTGAAACACGGTCACAAGTTTGCCTTTGGGTACGCGGCGAATCAGGGCATCGACGTCAAGCGGCTTGGGAATCACCATGCGGCCTTTGCCGAAGCGGGCCTGCATGCGCGCGGGAATATCCACGATCTTCGGCTCTTGCTGGCGCTCAAGCTTCTGCCGCCACGGGACACGCGAAGTGAATTTCGCAGTCATTTATTTTTTTGCGGAGCGGAATGATAAACGCTCTGCCGCGTTGATGCAATCACTTTCCTCGGAAGAAAAAACTTTTCCTGGATTCAAAAAACGCGCGTGAAAATTTCATCGTCTGTTCATCTTCGCACCTGATGCAGTGCAAACCGTCAAAACACGCGATGTGCGTGACGTTGATAGCGCAACTCAACTCTTTTCCACATTGTTTTTCACCAAACTGTTGAAAACCCGGAGAGAAAAATGGAATTTGATTTGCCGCTCCCTCTTTGCCGGATATAGCAACAAACCGGTGAACTTTCATCGATACTCGCGGGCTCACGTTTGCGCTAGAATGACATTACGTTCTTGGGATCGCATGCCGGGTAAAAAGAAAAAGCAGTTCAAGACCGCCGCCAAACGCCGCAAAGTCAATCGCGCCAAGACCACGCGCAGACGCGCCGCTTCCAGCAGTTCGAAAAACAAGCCGACGGCAGCCGCGGTTCTGGATTCGCAGAAACTTCAGGATCTCTACGCCATCATGCTAAAGACCCGCATGCTCTCTGGACGAGCATTGCAGCTGCTTTCCACTCCTGCGAAAGGTTTGCCGGCCGGCGCGGCATGGAAACGCGAAGCCGTGCTGGTGGGCGCAATCGCGCATACGCTCGCGGGCGATTCCATTGCAACTGCACAGAGCAGTTTTCTCGCCGACTTCATCAAGGGCGCTTCGCTCACATCCGTCCTGGAGCAGCTTTCCGTACCGGAGATCGAGGCACCGGGCACAGAGGCGGCCAATCACAGCGGAACCGGCTCCTTTGCTGAAGGCACGATGGAGCGCGGCCTGGCTCTGGCAACTGAAATCAGAGGAAAAGGCAATGTGGTCGTGGTTTTCCCGGGAGATGTTCCCGCGGGTCCGGTTACCCACCGTGAGCGTCTTGGCCTCGCGGCATCGAACAAGCTGCCTTTGATCTGGATGGTGGAAGCCACTCAGTCAACATTGGAACAATCTTCTATCCCCGATTCGCCGGCAACGGGCGGCAACTTTCCCCGAATCACGGTCGATGGAAATGATGTGGTAGCCGTGTTTCGAGTGGCGCAAGAAGCTGTACGCCGGGCGCGGGCAGGTCACGGCCCTTCATTGATCGAATGCGTGGTGCCGGAAAGCGACCCTGTTCCGGCGCGAAAGCAGACCGCCGCCGCTTGTGACCCACTGGCATTCATGCAGCGATATCTTCAACGCAGAAATCTCTGGGCCGATGAATGGCAGAAGAAAATCGCGGATCAATTCAGCCAGGAGTTGGAGTTGGCGCTTGCGAATGGGGCAAAGTTGCCTGACCGGCAAAGCGCTTTTGACCGGACTTACTCTGCGGATGACCCGGTTGTGCGCTCTCCGCAAAACCTGCCGGCAGATGAAAAAACTGCGCCTTCGCGGGCGTAGTTCCTCGTCCTTACGGTTCTGGCAATTGTGTGAAATTCACGGCATACTATAAGGATGATTGCCAAACCTGCAGCCGCTCTGGAACCCGATTATGAAGAAATAATGGAATGGATCGAAGCCTTTGACGAGGTCGTGGAAGAAGAAGGTCCTGGTCAAGGGACGCGATTGCTCGATGCGCTTACCAAGCGCGCCCGCCAATCCGGCGTGGACATACCGGTCCAGCTGAATACCCCCTACATCAATACGATTCCTGTTGAAGAAGAGGTTCCTTACCCGGGTGACCGCGCCATGGAGCGCCGCATCAAGAGCCTGATTCGCTGGAACGCGATGGCCATGGTGCATCGTCAGAACAAGAAAGATGCCGGTATCGGCGGCCATATTTCTACTTATTCTTCGATCGCAACCCTGCTGGAAGTCGGCTTCAACCACTTTTTCCATGCCAGCTATGGCGATCAGCCTGGCGATTTCGTTTATTTTCAGGGCCACGCTTCTCCGGGCGTGTATGCCCGCGCATTTCTGGAAGGTCGTATCTCACAGGCGCAGGTGGAGAATTATCGTCATGAGCTGCGCGACACGCCAGGCCTGTCTTCCTATCCGCATCCGTGGCTGATGCCCGAGTTCTGGCGCTTCCCTACTGTATCCATGGGATTGGGGCCCATGAACTCGATCTACCAGGCGCGTTTCATGCGCTATCTCGAAAACCGCGGGCTGATCAAGGCGACACCGCGCAAAATATGGGCGTTCGTCGGCGACGGCGAGACGGACGAACCCGAAGTGCTGGGCTCGCAGCTCACGCTGGCTCACCGCGAGAAGCTCGACAATCTGATCTTTGTGATCAACTGCAACCTGCAACGCCTTGACGGCCCGGTTCGCGGTAACGGCAAGATCGTCAATGAACTGGAATCGGCGTTCCGCGGAACCGGCTGGAACGTGATCAAGGTGCTTTGGGGTTCGGGCTGGGACGATCTTCTGGCTCGCGATCACTCCGGCATGCTGCTCAAACGCATGGAAGAGTGCGTGGACGGCGAATACCAGGCTTTCAAAGCCAAAGACGGCGCCTATGTGCGCAAGGAGTTCTTTGGCAAGTATCCGGAGACAGCGGCGCTGGTAGCGGGATGGACTGACGATGAAGTCTTCCATTTGCAACGCGGCGGTCTTGATCCGCAAAAGGTTTACAACGCCTACAAACGCGCCGTCGAACACAAGGGCGGACCAACGGTAATCCTCGCCAAGACCATCAAGGGTTATGGCCTTGGCTCAGCGCAGGCCCGTAACGCAACCCATCAAGAAAAGAAGATGTCCGACGAGGCGCTCACGGCGTTTCGGTCGCGCTTTGAGATTCCGATTCCAGACAAGGCGGCGAAAGAAGGCTTGCCGTATCGTCCGCCGGAGGACAGCCCGGAAATCCTCTACATGCAGGAGCGGCGCAAAGAGCTGGGCGGATACATGCCCAAGCGAGATGGCCATGTAACCGGGTTCCAGGCGCCGGATCTGTCGGCGTTCAAGGAATCGTTGGAAGGATCGAAAGGCCGCGCCGTTTCCACGACGATGGGCTACGTTAGCATGCTGCGCAACCTGATGAAGGATCCTCATGTCGGCAAGCTGGTTGTGCCGATTATTCCCGACGAAGCACGCACCTTCGGCATGGAGTCGATTATCCGGCAGGTGGGTATTTACGCCAGCCAGGGCCAGCTTTACAAGCCGCACGATGTCGACATGCTGCTCTATTATCGCGAGGCCAAAGAAGGGCAGATCCTGGAAGAAGGCATCACCGAGGCCGGCTCCATGGCTTCCATGACAGCCGCGGGCACTGCATATTCCAACTATCGCGTGCCCATGATTCCCTTCTTTACCTATTACTCCATGTTCGGCTTCCAGCGCGTCGGCGACCTCATCTGGGCGTTTGCCGATGCTCGCGGCAAGGGTTTCCTGATGGGCGGAACCGCCGGTCGCACCACGCTGGCCGGCGAAGGCTTGCAGCATCAGGATGGACACAGCACCATGGTCGCCACCAGCGTGCCTACCTGCGCGACCTACGATCCGGCTTACGTGTATGAGATTGCAGTGATCGTGCAGGACGGCATTCGCCGCATGTATCAGGAAGGCGAAGACCGCTTCTACTACATCATGATTTACAACGAGGACTATCCGATGCCGGAGATACCCAAAGGCGTTGAGGAAGGGATCATCAAGGGCATTTACAAGTTCAAAGCCGCTGAAGGCAAGACCGCCGATGTGCATCTGTTCGGCAGCGGCCCGATCCTGAATGAAGCGCTCAGCGCACAGGCTCTTCTGGCAGAAAAGTATGGCGTCCAGGCCGATGTATGGAGTGTAACCAGCTACAACGAGCTGCGCCGCGAAGCGCTGGCCGTCGAACGCTGGAACCGCCTCCATCCGACCGAGAAAGCAAAACAGCCTTACATTCTCTCTGCGCTGGAAAAGGCCAAGGCCCAGGGACCGATTGTTGCCGCCTCAGATTACATCAAGGCTGTCCCTGACCAGCTTGCACCGTGGCTCGGCACCCGCATGGTAACGCTGGGAACCGATGGTTTCGGCCGCAGCGACAACCGCGCTCACCTGCGCCGGCATTTTGAGATCAACGCTGAGTCGATCGTCACCGCGGCGCTTTCCCGCCTGGCGCGTGACGGCAAGTTTGACGCGAAGAAGGCGCAGGAAGCCTTCGCCGAGCTGGGCGTCAGCCAGGACAAGGTGGATCCGGCAAGGGCTTAGCCACAATCTGCATTCTCTTTTCCGAGGCCCCGACGGCAGTTCGGGGCCTTTTTGCTTGCCGTCTTAACGACATGTTCCTGCAAATTATTCAAAAATTAATCCCGTCAAGTACAATTGTAAGTTATTTATTTATAATTACTTACAATGAATTTGGCGATGCATCATTTCTCGACATGAGCATAAGACACTCAGGTTTGCTCTTGACAGTCTCAGCTATTCTACCTATAATTAGCACTCGATAGGAATGAGTGCTAGCAGCTACATTCCTCTCACCTCAAGATATAGCCTTTAGTAAATCCCACAATTTTTTCGATAAGCATTTTGAAAGGAGCAGTTGCATGGCACAGAAGTTGACCCCATTGCATGACCGCGTTGTTGTCCGCCGGCATCAAGAGACGGAAACCGTTCGTGGCGGCATTATCATCCCCGACACGGCAAAAGAGAAACCCCAGGAAGGCATCGTTGTAGCGGTTGGCACCGGCCGGTACGACAAAGGCCAGCTCATTCCCCTGGCTGTAAAAGAAGGCGACCGGGTGCTTTTCGGCAAATACTCCGGATCAGAAATCAAAATTGACGGCGAAGAGCTGCTGATCATGAAAGAAGACGAGATCCTTGGGATCATCACCGGCGCAGCCAAGGGCTATGAAAAGCCTGAAAAAGCCGGAGCGGCCAAGCGGTAAGAAAGCACCTGGCAACTAGCTCCAGCCTGATTTTGCTAATTGCCAAGTTCAAGAGCTTCAAAACCAGCAGCGCCGCAATTGCGGCACACATTTTCGACTCAGACATTTTGATAGGAGACAGAAGCAATGCCTAAAGTAATTGTGCACGGTGAAGACTCGCGCCAGGCGATCCTGCGCGGGGTCAATGTACTGGCAGATGCAGTGAAAGTGACGCTGGGCCCGCGTGGCCGCAACGTCGTAATCAACAAGAAGTTCGGTTCCCCGGTTATCACCAAGGACGGCGTGACCGTAGCCAAGGAAATCGAGTTGGGCGATCACCTGGAGAACATGGGCGCACAGATGGTGCGTGAAGTCGCCAGCAAGACCAGCGACGTGGCCGGCGACGGCACCACGACCGCGACGGTCCTGGCCCAGGCCATCTATCGTGATGGCGTAAAGACGGTTGCCGCCGGCGCCAATCCCATGGCCTTGAAGCGCGGCATCGAGCGTGCGGTTGCCACGATCTGCGGCACCATCAACAAAGACGGCGAGCGCGCCAAGGGCTTCCTGGACTCACTCTCCAAGCCCGTCAGCGGCGACATGATTGCCCAGGTGGGCACCATCTCCGCCAACAACGACGACACCATCGGACGCATCATTGCCGAAGCGATGAAGAAAGTCGGCAAAGACGGCGTAATCACCGTGGAAGAGTCCCGCACCATGGAAACCAGCCTGGAAGTGGTGGAGGGCATGCAGTTTGACCGCGGCTATCTCTCGCCCTACTTCGTGACCGATCCCGAGCGCATGGAAGCCATTCTGGACGACGCGCTCATTCTCATCAATGAAAAGAAGATCAGCACCATGAAGGACCTGCTTCCGATCCTGGAACAGGTGGCCAAGCAGGGCCGTCCGCTGCTCATCATCGCGGAAGATGTCGATGGCGAAGCGCTGGCAACCCTGGTGGTGAACAAGCTGCGTGGCACGCTGCAGGTTTGCGCAGTGAAAGCGCCTGGCTTCGGCGACCGTCGCAAGGCCATGCTGCAGGACATCGCGATCCTGACCGGCGGCAAGGCGATCACCGAAGATCTCGGCATCAAGCTGGAGAACATCGAACTGGCCGACCTCGGCCGCGCCAAGAAGATCACGATCGACAAGGACAACACCACGATCGTTGAGGGCAAGGGCAAGGGCACGGAGATCGAAGGCCGCGTACGTGAGATCCGCAGCCAGTCCGAAAAAGCCACCAGCGATTACGATCGCGAGAAGCTGCAGGAGCGGTTGGCGAAGCTGGTCGGCGGCGTTGCCGTGATCAAGGTCGGCGCCGCGACGGAAACCGAAATGAAGGAAAAGAAAGCCCGCGTGGAAGACGCCATGCATGCAACCCGCGCTGCCGTGGAAGAAGGCATTGTCCCCGGCGGAGGCGTTGCCCTGGTTCGCTGCGCGGCTGCGCTCGATGACCTCAAGTTCAAGAACGACGATGAGGAAACCGGCGCTGAGATCGTAAAGCGAGCCCTGGAAGAGCCGCTGCGCCAGATCGTGGCCAACTCCGGTGAAGAGGGTGCCATCGTGGTGGGCAAGATCCGCGACTCCAAGGACAACAACTTCGGCTACAACGCCCAGACCGACAAGTTCGAAGACCTGGTCAAAGCCGGAGTGATCGATCCTACCAAGGTGACCCGTACGGCGCTGCAGAACGCTGCTTCCATCGCAGCGCTGATGCTGACCACTGAAGCCCTGGTTTCTGACGTTCCGGAAGATAAGAAAGCTCCGGCCGGCGGCGGCGAGCACGGCGGCGGATACCCTGGAATGTAAAAGCAACTTTTAGTTAAGACGCTCCAGCCCCGCAGAGATGCGGGGCTTCTTTTTTTATTGTCGCTTCGCTCCACACCGCTGGACGACTCTCGTCCCCTTCAGAGCGATCTGCTCCTGTTACGGCCCGCTCGGCGGCCACAGGGCCTCGCGGGCTTGCCTACAAAACCCAACTCATGTCGCTGCGCTTCCAAACCGCCAAACAGCTTACGCTTCCTTCAGAGCGATCTGCTCCTGTTACGGCCCGCTCGGCGGCCACAGGGCCTCGCGGGCTTGGCGACAAAACCCAACTCATGTCGCTGCGCTTCCAAACCGCTAAACAGCTTACGCTTCCTTCAGAGCGATCTGCTCCTGTTACGGCCCGCTCGGCGGCCACTGGGCCTCGCGGGCTTGGCGACAAAACCCAACTCATGTCGCTTCGCTCCACACCGCTGGACGACTCTCGTCCCCTTCAGAGCGATCTGCTCCTGTTACGGCCCGCTCGGCGGCCACTGGGCCTCGCGGGCTTGGCGACAAACCCAACTCATGTCGCTGCGACATGACCCCGGATTTTCGGCTGGCGGTTCAGACGCTGCCGCATCGCCACAAAAAAAACCGCACCGGCCGAAGCCGATGCGGTTTGATTGTTTGACTTCTTGAGTGGACTAGAACTGCACCTTGAGAGCGAGCTGCAGTTGCCGTGACGACCCGGAATCGCCGGTGGGGAAGCGCGTGGAACCGATAACGCCTACCGAACCAATCGTGCCGCTGGGCTGTCCGTAATTGGGGTGGTTGAGGATATCGAACGCGTCAGCGCGGAGCTGAACGTTCATGCGCTCGGTGATCTTCGTGTTCTTGAAGAGTGCCAAGTCAAGATCGGTGAAGCCCGGACCAACGAAGCTGTTCCGGCCGACGACGCCAAGCTGGCCAACGGGCGGCGCGACGAATACCGCCGGGTTGACGAACCAGTTGGAAAGCGGATCGCCCTTGACCTGGGGTGTGCCAGCCAAATCCGGCCGCACCGTGCCGCCCACGCCGGTGATGGCGCTGGAGCTGGAAGCGATGTTGAACGGATTGCCGCTCTGTATGCTAAAGATCGGCGCAATGGACCAGCCACTCACGAAGTAACGATTGCCCTTGAACGGCAAGTCGTAGATGGCATTGACCACAAAGCGGTGGCGGGCATCGAAATCAGAGTTTCCGACGCTGGTGAAGATATCGTTGCTGTCCTGCACAACGATTCCCTGGTTGTTGCGCGAGTTCTCATCAATCGAATGCGACCAGGTATAGGACGCATTGAACTGAAGGCCCTTCGACATTTTCTTGTTGGCCGTAACCCACAGCGCGTCATACCGGGAGGTACCGCTGCTGTCACGTTCGGTGATGCTGTTCGCCAAACTAACCGGTGTTACCGCGCCATCCGCCGATCCGAGGATCGGGCTGGCCAGAGAGATGCTGACGAACGGCCGGCTTGAAGCGTTGTTCAGAATGCCAAACTGGTTGATATTCCGGTCAATTTCAAGGTGCGTGCCCTTGCTGCCGAAATACCCAACCATGAAGCCCAGGGTGCGTCCAACCTGCTGTTCAATATTCAGGTTAAAGGACTGGACGTTTGCGTTCTTGAAGTTCGGATTCACAAACACCGGCGCGATGCTGGCGGGAATACCGTTAAACGCAGTGCTCAATGCAGCTACCGAACTGGCTGCTACGCTGATGGGCAGAGCGAGTTTGGGGTTCGAAGTCAATCCAGTTACAACGCCCGTGATCGGCTGATCAACCTGGAAACCGTAACCGCCGCGCAACACCGTGTTCCCGAATATGTTCCAGGTAAAACCGACGCGAGGTTCGAAGTTCTTGTTGTTCTGCCCGTAGGGTTGAGTGATTGGAACGATGGTGCTGGTAGCCACGCCGGCAACGGGAATCAATGCCCGATAACGGTCGTCGGCTTCAGTGGGCGTCATGTTCCAGGCATAACGGAGACCCACTTCAGCGGTCAGCTTGGAACTGATCTTCCAGGTATCCATGCCGAAGAAATCAAGCGCGCCAACGTTGATGCGGTTGGCAACGTTGCCCACAGTGCGGGCTGCGCCAGTGACGTTTCCGGCAGCCAGGCTGGCTGAAGTGAAGGTCAGCGCGCCAGGATCGCCGTTGAAGTTATCGTTGCGGAAATCACGTGCTTCGCCGCCGAACTTCAAGGAGTGCTTGCTGTGAACATAGCTCACGGTATCAGCAACTTCAAATGCGGTATCGCCACGACCTTGCGGGAAACCGCGTTCATCGCCGAAGGTGAGGCCGGGAACATCGGTGACCGAGAATGTGGGTATGAACTTCTCGTTCGGACCGAGCGTCGACGCCAATCCCAGACTGTTGGGATCGGTAGTGTTCTGCGGGGTGAAGAGGATGTGAATCCGGTTCGCTCCCAGGCGGGCTTCGTTCACCGTGTTGGCGTTGAAAACGTGGGTCTCGCCCAGTGTGAACACCTGGCGATGACCTTCACGCGTGTCACCAAATCCGGGGATATTCGTGCCCTGGGTCGGCTCACCGCGGAAATCCGCCTGATAGACGTAGTATCCGTGGAGCGTGTCTCTGTCGCTGATGGTGTGGTTGATATCGACCGTTCCCTGGTCAATGTTGACCGGAGCGGTGGCTGATCCGATGAAGCCGTTGGGCACCGGGCTTGCGCCAATCGTGGTGTTGGCCACTGGAATCAAGCCGAGGATCGCGTTGGAAACCGGGTTTCCGCCCGCTACGACCGCGGCCCGCTGCGTTGCCGTCAGCACGTTGCTGCTGGTGGTCAGACCCTGGCGATGACGCAATCCTTCATAGCTCAGGAAGAAGAAGGTCTTGCCCTTCTTGATGGGTCCGCCGAAGTCGGCGCCAAACTGGTTGCGCTTGAACGGCGCAATCGGATTGGGAGCGCCCGTGGAAGTGGTAACGCGGTTGAAAGCGTTGCGCGCATCGAAGAAATCATTGCGCAGGTAATCGTATACCTCGCCGTGAAAATCGTTGGTGCCGGAACGGGTGGCGATGTTCACGATTGAACCCGAGTTGCGGCCATACTCGGCGCTGTAAGTCGAGTTATCAAGCTTGAATTCAGAAACCGTATTGATCGTGGGTTGGAACGTAACTTGGTTCTGCACCATGTCACTCAGGTTGATACCGTTGATCATGAAGTTGATGGCGTCTTCACGGCTGCCGGCCGTGTTAAAGGCAAACGAACCCTGTCCGCGCAGAGGGGCGGTCAGGAAGCCGTTTTGCGGCGGTGTAACGGTTCCGGGCACAAGGAGCGCCAGATCAACGAAGTGCCGTCCGTTCAGCGGAATTTCCTGCACCGTACGTTGATTGATGGTCTGTCCGACGGTCATGGTCGTGGTTTCGATGACCGGCGCAGTTGCTTCGACCGTGACAACCTCGTTCGTGCTTGCCACTTTCAAGCCAAAGTCCTGCGTCGAGTTGTTGCTGACCTCGACGACCACGTTATTGGCTACCTGCGTATCAAACCCAGTCATCTGGACTTGTACGGTGTATTTTCCCGGCGGCAATGCAGGGACTTCGTAATATCCGCTGGAATTGGTCTCGGTGGTTCTTTCGATGGCGGCATCGGGGTTCTTGACGGTAACCTTGGCGCCGACAACAGCCGCGCCGCTTTGATCCGTCACGGTTCCCAAAATCTTTGCGGTATTTTGGGCGAAAGTCGCCGTTGCCAGAAGCAGCAATGGCAGCAGCCACAGGGTAAAGGCTACTTTTCTTAACATCTCATCTCCCTCCTAAGGAAACAGCAGTGCTATGCACAGAGAACTAATGCCAAAAGCTATAAATCTTAATGTGAAATGCGTACTTGCGCTTAATAGTGTTCGAGCATTTGGTTGAGCCAAGCTTATTTTGTTTTGTGCATTCCAAGTTCCATTCGTAATAGGCGCAAAGACATTGATAATGTGTCACTTACATTCTGGAACCTTTGCGGGAATTCCATTTTTTGTAAGTGCCTGAATTCAGAGATACTGAAATCAGTAACATAGGATCAGAAATTTCTAATTGACAGTTAGGACCTTTTTCGGGGTGGAATGCACAAAAAAAGCTTTCCGCTGGACGGAAAGCTCTTTGACGATCACTATAGATTTTTTTGGGCAACTATTTCGGACTCGCCGGAGGGTTGGGCGCCGGGAGCCGGTTGAAGTTCGTAGGCCGCGGAACCACTTCGGTCGCCCTACGAGTGCGATCGATCGGCATCACATCCACCGTCAACGGTTGTTGTAGGAGCATTTTGAGCGACGTCCCGGGTTCGATCCGGACATCCTGTCCACGCGTCATCAGCACGGCCGCCAGACCTGCCAGGCCGCCGATGCCGGCGCCACTCAGGGCCCCCGTCCTGCTTCCCGTGAGAATGCTGCCGCCCGCAGCGCCGATTCCCGCGCCTTCGCCGATGGTCTTGGCGTCTTTGCCTTTTTGCGAATCGGCTTTGATAACGCCTTCATCGTCAACGCTGCTGTTGGTTGATCCGGAATCGTGGTGGATCGTTCCGGGCATGTCGATCGTGTAGCCATTGGGGAAGATCAGCGTATCGAAACGGAAGAGTACTTCAGCGCGACCTTTAATCTTGCCGGCGCGTTGCGCTTTCACGATCTGGCCTTTGACGTAGGTTCCGGCGGGAATCACGATGACGTTGTCGACCGCCACCGGAAAAGCGGTTTGGCAGTAGACGCCGTCGCCTACGCGCGCGTTTTTTGTGTCGATCGCGCTTTTGAGCAGAAGCGGAACTTCAGTGCCGGCAGGCACGGTAACTTGTTTGAGAGAGCCGGTGGGCGCCGGCGCAGGTTGCGCGGCAGCTACAGGTTGTTCTACAGCAGTTTGTTCGGGGGCATCTTGGGCCACAGCGGCCACAGCTGAGACAAGCACAACACAGAGTAAGCCTCGCATGAGAGCACCTCTTCCTGGGTGATTGTAGTGCTCTGCTAGAACGAAGTCACCTGCTGATTCTTGCTTGCTCCATTTCAGAAATAATCGTCCGGACGGCCTGGACCGGGTCAGAAGCGTGGGTAATCGGACGCCCCACCACGATGTGGCTGGCTCCATTTGCGATCGCCTGGGCCGGGGTGGCAGTCCGTTGCTGATCGTTGCTTTCCGCGCCCGCGGGCCGAATACCGGGGGTAACGATAGCAAAGCCTTCTCCCAGCGACTTCCTGATCAATAGCGCTTCGCGCGGCGAGCTGATAATTCCCTGGCATCCGGAATTCTGTGCCAGTGCGGCCATGCGCAGCGCCTGATCGGTGACGCGACCGGAAATTCCGGTTTCGTCCATATCTTCGTCGCGCAGGCTCGTAAGGACAGTAACCGCCAGGACATTCAGCTTGCCATCCGCCGCATCTCTCGCCGCGCGCAACATAGCCGATCCTCCGGCAGCATGAACCGTCAGCATATCCACCCCAAGATCCACCGCCTGCTTTACCGCATGGCTGACGGTATTCGGGATGTCATGCAGCTTCAGATCAAGGAAGACTCGCCTTCCTGAGCGAACCAGATCGCGCACGAAATCCGGCCCTTCGGCCGTAAAAAGCTGCAGTCCTACTTTGTAGGTTCCGGCCGCATCACCGATACGCTGCACCAGCGCCCGGGCGACGTCGGCGGTGGAGACATCCAGGGCAACAATTAGCCGCTCCCGCATCCCGGAGGATGCGGGTGAGCCAAGAACGTCAGGAAGACGAGTAGCCATGCTTCCCAGTATATATCTGTTCGCTTATTGTGCGCTGTAGCTCTGGTTCAGCGCCAGGTGCTCGGGCTGAATCAGGTCAAGGCGGACCCGCTCCACGCCATCGCGGAAATTGAGCATCCGAGCGGCGCTGTAGCTCAGGTCCATGATGCGGTCACCCACGTAAGGGCCGCGGTCATTGACCCGGACGATGATCCACTTGCCGTTCTTGAGGTTGGTTACCTTGACGAAGGTCCCCAAGGGCAGTGTACGGTGCGCAGCCGTGAATTCGAACATGTCGAAGTCTTCACCGCTGGCTGTAGTTTTGCCATGAAACTGTTTTCCGTACCAGGAGGCATTGCCGACCTGGAACGGTTTGTTTGCAGCCTTTGCTGTTTTCGGGGGTGCTTTGGCTGCTTTGGGTGCCACGGGGATGGCGCTAGGTTTGGTTCCGGGCTGTTGGTGGTTTGGAACTGGAGCCGCCCCCACGTTGGCAGCCAAAAATAAGGCCGCCGCCAGAATGGACAGTACTCGGTTCATGCAAACTCCTTGACATACAGAATCTGGGTTCCCCAAAAGGCGCGCTCGGTAATTCTATGGATTAAAAAGAGAAAATAGCAATCGCCTTCTCTTCACCAAAACTACGAGCGTGTCTTTTCTACCACTACTCCTATCCCTTGAAGTTGGCGCGATCTAGGTTTCTTACCCTAACCATTGTACTCGATCTTAGATGCTGTCCAGCAGCAAAGCTGTTGTTCCAGGATTACTATTGATTTCAAAAATAACTCTTTAATTATCAATTGCTTATATTGATCACAGGCTTCTTTTTCCGGTCTCTTGCCAATACCTTAGACGGTTCCGGTTCTGAAAAGCCTTGCAGACCTTTGAATACAAAATGAATTTCGGTCGCCCGCGAGGTCCCATGGCCGTCTCTTCTTTATACTGTCTTGGCCGTGGCCAAAGACCGCGAAGTCGAAATCAAGTTCCTGATCGAGGATATGGCAGCCCTCACCAGCAGCCTGGGACGCGCCGGTTTCCAGCTCCTTACGCCGCGAACCCACGAGTTGAACACCCTCTATGATCAGCCTGGGGGTAAGCTTCGCCGCCGGGGCGCCCTGCTGCGGGTGCGCGAGTTCGGCGCAAAATGGACCCTCACTTATAAGGACAAAAGCGGCGCGCAGCCAGGGCGTCACAAGTCGCGGCGCGAGATCGAGACCCCGGTCGAAGATGGCGAGGCCGCTTCCCGGATATTTGAAGAGCTCGGATTCAAGCCTAGCTTTCGCTATGAGAAGTTCCGCAGCGAGTGGAGCGACTCTACCGGTCACGTGGTTCTGGACGAAACCCCCATCGGCAACTACGGCGAGATTGAAGGCCCGCCACAATGGATTGATACCACCGCCCGCCTGCTGCACATTTCCCCCGAGCAATACATCACGCTTTCCTACGCGGAGTTGTTCGCCGACTGGAAACGGAAGGCAAAAAGTAAAGCCGCCGAAATGACGTTTGCGGCGATTAAAACTTAAGCGCTGGTTTCGCGCTACAATTTCCTTTCCTCTTCTTTTCGTCCCAGAGGGAGTGAGCGCATGTATGACTACATCATCATAGGCGCCGGTTCCGCCGGGTGCGTGCTGGCCAACCGCCTGAGTGAAGATCCCAAAGTGAAAGTGCTGCTGCTGGAAGCCGGCGGCCGCGACACCCGGAAAGAAATCCATATTCCGGCGACTTTTTGCAAGCTCTTTAAAACTCCCTGTGACTGGGCCTACTACACCGATCCGGAAGCCCAGCTGGGCAAGCGCAGTTTGTACTGGCCGCGGGGCAAGGTCCTGGGCGGCAGCAGCTCCATCAACGCGATGATCTATATCCGCGGCAACCGCGCTGACTACGATGGCTGGCGCGATCTCGGCAACCCGGGCTGGAGCTATGACGACGTGCTGCCCTACTTCAAGAAATCTGAAAAACAGGAACACGGCGCTTCGGACTACCACGGAGCGACTGGGCCCCTGCGTGTCAGCGATTTGCGCACCGTAAATCCGCTCTCTGACGCGTTTGTCGAAGCCGGATTGGAAGCCGGATTCAAACGCAATCATGATTTCAACGGCGAGTCCCAGGACGGCTTCGGCTTTTACCAGGTGACGCAGTTCAACGGCAAGCGGCACAGCGCCGCGGCGGCTTTCCTGCATCCGGCCGCCTCGCGCCCCAACCTCACCGTGCGGACAGATGCTCACGTCTTTGGAATTTACTTCGAGGGCAAGCGTGCCGCGATTGTGAGCTTTCAGCAAGGCTCCGGAAGCGCGCAGGAGCGCGCGGAGCGCGAGATCATCCTGTGCGGCGGTGCAGTCGGATCGCCGCAGATTCTCATGCTCTCCGGCGTTGGCCCGGCGGAGAACTTGCGCAACTTCAATATCCCCGTGGTCTGCGATCTGCCTGGCGTTGGCCAGAATCTGCAGGATCATCCATGCACCGGGGTCGTCTTTGCATGCACCAAACCGGTCAGCCTGGCCAGCGCCGAGAGCCTTTCCAGCCTGATGCAATATCTTTGCTTCAAAAAGGGACCTCTCACCTCGAACGTGGCTGAGGCCGGAGGATTTCTCCATACCTCATCGCAGGCCGGCGTTCCCAACCTGCAATTTCATTTCGGCGCCGGCTACTTTGTCGAGCACGGATTCCAGAAATATGATGGGCACGCGTTCGCTTTTGGACCGACGTTGCTGCATCCCTTCAGCCGCGGCGAGATTCGCCTGCGCTCCAGCAACCCGCTGGATGCTCCTTCCATTCGCGCCAACTATTTTTCCGATCCACGGGATATGGACGTAATGCTGGAAGGCGTGAAGCTCTCCCGCACGCTGGCGGCGACCAACGCCTTTGCCCCGTATCGCGGAAAAGAGCTTCATCCTGGCGCTGAAGCCAAAGATGACCAGGCATTGCGCACACATATTTGTAAATTTGCCGAAACGCTTTACCACCCTGTCGGCACGTGCAAGATGGGCCACGATGCTGCGGCGGTTGTGGACTCCGAACTTCGTGTGCGCGGCGTTGAAGGCCTGCGCGTGGTGGATGCCTCGATCATGCCCCTGGTCGTGGGCGGCAACACGAATGCGCCTACGATCATGATTGCCGAGAAAGCGGCCGATTTTGTCAAACATGGACCAAACGCGCGAGTGGCGGAAAATTACGCAGGCAGTCTGCAGGCCCGGTAGTACACGCGCGCATGGTCGGCACCCACGACTAATCTACGGGCAGATCACTTGACCTCATTTGCTCGCCGGAGCTGGTTGCGGATGATCATTTCCGGGGCTAGCTTTTTGCGGACCCAAAGGATTGTCGATTTTGCTATATCCTGCGGGAACCTCAAAAAGGGAGGCCGGCTGCGGTGCTACCTTGATGTTGATGTATTCCATGGTGGTTCCGTTTCCATTCTTAACGCTAATGGGAAACCTCAATTTCTGATCGATGCACACGCTTCCCGCACCGCCAGCCTTGTCCGTTGTTTCCCACATGTCGCATGCACGTCCGTTGACCGTTGCCGGCCCTGCGGCCTTGCAAGTAATGTCCGGACGGTTCGCGCATGGATTCTTATTGTCAAACGTGTACTCAGGTCCGGCTGATTCGAAGTAGTTTCGCTTCTCTGTGAAAATCGCGTATTGAATTTTTGTTTTGTCGTTTGCAATCAGAATGACGCCGTTGCCGGAATCGATCCGCATGTAAGGCCACGAGACGTATATCCTTCCAGGCGGCAGTTTGGAACCATTGTCAGTGACGACGAAATCAGCCGAAAATGGCTGCGGCTCGTTCTGGGCAAGGAGGGTTGAGAAACTCAGAAGCATGCTGACGGCGATGATCAGTCTGAAACAGCACGAGATTTTCATGTCTTTCTCCTGGATTTTAGTCGCGCTATGAGCGAGGCTTTCGGACACCAGATTTACTTCCCCTGCAAAAAATCTTCCACTGCCTTGATGTAAGTATCCGGCTGGTCGACAAACGCCATGTGTCCGGCCTGCGGCACGATCACCAGCTTTGATCCGGCAATCTTTTCATGCATGGTGCGCGAAAGCCTCGGGTTCGATTCATCATGGTCGCCGCAGATCACCAGGGTAGGCACCTTGATACTCGGAAGCTTGTCCAGGTACTCCACCGATTTCAGGTTGCCGTCGATCACGAACTCGCCATGCGATCCCCACATCTCGCGATAGAGATCCCAGGACGTGGTTGTATTTCCTGCGAGCGGATCATAGTTGGGGTCGGGGCGATGTTGGTAGAGATAGGGGAAATATCCATCGCCCCAGGCGAGCTTGGCATAGTCTTCCGGATAGCGATTCTTTTCCCAGTCCTTGCCTTTGCCATAAAGGCCGGCCTTTTCCAGATCGTTCAGTTTTGACAGCGCCTCAGCGGGCATGCTGTTCTTCTCTTCAGCCAGGACCCGGTTCATCTCACTGGTGCTATAGAACGTGCCGCCCAGAATCAGGTGAGTAAGATTCTGCTGATATTTGAAAGCGTAGGCTTGCGCCAGCACGCCGCCGTACGAATGCCCCAGCAGGCTGATCTTTCCGAGATGGAGCGCCTGGCGGACCGCTTCCACGTCCTCCACCATGTTTTCGACGGTGTACTGGCTGGCGTCTTCCAGCTTCTCAGAACGGCCGGAGCCTCGCTCATCGATGAAGATCAGACGGTTGATGCGAGCCAGGGGCAAAAGGTAGGGCAGCAGGTAATCGTGCGATGCGCCCGGTCCACCGTGAACGATCATCAAAGGCGCTCCGTGGCCGATAATCTTGTAATAGATCAGCACACCGTGGGCATCAACAAAGCCCTCTTCCATGCGATAGACATTGGAAGCTGCTCCCGTGGACGGCTGTACAGATTTTCCGGAAGCCGCTCGATGGGCCGGCGCCGAAAACGCCGTAGAGGCAGATGGTGGTGGGGGCGGGGGCGGAGCTGTTATTGGGCTCGGAAGAGTGCGCTGTGCATGTATGAAGCCTGAAACAACCAGAAGTAGAGTAAGGCCCACAAACCTTGTGATTTTCATGGCCGAAATTATAGTTGCGGCTGTCAAATGGCAGCAGATGATTGAAAACAATGAGGAAATACTGGTACTTTGGCCTTGCTCGACGGGACTACAATATAGATTAAGGGATTCTATATGCGGCGGCTTAGTTCAATTACGGTGCTCGGGTTGGCTTGTTTAGTTTCCTTGTCATTGAACGCACAACGAGGCGGCATGGGCGGCGGCGGCCGCAGCATGGGCGGTGGAGGCGGCCACTTCGGCGGCGGATTCCACGGAGCTCCGAGCGGCGGCATGAGAATGGGCGGGCCCTCCGGTGCTTTCGCGCCACGCGGAATGGCTCCGAGATCATTTGCACCCGGCGCATTTGCGCCCCGTGGAATGGCTCCCAGGACATTTGCGCCAGGAGCATTTGCACCGCGAACGGTTGCCCCGAGAACATTTGCTGCTCCGCGAACCTTCGCACCGCGATCATTTGCCGGTACCAGGACATTTGCCGGAACTCGGACATTTGCCGGCACCCGGACGGTTGTCGCCACCAGGGGTGGCGCGTTTGTCCACACTTCGGGAGCTTTTGTGTTCCCGGGAACGCCGGCCGGGTTTGTACGCTTCCACAACGGATTCTTCTTCCCGCACAATCATTTCTTCTTCCACGGATGCTTTAATTGCTTCAATCCGTTCTTCTTCAATAGCGGGTTCTTTTTCGGCACTCCATTTTTTGGTTTCGGTTTTGCCGGCGGTCCTTTTGTCGGACCATTCTTCGGCCCAGTCGTAGGCCCAGTCGGGTATCCCTACTATGACAGCTCTTATTATCCGCCCGAGCCGCCTCCGCCGCCGCAGCCGGTGACCACCGAAAACACCAGCAGCAATGACGCTGAACTTGCTGCCAGCATTCAGCGGCTTTCAGATGAGGTGGAAGACCTGCGCAGCCAAAACCGCGAGCTTGCCACCCGCGCGGAGGAACCGCCCAACACTTCACTCTCAGCCAAAGAGCCCGGACTGCCTGCAGTCTTCATCTTTAAGGATGGCCGGCGGATCTCAGCCCAGAACTATGCCATCGCCGGACAGACTTTGTGGATTATGGACGAGCACGCCGCCCACAAGTACGCCATCAGCGATGTCGACGCAAACGCTACCGAGCACGCGAATGCGATCAACGGCGTAGAGATCCATATTCCCGAAGCTCCGCAGCCGAAATAGACATCACTCCTGAATGCGCGACGCAGCCATGGAAGCCATGGTTGTGTTGTGTCTGGTGATCATGCCGTTGAGGCGGCGCATGATATTCTCTCTCTTCAACCCTGATTTCGAATGAGCCGTCTTTTTCTGGTCCGGCACGGACAAGCATCTTTTCTCGAGCGCAACTATGACAAGCTTTCACCCAAGGGCGAACGGCAGAGCCGCGTCCTGGGCGAGTACTGGTCAGGGCTGGCGCTGCGCTTTGACCGCGTATATTCCGGACCACGCGTGCGGCAACGGGAAACCGCGCGAATCGTGGGTGAAGCATACAAAGAAGCCGGCGTCCCATGGCCCGAACCTGTAGTGCTCGAAAGCTTCGACGAATTCCGGGCCGAAGTAGTGATGGAACAGAGTTTGCCGGAGCTGGTTGAGGGCGACGCGGAGATTCGCAAAATGCATCAGGCGTTCAAGGAAGCGAGCACGCGTCCGGAGCAGTTCAAGACGTTTCAGCGCATCTTTGAAGTCGTGATCGGCCGCTGGGCTGAAGGCCGGATTCCGCTGGATGGAATCGAACCGTGGCCGGATTTTTGCGCGCGGGTGCAGAGCGGATTGTCGCAGATTGCGTCGAACGGCAGCCGGGGACAGCAGGTCGCGATCTTCAGCTCCGGCGGACCGGTAGGTATCGCCATGCAGCGCGCGCTCGGCCTCAACACTGAGGCCACGCTGAAGACAGCCTGGATGGTGCGGAACTGCTCCTTCAGCGAGTTCCTCTTTTCATCCGGCAGATTTACCCTAAGCTCGTATAATTCTACTCCGCACTTTACTGATCCTGACTTGATCACGCACAGGTAAGCGGGCAGCATTGCGCGGGAAGGCTTTTGGGGAAACGAATTCCTGAATCGCTTGAGAGGGATCATCCATGGCAGCCGACGCGGCACCCAATCTTCCCGTAGCGCGAGAGCTGCAGGACAGCTCAAAGAAGGTCCGCGCGGGAGAAGAGCTTGACCTGGCGCGCCTGGAACCTTATCTCCGCTCTCATTTTCCCGATCTCAGCGGTGCCCTGGTGGTAAAGCAGTTTCCCAGCGGACATTCCAACCTGACCTATTCAGTCTCCCTGGGCGAAAAGGAGATGGTGCTGCGCCGGCCACCGTTCGGAAGCAAGGTCAAATCAGCGCATGACATGGGCCGCGAATACCACGTGCTGTCGAGACTGCATGACGCCTACCCCGCGCCGCGGCCTCTGCTCCACTGCACTGACGACTCCATCCTCGGCGCGCCTTTCTATCTGATGGAAAGAGTGCGCGGGGTGATCATACGCAGAAATCTTGCCCCGGGCCTTGAACTCCTGCCCGAGACCGCGCGGAAGCTGAGCGAGTCATTCATTGACCGGCTGGCAGCGTTGCACCGGCTGAACTATACGGCGCTCGGTCTGGGAGAACTGGGCAAGCCGCAGGGCTATCTGGAACGCCAGGTGCACGGCTGGATTGAGCGCTACAGCGGTTCGAAGACACATGAACTCCCTGAGGTCGAGCCGCTCTCCGCATGGCTGCAGAAGCACATGCCGGCACAAAGCGCAGGCACGCTGATCCACAACGATTACAAGTTTGACAACATGGTGCTTGACCCCGAGGACATCACGCAGATCAAAGCCGTGCTCGACTGGGAGATGTGTACGCTGGGCGATCCGCTGACAGATCTGGGCACGGCGCTAGCATATTGGATCGACCCTGGCGATCCGCCGGAAATGCAGGTAGTGCGTTGGGGGCCGACGATTGTCCCCGGCATGCTGAGCCGCGCCCAGCTGGCGCGTCGCTATGCAGAAAAGACCGGACGCGACCTCTCGCAGATCGTCTTCTACTATGTGTTTGCGATGTTCAAGGTTGGAGTCATTATCCAGCAGATTTATTACAGGTATTTTCACGGTCTGACGAAAGATGAACGCTTCGCCTCGCTGGGCGAGGTGGCAAGAACGCTGATGAAGGTAGGGCTGGGAGCTACGGAGAGAGAAACCCTGTAACCTTTCAGATCTGGAGCCCCGCAGGGGCGTGATTATTGAGCCCACCGCGTGAGCGGTGGGAGAAATATGGAGATGAAACGAGCCCCGCAGGGGCGGCACAGATCTTAGGAAATATTTGTGTCGCCCCTCCGGGGCTCTCTTCATTTTTATCGCGTTCCCAGGCCTGACGGCCTGGGCTCAATAATTGCGCCCTGCGGGCTTGCATCCTTCACGCTAAGGCTCTTCTTGGGTGCCCTATCGGTAATACCGCGCCACCCACTCCGCCACACAGCATGGCTTGTCACAGCCTTCAACCTCAACGGTCGCATTAAAAACAACTTCCACCGCGTTCGGCGGGACGTCTTTCATCGAGGCGAGCGTGATCCGGGCACGAATATTTGCGCCTGCGCGCACGGGCGAGACAAAGCGCACCCTATTCAAACCGTAGTTCACGCCCATGCGCACTCCCTGCCTGATCTCGATGGCGTGATGCATGAAGTGCGGCAGCAGGGAGAGCGTGAGGAAGCCGTGAGCGATGGGGGCTTGGAACGGCGATTCGCGGCGGGCACGCTCGACGTCAACGTGAATCCATTGATGGTCGAGCGTGGCGTCGGCAAATTGTTGTATGCGCTCCTGCGTCATCGTGAACCAGTCGGTCACGGCCAGTTCCTGGCCGACGAGGTCTTTGAGCGAGTCGGGAGAGTCGAGAATGCGTTTGGGCATGGTGGTTTTCTAACCGCAAAGGGCGCGAAGGATGCAACGGGAGCAAAGAAAACAAGCAAAACCAAAAACAACAATCGCAGGTAGAAGCTGAACCCCTTCAACTCCACTGAATCCCCTATTGTCTTTGCGTCCTTCGCGTCCGTTGCGGTAAATGTTTATTTCTTACTCGCCATCTCCGGACGAATACTCTCCGTTCCTGACCAATACTTCTTGCGCAGTTCTTTTTTCAGCACCTTGCCGGTGCCGGTGCGAGGCAGAGCTTCCGTCAGGAACTCGACCGAGCGAGGGCATTTGTAGTGGCTGATCTGGCTGCGGCAGAATTCCAGCAATTCGCTCTCGGTGGCTTGTACGCCCGGCTTCATCACCACCAGCGCCTTGGGAATCTCGCCCCAGCGAGGATCGGGCACCGGGATCACCGCCACTTCATAAACGCCCGGGTGCGCGAGCATCGCCTTCTCAATCTCGAGCGAAGAAATATTTTCGCCGCCGCTGATGATGATGTCCTTCTTGCGATCGACGATCAGCACGTAGCCCTCATCGTCCAAGACGGCCATATCGCCGGTGTGGAACCAGCCGCCGCGCATGACCTCAGCCGTGGCTTCGGGCTGCTTCCAGTAGCCGTCCATCACGCCGTCACTGCGAGTGACAATCTCGCCAATGCTCTTGCCGTCATGGGGCACGTCATTGCCTTCAGCGTCGACTACGCGAATCTCCACACCCGGAACCGAATGGCCGGTGCTGGCCTGCTTCTGGAAACGTTCCGGACCCTGCCAGTCGAGCCCGGGCTTCATGCGGGCGCTGGTGAGCACGGGCGCAGTTTCGGTCAGCCCGTAGCCGGAGTAACAGGCGCAACCCAGCCGTTCTTCCACCTCGCGCACCAGCGTGGGCGAAGAAGCAGCGCCGCCGATGCTCACACGCTGCAGGCTCTTCAAGTTAAATTTCGGGCGTTCTGGACAGTTCACCAGCGCTGTCGCCATAGCCGGCACCACGCTCAAAGATTGCGCGCCCTCGCGCTCGATCAGGCGGAAAACCTCGGTGGTCTCAAACTTTCTTATCATCACATGCTTGCCGCCGACGTACGTCAGCGAATGGGCCACACCCCAGCCGTTGGCGTGAAACAGCGGAATCGTGTGCAGCTCCACTGACTCGGCATTTCCGGGGAAGTGCACGGCTACGTTCAGCGCATGCAGGTAGATGTTGCGATGCGTCAGCATTACCCCTTTGGGATTGGCGCTGGTGCCGCTGGTATAGAAGAGCTCGGCCAGGCTGTTCTCATCGACCTGCATCACATCGGTGCGGTGCGGGGTGGCAGCGGCCAGCAGCTCTTCATAGTTTTTGGGGGCCATCCAAGCGGCGTTAGGCTTGAAATCGAGCGGCACAAAATCTTTCACCGAGCCAAGCTGGGCGCGAAACGATTCAACCAGAGGAATGAATTGCTGCTCGAAAAACAGGACACCGGCTTCCGAGTCATTCAGAATGTAGGCCAGTTCCTGCGGCGCGAGGCGGATGTTGAGCGGAAGCAACACGCCTCCGGCTTCCAGAACGCCGTAGTAGCCTTCGAGCAAGCGATGACAATTGGCACTCAGGAAGGCCACGCGGTCGCCGGGCTTGAGTCCAAGCGAGAGGAGAGCGCCTGCCTGGCGCGCGGTGCGATCTGAGAATTGCGCATAGGTAAAGCGCTGGTCGCCGCACACCACCGCGGTGCGCGCCGGATATTCCCGGCTGGAGTAACGCAGAAAACGTAATGGGGTAAGAGGAATGATCATAAAAATTTCACGGCTTACGCAGATTGGCCTCCATCGACTACCAGAACGTGGCCACTGACGTAGGCCGAGGCATCTGAAGCAAGAAAAACAGCGGCGCCTTTCAGATCGTGATCGGCGCCAAAGCGGCGCGCGGGAATATGGCTGAGCAGGTAATCTTTTTTGTGCTCGATCACCCAGTCCGACATGTGCGTGGGGAACCATCCCGGAGCAATCGCGTTCACCTGGATATTGTGGCGCGCCCACTTGACGGCCAGATCGTGCGTGAAGGAAATCACGCCCCCTTTGCTTGCGTGATAGGCGATTGCCTGCACGGTCTCCGGCGGAGCCCCGCGAAGTCCAGCGACCGAGGCCATATTGATGATCTTGCCGCGCTCCTGTTTCAGCATCTGACGGCCGGCGGCTTGCGCGCAGAGAAAAGTTCCGGTCAGATTGGTTTCGATCACCTTGTTCCACTCGGCCAAAGTCATCTGTTCCGTTGGCGCGCCCCAGGAGATGCCAGCGTTGTTGATGAGGATATCGATGCGGCCGAAGGCGGAGAGCGTAGCATCCATCAGTTGCTGAACGCTGGGCTGATCCTTTACGTCGCAGCCGACCGCCAGGGCACGCACACCGAGCTTTTCCATATCATGCGCCGCTTCTTCGCAACGCTCTTTTTTGCGCGCGCACAAGACGAGATTCGCGCCCATCTCAGCCAGAGCTTCTGCCATCTGGCGGCCGAGACCGATCGAGCCGCCGGTGATGATGGCGACACGGCCGGTGAGATCGAACAGCTGCTGTACGGTTTTGGAGGCTTCCCTGGTTACACTCATGGTGATCCGAACTCCTCTTTCTAGCTCTTCGCGATGCCGGTTGGCCGGGGAATCGCGCCCGTCTCCCACGGCGCTTTCAAACCGGCGTGCCATTCCAACAAGGCTGGGCCCGGCGCATTGAGCCAATCGGGCAGTCGCTGGCGTAGCCTCTCGAGAGTGGAAACACGCTCAGCCCGAATGCCATACGCTTCGGCCAGGCGGCAGAAATCCGGATTGCGGAGAGCGATCTCATGAGTCTGGCCAAACATCGAGCGCTGCAAGAAGGCGATCACGCCGTAGGCTTCATCATTCACCAGCAAAATCTTTACCGGCAGTCCGTATTGCGCCAGGGTCGCCAACTCATGCTGCGTATATTGGAAGCCGCCATCGCCGGCGATACAAACAACTCTTCTGGCTTCACCTGCCTGTTGTACCGCGAAGGCAGCTCCAATCGCAGCCGGCAGACCGTAGCCGAGCGTGCCCGATCCCAGCGGATAAAGAAAAGTTCCCGGCTCCAGCACCGGAAAGAACGCTGAAGCCCAGTAGTTCAAAATGGACTGATCATTCACCAGCACGTCATCGCGGTGCATGGCTTCACGCAGGGCCGCTAGCGCCCCATACGCATCCTGTTCCAACCCCGTAAGCCGCTGCGATTCGCGGGCAACCACGGCCGCGATGTCACACCAGGGAGCGCGGGGTTGAACGTTTTGCGTGAATTGCTGCGCGATCTCTCCAAGTTCGCCGACCACGACCGTTGACGGCAGACGATCGCCGGCGTAGGCAGATTCTGCTACCACCTGAATATGTTGTGCCGGCAGTTTCAGGCTGAAGCGCCCGGTATCGAACTCAGTAAGACGGGCACCGAAGGAAATGAACAAATCGCTTTCGAGCAGAATCTCCTGGACGGCGCCGAGCCGCGAAATACAGCCCGAAGAGAGAGGGTGATCGGCCGCGATCAGGCCTTTGCCGCTGGTGGTGGTGAAGACCGGCGACTGCAGCAGCTCAGCCAACTGCTGAATGGTTGCGCGAGCCTGGCGCGCGCCGTTGCCGAGCAAGAGAACCGGCTTTCGCGCGGCGGTAATCTGCTGAGCGGCCTGAACGATCTCCTGCGACGGCGAAGCAGCCGGCCGCCTGGCCAGCATCGGCATTGCAGACTCAAGCCCGTTGACGGAAGCGAGAAAGAAATCGTGAGGGATTTCGACGAAAACCGGTCCAGGTACAGGACCGTGAAGCTCCAGCGCGGCCTCGGCAAGTGTGGAAGCCAGCTTGTCGGGAGCGGGGACGCGCCGGGCAAACCGCGTGAGAGGCTTGATGATCTCAAGCTGATCCGGCGTCTCATGCAGCGCTCCGCCAGTCTTGCCGAGCAGGGATGAAGCGATGTTGGTGCCGATTACAAGCACCGGCGTCTGGGTCTGCAGGCTTTCCAGAAGAGGGACAAGGGTAAAGAGATTGCCCGGTCCGGTGGAGGCAAAGACCGCGGCAACGCGGCCGGAACGGCGACAGAAGCCGTCCGCGGCAAAGCCTGCGGCCTGCTCGTGACGCACTACCCAATGTTGGAACTGCGATGTCTGTCTCAGCGCTTCATACAACGCAATGTTGTGGATGCTGGGAATTCCGAAGCCGGCGGAAATGCCGTTCCGCAACAGGGTGGCGACCACAGCCTGCGCGCCCGAGATCTGGCCGGCTTGTGGGGGTGTTTGCGAGGCAGCGGACATGATGAGAGCAACGAGTGGCTATTCTCAGACCTGAATGGTAGCAGAGGAACTGCAACTCCAGCCAACCAGCTAAAACGACGGAGGCGGCAAGCCGCCTCCGTCGCGAATGCAAGGTTTAGAAGCCGATGCGAAGGCCAAGCTGAATCTGGCGCATCGGGAAAGCCGAGGTGAAGGCTAACGGCGTGGCCAGAGACGTGGTCGTCGGATTCACCCTGATTCCCGCAACGTTGAAGGTGGTGAACCCGGGCTGCAAGCCGAAGGTCGCGCCAACGATGTTGTTCACGCTGGCGAAATTGGTTCGATTCAAGATATTGAACCCTTCTGCCAGGAGTTGAAGGTTGGCCCGCTCACCCAGCTTGAACCGCCGGGTAATGCGCATATCGAAATCAACAAAGTCAGGTCCTTCACCGGTATTGCGAGCGGCGCCGATGGGCCGGTCATTGGTGGAGTGACGGTCGCCATTGACGTCGGTTCCGGCAAGGAGGTTGAAGGGATGGCCGCTGTTGTAATGCACGATGGGCGCGAACTGGAAGCCGGAAAGAGCCTTACCGCCCCAGCTGCCGGTGTCCCCGACCACAGCCACTACAACCTTGTTACGCTGATCAAAGGTGGAGAGGCCGCGATCCGCTGCCAGATTGGTGTTGTCCTGCGGACCGAAATCGCTGTTGAAGTCGGTGGTGGTATCGAAAGCCTTGCTCAGGGTGTAGTTCGCCATCATGGAGAAGTGGGTGCTGAAGGTCTTCTTCACTTCCAGGATGCCACCTTCAAAGAGGGCCGAACCCAAGGAGGAATATTGAGGCGTCTGCAGCAGCAGCGGGTTGGCGAAGCAGGTCACGATGGCCGCACCGGCACAGGGATTCCCCAGAGGGCTGTTGGCGGTATTGAAGTTGTGCACCTGAACGACCTTGCCATTGGCCAGCTGCACTGGAGTGAAGGGCGCGGTGGGAAGAGCGTTGACGTCGATGGCCACCGGCAAGCCAATGGTATGGACATAGATCCCGCTCAGAGACACGGACCAACCTCTGGCAACTTCGCGCTCAATGCCAAACTCGGCCTGCTGCGAATAGGGACTTTGATAACCGTGCTGGCCACTGAAGACCACGCTCAATGGAGGCGGCGGTCCGACGTTGGTCACGTTAATGCCGAACTGAGTCAAATTCGCCGGGGTGATACAGGCCGCATTACCGGCTGCGGGCGCTGTGCAGGAAACCAGTCCCTGAGCAAACAAGGTTTGGAAGATCAGAGCGGAAGTCAGGTTGGGTGGCGCGCCGGGAACGCCGGTCAGCGGCACAAAGACCTGGGCAATCGGTCGTTTGTTATTGACGAAGCCAAGCGTCTGCACCACATCAGCGATCTGGCCGTAGATCGGCGAGTAGAAGATGCCGTAGCCACCACGTATCACTGTCTTCTTGTCATGGAAGGGATCCCAGGAGAAAGCGAGGCGCGGCGCGAAATTGTTCTTGTCTGTGCTGAGCGCGCCGTACTGGGCATCGAGTTCATAACGCACGCCAAAGTTCAATGTAAAGTTGGGCGTCACGTTCCACTGGTCCTGAACGAAGCCAGCCGTGAAAGGCCGTGGGTAGTTGTAGATGGGATTGCCGAAACCCTGCTGATAGAACTGGGGCAGGCCCAGCGCTACAGATTGCAGAGAATTGATCGCAACCGGAGAGAGGGTGGACGAGAGTCCGCAGAAGGCAGCGGGCCCCGCGAAACATGGGCTGAGAAGACCGCCGGGCAGATTGCCAAACACAAAGCGTCCGGGGAAGAAGGTGTGCGATTCAGAGTGGTTGCCGCGGTACAGGAAGTATGCACCGAATTTGATGTTGTGTTTGCCACGAATCATGCTCACGTTGTCAGCAAATTCGTAGCGGCGCATGATGGTGAAGCTGGGCAAAAAGATCTGAGTGCCGAGATTGCCGAAGCCAGGAATATCCAGCCCGACCTGACCCGGAGTATTTGGAACCACATCGAAATTGGAGTAGTTCCACTGTACGCGCCCCTCATTGAGCGTTCTGGGATTGAACTGATGGAACCAGGAGGCCAGCAAGGTGTGGTCGAAAGCCTTGACCGAGCTGCCGCGCGAAAAACCGGTGAGCGATGTGACGTCAGGATTTTCTTCGCGATCGTGGCCGAAGCTGTAGCGCAGAGCTACCTGGTTACGATCACTGAATTGATGATCCAGCCGTGACGAAGCCAGATAAAGCCGGGTGTTGTAAGGAAAGAGACCGCCGTTGTTTTCAAACTGGCCTACAGCAAAAGCATTTCTGGCAGTTTGCAACGGACCTTGTACCGGACCAAGGATCCCCGTGAGATTGGCGCTCGGGTTAACGGTGAGAAGAGCCGACAAAACACCCGCACATTGCGCCGCAGGCAGGAAGGTAGGCGGCGCCGGGGCGGGGTTGGATATACATGGGACGCTGGCGGCTCCCAACTGAGTCAAGCCGTTGAGAATCCCAGCCTGATTGTTGCCGCTAAACTGGCCGGTATCGGGCAGAAAGATGTTGGTGTTGGTCAAAAGCGGCACGGAGGTCTGCGCGTTGCTGATTAATCCTTCGAACGCGCTATACAGGAAGGTCTTGTCCTTGGTGATGGGGAAGCCGATGGAGCCGCCAAACTGCTGACGCGTGAGGGAGTCCTTGGTATGCACGGCAGTTGAGGCAGGAGCGGCGGGATTAAACGCCTGTCCCGGGGCAAGAGCCTGAGTCACTGAGAACGGGTTGGCCGCATCCAGAGCATCGTTGCGGAAAAAGGCGAAGAGCGAGCCATGCACGTCGTTGGTTCCGGATTTGGAAACGATATTGATGGTAGCGCCGCTGGCGCCGCCGAGATCCGCTCCGTAATTGCTGCGGTTAATCTGAAATTCCTGCACGGCATCCTGGCCCATATTCAATCTGACGCCACCCGCATCATCATTGGCCTCGCCTCCATCCACGGTCACGCTGTTACCGCGACCATTACTTCCATAAAAGGAGAGTCCGCTCTGGGGCGTCTGCTTCACACGATAGTCCTGGTCCGACGACAAGCGCGTGGAATCGGCAACCGCCGGCGCCAGCTGAGTAAAGCCGAGGTAGTTGCGGCGTTCGATCGGCAGATTGGTGATCTGTCCTTGAGTGATCACGTTGCCTTGTCCGGTTTTTTCCGTTTCGACCACCGGGGCTTCCGCGGTGACTTCAATCTGTTCTGACACCGTGGATACCTTCATCGGAAAACTGATCTCGGCCGTGTGTCCGACGTTCACCACTACGCTTTTGACGACCTCCGGCTGAAAGCCGGTCTTGGTCACGCTCACGCTGTACACCGCAGGCGGCAGGTTGGCGATGTGGAACGTCCCATCGGTGCCGGTGTTGACGGTATGTTTGATTCCTTTATCAACGTCCGTGGCCGTCACCACGGCATTCGAAACCACGGCTCCCGAAGGATCGGTGACCGTGCCCCTGATGTCGCCGGACGCGCCTACGCCCTGGGCGAACGCCATGCCGGCAAGCAGCAAGCACACAAGAACAACTCTCAGCAGATTGATTGACCTCATAAACCCTCCAAGGTAGCTGTGGCGAAGCGTGGAGAAATCTGCAGGCGTCCGCATGCGGAGAATCCGTGCGTAATCGCCAGCAAAAACGTGAATGAACCTTCATTCATGACATGAATGGGATTAATCCCCATCACTGGCCGTGTATTATCCCACATCATTGGCGCAGTCAACCTATTCACCCTTAACCTTTTTTGTTCGCGCGAAATTCGTGCGGTTCATTTTGTTCATGACGTTCAAAACCAGCTCCGAACCGCCTGCGCGCGCAAGACACACTGATCCGAGCTCAAAATTCTTCTCACAGTTACTCTGACTGCCCGATTCAGCGAACGTCACAAACCAGCTTTGCGGAAAATGGCGAGGAATTATGGCCCGTCAGGGACAAAATGTCAAAACACCGAGAGGAACCCGCATCTTCATTTATTACTGACCTTTGCTGCTGGATCGTGCCGGCATCGGGGCAGCCTGGGTCTTAGCAGCTCTCTTCGTCAACGCATCAGCATACAGTGCACTGGCGCGGCCGGGCAGAAGACGGGCGATCCAATCAATGCCATATGCATCCCTTCCTATCAGCACACGCTTCTTGTTGCCGAGAATTCCCTTCACAATCACCCGCGCTGCTTCTTCCGGCGGGATGATCGCAACCTTCTTAAAGAGCGCTTTGGCTTGCTCCCGGGCCTCGGCCTGCGACCCTTTGCCCGCCTTGGCATTCTCGGCGATCGGCGTAGCGATGCCGGCCGGATGAACGGTTGTAACCTTGATATCGGTGCGAGCACGCAACTCTTCCCGCAGCGACTCGCTGAATCCGCGTACAGCAAACTTGCTCGACGCATACGCCGTCTGGCCCGGCGGCCCGATCAGGCCAAAAATGCTGGAAACGTTCACGATGTGCGCATCCGGCGCAACTTCCAGCATCGGCAGAAAGAATTTGCAGCAGTAGACCACGCCCCAGAAGTTGATCTGGATCAGCCACTCCATATCGCCGAGCGTTACCTCGGCAAACGTACCGAACAACGCTACGCCGGCGTTGTTCACCAGCAGTGCCGCACCTGCAAAATCCTGCTGCACCTGCCGGGCAAACTGCTCCACCTGCGCAGCGTTGCCGACATCCACCGTGTAAGTCCGCGCCACTGCTTTTCCCAACATCCCGCGCGTCTCTTCCAAACCCGCGCTGTTCACGTCAGCCAAAGCAAGCTTTGCACCACGCCCGGCCAGGTCCACTGCCAGAGCTCGCCCGATCCCTGAGCCCGCTCCTGTAATTACTGCAACTGCACCACGAATTTCACGCATAGATGGGCAAGGATAACAAAACTGAGCCTGCACATACTTTCAAATCTGCGGTTCAGTAGTTTCAGTAGTTCAGGATGAGTATGGTTCGGGAAGCCAGGCAATCGCCCGCAAAATCCCGGCATCCCGACTTCCACTTAACTTGACACGATCGTCTCCATTCCTTGAAAATCCCCCGCATGGCCGACTCTCTCAGCAGCAAGCTGGCCGGCATCTCTCTTCCCGACGTTGACGGCAACACGGTCCGTCTCGGGACCTTGTGGACCGACGGGCCGGCTGCCCTGGTTTTCCTCCGTCACTACGGTTGAATCTTCTGCAGCGAGCACGTCGCGCAGTTGCGCGCGCATGAAGAAGAATTCCGCAGGAAGGGCGCACGCCTGGCCACGGTCGGACTGGGCGACATGAGCTACGCCAAATTCTTTCGCGAGAAAACCGGCATCGACTTCCCCCTGCTGGTCGACGAAAAACGCGAAGCCTACAAAGCGGTGGAGCTGCGCAACGCTTCCCTGCTCCATCTGCTTCGCCGCGATAACATGCAGGCCCGCAAACGCGCCCAGAGCGCCGGACACAAACAGCACAAACTGGGCAAAGATCCCTTCCAGTTGGGCGGCAGTTTCGTCTTCGCACCAGGCAACAAAGACCTTTTCGTCCACGTAAGCGAGACTTTCGGCGACAACGCGAAGCCGGAGGATATGCTCGCAGCGATCGGATGAGAGTCATTCCCATAATCGCCAAAAAATCCAAAATTGATTTTGCCAATTTCCGATTTGCACCATCCGTGTAATCCGCCTAAATGCGCCCTCCGCCCTCTCGCCCCCTCCTCGGGCGCCCAATGCTTGGGGTTTTTCAATTTCGCGATCTTTGGCATTTCCGGCGATTTTGGCAATGCTCTTACAATTCTTAACGCCTCTTCTCTCTGAGCGCACACATTTCTTTACCGTCGCTACCACAACAACTTTCCGCTACACGCATTTGATCTAGTAAAGACCCACCTCTATTCAAGGAGTGAAACAAATGCGCCTCCGCGCAATCTTAGTACTAGGACTATTCTGTCTTCCGCTGCTGGGCATGGCCCAGGAGCGCGGCGATGTAGCCTCCCACGGCTCGATTTTTGGCGGATACTCACTGCTCAACAACAACAGCAAGACCTTTAACGGATGGGACGCGCAAGGCACGTTCAACCTCACGCGCAATTTCGGCATCACCGCCGATTTCAGCGGCACATCACGGCAACTAGCCGGCATTTCTTTCGCCGGATTCTCCGCCGGCAGCCAGCAGCATATTTACAACTTCCTCTTCGGCCCCACGGCGACGGCTTACTTCGGCAGAAGCTCAGTCTTCGGCCACGCTCTGTTCGGAGCGGCGCGCTCCAGCCTCGGCGCCGGCGTTACGATTCCGATCATCGGGGGAATTTCCGCTCCGCTGAATACTGCTAACGGTTTTGCCATGGCCTTCGGCGGCGGCGTGGATATTGGACTCACGCGGCACTTCGCGATTCGTGCTGCTCAGGTCGATTTCCTGCGCACCAACTTCAACTCGGTCGACGCACTCGCTGCCGGCCTCACCAGCAGCCTCGGCAGCAACAATCAGAACAGCTTCAGATATTCTGGCGGAATCGTGTGGAGATGGTGACGGGAATCGCACGGGATCCCCGCCAAGCCCGTCTTTGGCTTGGTGGGGTGGGATCCCGTGCGATTACTTCGCTCCCGCTCCGTGCAGGATCGAGGCCAGCAGCGCATTCACCGGGGGGTCTGATGGGATAGCACCAGGGGAACCGGCTGCAGCAGCTGTCTTCCCTTTCACCGCGATGTAAACCCCGTCATACGAAGTGTTGCTGAGATTTTCCACTTTGTGCCTTAGAGCTGGAAACCACCGCGCCTCACCGTGAATCGCACGCACCTCCTGGATGGCTCCGCTCTGGTCACTAAACCGAAGGTGTCCGTCGGTCAGGTTCACCACCACGCCTGCCGGATGCTGATGCAAAGCCGACTTTTCATGAGGACCGTAGTGGATGTAGACCACCTGCACCTCTTCATTCTCAAACGCGAGCTTATAGTGCGCCGATTCAACCTTCAAAGGATCCTGCACCGGAACACCGTTGATAGCGGTGAGAGGGACTACGGCCAGCACCAGGACCAGGGCCAGCACCCAGAAATAGCGTGAACACATGTGTTTTCTCCTTGAGCCAATTGTGCTTGTGCAGGGGGGAACCTGCTTTTCCGAGGGTTGAGGCGATTGTATCAGGGCAGCTTGCGCAAGACCCGAGTCGAGTGAGCGGAGAAGCTCCCAATTTCCAGGGGCTGAAAAGCGGAGCAGAAAAGACGTCGAGCCGTGGGGGAGGCACTCGATCACAAGTGATCACGCGCGCACGATTTCGGCGACTGCCTTCCTCAGCTCCACCACCTCCAGCGGACACTCCGGCCAATTGTGTTTCCAGCACACGATCATGTCGCACTCGCTCGCGTCATGCTCATGCTGAACAAAATTTCTGCTCTCATATTCAAACTCAATCCGCAGCCGTTCAAATCTGTCTTCCTCCCTTTGCCGCATCGCTTCGCAATCCGGATAGCCCGTCTGAACCAGCGTAACTGCAAAACCCAGCTCCTCCGCCAGCATTCCAAACAGAACCATGACTCCGGCTTCGTTCGTCGGTCCGTGCGACATCGCCTTCGTCTGAATTGGCGGGCCGTACACATTCGTTGGTTTCGGCCTTCCGGCCTGGGTGACGTTCCATGGTCCCGACTTCTTTACCCCTCTTCTGGCCGCTCCGTCGCTCTCGTCGACCATCTCGAGGACCTCCTTCCATTCCCCGGCCCAATCCTGTTGCTCAGCAAACTTCTTCATCGCCTTCGGCACATGCAGCCAGCTTGCAAAACGCCGCGTAAGCGGACCCTGGCTATACTTCCCCAGCGACTCATACTCGGCGATGCTCGGAAGCTTCCCCAGCTTTCTCACCACGCCCGCCCAGTCGCGGAAGAGCTCTTCCATCGTCAGCTTGTGCCCTGGTCCGCTCGGTTGCAGCTTGCACTCGCGCAGCGCCCGAGCATAAGACCCGAATAGCCTTCTGACTTGCCGTCGGCGTATCTTGCTTGCCTGCTCCAACTCAATCACGCTGGGTACATGACCCAACTTCGCCGCACACTCTGCAATTGCCGCAAGTATCTTCTGGCGCTCGATGGCGCTGCGTTCTTCTCGCTTGTTCACGGTTGTTTGCTCCAAATAGAAAAAGCCACCCTCAGGTGGCTCTTGATTCTTGATTCTTGATTTTGGTTCGTTTTCCGATCTCGCGCCATTCCGGCGATTTCCGGGGTCCCCGACAAGCCCGGTGTTGGCTTGGTGGGGTGGGATTTAGGCGAACCCGGCGATCCTCCGGGCACACTTATCTTGTGAAGGGTGAAAGCACAGGCCAACCGACTTTCCGGGGCCCCCGGCGAGCCTGATTTTGGCTCGATGGGGTGGAACCGACTTTCGTCCTGGCGGATGCTCTCAAAGTTGCTGGCCTTTCCGGGTCTCCCCGCCGGCGCCGCTCCCGGTTACACGCTAGGCATGTAGCTTTCTTTATAGCACGAATAAAACACGAAGTCAAGTAGTTCAACCTATCAAAAATCGACCTGGTAAAGGATGCAAAACCCCGGATACTTATGGCAGAACGAGTACCAGCTTTCCAACTTTGCAATTTCCGGATCACCCATGATCTGGAGTTCGTTCCGATGATTCTTCAATCCCTTCAGAATCGAAGCAACATTTTCTGCTGTCAGCAGAAAGCATCCTTGCGAACCCGGAACTCGTTTCTCTGAAATTGCCCGGTCGACCCAAATGGGCGCTGTGAACTCTTCCCAAGTAAGAGCTCCCGGCGGGAGGCCGATTGGGAAAACCTCGCTTGCACACCCCCAATAGTCGACATAAAGCCAGAATTGCATGGTAAACACATCACGGAGCAAATCCTCTTTGATCTCCTCGAGGGTCTTCCCGTAATCAATTTTTGTCTTTAGGCGCTCTGCGTTCGTGGTACCAGGCGCAAAATCAATGAATCTCTCCTCGGCCTCGTGCCAATACCTTTGCCAAATGTGAGGTTGATTGCGTTTGTTTCGTGCGTCAACCAATGCAACCAGCTCTAACGCATCGCCGTGTACGACGATTTCAGCCGAACGCCGGTCAAACAGCTCCAGAAAATCAGTTCCCATTTCAGCTCCCGTTCAAAACCTCTTATTTCGTGGCAAAAACGATTGATGATTCACCACATTTTCGTCAACTTCATCTCATGACGGGACTCGCACAAATCGCATTACCGCAGCGCCGTAGGCGCGATATGAGTTAGCCCAGACTGGCAGGTCTGGGTACGGGTTTGTCTGAGACGGAGCCCAGTAGGGGCGGCACTACCCAAAGACATACTTCGGATCAAACTCAATCCCATGCTTTTTCAACAATCCCAAGAATTCTTCCTCAAACGTCAGCTTCCGATGATGTTGCTCCTGGGTGGCAATATAACGTTGAACCGCGCCAAGGTTCGACGCGCTTACACTGAAGGCCCCATAACCTTCCTGCCAGGCGAACTTCATCCCATGTTCGTTCATCCACCTTGACGAATTCGCCTTCACAACGGAAATGGCCTTTGCGACCGACAAGTGTGTTGGCACTTGCACTAACAAATGCACGTGGTCTTCCATCCCCCCATTCGCCAGCAGCAGAAACCCATGGTTGCGGCCAATTCCCGCCATGTACGCCCACAACTTGGGTTGCATGGATTTGTCGATCAGCCTGCATCGCTCCTTTGTGCTGAAAACAATGTGCTGATAATTCTGCGAATAGGTATGAGACACGTACCGCCCCTCCCTACCCAACACGCGAAAAACGCGCGTGTTGGGGCCCGGCTCCGGGGCTCACTATCCTATCTCAAACCTTACCCAGGCCTTCCGGCCTGGGCTAACTCATTTCGCCGCCTACGGCGCTGCATTTGCGATTCGTGGATCGCCGCCTCACAAGATGAAACCGGCGCTTAACTTTCTGGCGCCCGACATTTTGGTCTTCTTTCCCAGCGTGATCCGCGTTCAGCCGTGTTCATCCGTGGTAAGGTTGCCTTTCCTGATTTCGGCGATTCCGGCGATCCCGCTCGATCTTTTCCGCTCCCAATTCCTGCAAAACGACTACAATCTCCCATGGCAATTGCCGGAGCGTGCCATGACCAGAGACGAGATCGTCAAAAAGCACAAGCAGTACCTGTTCCCTTCCATCTCGCTTTACTACACCGATCCGCTGGTGACTGATCATGCCAGCATGCAGCACCTGTGGGACGTGGAGGGCAACAAGTACCTGGATTTCTTTGGCGGGATTGTCACCATCTCCGTGGGGCATGCCAACCCGCGCGTGACCGGCAAGATCAAAGCGCAGATTGATAAGCTCCAGCATGCCTCAACGGTTTTCCCCAATGAGGCCGTAGTGGCGCTGGCGGAAAAGATTGCCCAGATCACCCCGGGCGAGATCAGCCAGAGCTTCTTCACCAACAGCGGCACGGAAGCCAACGAGACCGCCGTGCAGCTGGCGCGGATGTTCACCGGGCGCTTTGAGATCGTTGCCCTGCGCCACGGCTATAGCGGACGGTCGGCGCTGGCGCAGTCGATTGCCGGGCAGAACACCTGGCGCAAGTCGCTGCCGATGCCGAACGCCGGAGTAGTTCATGCGATGAACGCCTACTGCTATCGCTGTCCGCTGGGCAAGACTTACCCGAGCTGCGAAGTCGCATGCGCGAAGGACGTTGAAGCGGTGATCCAGACCTCGACTTCCGGGCAGATTGCCGGCTTCCTGGCGGAGCCGATCCAGGGCGTGGGCGGCTTCATCACGCCGCCGAAAGAATATTTCAAGATCGTCTTCAAGATCATAAAAGACTACGGCGGAGTCTTTATCTCTGACGAAGTGCAGACCGGCTGGGGACGCACCGGCAAACGCTGGTTCGGGATCGAGCAATGGGAGGTTACCCCGGACATTATTACTTCCGCCAAAGGCCTGGCCAACGGTGCGCCGGTCGGCCTGACGGCCACGCGTCCGGAGATTGCCGCCAGCTTCAAGGGGCTGCACATCTCGACTTTCGGCGGAAATCCGGTGACCTCCGTTGCTGCCAAGGCAACGATCGATCTGATTGAAGAAGACCGACTGATGGACAACGCTGACGTCGTGGGCCGCTACTATCGCGACGGACTCGAAGGCCTGAAAGACAAGCACGAGCTGATTGGCGATGTACGCGGCATGGGCCTGATGCAGGCGATCGAGCTGGTGAAAGATCGCACCACCAAGGAACCGGCGCCGGAGGCCACCAACCAGTTTATGGAACACTGCCGCAAAGCCGGACTGCTGGTGGGCAAAGGCGGACTCTATGGAAACGTGATTCGTACCTCGCCGCCGCTCAACATTTCAAAAGCTGATGTGGATGAGGCAATCCGGATCATGGACCAGGCGTTCACGGCGATTTCGCCCGCCCTGGCCGGAGCAGCAAGCAGAAGGTAAAGACATTGCCAAGATTGCCAAAGATTGAACTCGATTGCTGCCAGTCAATTTCAACTTTAAATCTTGGCAATCTTTGGCAATTTCGGCGATTCTGGCAATGTCGCTCAGTCTCCCATTGCCGCTTGGCGATCGATGCGCGCAACTTCAGGATGAATTTCCAGTCCATGCTGTGCGACTTGCGGGAACGCTGCCACCCGGGCCGGCGCCGGATGCTCCCACGAGTATCCTTCTTCGCCATGCTGCGTAACGTCGAGGCCCCGGATCTCATGGTCTTCGGGAACCCGCAGCCCGATCACCAGATCGACAACCTTCAGAATCACCAGCGTCCCCACAATTGCCAGTCCGGCGGCAATGCCCACGCCGATCGCCTGATTGATGAGCTGATGGCGGTTGCCTTCCAGCGCGCCAGAAGCCAGGACGCGTCCGCTCGAATCTTTGAAGATTGGATTGATTACGCTGCTGGCGAATACCCCGGTGAGCAACGCGCCGATGGCGCCGCCCGCGCCGTGCACGCCAAAGGCGTCGAGCGAGTCGTCATAGCCGAAGCGCGCTTTCACGTGCGTGACCATGAGGAAGCAGAAGACCCCGGCGATTGCGCCGATAGCCAAAGCCGACATCGGGCTCACAAAGCCTGCTGCCGGAGTGATGGCCACCAGTCCGGCGACAGCACCGGAAATCGCGCCGAGCGCGCTGGGCTTGCCGTTGCGCAACCATTCTGCCGCCGACCATCCGATCACCGCAGCCGCCGCGCCAAAATGCGTGGCGACGAAAGCGCTGGTTGCCAGCGTGCCGGCGCTCAAGGCGCTGCCGGCGTTGAATCCGAACCAGCCCACCCACAGCAGGCATGCTCCGATAAAGCTCAGCACCATGCTGTGCGGCTGCATGGGCTCCCGCGAGTATCCGATGCGGTGTCCCAGATACAAGGCGCAGACCAGCGCGGAAACTCCGGATGTCACGTGCACCACGGTGCCGCCGGCGAAGTCGAGTGTGGGAAAGCGTCCGCCGAGCGCCGCGTTGAGCAGCCCGCCCTTGCCCCAGACCATGTGCGCCATCGGACTGTAAACCAGCGCGCTCCAGGCAACCATGAAAACCACCATCGCCGAAAACTTCATCCTCTCGGCAAAGGCTCCCGTGATCAAAGCTGGAGTGATGATCGCAAACATAAGCTGATAAATCATGAACGTCTGCGCTGGAATCGTGCCCGCGTAGTCAGGATCAGGGCTGACGCCCACCCCGTGAAGAAGGAGATTGTGCAGCCCGCCGATAAAGCTGTTCCCCTCGCCAAACGACAGGCTATATCCGAAGATGGCCCATACAACGGTCACCACGGCCATCAGCGCGAAGCTTTGCATCATCGTCGCCAGCACATTTTTCTTCCGCACCAGGCCGCCATAAAACAGCGCCAGGCCAGGTCCGGTCATCAGCAGGACCAACGCCGAGCTCATGAGCATCCAGGCGTTGTCGGCGGAGCCTTTGGAATCGGCGATTTGCTGTTCGAGCCGGACCATGCGTTCGTTTTGCGCGTCGGCGGACTTCGGCGCGGAAGCCTGCGCCAGTAAATTGAGCGGCGTCCAGAGTACGAAAATTGCCAACCAGCAGCGAAGTAGCTTTGCCATGTGCCTGCAAGCTCCAAAGCCTCGTGACCAACCGGCTTGAGCACAATCTAGCCGCACTCGCCGGCAGAAGTGAAATCGAAAAAATTTATGGCAGCTATAAGCGACTATCTCCCGCAAAATCAATGGCCGCTCCCACCCGGCGCCGGCTTTCAGGAATTTCGAGAAATTTTGAATGCCAGGCAAACGAACTTTGCCTGCGAAGCGTCCTCACTGCGGTCGGATAGGCATCTATGTCTGATGTTATCTAGAGAGTAAACTGGCTTGTTCCCGATTTCCGGCTGCCCAGCGTACGATTGACCCATCATGTTCCAAGAGGTGTTTACTTTGCCCCGACGCAAGAATCCCCCGGTCAGCACTGACCGCTTGATCTCGCAATTGGACAAGGTAGAACACCAATTGCAGCAATGGATCGCCAGCTCTCCCAAAAACGCTGAGTGGTTTCGCCGCGATCCCTACGCCGCCATGCGCGCCGCCGGTTTGAACATTGAAGATGACATCATGCTCGAGCTGGAGCTCATTACCAAATCGATCGCCAAGAAGCTCAAATAGCCTTCACCTCTACCGGACGCCACGAATTTTGCATTGAACCGGTTTTGTCTGCTTTAATGCGCCATGCCGCAAAAACCTGACTACGGGATCGATGCACCCGGAGTGATTCGCAACCTGCTGTTGATTGGCGCAGCCCTGATTGTTTCTGCCGCCTTTTTTCCGGTGATCCGTATCGGCCGTGTAACTGTTCTTTGGGATCGCACGGCATTCATCGCAGGAGGAATCTGCATAGCTGAAGGGCTCTTGATGGTTCTCTATGCCAAGTGGGGCAAGTTCCGCCATCGCGATCGCATGCTCAACATGATCTCCTGGCGCGGCGACGAACAGGTCCTCGACGTCGGCACCGGCCGCGGCCTGCTCCTCATCGGCGCTGCCCGGCGCTTGAACACGGGCAAGAGCACCGGCATCGATATCTGGAGCACCAGGGATCTTTCCGCTAATTCATTGCAACGCACTGAGGCCAATATCGAAGTGGAAGGTATGAAAGACAGGGTCGAACTCCGCAGCGACGACGCGCGCAAGCTCAGCTTCCCTGACTCGAGCTTTGACGTTGTGCTCTCCAATCTCTGCATCCACAACATTCCTGACGCCGAAGGCCGCGCCCAGGCCTGCCGCGAGATCGCCCGCGTACTCAAGCCCGGAGGCACTGCGTTGATTTCAGATTTCATTTTGACCGGCTTCTATCAAAAGGTGTTTGCCCAGGCGGGCCTGAAGGTCAGCCGCACCGGCATGAACCTTATGTCGTTTCCACCCTTGAGAATCGTCAAGGCGGAGAAGAAGTAACTCTCGGACCGTTACTCTGCTGCCTCCGTTACTGCCGGAGCTTCAGCCCTCGCAAAGCCCGCTTGCGGCTTGGGAAAAATCTCTTTCAGCGCCGCGACGATGATGAAGCTGATGATCACCAGCAGCATCCACGAACTGATCTTCGCCGGCCCTACAATCGCCCACTGCCGCGCCTGGTTGGGATAAACCCATGCGCCGAAAAACGTGCCGATGTTCTCTGCAATCCAGATAAAAAATCCGATCAGCAAGAAGGACACCACCAGGGGCATTCTGCGTTCCGCACGCAGCGTGGTGAAGTGCACGCGCGTTTTCCAGAACAACGCAATCACCGCCGCCGAGAGAAACCAGCGCACGTCGGGAAGATAATGGTTGGTAAAAAAATTGGCGTAGATAGCCGCGCACACACTCACAGCCATCCAGAATTTGGGGAAGCTGGTGATACGGAGATCGAAGCGGCGCCATGCCTGCATGATGTAGCTGGCGACCGAAGCGTACATGAAACCACTGTAGAGCGGGACCGTACGCACATGGAAAAATGCGTGCTCCGGATAGCTCCACGACCGCACTGACGGTGAGGTCTTAAAAAGCTCCAGCCCCATCCCGATGAGATGAAACAGAGAGAGGACCGCAACCTCGCGCCAGTTCTCCAGGCGCGTCGCCACCAGCACCACCTGAATTGCGATCGCGCTCAGGAAGAGGAAGTCGTAGCGCGCCAACCCGGGTATTCTTACGTGGCTTGAAATCGCTAGCAGGAAAAGAAATGATCCGGCGAAGACGCATGAGGCAGCTTCTTTGGCGCCAAAGACAAAGAATTCGCTGAAATACTGCGCCGTCCGCACCGGCATCGCCCGAGCAAGCAGGCGTTCCACATAGAGCGAATCGGGCGCCGCCGCCTCGGCTACTCGGGCCAGCGGCAAGTGACAACCTTGGTTTCGGTGTAGAAGCTGACTCCGTCTTTGCCCAGGGCATGAAGATCGCCGAAGAACGAATTCTTCCAGCCGGTGAAGGGGAAGAACGCTACCGGCGCCGGCACACCCACGTTGATGCCGACCATCCCGGCGGTCACGTTCTGGGTAAACTGCCGCGCCGCCCCGCCTGAACGCGTGAACACTGAAGCTGCATTGCCATACTCTGACTTGCTCACCACATCGATCGCGTCCTGCAGGCTCTTCACGCGGATCACCGACAGCACCGGCCCAAAAATCTCCTCTTGCGCCACCCGTGATTCCGGATTCACCTTGTCCAGGATCGTCGGCCCGACAAAATAGCCATTGCCCTTGCACACCGGATCTTTGCGGCCGTCGCGCGCCAGGGTCGCGCCATCTTTCTCGCCCAGCTCGATGTAGCTCAGAATGCGCTTCTTCGCTTCATCGGTAATCACCGGGCCCATACCGGTCTTGGCCTCGCAGCCGTTGCCGACCGTGAGGTTGTCCGCGGCGTGCACCAACTCTTTCACCAACGGATCGGCAACTTCGCCCACGGCGACGACGACGCTCGTCGCCAGACAGCGTTCGCCGGCGCAGCCGAAGGACGAGCCCATTACCGCCGCCACGGTCGACTTGATATCCGCGTCCGGCAGTACCACCGAGTGATTCTTCGCGCCGCCCAGCGCTTGCACGCGCTTTCCGTTGTTGGCCGCCGTCTGGTAAATGTACTTCGCCACCGCGCTCGATCCCACAAAAGAAACCGCGCGTACTCGCGGATCGGTCAATAACTGGTCCACCGTGCTCTTGGCGCCGTGCACCAGGTTCAAAACTCCGGGAGGCATGCCGGCTTCGTGCGCCAGCTCAACCATCCGAACCGCGGTGCGCGGAACCTTGTCCGAAGGCTTCAGCACAAAGGTATTTCCGCAGGCAATGGCCATGGGAAACATCCACAAGGGCACCATGAACGGAAAATTGAACGGCGTGATGCCGACGCATACGCCCAGCGGATAACGTGTCGACCAGCTATCGACTGACGTGCCGACGCGATCCACCGTATCGCCCATCATTAATGTAGGCGCGCCACAGGCAAACTCAATGCACTCGATACCGCGATCGAACGATCCCTGCGCCTCATCCCGGGTCTTGCCGTTTTCCTCGATGATCAGGCCTACCAGCTCGGCTGCGTTCTTCTCCAGCAGCTCGCGGAATTTGAACAGCACCTTGCAGCGCTGTATCACGGGCGTTTTGCTCCAGGCCGGGAATGCCTTGTGCGCCGCCTCAACTGCGGCTGAGATTTCTTCCGCCGTGCAGCGCGGAATCTCGGCCACAGCTTCTCCCGTGGCAGGATTGTGCTGGATATCCTTCGGACCGCTGGAGATGACCGGCTTTCCATTGATGTAGAGCGGACAGGGCTTCAAATCCACGGCAGTTGCAGTCGGCGTCATGAGGACCTCACTGGTATCAATAAATTTTACACCGTGCGACCAAGGGAGCCTCTGCTGGCCCAGCCCTGTTTCTGCGGGAAATGGCGATCTTGCAACCGCAATCGGGAATCCTGGCAAAACAGGACGAATCTAGGCGGTAAAACTCGGGTTCTCACATCCTCCGATATCCCAAGCAGGAATAGGTTAAGATGTTTACCACTATCTAAATACATGCGTCCGCAGAAAGTCCGGACGCGGCTTTTTTCAAAGGGGAAAGGGCACACGCGGGTGGCCTTCCGGTTTGAAGTTGTGGTTATTGGCAACCATCGGCAGACTCTGACCGTGGTTCGTTCGCTCGCTCGGGCCAGCTACAGGGTGATCGTCGGACGGTCTGAACCGCACGCGTTCACTCAATACTCGCGCTACGTCGATGAAATCTGGGACCACCCCGAACCTGATTGCCAGGGTGAGGAGTTCCTGACCGCGCTTGCGGCGTACGCGCAATTGCGCCCCGCTCCTCTTTGCATCTTCCCGGTCGGTGAAATGGAGCTGTCTCTTTTGGCACGCAGTCTCCCCGAGCTGCCTCCAGAGACTATGATCGTAATGCCCGATCCCTCCACGGTTCTGACCTGCCTTGACAAGGTTGCCTTCTATGAACTGGCTGCCTGGCTGGGGCTTCCGGTGGCGGAATTTTGCCGGGTTCGGTCGATGCCGGAACTGCTGGCGCAGGCTGAGGCCGTCGGCTTTCCTTGCGTGGTAAAACCGCTGAGCTCGCTCGCTGATTTTCGCGAACAGAAAGCGGTGATCTTGCGCCATCGCGATGATCTCCCGAGCAAGCTTCCATCGTGGCCTCTGGGGCATACGTCGCTCATCGTGCAGCGGTTTGCTGGCGGGCTGCGCCACAACTGCCATTTCCTTGCCGACCAGGGCGAGCTCCTGGCTTACTTTGAGCAGCGCGTCCTGCGCACTGACCGGCCGGACTACACCGGTTTTGGAGTGGACGGTGACTCAGTTGCTCCGACAGACGCGCTGAAGCAGCACACCGCCAGGCTCGTCCGGGAGTTGGGCTACTCGGGGCTGGGTTGCATGCAGTTTCTTGTGGATCCGGCGCGCGACACCATATCTCTGTTGGAGCTTAACCCACGGCTTGACGCAACGTGCGCCATTCCTTACTACTGCGGTTACGACTTTCCTGCCATGGCAGTGGAACTTGCGGCATACCGCCGTCAGCACACCGGCAACCGCCCGGCGAATGATTCGGCCTATCCGCTTCGGCGCGGCGTCTGGTCTTCGGGCGATTTAATAAGATTGGGCCAGGACATTCGGCGGCAAAGGGTAAGCTGGGGCGACGTTCCAGGACGCCTGCTTCGCATCGCACGATCGTTCTGGCAGGCGGATTTTCATCTCACCTGGAGCTGGCGTGATCCACTGCCGACAGCCCACGTTTTCGCCGGGATGCTGCGCGCCGTTTTTCGCCGGGGCCTCGAGTTCGTCTCTCGCGGAAGCCGGCGCGACCGCTCTCTTTGAGCGGCTTCCAACCCTAATCAGCTTTTCTGGTTCCAACTCTGTGTGCGGACTTGTCTTTTCACTCCACCCAGAAAATTAGCCCTTTTTCTTTGCACCGTCGCCTTCACCGTCGTGCCAGGAGCGCAGCAGCCCGCGACGGACAAAACTCATCCCTCCGCTAACAACGGCGCCGTCCAGGTCCAGATGCACAACGTGATGTATCACTACACCGACAACGTGGTCGTCCACCTGCGCGATGTCGCCGGCGCGCTGGTCCCCACCACTGCCGGCCAGATGCCCATTTTTGACGACAAGAAATCCTTCACGCTGCAAATCACTGCGGCGGAAATCGCCATTGATCCGCAATCGCTGGCCAATGTGCTCAACAGCAATGCCTTTTCCGGCAATGACGCGCCGCTCAAAGATCTGGCCATCACCATCGAACAAGGCGGCCTCAAGATCAAAGGCAAGCTGCACCAGAAGGGCGACATCACCTTTGAGACCCAGGGCCAGCTCAGCGCGACGCCCGACGGCAAGATCAGGCTGCACGCAGAGAAGATCAAAGCCGCCCACCTGCCGGTGAAAGGACTCATGGACCTGGTTGGTCTCGATATCGCCGACCTCGTCAAGGCCGGCAAGGTTCAGGGCGTGCGCGCGGAAAAAGACGACCTCATCCTCGATCCCGGAGAAATTCTTCCGCTTCCGCGAATCTCCGGCCGCATCAACAGCATACGTCTTGAACCCAACAACATTGTTCAAGTCTTCGGAGATCCCCAATCGCAGCAAAAGCCGCACAAATGGGAGCAGATATCGGCGCGCAACTACATGGCCTACCGCGGTAACCGGCTGCAGTTCGGAAAGCTGATCATGATTGACGCCGACATGGTGATCATCGATCCCGACCCCCGTGATCCATTCGATTTTTACCTGGATCATTACAAGGAACAGCTCGTGGCCGGCTACACCAAGACCACTCCGGCCTTCGGTCTGCGCGTCTTCATGGTGGATTACAACAAGCTGAAGCGAAGCGGTCCGGCGGCAAAGGCGCCACATAAGCCATGAACCAACGAAATGCGGGCCCTTATCAGGCCCGCATTCCCGTAACTTGTGCCTGGCCTAGGCTACTCTTTCCGCAACAATGTTGTGGGCCGTGGATTGCTCAACGCTAAAGGTGCGCACCTGTGGCGTACCTTCGATCACGCTGCGGATTTTCTCCGTCACGTTGGCAAACTGTTCCCGTTGATATTTCGCGGCATCCTGTTCTGTCTGCCAGAAACTGATGCCAATCACGCGATTTGGGTCCTGATTGGAAACCAGGGTGATTTCATCCAGAAAACCATCCTGGCTCTTGAGAATCGTAAGCACGTTTCCGCTGATGATACGAGCTACGTCTTTGGCTTTTCCCGCTTTGGTGGTGATTTCTACAACTCGGGCGAACATACAAGGCACTCCTTTCGTTGAAGATTGAAAGTTGTACCGTCACTGCGGGCGGCAGGTTATACAAACTGTTCTCAACCTTACTCCCCTTGCTCCCGGCGATTCAATGCGGCTCGCTGCACCCGCAGCCCTTCATGTCGAAAGTTCACTCGGCATCGTGGTAGACAATCCCCAGCGTATGCCGCATTCCGCTCGTGACCGGGCTCACGCCGTGTTTGATGTTCACACGATAATGCCCGCGCGCTCCCTGCACCGGTCTCCAGCGAGTGGTAAAGATCACGCCTTCACCCTGGCGCGGCGCGATCACCTGCGCTGCCGACTGCGCCCGCGGCCTTTGCTCCACCAGCACAAACTCTCCGCCTTCGAAATCACGTTCGGGCTGGTCCAGCATAAAGACCGTCTGCAGCGGGAAATAAACCTCGCCGTAGAGATCCTGGTGCAGGCAGTTGTAACCTCCGGGCTCGTAGCGCAGCATCAGCGGCGTCGGACGCTTTTGTCCGCGCGCGTGGCAGAGCTTGATGAACTCGCGGTGCGTGGCTGGATATTCAACCTTGTCCGCCAGCTTGACCGCCCACTCATTCGCCACACCGGCGAGATGCGGATACAGAGATTCACGCAGTTCGCTCACCGTCTGCGGCAGCGGATATGCGAAGTACTTGTACTCACCCAGCCCGAAGCGATAGCGCTCCATGACGATGCGGCTGCGAAACAACTCGTCGTCAGCATAGAGCTCACGCAGCCCGCTGCACTCTTCCGCTGTTAACACTGGCCCGATCCGTGCCCATCCTGAATCATCGAGGCTTGCTGCGATCCTCGGCCAATCCAGCGCTTCGATTCGCGACTGGATCTCACTCATCAACGGTGTTTGTGTTCTTGCTGCCATAACCTCTCCATAGGTGGATCGCTGCGTAAGCGCGATACGGTCTCCACTGATTGAACATTTTCTCGAGCCGCGCAGCATCCACTTGCATCTTCCCATTGCTGAGCGCCTTGCGCAGAACCAGGTCACCTTCGGGCCAATGATCGTGATCCGGGCTTGTGCGCATCAGAATGTATCCGGCAGTCCACTTCCCGATTCCTTTGATCGCGAGCAATCGCTCTCTGACGTCCGGTTGGACGACGCATTCATCGCCGTGTTCGGCGAAAAATGCTGCCAGCGCTTTCAGCGTTTCACGGCGTTGTCCGGGCACACCCAACTGGGTTAGATCGGCGCGCACCACCTGCGCGGCTGTAGGAAAGAGCCATGCGCTTTCGCTTAGCTGGGTTCCAGCTAACCGCACCAGTCGTCCCATCAGCGTGGTTGTCGCCGGCACGGATATCTGCTGCCCCAGCACGGCCCTCGCCGCGATCTCAAAAGCACACCAGCCGCCCGGCACTCTTAACCCGGGCTGCCGCCTGACAAACGCAGCCAGCGGCACGCTGCGACCCAGAAACGTTTCTATCGCGCCCGTACTGACATCTGTTTTAAAGATCTGCTGCACACGCGCGCCAGTCGCGCCGAAGCTCACTTCCCTCAAGTTCGACGAAGACTCCACGCGCAAGCTGGCGTTCGGACGATCATAAGTAACTCTGAGCATCTGCGGGTTTTCATCATCACCCGTGCTCCGCTCATACCCAGAATCTGTGACCGACTCAACCCCGGGCGTGGCACGAGCCCGTAGAAATGCCAGCAGTGATTCCCAGTCAAACGGTGTCTTCACCGGCAACGAGAACTGGTTCGCTTGCGCCATCTACTTCATATATACATCTGGCGAGGAATTTGCCGCCCCGAATCTTGCTACTGAAATGTCGATTTGGTTTTGGGAAAAATATTGACGGGAGATCAGGCGCGGCCGCGCATCTTAGCCCACCACCAGCGCACGCCGACCAGCAGAAAGCGCCAGTCGTGAAAGAACTCCGGCTCCTTGCGCTCAAAGACGTGGCCCGCAAACTGCAGGATCCAGCCCACAACGAACAGAGCGGCGGCGTACATCCACAGCCCATGAATAAAGATGGCCGCCACACCCAGCGCTATGGAGATCACGATCAGCGGAATGCCGAAGGTATGGCACATCCGGTTCACCGGATGCGTATGGCTGCTCGCGTATTGTGCGATCCACTGTTCGTTGGTGCGTCCGCCCAGCATGTGCCGCATTATAGCGCGACACTATTGCGGCGTGAGCAGAAAGACGCGCGACGGACCGGCATGAACATGACTGTCGGCATTCACTTCATCATGATGGGTCACGTTCGGATTCTTCAGGCCAAACGCCACGATCTGGCCTTTGTCGTTGATGGAAAACGCGCCGGTCAGGATGGTATCGCCGGGCAGATTTGGCACGAGTTCATTCAGATCAACCATGCCTCCCTGGCTGGTCCACAAGAAGGCACGATTACCGAGCGGGCTGGTGGATTGCCCCACCACCTGCCCCTGATTGTTGACGGCAAAAGCTTCGCTATAGATGCTGCCCGAGAGCGATCCCAGCGACTGCATGCCGCCGGCGCTGGTCCATATGAAAGCGCGCACACCGCCGCTGCCTTCCGACGCGCCCACGACCATTCCGCTGTCATTGATGTGGTCCGCGCGGCTGCTGGTGTCGCCGGAGAGAACGCCCAGGTTCTGCATGGAGCCGTTCTGGAACAGAAAAGCGCGCGGCCCATCGGCCGTATCCGAAACACCAACCACCGCTCCCAGATTATTAATGCCGTGCGCCTCGCTGGTCTGTCCCCCCAACGTTCCCAGATCCTGTATGTTGCCCTGGGTAAACAGCGCGGCGTGCACGCCGGTGGAACCAACGATCTGGCCCTGATTGTTGATTGCCGTCGCCGAACTTGCGTCGGTTCCCGCCAACGTTCCCAGATCGTGCAGACCGCCGCTCATGGTCCACGAGAACGCATGCGTGGTGTCCGCCGTGTTTGACGTGCCAACCACAACCCCGGAATCATTGATGGCGAAAGCTGCGCTGTAATCGCCGCCGCCCAGCGTTCCCAGATCGCGGATGCCGCCCTGCTTCTGCCAGAAAAACGCATGCGTATCCGCTCCGTGCGGGTGTCCCGACTGGCCCACCACCTGGCCTGAGGCATTCACTCCGTGCACCACCGCGCTGCCCGGTTTGAGCGTTCCCAGGTCCTGAACCGAGTAGCTTTGCGCCTGAAGGCCGCCGCTGAACGTGCCGAGTGCCGCGGCGGTCAGCAGCAATTTGATTACTTGGCCGCGAATCATTTCATCTCTCCTAAAAACCTGTAAACGTAACTGTAGTGGTCACGCCGCTGGTGACCGTGGCGCTCTTGCTCTGAGTTGTGTGCCCGGTCTTGGTGATCGTGATCGTGTACGTACCCACGGGGATCCACGTGGTTGCAAAAAGCCCGGTCGTGCCCGTGGTTCCAGTCACGGTTGTGGCGATGGCGCCGCCTTTGATTGTGACCGTGACGCCGCTGACCACGGCTCCGCTGGGCGACACGACTTTAGCCGTAATCTTCCCTGCCGTAGCAATTGCGATGTTCAGGGTCGAAGTTGTTCCGGCAGTCACGTTGACCGTAGCGCTGCGCGTCAGATAGCCGGTCCTGGCCGCGGTGATGCTCTGGCTTCCCGCTCCGACGTTGGTCAGCGTGTAGATTCCACTTGTATTCGTCGTGGTTGAACCGCCGCTCCAGCTAACCGTCGCGCCGGAAAGAGCCCCTCCGTTGGAGACATTCGTTATTTTGCCGGTCACCGTCCCACCGCCCGCACTCGGCGAGAGCGTAAAGTTTGAGGTCACCGTAGCGCCGCCGGTTACGGTCACGCTCTGCGTGACGCTGGTGAAGCCGCTGGCCGAAGCCACCAGTTGCACGGTCCCGACAGGAACTCCCGTAAGCGTGTAGACGCCCGAAGCATTGGTTGTCGCGGTGCCCCCGCCAAATCCCACTGAAGCGCCGGCGATCACCGCTCCTGTAGAGCTCTTTACCGTTCCTGTAATCGTTCCGCTGCCCGACGCCAAAGTGATGTTGGGCGCAGTTGTTGTTGTGGCCGCAACCACGGTCACACTGGCCGTGGCTGATGAGAATCCGGTGAGCGAAGCCGTAATCGTAGCCGCCCCAGCGGGTAGATTGTTCAGAGTGTAGCTGCCATCGGCTGCGGTAACGGTATTCAATCCGTCAGCGCTGACCGCAGCTCCAGCCAATCCGGTGCCACTGCCGTTCACTACATGTCCGGTGACATTCCCGGGGTTGATGGGTGCAAGCTGCAACGTTGGCGCCTGTGTGCTGTTGCCGGCGGTGACGGTTACCGTCTCAGAAGCGCTTTGATACCCGCCCAGCGCCGCGGTAAGCGTGGCCGTTCCAGCCGGAATTTGCAGCGTATATGAGCCGTCAGAGCCAGTGACCGCTCCGTTGCCGCCGGAAACCACTGATGCTCCCTGAATCGGGGCTCCAGCTGTGTTCGTGACTGTACCGGTTACGGTTCCGTTGCTGGCCGCGGTCGTCGACATCTGCACAATGCTGCCCACCGACGGCACTCCGCTCCCATTCAGAATGAAGAGCAGGTAAAAACCCGGCGGTGCGAGGTTGGCATTCGCCGGCATCGTCACATTCAAGCCCGTGCTGGTCTTGGTGAACGTCAGGTGCATGAATCTGGCGCTCATGTCATTGGTGTGAGTCACCGAGCCCGCGCGCAAAAAAGTCACCTGGCTGATGGACGCCGCGTCCGGTGAGCCGATAAAAACCGTTTGCCCGTAGCTTGCGCTGGTTGGCGCAGAAGCGATACTTGGTCTCGCGCCGGCAAACAAATACGGCGGCGAAAACAGCTGCGCGTTAGGACCGCCGACGTTGCCGCCGGCCGAGAGCACTCGACCATCGGGCAGCAACAAAGCCGTGGAGTGATATCCGCGATAGGTGGCGATGCTCGCCATCACGGTAAACGTTCCCGTGGCCGGGTTCCACATCTCCGTCGGCGCGACAGGAGCAGAAGAGTTATCAAAGCCGCTGCCGCTGCTTCCGCCCACGATGAAGACTTTCCCATCAGGCAAGATCACCGCGTTGTGCTGCCGTCGGGCGGAATGCATGCTGCCGGTGGATTTCCACGCAGGCGTCGCGGCAGTCAAATCGATGGTCTCGGCCGTCGCCGTCGGTGGATCGTCGCCGCCCACCACCAGGACTTTTCCTGTGTCATACATCACCGCTGGACCGTAATCGCGCGTTCCGCCAAAAACATGGACGGCAACGTTGCTCCACGCGCCGGTGCCGGAGGTGCTCAGGTATCTGCTCTGCACGCTGGGACCGGCATTGAACACCATGCCGTTCGGCGCCAGGAGCATATTAGGGTAGAGCGGCAACGCAAGCTGCGCTGTCGTCAGATTGCGCCAGGTATGCGTCGACATTTGAAAGACCTGCGGCAGTGTATCCACATTGGTGTTCGAGTTGATGTCCCCCGAGACCACCAGCACGTCGCCGTTCGGCAGTTCCGTCGCCGTTGGATACCATCGGCCGGTATTCATGTCGGGCTGCGCCGAGAAAGTGTTTTTCCCTGAGTCGTAGATCACCGAATGCGGGAAGCCCGTGAAGTCGGCGATGTGGCCTCCGACGATGAAGATGGTTCCATCCGCCAGCTGCGTATGCCCGGCGCAGAAGAGCGCGTAGGACGAAGACGCCGTCGTGGTGAACGTGTTCGTCCCCGGGTCCCATATGTGCGGCGTCAGCGATTCGTTGTAGTACGAGACAAAGAAGACGCGGCCATCCGGCAACAGGCTGGTATGCACGGCACGTGTGGGCCAGGTGGCTAAGGCGGTCCACTGGCCTTGGGGGGAAGTTTGGGCGTTACTGCGTGCTGCTGCTGCGACGAGAAACAGAAGTAGGACGAAGACCGACGCCCCTCTATGAGCAAGAGAGGATAAGTGGCGCACAATACTCGCTGTGATTCGGCAGTGTTCATGCGGGTTGCGCTATGACTCTGCTGAACGCTTGAACGTGAGGGAAAATATTTTTACTGACAAGAAAAACAGCTCAGATTTTGAACAGCAGCTCAGATTTCGCGGCGTATCTTGGCGCTTATTGCTTGGCTGCCGGCTCTACGCGCTCATGAAACTTTGCCGCCAGCCGTTCCGCGGCATCCACCAGGTTGTTCTCTTTGGCTTTTTCCTTCATAGCGAACTTCACGCTCTCTGTCTCGCTCCAGAGAGGGCGCTTGTTGCGCGCGTCAAATACCGCCATCGTGATCTGGGTTGGTGTGAGGTCCTTGCGGCTCGAGCTGGATCTCTGCTCCCTGCCGGTCTCGGGTGAGACGCCTGAAGAGCTTGAGACCTGCACCCCGGAATCGCCGCCGCCGCTTGAGGCAATTTCGATGATCAGATCCGCTTTGTCCCGCGCTTCCACCAGGGTAAAGCGTCCCCAACCGTCGATGGTCGAGACGATCGTTTCAAAGGGAATTTCGCTGCCATGGGTCCGTACGATCAGGACATTGCGGGCAGAAGCCAGTCGCGTCGCCGCGGTCTCGATCACCGGCTTCTTCTCTGGCGCCGGCGACGGCTGTTTTTCTGCAGGCGCCTGCTGTTTTTCTGCGGATGGCTGCTGCGCCGCAGTCGACTCTTGAGCTGCGGCGTTGCCTGTCGTCCACGCCAAAGCCAAAACCAATATCCCTACGCTCCGCCAGCGACTCATCTTCACCTCCGGCAAAAAGACCTTACCACGGATGAACGCGGATCGCACGGATCGGAAGGTTCTTCAATTTTGGCACTTTTGGCAATTCTGGCAATTTTCTTATCAGTGTCATCTGTGTTCACCAATGTTATGGTCTTGCTCTCGCTGATAGCGGATGGCTCCTTAGCATCAGAGCGCATCTCAGATTACAATAGCGTCTTTGCTTATGGCTGACCGTCTCTATCTGAGCATATGGTTCCCCAGCTTCCAGGCGCCGGAGATGATGCCGCGCCTGCTCTCTGTGCTCAAGCAGTTCCCGTTCTCCACCACGCGCGCGGGCGTGGGTTACGTGGCGGCACGCAGCATCTCCTGGGAGCAGCCTGTGGTCTTCGAGCAGACCTTCGACTATCGCGTCGACCCCGAACGCGCCCTCACCCTGGCCGCAGAGTTTCTGCATGAAGATAATGCCTATGAACTTGACGCTCTCTGGGACCTCTGGGTTCCGGTGCAAGAAGGCGATCTCGATGAAACCTGGCAGATGCAGCCGCAAATGGTAAAGTTCATCGCCTTCGGCACTCGCTTTGAAGAGGCTACTTTTCAGCAGAATGGCCACATCCAGGTCGACTTTGGCCTCGACACTCCATTCCTTTACGAAGAAGCCGACTTCACCAACACCCTGGAGCAGCGCATCAAGTCCAACGTACAAAAGCTGGTCAACTTCACCAGTGCGGTGGAGAAAAACTGCGGCATCAGCGGCCGCGTATTATGGTCGGAGTCGGAAGACAACCTCGCGCAGAAACTGATTGATCGTCTGCAAAAGGTGCAATAGGCTTCTTCCGAGTTGCGCAATTGCTCATAAACCGCAAAGGATGCGAAGGGCGCAACCGAAAATTGGCAATTCCTTTCCCCCTTTGCGTCCTCTGCGTCCCTTGCGGTGAAACCTACTTCGTCCTTCCTGCCTCGGTCTTCAGATCTTCCGCCGCTGCCGCCTGCGCTGCCGCCAGCCGTGCCGTGAGCACGCGATACGGTGAGCACGAGACGTAGTTCAACCCGATCTTGTGGCAGAACTCGACCGATGCCGGATCGCCGCCGTGTTCGCCGCAGATTCCGATCTTCAACGTCGGACGCGCTTTGCGTCCTTTCTTCACGCCCATCTCCATCAGCTCGCCCACACCCTGCTGATCGATGGTGGCAAACGGATCGCTCTTCAGGATGCCGCGCTCGATGTAAGCAGGCAGGAATTTGCTGATGTCGTCGCGTGAGAAGCCGTACGCTGTCTGCGTCAGGTCATTGGTTCCGAAGCTGAAGAACTCGGCGTCTCCGGCGATCTGGTCGGCCACCGTGCAGGCGCGCGGCAACTCGATCATCGTGCCGACAAGATACTCCACCTTGGAACCTTTCTCTTTGAACACCTGGTCGGCAATCTGTCGAACAATGGCGCCCTGGTTCTCCATCTCTTTCACCATGCCGACGAGCGGGATCATCACTTCGGGGAAAACTTTCACACCGGCCTTGGCGACGTTGACCGCTGCCTCAAAGATCGCTCGTACCTGCATCTCAGAAATTTCCGGATAGGTAATGCCCAGGCGGCAACCGCGATGTCCGAGCATCGGGTTCAGCTCGTGCAGCTCTTCCACGCGGCGCAACAACTCGAGCTTCTCATTGATCTTCGGGGACTTTGGATCCTTCAATTCGAGCTGCGCGATCTCCACCATCAGCTCTTCTCTTCGCGGCAGGAACTCATGCAGCGGCGGATCGAGCAAACGGATGGTGACCGGGAAGCCGTCCATGGCTTTGAAGACGCCTTCAAAATCTTCGCGCTGCATGGGTAGCAGTTTTGCCAGCGCGGCTTTGCGATCGGCTTCCGTACGCGCCAGGATCATGTTCCGCATGTGCCCGATACGGTCTTCGGCGAAGAACATGTGCTCGGTGCGGCAAAGCCCAATGCCCTCTGCGCCGAAGCTGCGAGCAGCGACGGCATCGCGCGGAATGTCGGCATTGGCTCGAACGCCCAGCTTGCGGTGCGGCTCTGACCACTTGAGCAGCGTCTGCAGATCAGGATCATCCGGCTTTGCCGGAACTGTCCCGAGCTGCCCTTTGATCACGCGGCCCGTCGTGCCGTCGAGCGAAATCCAGTCGCCTTCTTTCAGCGTGAGCTTGCCGACGCGCATCTCTTTCTTCTTCTCATCGACTTCGATTTCTCCTGCGCCCACCACGCAGCACTTGCCCATGCCGCGCGTAACCACCGCGGCGTGACTCGTCATGCCGCCGCGCGAGGTCAGGATCCCCGCAGCCACTTCCATGCCGTGAATGTCTTCCGGCGTGGTCTCGCCGCGAACCAGGATCACGGGATTTTTCTTCGCGCCGGTTCCTGCAGCCGTCACCGCGTCATTCGCTGTGAAAACAATGCGTCCCACAGCCGCGCCCGGCGATGCCGGCAAGCCCTTGGCAATTACCTCGGCTGCACCGCCTTTTTCGTCGAGCTTCGGCACCAGGAAGTCATACAGCTGGTTTGGCTCTACGCGAAAGATTGCTTCTTCCGGCTTGATCAGGCCCTCATTCACCATGTCCAGCGCCGCGCGGACTGCGGCGCGACCGGTGCGCTTGCCGTTGCGCGTCTGCAACATGTAGAGCTTCCCATCCTGGATGGTGAACTCGAAGTCCTGCATGTCGCGGTAATGTTTCTCCAGCCGCGACGTGATGTCGCGCAGCTGGTCGTACACCTGCGGCATCAGCTTGTGCAGTTCGCTGATGTGGACCGGCGTGCGAATTCCGGCTACCACGTCTTCACCCTGGGCATTCATCAGGAACTCACCATAGAACTCTTTGTCGCCGTTCGCCGGATTGCGCGTGAAGCCCACGCCCGTGCCGCTGGTCTCGCCCAGGTTGCCGAACACCATGGCCTGGACGTTCACCGCCGTGCCCAGATCATCAGAGATGTTGTTGATGCGGCGGTAAACTTTGGCGCGATCGTTATTCCATGAGCGAAATACCGCATCACGCGCGCCGGAAAGCTGCTCCAGAGGCTTCTGCGGGAAGTCGTGGCCCGTGTGCTTGCGCACTACCTCTTTATAGTGCGCGATAACCTCTTTCAGATCGGCCGCCGTCAGCTCCGTATCCAGCTTCACGCCCTTCTTGTGTTTCTGGCCGTCAAACACCTCTTCAAACGCATGCTTCGGGATATCGAGCACCACGTTGCCGTACATCTGAATCAGCCGCCGATAAGAGTCATAGGCAAAGCGCTCGTTGCCGCTCTTCTTGGCCAGAGCCTGCACGCTCTCGTCGTTCAGGCCGAGGTTCAGGATCGTATCCATCATGCCCGGCATGGAGAACTTCGCGCCTGAGCGCACGCTTACCAGCAGTGGATTCTCACCGGCGCCCAGCTTTTGGTTCTGCAGCTCTTCCAGGCGCACCAGCGCGGCGGACGTCTGCTTTTCCAACAGATCAGACACTTTGCTGGTCTTCATGTATTCCCGGCACGCCGCCGTCTGAATCGTGAACCCAGGAGGCACGGGTAGTCCGGCGTTGGTCATCTCCGCCAGGCCGGCGCCTTTTCCGCCCAGCTCGTCTTTCATCTTGCCGTTGCCTTCGGCCTTCCCGCCGCCAAAAAAGTACACGTATTGGGTGCCCTGCTGGGGCTGCATTGCCGTCTTGGTCTCAGGTTTGGAAAGGGGTGTCACGCTCATTGGCTGGTCTCCATTTGTAAATGAAAGCTATGCTGCAGGCCGGGTTTTGGCCGGTATGTAATCTATTTATTTTACTAGGCTCAACTCATATGGTGCGAGTAGCGCGTTGTTAAGATTTGAAAAACGTTCATTCCCCCTGGTGCGCCGCATGCGATTTCTAAATACCCTCTCCTCGCCATCCATAATGCAGCTGCCGGCCAAAGGCTTTGCTTTCGCGATACGCTATTCCGAGCCGGAAGCCAGAAACCTTGTCCTGCTTGCCGTAAACCTCTGTCGCGAACGGCGAGGAATCTGCTCCGCTGCACCTTAGGGCTACCGACATCTTCTACAACTGATACTGATACGGAACGCCGGTCCAATTTCTCAACTCTTTGACAGCTCCGAGGGTTCCTGAGTAACTCTCAAAATTTACTCAATAGTAAATAGCTCCCGACCTCCCCTACCCCCTCCCGGTTCATCCCAACGATCCCAATTTGGCGTAGGTTTGATCCCAATCTTTCGGATAGTTACCATCCCAGGCGATCCTAACTGAGTCTGGAGCGCATTTTTACTGATTGATAAATAGCAATCGTAGCCCTTAATTGCGGCTGAGTACAGTGCGAATTGGTACATAGGCCGCCGAAGCTTAACAGCAGTCCCGCAACGCGGGACGATTGAGAATAGCCCGGCCACGTTTCCGAGGCGCGCTTGCGCGCTGAGGAATAAGTGCCGGGAAACGAACAGAAGAAACCAACTCCACACGCCGTAGGCCAGCGCGCAGCGTCAGCGAAGCGCTTTAAAAAAATTCCGGTTGCTCTGTTTTTCTGTGCTTCAAGGCGGCCCAGAAGCAAGAGGAGAGTACAGTTGTTAATACTCAACTTTATATCTTGAGCGTACTGCAGAGCCGTCGCCCCAGAGTCCCCAATCTTCTACATCGTCGAATCTCTTCAAGACGTCGGGGCCACGGTAAATTTCGAGTACTCCTGGTGCTGGCGTTCGCTCGAACGTTCTTCCGTCGACATACTCTAAATTGTCACGACCTTTTCGCTTTATCCAAACGGTTTGCTCCGATGGCTTCCATTGCACAATCTCCGAGAAATCAGCAATGCTGGAGAATTCGTTGACCAGCGTCTGCAGCAGCCCTAGCCGTTGCGCGCGCAGGTTCTCGTCTTCCACCATAACCATCACCTTGTCGAAGAACGCGTCGACCGCCGGACGCAGGCGCGAGATCTCGAGCAGCGCCGGTTCGTATTGGCGAGACGTACTTAGCTCCTTCACCTTCTTGGCGACTTGCGGAACTGCGTCAGCCAGCGTCTTCTCTTCCTGATCTGTGAGCGACGAAGGATTGAATGGCTCAGCCACCTTCTTCTTCGTCTCCGCTGCCTGGCGAAGAATGTTCTTCATGCGCTTGAAAGCCACTGAGATCGACTCAAAATCGGCCGACGGCCGCACCTTGGCCACAGCATTGGCTCTCGCCACAGCATCAACTACGTCATCTGCGCCGGCCGCGAGCGTGGCGTTGACCACGTCATAGGCCAGGCCGAGCACATCGCGCAGGTAGAACTCCAACCGCTCGCGGAAGAAATTGCTGACTGCCTGGTCGTAGGCATCGCCGCTTTGCGTGAATTTCTTCTCTGCCGGGCTGCCTGCATACTGCTCGCGTGCAGCTGCCATCAGGAGGGTGAGCTTCAACGAAAGCTTGTGCTCAACAATGGTCTTCACGATTCCATTCGCCTGCCGGCGTAGCGCGAAAGGATCCTTCGATCCCGATGGCACCATGCCCAGCGCGAACATTCCAGCGATCGAATCAGCTTTATCCGCAATCGAAATCACAGCCCCTTCCAGTGTTCGTGGCGCTGGGTCTTCCGTCGATTGCGGCTTGTATTGATCGTAAATAGCGTCAGCGATCCCCGCCCGCAAGCCTTGGGCTTTCGCGTAAAGTCCGCCAATTACACCTTGCAATTCAGTGAACTCTTTAACTAACTCAGTCGTAAGATCGGTTTTTGCTAACTCTGCAGCCTGCTGAATCGCATTCGGATCGATCTGTACTCCGGGCCTGTCCACGGTCAGGCACAAACGCTCTCCTACTTTGACCATGCGTTGCGCTTTGTCGAAATAGCTGCCCAGATCTTTCTGGAACGTAACCGCCTTCAGCATATCGACCCGGCTCGTAAGCGGCGTCTTCTGGTCCGTATCCCAGAAAAATCTCGCATCATTGAACCTTGCCCGCAGCACGCGCTCATTGCCGTGGCGAATCAGCCCGTCGGGATCGCCATCAGTATTCAGCACCGCCAGAAAATGCGGCGCTAATTTGCCGCTCGCGTCTTCGACCGCAAAGTACTTCTGGTGATCGCGCATCACCGTCACCAGCACCTCTTCGGGCAAAGAGAGGAATTGCTTGTCGAAGCTGCCCAGAATCGCCGACGGCCATTCCGTCAAATTGACCACGGTCTTCAGCAGCTCGGCATCCTCGCGCCAGCGCGCTCCGGGAATCGTGCGCGTAGCTGCGTCCAGGGCTTTGCGAATCTTGTACTCGCGCTCGCCCGAGTCCACCAACACGTGGGCAGCCGCAAGCGTGGCCTTGTATTCTTTCGGCTCCGAAATCCGCGGCGACTTGGGGCTCAGAATTCGATGTCCATAGGTCAGCGTGCCTGCCTTGGCTCCGCCGAACTCTATGGGAACCACCTGGTCGCCGAGGATCGCCACCAGCCAGCGCACCGGGCGCACAAAGCGCTCCGGTTTCCCCGGCCGCCAGTACATATTTTTTGCCCAATAGATACCGGCAATCTCCTTCGGCACCGCTTCCGCCAGGATTTCCGCCGCCTGCCGCCCTTTTCGCGTGACCGTCGCGGCCAGATACTCGCCCTTGGGATTCGTCACTCTTTCGAGCTTCGCCACATCCACCCCAACTTTTTTAGCGAACGCCTCAGCCGCCGGTGTGGGCTTACCGTCTTTGAATGCAACTTTCACCGAAGGTCCCAGCACCTGTTCGGTAACGTCCGGCTGATGCGTGGGAATATCCGAAACCTGAAATGCCAGTCGTCGCGGCGTTGAGTAAGAGGCAAACGCAGTCCAGCTGTTCTCGTCCTGAACCGGCTTCCCTTCCGCCGGCTTCATCAGCGATTCGCGTGCCAGGAGCGCAGCCATACGACGCACCAGCTCGCTGCGCGCATCGTCAATCATCCGCGCGGGAATCTCTTCCACGCCGATCTCCAGCAGAAAGTCGGGCATCAGGCTGCTCCTCCCTTCTGCTGCTTGGCGGATTCAGCACTCGTGGCAACGTTCTGTTGAGCGACGTAAGCTTTGGCGAGGCCGACTGCAAGCTGCCGGATTCGCGCAATCACGCCCACACGCTCAGTCACTGAGATCGCGCCGCGTGCATCGAGCAAATTAAAAAGATGCGAGCACTTGAGACACAGCTCATACGCGCCCAGCAGGGGAAAGCGTTCTTTCTCCGCGACGGTCGCCGTTTTGCTGGCTGCCAGCGAGGTAAACCTGTCGATCAGCGCTTGGCTCTCTGCTTCATACATCTCCAGGTGCTTCCAGGTCTTCTCCACATCCGCTGTCTCAAAGTTATAAACCGAGAGCTGCAGCTCGTCCTGATAGCGCACATCGCGATACTTCACCACCTTACCCGACTTTGGGTCTCTCGCCCACACGATGTCATAAATGCTGTCCACGTCCTGGAGAAACGCGGCAATGCGCTCCAGACCGTAAGTCAGCTCAGCACAGATAGGATCCAGATCAATTCCCCCGCACTGCTGGAAGTAGGTAAACTGCGTGATCTCGAGGCCGTCGAGCATCACCTGCCAGCCCACGCCCCATGCACCCAGCGTAGGCGACTCCCAGTTGTCTTCTTCGAACTTGATATCGTGCTTGCGCAGATCGATCCCCAGCGCCTCCAGCGACTGCAGATAAAGCTCCTGCACGTCATCCGGCGGCGGCTTCAGGATCACCTGCATCTGCATGTGCTTATAAAGACGGTTGGGATTGTCGCCATAGCGTCCATCCGCCGGCCGGCGCGATGGCTGCACATACGCAACTTTGTACGGCTTCGGCCCCAGCGCGCGCAGAAAAGTCTCCGGCGACATCGTTCCCGCGCCCACCTCGATGTCATACGGCTGCTGCAGCACGCATCCGCGCTCCGCCCAGAATTTTTGCAGGCTGAGAATGATCTCCTGATATGTGGGAGCGATCGGCATGGGTTGGTGAAACTACTAATTTATCAGATGAATCATTCATCAATCGCCGTAATCGCTATATCCGTTCCAGCATCGCCGCCGTTACCAGCTTCTTCTCAATGTGCCGCTCGATGCGCTGGGCCAGAAAGCGGCGCAGATCAGCGCCCCGGGCACGCGGCCACGGATCGCCTTTCATCCGGTCGAGCGACGCTCGAAACATCTCCGCGGCCAGCGCTCGCGAATCCGACGAGATTTCCGTGCTGGCGAGGCGTTTGTCATCGGCGCAGAGCAGGCCATCGGCCAGTGGATGAAAGAAAGCTCGGTTCCCGTTCAGGATTGCCCCGCACATCACGCAGGCATTCAGATCGGGCAAGAGGCCAATCAGCCGGACGATCCAGAGATCGAAGTAGGTCAGCGGCATCCAGATAGAAGCGGCCTGCAGATGTCTTACCACGGCAAGAGTGAGGCGGAAGATGTCATCGCTGGGCTCGCGGTCAGGCAGCAGCTGATCGATGACTTCAGCAACGTAGCTCAACGCCACCACGCGCGGGTAGGTCATCTCTGTGGTCAGAGGAGAAGAAATAATGTCGCAGGAATCCAGGCGGACCAGCTCCTGTTTTTCTTTTTCCTCCCAGTGCGCGGTCACGTAGGTAAGCGGCTCCAGCGCGCCGCCGAACCGGCGCTTGGATTTCTTGGCTGCCTTGGCCACGCCCCGAACCTTCCCTTCGGCGCGGGTGAAGAACGTAACCAGCAGGTCCGCTTCATGAAACGGATAGGTGCGCAGAATCAGGGCTTCAGATTGACGTGGCATCTTTGTTTTCGGTCGCTCCGCTCCAAACCGCTCAGCGCTGTTCTCACGCTGAGCACATTTCGGCTCCTGTTACAGCGGGCTCGGCACGCAAGCCGGCCTCGCCTCTCCCTTTCTTAAAGCAAAAACGCGCAGCCATCCGGCTGCGCGTTCAGATACTCTGTAGGGCCATCAACGGCCGAAATACTTCGCGTTCTTTTCCGCGTAGGCTTTCCACTTTTCCGGCAGATCGTCCAGGGCGAAGATCGCCGACACCGGGCAGACCGGCACGCATGCGCCGCAATCAATGCACTCTACCGGATCGATAAACAACATGTCAGTGCCTTCAAACTGCGGTTCGTCCTTCTTCGGATGTATGCAGTCCACCGGGCATGCATCCACACAGGCTGCGTCCTTGGTCCCGATGCAAGGCTCTGCAATTACATATGCCATAACCGTTTAAATCTCCATGAATGATTAAGTTGGTTGGGTCAACTCTTGATTTTATCAGCTCTTGGCAATGGCGCAAATGTTTCCACCCAGGCGCGCATTGGTCACGGCGAACCGTTTCAGAGCGGGTTTGAACGGAAACGAATGATCTGCAAGAATCGCCGGCAGACGGAATTTCGAGGCTACGGCCACCATCGCTGGATCTGATTGTTGCTACCCACCGTTCCACAACGGGAAAGATCAGAGGGTAGCCCGCAAGATTCTGACGCGCCAAGGGACACGAGGTTGCTAAAATCCCGCTCAGGAGCCGATTTTCGGCTGCCTTCGAGCCGAATGCCGGTCCCTGAAAGGAGATCTGCATGCTTTCACGCTCGATTCTGAAGAGCTTCCTTTTTGCCACCATTCTGGTGGTAACGTTTGCCACCGCATCCGCGACCGCTCCCGCCGACCAAGCCACGGGCAGTTCCGTGCAGGCCATACACACCTACCTGATGCCGGACCTCTCCCTGAAGAGCGCTTTGTCTGTCCCGTTACCTCTTCAACCGGCAGCAGGCTTCCAAAAGACCTGCAGATGCAGCTGCGGCACGGCCAAATGCGCCTCCGACGCGGACTGCGGAGGCGGCGAGGGTAGTTGTTCGCATTTCATCAGTTGCTGCGCCAAGCAGCCGGAGGCCCTATCGTTCCAGGGCGGTCAGGAATCGTCCCGCACCACGGCGCTGCCTGCCTTCAAGCAGCAATGCAACTAGGAGTTGTGATTGGGCGAGCCAGGGCTGCGAACATAGCGCCGGGCTCAGCGGACAGAGCTGACGGCGCATCAGCAGAAAACATCAAGTGTGCTGAAGCCCGGAATCCCGCGATCATTCAGAAGTATTGAATACCGGCTTTGCCGTCGCTGCATTCGCCAGGCCAATGATTTCGCTCAAGGCTCGCCCAAGCTTTCGCGTTTTTATGAGATTGCGCTTCCTGGGTTGGAAATAGATGAAATCACCAATGCGTTTCACCAGAAAGTGTTTGTAACCCTCGGGCGGAATGTCAAAGTGGCGGTCTGCCGTGATTTCTAAAGCCACTACTGACAAACTATATTGGCTCACCGGGCGACCAACGTACAAGCCGTCCGCCAGTTCCATAGTTTGTTCAAAGTAAGCAAAGGCAATATCGCCAATCTCGCCTCTTATAACGTTTTCCACGCTGTGGACTTCATAGCGGCGAAAAGGATTCCCGGGAGCGAGGTTTTCGTAGTAGGGCGCAACGTCCGTGGTCTCACGCTCAACAAAGCTGTAGCCACCCGCCGCAGCAAGGCCCCTCAGCCTGCGCCGGCGGATCCGATCAGAGAAAAAGTGATATACCAGGAAGCAAGTCAGGAGGATCCCCGCAGGCAATACCGTCACGAAGTCGAAGGTCACGACCGCTATCATCCGCCGAAATCCTTATTACCGCGAAATTATATTAGCGGCTGCTCAGAGTGGAGCCCTTGCCGAAGTAGAATTGTCCATGGTGACTCAAACCATCCGCGCTGTTGCCGTCGACATTGACGGAACGCTCACCGATCCGCACTTTCAGGTATCCGCGCGCAACCTTGAGGCCCTGCGTGCCGCGCATGCCGCGGGGATTGAAATCGTCCTGGCCACCGGCCGCCGCCATGACTATGCAATGCCCATCGCAAGGGAAATCGGCGTCCCGCTCCTGTTGATCAGCTCCAACGGCGCCCTGGCGCGATCGAGCGATGGCGAGACTCTCTTCACCGAATACCTTCCCGTTGGGGTTGCACGCAAGCTGATCGGCCACATGGATGAATACCGCGCTCACGCCGTGCTCACCTTTGACCGCCCGGTTAACGTGCCCGGAAATGATTCGCTGGTGCTGGAGAGCGCAGACGAGCTGAATCAAACGGTCTCACGCTGGCTGGAGATCAATCGTCCTTACATCAAGTTTGTGTCGCCGCTGGAAGACGCCTTAACAGAAGACCCACTGCAGGCGATGTATTGCGGACGCCTGGCCAGAATGGAAGAGATCGAGAAAAAGCTCCTTCAGGCCAGTTTCGTGAAAGAAATGACCATCCTGAAGACGCAGTATGACCATCGCGACCTCTGTATTCTCGACATCCTGACCAAGGACTGCTCCAAGGGGCATGCATTGCGGCGTTGGGCGGAAAGTCAAAATATTGATCGTACCGGGATCATGGCCATAGGCGATAACTACAATGACCGGGAAATGCTTGAATTTGCAGGAGTTGCCGTCGTCATGGGAAATGCATCTCAAGAATTGAAACAGAGCGGCTGGAAAGTGACGGGCAGCAACTCTGAAAATGGTGTAGCCCAGGCTCTGGAAGAGCTCTTAGGACTGGCTTTCAAAGGCTGATTGGGCGAAAATAGGTTTCTTGCACTAGGGAATGCGATCCTTGAAGCCAATCACGATCGCAGGAATACTCCTGCTTGCTCAGCTCGCGGCGTCCGGCGCCGAGCTGGCGGTGCTACGGAATGGCTACTCCATCCGCTTTGAGCGCAAAGAGCAGAACGGCAACGTCACCCGTCTTTATACCGATTCAGGTTTTATAGACGTGGCCAATGATCAGATCGCGTCGTTTGAAGCCGAAGAGCCTCCCGTGCCGCCTCAGCCTGTTGCAGCGCCTCAGCCGGCTGCCGCTCCAGCATCCGCAGCTTCGACGACACAACCGGCCACAGCACTGGCGAAACCCGCAGCGCTCAACTCTGTGACCCCGTCAGCCAGGATTACCAACAACGTCGATCTGGACCAGTTGGTGCGCGAGGCCAGCAGCAGGAACCGCCTTGATCCCGACTTTGTGAGCAGCGTAATCAAGGCCGAAAGCGACTTCAAAGTGCGTGCCGTTTCGAAAAAAGGTGCGCAGGGATTGATGCAGCTGATGCCCGGCACCGCCGCGCAGCTTGGCGTGACTGATCCGTTTGATCCCAGGGCCAACGTGGAAGCAGGCACGGCTCATCTGAGCGCGTTGCTGGACCAGTATCACGATGATCCCATCAAGGCGCTGGCGGCGTACAATGCCGGGGCGCATCGGGTGAAGCAGTACAATGGCGTTCCGCCTTACGCCGAAACGCGCGCTTATATTTGCAGGATTGTCCGCGACTTCAACGCCAAGAAACGAGCGCAGAAGAAAGGCGTCGCGGCGCCAAATACCAAGGTCGCTGCCAAACCGGCATCTGCGCCGGCGAAGACGGTCAACTCCAAACCGCCCGGGAAGTCCAAGCCACAACAGGCTGGTTTCGCCAAGCCGGTGAACCCTGCATAGCCACAAAGCGCACAAAATGATAGAACAGTAGGTTGCGTCCTGCCGCGGGACGCTTTTTTTGATGCCCCCTCGAGCCACTTGTCCATGAGTAAAAAGAGATTTCTGATCACCGCCCTTGTGCTGCTTGTTCTAAGCACGCTGGTCTATCTGCAGGTAAGGACGTGGAAGAAATTTGATTGGCATCGCTTCTGGGCCGCCACGCACCACACACACAAGTTTTATCTGGTCGCCGGTGTGGCGCTGGTTTACCTTGACTACTTTCTTCGCGCCGTGCGCTGGAAAATCCTGCTCCGTCCGGTGTGTCCGGAAGCCAGGAGCGCCGATCTTGTTGCGCCGACCATGATCGGCTTTACCGGGCTGGCGCTGCTGGGAAGGCCGGGTGAGTTCATCCGTCCATATTTGATATCCCGCAAGGTCAATCTGAACATGTCATCGCAGGTGGCGGTCTGGACGGTGGAGCGAATCTTCGATACCGGCGCCTTTGCGCTGATCATGGCGGTCAATATTCTGTGGTCGCGAAACGAACTGCGCGAGCTGCCCGGTTTTGCCCATGCGCCAATTCGATATTTTCTCGGCCATCCGTTTACCTCGTTCACCATCTTTGAACTCTTTGCCGTGGGTCTGCTGGTTGGTGTGGCGCTGGTCGCGCTGCTCGCCTTCCGTGTGCGCATGAATCCTTCCGGCGCGGCGAAAGTCTTTGTGCGGATATTCGGGCTGATCTCCCCCAAATTCGGCCGGGCCGTCGGCAAGCGGGTGCTGGCATTTGGCGAAGGCCTGAATACGGTGAAGGATCTGGGATCGTTCTTCCAGCTCAGCGGGCTTTCCCTCCTCATCTGGATCATCATCGGCTTCGCTTACATGGCGGTGACACACGCGTACGCAATCCACCGGCTTTCGGTCATGACGTTGTCGAGCGTCTTTTTGTTGACCGCTGCCAGCGTGGTGGGCGGCGTGCTGCAGTTGCCCGTGGTCGGCGGAGGATCGCAGCTGGCAACAATCGGTATGCTGCGCGGCGTCTTTAACCTCTCCCCCGAGCTGGCGACCAGCTGCGGCATCATGCTCTGGCTGGTGACTTTCATGTCGGTCACCCCGGCAGGTCTGGCGCTCGCGCACTTTGAGCATGTATCCCTCACGAAGGTTGAGGAAGAGAGTATCGAGGAAGAGCAGAAGGCGGAGAGGGAAGAAGATCAGAGCATCGGGTGATCGGGACATCGGATTATCGGTACATCCGAAAGCAAAACCAACCGCGGATGGTCGCGGATTGACGCGGATTCAAAAAGTGCGAGAGATCGAAGGTAGTAGGCGGCACCGATGTCCCGATTACCCGATGACCCGATGGTCAGATGACCCAATCTCCCGATGGTCAGATTCTTCTCGCCTGTTATACTTGAGTTAACAACCCTTTTTGAAAGTTCCGGTTAACGACACAATGAAATGTCCGTTTTGCGGGTTCGAAAATGACAAAGTCGTGGACTCGCGTGAAAGCAAAGAAGGTGAATCCATCCGCCGCCGGCGGGAGTGCATGAAGTGTGAGAAGCGCTTCACCACGTACGAGCGAATCGACGAAATCCCCTACATGGTGGTGAAAAAAGACGGCCGGCGGGAAAAGTTTGAACGGCAGAAAGTCCTCTCCGGATTGCTTCGAGCCTGCGAAAAGCGGCCGATTTCCATGGGCAAGATGGAGCAAATCGTCAACGAGGTGGAGCAACACGTGATCGACTCGCCGGAGCGGGAGCGCACCGCCAGCGAACTGGGCGAGTTGATCATGAACAGCCTGAAACAGATTGACAAGGTGGCTTATATACGGTTTGCCTCTGTCTATCGCGACTTCAAGGACGTGGGCGAATTTCATTCCGAGCTTGAGCAGCTGCTCAACGCAAAGGATGACAAGCCCAAGCCGTCCAAAGCCAAAACCAGCGCAAAGTAAACGGGAGCTATGGCACACAAAGTTACATTGATTCCGGGCGACGGAATCGGACCCGAGGTTACGCGCGCCGCAACGCGGATCGTGGATGCGTCGGGCGTCAAGATTGAATGGGAATCATTTGCCGCGGGCTCGGAAGCGTTTGCCAAATATGGCGAATACATTCCCAAGGAGTTGACCCAGTCGATCGAGCGCACCGGTATCGGCTTGAAAGGGCCGGTGACCACTCCGATCGGTGGCGGATTCTCCAGCATTAACGTTGCGCTGCGCAAGAAGTTTGAGCTTTACGCCAACTTCCGGCCGATCCGCAACCTGCCTTCGCTGCCCACCCGCTATCCCAGCGTCGATCTGGCCATCGTGCGCGAAAACACGGAAGGCCAATACTCCGGCATCGAACATGAAGTCGTGCCGGGTGTGGTGGAGTCGCTCAAGATCATCACGGAAAAAGCTTCTACACGCATCGCCCGTTTTGCTTTTGAATATGCTCGCCGGGAAAATCGCAGACGCATTCACGCCATCCACAAGGCCAACATCATGAAGATGAGTGACGGCCTGTTCCTGCGCTGCTGCCGCGAGGTCGCCAAGGAATACCCTGATATCGCCTACGCCGAGCACATCATCGACAACGCCTGTATGCAGCTGGTAATGAATCCGTATCAGTATGAAGTGCTGGTGATGGAAAATCTTTACGGCGACATCATTTCGGACCTCTGCGCGGCATTTGTCGGCGGTCTGGGGCTGGTGCCGGGTGCAAACATCGGCAAAGGTTGCGCCATCTTTGAAGCGGTCCATGGCTCGGCTCCAGACATCGCCGGGAAAGACCTGGCGAACCCCACAGCGATCTTGCAATCGGCGGTGCTCATGCTGCGCCACATGGGTGAGACCGAAGCGGCGGACAAAGTACACGCCGCCCTGGAGAAGACTTACAAAGAGAAGCTGCACCTCACGCGTGACGTAGGCGGTACGTGTGGGACCACCGAGTTCGCTGACACCGTGATCGCCAATATGGAGAACGTAGCCGTAGCGACCGGAGACTGATCGCACAAAATCTCACCACGGGATGACACTGATGACACTGATTTCGACGGATCAGAAAACTCAAGGAATTGCCGCGACGTCAAAGCCCTCTGAAAACTGCCTTTCTTCTTATCAGCCTGAATCCGCGTTATCCGTGTTGATCCGCGGTAAGGTTTCCTGGCTGTTCTGCCCTGCTGCGCTGATTGGGCTGGCGTTCTTTACCGGCTGCAGCAACTCGCCGACAACATCCGCGCCGCCCGCCGCGCCCAAAGCTGCCACCATCAATGTGGATTCATCCACCGCCGGCAGCATCACCGGCGTGGTGAGCTTCAAGGGAGTGCCGCCCAAGCTCAAACCGCTCGACATGACCCAGGATCCCGGATGTCCGTCATCGCCGCAGCCATCCGACGCAGTGGTCGTAGCCGGCGGCAAGCTGGCCAACGTTTTCGTCTACGTGAAGGAGGGGCTGCCGCGGGGTACATTTGCTGTTCCCGCCGATCCCGTGGTTCTCGACCAGAAGGGCTGCCGTTACAACCCGCACATGGTTGGGATCATGGCCGGACAGCAGTTCAAAGTCCTGAACTCTGACACCGCGAACCACAACATCCATGACATGCCGCAGAGCAACCCGGCGTGGAACGAGTCGCAGTCGCCAACGGACAAGCCCATACTAAAAACCTTTGCCACGCCGGAGATGATGATCCCGGTTCAATGCAACCAGCATCCGTGGATGCGGGCCTACGTCAACGTGCTCTCGCACCCGTACTTTGCCGTGACCGCCGCTGATGGCAGTTTCGCGATCAGGAACCTTCCTCCGGGTGAATACACGCTGGCCGCCGTGCACGAGAAATTCGGCGAGCAGACGATGAAGGTGAAGGTAGGGCAAAAAATGGATTCAGATGCCAGGTTTGTGTTTGCTGCCCAGTGAGGCTTTTCAGTCAGAACACCTTACCACTCATGAACACGGATGACACAGATTCACACTGATTTGAAGACCCGACGTTCTGATCCGTGTAGATCAGTGTGATCCGTGGTATCTGTGGTGAGGTTTTAATTTCGACGGTTTGGGCCATTCTCCAGCGAAAGACAGATGTTAAAATTGTAGGTTTCCCAGGGAGTTGTTCTGACCTCTTCTACATATAACGCCACCCATCACCGATTTACCGTTTTTGTCGCCGCGCTGGCGTTTCTGCTGATCGTCGCCGGCGGGCTGGTTACCAGCAACAATGCCGGCCTGGCGGTCCCTGACTGGCCGACCAGCTTCGGCCATCTGTTCAAGATTCCCAAAATGATCGGCGGCGTGAAGTTTGAGCATGGTCATCGCATGATCGCCGAGACCGTCGGGCTTCTGACCATCATTTGCGCCGTTTGGACCTGGATGGTCGACAAGCGCCGCTGGATGCGGCTGCTGACCATCGGCGCTGTGCTCGGAGTGATTGTCCAGGGTGTAATTGGCGGAATTGGAGTGAAGCTCCTGCTGCCGCCGTGGATGTCCGCGCTCCACGGCACGTTTGGACAGACGATGTTTGTCGCTCTGGCCGCGATCGCCCTTTTCACCAGCCGGAGCTGGATGGAAGAGCCGCGGGATAAAATCTCGCGCAAAGACGCGCGCCCGCTGCTGCGCCATTGCTGGATGCTGATCGGCTTCCTCTACCTGCAACTGATTCTGGGCGCCGCCTTCCGCCACGTATGGACCAAGTGGGGACCGAGCGGCTCCAACCATTGGCCCGTACAAAAGATCATCCATGCTTTCCTGTACCCGCATATCTTTAATGCTCTTCTGGTGAGCGGCCTGATTCTCTACGTAAGCCTGCGTACGCTTACCAAGCACGGCGGTATCCCGTATCTGCGGCGTCCGGCGCTGTGGCTGCTGTTGCTGTTGATCGCGCAATTGCTGTTGGGCGTGAGCGCCTACGTGGTGCGCGTGGTGCAGGGAGTCAATGAAGCCCAGCCGACAATGTCGCTGGTGGTAGTGACCGTGACCCATCTCGCCGTCGGTGCGCTGATTCTGTTGCTCACCGCAGTGCTCACAATTCAGGCGTATCGCTATACTGGAGAGGCAGCTACCGTGATCCCTTTCGACCGCCGGCGTGAGGTGGTTAGCGCATGAGCAGCACTGCGCAAAAGGTCGTCGGACGGAAGGCCGAATCGCCCGCTGCTCCCGTGGTGCTGAAAAAGAGCTCTCTTCTGGGCGACTATCTGCAGCTCTTCAAAGTTCGTGTCACCGCGTTGATCGTGGTCACTGCCTGGGCCGGCTTCTACATGGGTGCGGCCGCCAGCCAGGTCTCTTCCCTGAGTTGGACCCTCGTCTACGCTCTTTGGGGAATCGGCCTGACCTGCGCCGGATCTGCGGCGCTGAACGAAGTGCTGGAGCACAGGATCGACGCGCTGATGCGGCGTACGCGCAACCGTCCGCTGCCGGCAGGCCGCATGAGCCTGGCTACCGGGCTTACCGCCGGGATTCTGGCAACGGTTACCGGCTCGGTGTTTCTGGCGATCACTACCAACGTGCTTACCGGCGTCCTGGCCCTCGCGACCGCGGTGGTTTATTTGGCGCTCTACACGCCGTTGAAGCGAATCTCGCCGATCTCCACCTTCGTTGGCGCGTTTCCCGGCGCCATGCCGCCGCTGCTGGGTTGGACAGCCATTCGCGGCCGCCTGGAACTTGAAGCCGTATTCCTCTTCCTGATTGTCTTCTTCTGGCAGTTTCCGCACTTCCAGGCCATCGCCTGGATGTATCGCGACGACTATGAAGCCGCTGGAATCAAGATGCTGCCCGTGGTCGACCACGCCGGACACGCCGTGATCCGGCAGATGCTCGTGTATTGTTCGACTCTGATCTCCGTCAGCGTGGTTCCCGGGTTGCTCGGAATGACCGGCAGGATCTATCCCTTGGGAGCATTGGTTCTGGGACTCGGCTTTTTCTGGTTTGTATGGCGGCTGGCGCGGACCAACCTGCCCACCACTTCGCCTGAATCCCGGAGATTTGCCCGCCAGCTGCTTCAGGCCAGCATCCTCTACCTGCCCCTTCTGTTTGCCTTGATGATGTTGAACGTCACCCGCTCATGAAGGCAACCTCGCTATGGCAGACTACAGTATCTTCCCCGCTCTGAATGCAACGCTGAACGGCGCCAGCGCCGTGCTGATTGCCACCGGACGCGTGTTGATCGGGCGTAAACAGGTGCGTCTGCATCGCGCCTGCATGATCGCCGCGGTGGTCACCTCCAGCATTTTCCTGGCCTGCTACCTGTACTATCACGCGCACGTAGGATCGGTGCATTTTCCCGGACAGGGCTGGGTGCGTCTGCTCTACTTCACCATCCTGATCTCGCACACGATTCTGGCTGCGGCGGTGGTGCCGCTGGTGCTGATCTCGCTCAATTATGGATTGCGCTCGCGGTTCGACAAGCATCGTCGAATTGCGCGCTGGGCATTTCCTGTATGGCTCTATGTCTCCATCACGGGAGTTGTTGTCTACGTCATGCTCTACCAGGTTTATGGCGCGCACGCATAAACGCACTCTGATATTGAGACGCGATTGAGAGACTTTGCCCAAAGCGATTGGGGCTGATATATTTACGAAATTCTCAGAGGAAATACTCCCATGGCAAAAAGCGTTAATAAAGTAATTCTGGTAGGAAATCTGGGCAAGGACCCCGAAGTTAAATACACCCCGAGCGGCGTACCCGTGGCCAAGTTCAGCCTGGCCACCAATGAACGATATAAAGACAAATCCGGCGAATGGCAGGACCGTACGGAATGGCACAACATCGTCGCCTGGCAACGGCTCGCGGAAATTATCGGCGAGTACGTGAAAAAGGGATCCAAGATCTATATCGAAGGACGGCTTCAGACTTCGAGCTGGGAAGACAAACAAAGCGGCGAGAAAAAATACAAAACTGAGATCGTGGCCAGCGATCTTGTGCTGCTGGGCGGACGCGGCGAAGGCGGCGGTGACTATGAAGGACGCTCGTCACGAGGCGCTTCGGCCGGGTCGTCGTTTGACCAGCGCACACCGCATTCTGAGGAATCCCATCCCGCAGAAATCACGGACGAAGACATTCCCTTTTAGCTCGGTCTTATTCGGCCCGCTACTCGACCCACCTGTCAGGACTGCGGGCCGATGTTTCCCTCTGTCTGCCTCGCTCACCGGTAAGTATGGGACCACTGGACGCGTTTTTTCTTCTGACAGAGGGCCCAATCCAGGCAATCGGACCATCGGTCAGCATAGTGCCTTGACCTAAAGTGTCAGTTCCCACCAGCCCAATCGACAATTTTTGTCATATTTTTGGATTCTAAGCCGTACCAGGGGCTTTACATTTATTAACAAATTGCCGCAGAAATGTATATCTGTCAGTGAGTTAAGGAGATACACCCATCCCGGGATTTGCCAATGGCGCGGAAACTGCACATGGAATAGGCAACTTCGCTTGTCAAAGGATTGCGAGTTTAGAACAGCAAGCTTAAGCCAACGAAAGAATCCAGAGGGAGAGAGTTTTCCAAATGCGCAAACAAAAAGGTTTTTCTCTGATCGAACTGCTGATCGTCGTGGCCATCATTCTGATTATCGCGGCCATCGCGATCCCCAACTTGCTGCGGGCACGCATTGCCGCGAACGATTCGGCTGCTGCCAGCACCATTCGTACCATCAACACCGCCGAGGTAACTTATTCGACAACCTATGTGGCCCAGGGCTATTCGCCTGATCTGAAGAGCCTGGGACCGAACGCCACTGCCTGCAATGCGCCTACT
>DATFSU010000079.1:0-2208 GCA_035262465.1 Candidatus Angelobacter sp. | reverse complement strand
CGGTTGCATGTCCAGTCGGTGCCAAAGACTGAAATCGTTGAGATCCGCTTCCGATCCAAGTCGAGGGACTTGGCTGCGCATGTCGCTAATACGCTGGCGGACACGTATCTCGAAAGGAGCTTCCAGACAAAGTATCAAGCCGCTGTGCGCCCGACAAAGTGGCTTTCCCAGCAGTTGGACGATGTGAAAAAGGACGCCGAAGTGGCCGAAGAGAAATTCATTGCCTATCAGAAGCAAACCGGAATCATCGGCCCTGACGAAAACCACAATGTCTTGATTGAGCGGTTGAACGCGATCAACCAGCAGCTCGTCGTCGCAGAAGCCAACCGCATCGTCCACGAGGCCAATTACCGTGTTGCCATGAGTGGTGACCCGGAGTCGCTGGTGCAAATAGCGCCAGGCAGTTTGCTGCAGGTGCTACACACGGAACTGGCCGGCCTCAAGAATCAGTATGCCCAGCTCGACGCCAAATATGGAGATGCCTATCCCAAAGTCATTGAAGTGAAGGCGCAGTTAGACAAAGCCTCGGAAGCAATGCAGCTGGAGCTCAATCGGACGAGAGACAAGATCAAGAACGAATATGACGCCGCCCAAAAGAGCGAGTTGTTATTGCGTGACGAATTCGAGAAGCAAAAGTCGGAGGCGTATACCCAGAACCAGGCCGCAATTCAAACAGCCTTGCTGAAGCGCGATGTGGATGCATCCCGGGACCTTTATGAACAACTGGTTAAGAAGCTGAAGGAGGCTGGCATCGTCGCAGGTCTTAAGGCGACCAACGCTATGGTCATCGACCCTGCCGGGATTCCGGTGAGCCCCGTCGAGCCGCGCCCGGCTCTGAATCTTGCCATGGGCATGATGGTAGGCTCGTTGTTCGGGTTGGCCCTGTGCTTCCTGCGCGAGAATCTGGACACGACCATCGCGACGCCGAATGACGTGGCTGATATTGGTTCTTTGGCGGCGCTCGGCATCGTGCCTCGGCTGAGCGATGGAAATGGCAGCGGAAGAGTTTTGCCCTCTCTCGGGCGGAAACTGCAGCGAGTCGTTGCCCTGGAACGTCCCGAGAGCATGATCGCAGACGCGTACAGGTCCTTGCGCACCGCCGTGCTTTTGGCGAATGCCGAGGCTCCTCCGAAAGTACTTTTAATAACCAGTCCTCTGCCGCGTGAGGGAAAATCAACGACAAGCGTCAATAGCGCGGTTGTGTTTGCTCAAAAGAGCCAGCGCGTTCTGCTGGTGGATGGCGATATGCGCCGCGGCGACGTGCACCGTCTGCTGAATCTTCCCAACAATGGGGGGCTGAGCGCTGCGCTTGCCAATGAAGAGCCACAGCAATTCTATCTGCGCCATCCCGACTTGCCAAATTTGACCGTGCTGCCCGCGGGCGACCGTCCACAAAAAGTGCCCGACCTGCTCGATTCAGCCCGGATGCGCGACCTGGTTTCGTCATGGCGCCAGGATTTTGATCAAGTCATTATTGATGCCCCGCCGGTAATCGGTCTTAGCGACGCCGTCATACTCGCCACCATGTCCGACCTCATCGTGTTGGTGTTGCGCGCGCAGCAAAGCCGCCGGCAGGATCTGCTTCGTGCCCAGGAGATACTCGCCAGTGTACACGCTAACGTGGCTGGAGCCATCATCAATGACTTTGACCTTAAAGAGCACGGATACTACGGATACTACGGAGATAGCCCTTCTCTATACGCACAATACTTCAGCGAAAACGGGAGGAAAGGCAAGCATGCGCCATTCTAAAGTCCTTGTCGGTCTGATGGCGGTTATCTCGCTTCCAGGAGTTGTGCCGGCGCAGGTGAGGGAATCGGGCAGGCTGGAGGTTCAGGCCGGAAGGGCGCAAGCCGGGCAGGCAGGAAACGCTTCAAACGTGCCGCAGTCGCCTCTGACCAGAGACTCGTTCTCCACCAACGTCACCGGCGCGCAGGTTGCGCTGGGTCCCGGCGACCTTCTGGACATAACTGTTTTCGACATCCCGGAGCTGGCGCAAAGAACGCGCGTAAGCAGCGAGGGCACGATCACCATGCCGCTGATCGGAGAGATCACCGTGCGCGGCCTGTGGCCAAATGAACTCGAAAAGATGATTCGAAGCAAACTGATCGACGGCCACTTCGTGAAAGATCCGCAGGTTAATGTCTTCGTCGCCGAATATGCCGGCCAAGTGGCGTATGTCACCGGGGAAGTCAACAAGCCGGGAGC
>DATFSU010000078.1:0-289665 GCA_035262465.1 Candidatus Angelobacter sp. | reverse complement strand
TGGCGGCTACAAGAGTGCTCGCGAGCATCGTTTATCACGCATCGGCAGCCGACCCACTGGTCCTGCTTGGCGTGGTAGTCACCATGGCGCTGGTGGGGCTACTTTCGGCCTCAATCCCGGCGCGGCGCGCGCTGGCTATTCATCCGATGGATCTGCTGCGCGAGGAATAGGAAAACATAGGAAACAGGTGACAGGGAACAGGGGAGAGGGGAGAGGGACCGCAACACTGAGAGCCAATTCGGATTTCCCTTTCCTTGTTCTCGTCTTTCCCTGTTCCCTGTCCCCTGCCCCCTCGCTTATATAGTTAGTCCATGCGCAATGCCTGGACCTTGATCCTGTGTGCGACGTCACTATGGATGTTTTCCCAGCCGATGGCTTCTGCACAGACGTCGCCGAGCAGTCGTCCTTTCCAGATTGTGACATCGAATCTGCCGCCGCCTGAGATCGGAGTGGACTACAAGGCCGAGATAAGAGTCGTGGGAGGCAAGCCGCCTTATCAGTGGACGATCCTCCAGCAACCGTTGCCGCCGGGCCTTACGCTGGACGGTACCCGCGGGATCATCTTCGGAACACCACAATCTGATGCGCAGTTCTCGGTGTTAGTACAGGTCTCCGATTCTGCTGAGCCACCTCTGACGATCACCAAGCTCCTGGTAAGCAATCCTGGACCATTGCTCGCCATTCGCTGGACCGACCGTCCGCATATCTCGCTCGATCATATGGCAGGCGCGGTGCGCGTGAAAAATGGCAGCAAAGACAACGTCGATCTGACGGTGATCGTTGTGGCAGTAAACGAATATGGGAAGGCCTTTGCCTTACGCTACGAGCGCCTGACGCTTCCCAGGGGCGCAGAGACTCCCGATTTGAAATTCGATTCGAGCCTGCCCCTTGGACAATACACTCTGCACGCAGATGCCGTCGGAGAAGTGCCGGCGAAAAATGCGATCTACCGGGATCGCCGCGAAGTGCCAGGCTTCATTGTTCAATCGCAGTGATCACGGTACGCGCTCGCGACAACCGGTGATCATAAGTGCGAACCCGCCAATGATGAGAGTTCCTCCAACTCCCACAGGAAAACGCCGCGGCTCCGTGCGTGACACCCCAAGCGTGATGCTGTCGGACTGAAACTGTTCCTGTTCCGCGTGTGGAATCTTTACCACAAACGACAACAGTCCCAAGGCCACGCAAATGATGCCTAACAGAAATAGGGTCTTCGTACTCATTGGCCACTAACCGTTCGTTATTAAGATGCACTCATCACTAACGCTGTGGATGCACCGAATGAGTGCTGCTCGTACTGCTGAGAGTCTTTGAGCAACGATTCGCGAGGGTTCGTCCTCACAACTTTTAGGGGAACTCCATGCGCTTCTATTTCTCTTTCACTCTTACCATCGTTCTAGCGATGGCTGGCTTGGCGTGTTCAAACGATCCCGGGACTACGCGTCAGCAGGCTGCCAAGACTACTGAACAGTTGAAGCAGGAAAGCCGCGAAGCTGCAGGGAACGTCAAGAAAGGCGCTGCCGTGGCACAAACTCAGATCACCGCTGCCGCTCAGGGTGTAAAGGAAGGTCTTAATGACAAGAACTCCTCCCTGGTGGACCTGAACAGCGCGAATAAGGCTCGACTGATGGGGCTACCTGGAATCGATGAGGCACGCGCAAATGCAATCATCGCCGACCGGCCTTACCAGCAGCCTCGTGATGTTGTACGGAAAGGCGCAATCACAGCGAACGAGTACGCCAAGATTTCCGATCACGTGACTGTCGGCTCAAAGTAGCAACGCGCCTAATCGTGGCCGTTTTCACAATTGCGGTACAGCACTCCAGTAAAATCTGGAACTGTGACAACCGCCGTCAAGAAGCAACTTTCCACGACAAATGGGGCGCCTCTTACTACAAGCCAAGAGCAATCACACGATCAGGCGCTCGCGCACTTGAGATCCGCTGATCCAGTCCTGGCTGTGATCATTCAGCGCGTAGGTCCTTACGCGATGCAGTATCACGAGCCAACATTCCGCGCCCTCGCGCGATCGATTGTCTTTCAACAGCTTCATGGAAGAGCCGCGCGAACCATCTTCGATCGGCTTGTAGAGAGAGCCGGCGGCGAAATCACTCCCGATTCGATCCTCAAGCTTCGTCCCGCACAAATGCGAGCTGTTGGGCTCTCGAAACAAAAACTCACTTACATTCGCGACCTCGCGCGAAAGACTCGCGACGGCATCGTTGAGTTCGAACGTTTTCCGCAGATGAGTGATGAAGAAATCATCGCGGAACTCACAGAAGTGAAAGGAATCGGCGAGTGGACTGCGCATATGTTTTTGATGTTCGCGCTACGCCGGCCGAACATCCTCCCAACCGGGGATTATGGAGTTCGAAGCGCGATGCGCAAGGCGTATGGCATGAAGGTGATGCCAAAGCCGAGAACAATGGAGCGGATGGCGAAAGGCTGGCATCCATACTGCTCGATCGCAAGCTGGTACCTGTGGCGCTCGTTGGATGTCGTGATTTAGATCGTAGTCGTAATTTAGACGGCAGAAGGATAAGACGTCGGAGTCTCAAAGGACAATCTTATGGAACAGCCGTCCTCGGCTGTGGCTCTGCCCAATTCAACCTAGACTAAGCGCTTCCGTCACCGATAGCGGCAGACCAGTCCGCTATAATCACCAGTTCGCTCATGCCCTCTGAAACTCCCAAGAAGATTCGCGTCCTCGTGGCCAAACCTGGACTCGACGGCCACGACCGTGGCGCCAAGGTGATCGCCCGCGCCCTGCGCGATGCCGGCATGGAGGTCATCTATACCGGCCTGCGTCAGACGCCAGAGATGATCGTCAGCTCCGCTTTGCAGGAAGATGTCGACGTGATCGGCTTGTCGATTCTTTCCGGCGCGCACAACGCTATCGTGCCGCGGGTCGCCGAAATGCTTCGCCAGAACAAGATGGAAGACGTACTTCTGCTGGTGGGCGGAATCATCCCGGAGCAGGATTTCGACTTTCTCAAGAAAGCCGGCGTCGGTGGGATCTTCAACCCGGGCACGCCGATGGACGAAATCGCCGAGTTTATCCGCAAGAACATCAAGCCTCGCGGCGTGATTAGCGCCTAGAATCAACCGGCGAACATGCCTGCTTTAGCGCACAACCAGATTCAACACGATTGACTTCTGTGCTCCCTGAGCATATGCCGCATTTACAGTCACCGCAAAACTGCCCGATGGAGTGCCTGGCTTTATAACTGGGGACGGGTTAGGTGTGCCGTTGCTCCCGCCGCCACAGCCCGCAAATAGCAGCAGGGTCGATCCAAGAAGCAAAAGCATGGCAGCCCTGATTCTTTTATCGAACGGCCTCCTGCCTATCAGCAAAAGCCCGACTGCTGGCAGACCCAGCCAGAACGCATACGTCGGAGCAGGAGGCGTCTTCCCAAATGGAAGTAGTGAGGCTGTGCTTGGCGCTGTGGTAGAGATGGTTACAATCGAGCTGGAGCTGGATCCAGAGGAAAAGTTCACGGTTGCCGGATTGAAGCTGCATCCGGCCAGCGCGGGAAGATTCTGGCAGGACAAGGTAGCCGCGCCTGCGCCAAGGTCACCCAGATTAATCGTAAATTGCGCCGACTGCCCTGCCGAAACAGTTGCACTGCCATCTCCGTTCACGGTGGCAGCGATGCCCGTACCGCTCAGCGCAATTGTCTGCGGACTGCCCTGAACATTGTCAGTGAGGGTCAGCGTACCCAGGCGCGAGCCTTCGCCGGCGGGAACAAACGTAACATTGATTGTGCAATTGGCGCCTCCGGCAAGTGAACTTCCGCAGTTGTTTGCCTCTGCGTACTCCGCACTGGTAGTTATGCTTGAGATGGACATTGGCAGTCCGCCGGTATTGGTCAGGATAATCGGCTGCGACGCGCTTCCGGATCCCACCAGCTGCGTAGCGAATACAAGCGAGGTTTTCGACACACCTACGGCCGGTGGCGGTACTGGTAATCCTGTTCCCGCCAATGACACAATCTGTGCGGGACCAGCCGCTGCATCGTCCGTGACCGTCAGCGTGCCTCCGTTATTGTTGATCAATTGGGGCGTGAAGACGACGTTGATCGTGCAGAAAGCGGCGACGGGTAGAGCTGCGGGGCAATTGTTGATCTGAGAAAAATTCCCGGTCGTTACAATTGAGCTGATGTTCAACACTGCATTGCCGTTGTTGGTCAGTGTTACAGGAGCTGCCGGGCTGGATGTTCCCACGATTCTTTCGCCAAAGTTCAGGTCCGTGAGAGACAGGACCGCGCCTGCGCCTGTAAATGCCGAGCCATTCAATGCAATCGTCTGGACCTTGGTTGGCGCGTCATCGGTCAGCGTCAGCGATTCACTGAGTGTCCCGGTCTGGCCCGGATTGAATACCACATTCACAGTGCAGCTTGCGCCTCCGGCAATGGAAGTTCCACAGTCATTGGTTTGGCCGAAATCGGCGCCGGGTGTGATGGAAGTAAAGGTAAGGGTTGCGTCGCCATTGTTGGTGATTTTTACAATTTGCGGATTGCTGCTCCTTCCCGTTGCCTGGGAAGCGAAGCTGAGCGTTTTAGGAGCAACAGAAATATTAGGTCCAGGAGCGAATGACAGCTTGGCAATAAAGCCCGGACCATTGGTAGTCTGGAGGACGCCAGGCGTGGTAAGCAGGGAGTTTGGTGCACCCACCACGTAGGCATTATCCAAGCTATCGATAGCAACATCATTGCCGCTCCTGATGGTTTCGGTAAAGAACAGCAGTGTGGTTGCATCAGCGCTGATTTTGGCGATCCAGCCGCAGCCGTTTCCATCGCCAACGCACGACTGTCCGAGATCGAAACTCGCCGAAGGAGGTGGCACAGGATCGTTTGTGCCGCCGGAAGCGCTTGAGCCGGTAACGATAACATTGCCGTGCGAGTCAACAGCCAGCTTCGTTGGAGCGTCAGCTTCATTTCCGGTCAGGTGGGTGGAATAAATCAGGCTGCCATCATTGGCAAATTTGGCAATAAAGGCCCTGGAAGTGTTTGCGCCAGGGTTAGGCTGGAGCGTGCCTGGAGAAGTTGGAATGTCCGGAGAAGCACCGGTGACATAGATGTTGCCGGCCGGATCAAGAGCTACCCCGTTGGCCCGGTCAGAACCTCCACCGAAATAAGTGGAGAAAACAAGCGCCGTCCCCGTGGGATTTACCTTGGTCAAAAACATGTTGCCGTTTGCGCCCGTCAGCACCGGCTGGATCGGATTTTTAACCGGGAAATTGTTGGATTCCGTATGCCCAACCACGTAGGCATTGCCGTCGGCATCCATGGCGACGCTGCTGGCGTCATCAATATCTCCGCCGCCAAGGAAGCTCGAGTAAATCAGCCCACCTGCGGGATCGAATTTGGTAACAAAGCCGTCAGTACAGTTCGTTATTTCGTTGAGGAGAAAGCATTGGTTCCCGGATATGGCGAAGGTGGTCTGGAAGGCTCCAGGTGAAGTAGGAAAATTGAGTTCACCGGAGCCCACGACGACTGCATTCCCCGCAGCATCGACGGCGATGCCACCGCCGGCATCTTCGCCCGAGCCTCCAAGATAAGTGGAGTAGACCAGTGCGCCGGTTGGATCAAGCTTGGTCACAAAAGCATCCGGGATATTGAAAAAAATCGAACCGGCGTTCCCGAAAACAGGCTGAAAGGCATTGAGCGTAGGAAAGGTATTCGATTCCGTAAAACCAGTAATGTAAGCGTTACCGGCGGGATCTACCGCAATGGCTGATCCCGAACCCGCCGACGTTACCAATTCCGTCGTATAGAGGAAGGCGGTGCCGTTGGCATTCAATTTATGGATGATTACATTGCTGGTTGCGGGATTTTGGCCCGTCATGTAAGCGTTACCCGCGCTGTCTAAGGCCACTGCGTTGGGCGTCTCAGGCAGGTTGGTCGAATACAGGAGCACCGGATCAATGGTGACTGGTTTCCTTCGATCATGGGGTCCTACCCAAAACCCCACCTGATTTTTTCCCAGGAGCTTGTAGCCGCCGGTGATCGCTCGCTTTGTCCCTTTGTCAATCTGGAAAATAAAAGGCTTCGGGAAAGATACGTGCGTGACATGATCTGAGAGAACGAGTTCGCCCTGAGCGCCTATCCGCAGGGAACTCATGTCGGGAAATTGGATACGAATAGGTTTTTCTGACTTGCCCGGTTGCAATGCAAAGTCGTATTCAAGCTGGCCCTGTTCGCCATGATAGGAGAGATCGATTCCTGGATAGATATCCTTGTAAACCACGGCGGCATAGTTTGGGATGCCGGTGAGCCATCGCGAACGGTCCTGTCCAAAATAGTAGTTCGAGATACCAGGAAGCAACCGAGTTCCAGCGGCACGCCGCTCCGTTCCGCCAACAATTCTCATCCGCAACGCGTCCCGAGGGGTTTGATTGCATTGGGCCATGCTCGCTGCATTGGGCGCTTGATCTGCATTCCGAGCAGAGTCAACCCGGATGATTGCTTCTTCGCCACAAAGCGAAAGCCGGAAGCCCGGCCCCAGAGAAAGGAATTGGACGTCCTTGTCCGCTTGCCCGCGGTTGGGCTCAAAGTGCAAAGAAAGATGACCGTATATCGACGATACGGTGCTTGCTTTGCCTCGATTTGATATAGGTGAAATACCTTGGTGCTGACCGCTTTGCAGTGGAAGAGAAAGGAGCAACGGACAAACTAAACTAATAACTATGAGTGCAAGAGCGCACCGAATAGCTCTGGGCATAGCAACTCCTGTAAATGAAACATGGCCTGGAATTTCATACTCTACCATTGAGAGACTCTGAAAGGCATTCAATTTAGGGGTGAAGCATCCCTCATGCGCGGAAGCTACAAACAGCTTGTAAAGCGATGGTTAAGGCCAGGCGCTCTTTGCGGGCATCGCTCCGAGTTAGGATCGCAAACGGATCGAGAAGACAGATTGCGAACCAGCCAGCGCCCCACCTTCGGGATGAAATGCACATCGCTCGCCTGCCGCGGCAACAAGAAATAAGGCTAACCGCTCACCCTCCCTCAGGTCTAACCACTCGATTGGGAGGATAGATCATGAGAAAGCTTGTGGTTTTGGGACTCTTGCTGCCGTTGTGTGCCAGCGTGACTCGCGCTGCCGAGCATGGCAGCCGCAATCGATTCATCAGCATGAATGACAACGCGGTGAGCGACGACTGCCGCGATCATCTGCGGGTCGGAGACGAAGATTTCCGCTCCAATCTGCGCGACGAAGAAACCAAAACGGTTCCCAACCAGCCCCTGACCATCAGTGCGGAGCGCAACGGCGGGATTCAGGTCACGACCTGGGATCGACCTGACGTGAGCCTGAAGCTTTGCAAGCAGGTCGCTGCCAATGATGACAATGAAGGCCGCCGCGTGCTGGCGGAGACACATCTGGTGATCAATGGCGCAAATATCTCTGTGCAATCGCCGGATAAGGTTAGTGACGATGGCGACACTGATGAGGGCGAGAGCCATCACTCGCTGGGAACAGTCCTGCTGGTGAAGGCGCCAAAGAATGCCAACCTGACTTTGAACGTGCGCAATGGCGGTGTCTCGCTCAATGGATTTAGCGGGACTGCGGAAGCGCACGCCCAGAATGGCGGAATCTCCTTCAAGAGAAGCACGGGCAAGCTCACGGCACGAGCGGAAAACGGAGGAATCTCCATTAAGGATTGCGGCGGCGAAATTAGCGCCAAGGTCGAGAATGGCGGCCTCTCCATTACGCTTCCGGAGCATTGGGAAGGCAAAGGATTGGATGCGCAGGCACGTAATGGCGGCCTGGAGGTCGCGGTGCCGAAGAATTTCAACGGCGGGCTGGAAGTTGTGGCCTCCGAGCACACGTCGATCATCTGCAAGGATAGTGATGTCTGCAACGCCGGCGAGCGGACCTGGGATAACGGCCGCAAGCTCTTTCGGATGGGCGGCGCCAATCCACAGGTGCATGCGGAAACCGAGAATGGCGGCATCGTCATTAAGGAGCGCAGCAACTCACGCGGTGATTGATCGATCGGCCGATTCTCGTCCTCCCTGCCAAAGGCTAGCCGCAGATGAGCGCGAACCTGGCGACGCCCAGCCCGAAATGGGCCTTAGTCGCCTGTTTTGTGCACGCCTGCGGCTTTTTTCATCATTTCATCTCGCGGCTTTCAACCGTCAATGGCCTTGCTCATACGCTATCAGCGTGTGCCGGTTGAGAGGTTCGGCGCACAAGCCGCCTTCATCTTTGCCTTAGTCACAAGCTTTTTGTGCGTTTTTCCTGCCAAACCCATATACTTGATGCTTGCCACGCCCATGACCACGCTGGACCAAATCCTCGCCGCCACCCGTGACCGCGTTGCTTGCGCCAAAGAGAGAGCTGCCCTGGGTGCGCTTGAGAAAGCCGCAGAGGCGCATAGTCCGCGGGGTTTCCGCAAACGGCTGGCCGCCATGTCACAGCTTGGGCCGGCGGTGATCGGAGAGTTGAAAAAGGCGTCGCCTTCGAAAGGCACCATTCGGGGAACATTTCCTGTAGGTCTGCTGGCAAATCAGCTGGCGCGCGCTGGGGCATCGGCGCTATCGGTGCTTACGGATGAGCAATTTTTTCAGGGATCGCTGGCCAATCTGCTGGAAGCTTCGGCGGCGACCGAGCTGCCCTGTCTGCGCAAGGATTTCATCATCGATGAGTTCCAGATTACCGAGGCCCGGGCGCACCATGCCGATGCCGTGCTGCTGATCCTGGCGGCGCTGGATGATGCTACTTTCCGCCGCTTGCTGGATTATGCCCGCGCTCTGGATCTTGACGCTCTCTGCGAAGTCCATGATGAGGACGAGTTGAGGCGGGCGCTCGAAGGCGGCGCCGATATTATCGGCGTGAACAGCCGCAACCTGAAGACTTTTCAGGTGAGCCTCGATAACCTGGCTGACATGGCCGCCAGCATTCCCAATCACGTGCTGCGCGTGGCCGAGAGCGGAATCGATGGCGGCGCCGAGATTCGCGAACTGCACGCGGCCGGATATCAGGCCTTCCTGATCGGCGAGGCGCTCATGCGCGCGGAAGATCCCGGCCAGAAGTTACAACAGCTTTTACAAGACGCTGGATGGTATTCTCCTTCTACCTCGGCTTCTCCTCATTGGCGTGGCACCGTCCAGTAAGAAAGCCAAATTCAATCTCCAAAAAAATGTATGCGTACCTGGATCAAAATCTGTGGAACCACCTGCGTGGAGGACGCGCTCAGCTCGATTGAGGCTGGAGCCGACGCGCTGGGCTTTATCTTTGCGCCCAGCAAACGCCGGATCACGCCGGAGCATGCACAGCAGATCATCGCCCAGCTGCCGGGAACGGTGGAGCGGATCGGTGTTTTTATGAACAGTACCGCAGCGGAGATCGCCAGCATTGTAACTCAGGTCCCGTTGACGGGAATCCAGATGCACGGCGAGGAGTTTCCGCCTGAGGTTTACGCCTATCTTCCGAAAGATCGAAGAGATTCAATGCGGAAGATCAAAACCATCCCGATTCGGAACCAAGCAGCTGGAGATAAGTTTGATCTTTCCCGCAGTGCGCCTGGTTCGGTCGACGTCTGGTTGCTTGATTCGGGAGCGGGCAGCGGAGTGGCATTCGATTGGCAGGCTGCGCGCGAGCGTATAGCAGGACAAAATGCCAAATTGATTGTCGCGGGCGGCTTAACCCCGGAAAATGTCGTCGACGCGATCAAGATCCTCAAACCCTGGGGCGTTGATGTGGTCACCGGCGTTGAACGCGAACCAGGGCGCAAAGATGCTGAAAAGCTGAAAGCATTTGTAGCGGCCGTGCGGAGGGCGGAAGAAACATGAGAGCGAGCGCAGTCAGAAAAGAGACCACGGTGGCTGGGCGGTTTGGCCCCTATGGCGGACGTTACGTTCCTGAGACGCTGATGGCGGCCCTGGAAGAGCTGGAGCGCGAGTACGAAAAAGCGCGCCGTGACAAGAAATTTCGCGCCGAGTTTGAACGCCTTCTGAAGGAATATGCAGGACGCCCCACTTCTTTATTCCATGCCCGCCGGCTAACCCAAGAGCTTGGCGGCGCAAAGATCTATCTCAAGCGCGAAGACCTGCTGCATACCGGCGCGCACAAGATCAACAACTGCCTGGGCCAGGCGCTGCTGGCCATGAGAATGAGGAAGGGGCGCATCATTGCCGAAACCGGCGCGGGCCAGCACGGCGTAGCCACAGCTACCGTTTGCGCGCTCTTCGGCCTGGATTGCGTGGTGTACATGGGCACGGAAGACATGCGCCGGCAGGAATTAAATGTCTTTCGCATGCGGCTGCTCGGCGCCGAGGTGCGCGGCGTCGAATCCGGCTCGCGCACGCTCAAAGACGCCATCAATGAAGCCATGCGCGACTGGGTGACCAATGTCCGCACCACGCATTACCTGCTGGGCAGTGTGCTGGGGGCGCATCCCTATCCCACCATGGTGCGCGACTTCCATTCCGTGATTGGGCGCGAAACCCGAGCACAGATCATGAAAGCCGAGGGCAAACTTCCCGCGGCGATCATTGCCTGCGTCGGCGGCGGGTCAAACTCGATCGGCATCTTCCATGAGTTCATCAGGGAGAAGCGGGTGAAGCTGATCGGCGTTGAAGCCGGCGGCAGAGGAGATGAACTCGGTGAACATGCGGCGCGTTTTCGCGGCGGACTCCCCGGTGTTCTCCAGGGGACATATTCTTACGTGTTGCAGGACGCGCACGGACAGATCGCGCTGACGCATTCGATATCCGCAGGCCTGGACTATCCGTCAATTGGTCCGGAACACGCCGCGCTTGCCGACTCCGGTCGAGCGGAATACGTCGCTGCGTCTGACGCAGAGGCCCTGGACGCCTGTACCCGCCTGGCTCGCACGGAAGGAATCATTCCCGCGCTGGAGTCGTCGCACGCCGTGGCCGAGTGCATCAAGCGCGCGCCGAAGATGAAAAAATCAGACATCCTGGTTGTCAACATATCCGGACGCGGCGACAAGGATATGGGAATCCTGCGAGAAAGCTTGAAGCTATGAGTCGAATTCGTTTTCAACAGAAGCCAGGCCTCGTTGCCTATGTCACCTGCGGCGATCCGAATCTTGCTGCCACGCGCGAGATCATTCTTGCCGCCAGCCGAGCCGGCGCGGACGTGATCGAACTGGGCGTGCCGTTCAGCGATCCCGTGGCCGATGGCCCGGTAATCCAGCGGGCCAGCGAACGCGCGTTGCAACACGGCGCCTCGCTGGAAGCTGTGCTCAAGCTGGCAAAGGAGATTCGGCGGGAGTCGAACGTCGGGCTGATCGTCTTTACTTATCTCAATCCGGTGCTGCGCTTTGGGCTGGAGCGTTTTTGCGCAGAAGCGGAAAGCGCCGGAGTCGATGGCGCGCTCATCACTGATCTGACGGTGGAAGAAGCAGGCGAATACCGGAAGCAGATGGAAAAACACAATCTCGATCCTATTTTTCTGGCTGCGCCAACCAGCACGGACAAGAGGCTCAAGGCGATCACCCAGGCGTGTAAGGGATTTGTTTATGCCGTCTCCCGGACGGGGATCACAGGAACGCAGAAACAACTCGCCGGCGATGCACGGGACCTGGTAAAGCGGATCCGGAAATTCACTAAGCTGCCGGTAGCGGTAGGATTCGGAATTTCCAATGCCGAACAATTTGCTCAGGTCGGAGAATTTGCCGATGCGGCAGCGGTCGGCAGCGCGATTGTCCAGACGATCGAACAGAATCCCGGGCGAGAAGCGCAGGCGGTAGCTGAACTGATCGGGGCAATGAAAGGCGGAGCGGCCCAGGCCTTGTCAGGCGGCCATTAATATCATTAAGTTACATTTCGCGAATATTGATTTTGTTAAGTTTTAGAACTACCTGCTATGCTATTTATCGGAATTAGACAAACATTATGGATATCGCTGACTGGCGAAAGAAGATTGACGAGCTGGACCGGCAGCTGGTGCAGTTGCTGAATGCGCGGGCGCAGGCGGCGCATGAGATCGGCAAACTAAAGCGCAACACCAGCATGCCAATCTACGAGCCGGAGCGGGAAAAGACGATTTTTGAGAACGTCTGCCGGACGAACCGCGGACCGCTGCCCGACAGCGAACTGCGACAAGTGTATGAGCGGATTATCGACGTGATGCGCAACATACAGAAAAACGAGATCGCGCCGAAGCTGGATTCAGGCGCCAAGCAGACGGAATTTGATGTGGAAGTGAACGACTGAGGAATCGCCGGAATCGCCCGCAATCGCCGACATCGCCGTGATGCCGAACTCGGCGCCGAGCTGGGTGCGGCAGGCGCACAGAAATGGTGGGATGGCGGGTTCCTTAAGCGGTTTTGGAGCGGAGCGAGAGAGAGTAAGGATTTGGCAGCGAGCCCGGCTTGCGTGGCGAGCTGCCTGTTGCAGGCGCAGAACAATGACGGCATAGGCGCCAGTCTTAAGCGGTTTTGGAGCGGAGCGACAGAGAATAATGATCGTAGCCATGCAGGAACAAGCCACGGAAGAGCAGATCCAGCAGGTAATCGAACGCCTGATTAACATGGGATTTGAGATCCATCGTTCAACCGGCGCTCGGCAAACAGTGCTGGGAGCAGTGGGCGCGCGCCACGAATTCGATATCCGCGATATCGAAGTGCTGCCTGGCGTGGGCGAGGTCCACCGCATCAGCTCACCGTACAAGCTGGTGGCGCGAAGCTTCCGTCCCGAAGGTACGATCGTCAAATTCCCGCATGGCGTGACGGTTGGTGGTGACGAAGTTGTTTTAATGGCCGGTCCCTGCTCCGTGGAATCGCGCGAGCAGCTTTTTGCCGTCGCGGAATCGGTCTCGCGTTCCGGCGCCAGGTTTTTGCGCGGAGGAGCGTTTAAGCCGCGCAGTTCGCCTTATTCCTTCCAGGGGTTGGGCGAAGATGCGCTCAAGCTGATGCGCGAAGCGGCCAACGAGTTCCACATGCTGGTGGTAAGCGAAGTGATGGAGATCTCGCAGATCCCGATCATGCTGAAGTACGTCGACATGCTGCAGGTGGGCGCTCGCAACATGCAGAACTTCAACCTGCTGCGCGAGCTGGGCAAAATTCGCAAGCCCGTGCTTCTGAAGCGCGGGATCGCCGCCACGATTGAAGAGCTGCTGCTCTCCGCCGAGTACGTATTGGCCGGCGGCAACTATGAAGTGATCGTTTGCGAACGCGGTATTCGCACCTTTGAAACGTATACTCGCAATACTCTTGATATCTCGGCCATTCCCATCGTCAAAAAACTTTCGCATCTGCCGATTGTTGCCGACCCTTCGCATGGTACGGGCCGCCGCGACAAGGTTGCGCCCATGGGGCGCGCCGCCATCGCCGCCGGCGCCGACGGCCTGTTGATTGAAGTTCACAATTGTCCCGACAAAGCGCTTTCCGACGGGGCGCAGTCCCTGTATCCTGAGCAGTTTGCCCAACTCGTAGGCGAGCTTCGCGTGATTGCTCCTGCGGTCGGGCGCAGGCTTGTTTAGAATTAACCCATAGCTTTAGTGCACGAATGAGCAAGGGGCGCACGCCTCAAGCGGATGGCTGTCTCTAAAATGGCATTCAAGCAAATCACAATTATCGGGACTGGTCTGATCGGAGGCTCGCTGGCGCTGGCGCTGAAGGCGGCCGGCTTCTCCGGGAAGATCGTTGGCTGCGACCGTGCACCCGTGCTGGATCGTGCGCGAGCCATGCGCGCCATCGATCTTGGAACCGAAGATCCGATTGAAGCTGTTGCCGGCAGTGATTTAATTGTCTTGGCCACTCCGGTGGGCGGGATCATCGATCTGATCGAGCGCGTCGGCCCCATCGTGCCGCCGGAGACACTCATTACCGACGTCGGCAGCACCAAGAAGGAAATACTCGATCGCGCGCGTGCCGTTTTCGGAGACATGGCGCCGCAGCGTTTCCTCGCTGGTCATCCCATGGCCGGGAAAGAGCACAGCGGTCTGGAAAATGCCGAATCAAAATTATTTCTGAACGCAGTATGGCTGCTGGTACCGCAGCTGCAGCAGGTCTTCGATCGCGGCAAGATCAAGGATTATTGCGAGCTGCTGGAGTTGATCGGCGTACGCCTCTTGAAGATGGACGCAGAGCGGCACGACCTGATGTGCGCCTGGGTCAGCCACCTGCCGCAGATGGTAGCCACCGCGTTGGCGGCGACGTTGGTGGAAGAACTGGGCGACAATCCTGACCTGCACGCTATCGGCGGGCGCGCGCTGCGCGAGATGACGCGCATCGCCTCCAGTCCGTATTCCATGTGGCGGGACATCGCGCACACCAATACCGCGAACATCGACCGGGCGCTGGCCAAGCTGGAGCAGCGGCTGGTTCACATTCGTGAGAATCTGCGCACGCCTTCGCTGCGCGAAGAGTTTGACCACGCGAATCGCTTTGAGCTCGGCACCCGGGACGTTGCGGCAACCGTGCTGGTGCTGCCGGGATGGCAAAACTCCGGTCCACGACACTGGCAGACGTTATGGGAACAACAAAGCCCGATTTTTTTGCGAGTGCAGCAGCGTGACTGGGATTTTCCCCACCGCGAGTGGTGGCTCGAGCGCATCACGGCAGAGGTGAAGCAAGCGCCCGCGCCGATTGTTTTTGCCGCGCATAGCCTGGGCTGTATCGCTTTGGCGCACTGGTGCAAAGCCGCGCCGGGCGAGGTCGGCAAGATCAAGGGCGCATTGCTGGTCGCCCCAGCCGATGTGGACAGCAAAGATGCACCCAAGCAGACCAAGGATTTTTCTCCCGTGCCGCACGACCCCCTGCCGTTTCCTTCCATCGTGGTATCCAGCAGCAACGATCCTTATCTGAACCCGGAGCGTGCGCGTGAAATCGCCCGCGCCTGGGGAAGCCGCTTTGTCGATATCGGCGCGGCCGGGCACGTGAACGGCGAATCCGGTCTGGGTGACTGGCCGGAAGGGAAGCGGTTGCTCCGGCATCTGATTGAAGGCGAGTAACTCACCCGTGAAGATCAACAGGCTAAAGATTTACTTCTATGTCTGGGCTGCTCTCGCGATTATCACGGTGTGGCTTGATCGCTGGATTGCTGTACTGAGCTTTGGCACTATTTCCTGCCTTCTGGGCGCAGTGGTGGCCACAACCCCGATTGAATCAGATCAGCAGAGGAAAAAGTTTAAGCAACTTGGAGTGCTCATGATGGTGGGTGGCTGTGTCATGAGCCTGCTGATGCTCGCCGAACGGTTCATCATCGGCTATGCCGGCAGGTGATTTGCAGCCCCATGTCACAGCTGATTAAAATCATCTGTTTATGAATAAACTCGTTGCCAGCGCTGATGAGGCTGTCCGTGACGTAACTGACGGCTGCATGATTATGGTCGGCGGTTTCGGGCTATGCGGCATCCCCGCCGATCTGATTGATGCCCTGGTTCGCAAGGGCGTCAAGAACCTGACCACGGTTTCCAACAATGCCGGCGTGGATGAATTTGGCCTGGGCAAACTCCTCTATGCCGGGCAAATCAAAAAGCACATCGGCTCTTACGTGGGTGAGAACAAGCTGTTTGAGCAGATGGTGCTGACGGGTAAGGTTGTGCTCGAACTGAATCCGCAGGGAACTCTGGCAGAGCGCATACGCGCCGGCGGCGCCGGTATACCCGCATTCTTCACGCCCACAGGAGCCGGCACCGTGGTTTCAGAGGGCAAAGAGATGCGCGAGTTTGACGGTCGCCAGTACGTCATGGAGCGCGGGCTCAAAGCTGACTTCGCGCTGATCAAAGCCTGGAAGGCCGACCGTTGGGGTAACCTGATGTTCCGCAAGACTTCGCGAAACTTCAATCCCGTGATGGCGACGGCTGCCAAAGTTACCATCGTTGAGGTGGAAGAGATCGTGGAGCCGGGACAACTCGATCCGGATCGCGTGCACCTGCCCAGCGTCTACGTAAAGAGAATTGTGTTGAGCAGCGGCCAGCCCAAACGCATTGAGAAGCGGACATTGAGGAAGAGGGCCTAGTTATGGCGACTACACCAGTCAAAGAAGACAAGCAGAAAGATGTGGAGAAGCGCGAACGCATCGTGAAGCGGATTGCGCGCGAGATGAAAGACGGTTTTTACGTCAATCTGGGCATCGGGCTGCCCACGCTGGTAGCCAACTATATTGCTCCGGGCGTTGAGGTTATCCTGCAGAGCGAGAACGGAATGCTCGGCGTCGGGCCGTTCCCTTTCGAAGGCGAAGAAGATCCCGATCTGATCAACGCCAGCAAAGAGACAGTAACCGAGGTTCCCGGTACAGCGTATTTTTCCAGCGCCGAGTCGTTTGCCATGATCCGCGGCGGCCACATTGATCTGAGCGTACTGGGCGCAATGGAGGTCGACGAGCAGGGAAATCTCGCCAACTGGATGATCCCGGGAAAGATGGTGAAAGGCATGGGCGGCGCCATGGACCTGGTAGCCGGAGCCCGGCGCGTGATCATCGCCATGGAGCACACCACGAAGACCGGGGCTCCCAAAATTCTGAAACAATGCACGCTGCCGCTGACAGGAATGAAAGTGGTAGATACCATTGTGACCGAGATGGCTTTCATTAGCGTGACGCCCAAGGGCCTGGTGCTGGAAGAAGTCGCCCCCGGGCTTACGGCCGATGACGTGCAAAAGGCCACTGAGGCCAAACTGATCGTCAGTCCGGATTTAAAGACCATGGAACGATAGCAATGGAGCGGTAAAACAACGACGCAACCTAAAATCCGTTTCAGCAATCGGAAGAGAGTAGAATGCGAGAGGGGGCAAGATGCAAGCAGATCGCACTGAAGTATCGTGGGATTCCGGCAAGTCCAAGTGGTTGGTAAGAATCTCGGTGGGCGAGGAAGTGATCCGGCGTTACTGTGATCTGCCACAAAACGCCGGCGAAAACGATCTTCGCGCCGCAGCGCAGAAAACGCTGAAGGACGAAGGCTTTGATGCGGAAGGCGTAGCTATCACCATCCACAGCACGCAAGCGGCATAAGACGAGCCGGCGTTAGTTTCCGGCTATTCATTCCTGAGCGTGGCCATCGGACTCGCACGCATGGCTCGACGCGCCGGTATCGAACATCCCAGCAATGCCACAACCGCCAGGAATGCTGGTTCTACTCAGTTCTCAATGCGGCCATGGGGTCGACCCGAACTGCCCGGCGCGCTGGGACGAAGCACGCTGCCATCGCCACGGCGGCCAGCAGGGCTGAGATCACCAGGTACGTCATGGGGTCGGCAGGGCCAATGCCGACAAGAAAATCCCGAATCAATTGACCGACGGCAAACGCGATCAACAGACCGATCACGATCCCGGCGGATACCACGAAGATCCCCTGCCTGCCAATCAGTCCAAGAATCTGTCCGTGCTGCGCCCCCAGCGCCATGCGTATGCCGATCTCGTGCGTGCGCTGGCTGACCGTGTATGACATGACTCCATAGACGCCAACAATCGCCAGCACCAGGCCCAGGCCTCCCAGGATTCCCGTGAGAATGGCGCCCAGTCGAAACAGAAACAACCCATTGATGCCGTTCAGCGCCTCGCTCATGCTGCTGGCGTACACAGGCATGGTGGGAGCCAACGAATCCACGATCGGCAATACTTCGCGGATATTGCCCGACTCATGCCCTGCGCTGTGCATGTGCAGAGTGACCGTCCCAAAATAGTGTTGCGTCAGCGGAACAAAGTAGGCAGGATCAATCGGGCTGTACGGATCCACCATGCGGAAGTTGCGCACCACGCCAACGATCTGAATCGGATGTCCTGGATCATCGGGCACGGAGAACTGGCGGCCCAGCGGATCCTGCCCGTGCCAGTATTTTTCAGCCATTACCTGATTGACGAGCGCGACATGCTGTGTGGAGGCTGAATCGCTCTCAGCGATGTCGCGGCCGCGTTCGATGGCAATACCCATCGTCCGGAAATATCCAGGGCTGACGGCATTGAATAAGGCAGAAGGAGCGGGCTGTCCCTTTGCCGGAGGGACGCCGGGAACATCAATTTTTCCGCCGAACTGCGTATCGCCCATAGGAACCCATGCGGCCAAACTCGCCGATTCCACGCCGGGCAGTGCGCGCACACGCGGCAGAAGATCGCGATAGAATGCCTGACCCTTGGCTTCCGAATAACCGATCTGATTGGGATCCATCGTCAGGTTGGCCACCGAGCGCGTGACAAAGCCAACATCGGCGCGTTGCGCGCTGGCGAGACTGCGCGCAAAGAGCCCGGCGACGATTAGCAAGCTCAAAGAACCTGCAACCTGTACCGTCACCATCAGGTTCCGCAGGCGCTGACGGCGAGAGGTCAGTGAGCGTCCAGAGTCGTGCAGTACGCTATTCAGGTCCTGGCGGGATGCCTGCCATGCCGGAACTACGCCCGCAATCAGGCTGGCAACAACCGCCGCCAGCAGAGCGCCGCCAAAAACAAACCAGTTGAATCGAAAATCGAGCGAGAGAGGAAAAACGGTCGGGAAATGAATCGTCGTGAGCGTGTGCGTGGCCACCAGGCCGGCAACGATTCCGGCAGCGCAGCCAAGCAGAGCCAGCAGCAGGCTCTCAGTCAGCAACTGCCGGACCAACCTGCGGCGCGCTGCCCCGAGCGCAGCGCGGACGGCCATCTCGGCCTGGCGTGCCGTCGCGCGAACCAGCAGCAGGTTGGCCACATTCACGCATGCCAGCATCAACACCAGGATGCCCAGGGTAAGAAAAATGACTGCGGTGCGCGTCAGCGGGTTGAAGTCCTGGCCGCTCATCATCCCGGGAGGCCGTAAAGGAATCGCACGCAAGCCGATGACCTTTTCTTCGGGGCGGGGATAGCGCGCAAGCAAGTGCTGGCCCACGATCTCCATCACTGCCCTCACCCTTTCCGGAGAATCGCCATGCTTCAGCCGGGCAAAGATACTCAGGGACCGGACATCACCCTTGGCAAGAAAACCCGGCGACGTTCCTGCGTCGATCACCAGCATGCCCAGCGGCAGATACGCCTGCACATGCAGTAGTGGTGTCGGGCCGAAGAAGCCTTTTGGACTAACGCCGATGATCGTCATCGGGTGCCCGTTGATGGCTACGCTTTTGCCGGCGATGCCCGTATCTCCGAGAAAGCGAGATTGCCAGTAGTCCCATGAGATCACCACCACCGGATCGGCGCCTGCGGCGCTTCCTTCCTGCGCGGCAAAGAACCGCCCCAGCACGGGCTTGAGGCCGAGCAGCGAAAAGAAATTTCCCGAAACAAAAAACGTTTGCACCGGAAGCGTCTTACCTTGGAAGGTCAACCCGTCAAGGTCGGACTGTCCGCTCGACGCTCCACCAAAAGAAACGACAGTCATGCCGTCAAACGCGGTCCCACCTTCCTCGGCGATCTGCCGGTATTCGGGATAGGAGAATTGCGCATCGTTGTGCAGCGGGCCGCCCAGGTTAAAGCCGAGATAGGTGAGCGTCTTCGGATCCTGAATCGGCAATTGCTGGAACATCAGCCAGTCGACCATACTGAAAATCGCCGTGTTTGCGCCGATCCCCAATGCCAGCGTGAGCACCGCGATGCACGTGAATCCAGGATTCCTGCGCAGCGTGCGCGCACCATAACGAAGATCCTGCCAGAGCGTCTCCAGGAAGCCCAGGCTGTTCATGCGATAGATTTCTTCCCGTACTTGGGCGGTGTTGCCCAGCTTGCGATGCGCCGCGGCGGCAGCATCCGCCGGCGACATTCCCCGGGCGACGTTCTCTGCAGTTTCTATTTCCAGATAGTCAGAGAGCTCCCGGGCGCGTTCTTCATCCCAGTGGCGCCGGTGAAAGAATTTTTTCCAGCTCATCACTCACTCGCTTGCCGGCCGCAGGACACGGTTAATAGCCTGCACCAGCTGTTCCCAGCGGCTTGTTTGTTCGGCCAATTGTCTACGCCCGGCAGGTGTAAGCCGGTAGTAGCGCGCTTTGCGGTTGTTTTCTGACGTTCCCCAGAAAGAGGCGATCCATCCCCGGTCTTCCAGCCGGTGCAGCGCCGGATAGAGCGAACCATGCTCCACCTGTAGCACGTCGTCAGACCGGTGCTCAATGGCATAGGCGATGGTGTGGCCATGGGCCGGACCGAGCAGCAGTGTCTGCAGGACCAGCAAATCAAGCGTTCCCTGCAATACTTCGCCTTGCAGAGGTTGGGCGCCGCGTTTGGGCATAGAGAAATGTTACTCCACTAGATGATCTTCTGGAAACTATATTTTTCGACTGGAGAAAATGTGGCATAAAACCATAAATATTCATGTAGTTGCAGTATGCACTCACAAGGATGATCTAGTGAATACGTGGCGGAAATGCGTCTTATCGATGGGCCGAGGAAGCCTGTCGCTGGGTGAGGCTGGCCGGCAAGGCAAAAAAGATAGCCAGTGCACAACTCAGGCCCAGACTCACGCGAACATCAACCCAAACCAGGCCGAGGCAGAGCAGGTACACGAGCGGTCCCAGAGCGTAACGGCGGCTGAAGTTTGCCGCGGTCGCGCCGCTTACGCTGCTATCGAGCAAACGATGCGATACCGCATAGCGCCACAGCAAATTGAAGAAGATGCCAATCACGATGTAAACGCAGTTATAGAGAACGGCAGCGGTTTTCTGCCCCGGACCACCCAGATGCTCAGCCAGCACCTCCGTGGGGAAAGGCACGGCGGTGACTCCGAACAATAAAAGGAGATTGAGGACAAGAAGAGAGTCGTCCGATTTGCGGATGTAGGTGAACATGCGATGGTGGTTGATCCACATGATGCCCGTAAATGCAAAGCTCAGAAAGAAAGCGAAGTAAGACGGCCATTGGCGCCAAAGCGCGACAGCCAGGGACCCTTGGCCGGGGTGCGGAACCTTGACATCGAGAATCAACAACGTGATGGCGATGGCGAACACGCCGTCAGAAAAGGCTTCAATGCGAGCGGTCTCAGATTGCATGTCGATTCGACAACTGCCTACACCAACGCCGGTGACGCAGCCGCCAGCTCTTTCAGGGAATCAGCTAACGGCGCACGAGCAATCCCGCGTTCCGTGATGATTGCCGCGATATAACCGTGCGGTGTGACATCAAATGCCGGGTTCTCCACCAGCACGCCATCCGGCGCCACCTGCTTGCCGGCATGGTGTGTGACCTCTCTCGGAGAGCGTTGTTCGATGGGAATACGCTCGCCGTTCGGCGTGTTCATGTCCACGGTCGACCACGGCGCGGCCACGTAAAAGGGAATCCCATGCTCCTTCGCCAGAACAGCCACCGTGTATGTGCCGATCTTGTTGGCGACGTCACCGTTGGCGGCGATACGATCCGCGCCAACCACCACGGCTTTGATCTTGCCCTGCCGCATCATGGCGCCGGCCATATTGTCGGCAATCACCGTGGTTTGAATGCCATCTTTCATCAGCTCCCAGGCAGTCAGGCGCGAGCCTTGCAGAAAAGGCCGCGTCTCATCGGCGAATACATGCAGCTTTTTGCCCGAAGCGATGGCCGCGCGGATGACGCCCAGCGCGGTACCGTAGCCGCATGTCGCCAGAGCCCCGGCGTTGCAGTGTGTCAGTATGCCGCCGGAACTCGGCATGAGAGTGGCGCCATGACGACCCATGGCTTGATTGGCGGCAATGTCTTCCAGCAGCATCTGCTGCGCTTCTTCCGCCAGCGTAATTTTGATCTGGTGCACGCCCTGCGGCGCTACGGCTTCAAACTTCTGCTGCATGCGGCGAATGGCCCAGAAAAGGTTAACCGCGGTGGGACGGGTCTCACCCATGGAGCGGCAGATCTGGCCGAATTCGGTACGGAGGGATGCGACATCGTGCGCCCGCGACTGTTTGACGCCCACGGCGATTCCCATGGCCGCTGCTACCCCAATTGCCGGCGCGCCGCGAACCACCATGTCCCGGATCGCCTTGGCTACTTCCTGATGCGTGCCGCAAGTCACGTAGACTTCTTCGCTCGGGAGCCGCGTCTGGTCAATGAAGCGAACGCCCTGGTTGGTCCATTCAACGGTCTTGATCATCTGGTTAGATTGTAATCGGTGCGGCAGCTGCGGGGCCATCTTCAGACTCTGATTGGTGTGTTTTCTGGCGCAAAATAGCAGGCGCAAAGCAGCGCCTGCCTGACCAACAGGGGTATCGCCTCGCTAGTTCGGCTTCCGCGGCACTACCTGTTCATCTTCAATGACAAATTGCGCCGAGCAGGTGCTGGAGCCACAGATCACCGGAACCAGGCCGCGCATCTGCCGGCGGGTAATCAGCCCGAGCGTGCCGCATTCAGGACAGGAAAGAACGGCCCAGTAAGGATCGTCCTGATCGCCTACTTCGCCGGCGTTCTCCAGAACAAAAATACTTCCAGGTTCCATCTGTTCGGGAAGCCACTCCGTCACGATGTTCAATTCCGCCACCATGGTCACCTCCGCCAGTCTTCTCCCCACACAACCGGCGCGCGCCACCGGAGCTTTATGAGCTCCGGCGTTTGCCTGCGCCGCGCGTTGACTGCTTTTGCGCTGGACGCCGGTTGAAAATTTCGGCTCGAACTTCGCGCACGGCGTCGCTCAGGCACACACCCAGCAAAGGCTGGCGCGAATTCTTAAGCACGTCGATCACCTGACGCTGCGAGTTCTCCAGATAGACGCGCTTTCCATCGGTCAGGAGATGGTATTCCGAGCCGTTGCTTACCGCCTCCGCCAGCCGCCGCCCCAGTTCCTTCTGCAGGAACTTCATGATGCGGCGGACCCGCTGCAAAGGAAAACCTTTGCGCCGCAGAGCGCAAATTACGGCGATCTCCGTCACGTCATCAAAGGTGTAGAGCCTTCGCCGTCCTTCGCGTTGCGGTTGCACGATGCCACGCTCATCCCACCACTGGAGCTGCCGTGGCGTTATGCCGGTGAGCCGTACCACCTGCGCCGATGTAAACCGCTGTTCCATCTTTCCTAGGAAATGTTTAAAACATTTCCTCACCACAATGTTTGACTCATTTTAGGGGCAGTATCTGGAAAGTCAACAGGAATGTGCGTGCGCGGTCGGCTTCATTTCCGGTTGAGTAGTGACCAGCAGGTGTTACGAGGCAGGGGAAGCGCTGCCCCCGCCCACAAAGTGTACGACCTCGAGCTTGTCGCCGGCGTTGAGCCTCGTCGTCTCCCACTGGGAGCGGGGAACGATCTCAAGGTTCAACTCCACGGCCACGCGATCGGGCTTCATGCCAAGTTCCGCGACCAATGCGGCCACGGTCAGGCCGTCCGGGAGTTCGCGCGGTTCGCCATTGACGTGGAGCGTCATCAATATCCTCGTGTTTTGTCCACGGCATTCAAAAGCGGTTCACCGGCCAGAAAGCGTTTCATGTTTTCATCGATCAGCCGGTAATGCCGCTCCCATAAGCGCTCTGTGACGGCGGCGGTATGAGGGGTGATCAGCAGATTGTCGAGCGTCCAGAAGGGGGAATCGGCCGGCAACGGCTCTTCGTCGAAGACGTCGAGCGCAGCGCCGGCGATGCGGCGATCCTTCAACGCCTGAAAGACCGCGGCTTCGTCGATCAGGGGGCCGCGGCCCACGTTGATCAGATAAGCATCGGATTTCATCTTGTTCAATCGCGCTCGATTGATCAGCCCGGTTGTGGCGGGAGTCACGGGGGTGCAGAGCAGAACGTAGTCGGCCAAAGGCAAGACAGTGTCAATCTCCGCCGGGCTGTAGACCGCGTCAGCGCCATCCGTTCCTTTGGAGGGGTTCTCGCGTACCGCAAGCACTTTCATGCCAAATGCTTTGGCCCTCGCCGTGAACTCACGGCCGATTCCGCCCATGCCGACCACCAAAACCGTAGCGCCGGCAACTTCGCGAGGCCGGGGGTGCTCCTGCCAGAGCTGGTCCTGCGACCAAATATGCTTCGCCTGATATTGCATGGCTTGCGGCAGGCGCTTGGCCAGGGCAAGCAGTACGGTGATGGCGTGTTCAGCCACCACAGGACCGTGGATACCCGTGGAGTTGGTCACGAGCACGCTGCTTCGGATCAGCTCAGGAAACATCAACTGGTGGACAGCCGCTGCCGGGGAGTGAATCCAGCGCAGCCTCTTGGCGGCGACGAACTGCGGCGGCCGCAATGACCAGCCGATGAACACATCGGTGTCAGGAATCTCTTCCGGCACGCGATCATAGTTCTGCAGCTGGAGAAAGTTGTGCTGGGGAAACTCCTGTTGCAGGCGCTCGCGAATCCAGGTGGGCGCATGCCAGAGTTCGAATGGGTGGTAGTGAACGATTAAAACTTTCATCATCTCTGTCGCTGCGCTCCTCACCGCCTGGGATGCAGGCTGCGTTTGCAGGCTTTCTCGTGTGTGCTAACCCACCGGCGCACAAAATCGGCCTCACTTCTTAGTCAAAGTCAGGATTTCTTTGCCACGCGCAGATCATGCCCGGTCATTTCTTTCGGTTGATCGAAGCCGAGCATTCCCAACACCGTCGGCGAAATATCCTGCAGTGACCCGCCCTGCCGCAAAGCGAAGTTCTGCGCCTTGTCACTGACCACGATGAACGGCACCGGGTTCGTGGTGTGCGCGGTATGCGGGCCGCCGGTCGCAGGATCAATCATCTGCTCGGCATTGCCATGGTCGGCGGTGATCAGCATAGCCCCGCCGCGTGAGCGCACTGCCTGGTAAATCTCGCCCAGGCAAGCATCCACGGTTTCCACGGCCTGGACCGTCGGCGGAATCCGGCCGGAATGGCCAACCATATCCGCGTTAGCAAAATTCACGATTACCACGTCGAAAGCCGAATCGCTAGCGGCTTGCACCACGTTTTCCGCGATGCCGGCAGCAGACATTTCGGGTTTCAGGTCATACGTCGCCACCTTGGGCGAGGGAACCAGCACGCGATCTTCGCCGGGAAAAGGTTTCTCCACTCCGCCATTAAAGAAATAGGTGACGTGAGCATATTTTTCCGTCTCGGCGACACGCAGGTTGCGCAGCTGGTGCTCCGCCATCACATTGGCCAAAATGTTCTTGAGCGAATCCGGCTGCACCACAAACGGCAGTGCAAACTGCTTGTCATACCGCGTCATGCATACATACTTCAGGTTCCTGGGCACGCGGCTGCGGGGGATGGCAGCGTCGAGCGGCTCCGCGTCGGGCAGGTCGCGGCCGCCCTCGGCGGTCAATCCGCTTTCGCGAGCCAGGCAGCGGGTAATCTGGCGAGCCCGATCGGCGCGGAAATTGAAATTAATAACCGAGTCGTCATCGCGGACCGTGGCCAGCGCGGCGCCGCGATTGTCGACGCACGTAAACGGCACAATAAACTCATCGGTCACGTCGCGGTTGTAGGACTCCTTCAGGCCTTGTACGGGATCGACGTACTCTCCACCTTCAGCTTTGCCCGCGACCATGGCATCGAAGGTTTTTAGCTCACGATCCCATTTCCTGTCGCGATCCATGGCGTAATACCGTCCGCTCACGGTAGCAATTTTGCCGACGCCGATCTCGCGCATCTTCTGCTGCAGCTGCTGTATATACTCCGCGCCGTTGGTAGGCAGTGTGTCGCGGCCGTCCATGAAACAGTGCACGTAGGCGCGGTCGACGCCGTTCTGCCTGGCCATGCGCAGCAGCGCATAAAGATGGTTCTGGTGCGAGTGCACGCCGCCATCCGAGAGCAGCCCGCAAAGATGCAGCTGGCGTCCGCCGCTACGGGCGTTCTTCAACGCTTCCAGGAGCACGGGGTTCGTGAAGAAATGTCCCTTTTCGATCATGAGATCGATCTTGGTGATGTCCATGTAAACGATTCGTCCCGCGCCGATGTTGAGATGGCCGACCTCGCTGTTGCCCATCTGCCCATCCGGCAAACCGACGTATTGCCCGCTGGTATGGATCAGCGTGTTGGGATACTCGTGCAGCAGACGATCATAGTTGGGCTTGCGCGCGAGAGAGATAGCGTTGGCCTGGGAGGGCGGGGCATAGCCCCAGCCATCGAGAATGATCAGAACGAGTGGACGCACCATAAGCAAAGCAACGATTCTAAATGAATCCGGAGATCGCCGTGAGCGGGTGATCTGAAACGGGAGTTCTTGATTCACTCGCGGCACAGAGGCGCGGAGAAGAATTCAAAGTGATAGCATAGGCCCGCCCCAAATCCTGGCAACAGTCGAGGAACGAACCATGAGGAAGAACTCTGTTGTTGCGCTGTTGATTCTGCTGGCAGGGATTGCGCAGATGCTTGCGCAAGACTCGCAGCATAACGATGCTCCCAAACCACAAGACACGCAGACGAAGGAGGCCGGTAAACCGAGGATTGAGCCGCCGCAGATCCACGAATTCGTGATGGCCAACTTCAGGACGGAAAGCGGCGTTACGCTGCCGCAGGCCAAGGTGGTTTACGGAACTTACGGCCATCTGAATGCCGCTCGTGACAACGTAGTTTTGCTGCCCTCCCATTACATGGCGGATTGCCACGGCTATGAATGGCTGATCGGGCCGGACCGCGCGCTGGATACCTCAAAGCTCTTCCTGGTGGCGACTGAACTCTTCGGCAACGGACACTCGTCTTCGCCCAGCAACACCCCTGAGCCATTCCACGGCCCGCGCTTCCCGGTAACCACGATCCGCGACAACGTTGAAGCCGTGCACCGGCTGCTGACCGAAGAGCTGAAAATCACGCACGTGCGGGCGATCATCGGCTTTTCCATGGGAGCGCAGCAGGCGTTCCAGTGGGCGGTAAGCTATCCGGGATTCGCCGATCGGATTGTGGCGACTGCCGGCACTGCAAAGACATATGGGCACGGCGTAGTACGGCTGGAGGGGCAGATTGCCGCGATTACCGCTGACACGGCGTTCGAAAACGGCGATTACAAAACTCCACCCAAAAAAGGTCTGGAGGCCTTTGGCACGGTGTGGGCGGCCTGGCTGTTTTCCCAGGAATGGTGGCGCAAAGAGCTGTGGCGCGAGAGTTTTCCGCCGGGAGCGACGTTTGAGTCAGTGCTGAACCGATTCCGTACCAATTTTATTCCCGGCGCTGACGCCAACAACCTGATCCTGCAATGCCGTACATGGGAGAAGAACGATGTCGGCGCGACTCCGGGATTCAATGGCGACGTACAGAAGGCCCTGCGATCGATCAAAGTCCCGTTCCTTTATATGCCTTCCGAAACCGATCTTTATTTCCCGTTGGCCGACGCTCGTTATGAAGCCGACTTCATGACCACTGTAACGCTCACGCCCATCCCGTCACTATGGGGACATACCGCCGGCGCAGGGCCAAATGCCGCTGATCTGAAGTTTTTGAATGAAAAGATCGGGGCGTTTCTGAACGGCGAAAAGTAACGGCAGGGCGTTGCACAACGCGGCGGAAACGGTGACCCGCAGGTCGAAATCGTTTCTTTAGGGTATCGATTTATTTATGTGCGCGGCGGGTGCAAATGTTTCGGATTTCATCTTGTCAAGCTGAGGAGTACGGGCTATAGTTACCGCGCCGCACAGCTCACAACGAAACAATCCGGCATGCAACTGCTCCTGCGGTTGCCTTCACGTTGGCGTTTACCATCGCTCATAGATAGAGGTCGACGACATGATGTGGTTAAAGAAAATCCTGAATTCACAATTCCTGCACCGGGCAGGTCTTCTATTTACGCTCTGCGCGGTTGTCACCTGGCTGGCCGCCTGGAGCGCCGGGGAGAATGGAAGAACATGGGGCTTCACGCAGAACAAGCTCTATATGGACACAATTTGTTTTCTCCTGGTAGCCCTTGGACTCCGTGTAGGCTGCTTGATGCATCATTGGGAGGAACGCATGGGTATCCGTCCCAATCCATATGGGTATATTGAGGATCCACCGCTGAAAGGTCTCCGTTTACCGCCTCCGTAACCTGCGCGGAGCGAAGCTGGTCCCGGGAACTTCACCATAGCTGGCCTGCGTCTGCGGGCAGGGTCAGTTTTGCTTTGGCGTAAGCAATCCCAAGTGTTACAGGGCCCTGCATGGAGGAAACGTAGGTGCAACCGGCGAAGGATCCCGGAGTGCTTGAATTGGGCAAAGAATATCCTCAGCCCAACGAGGAGGAGCTCATTCAACAGCTCCTGGCGATCCGCCGGCCGCACGTCAAGCAGGGACCGTCAGGCAAATTTCTGCGCGAATCGCATCCCAAGCATCACGGCTGCGTTCGCGCGGAATTCATTGTTGAACCAGGGTTGCCATCCGAGTTGCGCGTTGGCGTCTTTGCCAAAGAGAGCACTTACCCGGCATGGATTCGTTTTTCCAATGCCAACGGTCTGCGCAGCGACGGCACCTACCGGCCCGACATCAATCGTGACGTCAGGGGCGCCGCCCTCAAGCTGATGGGAGTCGCTGGCGAAAAGATCCTCGCTGGAGAAGAGAACGAAACCACGCAGGATTTCCTGCTGATCAGCGCTGACGCGCTCATCGCCCATGACCTGGCTGCGTTCGTTAAGTTGCTGGGCGAGCTTAAGGTCTTCACGCTGCTGTGGTACTTCTTCAATCCTCTGAACCCTCATCTGCGCGAGCTGGGAATCGGATTGCGCTCTCCCATAAGAATCGGCAACCCGCTCGATATCGAGTATTTCAGTGTGGTGCCCTACCTTTTCGGTGAGGGTGTGGCAGTAAAATACAAACTGCGCCCCATGCTCGATCGACCAAGCCAGGCTCCGTTCTTTCCGCCGCCGGACTATCTGCGCGCCGCGATGCAGGAGCGGCTCACCAGCGGGGAAGCGCGGTTTGATTTACTGGTGCAGTTGCAGACCGATCCTTACAAGATGCCGGTAGAAGATCCGTCCATTGTGTGGGATGAGAGTGTTTCGCCTTTTCTCAAGGTTGCTACCGTACGGATTCCCGCGCAGCGTTTTGATTCGCCCGAACAGATGGATTTTTGTGAAAACCTCTCGTTCACGCCATGGCATAGCCTTCCGCAGCATCGTCCGCTGGGCGGCTTAAACCGTGCTCGCAGGGTGGTTTATGAAGAGCTGTCGAAGCTTCGGCACGAACTCAATCACGTCCCGCGCCGGGAACCGTCACCGGAAGGAAGCTTCTGAAAGTGATGGCTTCTCCGACAACAACGGTCATCAGGAGGATAGTGCTGCTGGGGAACGGCTTGACGTTTCTCGTGATTGCGTTCTGTGTGCCATTCGCAGTCGACAAAGCTGCATATCTTTACGGCTACACGTTGAATGAGATTGGCGGCCACAACGAATTCAGGGCTGTCTACATGGGCTTCTGGATCGGACTGGCGATCCTGTTTTTTGCCGCAGCGAAAAACATCAATGTGGCGCTTCTTGGCGATCTTGCTCTTCTAATGGTTCTGTTCCAATCGCTGGGTCGGCTCCTGAGTTTCATTCTGGATGGAAAACCGCCGGAGCGCTTCGTGATGGTTTTTTTTCTCGAACTTCTCAGTAGCGTGCTCGGGCTGGTCATGCGTCCTCAAACCAACGCAACCTGAGCCACGACGTATCCCGCCATCTCGTCGGGTGAGCCACTTGTTGCGAAATGCAGGTCTATGCTCTCCAGCGGAAACTTACGATGAGTGGTAGTAACGTGCAGCTCCGGATATTATTTTAGGTTCACTCCGGCAAATCGTCAGGTTTTTGAAAGGTCATGTCTATGGTACGGCTTCCACCAATCCTTACCCTTTTTCTATGGGCTATCTGTCTGGTGGCACAGACTCCCGATGCTGCCAGGGTCAGCGGCCAGGTGGTGGATCAGACGCACGCAGCTGTAGCCGGCGCCGACGTGAAGATCAAGAACGCCACTCTCGGCATTGAAAGAACGGCGCGCACCGATGCTTCGGGTACTTTTTCTTTTGCCGGCTTGCCGGTTGGCACCTATTTCCTGACGGCGCACAAAGACCAGTTTTCAGATCTGACCCGCGAACTCACCCTGGTTGCCGGTACCGCGGCCAGCGTTCAATTACAACTCAGCGTTTCTGAGGTCCAAACCAACGTGGTGGTTACCGGCGCGGCAGGCGAAGTGCGGGCTGACATGCCTCAACTCGGTGACCGCATTGGTTCGGAACAGGTGCAGGAGTTGCCGCTGCTGAACAGCCGGATCACCTATCTTCCGCTCGTAAACGCCGCCAACCGCCCAGCCATCAACCAGGGCGACGTGTTCGTGAACCAGGATCTATTTGTCACCAACGGCGCAGGGCGAAGACAGACCACCTTCGTGGTCGACGGGACGACAGGAAATGACAGCTGGGGGCGGCAAACCATCTTCAGCAATATCCCCCGGGTTGCGGTGCAAGAGATGACCGTGCTGGAGAATGCTTTCGCCGCCGAGTACGGCGCTACCACCGGCGGCGTACTCAATATCGTGACCAAAAGCGGCGGACGAAACTACCACGGCGACCTGCTCGGCCTGTGGCGTCCGGACGCCACTTCCGCCAAGCTTTCCGGGTTCACCCCCAACAGCGTGAGCAGCGGGAACCAGATCGTGTCGGACTCGCTGGGTCAGTTGAGCGCTGCATTTTCCGGTCCCATTCCGCACATGGAAGCGACACAATTCTTTTTTGGCGGAGAGTACAGCCGCGAAGATCGCGGCTCGTCGATCATCTCCCCGCTGGATCCGGGGATTTTTGTGGGGCACTACGCGGGCTGGATGACTTTTCTCCGCCTGGACCATCACATCAACCAGAACAATGATGCATTTCTCCGCGCCAATACCGACAGCTTTCATGACACGAATCCCAACGGCACAGTGGGTGTAAACAGCCTGCCTACGGTCGCCCGTATCTTCCGGCGTCGCACCTATTCCGTGGAGTTGGGGGAAACCGCGGCCCTATCGCCCTCGCTGCTCAACAGCGTGCGCACGCAGTTTCAGCTGGCTTCGCCGATTACACAGTTTGATCCGGTGGTCTTCGGCACGCAGTTTGTGGTGCCCATCCCCGGTGCGGCTACATTTACCACCGGAACCTCGCAGTCGGCATTGCTGCTCAACCGGCAGTTCTCTGTGAGCGACACCGTTGCGTCCACGCACGGAAACCATCAACTCAAGTTCGGCGCCGACGTGCTCCACGCGCACAATGGCGGCAACAGCAAGGAATTTGGCGGTCCGATCTTTCTGGGGCAGCTTACCTACAAGCCCTGCACGCTGGCGTTGAGTGCCTGTGAAAGCACGTATCTCAACGACATTGCCAATGTCCAAAGCTACACCCAGAGCTTTGGCAACGGCGCGTACACCGTGGATGACGCGCTCTGGTCATTGTTTGCCCAGGACGATTTCCGCTTGCGCCAGGACCTGACGGTGAACCTGGGGATCCGCTATGAGCAGCAGACCTTTACCGATGCGCGCAAGAACTTTGCTCCGCGCGTGGGCTTTGCCTATGACTGGCTGCATCGGCACAATACGATCATTCGCGGCGGTTACGGCATTTACTATGCGCAGGTGGTCGATAACTCGCAAGCCAACTATGCGCTCAGCGGACCCACCGGAACTTTCAACTTCACGGCCCAGGCAGGTCAAATCGGATTCCCCACCAGCCTTGCCGCGATCCCGCTGCCTGCTTTTCCGGCCGGCGCGGTTGCGCCGGTGCGCAGCATCTATATCCGTCCCGGACGAGCATCGTTCTACAACCAGTTTTTTGACACCTCGGTTCTCAAGGGTTACCCGAATGCGCTGCTGAATCCTTACTCGCAGCAGTGGACGCTCGGCATTGAACGGCAATTGGGACAGAACTGGGTGCTGAGCGTCGACTATGTGGGATCGCACACAATCAAAGTGGTTCGCCCGCTCGATGTGGACTCCCCGGCGCCATTCATACGCACGGCGCAGGGCCAGACCCGGACCGCGCAAGCGGCAAACTGCACCCGGCCTCTTTGGGTTGAGTTTTATGCGGCCGCGGGTCGCGCCTGCGATCCCGCGGCTGCCAATCCGCCGCAGCCTGCTTTCGGCGTGGTCACCACTGACGTCAACGACGGCTTTGTTTCCTATAACTCCCTCAATGTGAATTTGAGCCACGCCTTCACCCGGCGCTTTGCCGTGCTGGCCAGCTACGTTTATTCGCACACCATCGATAACGTTAGCCCTGACGCTCCCGGCGGAAATCCGAATGATCCGAACTTTGTCGGCGCGCAGGAGGTTGGCAGCTCTCTTTTCGATCAGCGTCATCGTTTTGTGCTCAGCGGAACTTACAATGCGCCCTTCGGAATCACGCTGGGTGGAATCAACACCGTGGGCTCAGGCTTTCCGTTCAATATCGTGACCGGCAGCAATAACAGCGGCGACCCCGGCTCGACTACCGATCGCCCCGTCATCAACGGCGTGGTTGTGGGACGCAACACCGGCCGCGGCCAGGCGATTTACGATTTCTCGCCGTTCATGGAGAAGACGTTCAAGATCAGGGAAAACCTGCATACGACGTTGCGCGCTGAAGCGTTCAATGTCTTCAACCATCCCAACTTTGTTGGATACAGTGGTACCTTTGGCAACGGCGCAACAGCGCCTGCGGGCTTCGGCCTGCCTTTGACCGGCATCACGAACCAGCTCCCGGCGCGGTCGCTGCAATTCTCCTTACGGCTGAGTTATTGACACACGGTTGCCGGTCAACAATCTGACAAAATGCGAGGTCCGCCTCAGGACCGTGGCAAAAGACCTACAGCACCAGGTATGCTGAGAAGTGTGTCGTCAACGCGAAATAGATGCGGTTAAGGCGGCAACGCGGCGTAAGCGTACACTGGGTTCTGCATGGTAAGCCAACCCTCGTCCTCCCCCGTGGTTACGGTTGACGATGCCTCAAAGCCAGGCGGCCGATTTACCTCGGGCGCGGCGATCGTGGCGTACATTGCCGTCGCTAAGCTGCTCTTTCATCTCCTTACCGCCACGCGCTATGGAATTTTTCGCGACGAGATGTATTACTACGCCTGCTCGGAGCACATGGCGTGGGGCTACGTTGACCAGCCCCCGCTCGTCGCGTTGGTGATCTGGATTACCCGGCATATTTTGGGCAGCTCGGTGTTCGCACTGCGCTTGCCGGCGGCATTGGCCGGTGCGGCGCTGGTATGGCTGGCAGGGAAGCTGGCGCGCGAACTCGGTGGCGGCCGCTTTTCCCAAGCGCTGGCTGCCTTAGCGGTCTTCATGGTTCCGATTTATATGATCCTGGACCACTGGATCACCATGAACGCCTTTGAGCCGTTGATCTGGATGGGATGTCTCTGGTGCGTGGTGCGCGCCATCAACAGCGGCAACGAGAAATACTGGTTCTGGTTCGGTGTGCTGGCGGGGATTGGATTTGAAGCGAAGTATTCGATCGTATTCTTCCTGGGAGGCGTTTTGGTTGGCGTTGTGGCAACGCCGGAGCGCCGGATTCTGAAGAGCAAGTGGCTTTGGCTGGGCGCGTTGGCCGCTTTCCTGATTTTTCTGCCTAATTTCATCTGGCTGGTTCGCCACAACTTTCCCTTCATCGAGCTGATGCACAACATCCGCATGACCAGTCGCGATGTTGTTCGCGGCCCCGTGGCCTTCGTGCTCGATCAGGGACAGATCATGAATCCGATCCTGTTCCCGCTTTGGCTGGCGGGACTGGCATGGTTGTTTTGTGCTCAGGCGGGCAAGCGCTACCGCATATTGGGTTGGACCTATGTGACTGTTCTGGCAATCTTCATTGTGCTCAAGGGCAAGAACTATTACGTGGTACCGATCTATCCTGTGCTCTTTGCCGCCGGGGCCGTGGCGTTTGAGCGCGTCACCAGCCGGCGCATGGCCTGGACGCGCGTTGCATACATTGCGGTGCTTATTCTCTGTACTGCGGTGCTGGCGCCGCTTTTCGCGCCGGTTTTGCCCGTACAGAGCTTCATCCGCTATCAGGCCAGGCTCGGGATCGAGCCTTCCAAGTCGGAAAACCAGAACAATGGCGCTCTGCCGCAGTACTTTGCCGACGAGTTTGGTTGGGAAGACATGGTGCGCGAGGTGGCTCGCATCTATAACAGCCTGACGCCGGATGAACGCGCGCGCACCGCAATTTTCGCCAACAGTTATGGCCAGGCCGGCGCGATCGACTATTTTGGTCCCAAATACGGCCTGCCCAAGGCAATCAGCAACCATCAGAACTATTGGTACTGGGGGCCGCGCCAATACACCGGGGACATCGTGATCGTATTGGGCAGCGACGGCAGCGGTGATCGCAGGCACTTCAAGAGCGTCGAGGTGGCCGGCCGGGCGGACAATCCCTATTCACGTGTCGATGAGCGCTATGACATCTTTCTTTGCCGCGGGCTGCTGTGGGATTTCAAAGCCGTCTGGCCGAAGATGAAGAAGTGGGGCTAGCGCTCAGATCATACAGATCCAGGATCTCTGCCTGATCGCCGACGCGAATTGTGCCGGCCGTGAGCACGGAGCTGTCGAGCGCCGTGCTGCCATCCAATTCACCAATAATGCGCTGCAGAACGGTTGGGTCCTGTTCCTGCGTATCGGGATCGAAGGTTGTCATGACGCAGCGGTCGCGGAGTTTCTCCAGATGAATGCGGACGCCGCCGATGGCGAGGATGCGCCCGGGCCATCTCCGCTCTTCCAACTCGGGAACATCGGCGAGAAGAATGTTGGGGCGCAAGCGTCGATGATCGATGTTCAGGTACCTCGCCGCGCCGTCAGTAGCTACCAGCAAGGGCAGGACATCGAATGCGTGTGGAGGAGCCACTTGCGCGAGAGTAATGGGCTCGAGCGCGGCTTCCTGAACCAGGCGCGTCGCTTCAGGCGAATCCCAGGGGTGACCATTGATCGTAGCCGCTCCGTCCGGTCCCAGGTTGCCTTGCAGGCCAAGCAGCTTGGGCCGCGTCCGCGACGTCAGAAAGCGTCCATTGATTCCCCGGATGATGGCGACCTGACGGTCGTTGGGAATGCCAACCTGGGTGATCTCAGTTTGGTTGAGCCGCTCGCCTTTCAGACTCTTGACCGGGTAGCGCCAGATCTCTGCAACATGCATGGAAGATTTTGATGTTCCAGCGACGGCATAAGATTCAGAGGAGACAATGCTGTGGCGTTGAGCTCTGGGCAATTACTAACTACTCAGTACTAACTTCTGTTTTTCGCTACCAGCACCGCAACTGGCATACCGTAATAAATCCTGCCGTTTTCCTGACGCGTATTGAGGTCAAGGGCGTCGTCGGCCAGCGAGTCGACAAACATCTTGCGGATACGGTCGGCGTCACCTTCATTGGGAAATGAGCGCGTCATCAGGTCTTCCAACTCGCCTTCCATCCGATAGGTATAGACATCGGGAACAGGCAGGCCGGCTCCGGCAAAGAGTTCGCGCAGCTCCTCCAGGGGCAGACCGCGAACGTGCGAGGGGTCGCGCAGGCGCTCTTCGGCGTTGAGCGCGTCGGCTTTTTCGGGAACAGGAGCCATATCGGCTACAACAATCCGCCCGCCGGGCTTGCACACGCGTTTCATCTCGATGAGAGCGTTCAGCGGCTGCTCGAGATGGTGAAAGACGAAGCGCGTGCTGACGATGGAAAACTGCGAGTCGGAAAACGGAAGGGAATAGACGTTGCCAGCCTGCCAGGTCACATTCTTTATCCCTTGTTCTTCCTGGATTTTTCGAGCCTGCTCCAGCATGGCCGGTGTCAGGTCGATGCCCGTTGCGTGCTTCGCGACTCGAGCGAAGGCACAGACCAGCAAGCCGGGACCGCAGGCGATATCCAGGACAGTATCGTCAGGCCCCGCGCCGGCCCACTGCACGATGCGGTTCAGCGCCTCTTCATTGCGAATGGCGGGAGCAGTGGAAAAAGGCACCGCCTGGCGGGTGAACTGGTCGAGGATGCGGGAATCGTGGGAGCCCATGACCGTATTGTAGTCGCCGGACGGCCTTCGCCTGAATTTTCAGCACGTTAGAGATGAGTCTTTCCCGAATCACCCCACATCCAATAAAATAGAAGAAGCCATGAGCGATCATCTAGTGCCACCTGAAGTTGAACGTGAACTACACACCAAGCGCTTTGAGAACACTGCCGGTAATCCTGACGATGCCATGCATATGCGGCAGGTTCTGTTCGGCAATGAACAGCCGCAAGGCGTGATCCTGACCTCGCTGGACAACGTCGTCAACTGGATGCGCAAGAGCTCCATTTGGCCCATGACGTTCGGCCTTGCCTGCTGCGCGATTGAGATGATGGCTATGGGCGCCTCGCGATTCGATATCGCGCGTTTCGGCGCTGAGGTATTTCGGCCTTCACCGCGCCAGTCTGACCTGATGATTATCGCCGGCCGCGTCTCGCAAAAGATGGCGCCGGTGATCCGGCAACTCTGGGAGCAGATGCCGGAGCCAAAATGGGTGATCTCGATGGGCGCCTGCGCAACCTCCGGCGGCGTTTTCAATAATTACGCGCTGGTTCAGGGTGTGAACCAGGTAATCCCCGTGGACGTCTATGTACCGGGGTGCCCACCGCGTCCGGAGCAGCTGATCTATGCCATCACCCTGCTGCAGCAAAAGATTCAGAAAGAGCGTGGAACCTTCAAGCGCGCGCTTAACCTGGCGTAAGGTACACAATTCATTTTCATCAGCCGCCGCCTGTTCATGACAGGAGCGGCTGCTTTCTTGCACGGCTATCGCTATCGGGGCCTTAGTTTCGCCGGCAACAGACAAAATCGTCCTACAAAGCTGCAACATCCGTTCCGCTTTGGAGCATAATGAGCGGTACGAGAGGACGGGTTATGAGCAAGCTTGGCTTTCTTCTACTTCTTCTACCTGTTTTGGCCCCGGCGCAAGTCGATAATCAAGATATCTTCACAATAACCGTTGCTTCGCCTACATCACCCCGGGACGTGCAGGTGCGTTATTTCCTGAGCGGCGATTCGGCCGTACAGCAGGCGGGAAGCATCGCCAGGCCGAATGATAACCAGATCGTGATTAAGACTGGCGTGGAGGACAAGTCGGCGCGCGGTTTCCGGGCTATCGTGTTTTCGCCGGGATGCGAGCTTGGCACTATCAGCGCTGATAACCTTGCCTCCAGCACGCGTAAAGCTGATTTCGAATGCCAGAAGCTTGCCAGCTCCTCACTGCATGGCAAGACGGACCTCGCTGAATTTGCCGGCAAGCAGTTGCAGGTGGAAACCCTCTACCAGTGCAACTGGGCCGGTCAGTTCTTCGGAGTTTCAGGGCTGGAGATTTCCCCCTTTTCTGTGGCGAAGGCCAAAGTAGAGAGTGATGGAAGCTTTGCCGTTGATCTGCCTGATTTCACCAGCGATCCGCTGTGGGGCCACTTGTCCCACAACGCGACATTGATGTTTGTGCTGGTGGACGCGGCCAACGGCGAGCGCCTGGCCACCCTGTCGGCTCCAAGCGATCTCTCCCGCAGGGGCGCGCTCAAGATTGCACATAGTTATCCGGCGGAGATTCCGTTTACAGTGCGTTCACAAAGCCGCTGAATTTGAGCCAAATTGGGAGCTGGACGCCCTAAAACGGCCGCACGGCAAAGCTCTTTTGGCTAGAAGGCGTGGTCGATTACCGGCTGCTTTTTCAGGCAGCAGAACTCCTGCTACTTGCATCCCAATACCCTGACGACAGGTCCCTGTCTCCCCATGCGGAATATAAAGGCAATTCTCTTCATTACGATCCTCAGCTGCGCAGCCTTTGGGCTGCAAGCCAAACTTCGCCAGATTGCCCTGATTGATCTGCCGGGAAGCCCCGGCTTCAACGAGGTGACGATTGCGAATGGGCAGGTGGTGATCAGCCGGCCGGGTAACAACACCATTGAGATTTTCAGCCCGGTCAAACGCCGTGTGATCGCGCGCATCTCCCAGATCAGCGATCCCCGGGGGATGACCGTGGATGATGAAGGCGGCATCTTGTACGTGGCGCTGAAGGGGAGCAGCACCATTGCCGCGGTGGATACTCGAACCTGGAAAGTAGAAAAGATGATTCCCCTGCAGCACCCGCCGGAGCGGCTGTTGTGGGTCCCGCAAATCAAGACGCTTTACGTCACCAGCGTGCTCGATCGCACATTGAGCGCGATGGACCTGGAGACCGGAGCAGAGAGCACTGTGCTCAATCTGAATGCGCTGCCCCAGGGAATGGTCTATGATCCGGCGCGGCGCGTACTGCTGGTCAGCCTGCAGGATCTCAACCAGATCGCGGTGATTGACGGCGCCAACAAGGTCGCGGGCCGTTTTAAGCTGGTGGCTTCTGAGCCTACCAGCCTTGCTCTCGATGAAGAGCGGCGGCGGCTCTTTGTCGCGGTGCGCTACGCGGTGCTGGAACTCAATCCTGATACCGGCACTGAGGTCCGGCGTATTCCCGCACCGGCGGGCACGGATGCCCTGGTGCTCGATCCTGGCGGCAGCCTGCTGTACGCTGCGGCAGGCGATGGATCGGTGTTGGCTATCGATCTCAACCGCAATCAGGTGGACCACGAACTGCCTACCGATGTGAAGGGCTACAGCATCGCTTACGATCCCGCGCACAAGATGCTCTTTCTGCCCGGCGGACGTGAAGGCCGTTCGAAGATGGTGATCCTCAGCCCTTCGTCAGTCCCTGAGCCGAACAAGCTGCAGAACGCCGCCAGCCCGCCGGTTGTAACCAACCCGCAGTCACCCCAGACGGCGATGAAAAAGCAGTTCTAGCCAAGTCGCGGCAGCCTTTCTTTTGAATAGCTTCACGGCATAGTCTTTGTGCACCTTGCTGATCTCCGATTTCATGCTAGACTGCGCGGCGTGAGCGCCTCGACGGTCAATACCTCGCCCAGTCTTACGCCAATTCTTGACCGCCTCCAGCCCATGCCGAAGCCAGAAGGCCGGAGAGGCCGGAGGGTTGTGCTTCTGGCTATTTGGTTCCTCTTGGTAATTCTCGCCACCACGGCGATGCCATTCTTGCCGCCAGGGACGTTTCGCTCCGTGACGCAAAGTTTTTTAACGGCCCTGAATCGAATGCTTCCCGACCACTCCACGATCACGTTGGTGCTCTATCTTCCGGTCGCCCTGGCGGCTTCGTTTCTGGCCGTAGCAATCCATGAGTCGGCGCATGCTGTGGTTGGCGTGCTTGTGGGATTTCATTTCAATTCGCTGCGGATTGGCCGGGTGCAATTCGATCGCCCGTTCCGTATCTCGCTGTACCGAGGCAGAGGTTCGGGTGCTGGCGGGTGGGCGAGCCTGTTCCCGGTCAAGCAGGACAAGCTGGTCGTGCGCGCGATTATCATGCTGCTGGCCGGTCCATTTTCCAATTTGATCTCGGTCGGCCTGTTGTATGCGTTGTCTTATCCAAAAGGAATGTTTTCCGCGTGGTTCATCTATGTCTCGCTCGTGCTAGGAGTGGTGAACTTGCTGCCCTTTCGCAACCGGGCCGTGTTCTCTGACGGTGGGCGGATCCTGATGCTGCTGCAGAATCGCGCCCGCGGCGAACGCTGGCTGACCATCATCAAACTTGTGGAGGAGATGAGACAGGGTGTGCCGCACGAGAACCTGTCTCCAGCGTTTCTGGCCAAGGCGGTCGCGGTCCAGGACGAGTCTCCTGACACCTTTACAGCTCATGCCATCGCTTATGCAGCTGCATTCTGGCAGCACAAGGATAATGAAGCTGCGCGGGCGCTGGAGACTTGCCTGCGTTATTCAAGTCTGGTTGCACCATCACAGCGACAAGGCATTATGGTTGATGCCGCGATCTTCCAGGCGCGTCGCCGGAAACGCATCGATCTGGCGGAGTTGTGGCTGGCCGACGTGCCGCAAAAGACTGAGTATCCCTGGCTTCGCACACGCGGAGAAGCTGCGATCCTTGAAGCGAAAGGCGATATCGGCGGAGCGGTCAAGAAGCTGGACGAGGCGGAGAGGATGATCCTTGCGACGCCGAATCAGGCATTGCGCGAGATTTCGCTGCGTAACCTGAGAAGGTGGAAAGCTGAGTTGCAGCCTTCGAGCACAGAAAGTGATTCCGCTAAGCCCTTAATATAATTCGCCCTATTCTGGGCCCACCAGCGAGGCAAATTTGTGAAAAAATCAGTGGTTGTTCTTTTTTCTGATGAGCACAATCCTGAATGCAGATGACAAAGGCGCCAACGGCGCCAACGCCGCTCCTCCACCACCGCCTCCGGTGGCCAAGACGGTCCGCACGGAGAACCACATCAACGGCGGCAACCTGGTGGACAACTATCCCTGGCTGCGCGACAAATCAAATCCCGAGGTCGCGAAGTACCTGGAGGCGGAGAACGCCTATACCGACAGCGTGATGAAGCCCACCGAAGCGCTGCAGCAGAAGCTCTACGAGGAGATGATCAGTCACACTAAGGAAACTGATGTCAACGTCCCGTACAAAGAAGGTGGCTATTTCTACTTCGCGCGTTGGGAAAAAGGACTGCAATATCCGATCATGGCGCGCAAGAAGAGCACCCTGGAAGCCCCTGAGGAAATCACGATTGACATGAATGAACTGGCCAAGGGACAGCCATTCATGTCCATGGGGGTGTACGACGTGAGCGATGACGGAAACCTTGCAGCGTATTCGACTGACAATATCGGTTTCCGCCAGTTCAAGCTTCAGGTACGCGAACTTCGCACCGGCAAGGATTCTGAGGTGATCGCCGATAAGGTTGGCTCGACAGCCTGGGCTAATGACAACAAGACCCTCTTCTATACCGTGGAAGACGAGAAGACCAAGCGGCAATACCGGCTGTATCGACATGCAGTTGGATCAGAAGCGGGCAAGGACGATCTGATCTATGAGGAGATGGATGAGCGCTTCAATATCGGAATCGGGAGATCACGCAGCGGAAAGTATATTCACCTGCAGATCAGCAGCCATACGACTTCCGAGCAGCGGTTCCTCGATGCTTCCAATCCCAACGGCGAGTGGAAGCTGATTGCCCCGCGCCAGCAGGACCTGGAATATTACGCCGACGATCATGGCGATCAATTCCTGATCCGTACCAATGACAAAGGCCGCACCTTCCGGCTGGTTTCGGCGCCAGTAGATGCGCCGGGAAAAGAAAACTGGAATGAGATGATTCCAGTCCGTCCGGACGTGATGCTCAACAACGTCGAGGTCTTCCAGGACTTTTATGTGGCAGTCGAGCGGGAAAATGGCCTGCCACAGCTCACGATCATCAATTTTGCCACGGGCACAAAGACGCGAATCAACTATCCCGAGCCTGTTTATACGGCGTCGCCGCAGATCAACCGCGAGTACAAAACCAACAAGTTCCGCTACGCGTACCAGTCGCTGGTAACCCCGCCTTCGGTGTTTGACTATGACGTGGAGCAGTACACCTCGACGCTGCTGAAGCAGACCGAAGTTCCCGGCGGATATGACCCGTCCAGGTACCAGTCGGAGCGCGTCTGGGCGACAGCCAAAGACGGTGTAAAAGTGCCGGTCTCGATCGTCTATCGCAAGGATCTGAAGAAGGTGGATGGATCGAATCCCTTATACGTATATGCGTACGGTGCTTACGGCTCGATCCAGCCGGCGACCTTCAGCTCCACAAGGCTTTCACTGCTGGACCGCGGCGTGGTGATGGCGTATGCGCACATCCGCGGCGGCGGCGATCTGGGCAAACCATGGCACGATGCCGGACGCATGATGAACAAGATGAATACCTTCACCGACTTCATCGCGTGCACCGAATACCTGGTAGCGAACAAGTTCGGAGCCAAAGACAAGGTGGTAATCGAAGGCGGGTCGGCAGGCGGTTTGCTCATGGGCGTCGTAACGAACCTGCGTCCGGACCTGTTCCAGGTGGTGGTGTCGCACGTGCCGTTTGTCGACGTGATGAACACCATGCTGGACGCATCGCTGCCGCTTACGGTTCCCGAGTACGAGGAATGGGGCAATCCCAACGAGAAGGCCGCCTACGACTACATGCTGAAGTACTCGCCTTACGACAACCTGAAGCAGGGCGCGTATCCGGCGCTGCTGGTGAAGACGTCATTCAATGACAGCCAGGTGATGTATTGGGAGCCCGCCAAATACGTGGCCAAGCTGCGCACGCTCAAGACCGACAAGAACGTTCTGATTCTGAAGACCAACATGGCCGCCGGGCACGGCGGAGCCTCAGGACGTTATGATCGCTTCCATGAAGTTGCGTTCGACTATGCCTTCATGCTGACCCAGCTGGGCATTGCCAATTAGCTGGTTTTTGAAATCCCGACGCTGAGCGAAGCGAAGGCAGGAGGGACCCCTATGGTTACGGATCAGCTCGCGTGAGCCGCATAGAGCGCATTTCCGATAACCCGTATGCACCCGAAGGTTATTCAGCTGGTAGGGTTCCCTCTTTTTGCTCGGGATGGAAATCAAGCCGCCGGCTTTTTGCCTTTCCCTTTCTTCAGCTCTTCTTCCGTCCGTTCGCGTCGTTCGGTTGCAGCGATGCGCAGAGGATCGGCGCCGGGATCTTCGCCCTCCGACTGGCCGGTTTCGGGATTGGTGATGTAGAGCATGTCAGCCAGATCACTGGCGTGCTGCTCTTCTTCGCGAAGAATGTGTTCCATAATGGTACGTGTGGTTGGGTCGTTGTTCGCGAAATAGCGGATCATCTCCTGGTAAACCTCAATGACCATGCGTTCGGCGACCAGGTCTTCACGGATCATATCGGCTAGAGTCTCGCCTTCGATGTATTGTGAGACGGAGCGCTGCAGCAGTGATTTGGGATTGAAGTCAGGTTTGCCCCCGAGTTGCTGGATACGCTCGGCCACCAGATCGGCGTGTTCGCGCTCCTCGTCGGCATGCTCTTTGAATTCATCGGCTACGCCCTTGGCATGAACGCCGGTAGCCATGAAGTAATGGTGCATATAGCGCAGCACGCAGACGATCTCGGTCGCCAGGGCCTCGTTCAGGATTTCGATGGTCTTGTTGACGTCCCCCTTATAACTCTCGGTGACGGCCCCTTCTTCCATTTTGTGAACGGCGCGACGGCGGATTTCTTCGACATCTCTAACAAAATGCGGCATAAACTCCTCGATGATCAGAATGAATTTAGAAACCGGCAAAATTACTAAGAATCCGGAGTCCCTGTGAGGGATGTCCGGTGTGCCAAGGTGCGCCAATTGTCCCCATTGACGGTGGAGTATAGGTGGTTTACCTGCTATGATTTCCTCGTCCTCGACCGTGATAGACACAGACGCTTGCTGTAGCCTGCCTATTTCTGCTGAGAACGATTCCCAAGCAACACGCACAAGGACCCACCATGAAGAAGATCTTTGTAGGTAACTTCTCTTTCAGCATGACAGAAGGGGAGCTTCGGACCCTTTTTGAACCCTTCGGCACGGTCGACAGCGCTACAGTTGTGACGGACCGGACCACCGGCCGGTCGCGCGGATTCGGCTTCGTGGAAATGCCTAACACGGAAGAAGCGGATAAAGCCATTTCCGCGTTGAACGGCAAAGATTCCGGCGGAAGACAGCTTACAGTCAACGAAGCACGGCCGAAAATGGATCGGGGCGGACGCGGCGGCGGCAGCCGTGATGATTATCGCGGGCATGCGCGTCAGCCTCGCGAGCCGCGCTGGTAGCAGAGAAGTAAGATTTCATATAAAGCACAACGAAGGGGACAAGCGACGGCTCCTCGCGGCCGTCGTTCGTCCAGTGAAATTTGCCGTCACCTTGTTGGCTGCAAAGTAAAAATGGCCGCATCCTTTTTTCAGGATGCGGCCAGGTGGAGCGAGCTAAACCTTGCTTGTTAACGGATGCGCCGTGCGATCATCTGCCACGACGTGCCGTTCCAGAAGAGCAGTCCGCGCACATCAACTTTGGCGTTGTTGGCAACGCTGACGCGAACGTCAGTGCTGGAGTTGGTGGTCACGTGCACCACGGTCTGGCCGGAGATCACTGCCAGCGCCGAATCCGCAGCCAGGTTGAGATCGAACTTGCCGGAGGCAGCGTTGGCCATGGTGCCGGCGACGCCTTGCTGTTGCAGGTTGACCTTGTCCGGGGTGATGGCGCCGCTGGCGGGTGGCACTGCAGCGTCGGTATCCACTTCAATGCGCTGACCGGCGTGGATAGTGGTGGCATCGAACGGGAACGTTGCATTGGGCAGGCTACCGCCGAAGCCGTTGCCGGTTTTCACACGGAACTTGCTGGCATTGAGGCCGGCAATGTTCACGCTGAAGGTTGCGCCGACTTTGCTGTCGTCGAAACCGTTGCCGATTCCATCCTGAGCAGTCACCGTCAGCGTGGTGTTGCTGATCGCCGTGATCAGGCCTTCGAGTTCTGCGCCGTTTTCGTTTTCCAGGCCTTCTACTTCCTTGGCAAAGAGGCTGCCGTCAGATTTGGTGAAGCCTTCCACGGTGACCACCTGATTCAGCAACGCGGCAACGCCGGTGGCTCCGTCTTTGAACTCGGTAGTCGCATCGGTGCTGAAGGTCAGCGAAGAGCCGTTCTGGAGCTTCATGGTGAAGCTGGAACCGTTCACCGCAGTTACCGTGCCCTGAACGTCCTCGATTTCGCCGTCGTCATCCTGCTGGTTGTTGGCAGCACCGGGCGCCTTGGAGGTGATGGTGAAGGACGTCGGCCCAAAGCCGATGCCGTTCACTACACCGCCGCTCGTCGTAATGGAGTTGGCGACGTTGACATCAATATTCAGCACCAGCGGAGTGCTTCCGATGGTGATATTGGGAGTGAGCGGAACAGAAATGGATGCGCTGGCCGGGCCGTTGATGTGCACCGGGGTGCCGGTGCCGGAAAGGAACGTGAGTTCGGAGTTGACGAGCGTGAGATTCGCTGCCGAGAAGGTTCCCTGCGGCAGGTTGCCGACGATAAACGGCTCAAACTTTCCGGAAGCGTGGGTTAGCTCAATCCGGTTGTTGGCCGGAACGCTTACCGTAACCGGCGATCCGCCGCCCGCAGGCGTGAGCGACAACGCGGAAACGGAAACTTCAAAGGCAATAACGCTGTCCGCCGGCGCATCGCCGAAGCGGACCTGGGTGGACGTGGTGCCCGGGGCTGGAGTCGGAGTTGGACCGTTTGCGACGGGCGAGTTACCGCCACCACCGCCGCATCCCACGGAAAGCGCGAGCATTGCAACGAGTGTGAAAGCCAATGCAAGCTTGGTGATAGGTCCCAATGAAAACTTATGATTGGTGGTGTACATTTTTTTGTATCTCTCCATGTTTTTGGGGACCAAGCTGATGAGGTTTTGAACTTTCTTAGTCCGCCCGTCGAAAATGTCTTCCAATTTCGCTCTGTTCATATGACAGCCGTCACAGGTGCTCCGGAACAACATTCGAGAATCTAATTTGCTGTTGGCTGTGGCAGAGATACACGCGTATTCGCCCCGGCGATTAAGAGCGACTTGTCAGAAACAACACGAGTCAGCTTGCTTATATAGTGGCGAGATGCCGGCAAAAAAATAGAGACCACTGAAATCAAAACAGGATCAGGTAGGCTGGTAGACGTAAGTCTGCGGCTGGACTACTCAGTAATCCGCCGCGCGACCATATTGAACTGTGTTCCAGTCCAGAAGAGAGGCCCGCGAACGCGGACAGCATCGCCATTCCCAAAGCTTCCGGCACGATTATCAGTTCCTGATTGCCCGATAACGTGAACCGTTGTTTGCCCGGAAAGCAGCGTTACGTATGAATCAGCGGGAAGTTGAAGATCGAAGTTTGAAGCTCCCCCCGGAAGCGTGGCGAAGTTGGAAACAGTTCCGCTGATCGCCTGTTGCTGCAATCGAACCTGTGAGGCAATGATCGGTTGGCTTTGGCGCACGCCACTCTCGGTGATGATTTCAACGCGTTGCCCGCCTTTCAGGTGCGCAGCGTCGAAAGGAAAGTTGGCGGCCGGTGCGGGTAGAGCAGCTTCATCACAGTCACCGAAGTCGGCGATGAATGAGGCGCTGGGGACGGCAGATATGTCGGTCAGAAAATCCTGACCGACCTGGGCGCTGGTAAAGCCTGTGCCGGCGCCGTCCTGCGCAATAAACTCCATGAGCGTGGGAGCGTTAAAACCGATGGTTGTAAGCGTCCCCTCTATCTGGGAAGCGCTCTGATCGCCGAGCATTTCAATGTCCTTCGTGTAGAGCGTTCCATCGGAACGAGTAAACCCCTGGATTTCGATGAGCCGGTTCTGCAAGTCGGCCAGTCCCAATCCGCTCGGAAATACGGTAGAGCCATCCACGGTAAAGGGCAGCCGCGAGCCAGTCTGTCCTGTTTGCAATACAAAACCACCAGTCGTGACCTCTACGGCTCGGCCGGTTACGGACTCAAACTCTCCATCATCATCCTGTTGGTGTCCCGCGATGCCGACCGGTTGAACGCCGATTTTGAATGACGATTCTGTGAAGTGCGTGCCAAGAATGCTTCCACCGCTGCCACTCACCAGTGCGCTTGCCAGATCAACATCAAGGTTCAGTACAACCGGATCGGTGCCAACAACGAGCGGCGGATTGAAGTTGATCCGCACGGTCTGATCGGCGCCATCCACACTGTCAATCAGGGTGACTGGATTTGGCATCAACAAGGTTTTGGCATACGTCAGCGAGGGGTGCTGGATCGTGATTTCTGCGGCGCTATAACTTCCCGGCTGAAGCGCCATCACACTTATGGGCTGCATTTTCCCCGCCGTGCGAGTCAGCTCCAGGCGATTGGGATCGACGGTGATCGCTGCAGCAGGGCCGCCACTCTGTGGGATCAGATTAATAGGGCTGGCAATCGTTACTTCGAAGGCGAAAACCTGGTCCGCAGGAGCATCACCGATGCGCAGTTGGACGGTCGTACTCTGAGGCGCTTGAGGGGCAAAATTCTGGCTATGTTGCAGTACGCCCGTGCCACAGCCAGCCAGCATTGTGCAAAACAAGAGACTGTGTGCAAATGTTTGCAGTTTTTGTCGTAAACAAGTGCTCTTCATTCCGTTACCTTGTCCTAGCTACGATCTAAAGAGTTCAAATTCAGTGACTTACCAACCTGGGATCAGCATGCCTAGAAGGTTCCACCGAAGAACATGCCCTTAAGTGTGCAATTCAATTGCCCAAAAGTTAGAGGTGGCCAGTTTGGAAAACTGTCCCACCCAGGTATTCGTCCAGGGATGTGCGTTCGGAATGCCGGGCGTTCAGGCGCATCTATCGCGCAGCGCTGTGGATGAATAAATCACGAAACTAACTGGAACACCGTCGATGGGAGTTGGATTTGACCTTGCAGCAACCTAGAGGCGATAATAAAGATTCGAACGAACGTTCGGTAACCTTATGGCCCTGGCCAGCATGGAGACCGGTCTTCCCGTCGGGCGCCCGGAAGGACGCAAGAGCCGTGGTGCATCGACGGCGCAAAGGGAGCCCTTTGATTCGCGTTTCGACCGCCGGCTGGCCAAAGTCCTGCAGCACGCCGCCCAGATTTTTTGTGAAAAGGGCTATGAAGGTGCATCCATGCGTGATCTTTCGCGCGCGGCCGGAATGTCGCTGGCCGGTCTCTATCATTATTTTGCCTCCAAAGAAGAGCTGCTCTACCTGATCCAGAAGCATACGTTCCGGACCATCATCGAGCGGCTGCAGCAGCGGCTGGCGCCGACAGCCGACCCCGAGGAGCGGATCCGCATCTTTATTGAAAACCACCTGGAGTATTTTCTGGCCAACAAAGAGGCCATGAAGGTGCTCACGCACGAGGATGACACGCTGAAGAACGGCCGAGGCGCTGAAATCCGCGCCATCAAGCGCGAGTACTACCGCATCTGTCTGGACCTGCTGGAAGATCTGCGGCGGGTCAAGGGACTCCAATTTTCGGGAAGGCTCGCGGTCTTGGGCCTCTTCGGCATGGTTAACTGGATTTACACCTGGCACAATCCGCGCGTCGACGCGGATGCCAAAGCGCTGGCGCAGGAGATGGGCGATCTCTTCTTGCGCGGCGTACTTAACCCGGGGCCCCCGCCGGGCCCGGTTTTGGCTCGACGGGGTGGAAGCCCACTAAAGCCCAGGCGGAAAAACGGAAAAGCAAACGGTTAGCCGCCGGTATTTTTTGCGGACGGATTTTGCGAAACCAGTTTTTTGCGAACCAAGATTTGTGTGAACAAGATTCTGCAATCAAAGATTCAGACTTTATAAGGAGCTTTTGAACCATGGCCACAACCACCGCACCGGAAACCAAGACCCTGGTCAACTATCGTGTTGAAGACGGCATTGCCGTGATCGAACTGAACGATCCGCCGGCAAATACTTACACCTATGAGATGAACCGGCAGATCGACGAGTGCATTCTGAAAGCGCGCATGGACAACGAAGTCTATGTGCTGTTGTTGACCGGCGTGGGCGATAAATTTTTCTCCGCCGGAGCCAACATCAAAATGCTTTCTACTGTCGACCCCACGTTCAAATATTATTTTTGCCTGCATGCGAATGAGACGCTCTTGCGGCTGGAGCACACGCCCAAGCTGGTGATCGCTGCGATCAATGGCCACTGCGTCGGCGGCGGACTCGAAATCGCGATGGCGGCCGATATCCGCATTGCGCGCCGCGACTCGGGCAAGATCGGCTTGCCGGAGATCAACCTCGGCGTGCTGCCGGGAACCGGCGGAACGCAGCGGCTGAGCCGCCTTGTGGGCAAAAGCAAAGCGATTGAGCTGATGGTCACCGGCAACACCTTCACCTTCGAAGAGGCAAAGGAGATGGGCATCATCAATGATATTTACGAGCGCGAGGGCTTCATGGAGAACATCATGGAGTATGCGCGCCAGTTTACCCCACCGAACAAAGCCGCCAAGGCCGTGGGCAACATCAAGCGGTCAGTGCAAACGGGCTGGGAGATCCCGCTGGAGTCGGCGTTGGCCGTGGAGCGCGAGCTGCAACAGCGCTTGTTCGCCAGTGAAGATGCCAAGGAAGGCCTGAACGCTTATGTAGAAAAGCGGCCGGCGACGTTCAAGGCTAAATAAATCAGACAAGGGACATAGATGAAGGAGTGGTTCGGGAAGATCGCTTTTATCCTGGTTTTGCTGCTCCTTCTTCTCCCCTCACATTACGAAATTGCGTACGTATCAGACCTGTATCATCGCCATCCCTGGTTGCTGGGCTTGCTGGTTGTAATCCTGCTCGGCGGATTCGGATGGTGGTTGCGCAGCCAAGCGGAAATTAAAGTAAAAAATGCACTTTGAACTGAACACAGCAAGAGGTTAAGAGCCATGCTTACGGCGACCAAAGCAAAAGTTTCTCCCGGCAAATTGCTGATCGATGGCAAATGGTCAGAGGGCAACGGAAAATCGTTTGATACCTTTAATCCCGCCACCGGCGAAATATTGACCCAGATCGTCGAGGGCGGCGCCAGCGGCGTGAATGAGGCAGTCGCGGCGGCGCGCAAAGCATTCGATGACGTGACCGGGCCATGGCGCAAGATGTCGGCCAGCGAGCGCGGCAAAGTTCTGTGGCGCATCGCCGACCTGATCGAAAAGAACATTGACGAGCTGGCCGAACTGGAGACCCTCAACAACGGTAAGCCGATCTTTGAATCTCGCTACGTCGACATGCCCATGGTGGCGGACGTATTCCGCTACTATGCCGGCTGGGCGACGAAGATACACGGCGAGACCGTCAACACTTTTAATAATGCGTTTACCTACACGCTGCGCGAGCCGGTGGGTGTGGTGGGCGCGATCGTGGCCTGGAATTTCCCCCTGCTGCTGGCAAGCTGGAAGCTGGGGCCTGCGCTGGCCTGCGGCAATACCGTGGTGTTGAAGCCAGCAGAGCAGACGCCGCTGACCGCGCTCCGTTTCGGCGAGCTTGCGCTTGAGGCCGGGCTGCCGCCGGGCGTGCTCAACATTATTACCGGAGGTCCGGAGACGGGCGCTGCGCTGGTGAAACATCCGGGCGTGGACAAGGTTGCGTTTACGGGATCGACCTCGGTCGGAAAAGAAATTATGCGCAGCTCGGCGGACACGTTGAAGCGTGTCACGCTGGAACTGGGTGGCAAATCGCCCAACATCGTCTTTGCCGATTCGCAGATGGATTCCGCCGTGAAGGGCGCGCTGAACGGCATCTTCTATGGCAAAGGCGAGGTCTGCTGCGCCGGCTCTCGGCTGTTCGTGGAAAAAAAGGCCGAAGATGAGTTCATGACCAAGCTGCTCGAGTTCTCAAAAAAGATCAAGCTGGGCGATCCACTGGACCCGAAGACGCGGCTGGGCGCGATCGTGAGTGAAAAGCAGATGCAGACCGTGCTGGGCTACATCGAGGCAGGTAAGAAAGAAGGAGCGCAACTGCTGGCCGGCGGCAAACGCGCGCAGGTCAACGGCGATCACGGCTACTTCATCGAACCGACGATCTTTGGCGGCGTGAACAACGACATGAAGATCGCGCAGGAAGAAATCTTTGGCCCGGTGCTGGCTACGCTCACGTTTGACGACGTGGAGCAGGTGGCAGAACTTGCCAACAAGAATGTTTACGGCCTGGCCGCAGCGGTCTGGACGAACGACATCAAGAAGGCCCACCAGATCTCGCGCCGATTGAAAGCCGGAACGGTGTGGATCAATACCTACGGCTTAATGGACGCAGCGTTGCCCTTTGGCGGTTACAAGCAGTCAGGCTTTGGCCGCGAGCTGGGCATGCATGCGATTGAGCATTACACCGAGTTGAAGACGGTTTGGATGAATTTATGACGCGCAGGTCCGTCGGCTTTCGCCCTCAGGATTTCGGCAGCGGGCTCGGACGCCCGCTGAGCGCCTCAAGATGAATCTGTAAAAGCGGCTCTTGGCTTTTGGCTGTTAGCAATGCCCGGCTGAGCGGGGCAGTCCTGCTCGGCGGCAGATTCATGAAAGGCGTTGGAACGGGAATACAGGAAGCAATGACAGCACAATCCGCAGTATCGATGATCGGGGAAGAGCATTACCGCCGGCTGGAACGGATGTACCGGGCTGCGCCGATCAATGAGTTCTTCAAGCCCGAGATCAGCATTGGTCGCGGCACGGCTGAGATCACGGTCCATGTGGATGACCGCCGGTTCTTTCATGCCGCCAATGCAATCCATGGCTCGGTGTACTTCAAGAGCCTGGATGACGCAGCGTTCTTTGCCGTGAGCTCGCTGGTGGAAGATTGTTTTGTTCTGACCAGCAGCTTCAATCTGTATATGCATGCACCGGTTTCCCGCGGAATGATTCGCAGCGTTGGAAAGGTGGTTCGCGGGGGTGGATCGTCGTTTCTGGCGGAGTCGGTGATGTACAACGACCAGAACGAAGAGATCGCGCGGGGAAGCGGAATGTTTGTGAAGAGCAAGATCAGGCTTGCGCCGGAGATGGGCTATCGCTGAAGAGAAGCATCGTCCGTAAACCAGCCTAACAAGATTACTCAAGGGAGCTAGTGATGCCTGGAAAAGTGATGAAGATTGGATCGTTCAGTGATTGGATCGGGTTGTTCAAGGAGTGGCGCGAGGAAATCGGCGTCAATCACGACGACATCCGCAATTTCAAATTCGACACGCTCTATGGCGCGATTGAGACCGAGGAAATTTCTTTCGGATACTACAAAGGCCGCAACAAGTGGGAGAACGTCCGCCAGATTCCCACACAGAACATGCGCGATGCGCTGATGAACCTGATCGTCTACCAGGGCGATACGGAATTTGCCAGCGTGGAGCAGCAGCGCTATCTGTTTGAGACCGCGCCCAGCGACTACGACCGCTCCGCGCTCACGCGCGTGATGATTGAAGAAATGCGGCATGGCTGGCAGATGTGCGCGCTGCTGATTGAACACTTTGGCACCACCGGCAAGGTGGAAGCACAGAAGATGCTGGAGCGCAAAGCCTACGAGAACAAGCGCCTGCTGGGTTCGTTCAACGAAGAATGCGACAACTGGCTGGACTTCTTTGCCTTCACGGACTTTGTCGATCGCGACGGAAAGTTCCAGCTGCAGATGCTCAAATTTTCCGCCTTCGCGCCGCTGGGCCGCTCCATGAGCTATATGCTGCGCGAAGAGGCCTTCCACATGGGCACGGGCAACACCGGGCTGGCGCGCATCGCGCATGCCGGCGTGGTTCCGGGCTGGCTGATGCAGAAATATCTCAACAAGTGGATTTCGAGCGCCTATGATCTGTTTGGCACCGACCATTCCTCTTCAGCGCACTGGGCCTATACCTGGGGGCTCAAGGGCCGCTATGACGAGCTGAAGAACGAGACGGCGCCCGATCTCGACAACCTGAATGACTACAATCGCCACCTCTATCGGGATGAATGTGTTGACCTGGTGAGGAAGATCAGCGCCGCGCAGCGGCCGGGCTCGACCGAGCTGTATTGTCCTGACATCAAATTCAATCGCAACATCGGCCGCTGGAAGGCGCAGTATTTCCATCCGCAGACCGGCCAGCAACTGGAAGAGAAAGAATACAAGCAACAGCTTGAAACCTGGCTACCGACGCCGGCGGACAAAAAGCTGCTCATGGATATCATCGGCGCGGAGAAGAAGTGGATTGCGCCGAAAACCGGTGCCAAGGACCCGCTGCTTACGATCGGCGAAGTGCGAAAGAGCGCGTTGAACGCGGTGCAGTAGGTTTTGTAGATCCCGAGCGCAGCGAGGGAACCTTACCCTCAAGAGGAGCGCAGGGTAAAGTGAATCGAATTGAAAGTCGGCAGCTCGAAGGGAATAGCGATCCCTCACCACTGCGGGGTTCGGGATTCCAGACAACGCGCCGAAGACCGGTGCCAAGGACCCGCTGCTTACGATCGGCGAAGTGCGAAAGAGCGCGCTGAACGTGGTGCAGTAGGTTTTTTACATCCTGAGCGCAGCGAGAGAACCCTACCCTTAAGAGGAACGCAGGGTAACGTGAATCGAATTGAAAAGGAAACCATGTCTCAATTTCACATCGCCCAGATCAATATAGCTCGTATGAAAGCTCAGCTGGATGATCCGCTGATGGCTGGCTTTGTGGCACGGCTTGATGAAATCAACGCGCTTGCCGATCGCAGTACAGGATTTGTGTGGCGGCTGCAAGCGGCTGAGGGGAATGCGACCTATCTACGTCCGTATGATGACGATCGCATTCTGGTCAACATGTCTGTGTGGGAGACAGTGGAAGCCCTTAAGCACTATGTTTACCGCAGCGTTCATGCTGAACTGCTACGCGAACGCCAGCAATGGTTCGAAAAATTTGGCGGAATGTATTTCGCATTATGGTGGGTGCCGGCGGGGCATGTGCCAGGTATTGACGAGGGCAAAAAACGCCTGGCCCACCTCCAGACTCATGGTCCAACACAGTTCGCCTTTACATTCAAAGCAGTTTTTCCACCGGACGAAGATTTTCAGAGCAGCATTGACTGGTCCTCCTTCGAACCCTGCCCGGCAATGTAACGATGACGGGCGGGAGATTTGCCTGGGGTGCAGGACTACACTGTATTGGAGTCAGGTGAAGAAGAGAGGAAACCAGCTGCTGGCGAAAACAGAAAACAGACAGTTGGAGCGTACCTCCGGATGAGCCATGGCAAAGGCTTGTCTCTCGAACCTGAGCAGAGACTTTCCTGGCTCAGAGTCGGGATCGCGGCGGCATTTCTTTGCGGGCTTGGCCTTTCCTGGAGACTCTGGATTTCGTCCCGCCTGTTTCCCCTGTCGCCGATTGCCGGCTTCCTGCCTGCCGTTCGCTTCCCTCTGGATCTGATCTGGTTTGGTGCCCTGCTCGGCTTGCTTTCGGCGATGATGGTCGTGCGATCCCGATGGCTCATCCCCGTTTTCCTTGTGCTTGGCGGATTGCTCACCTTATGGGACCAGGAACGCTGGCAGCCCTGGTTCCTGGTCTACTACTTCATGCTGGCGGCAATCGGGTTTTATGCGTGGACCAGAACCGACTCGCGCAAGCATACCGCGCTCAATATGTGCCGGGTAGTCATCGTTTTCACGTACATCTGGAGCGGTCTGCAAAAACTCAACGCGAATTTTGTCCGCGAGGCCTGGCCCGACATGGCGGGCCCGCTGTTCCGCTTTGCGCCTGAGGTCTTGAAACGGCTTCCGCCGGTCTTGGCGCTGGTTATTCCGCTGATGGAGATCGCGATAGGATTGGGCCTGGCCACGCGCATTTTCCGGAACGCCTCGGTGGTGTTCGCGGCGGTCACGCACATGGTGATTCTGGCGTTGCTCATTGGCAGCGGCGAAAATACGGTAGTCTGGCCCTGGAACATTGCGATGGCGTTTCTGGTGGTGATCCTGTTCTGGCAGGACCGTGATACCGGGCCTTCTGCCATTTTTGTTTCCAGAAATGCCGGCCACGCGTTGATCCTGTTGCTATTCGCAGTTATGCCAGCCCTGAGTTTCTTCGACTTCTGGGACTCGTATCTTTCATCGGCGCTTTATTCGGGCAACACAAATCAGGCGGTGATTTACCTGAGTGCTGAGGTTCTCGAGCACATGCCTGCCGCCATACGGCCGCACGTACGGCTAAGCAAGGAGCCGTACTTTCTGGATATGAATCGCTGGTCCTATGCCGAACTGAATGTGCCGTTGTACCCGGAGCCGCGCATTTACCGGAGTATCACGCGGCAGGTTTGCCGGTGGGGAGGAAGTTCCGCACCGGGGCAGATCATGCTGCGCATCCTGGAGAAGCCGGATCTGTTTACGGCGGAGCGGAAGTCCGAGTTCTATGACTGCGAGCATGTCTTTTAGATCTGCATGAAATCGTGATCCCGAGGTGGGGGTGTCGACTCACCGTGGGCAGCCGATTTGCTTGGGTACAATGCCTATTAAGGCCCGATCGCTCAGGCTCGGCTGAAGACGAGCTCTTGTGAGGGATTAGATTCTAGCGAGCATGCAATATACGTTGAACGAACTCATGGTTGTCGCCGCGGCGCGCGAGATCAAGGACGGCGAGGTCGTCTTTGTCGGCATGCGACTGCCGCTGATTGCGTTTGTTGTCGCCAAGAAAACACATGCGCCGAGTGCGATTGGCTTGTTTGAGAACGGTGTGATCCGCGCGACGCCCTCGCCTGAGCTGATCTACACCATGGCTGATCCGCCAAACATCAAGGGTGCAACGCAGTGCCTGGGCATGTTGGAGGTAATGAGCCTGTTGCAGTCAGGGCGGGTGAACCTAGGATTTCTGGGGGCGGCAGAAGTGGACAAGTACGGCAATCTCAACTCCACGCAGGTGCAGGGCAAGAATGGTGTGGTGCGGCTGCCGGGATCAGGCGGCGCGTGCGATATCGCGTCGATGGCGCAACGGTTCGTCTCGCTGCTGGAGCATGGCAAGCACCGGTTTCCGGAAAAAGTGGACTACATAACCAGTCCGGGTAATGGCGACGGCCCCGGCTGGCGCAAGCGCGTTGGGTTGCCCCGAGGCGGGCCGTCGGCTGTGATCACAACCAAGTGTGTGCTGCGCTTCGGCCAAGACGGAGAGGCATATCTGGCAACGTGCCATCCGGGAGTGACTGTCGATGACGTTCTGGCAAATACGGGATGGAAGCTGAAAGTCGCGGGCGACGCTAAGCCGACGCCGGAGCCGAACGCCGCGGAGTTGAAGGCGATCCGGGACTACGATACGAAAGGGTTCTGGACCAGTTGAGCCGTTTTGCGGGCGTGAGCGTAGCGAGTTCGCAGGCGAAATCCCGAGCGAAGCAGAAGGATCTCACGACGGAAAAACCACCCCAGCAAGCCAGAATCGGGTTGCCACCCCACCCAGTCGAAAAGCGCGCCTGTCGGGGGCCCTGTGATGGCCGTCATAGCGCGTGATTGGCCGATCCCAGTAGCCTATGAGACGAGGCTTGCGAGGGGGCAAGCCGCTCGTGCGATACAAGCGAATCGTCGTGAACCATTACGGCGGGCCCGATGAGCTCCAGGTACTTGAAGAAGAGTGTCCCGAGCCGAAGGACGGTGAAGTGCTGGTGCAAGTTTTGGCCGCGGGCGTCTCTTTGCCAGACCTGATGATGCGCGAGGGGATTCATCCGGAAACGCCTTCCTTACCGTTCACGCCGGGGTGGGACCTGGTGGGCGCGGTGGACCGGGTCGGCTCCGGCGTTTCTGGAATCAAACCGGGCCAAATAGTTGCTGCGCTGCCGATCAGCGGCGCTTACGCAGAGTTTATCTGCCTGCGGCAAGACGAAGTGGTTCCTGTGCCTCCCGGCGTGGACGCCGCCGAAGCTGTCAGCCTGGTTTTGAATTACATCACGGCGTACCAGATGCTCCATCGTTCGGCCAAAGTCAGACGGACCCAGCGCGTGCTGGTCCACGGAGCGGCAGGCGGGGTCGGCACGGCACTTTTGCAGCTTGGCCGCCTTGCCGAGTTGGAGATGTATGGTACGTGTTCATCGCGAGGCGCGCAGACTGTCTCCAGCCTAGGAGCGACACCGATTGATTACCAGAATCTCGACTTCGTGGAGGAAATTCACCGCCTGACCGGCGACGGCGTAGACGTTGTCTTTGATGGCATTGGCGGCGCCCATATCTGGCGTTCGCGCGAGGCTGCGGCCTGGCGGTAAGGTCGTAGCTTATGGTCTTACATCGTCACTGCAGGGAGGACGCCTGGCTTCAGGCAAGGCGTCAGGTCGTCATCGCTTTCGTGAAATCCGCATTTTCGGCCTGTACATTGTCGGCAGTCGGCTTCTGTTCGGGCGGAGACGTGTTGTCCCTTATAGCATCCAATGGCTTAAACGGCTGAGACCGGCATGGTTTCGAGAGGACTTGACCGCCCTGTTGGATCTCCTGCGGCTGCAGAAGATCAAGCCGCTCATCGCGCAGCGATTTCCTCTGACCGAGGCAAGACAGGCGCAAGAACTACTCGGGAAGGGCGGCGTGACAGGTAAGATTGTCCTGGTGTGCGTCGGGAGTGGAGAAAGATGAACTCACCTTCGGTTGTCAACAAACGCATGGTTGTAGCTGAGCAAGGTCAGCATGCCCGCATTACCCTCACGCATCCGCCGCTCAATGTGATCGACTTCCAGATGATGGATGAGCTCTCGGCGGCGTTGCGGGAGCTGGAGCAGAACAAGGAAGTTTCGGTCGTGGTATTCCGCGGCAATGACCGTGGCTTTTCTGCCGGGGTCGACGTTGCGATCCACACGCCGGAAAAGATCCAGACCATGTTCCAAAAATTCCATGGACTGATCGGTGCGCTGGTGAAGTTTCCCAAGATTACGATCGCCGAAGTCCACGGCGTGTGTCTGGGTGGCGGGTCGGAGCTGGCCATGGTTTGCGACATGGCCTATACCACGCCCGATGCGAAATGGGGATTTCCTGAGATCACTCTCGGCTGTTATCCCCCCGTGGCGTGCACGGCTCTTGGGGCGATCGTGGGGCAGAAACGCGCCGCCGAGCTGATCTTTACAGGGCGCACTTTCAGCGGAACCGATGCCACGGCATGGGGGCTGGCGAATGAAGCCCTTCCCGAAGGACAGCTTGGGGCGGCGATCCAGCGCACGCTTGACTACCTGCTCAAGCTAAGTCCAGCGGCGCTGGCAATCGCCAAGAGGGCGTTTTATGCCTGGGACTCGATCCATCTGGATAAAGGGCTGGCGCGAGCGGAGAAGATCTATCTGGAAGAACTGATGCAGACTGAAGACGCCCAGGAAGGGGTTGCGGCCTGGATGGAGAAGCGGAAGCCAGTGTGGCGGGGAAAGTAGCCCTTAATCAGACTCTTAATCTGCTTCACGGAGTAAAATGGATGGAAGCTTTCTGCTGGCTGCGGACCCGTGAAGCGAGAAACGTCGATAAGGAAGCAGTTTTTCGGCGGTCTGGTCTTCGCGGAGGTTGGTGACGAAAAGTCTCAATACTCGGAAGGCATTGATTCCATTGCACTTCAGTAATCCCAAGTTGCACAACAAACTGCTGGCCTTAGAGCATCCAAACATGGGATGATGTTCCACCATTTTGGGCAGGTCTGGAATTGCACCGAAAGGCAGCTGTAGGCGGTTAAAGCTCTTATTTTTTGAGGTGAGCTGTTTGCGTTTGGCGATAGGAAAACTTCTGATCTTCGGCGCGGTTCTGGCGCTTTGCGTGGGTCAAGCTACGGCCGCCCAGCAAACAAAGGCCACCAAACCGGTCAAACATGCCCACCGCCACGGAAAGCGCAAAGTATCGTGGAAGAAGAAAGGCCAGCAGGGAATCACGTCCGATCGAGCCGTGGAGATCCAGCAGGCGCTGATCCGGGAAAACTATCTGACTGGCGAGCCCAGCGGCGTGTGGGATGCACGCACCCAGGCAGCCATGGTGAAGTATCAAGGTGACCACGGCTGGCAGACCAAGGAAGTCCCGGATTCCCGGGCATTGATCAAATTGGGCCTGGGCCCCGACTACTCCTCCCAAACCTTGTTGAACGGCCAGCCGATCGCGGCTCCGACAGGCGCGACCAGCACAGCCGCTTCGCGCAGCATCAACGGCGGCGGAACTGATAAGCGGTAAACTCACCTTTCAATCGCGCTATAGGCAATCTTTGGACAGACGTGTGGATCAACCACACTCTTGAAGCCCCGTCTGTTTTCCTCATGTGCAACTGGATACGTCAGTCATGCGACTGCCGCTGCAACACCCCGTAGTCCCACCGATTCGTATTTCAAATGGTCCAAGCACCCTCAACCACACTAGTTAGGTCCACAGGACGGCCACCGGTTCGGAAGAATTCCGGACATTTGAAGCTTTTTGGCTGCCTCGCTCTGCTCCTCTGGATGGCGGCTGCTCCCGCGGCGCGCGCCGGCGACGAGCACGACGAATACAACTCCTACAAAATACGCTTTGAAGGATTCTGGTTTTATTCGAAGCCTACCGGACACTTCAGCAGCCAGGGTAACACCGGCCTGCTCGATCTGAGCCGGGACATCGGCTTCAGATCGTATTCGAGCGGGATAGGAAAACTCGACTGGAAATTCACGCACAAGAATCATTTTTACTTCGCTTACACGAATTTCACGCAAAGCAAGGATGTAGTTCTGAATCGGACCATCACCTTTCAGGGCCAGACGTACAATGTCGGGGCCACAGCTACGGGCAGTCTCGACTCCAGGGTCTACATACCCGGGTACCAGTACGACATCATCCGGAGAAAGAGCCTAACGATTGGCCTCCAGGTGCAGCTCAACATCACGGATATCGCCGGCAAGCTGTTTGCCGCAGCGCAGGTAAACAATGGCGTTCCCCAGGCGACGGAGTTCGCTTCGGCGAGGGTGAAAGTACCGCTCCCGGTGGCCGGGCCGACGATCCGCTGGTATCTCATCCCCAACTCTGGCCGGCTTTTTCTCGATGCCAACGTACTCGGCATGTACTTTTTCGGTTACGGCAACTATGTTTCTTCAATCGGCACGATGGGCTTCAGCTTGGGCAAACACATGGCCATTCGCGGTGGATATTCACTTGGGTCGCGGTATGAAATCAAAACCAAGACTGACCGCATTGGCATGACGCTGAGCCAGCACGGAGCCGTAGCAGGGCTGGAATTCTCGTTCTAGCGAATCTTTTCGAAGTGTGAAAAGCGGCTTGTAGGTTTAGTCTCCACTCCCCGCGCAGTCGCGCCCCAGGGCGCGCATGATGGAAATGTCCCCGACCTCTGGGAGAGACGTGGCGAGACGCCGACTCATGCTCTCTTAAAATTTTCTAAGCAGCATTCGACTGAAAACCTATTCGGAGGAGTGGTATTTCGACAGCACATCGTTGATTCTCTGGCACAGGTTGACCGGCCCTTCCACCTTGCTCAAGAACAAATCTGCAATCGCTGCTTCAGGTGGAATCTCATTGACGCCCGACAGCAGAATCACGGGCAGATTCGGCCAGTTGGTTTTGATTTTTTGGGCAAGCTCGGTGCCGGTTTGGCCAGGCATGAGCTGGTCGGAGAGAACAAGATCCACGCTGCGGCAGTCGAGAATATTCAAAGCTTCCGTAGCGCAGCTTGCGGTTACCACCTCATAGCCTGCTTTTTGCAGGACGAGCTGACGCAACAGCAGAGAGTTAGGCTCGTCATCAACGCACAATATGACAGGCTTTGATCCATTCAGCTTAAACGCGGGATTATCACTACTCATGATGCTCCGGAGAACACTGCGGCGGCATCAGGTCGATGCATTGTAACCGTTCCAGGAATGAACACCAAAAAGCAAGTTGTGGTGCGGTTGCTCATTCTCAAGCTGCGAAACCTGATAGTGCCATCATATTTCTGGACGATCCCTTTACTGATCCAGAGGCCCAATCCTGTGCCCTTGGTCGCCTTGGTGGTGAAGAAGGGCTCAAACAAGCGCTTGCCATCTTCGGGGTGTATGCCTGAACCGGTGTCACAGATCGATATGCGGATGCCGCGAGGCACCTTGCCTCGCTCTGCTGTTTCACGCACGCTCACGCGCATGCGACCGCCTCCGGGCATGGCTTGCAGCGCATTGCCAACCAGATTCAAGAACACCTGCTTCAGTTCAGCGGGATAAGCATAAATCAGCCCACTGCTCGTATATTCTTTGGCTAGTTCAACACCGTTGATCTTGAAATGCCGTGCCTGGAGTTCCAAGACATCATCGAGCACTGTAGCTAACGAAACCGGTACTGCCTGCTGCGATTCGCGATAGAAGCTGAGCGACTGCTTGGTGATGTGGGAGATTCGTGCCAGCTCCTCACTTGCCATTCGGGCATAGGAGCGGGCTTCTTCATCCAGTGATGGATGACCTTGCAGCAGATAAAACGCATTGGTAATGGCCTCCAACGGATTGTTGATTTCATGGGCGATGATTGCAGCAACGCGGCCCATCGCTGCAAGCCGTTCGTTTTTGCGCAACGCTTCTTCAGCGGCCATTTGCCGGCTGACGTCAGTGCACGTCCCAAACCAGCGGGTAATCTTTCCGTGCGAATCAAAGACCGGAACAGCCCGGGAAAGAAACCAGCGATATTCGCCATCCTGGCCGAGCAAAGGAAAGGTATCTTCCCACGGATCGCCGGTGGCCCAGGAGCGTTCCAACCCTTTGACTACCCTCTCGACATGCTCCGGATGGTGCAGCTTCTGCCATCCCAAACCCGTGACTTCTTCCACCGTTGTTCCTGTGTAGTCACACCAGCGCTGGTTATACCAGACGACACGGCCATCGTGATCGGCCATCCAGGCGAGCTGTGGAATTGAGTTGGCCAGAGTACGGAATTGAGTTTCGCTTTCTTGGAGTTCCTCAGTGCGCGCCAGCACACGCGCCTCAAGGTCGCGATTCAAAGCTTCAAGCTCACGCCGTTTGCGATGCAGCTCGGCAAAGACACTCACTTTCGCGCGCAACACCTCAGGCACTACCGGCACAGAAATGTAATCCACTGCGCCTCGCTGATATCCCTTCAGTTTGTCGAGATCGGTGAGATGCACCGCGGAAATAAAGATAATGGCCGTCTTCTGAAAACGAGGATGCTGGCGAATGATCTCCGCCATCTCAAAGCCATCCATTTCCGGCATGCTCACGTCCATGAGCACTACCGCAATATCAGTCTTCAGAAGAATTTCGAGTGCCTCTCTGCCGGAAAGAGCTTTAATGAGGTTTTCCCCTAGTTCGCCGAGAATGGCTTCATAGCTCAGCAACTTTGCCGGCTGATCATCAACCATCAGAATATTTACTTTATCGATTGGGTTCATTGTCTTCCTCTCGCGTTACCGATGCAGCCACATACGGAGCGCCGACAAGAGCTGCTCAGTATTGACCGGTTTGGCCAGATACTCAGAAGCTCCCGCCTCCAGACACTTTTCGCGATCGCCTTTCATGGCCTTGGCCGTGAGAGCGATGATCGGCAGCCGGCGGAATGAAGAGTTTTGCCGGATCACCTGCATGGTTTCATAGCCGTCCATCTCCGGCATCATGATGTCCATGAGAACGATGGCAATGTCTGGCGTTGATTCCAGCGTGTTGATTGCTTCACGACCTGTACCCGCAGTCAGAACTATCATCCCGCGGCGCTCCAGAACGCTGCTCAAGGCAAAGATGTTGCGCACGTCGTCATCCACCACCAAGACCTTGCGGCTAGCCAGCGCTTCATCAGATCGGTGCAGACGCTCCAGCATCTTCTGTTTATGCTCCGGCAGGTCGGACACTACGCGGTGCAGGAAGAGAGCGGTTTCATCGAGCAGGCGCTCGGGTGACTCCACGTCTTTCACTACGACGCTGCGAGCAACAGTGTGCAAACGCGCTTCTTCTTCCGAAGAAAGCTCTTTTCCGGTGAAGACAACTACGGGAAGCTCGGCTAATGCCGGCTCTGAACCAAGCTTGTCCAGCACATCGAAGCCTGTCATATCCGGCAAGCGCAAATCGAGAACCATGCAATCGAACGGCTCAGTGTTGACCAGAGTCAGGGTTTCAGATCCCGTGGCTGCAAAAGTTACGTCGATATCGTCATGGCCAAGCAGTTCTTGGATGCTGAGCTGTTCGGCCGGATTGTCTTCCACCACCAGCAGGCGCTTGCGACGCGGCTTGGTGTATTCCTTGATGCGGATCAGCGCTGCTTCCAGTCCTTCCGGAGTGGTCGGCTTGGTGACGAATGAAAATGCGCCACGAGACAAGCCGTGGTGCCAATCTTCATCCAGCGTGAGCATTTGCACAGGAATATGCCGCGTGGCTGGATCTTGTTTTAGATGGTTCAGCACTGTCCAGCCCAACATGTCCGGCAGGAATACATCCAGCGAGATCGCTGTCGGACGATACTCGCGCGCCAGCGCAAGCGCGTCTGCGCCGCGCATGGCTACCAGGACCTTGAACCCTTTGTCATAAGAAAGATCACGCAGTACTCGCGCATAGTGCGGATCATCTTCCACGATCAGCAGCACAGCATCACCCGGCTGCAGATTGTCGCGATCATCCTCAATGGGCTCCGCCGGCCGCTCAACCAAAACCGTGGGCGAAGCTGATAAGGCCGTCGCTGCTACGTTACGATCAGCCCCGTTGACCGGGGCTGTTGGACCGACATACGTCTGCGGTAGATACAGCGTAAACGTGCTTCCTTTCCCGGGAGAGCTATGCAACTGGATTTCGCCTCCAAGCAAGCTGGCCAGTTCGCGGCTGATGGCCAGGCCCAGGCCGGTTCCGCCGTACTTGCGGCTGGTCCCTGCATCTGCCTGTTGGAAGGCTTCGAAGATAATTCGTTGTTTATCGACCGGAATACCAATACCAGTGTCGGCGACTTCAAAGGCAATCACTGACGCTGCTCCGCTCAAGATCGGGTGATTCTGGCTCCAGCCGCTTTCGACTCGCGCCACTGAGAGTCTCACACCGCCGTGCTCAGTGAACTTAAAGGCGTTGGAAAGCAGATTCTTCAATACCTGCTGCAAACGCTTGGAGTCCGTGACCAGGCTGCGTGACAGATTGGAGCCGGTATGAACTTCAAAGGTGAGCTTCTTGTTTTCAGCTTCATGGCGGAACGGCCGCGCAACCATTTCCAGGACGCTGGTGAAGAACAACTCTTCGGCTTCAACCGAGACGGTGCCCGATTCAATTTTGGACAGGTCAAGGATGTCACTGATGAGATTGAGCAAGTCAGTTCCGGCGCCATGGATGGTTCGAGCAAACTCGACTTGCTTGCCGGTAAGATTGCCTTCCGGATTGTCCGTCAGCTGCTGGCCGAGTACCAGAATACTGTTGAGCGGCGTACGCAGCTCGTGTGACATGTTGGCGAGGAATTCTGATTTGTATTTCGAGGTAAGCGCCAGTTCTTTGGCCTTTTCTTCCAGCGCGCGGCGTGCTTGCTCGATTTCCTGGTTCTTCCTTTCTACTTCGGCGTTTTGCTCGGCGAGCTGTTGCGCCTTGAGGGCCAATTGCTCATTGGTCTGTTGCAATTCTTTTTGTTGCGTTTGCAGCTCGGCGGCAAGCTGTTGCGACTGCTTCAACAGGCCTTCCGTCTGCATGGTAGCTTCAATGCTGTTCAGCACAATGCCGATGCTGGCTGTGAGCTGCTCAAGAAATGAAAGATGTGAAGCCGTGAAGACGCTGAGCGATGCCAGCTCAATCACTGCTTTCACGCGATCCTCAAACAGCACCGGCAACACGATCACGTTCCGCGGAACTGCTTCAAACAAGCCGGAACGAATCGGGACAGTTTGTGGCGGAAGGTCATTGATGAGCATTCTGCGTTTGCCGGCAGCACATTGCCCAATGAGTCCTTCACCAATGTTCAGCCGTTCCAGATGGCCGTCCGGGGTGTTGGCGAAGGCCGAGAGCAAGACCATCTGCCCTGACTCTTCACTCTCCATCTGGTAGATGACGCCCTGTTGCGCATTGACCAGCGGGGCTAACTCTGACAGCAGCAGGCGCCCGACTGTTGCCAGATCGCGCTGGCCCTGCAACATGCCGGTGAAGCGGGCAAGGTTGGTCTTCAGCCAATCCTGCTCGGTGTTTCGCTCCGTGGTGCCACGGAGGTTGTTGATCATGGTGTTGATGTTGTCCTTGAGTTCCGCGACTTCACCACTGGCTTCCACCTGAATGGAGCGCGTCAAATCGCCTTTCGTCACCGCCGTTGCCACCTCAGCGATTGCGCGCACCTGGTTCGTCAGGTTATCGGCGAGCAGGTTTACGTTGCCCGTGAGATCTTTCCAGGTTCCGGCGGCGCCAGGCACGTTGGCCTGTCCACCTAAACGGCCTTCCACCCCAACTTCGCGGGCCACTGTAGTTACCTGATCGGCGAAGGTGGCAAGCGTGTCAGTCATGTTATTGATGGTTTCGGCGAGCGCGGCGACTTCACCTTTGGCGTTCACCGTCAGTTTTTGCGTGAGCACGCCGTTGGCGACGGCTGTTACCACCTTCACAATGCCGCGAACTTGCTCGGTGAGGTTGGCAGCCATCACGTTGACGTTGTCGGTCAAATCCTTCCAGGTTCCGGCGACGCCGGGTACCGCCGCTTGTCCGCCAAGCTTTCCTTCCGTTCCCACTTCACGAGCCACGCGCGTGACCTCGGCAGCGAAAGCGTTGAGCTGGTCCACCATGGTGTTAATGGTGTTTTTGAGCTCCAGAATTTCACCCTTCACATCGACGGTGATTTTGCGGGAGAGGTCACCCCGAGCCACGGCCGTTGTTACCTCGGCGATGTTGCGAACCTGGCCCGTCAGGTTACCGGCCATTGCGTTGACGGAGTCAGTAAGATCTTTCCACGTCCCTCCGACGCCCGGCACGTTGGCCTGGCCACCGAGACGTCCATCCGTTCCCACTTCGCGGGCGACGCGAGTTACTTCGGCAGCAAATGAACGGAGCTGCTCGACCATGGTGTTGAGCGTTTCTTTGAGCTGGAGGATTTCACCGCGAACATCCACGGTAATCTTCTTTGACAAGTCGCCGTTCGCGATCGCAGTCGCAACCTCAGCGATATTACGTACCTGGCCAGTCAAATTTGAGGCCATGAAGTTTACGTTGTCGGTGAGGTCTTTCCATGTTCCCGCAACCCCCGGCACTTCAGCCTGGCCGCCCAGCTTGCCGTCGGTTCCCACTTCGCGGGCCACGCGCGTAACCTCACCGGCAAAGGCATTGAGTTGGTCCACCATGGTGTTAATGGTGTTTTTCAGCTCCAGAATTTCACCCTTCACGTCGACGGTGATCTTGCGTGAGAGGTCGCCGCGGGCTACCGCGGTGGTCACTTCAGCGATGTTACGCACCTGGCCGGTGAGGTTTCCGGCCATGGAGTTTACTGAATCGGTCAAATCTTTCCATGTTCCGGCGACACCAGGCACGTTAGCCTGACCACCCAGGCGGCCTTCAGTTCCTACTTCGCGGGCTACGCGCGTAACTTCACCGGCAAAGGCGTTGAGCTGGTCCACCATGGTGTTGATGGTTTCTTTCAGCAGGAGAATCTCACCGCTGACGTTGACCGTGATTTTTTTGGAAAGGTCGCCGCTGGCGATAGCGGTGGCTACGTCAGCAATGTTTCGAACTTGGCCAGTGAGGTTGCTGGCCATCGAATTTACAGAATCCGTCAGATCTTTCCACGTTCCACCGACGCCCGGCACCACGGCCTGTCCGCCCAGTTTGCCGTCAGTTCCCACTTCGCGGGCCACGCGCGTTACTTCGGAAGCGAATGAGCGAAGCTGGTCCACCATGGTGTTGATGGTGTCTTTCAGTTCGAGAATCTCGCCCTTCACGTCGACGGTGATTTTGCGGGAAAGATCGCCGCGTGCCACGGCCGTTGCAACTTCAGCGATGTTACGAACCTGACCAGTCAGGTTTGAGGCCATGAAGTTTACGTTGTCAGTGAGATCTTTCCAGGTTCCGGCGACACCCGATACCTGCGCCTGGCCGCCCAGTTTGCCGTCGGTTCCCACTTCGCGGGCCACGCGGGTTACTTCGCCGGCGAAGGCGTTCAGCTGGTCCACCATGGTGTTGATGGTGTTTTTCAGTTCGAGAATTTCACCCTTCACGTCGACCGTGATCTTGCGGGAGAGGTCGCCGCGTGCCACGGCGGTTGTTACTTCAGCGATATTACGTACTTGCCCGGTCAAGTTTCCGGCCATGGAGTTTACTGAGTCAGTCAAATCTTTCCACGTACCAGCGACACCAGGCACGTTAGCCTGACCGCCCAGGCGGCCTTCGGTTCCTACTTCGCGGGCGACGCGGGTGACCTCACCGGCAAAGCGGTTGAGTTGATCCACCATGGTGTTCAGGGTTTCTTTGAGCTGAAGAATCTCGCCGCGCACGTCTACTGTGATTTTGCGCGAGAGATCACCGCCGGCGATGGCTGTTGCCACTTCGGCAATGTTGCGGACCTGGCCTGTAAGGTTTGAGGCCATAAAGTTAACGTTGTCCGTTAGATCTTTCCATGTGCCCGCGACGCCCGGTACCTGCGCCTGGCCGCCGAGCTTTCCTTCCGTTCCCACTTCACGCGCCACGCGGGTTACTTCACCGGCGAAGGCGTTAAGCTGGTCCACCATGGTGTTGATGGTGTCTTTGAGCTCAAGAATCTCGCCCTTCACATCGACCGTGATTTTGCGTGACAGGTCGCCGCGTGCAACGGCAGTCGTTACTTCAGCGATGTTTCTTACCTGCGCCGTCAGGTTGCCGGCCATGGCATTGACGGAGTCGGTCAAATCTTTCCATGTTCCAGCGACGCCCGGCACAACGGCCTGGCCGCCAAGTTTTCCATCGGTTCCCACTTCACGGGCCACGCGCGTCACTTCGGATGCGAAGGAACGAAGCTGGTCCACCATGGTATTGATAGCTTCTTTGAGCTGAAGAATCTCTCCGCGCACATCCACGGTGATCTTGCGCGAGAGATCACCGCTGGCCACGGCATTGGTGACTTCGGCAATGTTACGAACCTGGCCAGTGAGGTTTGAGGCCATCGAGTTTACTGAGTCAGTGAGATCTTTCCAGGTTCCCGCAACTCCCGGCACTTTGGCCTGGCCACCCAGTTTGCCGTCCGTTCCCACTTCGCGCGCCACGCGTGTTACTTCGGAAGTGAAGACGCTCAGCTGCTGAATCATCGTGTTCACAATGTTCGCAGAGCGAAGGAACTCACCCTCCAGCGGACGTCCAGCCACGTCCAGACGAACGGTCTGCGTGAGGTTGCCTTGCGCCACAGCCGCAATCGCGCGGGTAACTTCCGTTGTCGGGCGAAGCAAGTCTTCCACCAGGGTGTTGACTGAGCCTTCCATCTCGCCCCATGAGCCCCTCAACCGATGAAACCTTACGCGTTCACGCGTCTTACCTTCCTTTCCCACTGCTTGACCAGCTCGTTTCAACTCGCGCGCCATCTGCTCATTGGCGGAGATGATGTTGTTGAAAGTGTCGGCAACTTTGCCGGGGAGCCCGGTCCACGATCCGGGCAGACGAACCGAGAAATCGCCTTCCTGCATTTTCTGCAGGCTCGCCAGAATGACCGCCAAGTCTGCCGATGTTGAGTCGTCGGTGGCGGCGCGATGACCATTGTTCTGGACCGCCTTCTCCGTGGCGGGCGCTGAACCAGCAGCAGTTTTTGAGGTGTTTCTCTTGATCATTCTTTCTCCTGAGCAGAAGCAGGTAGCGCGGAAAAGAAGCCAGGGACATTTTCTGGCTGGAAGATTTCAGAATTATCCAGTAAATGCGTGGACTCCCGTCGACCGGCGGGGATAAGGGCGTGGCTCGGCGAAATCGAGAAGCAGAGCATTTTACTGGTGAGAAAAACTTTCGAATGGCTTGAAAACAGAGTACAGCAAAGAAGCCCTTAGATATTGCAAACTTTTTTACTTAACACGAGTGCTAGGTTTGAAATCTATCTAGATGATTTCGTTTAAAGCAGAAAGGACTGGAAGACGATAGCGCATATCAGCAAGCAGTGATGCGCTCGATGCGAGTAGCTGGATTTGTCTTCGCTCAGGAACGAAAAGTCCTAGCGGTATGCTCGGGGACAAGCGGGCCAGTCCATTTCTAGACGGAAGCATCTGCAAGTGAATCGATCAGTGGAGCCCCGAGTGGCCGCCTTGCTCACGGCCTCGCCTGTACTTTGTTGACGAGACCGTCTAGAGCGGTTTTCATCGCTAGCATGCCTTGGTCCATCATGAGGCCAATCGGGCCCGCCATTTCATCGGGAAGCAGGTCCGCGGACCAGACCACCGTTGTCTGACTGTCCGCATTCGAGAAAACCTGTACCGCCCCGTTGTGGTGGCTAAGCCGTTCACTCCTGGCCGACCAAACCAGGCGCATGGCTTCATCGTCGATCGTGACGATAATCTCGCGAGCGGTCATCCCATTCGCAAAGGTCACGATCCGCACACCCGGCTCGAGGCGCGTATCCACGACAAACCCGGGTACCAGCCGCGTATGCAGCGCGCCAATGTCACGGATCGCCGACCAAACGGCCGCTGGGCTCGCGCTGGTTAGAATCTGTTTTCGTATCGAGGCCATATCGAGGGCTCCATTTGTCCTGCTGATTCATTGTCCTTCACGTGTCAAATTGGCGAGGAAGGCCGGCTTCCAGGTTTGGCCTCCGTCATCTGAGTACGACTCTTCGTATCGGTGGGAACCAGGCTTGATGTCAGCCCAGACGCCTCGAACCAGGATTGATCTGTCATGGAAGGTGTCTTGGGAAAGGAGGACGCCTTGTCCATTGTTAAACACGCCGACCAGGGGGCTGGCCAGGGTCCCCTGGCTGCTACTGATGAACGTTTGATTCCACTGGTGTGATTGAGGGTTGAAGAGGAAGAGAGTCAGGCCTTCCCAATGGCTTTTCGGACCGTCCGCTTCAATTTCCTCCAGTTCTGCACGGCCGCCCCATATCTTGCGAACGCTGACTGTGCCATTCAACTCCATGGACGCACTGGCACTCGAAAAAGGCTCAAGGATGCGCTTGATTTGAGTGTGCCAGCGGCCAACATTGAAATCGAAATCGTGGGCAGCTTGCTCTGCGCCGGAAGGTTGCGATGCCCAATCGATTTCCGTGTCACTGCTCAACCTGGTGTACTTGTTGATCCAGTTCACTTCCCACGTTTTTCCGCCGTCGTCCGAAAACGCCTGTTCGGACTGGGCTGTATCCGCGGTGATCTTCCAAATCGAGAATCGGACGAGGACCTCCTTCCCGTTGATCTCCTCTTGATCGTAGAATTCTCCGCGGCCGTTCTTGAACTCACCGATACCAGGTATCCCCAACGTGCCGACATTCGGAGTAGCAAAGTCCAGATACCACTGACGCGCCGAGGGGTTGTACCAGCGCAGTGACAGTAGCTCGACATGGCCTGCCGGTCCCTCGGCCTTGTATTCGGCCAGATTGGCCCGGCCGCCCCAGACTTTCTTTACTACCGTCATGCCATCCATGTCCGCCCAGGTCGTTGATCCGGTCAACGGATGCAAGAGGCGCGAAGAGTGGGTTTTCCAGCTGCCGATATCGAAATCGAAATCGTGCTGTCCGTCGCGTCCATTGGCAGCATGCTCCGCGGCGCCGTTCGCCCCGGTGGCTTGTGAGATCCCCTGTGGTGTGACCAGGGTACAGCTAAGTATGAATGCGACAAAACAAATGCAAGCAGCGCGGAGTGACATCGTCGTTTTTCCTTAAACAGTTTTGGGTTCGATCGATCGCAGAGCTGGTGTTGTTCGATTGAAACGCTCGCTGCGCCATCTTGATTTGAGATATAAATGGAAATGTGGTTCGATGAAATATCCAGTTTTCCCATAGCCAACATGACCACTTTGAGAGCTCCCAAAAAACGTTTAGACAAGATTCCTCCTTTGATTGCTGTGGATCGTAAAGCGGCGAAGCCGCTGTACCAACAGATCTACGAGGCTTACCGCAGCCGGATCGTAAGCGGAGAGCTGCGCGCCGGCGAGCTGGTTCCGTCAACGCGGGAGCTGGCCCGCGAGCTGCGGATCTCGCGATTACCGGTTGTGAACGCCTACTCGCAGCTCCTGGCCGAAGGACATTTCGAAAGCCGCGTGGGCTCGGGGACTTTCATTGCAACGACGCTCCCCCGATACTCACGCTCTCACCTGTGGCGCCGCGGCAGACCTGGGGGCGCGCCGCGGCCGGTGTCTGCTCGCGCTCACGCGCTGCCGAAATTTCAAAGACCGAATTGGGTTGAGCAGCTCGGTCCTTTTCAGGTGGGTCAGCCCGATCTTCGGACGTTCCCTGTAGATATATGGTCCCGTCTGTCTTCGCGATACGCCCGTGAGCTGAAAGTCAGGGCTCTTCAATATGGACACCCGATGGGATTAGCGGAGCTGCGGGAATCGGTGGCCACCTATCTGCGGACTTCTCGAGGCGTGCACTGCGAACCGGAGCAGATCATGATCGTCAGCGGATCACAACAGGCGCTGGACGTTTCCACTCGCGTGTTGCTCGATCCAGGAGCACGAGTCTGGGTTGAAAATCCCGGATACTGGCTGGTGCAGCACGTGCTGGCCGCTGCTGGATGCCGGGTGATACCGGTTCCAGTGGATTCGGAAGGCCTGGATGTCGCCGTTGGAATCAAACTCGCCCGGGACGCTCGAGCCGCCTTCGTTGCACCCTCCCACCAGTATCCTCTTGGTGTCACTATGAGTGCGACGAGGCGGTTCCAGCTCCTGGAGTGGGCAAACCAGGCAGGGGCCTGGATTATTGAAGACGACTATGACAGCGAGTACCGATATGACAGCATGCCGATCGCCTCGCTGCAGGGATTGGACACGCGCGATCGTGTGATCTACACCGGGACGTTCAGCAAAGTCCTGTTTCCCTCGCTGCGCATCGGATATATCGTCATCCCTCCGGATTTAGTGGAACGCTTCGCTGCCGTCCGCCAAGCAATGGACATTTGCCCCAGCCACGCCAGCCAGGCAGTGCTTGCTCAATTCATTCGTGAGGGGCATTTCGCACGACATATCCGAAGGATGCGCAAAGTGTATGAAGAGCGGCGGCGGGTGCTGATGGAGGAAATCGAACACGCATTTGGCCCCTCGCACAAAATCATGGGAGCGTCAGCGGGAATGCACGTGGCCCTGCTCCTGGGGAACAATTATTGCGATCACGACATCGTGATGAAGGCCGCGCAAAGAAAGCTTTGGCTTTCAGCTCTCTCGCTCTCGTATGTGGCGTCAACGGGTCGCCAGGGCCTGGTTCTCGGTTTTGGTAATACGGCCACTCACCAGATACCCGCTGCCGTTCTCTCATTGAAGACACTGTTGGACGCCTGAGAAAACGACAAGTGGTTATGCTACTCATGACAAAACTGGATATTGAAACAACGAGATTTGCTAAGAGAATCAGCGGATGTACACGCGTGGCCTGGAACAAACCAATCGCATTGAGCTCTGCCGTTCATTCTTGCTTGTTCTCATCATTGCGCTATGCCTGGCAACCGCGCCGGCACAAACGGATAACGGCGGCGTCGGGCATCAGGCAAAAGCCATCGAGCGAGATGGCCAACACGATTTTGACTTCGAAATCGGTACCTGGAAAACTCATCTGAAGCGTCTGCTGCATCCCCTCAGTGGATCTACTACGTGGGTCGAGTACGAAGGGACGACTGTTGTTCGCAAAGTATGGAACGGCCGGGCCAATCTGCTGGAACTGGAGGCAAGCGGGCCGGCCGGTCATTTTCAGGGGATGAGTCTGCGCCTCTATAATCCCCAATCTCACCAATGGAGCCTTAATTTTGCCAACAGCAGCAGCGGCGCGCTGTCTGTCCCTACGGTTGGCGAGTTCAAAAATGGTCGCGGCGAATTTTACGATCAGGAAACACTGAACGGCCGCGCTATCCTGGTGCGCTTCGTGATATCGGACATCACTCCAGACTCCTGCCACTTTGAACAAGCGTTCTCGGATGATGGAGGAGCTACATGGGAGGTGAACTGGGTGGCAACCGACACACGCATGCGGAGATGACTCACCTCCAGCTCAACGCCTTTTCGACTGGTCGCCAAAAAAAGCTTTTGTCTTCGAGAAGCTCAGGCTCGCTGTGGTCTACACTTCCTGGGGTCGCTGCACTGGCGCACGACCAACATTCAAGGCGAACCATGGGGCGCCGCGGTAAGAATCCGCCACAACCCAAGCAGCGGCAGTCAGCACCCACGTGACCAGAACCTCACCCCATTGAAAGCTATTTAACGAACGTGTGGCGACGGCGGGAACCCACACCAGCACTAAGAAAAGCCCCATCTGCAACGCAGAGAGAGCGGCTGCCAGCCGCGCACACACGCCGACCAGAACCGCGATGCCCGCGGCAATGAATGCGACACCAGTGAAATATGCCCATGCGACATGCGCGGGCAGCCAGCCAGGGACCATTGAGGCGGTATGTTCGACATATTGAAAATGAGCAATGCCGAAAGGGATGATGGCAAAGCCATAGATCGCTCTCGCGATGCGCAGTCCATTGTCGCCGGTGGCGAAACTGAAGCGCTGCCTGTCCCAGTCGCCGGCGAACCAAGCGAACAGTACCCAGGCGGCCGCCACAAGAACCCCGGTTTGGGAAAGTGACCAGTAAACGTCCACCGGGACCCCGTGTACGAGGCTGGGTACTCGAAACACCAGCAGCCAAAGCAGGAGATAGAGGAGCAACACGCGAGCCGCAGGGCGGGCTTTGCGGCCCCAGAACAGACCTATGCCGGAGCCAATGCAGATGAAGGCGCATACATAAGCAAGCACCGAGCTTGCGGGCCCGACCTTGTATACCGGCTGCCATACGGCGGTGAAGTCGCCTTTGAACAAGCCCAGAATTCCCAGCCCTGTCAGGGTGGTTGCAAAAACCGCATGGCCCGCGGTCACTATGCGCATGCTTCGATCCTCCGTTAGAAATTACCACCATAAGTCTGTCCAGGAAAATGGATTGGCGCAATGACCACTTTTCTGCAACTCCATATAGCCATTATGCCTGCCGCGTGTATGAGCAGGACCTGCGGCCGCTGATGGCACCGGCGGTAGCGAGAAAGAGAAAGATTGTTCTTTAATTCGATTTCAATACAGACGAGATCTTTTGCACTGCACGACGGACTTGCTCAACCGGGGTGCTGCCATAGCCCAGGATAAATCCCTGCCGCAAAGGTTTTCCGGCATAGCAGGGAGACAAAGGCCAAAGCCAAAGCTTATCGCGCGCGGCACGCTGCGAACACTCTACGTCACTGCACTTCTTTCCGAGCAAGACGGAAATATGCACTCCCGCCTCGGCCCCGATCACCTCAGCATCAACTTCTTCGCGAATGCTCTTAACCACAGCGCCGCGGCGTTCCCGATAAAGCGTGCGCATTCGGCGGATGTGGCGCGCGAAATGCCCTTCACGTATGAAGTCGGCAACCACCGATTGATAGAAGGAGGGGGGGGCGATGTCCATCACGCGGCGTACCGCGCAAAAACGGTCGATCAAATCGGGTGGGATGACGATGTAGCCGAGCCGCAACGACGGATACAGCACCTTACTAAACGTTCCGATGTAGATCACTCGGGCATTATCGTCGAGCCCTTGTAGTGACGAGATTGGCATTCCATCGTAGCGATACTCATTATCGTAGTCGTCCTCGATGATCCAGGCCCCGACACTTTGCGCCCAGTCCAGAAGCTGCAGCCGCCTTGAGGCGCTCATCGTCACACCGAGAGGGTACTGGTGAGAGGGCGTGACAAACGCAGCTCTCGCCTTGTGATTCAGCCTGATGCCGGCGGCCACGTCAAGCCCTTCGGCATCTATTGGCACCGGAACGAGCTTGCAGCCGGTCATCGCCAGCACATCGCGCGCGTAAGTGTAACCGGGATCCTCCAGCCACACACCGCTTCCCTTATCGAGAAGGACTCTGGCAGTGATGTCCAAAGCCTGCTGCGAGCCGCTCACGATCATGACCTGGCGCGCTTCACAGGAAACACCTCTGGAGGTCCTCAAGTACGTCGCGACGGTGTCACGAAAACCCGGCAAGCCCATTTGGTCGCTGTAGCGAACTGAGTCTATGGTCGCGGTTCGAGAATGGCGCGCCACCAATCTTGACCAGATCTGAATGGGAAAGTGTTCAAATGCAACCTGGCCCACGCCGAATGATCCCCATCCTCGCACCCATGGAGTCGGCTCCGCCTGCTGAGCGGTTGAGGCGCGTGAGGCGACGGGCCGGGGGCCTGAGAGGGTGCCTATAGAGCGCTGGCGAAAAGATGGCAGCTCCGGCAGTGTGCTGCACACTCGAGTTCCTGCGCCAACGCGGCTTTCAAAGTATCCCTCGGCCCGAAGTTGATCGTAAGCATTGAGCACCGGCATGCGGGAGATACCCAGTTCAGCCGCAAGTGTTCGGGAGGAGGGCACTCTCTGGCTCGGCCGCAGCCTGCGGCCAACGATGGCAGCACGATATGCATCGTAGATCTGCCGGTGCACCGGCGCCCGCGTATGTCGGTCGATTGTGATCAGGGGTACGATTGCCGAGGCCACTCTCTTCATCGACGGCGAGGGTAGTGGTCATATCAGAAACGTGTCAAGTGCCCCTTGTTATCAACCGCTTGTTGCGCGATCCTGATCCGGGAATCTCACCGCACACAAAGACCGTTTTTGTTCCAATCGTTGACGCCAGTCAATAGAACATACAATTGTTCGGCAGGCATATGCCCCCGCACATTCTGAATTGAGGCAGGACTCAACCTGTTCCATCAAGTAGTGCTTCCGGGCTGATTCCTATCTGATTGCCTTCCTACATGAGGATTCGAGGAGTAGTGAGCAATAGTAATGACTACCTTCTTAGTATTCATAGTGTTTTCCAGAGTACAAAGAACGTGGACCCTCTGAGCTGTGTCAGCTATATGAAAATGGGTGGTCTTCATTTAGGTTTCTTTTGACATTTTTCGCTCAGGCAAACTAGATTTTTGTTGCGTTTTTGAATGACGCTGAACTAGACTGCATCGCATTCACCTCTTTAGGCCCCTCAGCAAGTGACTACGAAACTCCATCACTGGCCGGAAAAGTTGTAAACTCGCGTGTCGTTGTGGTGTAGATGAAAGTTTGCGGCAGGAGCGGCCGTCGGTTTCCTGCCCGTGGAAAGGTTGCTACCAAAAATGAAATCTCCGATCTTTTACGTTTTGCTCTTAATCACGCTGGGACTGTTGGGGTGGGGGACATATCAGGCGCTCATGGTGGCTCCTGCGGAGGCAACCATGGGCGACGCGCAGCGGATTTTCTACTACCACGTGCCCGCAGCGACCGCGGCGTCGATCCTTTTCTGGGGCAATTTTTTTGCTTCCCTCTGGTATTTGTGGACGCGCAGTCCCATTGCTGATGCTCTGGCCGTCACCGGCGCTGAGGTCGGTGTCGTCTTCTTTGGCGTAGTCCTGGTCAGCGGACCAATCTGGGCCCGCTACTCATGGGGCACATTCTGGGTGTGGGACGCTCGTTTGACCACCAGCCTGATCCTGTGGCTTCTGTATGCAAGCTATTTGGTGTTGCGGAAATCGTCGGAGCTTGGCTCAACGCCGGTTTTGGCTGCATCGCTGGCAGTCCTGGCCGCGCTGGACATGCCGATCGTATACATGTCAAACCGCTGGTTTCCCACCAATCATCCCCAGCCGATGATCGGGACGCCAAACCTGAACCCGGAGATGCAGAAAGTGCTCCTCTGGAACATGCTTGCCTTCAGCATGTTTGCTCTTCTGATCGCCTGGTTTCGGTTTGACTTGGAGAGGTCCAGCCAGAAGGTCAACCATCTGCATGTTCAGAACGCCGCACGAGGCGCCAGCATGGCGATGATCGCCCCGCTGTTGATGTTTTTTCAAAGTGACAAGCGGTTGCGCGAAGCGATGGTGCAACATCGCTACATGGTAGCCGGCTATGTCGCGGTGTGGGTCATTTATATAGGCTACCTGCTGTTTCTCTATTCAAAACTGAAAAAGCTGAATCGCGAGATGGCGTCGATCGAATGGAGTTGAAGATCACACCCGTTCGCAAGATCCTGGGCGATCCAGCGGCACCACGCGATCTTTAGATTTAACTCCGAAAGCTACTGCGGCCGATATTATTTACCTTTTTTCAGGCGTTAGGCGCTGGTGTACGCGCCGCTCCGCCTACAAACACGGCGATCGTCTCCCGCAAAACATCGGTCAGGTCACATTGAAAATAGGTTTCGACAGCGCGGTGCGCATAATAACAGAATGCCATCCGATCCAGCACCGTCAATCCAACCGTTGGAATGATCATGTACAAGAGGTTGGTCAGAGCTCTTGGGCCTGCCAACGCCTTTTCATGGTGAAATGACGCGACGAAGCGTTCGTCCTTGAGTAAAACCTGTATGAATTCATTGGGTTCGTTTTGGTTCGCCAGGGAGTCGCGATATTTTCTTATCTCCTCAGGCCCGATTGTCAGACCGATTGGTTCGCCTGCCTGCAGGATAGCAAGTGACTTTTCGCGATAGCGTTGAAGCAAAGTATGCCATTCCTGGAGAATGGGATCGCCCGAGAAGTCCTGGGAATCATAGCGGCGCTGGACTTCCAGCATCGCGGCGATAATCGCGTGTTGCTGTTTTTCAAAACTGTCACGGATGCGCTGCGTTGCGGCATTATTCGGGAAAGCCGCAGCAAAGCCGGACCAATGAGATTTGAAAGAAACAGATCCGCGCGCAAGGCTGCCGAGAGAAACCAGGGCATTTAGAAAATACATGCGAAGGAGATGGTTCCGCTTGGCAGCTGAGTCCTTCAGGATCGCCTCGCTGACAGGGTTCGAATCATGCAGGAACTCATGCAAAAACTGAAGGCCGGGACCCTGGATGAAATGGCTATTTAAACGCTGATAGGTGCATGGGCGAATGACATTCACCCGATACTCAAGATCGCCCCGTTGATAGGCCTCGCCTTCCACTTCCAGCAATCGCCGGGCATCCTCCGCAGAGTAGCTGGAAACTGGAACGCTGGGGAACTCCGCCAGATAGCTTTCGACGGCGGTAACGAATCTTTGTTCGACCATGGTCAATTGCGGGTCATCACCTTTGAATCGCGCTCGAATGTGCGGCCCTCCCGCATAGTGTCTTTCCCAAAAACACAGATTCAAATCCGCCTTGAAACTGCGAAGGAGCGGAGCGATGCACTCGAGCAGGATGCGGTCCGGGTTGGTGTAGTAAACATGAAAGCTTCGCCATTCATCCATACACTTTTCCTCGATTGTTCTTCAGCAGAGACAGATACATATGAAAGCTGCTCCACCTGGTGGAAGATGCTTTCACAGCCTAAACTTCGATCATCAACTCGGTCACGTAAGAGCATCGTCCTTCCCTCAAGAGACTTTTTGGCTCGGGTTCCATTCTGGCAAGGGAAACCATGGTGTTGGCCGAACAGGACCGAACGGCACGACGAAAAATGTGCGTGCCCAAGGGGCTGCAAAGATCAAGATACCGCGGTTTGTGCCAGGGAACAGGCGAATCAATCAGCTGAAAATAGGAATGTCTGAAATCAATGCCCGCTTCGCGCAGCTCTTTCCGCAGCTCCAGCGTGCAGCGAAGGATATCGGTATGCTTCCAGGTTGGATCGAAGAACGTCTTGGGAAAACGCCATTGTTCCCGCCTTAAACATATGGACTTATAGTAAAGCGGCGGGACATGTTGGATTGCTTGCCCGAACGCAGGGCTGCGTTCAAAGAGGTTATAAAAGAAGTCGGCATGTCCTATGAGGAGAAGCTGATACTCCGGCCGCAGCAATTGTCCCAGCAGAAAGCCAAAAAAGTGGAACTGCAAACAGCGGCCCGACGAAGCCTGTTGATACAAGATTTCGTCTTGCTCCAATTTGACGTTTATCTCCCCCGGGTCAATCCAACGATCAAATTGATGACGGTAGCGGGCCTCGAAACCGCACCCGGCCGCGAGCATTGGGGTGACATACATCCGGTTGTCTTCGAACGCCGGTACGATTTGCACATGCAGAGGATTTTCTTCTTGCGCGATACCGCGTGTGCGCTTCCCCGTTTGGGCCAGGAGATAGCGCGACAAGTAGCGTCCATTCCCGGAAAAAAAATTGTGAGGATAGTAAATCCCAGACGTATGATCCATCGGCCCGTTGAAACAGATTGGCCCGGTGAAACGCTCGCCTGCAGGACGGGAGTCCATCAGCATTTGTAACTGCTCATCGGACAGTGTGCCCTCACATTCGGTCAGCCGTTGCAGCCATCGCCGACGGGCTTCCTGTTCCTCCGGAGGACACAAGCGCTGAGGCTGGTATTGTGAGAGGACGGATCGCATATCCCGGAAAAACTCGGCCAGAAGGGTCAGATAGGGGGAACTGTGGTCGGGACAGTTTCTGCAATAGTCTTTCATGAATGCGCGGGTAACGTAGGCCCAATCTGCATAGTTGTTGCCCGCCAGCAATAATGGCTTGAGAGCCTGCAGCGCAGAAGAAAGCCGGCCGGCATCCGCTTCGCCCTCCGCCGTATTCATTTCTGAGTATGCGTTTATGTAGAAGAGAGGCGATTGCAAGTCGATCGCATTCTTGGCAATCCTGGCGACATCATCTTCTGCCCGCAGCAAGTCAGACATCGTGAATTGAACGGTGTGAACCTTTTGCAAGCGGCTGATAAGAGGATCGACTTCCGGGTCTATGCCCAGCAGGAAATCGGCGAAACGATTAAAATCCGGGACCAGGTACTCCGCCAAAATGCCGGATTCTATCAGGCGGCGAAGGTAATTTTCGATCTCGTTTCGGCTGTAAGCCTTCAGCGCAGCCGTTAAATAGTCAATGCAATGATCCAGCTTGCGGCAAGGCTGATCGGTTTTGAAGTAGTCAATTACCAGCTCAATGGTTCTGTTCTTGGGAACGGTGATTCGACGGACGGTAGCATCGGCGGAGATGAAGAAATCATAGCCCTGCGCCTGCTCCTGGAAGCTGCGCAGGTAAATGAAGGCATGTCCAGGGAATCGTTGCAGGAGATATTTTTCCAGCTGCAGTATGGCCGCGCTGTTGACAAGCACTTCATAGGGGCCGTCTGGCTGCAGGCCCAAATACGGTGGAAATGCGATTCTGGAAAAGCAATGAAATGGATTCGCCTTGCTGAAAAACCGCATGGCATAAGCCGCAATGCCCCTTTCTTCATGTGAAAAATCCTGGAGAGTGCCAGGCCCATGACGACGGTACGCGTCCATCAGCCAGGGACATGAATAGTTCACCGCGCTGAGGAACTCTTTGTCGGTGCACAGGGTGTCCAATTGCTGGCGGAACTCTTGAAAGATCCGGCTTCTGTGCTCATCAAGCAGCTTGTCCCGGGAACCCAGCAATCTGCAATAGTCGCGCAAGCGCTCCTGTTGTTCAGGGTGAAGAACACCCAGATCCTGGTCGGGCACGGTGGCGAGATTGAATACCTTTCGTTTTATCTGCAGGATGACGTGACGCTGCGCGACATTCGCCGCCCGGGGAACCGAGGCGTGGAGTTCCTGGACCAGTGTCTGGCTCGCAGTCGCAACTCTTTCTGTGAGATTTTCGTAGTCCTGTATCAGCTGTTCAAAAGTAGCTGAGCGCAGGTTGTACGGACCGGTGAATGCAGCGCCGGCAACGCGCATGGCGAGAAGAGAGTCGGTATTTGACGAAGCAAAACTGCTCATTGTAATTACGTGAAAATAAACCCGTCCAACTCGAAGAAACCCGGCCCTTTTGGCCAGGCACAATCTGGTCCTTAAGCGCCCAAGAGGAACTCTCCAACGCTGGTTTCGGTGTAATAGTTCGTCTGCGCTGTCTGTGCAAAATGATCAGAATCTCCACAGCCGAGAGCACACCCCTTGAGTCCGAGAGCAGTCGCCGCAAGGTACATGGTCTGCAGCAGTGTTCCGGTTTCCAGGAGAATGAGTCGATAGGCGATAGACTCGTATTTCCACGCAGTCCGGTGAAAGCGAGCGGAGATGATGAACAACATGGTTGGTTTTTGCGCTAAGCCGCCGGTACTTGAAGCAGCATCAGAAAGGAATTTACGCACAGCCGCTTCGGGGGCCGGAAGCCTGCCGAGTGAGTGCTCGCGGTCCAGATAACGGTACAAGCCGGTAGGGCAGCCTGCGCAGGAGTCAATCGCGATATACACCCGCAGCGGATGGAGACTTCCGCCGCTGGGATAAAGCTTGTGCAGATGAACATCATTTTCCGTGTTCCGCACATGAGTTACCCGGCAGGTCCAATATGTGAACGCTCCGAGGGCTTCGATAGTAAGCGGTTTTTCCCCATACTGGGAGCGACGGTGCGCCAGGGCATCGCGCAGTGCGATGTTAAGCACATCCACGCCAGGCTTAGGCAATGCAATTTGGTCATCAACTTCGTCGCAGCCAAGCGGCGATTCCTGCGCCAGCCGGTCCTTCAGCCGGTACGTCCCCCCAATCGGACGCCGGTTGCGACCCAAACGGCTGGCCGTGTGGAAGACCAGGTCATGGAATTCCCAATAACCAAGCGGCCCGGCATCTTCCTCTGTCACACCGTCCTCCCCGACACGGGTCAGCAACTGGGCTTGATTACAACCATTCAAGAACGAGCAAAGGATCTCCCGTTCCTCTGCCCGAACGGAAGAAAGCAGCGATTCCAGTTGGGTCGGCCGGGCCAGGGCCGCGATGATGCGTATCACAGAGGCGCTGCGAAGAGGGAATTGCCTGTTATTCAGGGCGCTCTCGATCACCAGCCCGTGGTCGGCGGGCCGTATGAAGGCGAAGCGAGACAATCGATAAGTATCCTGCCAGTTCAACATTGCCGAAAGTAGTGAAATCGATATCTAGAGTAAAGTTGAGGCGCGAGAAGAAATTCACGCGCCTCACCAAACATCATCTTCCAAACAGCGTGATTAGCCAGCTTCTTGGTGCCGCCGCCTGCGCGCCTCAGAAACACAAAGCATTGAGCCGCCGGCTGCTGTCATTTCATCAGCTGGGTTCAGGTGCAGAACAGGAGCTGCCACACGAGAAACAAGGAAACGGAGTTATCGCGCAGGACGCCGACATTTCCGGTCCGCCACGTGCGCCTTCCTGGAAGAAGATCTTAATCTCTTCCATTTCGATTCCCGTGAGATCGAGCTCAAGCGGTTTACCAGTTTCATTGTGCATTCCTATATCCTCCTTTCATTCAGTTTCAGCCACAAAAAGATGCCGCAGCACCGGAAACAAAACGGGATGCGGCCATTTCAGGAACGCTCCCCCGTGTAAGAGATCCAATTTCCTCTATTTCGATCCCAGCTGGAATCAACTTGAACATCATCTTCCAAACAGCGTGATTAGCCAGCTTCTTGCTGCGGCCGCCTGCGCGCCTCAGAAACACAAAGCATTGAGCCGCCGGCTGCTTTCATTTCATCAGCTGGTCGGTTCAGGTGCAGAACAGGAGCTGCCACACGAGAAGCAGGGGAAGGGAACTATTTGGCAAGAGGCCGACATTTCCGGCCCGCCACGCGCTCCTTCCTGGAAGAAGATCTTGATCTCTTCCATTTCGATTCCCGTGAGATCGAGCTCAAGCGGTTTACCAGTTTCATTGTGCATTCCTACATCCTCCTTTCATTCAGTTTCAGCCACAAAAAGATGCCGCAGCACCGGAAACAAATCGGGATGCGGCCATTTCAGAAACGCTCCCCAGTGTAAGAAATCCAATTTCCTCGATTTCGATCCCAGCTGGAGTCAACTTGAATGAACTTCCTGATTCGCAACATCCTTCCTCCTTGAGCTGGAATATCGAGGGTCAAAAATGCGGGGCCCACCAGGCTGGCGACAGCTAGTCAAAGGGATGAATATCAAGGTTCAGCTGGCTCTCGTCTTTCAGGATCTGTCCGGTAAACTTCTGAGACAGATGTCGCAGCCGATCCGTGATATTCAATCGCACGCTGTAGTACCCAAACCACATCGGATAGAGGCCCGGTATGATAGTCCGTAGACAAAACAAATTGCGATCGGCAAACTCGCGATGGGTCAAATCCTTCACGAGCACGTTTAACCCAAGCTCGCTGAGATGACCGGCGATGGTTGCTATGATCTGCTTCAGGTTGTAACGATCCTGCCGGGGAACCAGCGAGTTCCGATCAACATCTTTCGCTGTGAGAACAGGACGAGCGTCAAAATCCAGGAAAGAAACACGACCAAAGTTTTCTTCAGCAAAATAGTACGCGGCGTGATCTTCCGGCGATACCACGGCTTCAGGATGCGCCAGCAGCTCTCTAGCCTTGGATTCATCATGGAACCTCACATCCGGCATGGTTGCCATGTCCTTAAGCGCGCTCAGCGCAGCTTCATCACAATGCAAGCGGCAAGCCGCGCTCAGCATCACTTTGGGTCCCTTTCCATGCTGGCGGACAGCGACACACAGAACTACAGGCAGTCCGAGATCGCTCGTTAAATCAAAAAGATGAATGGCATAGTTGCGATAGGTATGACAGGCCCGGCACCAGACTAGCTGAAACTCCTCCAGCGTGATTGACTCCGGATGGATCTTCCGGCAGGAACGGCGGAGATACCAGGCAGTCAAGAATGCGTCGCGTTCAATCAGCTCAAGGATGGAGAACAGCGCAGCTTCTTCAAAAGTGCCGCCCACAGCACATCCATTGCTGCTGCTCCGGATACAAAGATTCTCTCCAGGAAGAGAGTAGGTGGTGAACCAGACTTCCTGCGCGGGCACCAGATGGGTTTTACCCGTTTGCAAGTCCTGCGCCGTACACCAGTACATGGAGACATCGCTTGCATAAGGAATACGTACGCCTGCAGGATCGGGGCGGGGAAGGCGGAAGCAAAGCGACTGCGGATCGACGGCCGTCGTGGAAAACATCTCGTAGCTGCCGTATATCAGATGAGCTTTGGGATCAACAAAGCTCGCACAAAAACGTTCAAGCACCTCGCAGCGGGCCGTGATCGCGGCGCCCGCAATCCTCCGGCCTTTGCCGCCGCAGAAAATTCGCTTGTCATGGCCGCCTGCGAGTTGAGTGAGTACCACAGGAAATGCGAGTTGGCTGGCGACTGCATCTTCCTGCCGGATTAAGCCGATATCGGGAGAAAGTAAATCGCTAAGTTCCGGGCCCTGACCGATTCTCAAATGCCGTTCTGAAAAACGGTCCTGCAGCGGGGGAATGCGTTCCGCCTCGATCAGGCAGTCCCGCTCCGAATGCCGGATGAGCGGCGGCTTCGACTTAGGATGAACAAAGGCCTTGGTTTTTCTGATTTCACCATTCGTCAGGTCAAAGGTAATGAGAGTGCCGGAAGGACAATCCCGCCAGAAGCTGGCCACAATTTCGAGCGCCTCGACCGGATAGAAGAAATCAAACTGCTCCTGGCCGTAAGCGGCCAGATGCTTGATATCAACTCGATAATCATCACGCAGCCAGCGGAGCACCGACCCGATCTTTGGGCCTTCCGGCACGCTGGAATTTTCGTACAAATAGATCCTATGAAAATCGAATATCAGGAAACTGTCCCAGGATTCCCATTTGAGATGGTCATCCAAATACATCCCGAGAAATGAATCCACGTAGATTTCGCGATCCAAAGAGGGCTCGGTCAAACGCAGCAGCGTCTCGCGGAGCGGAGCAGCGGAAGGCGCCAACAGCCTTTTACCGAATGACAATGTCTGGGTCTTCGTTTGCATCGTGAAAGTGGCCTATCCAGGCAGAAATCCCAAATTGCTCCACATGTCTGAAAGTGAAACTCCTGTCAATGTGCATTTCATTGAGGGTTTTTTCGCGGTCGCCAACCAGCCGGCGGAGCTCGTCTTCGTTCAGGAAGGTAGCGAAATCGCAGTCATGTTTCGGCGGAACGGCGGGAAGAGAATCGCCGTAAAACGTATCCTTCGTGACCATGATCAGCAGGTCGCGAATGGCCTTGGATTCAATGAAGGAGTAAGCGATACGTCCTTGCGACTGGCAGACATGAAGACCGCAAACAGTCGAGCGAATGTTGACAATCAGCGTCCGCAGCCGGGTTCTGAGTATATCCGTCAAATGCGCAATGTGCGGATGTGGCTGGCCAGGTTGTAGCAGATCGGCTTCGCGGCGGCCGGTATCGGAGTAAGGTTCGGACAAGCTCCAGCAGAAGCGTTCCAAGGCGCCGGCACGAGCCTCAAGAAGCGAGGCCGCAATCGGCCACAAGTGCGACTCCGGTAGGCGGATACGCGCCCGCCGCAGCCGCGGATTGCTGCCGTTCCCGCCTGTCCGTTCCGTCACAAAGGCATGCTTCGCTGATTCGCCGGAGGCGGCCAGGACTCCACGTACAACAAGTTCGCGCCGGAGTTCTTCCTGGAGCAAATCGTATTGTATTCCGCAGCCGGTAACAGAAGTGGCGTAGAACGGAAGTGAGGCTTGTGCCACCACCAGAGGAATCTGATCGTCTTGTGTCATCCTGACGAAATCGGGAACGAGGTGTTTCTTTTCCGGCTGATGGGTGAAGGCACCCTCAAACCGCAGAGTCAAACCTGAATCGGCATCGAGAGAATAAACCCGCAACTTTCTGCCATTCCATGACTCAGAACGGACAGTCGCGAGAAGCCACGCAAGCAGCTGTCCGTCACCAACGACTTCGCCGTCCACCGCCCAACGCAGTGCGGTTGAATCTTGCGCGATTACATAAATGAGGTGCGGGCCCTTCGTTCCCTGACGCCATATGCCCGACCAGGCTGCGTCCATCTGGGCCGGCGTGCAGAAGGCGAAACGCAGATCACATTCAGGCTGGTGCGGGTCTTCCTGGTGGCCGTGGCAGGAAACAAATACTCTCTTTCCATAGAAAGTAAACAGTTGTGAACGGCTGCGAAAATCAGGAATCTTCTCTTGATTGGCCGGATACTGCTCGCGATCTGCCTGGCCTGGCTGCAGAAATCCGTCGGCTTCAGCGATGGCCTCCAGGTATTTCTCTATCGCCGAACGCTTCTCTGGAGAAACGGCAGAAAGGAGATCTTCTTTTTTGTATTGGCCGTTAAGATAGTGCTTTAGCCTATCGTGAACTTCATCTATCTGGCGAGCCTGTATTTTGGTCAGGCCTTTTCTGTTGAATATATACAGCCATCCCTTGGCGGGGATGATCACGGCGGCCGGATCTATCAATAGTGTCACAATCGCGATCCCAGCCTGAACAAGCTGCCATCAATGTTCAGGGCGAATTCGGACTATAAACTACGAGGCCCCGAAACCCATTAACTATTCCATGGCCGGAAAAATAAGATGACAACAATAGCAAATTCACTCATACAATACAAAGCAAACTTGCAGGAAATAGATATGCAACAAGGCTAGTGCATATTGCAGCAAGGTCTACATGCTAACTATTCATCATTGGGATTGAGAAGGTAGATGAATAGTAAAGCTTCGCTGCTGCTGGAGTGGAGTATAGGAAGACCTTGTATCACCATTACTGGCCAGACTGCTGACTATATCTCGCCAAGACCGTCAAGGGTTTCCCCCCCGGGTTGCGCTTCCCGACGAATCCGGCCTCTGCAGTGTGGGTCGAATGGCTTGTCTTGGCATCGCAGGGATTGGACTGTCCAGCCTTCGCCGGTAAACGGCGCTCGATTGGGAGGCCTACTATCTCGCTTTCTGCAATGTGGCAGCCGAGTGAGAGGGAGTAAACTGAATCGCGGATGTGAGTCCTTTTCCTTCCGTGATCACGACGGTGCGGTCGGCGTCAATGTGGGTGAGTTTGTCGATGAGTCCACTGGGCCAATTGATTTCCAATGATTCTACCTTGGTGCTCTGACCCAACCCAAAGGTGAGAACGAGTTCACTCTGGGAGATGTAGCTTGACCCACTATGCACGAGTTGTGACTGGCTGCCGTCCGGGTACTTGATGTGCACGACGGCCCCAATGCCGTCGCGGTTAGACTTAGTGCCTTGTAACTTGACGCGCAACGCGTGGTTCCGGTTGCCGCCATCATTGCGGAACAAAACCGCCGGACCAGCGTTCGTAGTTACGAGTATGTCCAGATCACCATCATTATCAATATCGGCATAGGCGGCACCGCGGGCCACCCTGGGTGTGCGAAAGTCACTTCCCGCCGAGGCAGTCACCTCGGCAAACTTGCCATGGCCCAGATTGCGAAACAAGTGCGGCGGCTGACGGTATTTGAGGACCGCTGTTGTGCGCTCAATGTCTGGATCGATATGGCCATTGGCGACGAAAATGTCCGGCCATCCATCCAGGTCATAGTCGAAGAAAAAGCAGCCGAAGCCCAGGGTCAGGAGGCTGGCGCGGCCGACGGTGGACCTGGGAGCATCGTCGACAAATAATCCGTTACCCTCATTGTGATAGAGGGAGAGCATCTGGTTTGAGAAATTCGTGATGATTACGCTGGGCCGGCCGCTACGGTCGTAGTCGGCAACATCCACTCCCATCCCGGCACGGGCCATTCCGTCCTCACTAAAGGCAATGCCGGCTTGGATTCCGACCTCACTAAACCCGCCGTGCTGGTTGTTCACATAGAGTTTGTTGGGTTGAGTATCGTTAGCGACAATGAAATCAATCCAGCCATCGTCGTTGTAATCCAGAATGGCGATGCCCAGCGACTTTGCCGAAGAATCGTACAAACCAGCTTTTTTGGTGACGTCCTCAAACTTGCCGTTGCCCAGATTGCGCCACAGACGGAGTGACGTACCTTTATAGGATTCCGGCGTGCAATAGGATTTATGCGTGCCATCGATGCTGCAATTGAGATCGGCTGCTGGTGCCCACTGAACGTAGTTGGCAACCAGCAGGTCAAGATTTCCGTCTCGATCATAATCCAGCCAGGCCGCACTGGTGCTGAACTCATGAATTCCGGAGAGGCCGGCCTCGGCGGTGACGTCACGAAAAGTGCCGTTGCCATTGTTGTGAAATAAACGGCTTTGCCCTAAAGCGCTGACAAAGATGTCATCGAACCCGTCATTGTCATAGTCGCCCACGGCCACGCCCATGCCATACATGCTTACGGCTAATCCCGCTCTCTCGGTTACATCCGTAAAGGTGCCGTTCCGCTCGTTGTGAAATAGTTTGAGTGTTGCCCTGGTTCCAGGGTGATCCGGCCAATCGTCGCCATTCACCAGAAGGATGTCCGGATAGCCATCATTGTCATAGTCAAGGAATGCGCATCCGGGACCCAAGGTTTCAGGCAGGTACTTCCTGCCAAAGGCGCCATTATGATGTAGAAAGTGAATTCCCGCTGATTGGGTAATATCCGTAAAATGCACAGCGCCCTGGGCCTGTGCGAGCGCAACACCTTGCGTACAGACCAGGAAATAGAAAACGCCTGCAAGAAAGAATCGGCTACCTCGTCTCGATCGTTCGGAGTTCATGGTGAGACGTTCCCGGGAATGCGAGCTGTTTGACGGTTGCGCGATCGCATGATTGGATTGCGGCCTCCCGGATTAGCAAGAGGCAAAGATACATGTTCGTGGATCGTTTGCCGCTCATTGTTGTCTTCGGGGGATATCCGGCGATACGGGCCGGTAAGGGCCTGTGCGCTCTCATCGGCCTTGAAGCGGGAATAGAGCCTTTCTTCACGCTCCATTTCCGCTTTCTTGCCCAGTCCGCGATAGCACAGCATCAATGTGTAGTGCGCCTGAAGATCTTCAGGATCGATGGCCAGGACGCGACGGAGTTCCCGCACGGCGTCGTCATAACGGCGTTGCAGGAAGTAAATTCTTGCCAGATCATTGAGTGCCACCCGATCGAACGGATATTGCACGATCACCTTCTCAAGATGTTGGTTGGCTTCGTCATATTTGCCTTCCTGGCGTAGCAGCCGCGCGAAGAAGTAGTTGGCTCGCGCCAACTCAGGTTGCAGTCGAAGCGCCTGTTGCAATACCTGGCGCGCAGAATCCAGACCGCCTTCCTGCAGAGCGACTCTTCCGAGATTGACCCAGCCATCTGAATTCGCGGGATCGACGCGTGTCATCTGTTCAAACGCCCGCCGGGCTCCTTTCAGATCGCCTTGAAGAAGCAAACCGATCCCATAGTCATTCCAGCGCGTCCAGTCGCTGCGATCGGCTTGAATGTTCATCGCAATCGCGGGTGCGCTGGCCGGAAGAACCTCGAGCGGGACCTCAGCTTTTGACAATACCGTGATCGGCAGATCCGGGATGCTTTTGAGGTTGCCGGAGACGTCGGTCGTCGCTCCGGAAAACTTGTACTTTCGGTCATCGTATTCCGGAGTTGCAGGAGGTTGTGAAGCCTCCCGGTCCAGGATTCCGCCATAGGAGAAATGGGTGTTGTACCACGAGAATTTTCTGTAGCACAATCGCGCCTGAAGCTTGAGTTGGTTGCCGGCATCTGCTGGCACCTGTAACCGATAATGCACTGTGTCGGCCGCCCCGGGAGGAATCAACCGCGCATATACCAGCGCTCGGCTGGCCCAGGCGTTTCTCTTGTTGATCGGATTGCCATGAGCGTCGATCTGAAGAGCGCGATAGAAATGCGCTCCCTTGTCCACCGGACCGCGTCCATCATCGTCTACTCTTCCGCTCCAAAAGATCACGCGCTCCTGGTCATCGGTGACTTTAAATTCGACCCATACGTCGAAGGCGTCAACTGTGCCGGCAGGAAAGAAGTGGCCAAGCTTGCGTGTGCGCACCACGACGTCGATCCTGACACTGTCTCCCCGGCGGACCGCGGGGTGAATGCGGTTTAAGGGAGCGCTGATCGGCACCGCCGTGGTATGGCTCTCGCCAGAAAGAAGTGAACCCGATTCCTCCCCCACGGCGAATGTTGTCGACAATTCGGCAGGATGCTCCGTCGACGAGGCGAGTGTGGGTTTGGCTGGCGACATGGCGAAGATGTCGACGGTTACTGCATCCTTCAAAAAAGCCTGCACAAGTTGGAGCTGCGAGTCGTCCCCGTTGACAAAGGGTACGGCAGTATTGGCGGCGGCAAAAGCGTGCGAGTGGACCCTTCCTTGGGACGAGCCTTGATCGGTCGACGGGGTTGCCGGCATATGACAATCGGCGCACTGTTGAGATTTGGGGGGATAGTAAAAGGAACGGGCGCCGAATCCAGACACCCCGCTGGACTGCCAGTTGTCATAGTCATCGAAACCCCGGACCCAGCGGTAGTGATTGACCGGCTCATCCAGATGCACCTTGTGACAGGTGGAACAAAACTCGGCAGTCTGCGTGCGCACAAATGGTTTCAAGAACAGACGGCGATGAGGCTCGGGATTCAGGAAGGTCAGGTAATCGTGGATTTGCCGGATCAGGGGATTCTTGCTGGCAGCAAGCTCGTGCAGTTTGGGGTACTCGAGCACCAGGTCAGCCTGGCCCATGGTGCTTTTAATTCGCGCAACGGAATGGCACATCATGCAGCCCAGGCCCGCCTTTGCCTCCGGCCGGGACATAATCTGCTGCACTGGCTGGTCAAAGAGCCCACTGTAGAGTAAAGCCGGATCGTGGCATCCAGCGCACCACTTGGAAGACTTCACCCCGACCACATCCTGCATGTACTCGATACTTTTTCTATACCATTGGTTGTTGAATGAAGAAAAGTGATGCATGGAGCTGTTCCACTGCCGGTAAATGTCGCTGTGACAGCGCTGGCATGCATCTGACTCGAGGAAGTACTGGCTCGGTATGTGACCTGCATCCGCGGTTTGAGCCGAACTAGGGAAGAAGAGCCCCTTGGGGCCATCGCCTTCTTCGTTCATGGAGAGAGGAACGTCGATTGGATTGGTGATTCGATGAGTCCTGAGCCAAAGCCCTTGTCTCACTTGCCAGCCACCCAATGTGAGAAGTATTACGGTCGCGAGACCGGCGATCGAAACAGGTACCTTTTCCCAACCTTTCGTGAACCATTCTTTTAATTCTGCCCACCGCAGCGCCAACCATGCTGTGGCCAGGAATGACAACCCAATGTGAGCGAACATCGAGGGCCAATGTGGCCTGGCCGTGCCCGTAAAGAGAAGTGCGACACCGACTGCCGCGCCGATCGACAGCACGATCCAGCCAGCATTTTTGAGCAACGCCTCGCGCGAAAAGATGCGAGACCAATTCCGGAGCAGGAGAGCTGCGAGGACCAGGCCAAGAATCGCATGCACCAGGACGATGGCGATGTAAAACAGACTTACAGAGGGAAAAATGTAGAGATAAATGGCGGATGCGAAAAGAATGAATGTCAGGCGAAGAAGCTTTAAAGAAAAGAACCCCGCATTAGACGCCGCCATTGAAGACTCCCCAATGGCAGGACCAGGAGCGCATTCTGCCTTCGAGTGTTTTGAATACTAAGAATCCCTTTGTGATTCTGAATGGACAAATCAACCGGACAAAATGCGTCGCTGTTAAAAAAAATGAGACGTACCTTGCAAAGCTGATCCCGAAAAGGGGGCAGCCTGTGGACAAACCAAAAACGCCAAACATGTTTGTGCGCTGCCCAGCCGATACTGCTTCACAAGCTATCAATGAAGAGTTGTCGCCCCCGTGCACATTGCGCAGCCCCAGGGTGGGATGGCTTGTTAGCGCCCTCCTACCGGAGAATCAACGAAACGGTACACGCCGCCAACGACAACCGCACCAGCCAACCCACGGAATGAGAGGCGATCACCGCGGGATGGAACTTGATCCAAACTGCATAGGTCAGAATGAGAGGCAGCGCCGCCGCTAGCCAGATAGCCATGGCCAGCCTCAGTGTGCTCATGTATGTGTGCAACCCGAACTGTGAACACACCGCAGCAAACACCAGAGCGGTGAAAAATCCCAATACAATACTGGAAAAAACCGATTTTCCTTCTCCCGTTCCTCTTGTGCTTCGCCAAATCTCCGGATACTGGAAATATTTGTTGTGAAAAAGCACCCCCATGAAGAGCCAGTCTGATAAGGAAATCGCAAACCCTGCCACCAGAACAGCAGCAACAAAATGCATCCAGTCCATAGTCACCTCTCAGGGAAAAACGGGAGCGATGGTAATACAAGGACCTAAGGACGTCAACGAGATTGTAGGTCGCCCGAGAAATAAGCAGCAGAACCGAAAGAGGTTATGAATTAGCCATTGCCTAGTCTTGTACGATGCCTTCTTCCTGCCCGGAAAAGCATTCCGATAGCTACCTATGCATTGGAAGCCAGGGGCCGAAAGCTAGAATTGAGACCGTTTCGGGGCCGGTTGCGGTATACTCGACGGCGAATTTCCCGGGAACCATCTCACACAACGCCTTCCCTGGTGCGGAGGATTGTAATGCGAAGAATGTGTTGGCTCACTCTAATGCTCGTAGTTCTCTTTATGACTATCCGAGGATCGGCTCAAACCTATGCCACGGAGATGAAAAGTTTGCTTTCACAAGGGCATAAGCTCGATTTTCATAAGTACCAGATCTTGCTTGGACCGACGACGAACTTCGCCATTGGAACAATGTACCCGCTTGACATCACGCAAAAAGGGTTCGACCTGGCAAAGGTTGGCATTTACGGCGATTCCAGCAATTGGTGGACAACGATTTCTGAGAATGACAAACGCGCCGCGCTGCGGGCAATTGTTCGTCCTGAGGGAGGACCAATGGAGTTGCGCGGACTGCAAACCAAGCCCCTTAATCTAAGCAAGGTGTTCCCACAGATTTCGGCAGCTCTCGCCGCGGACGGACAAAAGAACGATTCCCAAGTCCAAGTCGTGCTCTCAGCCTCCAGTTTGCAAACCAGGACGATTGATTGGCTGGAGCTAGATGATGCCGTCTACATGGAGCACCTGATCAGACCTGCGATTATCGAACACGCGGACAAACGGGACTTTGCCATGACCACAGGTGATCTGGTGCTGAATGATTTCGAGGCGCATGTAATCGTGCCGCAAGGCTCGCCTGAACTGAAGAGACGAATCGAGGCAGTTTTGGATGCTTTCGTGCATCATAGCCCGTCTTCTTTTGATTTGAGGGCAAATAGCGATGGAAGCTATACCTTAGCCGGTAAACTACCGGTGGTTGTCGCAGTTTACATAACGCGTCCCCCGACCATGAAGTGGGCTGATCTGGGTGACCGTCGACTCAAACCTTTGAGCACCCCCTATTTACTTGGCGAGATTGCCAAAGTGGAACGATCAGAGACTGCTGTTTCAAGTCAATAACCGAGATGGGCAAGAGCCCTCAGGTCTAGCCTGGCTGGTCCGGAGTTTTCGCAGCAGAAGGTCACCGAGTTTGCTGGCAAGCCGTTCATCATCAATAGTTCTTCCCTAGCTAATGCTTTTTAGTTGTTGGGCCTGTGCTAAAGTGACGTCCCCCGAGACGCAGATGAACAATGCAGCTCTTCGCCGAGAGATGTTTCTGACGATGGTGGTGTGTTTGCTTAGCTCGACCGCGCTTGGGGCCTGGAACGCCGACTGCGATGCTATGGGTCAGATTTCTGGGGTGGTACAAGATCAGACGGAAGCGGTTATTGTTGGCGCCCGGGTATCGCTTGTTGTGCGCGGCAAGCAGCGTGCTTCGGCGGTTACCAATGCGCAGGGCATTTTTGTCTTCTCCTGTCTGATTCCCGGCGACTATAGCCTCAAGGCAACGGCAAAAGGATTCGCGTCCAGGCAAATTGACGTGCACCTGGTTGAGTCGGAGCAGAAAAAGATCGAGGTGGCATTACGCATCGCCACGCAACATTCGACCATTACGGCTGTTGCGCCGAGCCCTCCGCCGGAGAGCTCGGACCCGGGATCTCTGACCTTGAACGAGCAACAGCTCGCGGCCCTCGCAGATGATCCAGACGATTTCCAGAGAGAGCTCCAGGCACTCGCCGCAACTTCGGGCGGCATACCAGGTCAGGCCACTGTCACGGTCGACGGTTTTTCCAACGCCAGCCGATTACCTCCCAAATCCGCCATCGGCGAAGTCCGGATCAATCCTGATCTTTTTTCCTCTGAATATGAAAACCCTCCCTATCAAGGCGGGCGAATCGAGGTGGTGACCAAGCCGGGCCAAACAAAATTCCACGGCGCCGCTTTCTTCTCTTTGAGCGGCTTGCTGCTTAATGCCCGCGATCCTCTGGCGCATACCGAGGGCCCGATCAACAGGGAGCGGTACGGAGCCGACCTGAGCGGCCCCCTGTTCACCAAAAAAAACGATTTTTCTCTTCACGTTGAATACCGCACGGTGGGTGAGAATAAGGCCATCAACGCATTTGCGCTCAACCCTCAAACGCAGATCGTTCCGCTGGCGGAAGATGTAGGGTCCGTGAGTTCCCAATGGTTAAGTTCGGCCCGGGCAGATTGGCAACTGAGCGCAAAGGACAATCTGATCACCTCTTTCAGCGTGCACCGGAACCATTCGAGCAATGACGGCGTGGGAGGAATGGTCTTGCCAGAGGCCGGCTATCAGACTTCGCAGGAAGAATACGCGCTCCGTATCAGCAACAATGACGCCATCAACGCGAAACTCCTTCATCAAAGCAGGGTGGGACTTACCTGGAAGAACCTCGATCAGGTACCCAATTCGACTGCTCCGGCCCTGATTGTTGAAGGAGCATTTTCCGGCGGCGGCGCTGCCTCCCAGTTTCAACGGCGCAGTGAGCAGGATCTTGAGCTGGGGGATAATTTGCTTCTCACCCACAAGGCCCATTCGCTTAAGGTGGGTGCGGTAGCCGTGGGCAGGCGAATCGACGACCGCTCCAGTGAATTGTTCAATGGCCTGTTCGACTTTGGCGGTGGTTTCGGACCTGCCCTGGACGCCGCGGGAAACCCGATACCAGGTACTTCGCAGTTTCTGTCCGGACTCGAGCAATATCGCCGGACATTAGTGGGGTTGGCGGGCGGAAAGCCTACCAACTTCGTGGTTAACAACGGCGATCCTCACGTTCAATTTACGCAATGGCGAGTGGCGGCTTTTGTTCAGGATGAATGGAAGGTCAGCCATCGCGTGGCTCTGTCTTCGGGGTTGCGCTATGCCATGGAAAGCACGCCGTCCAGCCTGGGAACGTTCGCGCCCAGACTGGGATTGGCCTGGTCACCCTGGCCAAAGCCCTGGTTGATACTGCGGGCCCGGGCCGGGTTGTTCTATCAGCCAATCGATGAGAGCGTAGTTTTGCGCGAGCGTCAGCTGGATGGAACCACTACCCTACAAACGATTCTGTATGCTCCCGAGTTTGCGGCTCTCCCGGATCCGTCGACCGCAGTGGCTCTGGTACGAAACCTGCGCCGGTTTGCAGATGATGCAGGTCCTTCCCGGACCGTCGAAACCCAGATAGGGTTGGACGCTAACCTGCCGGCCCATTGGAAGCTGGAGGCCAGCGGCTACTGGACCTGGGCGCACCATGTATTACGTTCGGTGAATGTTAATTCCCCTATCCTTGCGGACGTAACCTCGAATCCCTTCACCGCACCTCGCCCGATTACGCCCGGAATTAATGTCTTTGAATACCAATCGTCCGGTTTACTGGAGGGGCCGGTGATTTTTGTAGGTATCAACCAGTTTTCTTCCAAACGCTACAGTCTGCTTATCGGTTACCTCAATTTTGGTATGACGACCAACGCCGACAACTCAACCACCTTCCCGCAATCGGCTTTCAGCTCACGGGGTGAAATGGCGAGGCCGAGTTGGGAAGCCAGGCAGCGCGTGTTCTCCACCGCGCAATTGAATCTGCCCTGGGATGTTTCTTTGTCATCGCATCTGGAAGCAGCTTCCGGTTTGCCTTATAACATCACCACGGGCTTCGATAATAATGGCGATGGAATCACCAATGATCGTCCTTCCGTTGCCGGGCCTGGAGATCCTCTCCGCATACTGACCACCTTTGGCCCGCTGACCCCTCTGACGATAGAAGGTAATATCCCGAGGAATCTGGGGACCATGCCGGCGACCGTCCACCTCGACCTGAGCCTCAGCCGGCGCTTTGCCTTGCATCCGAGCGTACCGGAGAACAGCAGAGCCATCACCGTCGTGGCTCGGGTCAGCAATGTAATCAACCACACAAATGTTACCGCCGTGAATACCATCCTGGGATCTCCGGCGTTCACACAACCGGTAACTGCCGATGCGGGGCGACGAATCGAACTGGGAGGAAGATATAGCTTCTGACCTGGCAAAAAATTTTACGGAGGACTTAGCATGAAAACCTTTCGCATGACGTTGGCAATCGCGGCCCTGCAAACGCTGCTTTCCGGTTCCGCCCTCGCGCTCCAGAACCAGGAGAAGGCCCTTATGGAAGCGCCACCTCTGCCGCCTCTGCTCACTCAGTTTGAATACTGGTCGCAGCAATATGTGCAATGGCCGGCCGCTACATTTCCAGTGTGGAGTATTGAAGTATCGGAATTTGTAGACCGCGACAAAAAAGACCCTCTCTATGATGTCGTGATCGAGGACCGCAAGGGTCACAAGCGTACTCATTATTTGAGTGATGCAGTGCTCATACCCAAGATTCACGAAGGAGAGGTCCACGTCACCAAGATCAACGTAAAGAAGATCAGTGAAGATCCCCTGACCTTCGAGTTCAGTTTTGTGGATGAACAGAAGCGGCCTGTCTTTTGGCGGTTCGTGCAGGGCTCAGAGGTTTCGGCTCGCGGCTCGGGGTTGACCCAGATTGCGCGCCAGGACAAGCGGCCACTCATGCTGATGTACCGGGAACAAGGCGCGGTTGCGGGACAGGGGACCGCACTCCAGGTGGGGCAGGAAGTTTCCGAAGCGGAGGTTTGGAAAGAAATCAGCGCGCCGCCTTTCTTTGTTGCGTACCGAGGAGCTTTGACCGTCGGATCGGAAATCGCAGTCATCCTGTACGGAGATGTTGATTGGCACGTGGATCAGGCGCCAACCTCGCTTGCTGTAGGACAAAAATGGAAACTGAGTTCGAAAGAGCAGTGGGGCGGAAAAGCCGAAGAGCATGGGGGAACGCTGGAGATCACCAAGATCGCGGGAAGCAACTATACGTTTCAATTCCGTGCCGACTCGTTTGCAAACTCTGAAATCGTGGCTGAGGCCACGGCCGGCGGGTGGCGCGTCCTGTCATTGGCCAATGGAACTGAGGAACATGGGTTCGCCATCGCCTTTACGCCGGGCATCATCACCAGCGCCGAGGGGATGTCCAACCAGACGTTTGAGCTTCGCATGGGCAAGAGCAAGAAAGTTGGCGAAGGAACCATCACCACCAGCAAGAGCGACAACGGGGAACTGGAATGGATATGGCGCTTCAAAAGTCCCAACTGGGCCAAAGCCCGCAGCATAACGCAGAAAATCAAAACGGGGAGTGGAACAATGCACATCGACGAAATGATCGATGTTGATGGACCGCCCAAGCAAAGCCGCTTATTGCCATTTCCAGTCCCGGAAACGCGTTAGCGTGACGGCCGTTGCCGGGGATTCTTGTGTTCTGTAGTGCAGGCCAGGCCTTCCTGGCCCGCTTGCGATTGAAAAACGGCTTCAAGAAATGTCGCAATCGTTTTTGATTGCGTTTTTCTTCCCGTGAACGGACGGTTCGATGCAAAAGGGCAATGAAATTCGCGGCCGCAGCGACTTGGATGGGCGGCGGGGCGGAACAACACGCAGGCGGTTTATAAGCAGCCTGCTCGCCGCCGGCGCATTGGCAGCCGCGCCTATGAAACTGCTGTGCGCCGAGGGACTGCCTGCCGCCGACGGTATCGATCAGGCATTTCTCGGCCTCGTTCCCTTCGATGACGAACCCAGGCTTCGTCAGGATGAGATGATCGGAGCAGAGCTGGACGCGAGACTGTTCACCAATCTGTCCCGGCTGGATGAGCAGCAACTGATCGTGCCGGCTGACAAATTCTATATACGTACCGGCGCGTCCAAGGTGCTTCCCCCGGCGGAGAATTGGACCGTTCGAATTCAGTCAGGAAAACAAACCGAGGTATTGACCGCGCGACAGCTCGAATCGAAATCACTTCCGCTGGGAGCGTGCCTGATGGAATGCGCCGGCAACACCCGCGCGACCGGCTTCGGATTAATGAGCGCAGCCAACTGGAATGGCGTACCCATGAGCCGGGTGCTGGACAGCGTGAAGCAGCTGCCGAAAGAGATACTCATCTCGGGCTTCGACCAATACGCCTCACCTTCCTTGTCCTCAGTTGCCGGAGCCAGTTGGGTATTCACTCCGGATCAGCTCTACGGCAATGATTCCTTTCTCGCCACGCACATCAATGGTGCACGCCTGACTGCGGACCACGGAGGGCCCTTGAGGCTTGTAGTTCCGGGCTTCTATGGTTGTGCCAGTATCAAATGGGTCAAGGAAATCACTTTGCTCGACGACAGTGATACCGAATCCACCTCGCAGATGCTCGAGTATGCGCCTCGAACCCTGCAGCGCGGCCTGCCGTCACTGGCGCGAGAATACGCTCCACCGCAGGTGGAGCCGGCGGCAATGCCCATCCGAGTAGAACGATGGCGGGTTGGCTCGGAACTGCAGTACCAGGTGATTGGGATCGCGTGGGGAGGCCGCGAAGTGGAGACAGAATGGGAAATCCAGTTCAACTCCGACGCAGAGTATGCACAGATTCGCAGCCTGGCGGCGCTTCCTGGAAGGTACACCTGGGCCCTGTGGAAGTATGCGTGGAAACCAAGCGCGCCGGGAAAATATAGCATCAGGCTTCGTCCCAGGAATCCCGCTATTCCTGCACGACGTACCCGATCCGGTCATTATCTACGTTCTGTAAGCATCAGTAACGGCTGACGTTGGTAGCGATACTCGAAATAGAAAAAAGGGGCTCAGGATGTCTGGTCTTGGCGTAAGGAGCATGTTTCTCTTCTTGATTTTACTCGGATCGCTGCAGCAATCGCAGCGAGGCACGGGTGCGGCCGGGCATAATCCCGAGTTGGGAAAAGTAGTATTCACCTGTTCCTGTTCAGCGCGTGCGCAGGAGGAAATCGCTCGCGGTGTGGCATTGCTGCACTCCTTTCAATATCAGGAGGCGAACGCAACATTTACCGATGCTGCGGCAAGGGAGCCCTCTTGTGCGATGGCGCATTGGGGCATCGCCATGGCCAATACAAGATTGCTCTGGCATTTGCCCGGTGCGGGCGAGCTCGACGCGGGCCTGAATCAAGCCACGCTGGCGGAGCGTCTGCTGGCCCCGACCGACCGGGAGCGGCGCTATATTGCAGCGGCAGCAGCCTTTTTTCAGGACGACGTAAAACTGCCGTATGCCCGTCGGGTTCTAGCCCTCAAAGCGGTGCTGGGGAACCTTGCATCGAAGTACCCGGAGGACGTCGATGCACAGGCATTTTATGCGTTGTCTCTGGTTACCCTGGCCCATCTCGAAGCCAGGGGCAGTATGGAAGAGTTGAGCTATCGCCAGCAAGCGCTTGACATACTGGAGCCGTTATTTGCCAAGAACCCGGACCATCCAGGTCTTGCCCATTACATCATCCATGCCGCGGACACTTCGACGCTGGCATCGCGGGGCATTGAGGCAGCACGCCGGTACGCAGCGATAGCGCCCAGTTCCCCTCATGCTCTTCACATGCCTTCCCATATATTTTTCTGGCTGGGGATGTGGAAAGAAGCTGCCGCGTGTAATTTGGCTGCGGCGCATGCCGGTCAAGAAGCAACCCTGGAGGCCCATGGCAGCGCAGACTATACCTTGCATGCGATGGACTTCCTCGACTACAGCTACCTGCAAGGCGGGAGTATGCGGCAAGCCCAGAGATTGACCACCGATCTTGCCAACGTTCCGGGAGCGCCTTCTCGTCAGTTGGAGTTCTACCGGACGCTCCTCGACGCGCGGAACAGTCTGGAACTTCACCAGTGGAGGCAGGCAGCTTCGCTGCCCGATCCGAGCCCCGTGGCGCGATCACGTGGCTTTGCCTATTTCGTACGTGCAGTCGGCGCGGCCCGTTCCGGAAATATCGATGAAGCCAAAAAGCAACTGGACAAGCTGGTTCAGCTGCAAGACTCGGTCTTGTGGAATCAAGTCCAATTTGAGGAGGCCGAAGCCTGGCTTGATCACGCAGAAGGCAAGAACACGGACGCCATAGCGCTTCTTCGCTCTGCCTCGGAAGATGAGAGCGTCGCCTTGGCAGACTCATTGTTGATGCCGGCCCGAGAAATGCTCGCTGACCTTCTGCTGGAGTTGAACCGGCCGGAGGAAGCGCTGGCAGAATACAAAGTCGTCCTGTCAGTAAACCGCAACCGGTTCGACGCTCTTTCCGGAGCCATCCGGGCGGCGCACAATTCCGGCCGCAACGGGGAGGCTGCACAGCTTTATTCCACCCTGCTCTCGGGCGTGCTTCCGGATGCCGATCGGCCCGAGTTGGACGAGCTTAAAGCTCTCTTGCCCAATCCAAGAACCCTGACAGATGGATCGATTAACCGAAAGTGACGTTGAATCGAATACGGCCGGCAACTATCTGGGTCTGAGCTGTTGCAGATCCCGCACTGGCTGACGGACATTGAAGGTTTTGCGATACTCCATGTGCCGGCGGTCGGCAGGAAAGTGTTGCGTCGAAGGATAGGGATAGCTGGACATGCCATGAAAGGGAAGCGGTTCAACACTGTCTCCGAAGGCGGTATTGGAATCAGCATCCTTGGCCCAGCCATCGACGAGGAGCATGAAATCCCGCGTCCAGCCTGCGGGCAAGGCCGGCAGATGCCGGGGAGAAAAGCGGGTTCGTATTTCATCACCAGACCCCATGATCACCATCATGTCATCTGTGCGTGCGAGCAAACGTCGCACGTCGCCTTCCCGCGTGTACATACCCGGCGTCGGATTCCACATGGTAGTGGGTCTCCATGATTCATAGATGAAGGTTGTGGGCTTAGGTGAATCCGCGTCTGAGCCGGAGCTGGAGAAACCCCGATAGGCAAGGTTCGCTCCCGTCATCGTCAGCGAACTGAGCCGCAGCGGAGCATCCGGATCATCTTCGGCCAGAAAAATATCATCCCAATACACACAGAGGTTGGTAACAATACGCAGCTTGCGTTCCCCGGCCGATAACTTGCCGCTGAGATCTACCACGATGCTTTTGGGTTTACCGGATGGCATTCCCATATCCGGAATCACAGTTCTCCACTCTCCGGATGGTTCGAGTACCTGCAAATAAGGAAAGACACCGCCATTCGGTGTCTCTTTTGAGGCTGCGAGAAACGTGCTGCCGTCTGCCCAATCGACCCAGCCGTTCAGCACCAGAATCGGATGGACATATGAGTTAAGATCTCCGAACTCGAGTTCGAGATAGTGCAATTCCGCCAGACCAGTCGCAGTACGCTGAAAGCTATCAACATACTGACCATCTTTTTGCCTTATCTTGCGCAACACATCCATGCCATTTTGGTCGCGGGCTGCGATCGGGCCCATGGGCTTCCGATAGCGGTAGACCTTGAATGGCGCAAACGGAGGTCCCGTGAACTTATCGCTGGTTTCAATCTGAAGCTCTTGCGGGTGGTCCACTGCGATCAAGGCCACTTCGTCGAGGTAAGAGACTTCTCTCAGCTCTTCCGTGATGCGGATATCAAATTCTCCGTCTACGGTGTGCAACAGTCCGGACGGGAGCTTTATGCGTTCGCGGTGATTTACGGGAAAGTACCGGCCATCACCACTGCTGGCACCGAGGGGCGCCACGCCGAGCACGTCACTGATGAAGGTCATGCGCTCTCCATCCCAGGCGAAGATGCTGGGACAGGAGCCCATCAGCCGCGGTTTCTCCTGAAAGGAAAGTTTGCGGTCAACCGGATTGGCTATTTCATTTTGTACCAGCCCGTTGGGCCAGGTAATGCGAACGGTGTCAGCCGACACGTACTGCCTGAGCCCGAAGTGCAAGGGGGAACCGGTGTAACGGCGCCGTTGATACCAGGCGCCTGCCTTGATCTCGACGACGGCTCCATAGGCCGATTTGAGGTTTTTGACCCCGCTGATATCGACGGAGATCGCGTGATTACCGGTGTCGGTAATATTGTTGGCCAGGAAGAGGTCGCCGGCAGGAGTGATGCCGGCAATGTCGACGCGCAGGTCGCCGTCGAAATCGGCGGCCACGGCGGCTACGAATGAAGGCAGATTTTCTACCGCCACCGGTTCAAAGCGCTGTTTTCCTGTATTGCGAAACCCTTTGCCGCTGACCACGAGGTCAGCAAAGCCTCGATTGGCAAAATCGGCCAACACTGGAGCTCCTGAATCCACCATATCCTTGGCTGAGACCAGGTGTCCGTGATCGTTGAAGAGGAATCTGTTGCCTTGTGGCGTGGCGACGAGGAGATCGGTCCAACCGTCGTTATTCATGTCGATGGCAGAAATCGCGCGAGCCGACGGAAAGACGCCAGTTACTGGAAGGGCTTCATAGCTCCCGAGCAACCGGTCCCGGTAAATCACGATTCGACCATCCCGGTACAATACTGCAACGTCGGTTTCGTTCAGATCGGGAAACAAATCAAGAATCGCGGCACTGACTGCGTTGCCAGGAATGAAAGGAAACCGGGCAGTCTGATCGTGGAATCCCGCCGAGCCGTCATTGCTTAGCAGGATCGAATGTTCGCCCAACAACAGAAGATCAAGGTGATAGTCATGGTCGTAGTCCAGCCAGATCCCGTCATTGTAAGTGCCCGAAGCGAGCTTTGTAGCCGGGGTCGAGAAAGAACCGGAGTGGTTGGTGAACAATTCAACATCATCATCCCGTATCACCAGAAGATCGGGCCAACCGTCGTTGTTGTAGTCTGCGGCAATCACCCGTTTAACACTGCGGAGCGCTTCAAGCGCAGGTTCATGGACCGCCCTGGTACCCGCGCGATAGATCTGGATGCCGGCCGGGGAGTACACCAGAAGATCAGGATGGCCTGCATTGGCAAAGTCGGCGGTGAGTACTCCGGCGCCGGCGGTGGGCAATCCCTGGGCAATCCAGCGCGGCTGGAATCTCAACTGCCTGCTGGTTCCATCCAATTCCGGATCTGATTCCACGGAATCGTAGATTTCCGAGAAGATGCTCCATTCAGGATCTTCAGGAACGGCTGCCCCTTCCTGCAGCTTGCGAATTCGATTGAATTTTTCCAGCTCCGCTGCTGCTTTTCCGGAGGATCCGGGTTGTCGAAAGACGATTGAGAGCTGGTAGTGCGGGGCGGCAAAATTGGGATTGAGACGGGCCGCCGCCTCAAACTGCTCGACGGCAAGATTTTTCCGCGCGGTCAGCTTGTACAGGACTCCCAGATTGTAGTGACTCGACGGGTCCGAAGGCACAAGGCGAAGCATCCCCCGAAACTGCGCTATGGCCTGGGTGTAACGTGCCTGCTTTTTGAAAATGATTCCGAGGTTGAACCAGGTATGCGGAATGGAAGGTGCCCGGTCTTGCGCAGCTCTGAGTTGCCGGATCGCTTCCGCCGTCTGTCCGCCGCGCAAGAGCGCCAGTCCGTAGTTGACTCTGTCACGGGCAGATCCGGCGGACAGTTTTAGGGCCTCCCGGAATTCGGCAATGGCTTGAGCCTCCGCTCCGGGGGTTTCATAGTAGGCCTTGCCTAAATTGCGGTGCGACCAGAGATCGGCAGTCTTATCCGAACCCGTTAAGCCGCACAAAGCTACGCTGAACAAGAAAAAGCAGGCGATGAAGACCGGCTTCACTTACGGTTCCACGCTTCCTCGATCGTGACCAGACGGTTGATGGAGACAGAGGCGACTTGCTTGATGCCGCTGGGCCAGAGTATCTCCAGGCGGTCGATTTTTTTTGCTTCTCCCAGACCGAAATGCAGGGTGCGGCTGCTTTGGCTTTCAAATCCGTTGCCGCCGTTGACTTCGCGAATCTGAGTCAGATTGCCGGCTCTGAGTGTCACCCTCGCTCCAATCGCATCACGATTCGACTTGGTGCCTATCAGTCTAACTTCCAGCCAATTACCCGCCGGCTGGCTCGTATTGTGAAAGAAGAGCAGTTCCTGATCTACATTGGACTGAACAAAATCGATTCTGCCATCATTGTCAAAGTCTGCCAAAGCGATACCGCGGCCGTCAAAATCATTGGCAACGCCGGCCGAGGCGCCAACCTCCGCGAATGAGCCGTTGCCCAGATTGCGGAAGAGCCGCTTTTTTTCATGGCCGTTCCAACTCTTGTCTCCAACATCCGGCCAGCGGGTATAGTCGGCAAGATCAGCTCCATCCAGTGTGCTCAGCAGACTTAGGGCGGGCACGTATTCTTCCCTGCCGGCCGAATGCAACCCATTGGCCACAATCAGATCCTGCCAGCCATCATTGTCAAAATCACCGAACTTGGCTGCCCAGGCCCATCCCGCCTCACAGGTCTCGGTTTCGCGCGATACGTCAGTGAATGTGCCGTCCCGGTTGTTATGCCAGAGCATATTGCACTGTTTGGCGTAGCGGTTGGTGATGTTGGTCACGTAGACATCCATCCAGCCGTCGTTGTCATAGTCGGCCACCTCGACGTTCATGCCATTCTTGTTGTCCCAGCCGATGGCACGCGCGGTGGCTTCACGAAAAGTGCCGTTGCCGTTGTTGAGAAACAAATGATCTGGGCCGTAATCCGACGCCAAATAGATATCCTGCAGCCCATCATTGTTAAGATCGCCATGGCCAACGTCAAAAATCCATTCCTTGATGCCGCCCAGATTGGCCTTTTCGGTAACGTCCTCGAAGACTCCGTTGCCCAGATTTCGCCAGAGCGACACGCCGCCGCCGTTCGTAGCATTGACCATGCTGTTGGGTAAAACATGAGTATCCTTAAGGTGGAGCAGATTTACGGGTTTGAAGTAGTTGCCAAACAGCAAATCGAGCTTGCCGTCGTTGTCGTAGTCAAATGCAATGACGGCTGCGCTATTGGCAAAACGGTTCAAGCCGGACTGCGCGGTCACATCTTTGAAAATGCCCCCGCCTTCATTATGGTACAAAATAGGGGTCCCGAAGCGAGCGAGCAGGAGGTCAGGCTTACCATCATTGTCATAGTCAAACCATAGAGCGTCTGTGACAAACCCATTCTCATCATTTCCTCCGCCTACACCGGCCGTAGACGTTACGTCTGTGAAAGTCATGTTGCCGTTGTTGTGGTAGAGATGGTTCTTTGTGCCTTCTCCTGAATCGACAACAAAAATATCTTCGTAGCCATCCCCATCGTAGTCAGCAACTGCCACGGCGGAGCCAAAAAGAGCAAACATCCGCAGCACCTCACCTTTTTCGCCGGGGAACCTTCTGCTGTGGTGCTGAACATGGATCCCGGCTCTAGCCGCCATCTCTTCGAAATGAATGGCGGAATGATCACCTGCATTGAAGGCGATGAGTAGCAGAAGGAGTGTCACGGATTTTATATTCATAAAACTCTGCTGAAACGAGTCCGCAAACTATCAAAGCGGAGCTGCAAGAAGCAAGCCGGAATTGTTTGTTCCGCGCTGTGGAAACAAATGATCAGCGAGGTTTACCGCCGACGAGCGAAATGACGCGAATGACCTGGGTCTGTCCGTTCAAGACTCCCCGGATGACAGCTTTTTCCCCCGCAATTTGAGTCAATCCCTCAGTATTGCCTTCCAGAGCGTAGACTTTGTCGCCCATGACCAGCGAGAACTTTGAGCCCAGCTCGTGGCAAAGCTTGGTGCAATCAGCTGCGGTTAGATTCGGATGCATCGTATGCTTCGAGCCACAGGCATAGTCCGAAACAACGCCGACAAACACTTGTTCTGCGGGTGGATCATCGAACGTGGTAGGCCAAGCGCGCAAGGCCAGCCGACCACAAATAACGATCAGCAGGAAAAGCACCGACATTGTGCTCATGCGGATTCTGGGCATAATCAGATTCATACAACGTCCAACATTGCGGGATGTGCCGAGCAAGCATAGCAGCCACCCGGCAAGATGTTAAGGATTTTTACAAGCGGATAAATACGGATCGCAGTGTAGGTTAACCGGGAAGTTATTAGTACTCGTCTAGAATCGGAGCCATAGTTTCGGTAGTTTGATTTCCTTCATATCTAAAGATTATTTTCCCCAATACTATTTTCTTCTTGACAACGAACTGGGCCGTGTTAGGCTTCTGGGCGAAATACATTGCAGCAGAACGTCCTCGAAAGTCATATGTCGGGATTCGAGCCTCGCCGTCCGACGGTTCTGCGCAGGGACCAATCCTTAAAACCAGGAAACACGTAGACAGGCTGATCTGCCTGGAAAGGTGTGCTTATGCGTAGAAGCATAGCTCGTGTCTATGGGAGCGCGTGTGCGCTTTTTTTGCTTGCTCTCCTAAGTCCCTTCGCCGCTATTGCCGCAGAAGAGAAGGGCGCTTCCAAACCCAGCGGCCTTGCAGAGTCCGATTGGATCACATTTAAAACCGAACAAGGACCCAACCAGGTCATTTCGACGGACTTGGATCGGGACGGGATCCTCGATCTCGTTATTGTGAATTCGACCAACAACAGCGTCTCCCTGATGAAGGGACAAGCCAACGGACTTTTTGCACCCGCGACCAAGATTAGTTTGCCGGGGCAGACTCCGTATTCCGTAGCGGCTGGGCGACTAGGCGGCGGATCGATGCCGGATCTGGTAGTTGCCAACCTGGCTACTTCAAGCCTCTCGATTCTTTATGCCGACGGAAAGGGAGGCTACAAGGCGCCGGTCCAGGTGGCGACCGAGAAAGCGCCGATGTTTGTGGTGACGGGAGATTTGGACGGCGACGGGCTGGATGATATCGCCGTACTGAACATGGAACGAGATACCGTGACCGTGTTCTTCAACAATCCCAGCCACACCTTCAAACCCGATTTGGTGCTGGCTACGCCAAAGTCCCCTGTGTTTCTGGCTCTCGCTGATCTGAAGCACGACGGACACAAGGACATCATTACCGCCAACAACGAAGCGGGCAATGTAGCGGTGTTTCGCAATGAAGGAAACAGAAAATTCTCTGCTGCCGCAAGCTTCCCGACCGGGTCCGGTCCGGTGGCCCTGGCGGTTGCGGATTTGAACGGAGACGGTTTCCCGGACATCGTCACGGCCAATGAAGACGCTGGGACGGTTTCTGTTCTGGCGGGTAAAGGCGATGGGTCATTTACTCACCTGCAGGACTATCCCGTGCGGCATCCGCAGAACATTGTGGTCGCCGATGTGAACAATGACCAGAAGCCGGACGTGATCGTTCCGGAACGGGAGAGTGACACGCTTGCCTTGCTGATGAACGATGGCACGGGAGTCCTGGCCGAGCCGGTCAGAATTCGCACCAAGGGCGAGCACCTGACCTCGCTGGTATCGGCAGATTTCAATCGCGACGGCAAGACTGACGTGTTGGGGGTTAGTTTCGTTTCGGGGACTCTGGCTGTCCTGTTGCAAGATATCAAGGTTCCACAGGTCGTCAAGGTGCTTCCGAACCCGTCCTTCCGCGTGCATCCCGCTGGGCTCGGAATTGACCACGACGTGAAGGTGCAATTCAATACCGCGCTTTCGCCGGCCACCCTGACAGATGACAGCGTACTTGTCTATGGCAGCATGTCTGGTTTTCACAAGACCAATCTGAAGTACGATGCCGAACAGCACACGGTTGTTCTGAAGCCCAAGGAGGGGCTGTTCGCCAAGAATCGGCATAACTCCTTCAAGATCGGGGAACTCGTGACGGTGATTTTGACCGATGCGATACGCTCCAATGAGGGAATCCCGATGAAGCACGGTCACGTTGCCGATTTCGAGATTCGACCGACTACGGGAACGGGAGACTTTAAGGAATCGGAGCGAGTTTATTGCGTGAAGATTCCCGGACGCCTGCGCGCTGCGGACATGAACAACGACGGGCACGTCGATGTCGTCGCCATGTGCCGCGAGGTAGACAGCGTACGCGTCTATTTCAATGATGGTAAGGCAAACTTTGGCCATTCAGTCACACTGCCAACCAAGGGCAATGGGCCGTGGGATCTCTGGGTGGCTGATCTGAACCGCGATGGCATCATGGACATTGCCATTGTCAATACCTTCACTTCGGATCTCGTCGTGCTCTATGGGCAGGGCAACGGCAAGTTTGCTGAGCCGCTGAAGATCGCCTCGGGCGCAGGGCCGATGGGTGTGATCGCGGCAGACGTCAACGGCGATGGATGGCTCGACCTGGTGACCGTGACCAAGGGCGGCCCGGAAGCGCTGGTATTTTTCAACGACCACAAGGGCGGTTTTGAGAAGCCTGTAAGTTACAAGGTTTCCCCCTCCCCGTATCACCTGACGGCGCGTGATCTGAATGGCGACGGGACGGTCGATCTGATGATGACGAATTTGGAGTCAGACCGGGGAACCATACTCCTGAATCAGGGTGACGGCACGTTTGTTGGCAAGCAGGAATTTCCGCTCTTGTTGGCCAAAGCTCTGGTTGGATGTTCCTGGCCCTGCTCGCCGTGTTGCGTGAACTGGGTGGTGACGAGTTGGAACATGGGCATCGTTACCGTCAACACCGCATCAGACGACATCTCTCTGTTCCGGTCGGATCGCAACGGGAAGTACAAGGAGCCGATCAAGTATGCCGTCGGTGCTACCCCCACCGACCAGGTGGTGGGCGATTTCAACGCAGACGGTTACCCTGATATCGCCGTAACGCTCGATGGTGGGAAAGTAGCGGTACTTCTCAACAATGGCGACGAAAGCGGGGGACTGCACAAGACTGCTGACCTGAAGGTCGGAGACAATCCAACTTCACCGATCCTTGCTGATTTCAATGAGGACGGAAGCCTTGATTTGGTTGTCGCCAACCAGTACTCGCACGATATTTCGGTACTGATAAATCCTCCGAATGCGGCAGCGGCTGCCAAGCCTGCGCCGAAGCCCGTGGTGGTTTCTCACGATCATCACGAACACTAATTCCCTAACCGGACTGCGCGTGAAGCCATCCAGGCTTCACGCGCAGCTGATTCGAGGTGGGCTGTGAAAACTCTGCAAATCCTGTGCGTTTTAATCGCGTCTGCTCTGTTGCTGGGTGCTCAGGCGCCTCAGGCGCCGTCGAAAGAGTCATCCAAGCGCATCCCGGTTGAATTCTTTGAACCTATCATCATGCCGACGGGCATCAGCCCGTACTTCGTCGTTGCGGTGGACCTGAATCATGATGGATTCCTTGATCTGGCCACCTCCAATACCATTTCCCATGATGTTACGGTCTTCATTAACAACGGCGACGGTACGTTCAAAGACGGTGTCAGCTATCCCACCCATGGCTTCACTCCATATGCCCTGGCAGCCGGCGACATTAACGGCGACGGGTATCCGGATCTGGTATGCGGCAATCTCTTTTCGGTGAACATAGCCATTTTTATAAACAAGGGCGACGGGACGTTTCAGGATGCGGTCAACATTCCCACCGGCCCGGGACCGATGTTTACCGCCCTGGCTGACTTCAACAATGACGGGAAGCTGGATATTGCCACCTCAAACATCGGCCACGACGATATAACTATTCTGCTCAATCAAGGCGATCTCAAATTCAAAGCGGTCGGACCTTTTAAGACCGGTGGTGTAATCCCGTACTCGATTGTCGCTGGGGACTGGGACAAAGACGGCAAAATCGATTTGGCAACCGGGAATATTTATTCAGCCAATATTTCTGTGCTGCGCAACCTGGGTGACGGACAGTTCGGCCCGGCAGAGACATACAAGACGGATTCACTCACCCAGATTCTCTATGTCGCCGATTTCAATCATGACGGCTATCCCGACCTGGTGAGCGGGAATGGCGGTTCGGACAACGTTTCAGTGCTGTTGAATGACGGGCATGGAAAATTTAAGCCGGCGGTAAACTACGCCGTCAAGCTTCCCCAGGGCGTCACGGCGGGCGATGTCGACAAAGACGGGAGTATGGATATAGCGACCGCCAACCAGAGCGCCAACACCGCCTCGGTGCTGATTAATAACGGAGACGGCACATTTGTGCATGCCATGGATTACCCCGTTGGCGGTCTTTATCCCACCGGCGTAGTGCTGGCGGATCTCAACAACGACGGCAAGTTGGACATGGTGACGGCCAACTCGGGAAGCGCCAATATTTCCATTTTCCTGAACGGCATCCATGTGCCCAGAGCTATCTCAACCACGCCGGCGCAGAGCGCGGGTGTTCCGATAAAAAACGGCAATCTGGTGGTCACGCCGGTGATCAAGTTCAACACCGAGTTGCGTGAATCGACCATTGACCAACAAAGCGTGCAATTGGTGGGAACGCAATCGGGAACGCACCCCACCAAACTTGCCTACGATGCGGAAGCTCACACGCTCAAGATCATTCCCTTGACCGGAGATGCTTGCGCGCAACATTGCCGTTTTCAACCTGGTGAAGAGGTCAAGATACGGCTGAACGGGAATTTGCTGCGCTCGGCCAAAGGCATAAAGCCTGCCACCAGCTTTGCCTCGTCCTTCTTTGTCGAGCCGGATATCGCTGCAGGTCACGGCAAGTTAGGCGCGCATGAAATCAAGATTGAAGAGGAGCGTCCGAACTCGGATCTTGTCGCTGCCGATCTGGATGGCGATGGGAAACCCGACTTGATTGCTTCCGATCGCAATGGCGAGGGCGTCTCGATCTACTACGGGGCACAGGCTGGTGTTTCTGCGACACCCGTGCGGCTGCAAGGGGCAGCCCGGCAGCCCGCACAGGTCCTGGTGGAAGATTTCGACGGCGACGGAAAACCCGATATCGCGGTTATGTCGCGGTTTGAAGCTGCGGTCTCTATTTTCTTCAACGAAGGAGATAGAAAATTCTCCAAGCCGGTAACCTTTGCGCTTCCGGCTGTAGGCAGCGGCATGATGGCATCGGACTTGCGCAGTTCGGGGCATCCTGATTTGCTGGTGGCCAGCGCGCAAGGAAAAAGGCTGATACTTCTGGCCAACGAAGGCAACCGGCAGTTCAAGACGACGAAAGAAGTTCCCGTTGAGTTTACCCCGGCGGCGATTGCCGGAGCCGATATGGACGGTGACGGGATTGAGGACGCCATCGTTGCCAATCCGGATGCGGACAAAATCACGATCTTTCGCAATGACGGGCACGGACTGTTGTTGCGCAAAGAGGAGATCAGCTTGAAGCAGGGTTCCTACCCATCCGCTGTTCTCATCCGGGATGTGAACCTGGACGGTGCGCCGGACATTCTTACCATCGACAAACTCGCGAATGAAGTTGCGATCTGTCTGAACAACGGCGATGGAACCTTCCGCGCACCCATCTACGAAAAAATCTCGGGGGAACCGGAACAATTGATCGTGACCGACATCGACCATGATGGCTGGCCAGATCTTGCCGTACGCCACAGTGAAGGCTTTACGTTCTTCATCAGCCATGGCGGAACAGAATTCAACCAATCCACCTTTCTCCCTGTGGCGAACGCATCGGGAGCCGCGTTGGGAGATTTTGCGGGTAACGGCAACTTGAATATTGTTACCCACACTGGATTGGGCAAGCTCACCTTCTTGTCGGATGAAAACGCTGGTTCGGTGGCGTCTTCTACCAACAGCAACTCGGGCGCGGTTGAACAAGGGAAGTCGTTGGCCGGTAACGATCCGAGGAAATGACAATGGGTATAGGGCGCGCACTCTCCTGCTTGGCGTTGCTGGTGTCGCTCGCTCCGGGACTGTGTTTGGGCGAGGAGCGGATTGACGGGCAAGTCCTAAGCAGTGGTCAACCGATCAAGCAGGCAGTAGTTCGAATCCAGGGACGGGACACATCCGTGTTGAGCGATGAGAAGGGCAATTTCACGCTCTCATTGGCGTCTCACCCGGCTGGCTCCGTCTACGTTAGCGCCGGTCACGAAGGATTCTATAACAACCGCGTGCTGTGGAAGCCGGGAGCGCCGGTCATCATCGACTTGACGCCGCTTCCCGACCAGGACAATAGCTCTTACGACTGGCAGGAGCCCAAGCCGAATAGCGCTCAGGCTGACAATTGCGGCAATTGTCATACGGAGATCTTCCGGCAATGGAGCCATGATGCCCATGGGGAAGCAGCTTCGAACCCGATTATGATGACGATGTACACAGGGGCCGACGCTCAGGGGCATCCCAACCAAGGTCCAGGATATCGACGGGACTGGAACGATTTCGGGAACTGCTCCACCTGCCATGCTCCGACTGCGGCATTCGCCAACGAGATGATGGCGAACATGCAGCAGTTGGAACCAAAGCAGCAAGAGGGCGTGCTGTGCGATTTTTGCCACAAGATTCAGTCAGTACCTGAGGCAGGTGCGTCGCCGAACGTCGTCGATCTCCATTTCCTGCGTCCGGTTTCAGGAAAGAAGCTGCTGTTCGGGCCAATTTCGGATGCCACATTCCCGGAAGAGGTGCCCGACTTCTCTTATTCGCCGCTGTTCAAGAGCAGCCGGCTGTGCGCTTCCTGCCACGAGGGCGAGTTCTGGGGCGTACCGGCTTACGAAACTTTCAGCGAGTGGGCGCAGAGCCGCTATGCCAAAGCGGGGATTCAGTGCCAGGGATGCCACATGCGTCCGACGGGCACGATGGATCATTTCACCGATGTGGAGAAAGGTGGAAAGATACGAAATCCTGCCACGATTGCTTATCACGGCATGATGGGATTAGATCGCGATGAGTTTATACGCCAAGCGGTCGATATGAAGATTTCCACCGCGGTTGACAACGGCTTGCTAACGGTCAAGGTCAGCATCGCGAACGCTGCCGCCGGACACAAATTTCCCACCGGACAACCCATGCGGAATGCGATCCTCACCGTGGAAGCCAGCGATGAATCAGGAAAGCCATTGCGCCTTGTCTCCGGCGAACGAGTGCCGATCTGGGGCGGCTCCGGAAAAGCAGCTAACGATTACGCCGGTCTTCCCGGCAAGGGCTTTGCCAAGGTGCTGGAGACTCTAAGTGAGTATCAGAAGGTAACCATCGTTAGTGAGACACAATCTCTGGCGGAATTTCCAGCTCCCATGTGGAGGAAGACGCGGATCAAGTCTGACAACAGAATCGCTCCCGATGGCGAGGATGAATCGGCTTACGTATTTTTGGTTCCTGCCGGTGTTCAAAAAGTGCAGCTCGTATCCCGGCTGGTTTACCGTCGGGCGTTCAAGCCGCTAACCGATGCCAAGCATTGGGATCTTTCCGATCTTCTGCTGAGCGCGAAACATCTGGCCCTTGCGCCTGGGGACGGGCGAGTCATTGAATCGAGAAGTGAACCGGACAATTCCAAGAGCTGCGATCCGGCGACGGTTTGCGCCCCTAGCATGAGTGTCTCTGCAAGCGTGCCGGCAGGGAGATCTTCCCGCCGATGAACCTGGGGACCACAGCTTCGCCTGGTAACGCGCCCTTCGTTATTTTTTCTGTTCTGGGGCTGGTTTACCTGATCTCCTGGCTTGGTGGGGCAACTCCGGGAAGCGAGAAGCAAGGTCCACTGGAGTTCAATCGCGATGTCGCCCCCATCCTTTTCCGCCAATGCAGCAACTGCCATCGGCAGGGCGGGGCGCAGCCGCAACTCCTGAGCTATTCCGATGTTCATCGGAATCTCACCCGGATCAACCAGGTTCTTAGCTCCGGCAGTATGCCTCCCTGGAAACCGATGCCCGGGTTTGGCGAGTTCAAGGGGGAGCGGGTGTTGGCCGCCAAGGAAAAGGAAACCTTATTACAGTGGATCGGGGCGGGTGCGCCCGAGGGGCCGGATACTGCGAAGCCTCAGCCGCCAAGATTTTCCGACGACTGGGAACTGGGGCCGCCTGATCTGGTTGTTACCATGGCAAAACCATTTCAGGTTCGCAGTCAGGGTGCGGACATCTACGAATGCTTCACGGTAGACCTTGGACTGGATGCGGATCGCCCTATTGCTGCTTATGAAGTCCATCCCGGTAACCGTGCTGTTCTGCATCACTCAATCATTTTTTTCCGGAACGAGGCGGGGCCCGGCAAGGGACATGCCGAGTCCGAATATGAGTGCTTCGGTGGCCCCGGGTTTACACCATCCGGAACACTAGGCGGCTGGTCCCCAGGTGCAAGATCAGTAACGTTCCCATCCGGCGTGGGCAAAGTTCTCCGTGCAGGAACGCAACTGGTGATGCAGAACCATTATCATCCGAACGGGTCTCCGCAAGAGGACCAGACTTCAATCGGCATTTATTTTTCGAAGACCAAGCCCAAGGGGTGGGCGATCGGCGTGCCGATTGTGGAACAGCACATCGATATTCCTCCGGGAAACCGGGACTACAAACTGAGTACCGCATTCACGACACCTGTCGATATTCAGGTGTTTGCGATTTTCCCTCACATGCACTGGCTGGGCAAGGAAATCAAGGTGGTTGCCACCCTGCCTGGTGATCAGCGTGTGCCACTCATCTGGATCAAAGACTGGGATTTCAATTGGCAGGGCGAGTATTTCTATCAGAAGCCCATCCACTTGCCCAAGGGGACGCGGATTGAAATGGACGTCAGCTTCGATAATTCTTCGGGAAACGGCCGGAACCCGAATCATCCGCCGCGGCGAGTGATCTTTGGCGACCAGAGCACAGATGAAATGGCGGTCTGTGTCATGGAGGTCGAAATCGACAACATCAGCGACGCGGTGGCGTTGCAGAAAGCCATCTTGCTCCAACCCGGCGTGACCGGGATCGAAGGTAAGAACGACATGAATGAAGTTGTCAATCGGTAAGCAGTTCGGAGAGGAAATCAACATGCGCCACATGAATCGCAACACAACGTTGAAGCTGATTGCCGTATTGGTTTTTTGGGGCACGGCATTGCTGGCGAATGCCGGCGAGATCAAAGGCAGGGTGATGGATGTATCCAACCAAAGTCCGGTGAAGGGGGCCACCGTGAAGTTGGTCGGTTCCGATCATGTGGCGACAACAGATGCAAGAGGCAACTTCTCATTTCCTCAGTTGTCTCCCGGCCCGTATGGACTCACGGTATCGGCTCAAGGCTTTTACGATCTGACAACGAAAGTGTCGCTGGCGAACGACAGTATAGAGTACGACCTTTTCCTCACCGGCTTGCTGACCAGTACGACAACCATCAGCGTCACCGGCAATCCTGAGCCCATTGACAATACGACGCGAAGCGTAGGCGTGGTCGGCCCGGGCGACATCGCTGCCACCCGGTTGTTCACGCTGGACGAGTTTCTCAATGCGGTCCCGGGGGTGAGAGCTGATACGCAATCAGCTACGGAAAATACACGAGTGTCTATCCGTGGACGCGGTATCCGCACCTCTTTTGGCATGAGAGGCATTAAGCTCCTGGTAGACGGAATCCCTGAAAGCGATGCCAGTGGTGAGCTTCCCGATCTCACGGGTCTGGAAATGGGCGTGGTGGAAAGAGCGGAGGTGGTGAAAGGGCCGATGTCGGCAGAGTACGGAGCCAACTCGGGAGGTGTTCTGAACCTCATTACAGAACCAGCGCCTTCAACTCCGGAAGTTACCTTCGACAATGTGGCCGGCAGCTACGATTACCTGAGAAATCAAGTCAATATTGGCGGAACAGGAAAGAGGTTTGACTACCTGATGCACGGCGCGCGTGTGTTCGAGCATGGATTTCGAGAAAACTCCCGCCTGATCTCGTATAAATATGATGGCCGATCCAGCGTTGACCTGTCGGATACGGCAAAGCTCACGTTCTTTCTCAAGGGCGGTTTGAGCGATCAGCAACTCCCCGGGAATCTCTCCCAGCAACAACTCAACCAGGATCCCAACCAGGCCGCGCCGCTGTTCCTGGCCTTCAACGGGGATACAGACATCAAACGCGTGCAGGGAGCGGTGCGCTTCGACAAGACGATCGGCGAAAACTCCCTCTTCAGCGCGACATTTTTTCAGCGGGTGTTGGATTTCAACTTGTCCGTACCGTTTCTCTTTTCCGAAGGACACCGTCCGGAACTGGGAACCTCTCTGCAATACATGGTGCACACGCGCTTCCTGGGGGTTCAACACAAGCTCACATTTGGCGGCGAGTTCCAGCGGCAGAGAGAGAACCGCCATGACTTCGGCAACAAGGCAGGCGCTCCAAAGCTGACTCAACCGCAGCGGAACGAAATCCGCCGCGTGCTGAACACTGGCGGGTACGTTTTCGATGAAATCGCATTAACGCAAAAGCTGGTTGCCAACCTGGCTCTCAACTATTCCCAGTTGCACTTCAATATCGAGGACTTCCTGGCAGGAAATTCGGGAGCCAATACCTTCAATCACGTCAGTTATCAAGCCGGCGCAGCTTACCATTTCACCCATCGCGCTTCGATCTATGGAAGCGTAAGCACCGGGTTTGAAACTCCAACCATTACGGAATTGGGTCGCGACCCGTCAGGAAGACCCGGGGTCAACCTGTCGCTGCAACCTCAGACATTGACCAATTTTGAAGGCGGAGCCATGGTGAAGATCAAGGATCGCGCCTTTCTGAACGCGTCGGTCTTTCAAACGCGCGTCACCAACGAAATTGTTCCCACAGGTTTGGGCAATCCTCAGGGAACGTTCACCAACGCAGCAAAAACCATTCACAATGGCACCGAGTTGAGCTTTGGCTCGCGTGTGACGCAGGATATTGATTTCAAACTTGCCTACACCTATTCCGACTTTTACTTTGACAAGTTCATCAACGTCGTCGGGGTCGATTTCAGCGGCAAGCAGATCCCGGCGCTTCCGCGGAACGATTTCAATATGGCCCTGTCGTATCACAATCATCGCGGGCTGACGTCGGGATTTACTGATGAAGTGGTAGGGCAGAGGTTTGCCGACGACGGCAATACGGTCAAGAGTCCGAAATACAACGTGGCGGGCGCCAATCTCGGCTATGTCAAGAGCTTTGAGCGCCTCAGATTCCGCGTCATGTATGGCGTGGCCAATCTCTTCAACGAACACTACGTGTCTTATATCGTGGCCAATGATCAATTTGGCGGCTTCTTTTATCCCGCTCCGGGGCGAAATCACTATGGTACGGCTTCGGTAACGTGGGTGTTGCGCTAGATGCGGCCGAAGCACAAAGGAAGGCGGACCTGCCGCAGGCTTCAGGCGATAGCGTGCGTGGCTCTCCTGATCAGCGGGGTTGCCGGTGCTCAAGTACGGCGGATGGGCCCGCCCGGGGGATGGGCAATTTCGGTTGCCGCGGATCCTACGTCAGAGACCATCTACGCCGCCTGGCATGGGGCTGGAATCATCCGCAGCGACAACGGCGGCAGAACATGGACTGAGATCAATCACGGTCTCAGCGAGATGACCGTGGTGGCCATCGCGATTGACCCCGAACATCCCAGTCGTATCTACGCCGGGACGGAGAACGGGGTTTTCAAGAGCGTCGATCGCGGAGCCAACTGGTTTGCAGCCAGCGAAGGGCTGAAAACTCGTGACGTTTGGGCTATTGCCGTCGATCCCGCCGACTCTGCGACACTTTACCTGGGCACGGCGGGCGGAGGAATTTACAAGAGCGCGGATGAAGGGAAATCCTGGAGCCTGGTCACGAAGAACCTGAATGCGGTTGTCACCTCGCTCGTTATAGTTCCGGGAAAGCCGGAATCTGTCTATGCCGGCACCCTCACGGCAGGCATGGTTCGCTCGCTGGATGGCGGCAAGAGTTGGGTTGGGAAGACCGACGGAATTGGAAGGAGGGTATTCGCACTTGCGGCCAACCCATTACACCCGGAACTGCTGTATGCCGGTACAACCTCAGGCCTTTTTCAAACTACAGATCGAGGCGAGACCTGGAATGAGTGCTTGGGCAAACCGGAGCCAGTGTTCTCAGTTGCTCTTGAAGCCAAAACCGGCAACAAACTCTTTGCCGGCACCGGAGATGGTGTACGGTTAAGCCGCGATGGGGGGAAGCACTGGAAGAGTCCCGATCTCCCGATGCGAGGCCAGATCACCTGGACGCTGGCTTTGGCCACGACCCGGCCGGATTGGGCATTCGCCGGAACCATGGGTGGCGGAGTCTTTGCCTCGCGTGATGGTGGCGATCATTGGTCTTCGATTAAAGCCGATGCTCCCAATCAGATTGTGTATACCATTCTGGCTCACCCCAAGGACAAAGATGTACTGTATGCCTCGACCGCCGGCGATGGTATCTTCAAGAGTTCCGACGGAGGAAAAAAGTGGCTGCGCGTTAACGAGGGCCTGGAAAACCACGTTGTTAAGGCGCTGGTTCTCGATCCCCACAATACTGACGTGTTGTACGCGGGGACGCAAAGGCAATTTCTGACCAATGGAGGCGCTGTTTTTAAGAGCGTAACTGGTGGCCGTTCATGGACGCGGATCACGAAGCAGGACCGGCGGATATTTTCCATGGCGATTGACCCGCACGATTCGCGCCAGATCTATGCCGGGACTGATGATGGCAAGGTTCTGAGAAGCGCGGATGCCGGCGCGACATGGACGGAGAGCGTGATCCGCAGCGCAACGATCGGGCAGACAACCAGCCCCGCACAACAGGCCATGCACCCGCAGCCGGTTTTTGCGATTGAATTCGATCCCGAGCACGCCCAAGTTGTCTATGCAGGAACTGATGCGGGGGTGATGAAAAGCAATGACGGCGGTCTGTCCTGGACTGCATGCAATGAAGGCCTGAGCGATTTGCGTGTTCGGTCCATGGTCGTCGATTCACACCACGGCGGGACTATCTACCTTGGGACGGGAGATGAAGAGCACCTCGGTGCAGTGTTCAAGAGTGTTGATGAGTGCAAGAGCTGGAGCCAAACTCAACTGCAGGACCACTGGATTCTGGCTCTGACAGCTGATGCCCGTACTGGTCATATCTATGCAGGAACAGAAAGCGGAGTTTACGAGAGTACAGATGGCGGCTCATGGCAGCAGCTTCCCGGAGCAGATGCCATCCGCTATGTGCTCTCCGTTGCATTGGATCCGTTTCGGCCGGGACAGCTATATGTGGGTACGGAAGGCAAGAGCGTGTTCGCTTTGACAAACAACAGCGGCCCCGTTGCGGGGCGATGAGCAGGAGGCAAACGTGAAAAAGGCGGCGGTTATTCTTTTGATGGTCTCGTTGTATTTGACAGGACAGCAACAATCGGGCAAAAGGACAGGCAAAAGCCCTTTTCCAGCTCTTCCTCAATTCAAGGTTCCGGAGCCTCCCCGGCAGCTCGAACGCTTTAAGGCTTTGTACGGAACCTGGGACACGAAAGAGCATTGGGAGGTGCTTGAGGGTTTTTCGCCTGGGGGCGAGGGAACCGGCGTGGAAACATTTGCTGAAGGACCTGGAGCACAGTCGGTCATCATGGACTACAAGACCTTGACCGGCGTTTTCCCCGGATATACCGGCCATGGCATCATCTCCTGGGAACTGGACCAACAGATCTACCGAATGACTTTTGCGCAATCGGTGGTATCCGGGATTAGCGTGGAGGTAGGCAAGGTAGATGGTGACAACATCATCATGACCTACGATATCGTTGAGTTTGGCAAGAAATATGTCGTAAACAACATCTACTCGGATTGGAAACCCGACTCCTTTAAAATCACCTCCTATTTCGTTGACACGCAAGGCAAGGCGGCAAAATCTGTGACCGTTGAGCTGACCAAGAGGAAGTAAGCCCGACGTCAAAACCTTAGCGATGGGTAGGTGATTTGCTTGCAAACGGTGTGGTCGAGTCCACCGCGCGTTTCTGGAAAACGGCAATGGCTGGCGAAAGCCATTGCCGTCATCCTGCTCGCGGGGTGGCAGGGATTTGCCGGCGTCCCCATGGCCCGCGCACAAGCGAGCGGGGCATTTCCGCCGGACATTGCAATAGTCAATGTGACCGTCATCGCTATGGAGCGGGATGGCGCTGTATCCGGACAGACAGTGCTGGTCCGGCAGGGAAAGATAGCAGCCATTGCTCCTGCGAGCAGCCTGCACCTTGATCCGGCGACATTGATCGTGGATGGTACCGGCAAGTTTGTGATTCCCGGTTTGGCTGACATGCACGCGCATCTTCAGCGGGAATCCGAGCTCAAGTCGAACAACTGGTTCATCCATCTGTTGCTCGCCAATGGTGTCACCACCATCCGCAACATGTGGGGCATTCCTGAGCATCTGGCTCTGCGCCACGCCATTGAAACCGGCGAAATGATAGGTCCAACGATCTACACCGCGGGACCGATTCTCGACGGCCGGCCTCCCATGTGGCAAGGAAGCGTCATCATTGACCGGGCTGACCAAGCCGATACAGTGGTGAAGGAGCAGCAAGCGGCCGGTTACGATTTCGTTAAGGTGTACAGCCGGCTCTCGGCGGACTCCTATCAGGCCATCGTCGCAGCGGCCACCATTCACCATATGAAGGTGGCCGGCCACGTCCCTCTTGCCGTCGGCTTAGCCAACGCAATCAGGGCGGGGCAGTATTCCATCGAGCATTTGGATGGGTATATTACCGCGATCCAATCCGACGACTCACCGGTCTTTGGAAAGGACGATTGGTATTCACAGATGGTCGCTTATAGCCACGTTGACCAGCAGAAACTGGTGCACATGGCGAAGCTGACGCAAGAATCGGACGTATGGAACTGTCCCACGCTGGTCACCATGTCCAAGTGGCTCCCGCCCGCAGCAAGAGAGAAGCTGCTCAAGCAACCGGGAATGCAGTTTGTGCCGGCCGATGTGCGGAAGACCTGGGAACTGATGAGCGACCGGCAACTGAGGCCATTTTCCACACTCGACATGCTCAAGTTGAGACGTGCCGAAGACTCCCGAAGCGCTATGGTGAAGGTCTTATTCGATGCCGGGGCAAAGCTGGTGGCCGGAACCGATACGCCGGCTCCGTTCGTTATTCCTGGCATCTCCCTTCACGAGGAACTGGGCAAACTGACGGCAGCCGGATTGACGCCCTATCAAGCATTGCAGACAGCAACACGCAATGGCGCGGAATTGCTCGGGAGGCTGGAGGATTTTGGAACCATTTCCGTGGGCAAACGAGCCGATCTGGTGCTTCTCGATGCTGACCCGCTCACAGCTATCTCCAATGCCGCCGCTATCCGGGGCGTGATGTTGCGGGGACGTTGGTTTTCGCGGGCAGAACTGGAGAGCATGCTGGCGAACGATGCGCGGCAGGATCTCTCGCCTGCGCCGCCGCCCGAGGAGAACAAGAATCACTAGTGCGCCGCCCCATGAGCGCTGAGCACCGGTGCGCAGGTCTTTACAGGCGATCAAACGCATGAAACGGACAATATTGGCTCTGATGTTTGCGCTAGTCTCCTTCTGTTGCGGGAACGGCGCTGCTTCGCAATCGAACACGAACTCTGAGGACGTGTTAGTCGGGAAAGCCGCTCCTGATTTCGAACTGACGACGACTGAGGGTTCGACATTGCGCCTCTCTGATCTAAAGGGAAAGGTGGTCGTTCTGAATTTTTGGGCTACCTGGTGCGAGCCGTGCATTGTCGAGATTCCCCGGCTGGTCAGCCTGCAGAAAAAATACGGCGGCAAGGGGCTGCAGGTGGTTGGCATTCTTACCGATGATGCAGATCCGAGCGAGCTGCAGGACTTGATCTCACAGCTTAAGGTCAATTATCCCGTGGCCAGGGACAAGGATGAGATGGAGACGGCCTACGGTGGGATTGATGTGTTGCCTACAACCTTTATCCTTGCCCGGGATGGACGGGTCCTGGAGCGCTCAGCTGGAATTCTTCCTTTGCCGGAATTGGAGAAAAAGCTTCGCGCAACTCTAAGCCGCCCATCAGGTGAGGGGACGGACTAGCGCTTCGACCTTAGGAGCCTTGTATCCAAATCGTTCTTCGAGAATGGCGGCGACCCGAAACAGAAGTTGTTCCTCGTATGGCCGGCCGATGACTTGAACTCCAATGGGCAGTCCCTCTGAAGAGGTAGCGATGGGTACAACCGCCGCGGGATTGCCGAGAACATTGTAATACTGAGAATAGGTCATGGTCTGAAGGTAATCGGCCGGGTGGGTTGTACCCCAGCCGCCTTCGTGATGACGGAATGCCGGGATGGCGGCAACGGGGGAAAGAAGAATGGGAAAGCGTTTCATTGCCTCGATCAAACTGAAACGGAGCGAGTCGCGATCGAGCAGTGTGCGAAGCAACTCCCCAGCCGTGAGAGGAGGCAACGACGAAGCCAAATCCAGAAATTCGGCTGTATTGGCCGTGAGATCCTTTTCCCGGCCTTTCACCAGCGGAGATAGAACCATCGCGATGCCCTGAACAAAGATGTTGCACCACAGCTCGTGGACGCGTTCCAAGCCCTCCGGCCGGTATGATTCAACCACGAAGCCCCGGTCTTCCAGGCACTGGGCAGCCGCGATCACCGCCGCCGCTACGTCGCTGGTAGGCGATGTGCGGCCATCATGCTCGTAGAAACCGACCCGCAATGCCTGAGGTAAGCCGACCTCGCTGTCCCATGATGACGGAGCCGGCACGGAAACCGGATCACCGGGCTCGTAGCCGCTTGTGACCTCATATAGTAACTGCAAATCCCTCACTGTCCGTGCCATTGGACCAACCACACCGATGAGGGAGAATGGCCCTCCAGAGGGCGGGTAATGTCCGGTGGTCGGTATACGGCCTGGGGTTGGCTTGAGTCCACAGATGCCGCAGAAGCTCGCCGGAACCCGGATTGACCCACCGCCATCGCTACCGATGCCACCTGCGGACATGCCGCAGGCTATCGCAGCCGCCTCTCCGCCGCTGGACCCTCCGGGGGAGCGATTGAGATCCCACGGGTTTCGTGTTTGCCCCTGCAGGCGATTCTCCGTGTGATAAGCGATCAGCATCTCCGGCGTGGACGTGGTGCCAAGGATCACTGCGCCAGCACTTCGCAAGCGGGCAACCAGGGGTGCGTCACTTTCCGCGCGGTAACCTTTTCGTAATTGTGTTCCCGCCTCGCAGCGCAATCCCTGAACATCGATGCAGGCTTTAACGGTAAGCGGTACCCCCAACAAAGGCTTGCCCGTGACACCAGCCATGAGCGCATTTTCCGCGTTTCGCGCATCCGCCAGGACACGAGCAGGATCCAGACAGGCCATTGCGTTGACCAGCGGATTCAATTCTTCAATCCGGCGCAGATAGGCATGGGCGGCTTCAACCGGCGAAATCCCTTTTTGCTGGATTGACTGCGCGAGTTCACAGGCGGAAAGGCTCGTGATATCCAAATCACATATCCGTTCGACGGCCGGCATTGGTAAGGCAAGGCATGGAATCACATTGTAATCTTATGGCGGGAGCCAATTCACGCCTTTTGCCGCAGCAAGAGAGCGTTCAAAGTATCGGCCACTTCATTGATCTCGGCCGCGGAAATCATGTTGAAGAATGGCAATGCCAGCACACGGTCGGCGATCATTTCGGTGATCGTGAGATCGCCGCAGCGGTGCGGCTGACTGCAGAACGCAGGCTGCAGGTGGATTGGGGCAAAGTACCGTCCACATTGAATACCCCGCATGGCCATGCTCTCCCATATCCGATCGCGATCGCAGCGAGTGAATCGCGTTTGCAGGCGCACGACGTAAGCGAACCAGCTGATCCGGCGTTGGAGCAGGTCCGGCGACGGAAGCGTGAGCTCGGGACAGTTGCTTAGAGCTGCCCCATAAGCCCGTGCCGCCGCTTCCCTTCGAGCTAGAATCGATTCGATCCGTGTCAGTTGTGCGGAACCCAGGGCGCAGTTGATTTCCGGCAGCCGATAGCTGAAGCCTATTTCAGTATGCTCGAACCAATCCGCACTTCCTCTTCCCTGATTCCGAAGCACCCGCAGTCTTTCTGAGAGGGCGTCGTCACTGGTTACAATTATGCCGCCTTCCCCGGTTGTGATCTGCTTGTTGGGATAGAAGGCAAATAAGCCTACATCGCCGAGGCTGCCGACTTTTCGGGAGTCGTACTCGGCGCCAATTGCTTCGCAGGCATCTTCGATCAACCAAAGATCATGACGGCGGGCGACCTCGGTCAAGCTTCCCATGTCTGCAGGAACGCCGAAGGTATGCACGACAATGATGGCCGCCGTCCTCGAACTGATTGCCGCTTCTACTTTGACCGGATCCAGGTTCAGGGTCTCAGGATCGATGTCCGCAAACACTGGTACAGCGCCTTGATAGCGAACTGCGTTCGCGACAGCAATAAAGGCAAAGGAAGGCACAATCACTTCCTGTCCTTCGCCGATTTTAAGTGCCTGGAGGGATAAATGCAGGCCGGCAGTCCCCGAGCTGACGGCAACAGCATGGGGTGAGCCGGTATAGCGGGCGACGCTCTGCTCGAATCGGAGCAGTTGTGGTCCCTGGCTCAGACGCAAAGTACGCATCACGTCACATACGGCGCGTACGTCATCTTCGCTGATATCGGGGGCGGCGAGAGGAATGCGCATGCTTTGTTCCATAGGGCTAGTCAGGTGACGAGCCCATCGAGCAGGGAATTGCACGCTTGATCAAGAGATCGCGGCCGAGTGGGACATCTGTCAGCACCCTGGCGATGACTTCGCATGCGTTGCCGTCTCCATAGGGGTTCTTCATATCCCGCAAGGATGCTTTAAAGGAATCTGATTTAGCGCGAGTGATTGCCTGCACAATGGATTCCGGCTCCGCGGCCGCATCCAGCACGTTTTGAGGTCTGGTACGCCCCTGCTGTCGTGTTCCGATATTGACGGTTGGCAGGGCAAAAGAAGCGCTTTCCATGATCCCGCTACTGGAGTTTCCGATAAGCAGGGGCACGCGTTTCAGTAGACTCCAATAGGTAATGGGATCAAGGTTGGTCCAAATCTTGCCCTGCCCGCGGAAGCGCAGGAATTGCCTGGACCGTTCAATCAGTGACCTGCCACCTGCGTCTGCATTGGGGTAGCAAAAAAGCAGTTGGTCAGGGAGGCATTCAAGCGCGGCAAAGACCGCATTCGCCTCCTGGGTGGTGTCTCTCTCCAGAGTGACCGGGTGCTGGCACACCAGGATGGACGGAAGCGAGAGATCAACTTGCAGGCGGCGTTCAAGCTCTGCCGACGGTAAGAGCTCCCGTCGCCGTAGGTGATCGAGCGATGGAGCACCGGCCCGATGAACTCTCCATGCCTCCTCGCCCATCGCGATAACCCGGCAGCGGGCTTCGAAGGTGGAGGTAAAGTGTATGTGCGCCATTTTGGTGAGCGCATTGCGAACGGCGTCATCAATGGCGCCTTCGCTGATTTCTCCGCCCTCGATGTGAGCAATGGGAATGCGCAGTGCCAAAGCGACCGACGCGGGGGCAAGCATTTCATAACGATCCGCGATCAGCAGGAGCAGATCCGGACGAATACGCGCTAGTGTGTCAGCCAGGCCCAAAGTAGCCAAACCAATGGTCTTGGCCATGCCTACGTCAGTATCGGAACTCAGCAAACATTCGAGCCGAGTGTGAATGCACAACCCATCGCGCTCAATTTCCTCTACAGTCGAGCCGAACTCGGGCGAAAGATGAGGTCCTAGAGCAACCAGGTGCAGGTCAACCCCAGGATCATGTGAAAGGGCATGCAGGGGCCAGTACAGGTGTCCATAATCAGCGCGAGAACTTGTGACAGCAACGATTTTCCTTTTCATCGACATGCGGTGCCGCAGCAAACCTCTCTGCCGGTAAGGGCTTCGCTTGGCCTGTACTCGGGAACTAAGGCGAGAACAACGTTAAGAAGATCGGGAAGCGAGCGTCGCTGCAGCACCTCACGCAGCGTCTCCATGATTCCGATAACCTCCGGAGCCGAAACAGTTGAGTCAGTCACCCCTGCCAGGATGTCGTTGATGGCATATCGAGCCTCTCGCTTAGAAACCAGGCGCTCCTCCAGCTTCTCGCCCGGTCTTAAGCCGGTAAAGACGATCGGTATCGCATCTAGCGCGACGCCTTTGTGCTGGATAAGTGATTGGGCAACTCTTACAACTGCTATTTGCTGTTCCAACTCGGGAACAAAAATGCAGCCATCTGTCTCGGCGGCGGCCGAGAAGATGACTCCCAGGGCGGAGAACATACTCATAAAATAGCGTTGCACAGCCGGGTCAGTGACCGTCAATGGTCCTCCTGCCGAGATTTGTTGGAGGAAGAGCGGCACTACGCTGCCTCGCGAGGCCCAGATGTTCCCCAGCCGGATCGCCTTCATCCGTGGTTGGGAAGAAGTGAACGCCAGCATGAGCAGCTCCGCAATGCGCTTGCTGGCCCCGAGAATGCTGGTTGGATCAACCGCTTTGTCGGTGGATATAGTAATGACCCGCTCGGCTCCATGGCGCATGGCAGCCTGGGCCACGCAATGGGTTCCAAGCACATTGTTTCGCATTATCTCAAACGGATTGTTCTCTCCAATCGCCAGGTGTTTGAAAGCAGCGGCGTGATAGATGATCTCCGGTCGATGGTTGCGAAAAATTTCCTCGAGCAGGGCGCTGTCGCAGACGTTTCCCAGAACTTCAACCGGTCGCTGCGCCGTTATCCATGAGGTGCTAAGCTCATGCAAGCCCGATTCAGAGCTGTCCAGACATACCAGCACCCGGGGATGGTGAGAAAAAACCGCATGAGAAAGGCGGGAGCCGATTGATCCGCCTGCGCCCGTGATTAGGACGGAACGTCCCTGGTGGAGACGCGCAAATTGCGCCAGATCCACTCCCCGATTCTGGACCTCCGGTAGGGTGGGCTCAATGTCCGTAAGCTCGGTTATAGATGAAACGAGTCCACTGGCAGGATAGGGCTTGGTCATGATCCACTCAGACGAAAGGAAACCAGAATGGTTTGCAGGAGCCGCATCATATTAATATGCGGCTTCCTTCGGAGCAATCGAAATCATGCCCGGCTTTGCTTGCTGAGGCGTATCTCCCGGCTAAACATTTTCAATTGCTTGAGTGGATACTCGCACATTTCCTTGATGGGGCATTCATAGCAGTGTGGGGTTTTGTCACGGCAAGTCTCTTTACCATGCTGCCGCAACAGCAGATGAGCCTGAGCGATTGATTCGGCTTTTGCTGGAAGCTGACCTTTCAACGCTTCCTGCACGGAGCGGTACATGGCTCCATAGTTCTTTTGCGCCCGTCCGTAGCCAACGCGGGTAAGCACGCGCAACCCGTTCCACTCCAGCGGCATTCCGGGCGCGGCACCACAAAACATCAAAATCTTTTCTGCACCCGGGTCGCCGATATTAGGAAACTGCTTCAATGCTTTTTTAGCCAAAGGATAGGGAAGCTTTAGAATCTGGTCCAGATTGCCGTCAAACTGGCTCAGAGTGATCCGCGCGATCTCCTGCCAGCGAAAGACACGAACTCGAGGACGCATACCACCCATCGTGGCCAGAGGCAGCAATTTATCAACACTGGCATTCAAAATAGCCTGGGGCTTCAAGCCCACTTCTTTACGCAAGCCTTCAAAAACCTGCTCTCTGCGATCATCCGGCAGCAGGTAGCAGGCATTTTCCCACATCACGAGTTCAAAGGGCCCGTGTGCAGGCGGCAGTTTGGGTGCTCCATAAAACCTTTTCAAGGCAGTGATCAGCTTCTTGAACTCTGGCATGGCCCACCTCTGTTACATCGCGGAGGGTTTTATAACAAGTGAACGCCGTGATAGTCAATCTATTTAAGATATAGCTTAACAAATGCCTGCTTCGCTTGCGCACGCTAGATTTCTATCTTCCAAGGCATCTAGTAACTGCGCAGAAGTCAACATAAAGTACCGCGCCAATTCTGCAGGTGAATGAAGCCAGGATCTGCAATGCCAGTGGCGCCCCATGCTGAGATTATGAATCGAGTATCAACTGTTTGCGTGCACCTGTTCCAACGCTTCGGCGTCCGGTCGCATATTCGGTGCTCGGAGATAGAAGCACGGCAACCTCGCACGTGAAGGTGCAGCCGGTAGCAACCGGTGAGCAAAATTCGTCAGGGGACGTGAGCCGCCAAAACCCAAGTCTGAGGGACGTGGCTGTCAACGGCAGTTAATCTCGCTCCCAGAACGGGGGTGGCTCGATGCCGAGGGCCCGCAGGTAGACGTATCCCTGGCCGCGATGATGAATTTCATTATCGATCGCGTACAGAATCGTTGCCAGCCCCGGCGACTCCCACTTGCCGAATGCTTTGTCCACTTCGCTGAATCGATGCTGCGGAATCTTTGGAAACTTTTTGTCTAATTCCTGTGTCTGCGCGTCCCACAGCCGGAGAAGCTCGGCCTTGGTAGCAGGCTTCGCACCTTTGTATTCCTCCCATTTGCCGGTTGAGACGCCTTCCACGATGGGTACGGCCATGACAATGAATTCCCAGGCCATCTCGGCAAAAGGCCGCATGCCGCCGACGGAAAAGTGAAAGAGCTTATCCTCAGGAAAAGCGTCGATCGTCCTGCGCGTTAGCCGTCTGTGTCCCTGCCAATTCTTCAGAAGAGCTTCCCTCGTCAGCACGTTCACGGTGATTGTGTCAGTTGCCATTTCCTTCCTCCTTTGCAGCTAATCTCGGAAGGCTCAGATTACATATGATTCCCGACAGAACTTGTCGTATATTCGATTTCAGAATTGAATGGTTATGTATGACCCTATCATGCGGGTTTTCGCGGTTCTCGAGATTCTGCAGGCACGAGATCATGTGACCGGAGCGGAACTGGCCGAGCGCCTGGAAGTGGACCTGCGCACAGTGCAGCGGTACATCGTTCGCCTGAAGGATTTGAATATTCCCATTGATTCCTCGCGGGGCATAGGGGGCGCCTATCGCTTGCGCCCCGGTTTCCATCTGCCTCCGCTGCTGCTCACAAACGAGGAGGCGTTTGCGCTGTCTCTTGGCTTGCGGGCACTGTGCGGGGTCGGATTGTCAGCCTTTGCGCCCGCCACGGAAGGGGCATTGGCCAAATTGGGGCGCGTCCTGCCCCACGCGTTGCGCGAAAGCATTCAAACGGTGGAAGAGGTGGTCGCGATCGAGCCAGGTTCCTGGGTTGCCTCAACGTCGGTCGAATGCCTGATTCGTGCTGCTTCCGCAATTCGTACTGGCCGGCGGATTGGCTTCGCCTATCAGTCCCATCATGGAACCTTTTCACGCAGACAGATTGAACCATATGCGCTGATGCACACAGACGGCCGCTGGTACCTTATCGGACATTGCTTGTCGCGCAAGGCAATGCGCACTTTTCGTCTGGATCGCGTGACCGATCTCGAGATGGGTAGCGCAAAGTTTCGCCGCCCGACGAGTTTCGATGCGCGGCGCTACATGGAGAAGTCCATGCCCTTCATCCAATCGGATTATCAGATCGATGTGTGGATCGATATGCCGATCGAGGAAGCCGAGCGTACTTTTGCATTCTGGAGAGTCGCTACGGAGCAGCAAGGGAAAGGCACACGTCTGCGCTGCGGACGCGACCGGCTGGAGATGTTTGCGGCGATGCTGCTCAGTACACGGCGCCGGATCGTAGTCCACAGCCCCGCCGAGCTGCGCAAAACCTTTCGAACGCTGGCGCACGAAGCTCTACTAGCTGCCGAGGAGTCCCCCGCTCACGAATGAGACTTCCCTCAGAGTGGCCTATATAAAGGATAGTGCCCCAAAAACGGTGCGGCGAGGCATTGCAAGCACCATGAGCGATGATACGGCGAATATAAACTTTTCAAAAAAACCCAGCCGTGCTGGGCAGGATTTGAACCTGCACATTAAGTTTGAAGAAAAAGCCTGGTGCCGAAGAAGGGACTCGAACCCCCACACCCTTGCGAGTACATGGACCTGAACCATGCGCGTCTGCCAATTCCGCCACTTCGGCATTTATTGTGCGCCAGACAAATACCGGCGCTGCGACGGGAATTACATATCTATTTTAAAGGGTTTACGGGATGTGTCAAACCCGGGGGGTATCGGGACATCCGGGCTATCCGGTGATTTTCGGCCCAGTACGGCCAGAACGGGTTTTTCCACGACGTCAGGCGGAAAGTGCGCTTACCTCGGGGGCCGGGCTCTGGTGATCGGACAAAAGTCAATTGGATCATCGGAAATCCAGGAGTGAGGAATCGTAGTCGAGGAATACCAAGGGGAATAGCTAGTCTTGCGGGGCGGTCAGCATGGCAACCACTTCTTTCTCCAGCGATGCAAAGTCGGTTGTGCCTTCATGTCTGCCGTGGATACGACCATCGCGCCCGATGACGAACGTGGTAGGCAGGCCGAGGACGCCGCCGAAAGCGTCGGCACTACGGAGATCGCTGGGCACCACCGGATAATTCACCTCATGCCGGTGACAAAAGTCTCGCAGTTCGCGTGGATCGTCTTCCACTGAGAAGCCGATTACCTGCAATCCCTGGTTTCCATATTTCTTTTTGAGCGCGATGAACTGCGGGACCTCGTCGGCGCAAGGGACGCACCACGCGGCCCAGAAATTTACCAGCAAGACCTTTCCTTTGTAGTCGGCGGTGCGTACGGCGGATCCGTTGATGTCAGTGAAGGAAAGATGGGGCAGCGGCCGCAGATTTGTAGAGGCCGCGATCGCGGGCAAGGAAGTTTCCATTGCAGGATTGCGCGGGGCGAAGCGCTCGAGGCCGGCATACACGCCGATCGCGAGAGCGGCTGCTGCGATCACCAGAATGATGCGCCGTGCCATTGACCTCATTTTCCCAATCTCGGTTCTATTCTCCGCTGGCTACGGGGAACCCTTTGTCTTTCCAATCGACGCCAAGACTGGTGGCCAGGTAGAGAACCCTCACTTTGCTAAAGCCGAGTTTCTTCAGCTCGGCAAATGCCGGACGGATATTGGGGCAATGATCCCACGGGCAGCAGCCGCAATAAATCACCACCGGCATATCTTTGGACAGGCTGGCGGCCCGCGCTCTCAGCTTCTTCATGCCTTCAGGCTTCCCGGCCGGGCCAATGTTTTCCGCGCCGGGAATGTGGGCCTGAGCGTAGAACTCCTCCGGGCCCGTGTACAGGACCACGGGCTTTTGCGCGCTTTTGAGCGCCTGGGCCAGCTCCTGCGGCTGAATCACGTTGCCCGACGGAATATCGCCGGCCGGCGCTGCCGCGTAGGCGCGGATCATAATAGCCGCAGTAAAGACCGCCGCTGCAACCATCGTTACCGCTGCCGGCCCGCGCCGAACCGAGCCCAGATTGCGTAAAAATCCCATCATGGTGAGCCGCCCCTTTTCTTGAAGTAAGACAGAGAATCTTACGTGTGGGACTGAAGGAGCGTCAATCTCTGTTACGCGCTGCGCGTCAATCTTGGCTAGCCGCTTCGCGAGGTGTTCCACATCACGCTCACGATCCACCAGCGTGTGTCGTCATAGAAGAGCTGCATGCTGTTGGCGCCGTGCTCGAAAGGCGTGCCGTTCGGATCGCGCAGCGATTCGTACCTGCTCAACACGTGCGCCACGCGGCCAACGATCTCGGTCTGCCGGCTGGTTTCGCGCTCCCAGAAAGCTTCAACAGCAAAAATCGGCTCCACGCGCCGGATGTAATCCTCCAGCGTGAGCTGCCGGACGCGCGCCTTCTCGCCGGGCACGGCCACCACCGGCATCAGGCGTGCGCCCTCAGCGAACAGCGTGCGGTAGCGCTCCCAGTCGCGCGGCTGCCCTGCGGGCCCGGAAAGCACCTCATAAGCTGTATGCAGAATCGCATCGAGCGTGGAAACATCGGATTCAAGCGCGGGCTTCATCGCTGATGATTCTAATTTTCCGTAGCGAGTGAATTACAGGTTGCTGATGGGTATGGAGAGCTTGAATGGGCTAGCGCAGCGCAACCGTGCGCCCCTGTCGCAGTGTGCTGTGTTACAAAGGTCGGAGCGAGTTGCGAATCGTCCGAAGCTAGGCTTTGCCGACGCCCGTTAATGTTCGATTGGCTGAAGTTTTGGTGCGCATTATGTACTTCAGCCGATCTTCGACCGCGTACCCAATTTCTGCTGCACATTTGACGCCTACAACAACGCCTGTAGTATGTTCGCCTTTAATCCGTATGTGTCCCTTTGCGGCATCTAGTACAGAACACGTACGAGACTGTGTTCTTGCAACGGCAGAGCGAATCGACCGCAAGTCTTCCAGATTGCCGGTAAGATAAACATGTGAGATTTTCGTTTCGTTCCAATCTTCAAAGGCCTTCATCGGCTCGGCAATCTTTATGGCCCAATCATCCCATTTACTGTGTTTCGCAGTTCGGGGCTTTCTGAAGCAAACAGATAGTCCTACTTGTCCGCCTTCCATAATCGCAAGGTGCGTAACCTTTTCGCGCAAATTGACGACAGCAACAGGGCTGTTCACATTCGAAACGGAGCGTTTGACTACGGCCGCCAATCCTGCAGCTACGTCAGTTGAATCAAGATTTATGCGTCTTATATAGGCAGGTGCGCTTTTCGATGATTGCGCCTCTGTCTTGCACTCCAACACTTCGATTACTCCTCCATTTAGAATCTGAACTTGCCTGCAATAAGCGTTGTTCGCCGCATAAGGATCTACAAATTGATATACAGGCGCGTTTAGTCGAGCGTCCTCATCATAGACAGGCGCCAATTCCGCCAGGATGTCTTGCTCGCGCTCAGGCCTTACATACAGTTCCGTTTCGGGAGCGCCGACCCGCCCTGACCTCCGGATTTGGTATTCCTCAAGCCACAACCCTTTCCATTTTGTTACGAGATTCATGATATATGCCGGGGTTTCACCGACCTGATCCGCCACTTCTTTTGCAGTAAAATTCCCCAAATGAAGCATCGCGCGCAGCACTTTTGCCTGCTTTAGACTTGCCATACAAACCACTCCTGTCGTGGGGAAACGTTACAAGGAAAAATTATTGTACACGAATTACTCATCGATCAATGATTATTTCTATTCTCACTATAATACTCATTAAATGATGATTAATTTCATTAATCTTGTTGCCTACAAAGTGACAAAAGTTTTACGACGTTCAGCTTGGTCCCGGGAGCTGATTCTTGGAGATTTCTGACGAATATCTCAGTGAGCCTGAGCCGCCCCGCCACCAGGCGCTGGTCTTGATCCGATAGTGATGTTGGCGGTCCCAGCGTTACAGGTGCTTGCGACAGGTACCCTGCGATCCAAAGGACGAAGTTTCGCTTTATCCTCGCATCAATGTACAAGGCATTTAAATCAAGAGCGAGGGCCAGGAAAAGTTCGTCTGGAGGCATGGAATTTAGGCGCATCATAAGTTGCGCAACCCTTGTTTTCAGAAACCGCAAAAGCGCCCAAGCTCCTTGGTATCCCTTTCCTCGTAAGACCTTTTCATCCCCGGCGTATCGAGCAACCGCTGCAGCGCTGCAATGCTTAAAGACTTGGCCATCCATTGCAGCGTCATTGTCGGAGTTCTCGAGAACTCTTTGCAACAGTTGAAACTGGACGAAATCCATCCAACCTTCCTCCCATGAATCCAACGGGCTACACCCAGTCCAATCGACCATTCTGCCTTCCGAACCGTGGCGCCAACGACTCAGCCCGTGACACCAATACTCATGGGACAGTACATATGGAATCGCGAAGTAACTTTCGGCATTGAATTGGGCTGGGTTGAAGCGAATGACAATGTTGCGATCAGCGCTCTTGATGTCTTCTGTGTTTAACTCCGTCCTTCCGCTCACTCCCAGTTTGAGCCTTTCATCAATTTCAAAAAGCAGCCGGAGTTTGGGGAATTCGCGCTCAATCGTGGCAGGACCAAAGTAGCCTGCTGCAACCTTATTGAATTTCGCGAGCCATGATTCGACTTCTGTGCCAATCGACGAGAATTTCAGCGCCTCGTTCTTATATGTAGTAAGAAAATAATTGAGGGCGCTTTTCTGCGGGTCGAAAAAGTTCTTAAGGCTCGCACCGAGATGTTCGGCCACTTGTGCGATGAAGGCGGCCCGATCGGTATCGGGCAATCTGACCGCGTACAACGAACCAATTGCCTTAAGAACCTGTTGCCGCGCAGGAAGGTCTTCGACGCCGGGTCGGCCAGCAAAAAGCTGCACCTCGTGGTGGGCGAATGCGCGATAAGCAGCCGCCTGCGCCGTCAGCGCCAGTTCCTCTTGGGGGTTCAACTCGTATATGCGTTCGCCCATAATCTTAGACGGACGCCCGTGAGCGAAGCCTAATCTTCTTTTTGTCTGAGAGCTTTCCCTTGATTATCTCCCAGAGATCTAAAGCAATCTTCTTTGCCACTGCTGACGCATCATTGCAAAATGGTTGAACGAGTGGAACTAACTCCTTTATGAAAGGTGCCAGCGAAACAAGCAAACGGACCGACTCTGAGTCGAATCCAGCACCCTGGTCTTTGACTTCAATCCGGCTGACCGATCTAATGACGGCTTCTGGGTCAACTTTAACTTTTTGGCCATCGAGCACGTTTTGGACTTGGACTTTAATTTCAGCCCTAGTATCCGGCTGGGTAATAAGATCCTTGAGAGTGTCGGCTATTGCCTGAGAACTGTACTGAGCTTGAGATTCATAAAACAGATCGCCTGTGGCGTTCATAGCGATTGTCCTTACTTGTTAGCGCAGTGCGCGCCTTATTGAAAGGGGGTTAAGTCACAATACAGTGAGTGAAATATTTTTGCAAACAAAATTGACAACTTTTCTTGTGCAAGGTGGCACGGAACGAAGGCCCGTCAGGGCTCCCTCGGGAGTGGCTCAAAACGACAAGATGCAGCCCGCGTGGTGGACCCAAAGTGCTTGACAAAAAGGGCAAACATATGGCAAAGTTATCTTTGCTAGAAATTCGGCCTACCCGGGCGAGTTCCGGGGGAAGTCCGATGGCCGGGGAGCGGCGCCCGTGCTGCGAAGCTAAAACGCCAGCAACCTTGAGAGCATCCGCTAGAACGCCATCAGCGTAGCCTGTGCTCTCACCCTCCAAAATATAAGTGTGTCTATGGATCGCCGTGATCCGACCCCTGCAAGCCAAAACCGGGCTCGCCGGGATCGCCGAAATCGCGCGTAAGCGCCGTAATCGGAAACCCAAACCCAAAAATCTCAAGAGCCACCCATCGGGTGGCTTTTTCTTTGCAATCCCAAATCGCCAGCCACCGAGAGCGCCTTCATGTCCAAAAAACAAATCATTGCCGTCCTTCGCAAATACGCCGCAGACCTCGGCCGCACACCCCGCTCCGCCGAATTTCACCGCCACGCCCAGCTCAGCCCCCGGGAAATCCAAAGACACTTCGGGACCTTCTCTCGCCTGCTGAAAGCCGGCGGAATCGAACGTCGCGGGCCGGGCGTCCCCCTAGGCCTTCAGGAACTCTTCCTCGATTGGGCCCGCGTCGCGCGCAAGCTCGGCAAGATTCCCGCCAAGACTGACTATGCCGCCTACGGCCGTCACAGCATACGCCCGTTCCTCCGCCGATACCGAGCCTGGAGCAGCGTGCCCGGAGGCCTCCTTGAATTCGCCGTCCGCCACAAGATCGAAAAGGACTGGCAGGACGTGCTGAACATCATCGCCGGCTACCTGAAAGACCGCGCTTCCGGCCGCCTCTTCCGCAAAGGCCAGCACGCCGGCCGCCCCATTGTCGGTCGCTATCCCGGCCGCCGCATTGACGCCCGCCCGATCTATGGCCGGCCGATGTTGGGAACGCTCAGCTTTACGCCCACGAACGAGCAGGGCGTGCTGTTTGTTTTTGGCGCGGTGGCGCATGAGCTGGGTCTTTTCATCAGCAGGGTGCAAACAGAATTTCCTGACGTGGAGGCCTTGCGAGAGGTAGGGCCGAACCAGTGCCAGAAAACTCACTGGGAGCTGGAGTACGAGAGCCGGAATTTTCAGACCCACATGCACCCGGTGGATGGATGTGATGGGATCATTTGCTGGATCCATAACTGGCCGGAGTGTCCGCTGGAGGTCATTGAGCTGAAGACCGTGGTGGAGAAGCTGGCGAAAATGCAGAAGACTTAAGATCCCTTTAATTCCCCGATGTTCTCCGCCGTCCGTCTCTCCGTGGTGAGATTTCCGATCTGCGCTCATCCGCGCAGATCAGCGGGTAATAGGTGTTTTGCTAGTTGCTAATTGCCAATTGCTAGTTGCTGATTGCCAAGTGCTTCCCAACTAGAACCTGATTGTCGGTCCGAAGGTAACCCGCAGGTTATGGTGAGTACCGACGTCCCAGTAGATTTCATCGCCGGCGTCAACCCTGATGCCGAGGATTCCGGCATGGAAATTGATGCCGCCGCCGGGATAAAAGACGGCTTCGCTGAAGGCCGTGCCGCTGCTGGGCACGCTGCCTTGAATGGTCCCGATGAGGGTTGTCGTGCGAATATCGGGAAGGAAATTCAGGATGCCGCCTTTCAGGAAAATGAAATAGCTTCCTCCTTTTGTATGCAACTTGACTCCGCCATTGGCATGAATAATGCCAAGGCGCAACTGGGTGACGTTGAATCCGACGCCGTTGCTTACGATTTGCACAGTTGGATGCTTGAGGTCATAGGAGCCCTCGGCTTCCAGCGCGATGTGGTGACCCAGCCCCAGGTCGATGCGAGCGCCAAGGCCGACGGCATCATTGGGAAAGGGTGGAATATCGAAACGGCCGAAGCTGCCAAAGCCACCCAGTTCGATCAGCTGTGCGAAGCCGGGAGCGGACAGAACCGTCAAGAAGGCAAGCAAGATAAGGTACCGCGGACGCATTACGTTTCCTTTTCCATCCCAAGGCCCGAGTCAGGGCAGGGGATTGTGGTTAATACAGAATCAATTCATCGCAACGGGTCTGCATTTAGAAGAGATGAATACGCGCGAAAGCCAGGAGAGGCCTTTGAGTAGAGAAAGAGCAGCAGAATTGACCAGCAGTGAAGGCTCGAGCAGCTTCTTTTCATGCCAAACAACCCGGGTCATGGGTTCGCAGATGACGGAAAAATAAAAGCCCGCCTTGCGGCGGGCTTTAGCACGAAGTGGTTAAGGTTTATTGAAGAGCGTTTCCATCGGCGTCAATCTTGTGAATCTCGCCCAAATTGAGTTCTTCGATGCCATGCTCGACTTTGCTCATGTCGCCGACCACAACCCACACGACGTGCTGCGGCTGAATGAGTTTCTTGGCGATGGCGTTGGCAGTCTCCGGCGTAACTGCGTCCGCTTTCTGCGTGAAGGTGTTGAAATAGTCTTCCGGCAGGCCATATTGCAGGATCTGGCTGTAAGCGCCGGCAAGCTGTGCCACGGTTTCAAACTGTCCGGGCAGAGCCAGCGTTGCGTTGCTCTGCTCGTGTTCCAGTTCTTTTTCGGTGATCGGCTTGCTGCCGATGATGTCGTTGTACTCCTTCACCAGTTCTACGAGTGACTCCTTGGTTTTATCCGTCTGGACCGGAGCGACGCTGAAGTACGGTCGCTGGCCGCGCGCCGGAGGCATGGCTGCGAACGAGCCATAGGAGTAATGCTTGTCTTCGCGCAGGTTCATGTTGATGCGGGAGCTGAACGTGCCGCCGAAGACCTGGTTGACGAGCTGAATTGGAATGGAGTTGGGATCGTTGCGCGGGGGCGCCAGCAGGCCACCGAAGATGATGCTCTGGCCGGAACCCGGACGATCGATAAGATAGACTTCCGATTTCTGCGTCATCTCCACCGGTGCGACATTCTTCTTGGGCACGTCGCCAGGTTTCCAGCCGGCAAAGATCTTCTCCAATTTGGGCGTGATCTCCGCCAGCGTGGTGTCACCGACCACCAGCAGCGTTGAGTTATTGGGCTTGAACCAGGTGTTATGCCACTTGGCCAGGTCTTCGCGAGTCATTTTGGCGACGCTGGCTTCATTTCCCGTGCCGGTAAATGGCACAGCATAGGGATGTCCCTTGCCGTAGAGCAGTTGCGGGATCACGCGCAAGCCCATGGACTGAGGCTGCACTTTTTCACGCCGAATGGCCGCGACGCGGTCCGACTGTAGACGCGCGAACTCCTTCTGCGGGAAGGCAGGATGCAGGATCAGGTCAGCGTAAATGTCGAGCGACTTGTCCATGGTCTGCTTGAGCGTGTTGAGGTTGACGGTCGCCCAATCCAGGTTGGCGCCGGCGTTGAAGTTCGCGCTGAGACCCTCCAGCTCTTCGCCGATCTTCAGCGAGTCGCGGGTGGGCGTGCCTTCTTCCAGCATGCGCTGGGAGAAGCTTGCTGTGCCGGACGCATTGGCCGGATCAGCCGAGTAGCCGCTATCGACCATGAGAGTGAAGTTCACGATTGGCGCGGTGTGACGCTCCGCCAGCACAACCTTCAGCCCGTTGGAGAGAGTGGCCTTCTGCATAGGCGGCAGCTTGAGCGACGCAGCCGATCCGGTCGCCGGCTCTTTGGAGCGATCCAGTTTGCCGTCTGCCTTCAGGGTGGAAGGATATGGCTGGACTTCAAGATCATATTCGCCGTCGCTCAGCCAATCATTGGCGGCCTTCTTTACTGAAGCAACCGTGGCCGACTGGATGCGCTGGAGGTAAACCTTGTAGCAGTCAGGATTGCCGGTGTAAGTCTGGCATCGAGCCAGCAGGTCACTCTTGCCGCCGAAGCCACCGATACGTTCCACGATGCGCGCATAAGTTCCGAAAATGCTCGTCTTCGCCAGCTGGAGTTCGGCTTCTGTGGGACCGTTCTTGAGGAAGTTCTGCAACTCTTCCTGTGCGTCTTTTTCTGCCTTGTCGAAGTTGGCCTGGGACTTTTGCGGATCCTGATCAGGTTTGGCCGTGATCGTGAAATCGAACTGGCCTGCAATTTCATTGGTGTCATCATTGGAGTTGGCGCTGGTGGCAACCTGGTCCTTATAGACCAGCCGTTTGTAAAGGCGAGAAGTTTTTCCTCCGCCCATAATCAGTGATACCAGATCAAGCTGCGCTTCTTCCGGCGATCCGAATTGGGGAACGTTCCAAATTCGGTAAAGCCTCGCTTGAGGGACTCTATCTTGCACCCAGCCTCTGTGAACGCCGGTGCGTTTGGCAACCCAGGTCTCCTGTTTGGCGATCGGCGGTCCGGGAGGAATTTCCCCGTAATACTTTTCGACTTTTTGCCGCGCCTCTTCCGGCGTGATATCGCCGGCGATGACCAACGTGGTGTTGTTGGGGCCGTAGTAGGTCTTGAACCAATCCTGTACGTCAGTCATGGAGGCGGCGTCGAGATCCGACATTTCGCCGATTACCGTCCATGAGTAAGGATGGCCTACCGGATAGGTATTCTTGACGACCAGTTCTTCGGTTACGCCGTAAGGCTGGTTTTCATCCTGGCGCTTTTCGTTCTGCACCACGCCGCGCTGGAGGTCGAGCTTCTTTTGATCGAGCACCGGCAGAAGATGGCCCATGCGGTCGCTCTCAGCAAAGAGAACGTAGTCGAGCATGGAGGGCGCGACGTTTTCAAAATAGTTGGTGCGGTCATTGTTGGTGGTGCCGTTGAGATTGGTGGCGCCAATCTTTTCCATGGCATTGATATAGGTATAGTTGAAATTCTGACTGCCGCTGAACATCAGATGCTCAAACAGGTGGGCAAAGCCGGTCTTGCCGGGCTTCTCATTTTTCGAGCCCACGTGATACCAGGTGTTCACCGCCACGATAGGCGCCTTATGGTCTTCGTGCACCAGGAGCGTCAGTCCGTTGCTCAGGACAAACTTTGTGTACTTGATATCGGGGATGGGAATGTTCACAGCGTTGGCCCCTGCGGGCGCTTTTGGCTTGGCCGCGACGACGGGCTTAACCGCTGCTTTGTCCTGGGCGGTGACCGCCAACGAGCCGAAAGATACGAATGCCGCCGCAAGAGCCAGGCCGGCAATTTTTTGCGTTAGCGTGCTTCTCAAAGGTGCCTCCATTTGAAAAAAATCGAAAAGGGGGTGAGACTGGCGGTAACGAGCAGAAAAATGCGGCTCGTACGCAATTTAATGAGACTCAAATGTCCTCAAAGGGTTAGCCAGCAACTACTCACCTAAATCTACAATTTCCTTGCCTGGCGATAGGTATGGCAAGGGTTTATCCGGGGTTCGCATAATCATAGCAGGGTAACTGGCCAGCATGCCAGCGGGTTTTGGGCCTTACTACTTGGCTAGCCGGCGGGAAAACGCTCTATGAAGATGCGCTGTTCGGGCGTATCCGGCACAGACAGGCCTCTACCCTTATGAATGAGGTCCAATGCCGACACCGGGGTATGCCCGAGCCGGATTAGTGCGCAGGCAGCCAACAGCGATGAACGCCCAATTCCGGCCCGGCAATGAAGCGTCACGGCTGTGATCTGTCCCGTCGAATCTTAGAGCGATCCGTTGCGCTCATCGCTGCTCTTATTTTCACCCTTCGTTAACCCGGCAGTCATCAGTCATCAACAAAACGCAAATAGCCTTTCTCCGATCAACAAGACTGGCACAAAAAAACCTGGAGGAACGAATGGTGTTCACACCAGCTTTAAAGAAGCTGCAGCCGGGCGCGCGTCTGGCTGCCTGTTTCATGGCATTGATACTGATTGCCGGAGCCGCATTCGCTCAGGACGACCACGGACGCGATGCGAAAGAACAAAAGACCGCCACTCCGATCAAACACGTGATCGTTATCATCGGCGAGAACCGCACGTTCGACAATGTCTTTGCCACGTATGTACCCAGACACGGCAGCGTTTCCAACCTGCTTTCGCTGGGCATTATTCACGCAGACGGCTCACCCGGCCCAAACGCGGCGCTGGCCACCCAGTTCCTGCTCAACAACATCAATCCGCCCAGCTTTTTTGTAGACACGCGAAAGCTGACCAATCCCGGGAAAACGGCCTATTCGCCTTTCCTGCCGACACCCGAGGCCGGGGGCGCGCCACCGCTGGCGGTAACCCACAGCCAGTTCCTGAACGATCCAGTCGATACGGCTCCGCCGTTCGATGCCAACACGTTTTCGACGTCACAGCTGAATACGCTTTCGCCGGAGCTCGAAATCGGCGACCTCTCTCTGTTGACCACCGGTTTTACCGGTCTCCAGAACTGCGCGGCCAATGTGACGCTGCCTCCATCGGCCTGCCCGGTGCCCGACTCGCGGATCACCAACTTCAACAAGCTGCCGAATACATCGTTTCAGATTACCGGCGCCCAAGTGCCCTATGACAGCTACACCGGCGACATGGTGCACCGGTTCTTCCACATGTGGGAGCAATCTGATTGCAGCGTGCTGGATGCGACGACAAAGAATCCTTCAGGATGCAAGAGTGACCTGCTTCCGTTCGTCGGAATCGCGCGCGGTGACGACAGCGGCAGCAACTCCATGGGCTTCTACAATGTTCAGCGCGGAGATGCACCCCTGTTCAAACGCCTGGCTGATGAATTCACCATGAGCGACAACTACCACCAGCCGGTAATGGGCGGCACGGCGGTTCAGCACACGATGATCGGCACGGCCGACGCATTGCCCTGGGAAAAAGTAGGCAATTTCCCGGCGCAGCCGCCGGCTAAACAAGTGGCCAATCCCAATCCCCAGAGCGCGACGAACGACGCTTTCGTGGTCGACGGACGCTGGACGGAGTGCGGCGACCAGACCCAACCGGGAATCAAGGCCATCGTCGATTACCTCAAGACGCTGCCCTGGCGGCCCGACCTGAAGCCGACCAACTGCGCGCCCAACACGTTCTACATGATTAACAACACGCGGCCGGGTTTCCTCTCCAACGGGCAGCTCAACGTCGCAGCCATCAACGCAGGCACGGCTGTTCCGCCTTCCTCGCTGCGGACGATTGGCGATGCGCTGAACGAGAAGGGAGTCACCTGGGCGTACTACGGTGGCGGATTCAATGCGGCGCGGCGGTTCGACAACGGATCGACTGATCCGGTGGATGTGCTGATCGGCACGGGCGGCGACTGGTATTGCGACATCTGCAACCCGTTCCAATACGCCGCGTCGATCATGGGCGACCCCGTACAGCGCGCGGAGCATATCAAGGATGCAACTGACTTCTTCGACGGGCTGGAACACGGGCAGCTGAAGTCGGTTTCCTACCTGAAGCCAGACAGCTTTGGCGACGGCCACCCGGCTAGTTCCAAGCTGGATGTACTGGAGGCGATCATTGACCGCGTTCTCGACAACCTGAAGCGGCATCCTGAGCTTGCCGAAGACACTGCTTTCATCATCACCTTCGATGAAGGCGGAGGCTATTTTGATTCCGGCTTCATGCAGCCGGTGGACTTCTTCGGCGACGGCCCGCGTATTCCGCTGCTGATCGTCTCGCCGTTCACCCGGGGAGGGCACATCAGCCATACGTACGCCGATCATGCTTCGATCGTGAAGTTCATCGAGCGTAACTGGGGTCTGAAGCCGCTGACCGGCCGCAGCCGCGATAACCTGCCTAATCCGGTTGCTTCGAGCAACCCTTACGTGCCGCAAAACATGCCGGCCGTCAGCGACCTGTTCGACATGTTCCGGTTCGACAAGGACCAGGACCGGGATGAAGACGGAGACCGCGGGCAGGGCCACGACCACTAAACTGCAATTGCGGATCTGGGAACGATGCGAGGGCTGAAGGCAATAGACTTCAGCCCTTTTTTCTCTCAATCGCGCGGTTCAGCATCGGCTATTTCCAGTTCTTCTCCGCGCCGGCCAGGATTCCAGCGAATATTTCGATTCCATCCCAGAGGTTTTGCAGGCGCAGGTTTTCATTGGCGCCGTGCTGATTGTTGTCGTGGTTGACGATGGGCAAGCCGACCACGGGGGTCTTCAGCAGGTCAGTAAACAGATACATTGGCACGCTGCCTCCCAGCAGCGGCATCTTGATCACCGGCGTGCCGAGCGTCTGCTCAATGGATTTCACGACCGGGAGAACTGCAGGATCATCGAGCGAGATTCGCGCGGCTTTGTACCCTGGGCCCCAGTTTACCTGGATGATCCTGGCGTGCTGGCGGCGGGCTTCGATATCCGGGGCCTGATGCACGATGAAAAAGCCCTGCTGGCTAATGAATTTTTCCACCAGCTCATGTACGTGCTCTGGCGTCTGGTTGGGAACAAGGCGGAAATCGATGGATGCTTTGGCCGTGGTGGAGATGGCGTTCTGGGCTTTTTCGGCGACGTGCCCGGCTTCGAGACCGCGGATGTTGAGCGAGGGCTGGGTGATCGCCAGAGGCAAAGCAGCGCTATTGCTTTCGGTCCACGCCAGCGCGAGCTCCTGCTTGAGTTGGGCATCGACGGCGGGGCTTTGGGCGATAGCATCACGTTCGGCAGAAGTCAAAGCGCGTACATCGTCATAGAAGCCGGGTATCAGGATGTGCGAGCTCGAGTCGCGCATGTGAGCCAGCAAATCGACCAGAAGCGCAGCTGGATTTGGCGCCCAGTTGCCGTAGTGGCCATCATGCAGGACGCGCGCCGGACCGTAGACGGTGAGTTCGAGATCGGTGACGCCACGAGCCCCGAAGTAGAGCTGCATACGGCGCGTCTGGTGGACGGGACCGTCGCTCAGGAGCCAGAGATCGCCTCTGAGCAGGTCGGCATTCTCACGGAAGATTTTCTCCAGGTGCGGCGAGCCGGCCTCTTCTTCGCCTTCAAAAAATACTTTCAGGTTCACGCTCAGGGGAACGTTGGCGGCTTTGAGTGCGTCCAGAGCTGTGAGCAGCGCCTGGATCGGCGCTTTGTCGTCGCTGGCGGCGCGAGCGTAGATGCGCCATTCAGGGTTGAGCGGCGGCTGGAGAGAATCGAGCGCAATTGTCTTCGCATCGACTGGGCCTTCACGCAAAACGGGCTGCCAGGGATCATTGGCCCATTGGGCTTTATCCACGGGCTGGCCGTCATAGTGGGCGTACCAGAGCAGCGTGTGGGTTGCGCCGGGAGTCTTGAGTTCGCCATAGACCGCAGGCGGCGCACCGGGGACGTTGAGCGCCAGCGTGCTGAAGCCGCGCTGCTCCAGCAGGTCCATGATGAACGATGCGTTGGTGCGGATATTCGATGTGTCACTGGCGACGTTGGACAGGGAAAGAAGCTTGGCGTAGTCGCGGACGATTTGTGCTTCATTCATCTGACGGTATTCGCGGACGAGGTCGCGAACGTGCTGTGGAGAACGGGCGCTGTCCTGTGCGGAGGCCGCAGACAGACATAAGCCAAGCATCACAAGGCTGAACAATCTTCGGTTGGGCATCAGCGTAATGATAAACGCAGTGGCCGTTAGCGCGACTGTGCCGTGTTACAGCACTTCCTGCCTTCTTCCTGTACCACCTTGCGGGTCTGGCCGAGGGCGCGGTTGAGCGAGGCCTTGGGAATCGCGGTGACCAGCGGCTTGAGCAACCAGCCCAATCCTGTGGGCATATCGCGCGTCAGCGAAAGCGCTTCGCACTGCAGGTAGACGCCGCCGTCCTTTTCTTCGAACCGCCAGTAGGTATTCAGGCGCCAGAGATACCCATGGCCGGTGCCGACAGGAAGCTCTTCGCCTTCCGGCTTGTCGGGGTCTTTTACCTCGGCGATGCGGGTGCTGATGGAGTTGGAAAAGACCTTGTTGGGCGAAACCTGTCCCCAGTGCACAGCGTAGTCAGTGTTGAAGACCACGGTGGTGAATTTCTTCTGCCGCAGGCGAAGAAACATGGTGAAGTCGTCGCCATGGTGAGAAGTGGTGCGCGAGGCGATCACGTCCGGCTTGTACAGCTCGGCGCGGCGATCATAGTCTTTGACCACCGGCAGGGTTTGCGCCAGAGTTACGCCGGGAATAAAGATGATGCCAACCCAGTGATGGACCATGCCATCGGGAATATCAGAACTCATGCCGCTGGTTTCCAGCTTGTCTACCAGGATCTCCCCTTGCCGCAGCTGGGTATACGCCGCGCTTCTCTGGTCAGCGCTGAACCCGTCGATGTAAAGGAAGTTGCCGCCCGGCCGGAGTTCGCCGGTGAAGCGGGCTTCCGTGGCAGCAACGTAACGATCGAAAGCCGAGGTGGTCTTGGGCTTGAGTTCGGCTGCGGTCGCAAGATGGCAACAGCCGAGGGTTAAAAGGAGCGCCGTACAAAGGTGTAGTCGTCTCATGGGTTGGTTACCGTTTGTAGGATGCACGGTTTGAGTCCCGGCGGCAATAGAGGTTATCTCTAAATGACCCGGTTGATATGAAATTTACCTCGCTTTTCAGCAGGTTGGGGGACGCCGAGTGCCCCCAAGGTTTACCATTTTCTTTGGGAGGCCAATCATGTCGATCCGTCCGGTTAAGAAGGTGATCAAGTCGAAGCCTACGCTGGAGGGCGCGGGGGTTCATCTGAGAAGAGCGTTTGGATTTGGCAATACCGGCGACTACGATCCGTTTCTGCTGCTGGACGATTTCCGCAACGATGTGCCGGAGGATTACCTTGCAGGTTTTCCATGGCATCCGCATCGTGGGATTGAGACCATCACGTACGTGCTAGCAGGGACGGTGGAGCACGGCGACAGCATGGGCAACAAGGGCGCGATTGCCGCAGGCGACGTGCAATGGATGACCGCCGGCAGCGGCATCATCCACCAGGAGATGCCCAAGGGCGATTCCACCGGACGCATGCACGGTTTCCAGTTGTGGGCCAATCTCCCGGCGGATCTGAAGATGACGCCGCCACGCTATCAGGAAGTAAAAGCTGCCGAAATCCCGCAAATCACCGACGATGACGGTACGCATGTGCGCCTGGTCTGCGGGAGCTTCTGGGGCAAGAAAGGGCCGGTGGATGGCATTGCCGCCGATCCGATTTATATCGATGTCTCGGTTGCGCCGGGGCGGAGAAAATCCTTGCCTGTCGAGGTCACGCGGCATGCATTCGCTTACGTGTTTGGCGGATCGGGTAAATTCTGCAACGCCTCCGAGCCGCTGGCAGTGCCCACGGAACCTGTAGGCTGGCTGGATACGGCGCCACCTTCTGAAGCCGAGAACCGCTCGTTGATCCTGTTTGATCGCGGGGACGAGGTGGTAGTTCAGGGTGGGGAAAACGGGATTCGCTTTCTGTTGTGCTCGGGCAAGCCGCTGGAAGAGCCCGTGGCGTGGTATGGCCCGATCGTAATGAACACGCAGGAGCAGCTCCGCCAGGCTTTCAATGAGCTGGAGAAGGGAACATTCCTGCGGACGAAGAATGTCTAGGTCGGCCTACCTTTGCTTGATTACTTCTTCATCGAGCGAGCCGACCGGGTAAAGCCACTGCTGACAATAACTGAAAGCCCATGCAGCGGTCCCGGCCACGCGGTGTGAGGCCGGCCGTAAACCTGGCGCAGGATATAACCCCCGGTCAGGACCGAGAGACAGCAGCCAAGGATAAGATCTATGGTCAGCCGAAAGTCAGTAATGCCATGGTTCAGGCGTGAGAGCGCGTCCGGAGGACTGTGAGCCCGTATCCAAGCCAGAACCAGGCCGGTAATTCCCGCGATGAGAAAAAACAGGCCGATCGCGGTTCCCACCAGCTTGGCCGCGCGTGAAGCGAGCATGTCAAGGTGGCGCCTGGTGGCGTCGTCGAGCGGCTCCAAGTCCGCTGCGGAGGCGCGAGTGCCGACTGAGGCTGTGGCTCTGGGCGTTTCAGCTATAGACGGTAACGGCGGCAAGATTTGCACTCGCTCGGCCTGCCGTCTCCGGGCCTGAGCCAAGCGAAGATTTTTCCAGCCGAGAGTCAACACGTAAATGCCAAACAGGGCAAACGGTCCAAACAGTATGGGCCAGCTCAGGACTGCGGCAAAGCGATTGAGGCCGGCATCGGGGCCCAGAAATAAAGAATGCACCATGCTGCCGCAGACCCATATTCCCCAGATCGCGAACGCAAGACAGGGCAGGCCAATCGCAAGGCTAAGCGCGGTTTGAAGGCCGATTTCTCCCGCAGGTTTGTGCGATCGCGAAGTCATAAATCCTGGCACCGCAACTATAACAAGATCGCAGCCTCCGCCAAGGTAACAAGTGTGGGACAAAATGCTCTTGCCCGGTAACGAGAGTCGGTGTGCCGGCGTACCTTCAATGTGGATGATGACGTTAACAAGGTATGAACCAATAGATTGAGCCATAGGAAAAAGAGCCACAAATGGTTGCTGAATCTCATTCCATATCGGCACTTTCCACCCGCAGAACTCCAAGAATTTCCGCCAACCCGCATCTAAGTAGCTCAGTGGACCACTTGACGACGCTCCGTGCCTGAAGTGTGCCCTGGTGACTGTCGATCGATGCAAACGAATATGTGGCGTATTTTCGGCTCTTTGCGAACCCTGGCCATCGTGGTTGGTTTCTTGTTTGGCTGCACATCTCTTCATGCCGATGTTGGTCTGCTGTTGAGCGAGACTCCGGCCGAAGGTCTTTCGCAATGGATCAGCTCAGGCCACTCTGCCATCTATCTATCCCGGCTGTGTCCGGAGACGCCGGTAAAGCTTCGTCTTTGTACTGCGGGTGAGGCCGGCTCCGTCATCAGCATGTATAAGGGGCTTGACGAGGATCAGGATTTTGAATGGAACGCAGTGCCTCTTTCGTTGTTTCTCTATGGTGTGGAAGATGAACGCAACCGCCCGCTACTTGCCTGGCCGGCGCTGTTTCGCCTTCTTCAGGACCATGCTCGCGAAAGCTACCTGGCCGGCGTTTGCCAGACCACCCCTTGCAGCGCTAACCAGCACGGCGACTGGCGCTATTTGTTTGCCAGCACGTTCATCAGGAGCGCTTACATTTTCCAGCTAAAAACCACGCTGCAACAGGACGTGGCGTTCATGATCCATTTGAACGCCCGGCCTAACGTGAACCACTACAACGGCGTGACCAACAACTGCGCCGACTTCGCGGCCGAGGTACTCAACTTCTATTTCCCGGGTTCGGCCCGGTCCGATCATATCAACGATTTTGGCGTGACCAGCCCCAAGGCCATCTCCAAGTCTCTTACCCACTACGCCCGCCGGCATCCCGCGCTGCAGCTTCGTGTCTTTCGGTTCACACAGGTCCCCGGCACGTATAACCCGAGCCATGGCGTGCGCAAAGGCAGTGAGATGTTGTTCAGTTCCAAGAAATTCCTCTTGCCTTTGCTTCTGCGTCCGCACGAGCTGGCGTTGTTTGTCGGCAGTTACACCGTGACCGGCCGTTTTAATCCCGAGCACGAGCTGCGCCGCCAGCCGGGAGCGGATAATGTGCTCCCTCATCAAGCGAACCTGGAGCAGCTGCAGGCACAATCAAATCAAGTGCGTCCCTTGCTTCTGGCTGATTTTGCTGAACTGCCGGTGCCGCTGCCCCCGGTCCGCCCGAAAGATGAATTGCTGGGCACAGGCGCGCAGTGGAAATCGTATCGCGACGCGCTGCATGAGCTCACGAATGAGGCGATCGGCAAGCAATTGATTCCGGATGTGAAAGCGCTTCATAGACTGGTGAAGGAATTGGGTAGCCGCGGCGAGACATCACTCGATCCGGACGGGGCCGCATGGCTAGAGAGTACCGAAGATGGCATTCAGCGCCGGGTTGGCATTGCGGCCAGCAACATCAATGCTCCGGGCTCCGATCCGGAACTGGCTTACCTGATCATGCTCGCGCGTGTGAACGAGATGATGCATCGGTCTGCCAAAGACCGCGAGCTGCTGCCTTACTTCCAGCGCGATTGGGAGCTTTTGCTGGAGACCCGGCGGCGTTTGTGGCCGGCGGCCATGCGTGCTTCCGGCGAGCCTGGGGCGGTGACCGGCCCGGTTATTCCTGCACAATTCCCGGCTGCAAATAAATGACTGAGTCGACGGCCCAGCGAATGCGCTAGACTCTTTACCGCATGCATCCGCTCGATAATCCCACGTGGACGGCGCTCACCACCAAACAAGTGCAGCTGGCACACGGCTCAGCGCTGGCGCGGCGGTTTCCGCCGGAGATGGCCTTGCTGGGCGCACTTGCTGCCAATACCACGATGGCTTTTGATTCGCTGGCGCAGCTCATTCAACGTGATGCGGTAACGCTTTATTTTTCCGCGCCTCCGGCGCTGCCGGCGGGCTGGAACGTGGTGCGAGCCGTGGAGTTGCACCAGATGTTGAAAGATGACAGCGTTGCCTCAGATGAGAGCGCTCGAAGCGCGGCTGCGAAACATCAAGTGATCGAACTGACGCCGGCCGACGTACCGGAGATGAGCGTGATCTATTCGGCGACGCGGCCGAACCGGACGCTCTGTCCCAGGATCCATAAGGTGGGGACGTTTCTGGGGATTCGCAGCGAAGGCAAGTTGGTGGCGATGGGCGGTTTGCGCCTGCATATCGCCGGCTATCGCGAGATCACCGCCGTGGCTACCCAGCCTGACCATGAAGGCCGCGGATATGGCACGGCGATTGTGCTGGCGCTGATGGATCGCATACGGGCAAAAGGCGAGCGGCCATTTCTGACGGTGCGCACGGACAATGAGCGCGCCGTGGCCATCTATCGGCGACTGGGGTTCAAGGAGCGAACGCAACTTTATTCGCGGACGATAAAGCGGGCCTAGGCGTAAGATGTTGGCGAATTTAACGATTGGAGAGCTGGGATGAAATGCATGAAGACCTTGGCCCTGATTGCCATTGCTGCCGTCTGCATGAGCGTGACCGCGATGCAGAAAGATGATCCCACGAAAAAGCTCGGAGCATTCCTGGGCAAGTGGAAGACGGAGGGCGCCTTTGCCAGTGGCCAGAAGACCAGCACGACTCTCGAATGCCGGTGGTCGCCCATGGGAAGCTTCCTGGTCTGCGATCAACTGGTCAACTTTGGCGGCCCGGAACATCAGCAGTTTACGGTGTACTCCTACGACGCGAAGGCCGGAACGTATAGCTACACTACGCTGTCCGATCCGGGAGCCAAGCCGACGAGCGGGACGGTCGAGATCAAAGGCGATCTCTGGACTTACAACTCGAGCTTTGACGCACAGGGCAAGAAGACGCTGATCGTCACGACCAATGAATTTACCGATCCAAAAACGGAGATCTTCAAAGTGAAGACGTCAGACGATGGCGGCGCGACGTGGAAGACGATGCTTGAGGGGAAAGCAACGAAGGTGGGGGATTGAGGAAACGAATGCGGTACAAATCATAGAATCATGGCCGGCATCACAGAAGGAGAGCTGCTCGAATTCCTGAAGGCAATTGAAGAAGGCACGATCCCTTTGCAGCCCGAGGGGTGTATCCCCCAGGACATCTATGCCGGCAATGTGCCTTACATGGCGAGCAATGGCTGGCGAATCACGATCTTCAATGACTGCAACGAATGGGATTACGTGGAGCATGTGATCACTCCGGATGGCCGTTCGCTGAGTTTTGACGAGATTGATGATCTCATGTCCGTCGCCCGGGAATATACGCCCGATGTCGAGGTGGCGTGGAGCCGATATGGCATTCCAGGATACATGCGATTTCGTTGCACCAACTGCGGTGTCGACATCGACGCAAAGGTACTCACCAAGGGAGAGTATCTGTGCGATCAATGCAGAGGTTCAGCGCCGGCTTGACAAGAGGGATGATCCTCGCATGGTCTGGCGGCGGCTCTGAGATGCCCCAAATCCAGAACTAACTACAGGAACATGCCTCCGGAAACTTCAATTCTCTGGCCGTTCACCCAGCGGTTCTCGTCCGACAGGAATGCTGCGATCATCGGTCCGATATCGTCGGGGAGTCCGACGCGGCCAAGCGCGGTCATTTCGGACACCCGCTGGTTAATTTCGGGATTGTCGCGCACCAACCCGCCGCTGAAGTCCGTTGCGATGGCGCCTGGAGCAATGGCGTTTACTGTGATCTGACGAGGCCCGAGCTCTTTGGCAAGATAACGGGTCAGGACCTCGACCGCTCCCTTGGCCGCCCCGTAAACGGGAGTGTTTGCCCCAGTGAAGCGCGCGAGGCCCGACGACAGATTGACGATGCGGCCGCCATTGTTCATGAGCGGAAGCAATTTCTGCGTCAGGAAAAACACACCCTTGAAATGAACGTTTACGATTGAGTCAAACTGCGCTTCAGTCGTATCCACGAAGTTCGCATGCAGAGAGTTGCCCGCGTTGTTGACGAGATAGTCGAAGCGCTCACGGCCCCAGCTCTGCAGCCTGCTCCGGACCTCAGTCACGAAAGCATCGAAGGCGCGAGTGTCGCCGGTATCGAGCTGAAATCCTGCGGCCTTCCTGCCCAGCGTTTCGACTTCACGAATAAGGCTCTCCGCTTCCTTTTTATTCGAATGATAGGTAAAGATCACGTCAACGCCGCGACGGGCAAGGTTGACGGCAGTGCTGCGGCCGAGGCCACGGCTGGCGCCGGTGATGATGGCGGTTTTTTGATTCATGATGTCAGTGTTTCCTTCCCGTTAATTTACTCGACCTCGCGACGGAGTGGCTCGAAACCATTCTCCCACGAGTTCCTCGCTCTTCTTCGAAGCGAGGAACTATTCGTAGCGCAAGGCTTCGATGGGATCGAGGCGGGAAGCTTTGATCGCAGGCAGCATGCCGCTGACCAGACCAACAAAAATCAGGATGATGGTCGAGACCAGCAGATGCATGGGCGCGATGCTGAGATAGATATCGCCGGCTTCAGCATTCTTGGCCATGACGCTGTAAACGGGAATGCGGCCGATGATCCAGGAGATGATGTAAGCGACCATGACGCCGAGCAGTCCGCCGGCAAAGGTGATGGCCATGGCTTCCGCCAGGAATTGCGTAAGGATGTCACGCCGGCGCGCACCCAGAGCCTTTTCCACGCCGATTTCCCGGGTGCGCTGGGTGACGGAAACCAGCATGATGTTCATTAAACCCACGCCGCCAATCCCGAGCGTAAGCGTGCCGATGAAGGTGAGAAGGACCTGCAAGGCCATGGTAATGATCTGCCAGTTGTTCAGGTTCTTCATCGTGTTCCAGATGAAAACGGCCCGCGGGTCCTTGGGATTGAAGCCGTGCGAAGTGCCAAGCACGCTGCGGATGTTGCCCTCGACTTTGTCATAGTCGATGCCTTCATAGTCGAGCCAGATGCCGTCGAGGTAGCGGGTGTCGCGGATATCGGACATGACGGAGAAGGGAATGTAGGCGATCTTGTTGACGTTGTCGTCGTCTTCCTGCATTTTGGGTTCGAGCACGCCGATCACTTCAAAGCTGATACCGCTGATGCGTACGCTCTGGCCGAGCGCCGGCTCGCCGGAAAACAGTTTGTCTTTGGCGTCTGAACCGAGCACAACGACGCGGGCACGTTGCATTTCGTCAGCTGCGTTGTAGAAGCGGCCTTCGGCCACGGCGAGCGCGCGGACGGGAACGATATCCGGTGTGAAGCCGCTGACCCCGAATTGCTGGGTCCGGTTCTCATGCTGGACGTTGGCATTGAATGAGGCCTCGGGGGTGATGTGGCGGACGATCGGCAGCTGCTCCTGCAGGTGCTGCACATCGTCGATCATGAAACGAACTTGTGTGCCCGCCTTGGAGCCACCCGCCTGCAATGAGGTGCGGCCGGGAAACACACCCATCATCTGCATTCCGAAATTCGAGAAAATCGCCGTAATGGCGCGCCCAAACCCAGCGCCGTAGGCCAGCAGGATAACCACGGTTGCAATGCCCCAGGCCATGCCCAGCATGGTCAGCGCCGTACGCCGGCGGTTGTGCTTGATGGATTGATACGCTTGCCCGAATAAATCGTGGACCATCGGCCGCTACTCCCTTCTCAGCGCTTCCACCGGCTGCAGCAGTGAAGCCTTGCGCGCCGGATACAAACCCGCAATGATGCCGGCGATCGAAAGCGACGCGATCGCCACCGCCGCCGAACCGGGCACAATGTGCGGCAGATCGAACCCTGGAGGCGTTGGTATTTTCGCCAGCAGCGCCATAATGCCCATGGTAATCGCAATGCCGATGCCGCCGCTGAGCGCGGTGAGAAATGCGCCTTCCAGGAAAAACTGCGTGAGTATGCGCCGGTTGGTCGCGCCCAGCGCCTTCATGAGGCCGATTTCCTGCGTCCGCTCCGTGACGCTCACGAGCATGATATTGATAATTCCAATGGCGCCTAAAACCAGAGTCACCAGACCAACGCCGCCCAGAAACAAATCCATCCCGTCAAAGATTTTGCCGACCATATCCTGTGTCTGCACGGAATCCCAGCCTTCAAAAGCTTCTTTGTTGTCGGGATCAAAGCCATGATTGCGCGCGATGATTTTATGCGCCTGTTCCACTGCGCCGGCATGCTCGGCGCGGCTCTTCGGGTTCATCGCCAGGTTCCCGATATCATCCGGCGTATGCGTTCCCGCCATCGGGAAAAACTCATGCATCACGCTGAAAGGAATATAAATCCTCACATTGTTCAGATTATTTTCCTGCCGTCCGATATTGGCGAGCACGCCCACCACTTCAAATCGCATGCCGCGCAGCAGTACTGTGCTGCCGATCGCCGGCCGCCCGGGAAACAGGTTCCTCATCATCTGGAAGCCCAGCACGCATACCTGGCGTTTCTGCTCTTCGTCCTCCCAGTTCAGCCAGCGACCCTCGCCCTGCGGCAGATAGCGTATCTGATTGAAGTTCGGCCACTGGCCAGAGGTCGTTCCGCTCACCGTGGCAAAATCGCTCTGTATCCGGATATCGCCCCGCCCAATCACCGGCGATACCTCTTTCACCATGGTTGCTTCGGCCTTGATGTCCTGCACATCTTTGAGCGTAAGAAAGTAGCGGCGCATCTCCTGCGTCTGGCCACTCACCGCCGGAATCTGCCCGCCCCACATGAAAATAATGTCTTCGCCGATAGTCGCCATGTTCTTCTTCTGCCCGGAGCGGAAGCCCTCGCCCACGCCAATCAGGAACAGCAGCGACCCCACACCCCAGGCAATGCCAAACATGGTCAAAAACGACCGCAGCTTGTGCGCCCACAGTATGCTCAACACCTGCCCGATCGTGTCTAAAGCCATTCTCATCGATGGATTACCGCTTGCCTTCTATTTCGACCGTCAGCTCACTCGGATGAACCCTGCGCTCTGGCGTGAATTTCCAGAATTTCCAGGATTCTCCCTTGGAGCCCGCGGTCCCAGTTTTTCCGATCCCGTGCGATTCCGGGGTCCCCGGCAAGCCCTGTTTTGGCTTGCTGGGGTGGGATTCCGGCGATTGCGGCGATCTCGCGCGATTCCTATCGCTGCTGTGTAATACGGCCCGGAACCCCTCGTGGTTCCAGAGATTTAGACGGGAGGGAAGGAAAAAAGTCCTTATTATTCCGGAGTTTGCGACCTTAAGGATTTTGGCGGCGTTTTGTAGCAAATCCGGGTTTCCCGATCCCGGCGATTCCGGCGTTTTCGCGCGATTCCGGCGATCTCTACGGCAGCGTCTCCATAAGCACCCTAACCACGTTTTCACCCATGATCTTCCGGATCTCTTCTTCCGAGAACCCTTCCTTGAGCAGCGCTTCCGTGACCAGAGGCCAGCCGCTGGCGTCGAAGGGTGCCGTTGCGCCGCCGTCGAAGTCAGAGCCCAGCGCCACATGCTCCACGCCGACAATCTTCACGGCATACCGGATCGCCCGCGCCGTCGCCATTGCATCTCTGCCGCACGTCGCGGTATCCCACACGCCAATGCCAATCACCCCGCCCGTTCGCGCTACCGCGCGCAATTCGTCATCGGTCAAATTGCGCGGATTATCGCAGGTGCCCTTCACGCCCGTGTGGGAAACCAGCAGCGGACGAGTCGCCATTGCCGTCACGTCGCGCAGCGTCGCCGGCGAGGCATGCGCCAGATCGATAATCATCTTTCGTGCCTCCATGGCCCGCACCCACTCACGGCCAAGTTCGGTCAGTCCGCCTTTGCTCATGCCAGAGGCCGAGCTACCCAACGCCGTGTCAGTAAAGTGTGTCGGCGCCATCATGCGGAATCCGGCGGCGTAAAGGTCATCAAGATTTTTGAGGTCGCCTTCCAGCGGCTGAGCTCCCTCGCTGCCCAGAAATCCCGCGACCGCCTGCCCCGAGACCATTCCTTGTATGCTGCCTGAATTGCGCGTCGTCAGGAACCTTTGCAGGTCGGCCCGCGAGCGAATCAGCACCAGCGCGCCTTTCGACTGCTTGGCAAAATTCTGTAACCGCTGTGCCTGGTACAGCGCTCTTTCCTTTGGGCTACCCCATGTCCTCGGCGGCCAGCCTTCAAACATTGCGATCAGCCTGATCTGGTCCGTGGCATCGGAATTCCGGTAAATGTTGAGCCTGCGCGGCGACGTGGTAACCACCGTAAACGCCTGAATCGCGACGTTGCCCTCGGCCAGCCGTGGCAGGTCGACGTGGCCGGCGCTGCTTCGGCGCAGCAGGTTGCGTCCCCAGAGCAGGCTGTCCGCGTGCAGATCAGCCACGATCATCCGCCGATGCAGCTCCTGCGCTTGAGATGAAACTTGATACGGCCCCGCATGCAGCGTCTTGTTAAACCACCGCTCCACGATTCCCGGCAGCATCAACCAGGCGGCGAACAGCACAACCAGGATGAGCAGCACCCAGCGCAGTCGTTTCATCGGCTGGAGGATACCATTCTGTGGCACCGGCACTCCTGCCGGTGGCCGACTGGTAGAAAACGGCCCTTCAGGATCGCGTAAGAATTCTCCTAAGATCTGCCATTCCACAGCTGTCATTCCGACCGAGTCCGAGGGACCATGAGCGGAGCGAATGGGACTAAGGGCGAGTGGAGGAACCCCGAGAATGTTTGTCCTAACCGTGCTGACCTAGGGAGTTCTTACGACTATTCCAATTTCCTTCATTCCTGCGCCTCAGCGCGGACAACCGGTAGAAGAGCGGCCCTTCAGGGACGCGTAAACCGAGGGACCATGAGCGGAGCGAATGTCATTCGAGCCCGAAGCGCGAAATTCTTGAGCCCAGGCCGTTAGGCCTGGGTATGCAGTATAGAGACGTTGCGCCGACGTAGCCCGTAGCCGCAGGCAAGGGCGGCCGGAGGCGGAAGACGACAAACAAATAGTCTTCATGCCCGCCCTTCGCAAAAACCGCGATGGATGGGGCACCCGGCTGCAGAATAACACCCTGTGGCGGCGGAACTCCTGTTGTGCCACCGGCACTCCTGCCGGTGACCCCGATCGATAGAGATCGGCCCTTCAGGGCTACGTGAGAGTCCCCCAACCATCTGTTATTCCGACCGAGTCCTCCGCTAGTTCGCCCCCGGGGCCCGCGAGACTTCATTTCGCGTCACGGAAGAGGATTGCGTCCTTCGGGTCCTGCAGCGCGGAGAGGATGTTCTCTGCGACCTTCTCAATCAGCTTGGTTCCCCAGAACGGATCGTCCTTGTCATAGTAGATGACGCGCACATGCCGTAGATCGAAGGGCACGTCCGCTTCGTTGGCTTTAGAGCAGAGAAGCACCACAGGCTTGTGCAGCGCATGGGCCAGACCGAGCTCATACAGCACGTTGGCATTGCGGCCCGTAAGGTCGGCCAGCAACACGCGGGCGGAGTTGATGCCGTTCCAAATCTGATCGATGATCTTTCCCGTGCCGTAGATGTCGGCGTCCGCACGGTTGGCTCTTAATTTGGCCTTGTCAATCGCTGGTTGGTAGATAGCTGCGTAATAGCCACCCACAGGTTCGGCAAATGGCATAACCACAAAGCAGGAGTCATCAGCCGAGACTGTGACGCCCTTCGAAAGCTTTTTGATCTGCTGCTCTCCGACTGGTGTGCTTGTGTCACCCGGCGTGGCAGCATCCAAGACACGAAACTTGCCGCCGCTCAACTCCTCCAAAAGATCCGCATCCTTCAAGGTCTGGGTAAAGATCGAGATGAACCCCTCCACTTGGTCTCTGGGAACGTTGAACGAATCCACCAGTGTGTTGACGAGGAACTCTGTGTCGGGAAGATTCTCGCCGCGATACTTCGAGCGGGAGATTGCAATCGCCGGTATTGTTCGCGATCGGCGAGATCACCGAGCGCCAACACCCTTCACCTCCCCATCCTCTTCCTCCATCCCTCCACCACCTTCCTCAACTCGATCACCTCCACCGGACACGCCTCCCAGTTATGCGTCCAGCACACGATGATCTCGCACCCACCCGCCGGATGATCGTGCGTCACATAATTGCGGCTCTGCAGTTCAAACTCGATCCGCACCCGCTGCCATACGCCGGGCTTCACCTCGCGCATGGCCTCGCAATCCGGAAACCCCGGCTGGATGCGCAACACTGCAAACCCCAGCTCCTCCGCAAGCGCGCCAAACAGAAACAGCACGCCGCCTTCGAACGTCGGCGCAAACGCCAGCGGCGAAAGCGTCAGCGGCGGCCCATATACCGGTTCGCCTTCGGCAAACCGCGGGCGTGCCTTCACCACCTCCGGTGCGGCCGGCCGCACAATCCTTCTTCTCCCTTCGATCATCTCCAGCACGTCCTCCCACTCTTCCGCCAGCCCGTTCTTCCGCGCGAACTCCCCCATCTCCGCCGGCACCGCGCTCCAGAATCCATATCGCCTTAGCAGTGGCTGAATGCTGAACTTCGCCCGCGCCTCATATTCCGCCATGCTGGGAACCTTTCCCAGGCTCCGCGCCAGCCCGGCCCAATCTAAAAACAGCGCGCGCAGGTCCGCTTGACAACCCGGCCCGCTCCGTTCCAGCCCGCACACCTCAAGCGCGCATCGATAACTGCCGAACAGCTGGTAAATCGCGCCTTTGCTCACCTGCTTGAGCCTCTTCAATTCCACGAAGCTCGGCGTGCGCCCCAGCTCGGCTGCGCACTCCCTGATCGCCTTCAGAGTCTCGGCTGTGGTTTGCTTCTCCCTTATGACGCGTTGCTTCTTCGCTTTCGCTTTCACTGTTCGCTCCATCCGGCAGAAATAAAAAAGCCACCCGATTCGGGTGGCTGTCGATCATTGAATTTGTTGTCCTTTGGGGTTTCAGATCAGCAGGTCTCGGCGATCACCGGATCACCGATGTGTGGGCGTACTTCAACTGTAAGGGGTGAAAAGCACAGGCCAACCGGCGCTCGACGATCTCAGCGCCCTGGCGGATGCTTTTCTGGTTGCAGGCCGTTTCGGGCTACCGCCCGTATCTGATTGAATTAGCAGAGGTTCTGTCGGCGCCGCTCCCGAGCCAGAACTAAATCACTATAGCGAAAATATGGCGAATTGTCAAGCGAATTCGGTGCCGATTTCGAAGAACGAATTGATTAAAAGCTTGGGTATTAGAAACTGCAATTGCCGTTGCCGCAACGGATCTTGAACCACTCGACATTCATGCCGTATTTGGTCTTCACCTGTGCGCGGACCTTTCCGAAAGCCTGCTGGATTCGCGCGGAGAGCAACCCGTTTTCCTGTTTGTGTTTCAGGTCTTCACGGCGGGAGATCAGTTCGACACGCTGCATTTCCTGATATTCCTGGGTGCTGCGGGGTTGTGCGTCGCTGGCAGGAGTGTAGCCGAGCGAACGGTCCCGTTCACGCTGCTCGATGCGGCGGTTCTCTTCGATGGCATTCAGCAGCATGGCATCGTGCTTGTCAAACCAGATGTGGACGACGGCCTCGGTTTCCTGAAGATTGTGCGTGCTGTGGTAGTCATCGATGGCTTTGAGAATCTCGTCGGTGTTGTCTACGCCACCGTAGAAAACGTCAGGGATCACCGCCTTGTGCTGCTGCTCCGTCTCGTCTGAGAGGACGATTTTGGCCGGCTCCTTTTTCTCCTTCTTGGAATCGCGCGCCACCTCGCCCAGCGACTTGGGCTGGTCAGGAGCACTCTGGGTTTGTGCCGGCAGCATGGTTGCCAGAGACACAAAGGCTAGAAAAACCAGGGCTTTCATGCTGCGATTGTAGCTTTAACCGGACCTCACCTATATGTGACGGAAGTAATGTAATCAGTAGCTAAACTGATTCTGCTTCGATTCTCGACCAATCCAGCCAGGAACACCGATCTCAATTTTGATAATTTGGTAGGTGTCATGGGCCGTCCGGCACAGCTACCCGATCGCCAGATCACTCAACTACCGGAGCTCTCTTCGCCTTCGCGCCCTCGGCAGGAGATCGTCTCTTATTACGCCGCATTGCTTTCCCGCTACGGCCCGCAGAACTGGTGGCCGGCGCAGTCACGACTGGAAGTCATCGTCGGCGCATATCTCACGCAGAACACCAACTGGAGCAACGTCGAAAAAGCGATCGCCAATCTCCGACGCGCTCGCTCTCTGACCCTGAAAGCCCTGCGCCAGATGCCGCTGCGCAAGCTCGAAAAGCTGGTGAAGCCCTCCGGCTTCTTTCGCCAGAAGGCGCGCAAGCTGAAAGCCTTCGTTGCCTTCCTTGACGACAACTATTCCGGCTCGCTCACTCGCATGTTCGCCCAACCCACGGAGAAGCTGCGCGGCCAGTTGCTGGCTCTAAACGGCGTTGGACCTGAAACCGCCGATTCCATTCTGCTCTACGCCGGCAACCATCCTGTCTTCGTTGTCGACGCCTACACCCGCCGCGTACTCGAGCGACACGGCATGATTGCCGCCAAAGCAAGTTATGAGGAGATCCGCGCACTGATCGAGAGCGCGATCCGCAACGCCAGCGCTCACGCTCTCGCAGTTGCTCATCGAGGGTCGAGTCCCCGGCACCCGGCATCGCGCATGAGCCGCGCCCGGCGCAGCGAACTGGCACGGCATTACAACGAACTGCATGCACTGATTGTGCGTGCAGGGAATCACTATTGCCGCAGCACCGCGAAGTGCGAAGGTTGTCCGCTTAAAACCTTTTTGCCCGGGCCTTCGAATGCAACGGCCTAAAGGGCACCTGAATCCCACTTGATAAGAACGTGAAATAACTTTGGGGGAGACAACAATGCTTTTGCTGATTGCGATTGTCCTGTTCATTCTATGGATTTTGGGCTTCGTAGCGTTTCACGTCGCGAGCGGCCTCATCCACCTGCTGTTAATTTTTGCCGTGATTGCCATCATCTGGCACCTCGTCGCGGGAAGACGAGCTACGGTTTAGCAAATCGATTTCTATCGCCAACCATGGTCTAAGGCCCGCCTTCCGGGCCTTATTTGTTCTTGGCAGAGTCTCACTAGGCCGGCCAGATCTCCAGCGCGGTCTTGCTTAGAATCTGCTCTTTGACCGGCTCAGGCAGCGCGAGCGCGCGGAACTGATCCAGGTTCTGCTGGATGTCGGGAATGCCGGGGCTGGGCCAGTCGGTGCCGAAGAGCGTCTTGTGCGCGATCTCCTCCAGCCGTGGAAAATATTTCAACAAGACCTTGGGGGGAATACCGCTGATATCGAGATGGACGTTCTTGTGCCGCCGCATGAGGAAGAACGCGGTCTGCATCCAGATGGGCCGGCCGCCGTGAGCCATCAGGATTTTCAACTTCGGAAAGTCCACGGCTACGTCGTCAAGGTAGATCGGATCGCCGAACTTGTTGCGCGCCGCGGGGAAAATCGATGTTCCGGTATGAATCATCACGGGAATGCCGTTGGCTTCGGCGCCGCGATAGATAGTCTCAAGCTCCTTCACGCCGTTCATGTAGTCATTGGCATAGAGCAACTGGTGCGGCGGATGAATTTTCACCAGGCGAATGCCCAGCCGGACCAGGTTGTCCATCTCCGCTTGCACGTTGAGCGTATGCCGCGGATGCACGCTGCCGCACGGGATCAGCCGCCTGGGATCTTCCTTGCAATAGCCGGCTACCCACTGGTTGACCTCATGGCTGAAGCCCATGGTCTCCGGCGCGACATAATTAATGAGCACCGCGCGCTCCACGCCGATCGAGTCCAGATACTTGAGCAGCGCCTTGGGTGAACGGCAGTATTCCAGGATGTCTTCATAATGGCCGCGGGCCTTCTTCATGACCTCTAGCGGCCCGGCCTTGAACATATCGACGGGTTGAATGTGGATGTGGCAGTCGGTAATCAACATGCAGTAGTTAGTATTCAGCAATTAGCGGTATGCGGCAATTAGCAAGGCGGATCACAATTTCTGGCCGGAGCTATTGTAGCCGAAGAAATCAATATTGACATAGCTATTTAGGATAGCTATTATGCTTCATATGAAAGTAAGCGTGGCTGACGCCAAAAACAAGCTGCCGGAGTTGATCAAAGCAGCCGAAGACGGGGAGAACGTGACGATCTGCCGTCGCGGTGTCCCAGTGGTTGATCTAGTCCCTACCAAGGCGAGCCGGGCCGAAAAACCGAAGTTCGGCACTCTTAACGGCCGGGTCGTTATTCATGATCCTGAGTGGTGGAAGCCGATGAGCGAAGACGAAGTAGAAGACTTTATTGAAGGCCGCTCTTAATGCGCCTTCTGCTCGACACCGTCACGTTCATCTGGGCGGTCGCCTCTCCTGATCAAATCTCCTCTAAAGCCATGCGTGCGATGCAGAGCAGCCAGGCGAGACTAGAGCTAAGTGCCATTTCCCTCTCTGAGATTGCGATCAAGCAAGCGTCGGGTAAATTAAACTTCAGCGAGGTTGAAGTAAGAATTGGAACAGAGGACTTGAAGTTGCGGGTTCTGCCCTACACGGCGGATCATGCGTTTCAGCTATTCACGCTTCCGCAGCACCACCGGGATCCATTTGATCGACAGATTATCTCGCAGGCGCTGGCTGAAGACATCTCCGTTGTGACGGTAGATGAAATGTTCAGGTTGTACAAGGGTTTGCAGGTGATCTGGTAACGCAGACCGCCCAGGTTATTTGAGGTCAAATCCTGTGCCCTCGTCCGCTCGGGACTATGGAAGAACCGCCGCCATCACCGCCCTCTTCGCATACACCTTCACAATCTCGCGTCGATATTCAGGAGTAAGTGCTGACGTCGTGAGCGGCTTGGCGGTTTTGGCCGCAAGTTCCGCGACGACCGTGGCTGTGTGCTCATCAATCTGCTTGCCGACTAAAGCGTTATCTACGCCCGCAACCAGCAGCGGCGCGGGATTGACCGCGGTAATAGCCACGCGCGCAGCTTCCACGGGGCCGCCGTTTTTCTTGAGCGCCACGGCCACGCCGGCCAGCGGATAGTCAATCGAGCCGCGAATGCGCAGCTTCATATAGCTTCCTCGCCAGCCTGCCGACGCTTCCGGCAGAAAGACGCGCGTCAACATCTCATTGCGCTCGAGCCGCATGCGCGCATCGCCGGACTTGGTGTAAAAGTCTTTGAGCGCGACGCGGCGCATACCGGTGGGTCCAGCGATCTCAAGTTCGGCAGCCAGGCAGAGCAGGGCCGGAGGCGTATCGCCGGAGAAGGCCGCCCAGCAGAACTTGCCGCCCGGAGCGACATGGCAGAGATCGCCATCTTTCTTGATGCAGAAACCGCAGGAACGCCGCCATTGCAACGACTGGTTGTACCAGACGCAACGCGTGTCTAGGCAGATGTTGCCGCCGAGCGTGCCCATGTTGCGCAGGATGGGCGAAGCCACCGTCATGGCGGCTTCATGCAGCACGCGATAGTTGCGGCGGATGAACTCCGAGTCTTCAATCGCCGAGAGCGGCGTGAGCGCGCCGACCTCGACGCCCGCGCCGGGTCGCACGTGTATGCCGCGAATCTCGTCGACGCCGCGAATGTCCATGACGTACGCAGGCGTAAAGAGCTTCTGCTTCATCGAGGGCAGAAGGTCGGTGCCGCCGGCCAGGATCATAAGATCGTCGCCATGGCGTGCCAGATAGTCAACGGCCTGGCGCAGCGAGCGCGGGCGAAGCAGTTTGAAAGAAGGAAGACTCATGATCCGATTTAGTAATTGGGTAAATTGGTAATTTGGTAATTGGTATATTTCGAGCCCACGATGGTCATGTCTCCTCTGATTTTCATTTACCAAATTACCAAATTACTCAATTACCAAATTTTGGCGGCTCCTCCGTGGTGGATTTTAGGTGTCAACCTGTGTGGTCCGCCGTGCCGGATCCAACTCATGCCGTTGTGGGCCTTTGCCTTTGAACCACAGCGATCCGCCGTGTTCACGGAAGGTGGTCGGAGCGGAAGGATCGGCGCCGCGCGTGATCTCCAGCGCTTTCTTCTCTGCCTTCTTCGCTTTGAGCGCGGCCAGCACGCGCTCCGGTGTGAACGGCGCTTCGCGCAGCCGGATGCCCACGGCATCATAGATCGCGTTGGCGATCGCGGGAATCGTCGCAGCCAAAGAACCCTCGCTCGCTTCCTTCGCGCCGAACGGACCTTCTGGATCAACCGACTCCACGATAATGCATTCCACTTCCGGCGATTCCGTCGCCGAAGGCGATTTGTATTCGAGCATGCCGGGATTCATCAGCAGGCCGTCCTTCCAGACCATTTCTTCCTGCATAGCCTGGCCCAGGCCCATCCATACGGAGCCGATTACCTGGCCTTCAACGGAGACGGGATTCAGTGCGCGGCCGCAATCGTGCGCAGCCCAGACCTTGTGGACCTTAACCTCGCCGGTCTCTTCGTCCACGCTGACTTCGGCGACCTGCGCGGAATAGGAATACGCGGGCGAAGGACCAACGCCGGCGCCTTTGAACTGGCCTCCACGTGCATCTTTAGGTGGAGCGTAAGAGCCGGTGCCGGTGAGTGCGCCGGTGAAGTCGATGGCCGAGACCACGGCTTCTTCAAAGCTCATCTGGTCCTTGGGACCTTCCTCCTTCCGCTTCTGCTGCAGCGATCCCCGAAGCGTCTGGCCTTCCACGCGCCCGCTGACCTCTTTCACGTTGCCGCGCGGAGCTTCGGCGGAGTCATGGTCGCGTTGCGCGCCGTTTGTGGGCGCCGTGAGTTTTGCGCCGCGCTTCCATACGCGATCGTCGCGCATGAACACGTCTTCCGGAGCGCAGTTCATCTTCTGCGCTGCTGCGGCAACGATCTTCTTTTTTACGTCTTCCGCTGCTCGCAATGAGGCGTTGCCGTTCATGAAGGTGACGCGGCTGGAGTAGGACCCGATATCGATGGGCGTGAGGTCGGTGTCGGCGGCGATCACGCGAATACGGCCCAGGCTGATGCCCAGAACCTCGGCGACGATCTGCGCCACCATGGTGTCAGAGCCTTGGCCGATGTCGGATGCGCCGGTGTAGATCACCACGCCGCCATCGCGATCGATCTTGATATTGACGGTGGAGTGCGGCATGTCCGACCGGATAATGCTGTTGGCTGCGCCGCTCACATAGTGGCTGCATGCCATGCCCAGGCCGCGGCCGGGCGGCAGCTGATTGCGGCGCTCCTGCCAGCCGGAACGGTTGATGACCTGGTCAATGCACTCAGGAAGGCCATAACTCTGCACGCGCAGATTGTTCACCGTAATGCAGGGCGGCTTAAGCAGGTTGATGCGGCGTATCTCAGCCGAGTCGATGTTCAGTTGCGCCGCCACCTCGTCCAGCTGCGACTCAAACGCAAAGCGCACGTTTACCGTACCGTGTCCGCGCATGGCGCCGCAGGCCGGCTTGTTGGTGAGAACGCGGTAGCCGTCGTAACGAATATTTGGGATGTCATAGAGCGCGCCCAGCAGCGCTCCGGAATAGAGGATGGTAACCACGCCGTACGAGCAGTAAGCGCCGCCATCCTGGATCACCCTGGCGGCGACCGAGGTGAGGTGGCCGTCTTTTTTTGCGCCGATTTTCAGATCGATGATCGTGCGCGGCCGCCCGCGATGCGCCCAGAAAACCTCTTCCCGCGTGTAGGTGATCTTGACCGGCGCCCTGGCTTTCCGCGCCGCGACCGCAGCGATGATTTCGAGTGGAATCACCTCGCTCTTGCCGCCGAAACCGCCGCCCACCAGCGGCTTGATCACGCGAATCTGCTGCATCGGCATCTCCAGCACGATGGAGAGCTTGTGCTGCAGATAATACGGCACCTGGGTTGAAGACCAGACAGTGAGACGTCCAGGCTTGCCGGTGAGCGAATCGATCTCAAACGAGGCCAGCGTGGAGTGCGGCTCCATGGCAGCGTGCGTGACCTCGCCGGCGATATAGCGGTGTTCGCTGACGGCGTCAGCTTCGGCAAAACCTTTTTCAGGATCGCCGAAGACGTGGTGATATTCCTTTTCGATGTTGTTGGGGCGCTGCGGGTGGATCCAGTCGCGCTCCGCCTTCATTGAATCTTCGGGATCAAACCACGCCGGGAGGGACTCATACTCGACCTCGATGAGATCCAGAGCTTTTTCCGCGATCGATTCCGAAACCGCAACCACGCAGGCAACGTTGTCGCCGACGTAGCGCACTTTTTCGACCGCAAGCGCCGTTTCATCGTGGCCGACAGGAAGGATGCCGTACTTGTTCGGCGCGTCCGGCCCGGTGACCACGCAGATGACGCCATCGAGCGCCTCGGCTTTCGAGGCATCGATGCGTTTGATCCTGGCGTGCGGCAAGGGCGAATGCAGAATCTTGCCCGTGAGCATGCCGGGCACAGAGAGATCATCGGCATACTTGCCCTGGCCGGTGGTCTTGCCGGCGGAGTCTACCAGCGCAACCCGTTTACCGATAATGGAGAAATCACTCATTCTCTGACAGGTTATCACCTGCCAGCCTAATTCTCATCCGGCGGGTAGTGGTTCAGTTTGAAAAACGGAACCACTAGCAGTATCAGCGTCTAGCGATTCGCAGGCGAATCGCGGGCCTTCAGCAGACGTTCATCGCGATAACGATGAATCCAGCACGACTGTACCACTACCATCCGGCGCTGCCGGCCTAATCCTTTCTCCTCCAGATGATAGGAAAAAGGGTGCCCGCCTGCTCGGCTGTCATGGAGCCTCCGGCCAGCGCGATCGCCCTTGCGAGCTGGATATCCCGGCCTGCGGCCAAATCTTGTGGAGACGGCAACAACAGCTCATCGGGCTGTACGCCTTGCCGCTCCAGGCTTTTGCCGTCGCTGAGCGGAAAGTCAGCAACAGTCACCTCTACGGCATAGGGCATGCTCGAATCCAGGCCTTGATTCATCGGAAATACCTCGGCAACCATCACTTTTCCCGAAGACCTGTCGCCTATAACCGTACCCCTTTTTTGCAGTTGAATCGCACGCGCAAAGATTTCCGCGCCGGAAGCTGATGCGCTGTCAATAAGAACTACCAAAGTGCCTGTGAACGCATGGCCTCCATGCCCTTTGATGACAATCGGTTTATGCTCGCCGCGCGATACGTGCTCGCCCAGGGTGAAGCCGTTCTCAAACAGGCTAGAGAGGACATGCTCGAGCAGGTCCTCGCGGCCGCCAAAATTTCCGCGGAGGTCCATGACCAATGCTTTATGTTTGCGGGCCCGAGATATCCAACTATCAATCTCAGATTGTTCTTCCAAAAAGGCAGGGAGCTTCCAGACGAAGACATCTCCGGGCAATTCAACGCCGCGCGATTTCAGTTCCTGGTCGTAGCTATCCTGCTGGCGCACGATATCCCAGATATCCCGCGAGAATTCCAGAACCTTTGGCTGTTGATGTACGCTGGCTGCTACCAGCAGATTGCGTGTTTGCCCGCCCGGAGTGGCCAAAACGAGATGGAAAGCCGAACGCGGAGCCAGGGAATTGAAGGCATACTGCAATTTCGAGAGAGTGTCTCTGGTCGGCGTGAACCCCTCCATAGCAAGGACCTGATCGCCGGGCTTGATTCCCTGCTGATCGGCATTCGATCCCGGCTTCACGGCTGTAATAAAGCATTTCTCGCCGGCGAATCTAGTTTCCCATCCATTCTCTATATCGAAGGGTCGCCGCGGCGGTGCGAAGTAGGTATGAGAATCATTCAAACCATCGAGGGCCCATGCTATCACTCCAAAGGCATCGCTCAATGTCTGGCTCTGGCCAATCTTTTCATCCGCTTGCTTAAGTCTTAGATCCAGATCCAATCCGTGATAGGCCTTATCATAGTAATGTTTCTTCACCGTATCCATCGTATTTTTGAGGATGGCTCTAGCAAGATCTCGCTGCTGATTGCTCATCGGCTGTACGGCTGGCTTGTCGTTTGCGAAGGCAAAAATGAAGCAAAATATAATGGCGAGGGAAAGGGCGGCTGCTTTCAGGAATGGGTGTGACATAGCGGGACATTGTGCTCTGGATTACAGGAACGATCAAGAAAATTCAGAGTTCCCGACCGGCATTTGCGCCTGAATCCTTGGCACGGAAGGTCGTGTCTTTAGGCTTTTCCCTTACGGTCAGCGACGGTGTTCTTTCTCCGCAGCAATCGCCGCCTTGATTGCCTGGTACATCTGCGTGTCCGGGGTGCACCGGCACAGGTTTCCGCAGTATTCAACATGAACGATCGTGCCGCCCGGCATTTATTGCACTTCCGGCTCCTCTGACGCCCAGCCTTCAAGAAAGCCGAGCTCGCCGCCAATTTCTTCCCGTATGCGGCCAAACTCAATCTTGTCCCCGGTTCTTTCGTAGGGAACTTCAATGACCCACGTCTGTATTGCGGGACCACTGATGGCCAGCATGATGCATTCCTGCGCACCATCTGCTTTAAGCTTTCCAGGATAGTAGCTTTCAAGAAAATCTGGAGTCGCTTGTTCGCCGATGAATGCGTCATTGCACGTAATCAGAGCGGTTGCACCATTGCGCCGGGCCGTTTCGATCAGCTGCTGGTACACCATGGCTTTCTCGTCATGATCGGAAAACACGACGGAATAGCACTGAATTTCTGCGGCCGTGATGGCGAAGGCCGTGGAAACCAGTTCCTGGTCGCGCTGCAGGTTCTCTTTGGCAATCTCGAGCACACCGGTGGCGAATTCCCTGAGTTCAAAATTCTCCGGCAGGGGTGTGCTCCACGCGGGTTTGAGGGGTTCGGTCATTCGTTGTCTGCAGCTGTCCAGGTCCCGCCTGCGCTCAGGGCAAACCAATCATCGGCTGCGTTGCTCAGCAGCAATCGCTGCCTTGATCGCCTGATACATCTGCGTGTACCCGGTGCACCGGCACAGGTTTCCGCTGAGTGCGTGGCGAATGTCGTCTTCGCTCGGGTCAGAATTGTGGTCGAGCAGCGCTTTCACGGTAATCATGAAGCCGGGCGTACAGTAGCCGCACTGTGCGCCGCCCCAGTCGCCGTAAGCTTTCTGGATCGCCGCCAGCGCTCCGTGATCGGCAATGCCTTCCACCGTCGTGATCTCCGGCGCCGACTGCTCATCCACGGCATGGCTCATGGCCAGAGCGGTGCAGCTGAGGGTAGGAACGCCATCCACCAGCACCGTACACGCGCCGCAGGAAGAGTCGTCGCAGCCGCGCTTGGAGCCGGTGAGCTGCAGTTCCTGGCGCAGGACGTCAAGCAGCAGTTCGCTGGGCTCAATCGCCAGCTCCTGCAGGCGGCCGTTCACGCGAAGTTCGATCAGTTCTTTTTTCATGCAGCAATCAGCAACTGGCAATCAGCAACTGGCCAAAACACGGACCTCGATATACCTGACGCACCGAAACACTTGGCGTTTTGTGATGCCACGGTTTTCCCGAACGGACGTTCGTTAATCTCCTCTGACCTAACAGGATACCGCGTCGGCGGCAGATAATCCACATCACTGTTGCCTAGTATCCGAAATCCGCCGGCGCAGCATACGCGTGCTGCTTCACGCCCAACTCGGCCACGCGATCCGGGCCCAGGAGCCGCTCATAGGCCGCACGATCAGCCACCCCGTGCACCCAGCGTGCAGCCCAGGCGGCGAACTCCGCGGGCGTTTTCGTCTCCGCGTGATATTGCTGGAAAAAGGCGTCATCTCGCTTGTAGTAACCCTGCACCGGCGAGGGATGCGCACCCAGCTTGCATTCCACCACCGCGGTCACCAGAAATCCGGGAATCACCGTGCGGTTGGGATCGCTGGCAATCACAGACTCAGCGACAATTTCTTCGGCGCAGACAATCACCTTCTTGGCCGCGCGGACACCTTCCAGCATCACGCCAAAATTGCCCCAGCAGTGCGCGTTGCCATGCTGGTCGGCGCGCTGCAGGTGGACGATGGCTACGTCCGGCACCAGCGCCCGCACCGCCAGCAGCGTCTCTTTGGGCTCAAAGGGCGAGATGATCTGGTAGAAAAAATGATTGCCCTTAGGCACATCGCTGCCCATCGCTGTGCGCGTCGGCAGGAACGGCACGCCCATGGCGCCGGCCTCGAGCGCCAGGGCGAGGGTGAAATTGGTCATATTAAAGACGCGCAGCTTGTCGCCAGGCGTGCCGGGGTTCTCCGTTTCGGTGGCGTGGCGAAAGTTGTAGGCCGAACCCATCATCACGTTGCCGACCCAGGCCGCTACTACATCCTTCACGCAGGCTCCGCCGATGAGCTGGTCAAAAAGAATGTCGGAGATCGGGCCGATCAAGCGCAGATCGCGTTTTTTCTGGCGCAGGATTTCATGGCCTGCTCCAAATGGGATCATCTGCTCCATCTGCAGGCCCAGGGCAACAGAGGCGCCGTCGGGCACATGCTCGGTGATGGCCTGCCGCATGGTTGTGAGTTTCGACATAATTCCATTCTACCCAGTCGAGACGGTGCAACCCGTGCACACAGCTCCGCGTTGATCGAAAGCGGGCTCTTCAGTTTAGATCGGCTGTCTTTTTTATTCTGCGGTCTTATATTGTGCCTGCAGGTCGCAGGACTCGCGGCAGGGACGGCAATAGTACTGGCCGTCTTCACAAAGGCGCACCTCGTGGAGACTCTGGCAAAGCCAGCAGTACCGGTTGCAAGTGCAGCTACGTTCCGGCATATCACAGATGGTGCAGACGAATTCCTTGGCCATATAGCCGGAGATTAACGCGAATCCGGCCCGGCGGCAACGGGACAATGGTGCAGGACCCAGGGGAACCCTCATAAATCCCCGGCGATCTTTGGCAATGTTTGGCAATTCTGGCAATCAATTGACCCCTGCAAAACGCGAGTGTTAACCTTGAGGGTTCGTCGCCGCCCAGTCACGCTGCAGTCGCACCTTGGCCGGGTTGGCGGGTTCTGTCTTCCGGCGCGAAAATTCTGAAAGGGTTAAACAGCTTGTCCTCAACCGCAGAAGGCCAGACTCTCAGGAAAACTGCGCTCAACGCGCTGCACCGGCGCACCGGCGCCAAAATGGTGGACTTTGGCGGGTGGGATATGCCTGTGGAATATCCCTCGAGCGGCGGGCTGGTCAAGGAACACATGGCCGTCCGTACCGGCGTCGGCATGTTTGACGTCTCCCACATGGGCGACATTCTGATCCGCGGCCCCCAGGCGCTCGACGCCGTGCAGTGGATCAGCATGAATGATGCCTCCAAGCTGCAGGAAGGCCAGGCGCATTACTCCGCGTTGTTGTATCCCGAAGGGACGTTCGTGGACGATGTAATCGTTCACAAGATGGGCGCGAACGACTATCTTCTCGTCATCAACGCCGGCACGCGCGAAAAGGACCACAGCTGGGTGCGCAAGAACGTCAGCCGTTTCCGCTGCCATGCCGACGACGTCGGCGATTACTACACGCAGATCGCCATCCAGGGTCCCAAGGCTGAAGCCACGCTACAAAAGCTCACCAATGTCGATCTCTCGCAGATCAAGAATTACTGGTTCAAGCATGGAACAGTCTGCGGGCTGCCCAACACGCTGATCGCCCGCACCGGTTACACCGCCGAAGATGGCTTTGAAATCTATGCTCCCTCTGACGTTCCCACCAGCGAGCGCGTATGGAATGAAGTCGTTGAGGCGGGCAGGGAATTCGGCATAGTACCTTGCGGCCTGGGCGCGCGGAACACGCTGCGGCTGGAAGGCAAGATGGCGCTCTACGGCCACGAAATCTCAGACACCATCAATGTCTGGGAAGCGGCGCTGGATCGCTTCTGCAAGATGGAAAAGCCCGATTTTGTCGGCCGCGCTGCTCTGGAAAAAGCCAAGGCCGCCGGCCTCAAGCGCATTCTGGTCGGCCTCGAAGCCGTCGATCGCGGCATCCCGCGTGACGGTTACAAGGTTTTCGACGCCGCGGGAGCGGAAATCGGCTACGTCACCAGCGGATCGCCGGCGCCATATCTCAAGAAGAACATCGCGCTGGCTTACGTGCCGCCGTCGCACTCGGAAGTCGGCCATGAGGTGTTTGTCGAGATTCGCGGTCAGAGGGTCAAGTGCAAAGTCGTGCCCACGCCGTTTTATAGGCGGGCAAAGAAATCTTGAGCAGCGAAACGTTGAGTTATTGGAAGTAAAAATAAGCGGGTGAAATGCGGAGTGAGCGCTGATCCGCGCGAAACTGCTCCAACGAGCCAACAACAGACTCGTCGGGGGCCCCAAAGGAGCATGAGGGTGCAACACCCTGAGCGAAGTCGAAGGGGTTGTTGCTCCCTGGAAAAAGAAGATGCCATATCCGAAAGATTATCGATATACGAAAGAGCACGAGTGGGTTCAGGTGAAGGGCAACACTGGACTGGTCGGCATCACGGACCACGCGCAGGAGTCGCTGGGCGACATCGTCTTCGTCGAGCTGCCGAAGAGCAGCCTGCAACTTCAAGCGGGCAAGAGCTTCGGCACCGTTGAATCCGTGAAGGCGGTTTCGGAACTATATGCGCCGGTTTCCGGCAAAGTGATCGAAATCAATGAGAGCCTGAACCAGGCGCCTGAAGCCATCAATAAGGACGCCCACAGCGCCTGGATGATCAAAATCGAACTTTCCAACCCGAAGGAAGTGGATACGCTGATGGCAGCGGATGATTACGAGAAGTACATCGCGGAAGAGAAATGAAGAAATTTGGTAATTGAGTAATTTGGTAATTGGGCAATTATGCCGGGACCCTGAACGGTGCAATTCAGTTTCGCGCGCCCAATGACCTGCTGCTCATTTGCCGCAGTGATAGCGTTACCATCGACTTGAAATTACTCAATTACCAGATTACTCAATTACTAAATCCCTATGCGCTACTTACCCAAATCCCCTGCTGATCGGGCGCAGATGCTGCGCGAGATCGGCTGTAAGTCCATCGACGATCTGTTCGCGCCGATTCCGGCGGAATATCGCCTTACCCGAGATGTGAAAGTTCCGCGGCAGATGGCCGAGTCAGAGATCATCGACTACTTCCAGGAGCAGGCTTCCGGCAGCGCCGCCGGCTACGCGATGTTTCTTGGCGCCGGCGCCTATCATCATTACCGTCCCGTGGTGATTGACGCGATGGTCTCGCGCGGCGAATTCCTCACTTCCTACACGCCGTACCAGGCGGAGATCGCGCAGGGAACCCTGCAGGCCATCTTTGAATTTCAGACCATGGTCTGCGAACTCACCGGCATGGAAGTAGCCAACGCCAGCATGTATGACGGTTCTACCGGCGCGGCCGAGGCCATGATGATGGCCGTCCGCGTCACCGGGCGCAAGGCCGGCGTGGTGGCGCGCAGCGTTCATCCCGAATACCGCGAGGTGATGCACACCTACACCCAGCATCAGGGCCTGCCCATCAGCGAATGCAACTTCCTGGAAAACGGCCGCGTCGACATGGCCGATCTCGACCGGAAGATCACCGCGGACACCGCCGGCGTGCTCATTCAATCACCGAACTTCTTCGGCACCATCGAGGACGTTGCCGCCGTTGCCGACCTGGCCCACAAAAAGGGCGCATTGCTGATCGTCTCCATTGCCGAAGCGCTTTCGCTTGGAATCGTGAGGCCGCCGGTCGAAGCGGATATCGTTTCCATGGAATCGCAGTCTTTCGGGGTGCCGCTGGGATATGGCGGGCCATACGCCGGGGTGATGGCGACCAAAGAGAAGTATGTTCGCCAGATGCCCGGCCGGCTGGTCGGCGAGACCAGGGACAGGGACGGCAAACGGGGCTTCGTGCTCACGCTTTCCACGCGCGAGCAGCATATCCGCCGTGAGAAAGCGACCTCCAACATCTGTACCAACCAGGCGCTGATCGCTACCATGGCCACCATCTATATGACCATCTACGGCCGCGAAGGCCTGAAAGAGCTTGCCGCACAAAACCTGGCCAAAGCGACCTATGCGGCCGCCGAGTTCGGCAAAAGAGGAAAGATTCTCTTTGCCGGCGCGCCGCGCTTCAACGAGTTCGTGGTCCAGACCAAGGACGATCCCATCAAGATCAATGAGCGCCTGCTGAAGCAAAAAACCATCGGTGGGTTCCCGCTGAGCTGGCACTATCCCGAACTAGGCAACGCAGCCGTATGGTGCTGCACGGAACTCAACTCCAAAGAACAGATCGATGCAGCGGCACAGGCGGTGGGCCAATGAGCGACAAATACATCAGGAAAGCTACGCGACACGTCAACCAGAATGAAGGGCTGATCTTTGAGCGCTCGTCGCCGGGCAAGAAGGCCTACCGGCTGGCGCCGCTCGACGTTCCCGCAGTGGATTACCAAAAGGCCCTTGGCTCCGCTGCGCGCGCCGATCTCGGCAGCATGCCCGAGGTGAGCGAGATGGAGATCATCCGCCACTTCACGCGGCTCTCCACCTGGAACTACGCTATCGATCTCGGCATGTACCCGCTGGGCTCCTGCACCATGAAGTACAACGCGCGTGTGAATGAAGTTGTGGCCCGTTTTCCCGGCCTGGCCAACGCGCATCCGTATCAGCCCGCCATAGCTTCCCAGGGCGCGATGCGCGTGATGAAGACGCTTTCTGACTGCCTGATCGACATCACCGGCATGGATGCCATCACGCTCCAGCCCGCGGCCGGCGCGCATGGCGAGATGACCGGCATCCTGCTGATGCATGCCTACCTGCAGTCGAAAGGGAACCCGCGCAAAAAGATCCTGATCCCGGACTCGGCCCACGGCACCAACCCGGCCACGGCGGCGATCTGCGGTTACGCGGTCGAGAACCTGAAATCCAATGCCCGCGGCATGGTCGACGTAAGCGCTCTGGCGGCTCAGATGAATGAAGACGTTGCCGGGCTCATGCTCACCAATCCCAATACGCTGGGTATCTTTGAGCAGGAAATTCACAAGATTGCCGAGATCCTCCACAGCAAGGGCGGCCTGCTTTACATGGACGGCGCCAACATGAACGCCCTGGTCGGCAAGACCCGCCCAGGAGACTTCGGCGTTGACGTGATGCACTTGAACCTGCACAAGACCTTCTCCACCCCGCACGGCGGAGGCGGTCCGGGATCTGGTCCCGTAGCGTGCAAAAAATCCCTCGAACCCTTCCTGCCCAAACCGGTAATCGTGGAACGCCCCGACGGCTCGCTGGCCTGGGACTATGACCGGCCTCAATCGGTCGGCCGGGTACGCATGTTTTACGGCAATTACGGCATGCACGTCCGGGCCCTAGCTTACATCATGGCCAATGGTCCTGACGGTCTGCGCCAGACCACGGAAGATGCCGTGCTCAACGCCAACTACATTCGTAAAAAGCTGGAAGGCGAATACCATCTGCCGTATTCCAGCCCGTCGATGCACGAGGTTGTCTTTAGTGACGAGATTCAGGAGCAAAAGGGCGTCAAGACCGGCGACATCGCTAAACGCCTGATTGACTACGGCTTCCATCCTTATACGGTGTCATTCCCGCTGGTGGTCCATGGGGCCATCATGATTGAGCCCACGGAGAGCGAATCGGTCGAAGAGCTGGACCTTCTGATTGATGCCATGAAGTCCATTGCGCGCGAAGCCGAAGAAGATCCCGAACTGGTGAAGAACGCCCCTCATACCACCCGGGTCAAGCGTTTGGACGAAACCGCCGCTGCCCGTAAGCCGGTGCTGAGATGGAAGCCCGCCGCGGCCAAAACCGCCGGGGAATGACAGACCGCACGAATGGATATCACTGCGGAGAACGCAGAGAGCGCTGAGAAACGGGAGAACCAGATCAGCGGGATCGTCCTGGATGCAGCTATTGCTGTTCACACTGCGCTTGGTCCCGGTCTTCTCGAGAGCGCATACCAGGCATGTTTAGCGTATGAATTGCGAAGCCGCGGCCTGAGGATCGAGACCCAAGTTCCTTTGCCCATCAGGTATCGCGAAGTCTTTGTGGATGCTTCGTACCGGCTGGATATCGTCGTCGAGGATCTCGTCATTATTGAAATAAAGGCAGCCGAGCGATTAATACCGGTACATGAGGCTCAGCTCCTTTCTTATCTAAAGCTCAGCGGAAAACGATTAGGTCTCCTCATCAACTTTCACGTAGTTCGCCTCAAGGAGGGTTATAGGCGAATCGTAAATGGTCTCTAGTGCTTAATTCTCAGCGTTCTCTGCGCACTCTGCGGTGAATGCCCTATTGAGGGCTACCCAGCCCGCAAGTAACATTTCTGGTGTCTAAGGGTTGAGGTACACTCTTCTATACCTATGTCATTCAAGAAGCCGCTATTTTTGTGTCTTTTCAGCTTGGTCCTGGCCGGGCCGGCACTGCTGGGGCAAACAGCCCCGGCCGGCGCTAGCAACCAGGTGTTGTTGAATACCATGCAGCAAGAGCTCGACCGCGCGATGACGTCGCTCAGCAAGGCCGATCCTGCACCGTATTTCATCAGTTATGCCGTTACCGAGGAATCCGGCGCAGTCGTGATGGCCAGCAACGGCGCCCTGGTGGCGAACGCGAACCGTCATGATCGCACTGCGGACATCTCGGTACGGGTCGGCAGCCGCGATCTGGACAACACGCACGGTGACAATCGCTACAACGCCATTACCACCGCAGCGCTGCCCCTCGACGACAAGCCGGATGCCATCGCCCGCGTGCTCTGGCTGAATACCGATCGTATGTACAAGAAGGCGGCGCAGGGCTTCATGGAAGTGAAGACTGATACCAAGGTGCGCGCCGAGGAAGAAGATTCTTCTCCGGATTTTTCTGTCGAGAAGCCGCAGGTCTTCATCGGCAAGGGCATTGCGCCGGAGAGCTTTGATCGTAAAGCGTGGGAAGACCGGATACGCCGCTACTCCTCCATCTTCTCCAAGTATCCTGATATTGAAAACTCGACCGTCGTCCTGCTGATCGAGGATTCCACGCGCTACTTTGTTTCGAGTGAAGGTTCCCGTCTGGTGGATTCGCGCCCGTTGATTCGCGTGCTGGCGCTGGGCAATACCCGGTCGAGCGACGGCATGGAGCTGGCGCGCTCAGAGACTTTTGATGCTTCGTCGTTTGACAAGCTCGATTCGGATCAGGTCATGACCGCCAAAATCGAAAAGATCGCGCAGGACCTGCAGAAGCTGAAGAAGGCGCCGATCGTCGAGCCGTTCAACGGCCCGGCATTGCTTTCCGGTCGCGCCGCCGCGGTATTTTTCCATGAGGTGGTGGGCCATCGCCTGGAAGGCCAGCGCCAGCGCGGCGAAAATGAAGGCCAGACCTTTACCAAGATGATCGGCCAGCCGGTGTTGCCGAAGTTCCTCAGCGTGGAAGACGACCCAACGCTGCCCTCGCTCGGAGGCGTGGAGTTGAGCGGCAATTACAACTATGACGAAGAAGGCGAGAAGAGCCGCCGGGTGGATCTGATCTCGAACGGGATTCTCAAACAGTTTCTGATGTCGCGCATGCCGGTGAAGGGCTTTATGCAATCCAACGGTCACGGCCGCGGACAGAGCGGTCTGATGCCGGTCGGACGCCAGGGCAATCTGATCGTGCGCTCCACCAAGACCGTGCCGGATTCGGAGCTGCGCAAAGAGTTGATCAATGAGATCAGGAAGCAGAAGAAGCCCTTCGGCCTCTACTTTGAAGACATCGCCGGCGGGTTTACGCTTACGATGCGCAACATGCCGCAGGCGTTTCAGGTGATGCCGCTGATGGTATGGAAGGTCTATCCGGACGGGCGTCCCGATGAACTGGTGCGCGGCGTCGACATTATTGGAACGCCGTTGCAGGCGCTTAACCGCATTGTCCTGACCGGGCAGAAGATCGATGTCTTCAACGGCGAGTGTGGCGCCGAATCGGGTTCGGTGCCGGTTTCTGCCGCTGCTCCGGCCATGCTGTTCTCTGAGATCGAGGTGCAAAAAGTGGCGCAGGGGCATGAGCGTCCGCCGGTGCTGCCGCCGCCGGGAGTGGAAAAACCTGAAGTAGCAAGCCAGCAGCAGAACGCCAATCCGGGAGGCCGATAATGCAGCGTTTCCTTTCCACCATCCTCCTGTTCGTCACGATGAGCGTATTTGCCCTGGCTGCCGAAAGCGCGCCGCCCTCAGCCGCTCCCACGGATGACCACGGCGATCCCGTACTCAAAGCTATGATCGCCGAGCTGAAACGCTCGCAGGAAAAGCTTCAACTGGGTCAGCTGCAGCGGCCGTACTACATCGAATATCAGGTCAGCGAACTCGAGGACCAGACCGCCGACGCAACGCTCGGCGCGCTGCGTTCGGATCAGGTCAACGCCGGCCGCCTGGTGCGGGTAGTTGTCCGCATTGGAGATTACAAGCAGGATAGCTATTTCGGCTCAGGCACGGGCGCAGTCGAAATGATGCCGACTGACGATCAGGAACTGGCGCTTCGCCGCCAGCTTTGGCTCGCCACCGACAAGGCATACAAGGCGGCGCTGACGGGCTTCACCGAGAAAGAGGCTGCACTCAAGAACGTGGAGACGGAAACCGATCTGGTGGATTTTTCCCAGGAAAAACCCAGCCAATCCGTCGGCGACCTGGCTAGGTCCAGTGTGGACATGGAAAAGTGGAAGCAGATGCTGCGCTCCACCTCGGATATCTTCCGCTCTGACGCGTCGCTTGAAAGCTCGAACGCTTTTCTGAGTTTCCGCGTGCTCAACCGCTATTACGTCAATACTGAGGGAACCATCACCCGGAGCGGCAAGGCGGTTTACTCCTATGCGTTTTCCGGCACCGGCCAGGCCGATGACGGCATGTGGATTGAACGCAGCCACGGCTGGGTGGTCACGCGTCCAGACGAATTGCCGAAGCCCAATGAGATTCAGAAAGAAGCCAAACAGCTGATCGGTACTTTCAAGGCGCTGGAGAAGGCACCCCTGGTAGAAGACGATTATCGCGGCCCGGTGCTGTTTTCGGCTGATGCTGCGACCTCAATGTTTGAGCGCCTCATTGTGCCTAACATTCTTGGCATTCGTCCTGACCTGGGGAACCCGGCGCGCACCAACGGCGAATTTGCCTCCTATTACAAGGGACGCGTCTTGCCCGACATGTTTACCGTGGTCGACGATCCCAAGGCAAAGGAGATCGACCACCAGACGCTGGCGGGAAACTACGATGTGGACGATGAAGGCGTGGAAGCGCAGAAGGTCACCGTGATCGATAAGGGCATTCTGACCAACTACCTGTTGGGCCGCGAACCGATCCGCGATTTCCCGCATTCCAATGGTCACGGCCGCACCGCGCTGGGCGGAGCGCCGCGTCCGAGCATCTCCAATCTGATCTTCAAAGCCGCCAACGGCGCCTCCTTTGAAGAATTGAAGAAGAAGCTGATCGACATGTGCAAAGACCAGGGCCGGCCTTACGGCTACTACGTCGAAACCACCGGGCCGCAGCTTTCGCCACGCCTGCTGTGGCGCGTCTACGTGAATGACGGCCATATGGAGCTGGTCCGCGGAGCCATATTCAAGCAGCTGGATACCCGCGCTCTGCGCAGCGACATCGTCGCCGCCGGCAACGATACCTACGTCTACAACCGTACGGAACCGCTGCCCAGCGCCATCGTGAGCCCATCAGTGCTGTTTGGCGAACTGGAGATCCAGCGCGCCAACCACACGCGCGAGAAGCTGCCGCAGTATCCGGCGCCGGCTCTGAGCACGGTCACGGCTTCAAACTAACGGCCTTTCCTTTACCACAGAGGGCACTGAAGAACACAGAGGTTTTCATCAGCCTCCGTGTTCCTTCGTGTCCTTTGTGGTTAAATTGTCTCTTCGCTCATGGGCCGCATTCACGTCCTTCCCGAACACGTTGCCAACAAGATCGCCGCCGGCGAAGTCGTGGAGCGTCCTGCTTCTGTCCTGAAGGAGCTCCTGGAAAACTCGCTTGATGCCGGGGCAACGCGCATCCGCGTGCAGGTGGAGGGCGGGGGCAAGAAGCTGATCCAGGTCACTGACAACGGCTCCGGCATGGTGCGCGACGACGCCCTGCTGGCCTTCGAACGCCACGCAACCTCAAAAATTCAGAACGCCGACGATCTGCTCAACATTCACACGCTCGGCTTTCGCGGTGAAGCTCTGCCGTCCATCGCGTCCGTCGCTCGCGTTCTTTTGGAAACACGTGCAGCCGACGAACCCGGCGGAACAGTGGTTGAAATTGCCGGTGGCAAGATTCTGCGCGTCGAAGAAGCCGGCCTGCCGCAGGGAACATCGTTCGCCGTGCGCGATCTCTTCTTCAACACTCCGGCGCGCAAGAAATTCCTGAAGGCAGAATCGACCGAGCTTTCGCACATCGCCTCGCTGGTAACGCACTATGCGCTGGCGCATCCGGAAAAGCATTTTGAGCTGCACTCAGCTACGGAAGCCATGCTGATTGCAGCGCCGGTAGCTTCGCACTCCGACCGCATCTACCAGATATTTGGCCGCGAAACCCTCGACCAGTTGGTTCCGCTGGCGGCGACTATGAAGCTCGATCGCGTCGGCATTCCCGAGCCGCCACCCTGGCGTCGCGACGAAGACTACTCCCCGCGCACGCCCGGCGATATTCGGCTGCACGGCTTCATCTCCAAGCCTGAGCTGCAGAAGCTGAACCGCAACTCCATCTTCGTCTTCGTGAATGGCCGTCTGATCCGCGACCGCCTGGTGCAGCACGCGCTCACCGAGGCCTATCGCAACATTCTTCCGCCTACGGTCTTTCCCGTGGTATTGCTCTTCATCGAGCTGCCGCATGAAGAGGTGGATGCCAACGTGCATCCTTCGAAGACCGAGGTGCGTTTCCGCCAGCAATCGCTGGTGCACGACTTCGTGCGCGAATCGGTGCGGGCCGCGCTGATGAAGGCCCGCCCGGTTCCGCAATTCACGCGCGAGATCACGGCCCAGCCCACCGCTTCCCCGGGATTGAGTCCCGGCGCGGCCATGAGCGCAGCGCCGATGGCCGGGTCCACGGATTTTGCTCTTCAGCCGCCGGTGCAGCCGGCTGTCAACGAGCGCCTGCAGTTCGGCGGCGAACCGATCGCGGTTGAAGGCAACGTGGCGATCAGCGGATTTGGCGCTGTGCCGGCGCCCACCATCGCGCCCGTCACGGTCAACGGCCATGCGGATGCGTGCGGCAACGTTCTGCCGGACGAGCCGCAGGAAGTGGTCGACCAGCTTGCGCTCGCCAGCCTGAAGCCGCTTGGGCAGGTGCGGGATTCGTTCATTTTGGCTGTTAATCCGGACGGCCTGTGGATCATCGACCAGCACGTGGCGCACGAGCGCGTGCTGTTCGAACGAATCCTGCGCGAGCGCGCGCAAAACAGTCCGGCGCACAATGGACAGCGGCTGCTTATGCCGCTGATCGTGGAGCTTACTCCCGGCCAGCAGGCGGTGTTTACCGAGATTTCCGAAGAACTTCAGCACAACGGCTTTGAAGTCGAGCTCTTCGGCACGCGGACCATCGCTGTGAAGACCGCACCAGGCGGCGTGCGTCCCGCTGAAGTGGAGAAGATGCTGGTTGAACTGCTGGACCAGTTTCAGCAGGAAGAACAGGTGCTCAACCTGGAGAAAATCAGGGCCAGGATTGCGGCCAGCATCGCCTGCCATGCCGCCATCAAGATCAACATGCCGCTGGAGCAGAACAAGATGGAGTGGCTGCTGCAGGAGCTGGCAAAAACCGAGTGTCCCATGACGTGCCCGCACGGCCGGCCGGTGGTGCTGCGGTATTCTGTAAAGGAGATACAGAAGGCGTTCAAGCGGATCTAACAGCCAAACTCACGCACCATGACTGAACAGGAACTCACAGAACATCGAGCCGCCAACTGGCGCACCGGCGGAAGCGCCGTGCAGACCATCGAAGAGGGGCGCGCCTTCGTGGATGCCGTCGGATTTTGTCTGCAGTATCCAGAACGCTTGTTGCCGTTGGTGCCCAGCTTTATCGGCGCTTTTGCCGGGTCAGCCACGGGACTGCCGGATGCAAAGCGCGCTTTCTCTGATCCGCGTGCGCAGCAGGCCACCGATCTGCTGGTGGGGCTGTTGCGGGAGAAGTCAGCCTTTGAAATGATCCTGCCCGGCGACTTGACCCTGATCAGCTCGGCGCCGCTGTTTCCGTTTTTCTATGCGCTCATTGGCGACCGGACACCCAAATCGCCGCCCAAGATCAAAGCCCAGGGCGCAGCGGTATCTGCTCTTGGGATGCGGGTGTTTGCGGTGCTGCAGGAGCACGGACCGCTGAGCAAAGGCCAGTTGCAGCAGCGCGTCGGCGGGGAAGCCAGCATCACCGCGCTGGAGCGCGCGCTGAGCGAGTTGTGGTCAATTCTCAAGATCACGCGGGTTGGTTACACCCCGGATGAAGGTGCGCAATGGGATGTGCTCTACCGCTGGGCGCCGCAAGCGGTGAAAGAGGGTATACAGATCTCCCAGCCTGAAGCCATCTCGGCTCTGGTCAGCAAGTACCTTGAAGCGTCGGTTGCAGCCGAGCAGGAGGAGATCGAACAATTCTTTTCCAATCTGACTTCGCGCTCCAAGATCCGCGAAGCGGTGAATGCGCTGTTGCAGGCGCGCGAGCTGAGTTTTGTGACTGTCGGCAGCCGGACACTGATTCGCATGACGCCTCCACCGGAGCAGCAGCGGAGACGCACGCATGGGTGACGCGGTCTCCACGGCAGGCGGCCGGACGAGGATTGTGATCGCGATCGACGGCCCGGCCGGATCAGGCAAAAGCACCCTGGCGGCACTGCTGGCGCGAAGATACAACTACATCAACATTGAGACGGGCGCGATGTATCGCGCGCTGGCTCTCAAAGCCATTGAACGCGACATTCCCCTGGACGATGGAGGCAAACTAGCCGGCCTGGCGGGGCAATCGCAGATCGAGCTCGTGCCGACGGCGGAAGGGAATCGGGTGCTGCTGGACCGTAAGGATGTGACTGAGCGGCTGCGCAGCCAGGATGTGACTGACGCTGCTTCCAAGGTTTCCGTACATCCGCCGGTCCGCGAATGGATGGTGGCAAGCCAACGTCAACTCGGAGCCGGCGGCGGCGTGGTGATGGAAGGACGCGACATAGGCACCAAGGTGTTTCCCGATGCCGAGGTAAAAATCTTTCTGGATGCCGCGCCGGAAGTTCGCGGCACAAGGCGCTTTCTGCAAAGCCCTGCCTCTGAAACGCCCGCAGCTGAGGTGCTGGCAGAGATGCACGCCCGTGATCAGCGCGATCGCGCCCGTGCGAATTCTCCGCTGGTGGCGGCGCCGGATGCCGTGCAGATCGATTCCACCTATCTCACCCTGGATCAGGTGCTGGCGCGTGCCGTTGAACTGGTGGACGCAAAGCTGGCAGCCATCTCTTCAAAATAGAACAGGCTCAGCCTGCGTGGGCGTTACCAATCCAACTGTTACAAAATCCAGGCAGCTTTTCATGCCTTCGAGTGGGACGACTCAACAGGATGACCAGAATCCGGGCCGTGGTTTATACGCGGGAGCCACGGCCACGGAGTTAGCTAAGGGTTGGTCAGTCCCCTCCAGGCTAACCGGGCAATATACTAGTCTGGATAGTTGGATTGCAACGTTCAGGTACGCCAAGTTTGGCCGCGCGCTTCTGATGTTTTCACGAAAACGAACTTTTTGCATTTACTGCTTGCGAATCTGAATGGTTCCGCGATCAGCCCGCAGGCGGATATCCGGACCGCCCTTGCCGACCGTTCCTCGCGCTGTGGCATCGGACCCGCTGTTGTCGACATTCACGCTGAAATCGCTGATGTCGATGTTGCCGCTGGTGCTCTTGGCATCCAGCCGGAAGTTTGCATTTTCCGGCAGATCAAGCTCAATGCCGCCATGGACATTGCTGATGTCGATGGGGCCGAGCGGCCCTTTGGCTTTCAACTCGACTACGCCGTTGCGGTTCTCCACGTCGATTTCGCCGGAGACGTCTTCCAGGTGTACCTCATTGGAGCGCGTCGTCAATTTCACGGGTCCGGAGATCGAGCTACCCTGCAGGTCGCCATGACCCATGTTGAGTTCGCCATCAAGCTTGGCCAGTTGCAGGTCAGTGCGGACTGATTTCAAGTGCAGCTGCTGCTTGATGCGCGCGAGCTGAATGTTGCCGTTGTAGCCGGCATTGAACATGAGAGTGCCGTTTACGTCGGAAATGTCACCGTCGTCCACGGAGCCCTCGATCTGGACATTGCCGGTCACGTTTTTCACCGTGACGTCACCATTCAGTCGCAGCGTTGCGTAGCCCTTCACCTGCTCCACGCTGGCGTTGCCGTGGTCGGTGGCCAGGTCGACGTTACCATCGCGCTGGCTCACGCTGAGGTTTCCCCTGCGCGTGGCAATTGAGAGCGCAGCTTGCCGGGGCAATTGCAGATCCAGGTCGAAGCGGGTGTTTTCAAAGTCGCCGCCGGTCAGGTCCAGCAGCCATATCTGCCCCTGCTGGGTAAATTTGGGTTTGGTGGATTCATTCAATCGGTCGGCGTTGCTCTGGGAATCGGTGCGCACGGTCTTGTGGACCACGGCGTGCGCCTGGTCGTCTTCACTGGCGCTGACGGTGATATCGCCCTGGTTGCAGAGAACTTTGATCTGGTTCGCGCCAGTCAGAGGCTGGGCAAAATTGTCAGTGTATTCGTAGCGATTGTTGAAGGGATCCCACCCGTGTCCCCAATTCCAGTCATCGCCCATCCCTCCCCAGTTCCAGTTGTATGTTCTGCTGAAACCGGTGGCAAACAGGATGAAGAACACGAGGAAGACAATGCTGCCTCCGCCGAGCCGCGGCGTAGGCTCGCCTCGGTGGCGGGCCCACAGATGCTCCAGCAACTTGGCTGCGCCCCAGACGATCAGCAGCAGCGGCCAATAACGAGCAAACCACAAGTGCAAACTCTGCGATTGGATCACGCCGGTGGTGCGCAGCAAAAAGAGCACACCAAGTGAGATCAGCACCAGCGGCCCGAAGATCGAGCGGGGCCTTGGCCGATAGTAAGAAGGCGGTTGCGGAGGTACCGGACTGGGTGTGCTCATGGCTTCACCTGAGGTTCATTTGGTTCGTGGGTCGGGGCCGGCGGTGCTGGAGTTCCCGTGGTCCATTGTTGCTGGGGTTGCGGCGCGGTAACCGGAGGAGCGATCACGTTGCCGTATGCTTGTGGATCTATGTGTCCTTCGGTCGATCCGCTGCGCGAGACCAGCAAAACGGCGCCGATCACCAGCAGCAATACCGGAAAGCTTTTGTCAAACGGGACGTCACTGTAGTTCTCGAGCAGGAAGAGGACGCCGAGGGTGATGAGAACGGCAGCGCCCATCATTCCATGCGCCCGGCATCGCACGCACGAGCAATTCCTGTTCCTCACATACGGATTCATTGCACCCTCCCCTGGGCCGTGCGTTTATATGCGATCCACAAACCGAAACCGATCAAAATCAACGGCCACATCCTGCCCACATGAAGGAAACCGAAATTACTCAGCAAGAAGAGGAAGCCAAGCGCGAGGAGAACAATGGCGCCGACGGGTGTGGTGTCCTGTGTGGGCGGCGGAGGAGGAGCAACCTGGAGCGGCGACGACACGGGGGCCGACGGCGGAGGATTTGGTACCCCGCCGGCTGCAGTTGCCGTCGGGACTGCATTGTGTCCGCCGTGATGCGCGGTCTCCTGGATGCCGAATAGCTTATCCAGGCCAAGCGGATCCGGGGCGGGCAGGCCGAGACGTCGCGCTTCGGCGGTCTTGTAGGCTTCGAACGCCATGTAGATGACGAAGAAGCCGATCCCGATCCCAAACATCCCGGATATGTTGCTGGACGCCAGAATCAACAACACGAAGATCACAACGTGAGCAAAGGCTTTCACGAATTGCCCGTTGTACATCGCCCCTACGCCGGGAATGAAGCCCAGGATCCCGGCCATCACCGGGTTTGGCGCTGAGGGCTGTGCCATTGCCGGTGGCTGCATTGTCGCTCCCACCGGAGGCTGTCCCTGTAGCCGCGCGGCAATGCACGGTTCACAGTAGATAGCGCCCATTACGTCGCGCTTGCAATCCTCGCAGAGCGGTTTGCCGCAAGTGCGGCAGAACGCTACTGCCTCGGTTTGATTGTGTACGGCGCAATTCATAGTTGGGCTCCTTGGTGTTTAGCAGGGAACTGGGCCATCAGGGTGCCATCCACTTCCCGGCTGTAATTTTCCTGCTGCTGCGGACGCCCGCCATCATCGGGAGCGGTGATCCGGTTTTGTTGCTTGTTTTCATTGCCCGTGCCCGATGCCGGTGCCGCGGTCTTTCTCAGCTCGCGAACCCGCGCCTGTACTTCATACACTAGGCGCATGTTTTCGTAATAGCTGGTGACTTTTGCTTCCACTTGCGTGAATCCCAATACCATGCTCTTGCGCAGCGCGCTGGGGTGCCAATCCACATTCCTGACATCGGAGATCTTTACTCCCGCCAGCGTCAGCGTGAGGCTCAGCGAGAAGAACGCCATGGCGAACGACGTGGCAAAGCGCGAATGCATCAGGCCGGCAAACGACGGCCGCCATCCTGCCCGCAGCCGGTCCAGCCACCCGCCCTTCACCGGCGCTGCCACTGACGACGCTTGTGCCTGCTTCATGCTCGTCGCCGCCAGGATGTTATGCACCAGGTTCTTCGGCGGCTCCGCTTCGCCCAGCGATCGCATCAGCTCCAGGCCTTCCAACGCCTCGCTCCACTGCGGACCGCAAACCCGGCAGCTTCGGCCATGGGCCTCAAAGCTTTCCCGGGTTTCGGCGCTCAGAGCGCCATCAAGCGCTTCTGCCAGGAGGGCTTCGAACTCGCTGCACTCCAGCCGGTTTGGATACTCGTTATTCATTGCTCGCCTGCCTTTTATTACGAGAAAGTAATCGCGCAAGTTCCATTCTTCCGCGGTTTATCCGCGATTTGACTGTCCCCTCGGGCACCCGCAGCACTACCGCGATCTCCTTGTAGTCCATATCCTGTAAGTCCCTTAGAATCACTGCTTCCCGCAGATCGGGGCTGATCCTGGCGAGCGCCTGCTGCACCATCTTCTGGGTTTCTTTGCTGGCCAACCGGTCATCCGGCGCAGGCCGCGTGTCTTCGAGGCGGCCCGCCAGCGAGAGGGAATCATCCTCTTCCCGCAAACCTGCGTCAATTGAATCGGTTATACGTTCGTGCTTGGTGCGGCGGAAATGGTCGACCAGAAGATTGCGGGCCAGGGTAGTCAACCAAGTGTTAAATGCCCCTTTTTCAATGTTATAGCTGCCCATGGTTCGATACACCCGGATGAAAACCTCCTGCGTCAGGTCCTGCGCGTCATCAGAAGAGTTCGTGAACCGATAGCACAGGTTGTAAATCCTGCGGTTGTACAGGCGCACCAGATCTTCCCAGGCGGCGCTGTCGCCGGCCAGGCATCTGCGTACAAGTGCCCCTGTTTGTTGCTCTTCCAAGCAGTCTCCCCGTCAAAGAGATACGTAGATTCCGGGCATTCGGTTCAAATTGGGTCGTATTGAGCTTTCGATCAAAGGTTTACAGGAAATGAGGGTGAGGTGCAAATTCGGACCGTCTAACTCTTTATTGAAGGTAAATAAAAATAGCGGGAGGGTTCCAGTGGCTACCGTGCAAGTCCGTTACATCGTAAATGACGTTGATGCAGCCATCGCATTCTATTGCCAGCATCTCGGATTTAAGGAAGTGATGCACCCAGCGCCGGCCTTTGCCATGCTGACGCGAGATGATCTACGACTGGTGTTGAGCGCTCCGAATCCCTCGGCCGGCGGCGGACAGCCCATGCCGGATGGCAGGCAGCAGGAACCTGGCGGATGGAACAGGTTCGCCATCGAGGTCCCGGATCTGGGAGCCACAGTCGCTGCCTTGCGCGCGGCCGGAGCCCGGTTCCGCAATGAGATCGTAACCGGCGTCGGGGGCAAACAAATCCTGGTCGAAGACCCTTCGGGCAATCCGGTCGAACTGTTCGAGCCGATTATCGCTGAGGCTCGTTTCAATTCACCGCAGTCAAAGCCATGAGACGTGCACCATCTGAACGGCTTGACTGCTTTGGCTCCCACCCGCACGAGCAAACATAGTTAAGTGTGGGCAAAACGCACGGAGCGCCTGCCGGCGCTCCGTTTTGCATCCGTTTTCCGTGCTGCCGAAGCGGCGTCTAGCGTCTACGCGTCCTGGCGATGCGCATCGCTGCTCCCGACAAGAGCAGCAGCATTCCCATCAGCGCCGTCAAAGGCAGTTCGCCAGCGGTCTGCGGTAATTCTTTTTTGGCGTGCGCAGCTTCGTTGCCAGCCGGAGCTTCTGTCTGAGCCTGTTGAGTTTCTGTCGAAGCTGCCGGAGGTTCTGTTGGCTTGGCTTCTGCAGCCTGGGTACTTTTTGCCGGGACCACCACAACCAGCACCGGCCCCTGGAACTGGTCACTTGATACTTGCGGCGGCGGCGGCGCTTCGCCTGTAACCTTGCTCGACGCAGTGGTCACGGTCACAGGTGTGGTGACGATCTGCGTAGCCGAGACCTTCATTCCTTTGCGCAGGCCCCAGGCATTCGTCTCCTTGCCATTTACGTTGAATTTCTGGCCGGATGGAATGCTGAATTTCTGGTTGGTGCCGTCTTCCAACGTCAGGACCAGCGTACTGGGCGGAGTCACATGCCACACCGTTCCGTTTACAGTCCTCACGGTCGTCACGGTCTTGGGCGTCGTGGTGGTGGTAAGAGTGCGCTGCAGCTTCATGCCCGGCTTCAGATCATGGACTGTGAGCTGCTTTCCATCCACGGTGACCGTTGCGCTGTCGGGAACATTGGAAAAATTCCGTATCTGGCCATCTTCCATCTTCACTACCAGATCGTTGCCCGAAACATAGACGACCTCGCCGCGCTCCACGGTGGTATTAACCGTTTGTTTTCCCTTCTCTGTGGATGTCTCGGTTTGTACCTGGGCGATCATCACTGCCGAAACCAGCAGGCAGAAAAGACCGATTGCAAGTTGATTGCTGAATTTTAAAGCCTTCATATGGATACCCCCTGATGTTGGCTGTGTAACAACTAGGATGTGAATGGCTGCGACGATTGTTCGCCTCCGCCCGGGAGATAGCTGAATCAGTTGCGCGGGGATTAACACGCTGCCTTGGGGCGTTAACGGAAGTTCAAGAGCGTGAGCTGCCCGTTTTGAGCGGGCGTAACACAATTTTCATCTTCTTTTCACAATGGCTTCTCAGAGCTCCTGTTTAATTCGGCGGTTGTAAAAAAGGAGACTCCCCCATGCGCTTCTCAGCACGCATCCGCGCAGCTCTGCTCTTGCTTGCCGCCGCTTTTGCATGCACGTACCTGGCCCACGCCCAGGGCGATCCGCACAAGGTCAAACACATCATCGTCATCATGCAGGAAAACCATTCCTTCGATAATTATTTTGGCGCGCTGGCTTATGCACCGGGCAGCCCATATCACTCGCCGCGCAGAGACGGCGATGGCGACGGCGATGACCGCAATGGCGGCTGTCGCCCGGAAGATCACTCCTGTGTTGACGGCCTTACCTGCCGCGTCGATGCCGCGGGCAATTTCCGCTGTTCCAACTCCAACCTGGATGACGACGGCAGCACGGTCTTCGCTTTTCACGATTCGCGCCGTTGCGTCGCGCCCGACCTGGACCACGGCTGGACCTCCACCCATCACGAAGCCAACTTCCTCGATCCCAACGGCGCGCTGGGACACACCTTGAGTGACGGCTTTGTCCGCGTGAATGACGTCACCGAGCAGGTCGACAAGGGCGTCGAAAATCCGACCGATGACCAGACCATGAATTTCTACAATCAGGACGAGCTTCCGTTCTATTACGATCTGGCGCAAAAATTCGCCATCAGCGATCGCTATTTTTGCTCCGTGCTGGGCCCGACCTTTCCCAATCGCTCCTACCTCATGGCAGCGACATCCTTCGGCCACCTCACCACCTCTGAAATCGGCCCGCCGGCCGGTACCACCGGATACAAGCCGATCACCGGAACCATTCTTGATTTGATGGAAGCAAACAAGGTCACCTGGGCCGACTACTTCCAGGACTTCCCACAAGGCGGCACTTTCCGCTCCATCGGACTGGTCGCTCCGCCTGATCCTCACTTTCTGCCCCTGAAGCTGTTCCTCGCCCAGGTTGCAGGTGTTCCCGGCGTGGGCACGCTGCCGCAGGTCTCCTTTGTTGATCCCAACTTTGGCCTGCTCGGTGGATTCAAGACCGAAAACGACGAGCATCCGCCCACCGACATTCAGCGCGGCCAGGCCTTTGTTTCGCAGGTAGTGAATGCCGTTCGCAACGGCCCGCTCTGGCAGGACAGCATCATTCTCATTACCTATGACGAGCACGGCGGCTCTTACGATCACGTAGCTCCGCCGCGGGCGCAGCGGCACCATGCCCCCAATCCAGACGGCATCAACCCCGGTCAGTGCGCTGATCTCTCCAATCCCCCGGCCAGCGAGCAGCCCGGTGGTGGTGCGCAGTGCACCATCAGCAAAGCCACGGCAGCGCAGCTTTGCCCAGGCTTTTCTCCCACTGGTCCATTCCCTGGATCCTGCGCTAACTTCGATCAGCTGGGCTTCCGCGTGCCCTTCATGGCGATCTCGCCGTTCTCGAAGCCGCACTACGTTTCGCACACCACCGGTGATCACACGTCGATTCTGGCGCTGATTGAAACCATCTTCATGACCCCGGCCAGCGTAAAGCCGCAGCACGGCGATGGCGACGATGACGACCTCGCGCCGCATCCGCATCTGACCCTACGCGATCAGTTCGCCAACCCGCTGCTCGACATGTTCGACTTCAACACCTCGCCTTCACTGAATACCAGGATTGGGCAGGCCGCTCCACCCGCCCAGGACTGTACGCCCCAGTAACCCCGGAGCACTCTCCCTGCTTGAAAAAGCCTGCCGCTATGGCAGGCTTTTTCTTTTTCTGGGCAGTTTGACAAACTGCCCCACGAACAGCATCAGCGTCGCACGCTCTGGCGGCGGGACGCACGATTTCAGGCAGATCTTCATCGCGCAAGCGGATCTATCAGATCCGCGCGCTCATTCGCGTTGATCCTTCGCGCCCCGCGTCTCCGCCGTAGATATCACTTTTTGCCCTCTGCTTTACAATGCGGAGGACATGCCTATTTCTGAACCCACTCGCTGCTCCTGGGCCACCACGCCCGCGATGATCGAATACCACGACCGCGAGTGGGGTGTGCCGCAACACGATGACCGCGTGCTTTTCGAGTTCCTGATACTTGAAGGAGCGCAAGCGGGCTTGAGCTGGTCCACCATCCTCAACAAGAGGGAAGCCTACCGTAAAGCTTTCAGCAGCTTTGATCCGGCGCGGGTCGCAAAATACGATTCCAAAAAGGTCAAAGCCCTGCTGGCGAACGACGGGATAGTCCGCAACCGGCTGAAGATCGCCGCCACCATTGCCAACGCGCAGGCCTTCCTCAAAGTGCAGAAGGAATTCGGCAGCTTCCATGCATACGTCTGGAAATTTGTCGGCGGCCGGCCGAAGATCAACCAGATCAGCTCGATGAAGGGCGTACCGGCGCAAACGGCGGAATCGGAAGCCATGAGCAAAGACCTGCTGAAGCGGGGCTTCCGCTTTGTCGGACCCACCATCTGCTACGCCTTCATGCAGGCGGTCGGCATGGTGAATGATCACCTGGTAACTTGCTTCCGATATGCGGAACTCGCCAAGGTATGAATCCTGCAAACAAGAAATATCTGCTCTGCGCGAACCAAACTGCGCTTACTGTGGCCGGTCAGGCGCGCAGCAAGTGCACAGCGCATATTGAGGAGTCAGGTTGTCCGGAACGTTTCTCCAATCTCCGTTAAAGCTGCTAAGCGGAGGTTTGCAGGCAACCGGGCAGCCCCACTGCTTGGCAATCGCGTCGCTGGCGATCGGCGTTGTGCGTACCGGACGGCACGCCTTGTTGTCCAACTCGCGAGCGTCTCCGACAAGAGTCATGTCCGGGCTTACACGGTTGGGCGGCTGCACCGGCCTTGCTCCGTGCGCTTCGAACCTATGCGGATCCAGCAGGTTCTGGCGGACCTCAAATTGGCAGCCCAGGCGAAAACTCCATTGTGCCGGCAGCGGCTTGCACCCGGTGTTGTCGTCGGGACTCGTGTTCGACCCTGACCATTCAACCAGAAGGCCAGTCGCAGGCTGAGGGATCGGCGGCGCCGAGGAACCTGACGGCTGTGCGACCCTGGCGCTGAATCCTCTGACCACAAACGGCGGTTTCTTGCAGCAGGCCAGATTGCGGTCCGGTGCCCCGGCGCATTCAGGAGAGTTATCCACTTCCGCCGCATAAACGGTGTGTACCTCGATCCACTGCCCCACCGGCGGCGGTGTCCCGTGCGGCGGAGGTACGCCCTGCTTCTCGTTGGTGCAGCCTTGAACGTTCTCCACCGGCACATGGTAATGCTGGTCACATACGTGGAGGACGCGCCCCTGGTAGTTGACCGTAGTGGGATCCGCGCCGAAGGTGACTACGGGAGCCGTGCTTTTGTAGTTGTAATCCAACCCCGGCGCCGGCGGCGCACCGATCGGCGGTTGGTACAAGACATTTCGCGGAGATTGATTGATACAGGCAGACTGGGAATAGCTGCGTGCCGGCAACCCAATCAGTGCGACCGCACTCAGCAAAATGAAGAAGAAGTTGTTCTTTATAGAATTGACATAGTGACGCATAGGGCAGAAGTCTCCTTTCTCAGGTACGAACAGGAAGCATTTCCAGGGCGCGATTCATCCGGTCCGGCTTCAATGCACGGCGATGTATCCGTGCTCCACGCCGGCATGGTCAAAGAAATCGCCCACGATCGTGCCTGAGGCATTGATTCCGTTTCCATCGGTCGACGCAGCTCCGGGAAAATCCAGCTGAGTGAAAACGCCGCGCCGGTCGAAGAATCCATGTCCGTTGCCCGCGGCATCGGTGAAGCTGCCCATCACGAATCCCTGAACGCTTATCCCGAATGCCACCGAACTGGTCGCGCCGGGAGGATCGAGCAGGTTGAAGATGCCACGGCGAAGCGTGAACGCGTGGGAGACGCCGGCAGCGTCAGTAAAACCACCGACAATCTCGTCCCGATTGTTGATGGCGAAAGCAACCGTATCGTGTCCGCCGGGAAAATCGAATTGCGTAAACGTCTGGCCGCGTTTGATGAATGCGTGCGTCTGTCCCGCGGCGTCAGCGAACGATCCCACAATGGTTCCCGCGGCATTAATCCCCAAGCCCAGTGTTGATGTGCTGCCAGGGAAATCAAAGCGGGTAAAGTCGTTGGCGCGGCCAAACAGACCGTGCTGCACTCCCGCAGCGTCAGTAAATGCGCCGGCGATGACGCCCGCGCTGTTCAGGTTGACGGTGCGCGTCGCGGTAGCGCCGGGAAAATCCAGTTGGGTGAAAGAGCCGTTTTGATCCAGGAAGCCGTGCTGCCGGCCGGCTGCGTCAAAAAAGAAACCTACAATCTCTCCCTGGGCGTTAATGCCATCCGCCTCCGTGGCCGTGCTGCCCGGAACATCGAGCTGCGTGAAGGTAAAAGCCGTCTGGGCCTCAGCCGGCATGCCTGCGAGCCCGACTTCCATCAGGGCAAGAACTAAAACAGCAAGATAAATTCTGCGTGCTCTCATTTGCAGTGGCTCCTTAGTTACAGCAGGCCATCGTAGCTGCGAAGGGGCATGCCCTGATTGAACCTAATGTAAATAAGAAAAATCTAAATCCCAAAATGGAAAGGGAGAAATTCCGTGCACATTTGCCGCTTATGGTTTCACCCCGAATTTTGTGCATCTCAGCACCCGGAATTGAATCCGGTTCTATGTTGGCTCAGCGCAAGTTTCCTCCCGCGAAAATCAGCGAGAGCCGGAGATGCGCCACCCTCGGCCATCAGCAGTGGCCTCTTCCATCCAAAAAGGAAAGGAAGGAGGCTTGTTCCCGCAGCATCTTTGAATCCGCGCAAAGGCAAGCCTCAAGGAGGAGGTATGAACATTGAATTACGGCGCTTCTCCATCGCTGCTTTATTTCTGATTGCCGGTGCCGGGCTTGCCTGGGCGCTGCAAGATACAAAAGGTACGAGCGACAGCAAGGCTCCGGGCGAGGTGTATGTCGGTGTGCTTCCGGAAGAGGCCTATATCTGGGTTGATGGGAAGCCGGCTACTCATCGCAGCAGCTTTCTTCACCTGGCTCCAGGAGAGCACACCATCACCGTCTATAACTACGGTTTTACGCCCAAGACGCAGACCGTAACAGTCGCAGGCGGAGATACACAACAATTCGATGTGCATCTGCAGCCTGTGCCCGGCAGAGTCAGCGGTCCCTGGGGACGAATTCAAATCGAGGGCGTTCCCGGCAATTCTCTGGTCTTCATGAACGGCACGACGCCTGAGTTCTTTGTCGGCCACGCGGACGAGATGAATAACAATTTCATCGCCAAGCAGCAGCTGATTGTTCCGGTGGGAACGCATCAGCTCACCATTGTGCGGCGCAAGACTGACCAGCCCATCTGGGCAGGCCAGGTCGACGTAAAAGCAAACAAGCGCCTGATTGTTTACGTGAAAGGCCACGACAACGCGCATATCGTCTATAAGGATTGGGGAAAAGGGAAGGACATCAAAGACCTGAAACGCTTTGAAGCCGGCACCGCTTCGGCGACGATCGCTGTAGCGCCGGTCACAGCCAGCCTTTCTGTAGATCACCCCGACATCAAGTGCAACGAGCCGGTCAAACTGACCTGGAGTTCGAAGGAGGGAACGGTAACCACGGTGAGCGCCAACAATGAGAAGCTGGCCGAATCCGCTTCCGGCGATCTGACGGTGCAGCCCAAGCAAACGACGAAATATCAGTTTCGCGCCGCTGGTCCCGGTGGAACCGTGGTCAAGGACGTCAATGTGAACGTCGATCCCACGGTGCAAGCATCGCTCACTTCTTCGTCGCCCGAGGTTCGCTTTGTCAAAGTGGGCGACCAGGTCCAAGAGCAAGGCAAAGCCGATCTGCAGTGGAGCGCTGCCAATGCAGATTCTGTGACCATCGATCCGGTTGGGTCTGTGAGCGGAAGCAGCGGCACACAGAGCGTGGAGGTTTCGCCGACTCAGACCAATCCCGGCCCGGTGGATGAGACCAAGACCTTCAAGCTCACAGCCACCAATGTCTGCGGCGGCTCCGATACCAAGACCGTCGCCGTCCGTGTGACCGGCTCAATTGAGCCGGAACAGGTGGCGCAAGCTGAGCCCGAGCCGACTCCGGAACCAGCACCGGAACAAAAGTTGCCCGCAACCGCCTCACCGCAACCGTTGTTAGCATTGTTTGGATTGATTTCGTTGGGATCGGGATTGTTGCTGAAATTGCTGCGGAGATAGACAATCGTTTTTGATGCGAAGCTGCTCGAACAAGCAGCTTCGCACTCATTGCCAGTTGCCATTTGCTATTCAGATGTAAAGTAGTCCGACCCGCCAGCGCGCCGACGGAAGGCTTGTAAGCCTAAACTCTGTCAGGACAAACAGAAAAATAGGCAGGCATGGAGTGCGGGCTTTCATTCAAACCGACTCAAGTAAGTGCTTCGGAATGGGCGACGAGATCAAGGTCGTTTTGGAAGCCACAACCCCGTGGAGTCATGCTCATATCGCCCCCAAGATTGCAGGTCTTGCGTCAAGGCTTCAAAATCGCGGAGTTCGATTCGCCAAAGATGATCTTTCAAATCTGCAAGCACAGATTTCTCGAAGTGTGCCGTGGTGGCTAGTACCCCTTTGTTGAGGCGGAACTTATCCATGCGTCCCTCAAGCGCCCAAACTAGATCAGCTTTAACCACACCTGTCTTTACAAATCGTTTGCATTGAATTCCAACACGAAACGTGCCTGCCAGAGTGTTCTTGCGTACAGCAATAATGTCAATTCCTCCGTCCGGCTGATTCCAAGAACCTAAGACTTCTACGTCAAATCCTTGATCTCGGAATAGCTCAGCAATAATCTGCTCAAACGTGCCAGGATGAACTTGCAGCAGATCATGGGGATGCTTCTGCAGCCATCGCATTAGCTCTCCATTTGCGGTTTGGACAACAGAGCCGATTACCTGGGTCGTAGTCGCGAATATTTGCGTATTGGGATTGACACTAAATTTAGCGGTTAGGGGCTTATATGTCTTCGAATCGCCATGAAAATAGGCGATGCTATCGGTTGCATCCCCCATAGGGTTGGTGGAAACAATCCAATAGGCCCGGTCTATCCACGTACCGTTGATTTGTTCTGGCGTAGGCGGCTTTCCAGGATATCGAGTCGAGAAAAACCCAACAAGCCTTCGGCCTTCTTCGCGAATTCTCTTGTACGCAGCCACTAGGGAAAAGTGGTGGATCTCCCAAAATTCATTTGGTGTAGGCGATGAATTCGGCATGGCCATGCCTTGAAATTGCTTAGAGGCAGGATCGTAAACGATGATCCCGGCGGCAAGGCGCGGGAATTCGCGTCTCACATGTGCTGCTACCCATGCATGTAGAGCCGGTTGCTGAATGAAATCGGAAAAGGTTTGGACTTCGTCGCCTAACCCCAAATTATCATCAAAAATGCCATCGTCGGTGTTGTTCAAAGTTATCTTCCCCGTAAGCAGCTTGAGGTGGGGAATCGTAAAGCTTTGAAGTCGGTGCAGGCAAGAAAAATTAATGCTGGCGCTGCGTGGTTGCGACGTTCAATATGCTCGCGCAGACAGCTTGTAGTCGAAGTGATACAAAGATTTATTCACTCGTGAAGTAGTCCACTGCCACCGGGCTCTCAAACAGTGAATAGTCGCGCGTCACTACCGTGATGCCGGATTCGGTGACGATATAGTTTCTCGCATCCTGTTCCGGATCAAAGCCGATGATCGTGCCTTCAGGGATATGCACGTCGCGATCGATGATGGCCCGCCGGATGCGGCAGTGGCGCCCGATATTCACGTGGGAAAAGATAATGGTCTCTTCCACTTCAGAATAGGAATTCACACGCACGTCAGGCGAGAGCACGCAGTTGCGCACCGAGCCGCCGGAAAGAATGCAACCCGGACAGACGATGGAATCAATCGCGGAGCCGGTGCGGCCAGGCTCGCCAAACACAAACTTCGCCGGCGGATACTGGCGCTGGTGCGTGCGGATGGGCCAGTGCTTGTCGTACAGGTTGAAGACCGGTGACACCGCAACCAGGTCCATGTTGGCTTCGTAATACGCTTCCAGCGTGCCTACATCGCGCCAGTACTGCGCTTCCTTCATATTCTCGTCAATGAAGTTGTAAGAATAGATTTTGTACTGGTCGAGAATCTTGGGAAGAATGTCCTTGCCGAAGTCGTGCGATGAATTCGGGTCCTCCGCGTCTTTGAGCAGGACGGGCAAAAGCACGTCAGTGTTGAAGATATAAACGCCCATGGAAGCGGAAACCATCTCCGGATTGTAGGGCGAGCGCAGATCGGTGTTCCTGGGCTTTTCCAGAAAGCCGGTGATACGGCCGCTGCGGTCGATCTCCATCACGCCGAAGTGATGGGTTTCGCTGGGTTCAACCAGGATTGTCGCCAGGGTTACGTCGGCGTCCGCAGCCATATGCTGATCCAGCATCAGCTGGTAATTCATCTTGTAGATGTGGTCGCCGGAGAGAATAATGACGCGTTTGCACTGCTCGCTGCCGACGGAATAAATGTTCTGGTACACCGCGTCGGCGGTGCCAAGATACCAGTTATCGCTCACGCGCTTCATGGGTGGGAGGATCTCCACGAACTCGCCCAACTCCCGGGCCACCACTGAGCCCCAGCCTTCGCGGATGTGGCGATTCAGGGAGAGCGCCTTGTACTGGGTAAGGATATAAACCCGGCGCAGATCGGAGTTAATGCAATTGGAAAGCGTGATATCGATGATGCGATAGTTGCCACCGAAAGTCACCGCGGGTTTAGCGCGGTCACGCGTCAAGGGATAAAGGCGCTCACCGGCGCCTCCGGCCAGAAGTACTCCAAGCGTGTCTTTCATATCGAGGCTAATCGTCTTGCTCCGGACTTTTTTAATGCTAGCAGAAAAAAGAAATCCCGGCGCAGCTCAGGCGCCGGGATCTAAAGCCAGAGGAGTTGGTTCATGCAGCGTCATCAACGCTGATGCGCAGAGACTTGAGAAAGCGCACATCGTGAGCATTAATACTGAACTCGGGATCGGCATTTTTCCGGCGTGAGCTAACCAGCTCCGGCGCAGCCTCTTCGTCGCGCCGGTTGAAGCCAATTGTGGCTTCCAGCACCAGAAATATGTCAAATCCCTCTTCTTTGATCTTTGCGATTACCTGCGCGATCTGGTCGGACTCAGCCAGGGAGCCGTTGATGGCCTCCCCCAGATCTTTCATCAGCTGTTTCAGGCGTGGATTCACGGCAAACTCCTCTGCTGTTTCATTGGATGCCTGCAGGGATACTTCCGTTTTACCCTTTCCCAAGGATACGCTGATTTTCGAGCTACAATAGGCAAAATGCCGGAAATTTCCAATGTCAAAAATGCCCTGCAAACCGTTGTAAAGAAAGACCGCATTCTGGGCGCGGTTTTCGCCGGTGGAAAATCCCTGGTAAGTTCACTGGCCCGGGTTCTGTACGCTTTCTGGCTGCAAACGACAGGGCTGCTATACGTTTTCTTTACCAGCCTAGGAATTGCCTGGCTCATTAAGCACTATCGTGCCGATCATTTCGCTAACCATACACACCTGTTGGTCGTGAGCGTCTTTACTTTGGTCTGTGCATACTTCACTGTCCAGTCATTTGTTAGGGCCAGCCAAACCATAAAAAAAAGGAAATAATTGGCAATACCTCGATTCTCCTTGCGGAAACGTCATCCCGAACTCCGTCAATGAGGGCGCGCAGTCTTCAGCGACCGGAATAGGAGTGAGGGACCTTGCGCTTGCGGGAGTATTATTTTAAGGAAGCGCAAGGTCCTTCCGGCCTACTCGCATGCTGATCCGCCCATACCCGCCAAAGTCGGGCGCGAATGGGGACCCGAATGCGCATGCTCGCTTTACGGCCGTCAGGATGACGAATTAAATTTTGTTTAAAAATGTCCAACGACCTCAAACTCGAATCCGAAATCAGCCAGCTCAGAAAGATTGATCCTCAGCCTCTCTACACGCCGGCGAACCTGGAAGGATGGGAATACGGCGCCGATGTCAGCTATCCCGGCGAATTTCCTTTCACTCGCGGGGTGCAGCCCACGATGTACCGCGGGCGCCTCTGGACCATGCGCCAGTACGCCGGCATGGGCGACGCCGAAGAATCCAACAAACGTTATCGCTACCTGCTGGCCAACGGCACCACCGGCCTTTCTGTCGCGTTCGATCTACCGACGCAGATCGGCATGGATTCTGACCATCCCATGGCCATTGGCGAAGTGGGCAAGGTCGGCGTGGCCATCGATTCCATTGAGGACATGGAGCGTCTTTTCGCCGGCATCGATCTGGAAAAAATCTCCACCTCAATGACCATCAACGCCAGCGCCGCCATCCTGCTGGGGTTGTATATCGCTGTGGCAAAGCGTGCGGGAGCTCAGGTTCGCAAGCTGAGTGGTACCGTTCAAAACGATATTCTCAAGGAATATATCGCGCGGGGAACCTATATCTACCCGCCGCGGCAGGCGCTGCGCATCATCACGGACATGTTTGCCTACGCCAATGAGCAGGTGCCCGAATGGAATCCAATTTCGATTTCCGGCTATCACATGCGCGAGGCCGGCTGCACCGCCGTGCAGGAAGTTGCCTTCACTCTGGCCAACGCCATCGCCTATGTCGATGCCGCGCTGCACGCCGGGCTAGACGTGGACAAATTCGCGCCGCGGCTTTCGTTCTTTTTCAACGCGCATAACAATTTTCTGGAAGAGGTAGCTAAATTCCGGGCGGCCCGGCGCATGTGGGCGCGAATCATGAAAGATCACTTTGGGGCCAGGAATCCACGGTCGCAGATGCTACGCTTTCATACGCAGACCGCCGGTTCCACGCTCACGGCGCAGCAGCCGGAAAATAACATCGTGCGCACGGCTCTGCAGGCGCTGGCAGCAGTGCTGGGCGGAACACAATCGCTCCACACCAACAGCTATGATGAGGCGCTCGGCCTGCCGACGGAAGAGGCGGCGCGCATTGCGCTGCGCACGCAGCAGATTGTCGGATACGAAACCGGAGTGGCTAATACCATCGATCCCCTGGCCGGCTCTTACTACATTGAATCGTTGACCAACGAGATTGAGCGTCGCGCGGAGCTGTATCTGGAGAAGATTGAAGCCATGGGCGGTACGTTGCAAGCCATCGAGCAGGGCTACATTCAGCAGGAGATTCAGAACGCCGCCTACGACTTCCAGCAGGGGGTTGATCACCTGGAAAACGTAGTTGTCGGTGTGAATCGCTTTCAGACCGAAGACGAAAAGGGCACTCCTATTCAGCGCATCGATGAAGCGCTGGAGAGCCGGCAGGTGGAGCGGCTGCGCGCGCTGCGCCAGCGCCGCGATAAAGGCGCGTGGGAACAGGCGATCAAGCAGGTGGAAGACGCCGCACGCGCCGAGGCCAACCTTATGCCGCACATCGTCCACGCCGTCGAGAACTACTGCACCGTCGGCGAAATTTCCGACGCCCTGCGCCGCGTTTTCGGCGAGTATCAGGAAACCGTGGTCATTTGAAATGTGCCGGTAATGTCACAATGGCCAAAGGCCGCCGAAAATGAAAAGAAAAGATTTATCCGTCTTCAGCGGGTCAATTCAGCGATCTTATGGCAGTTTCGGTGATTCCGGCGGTCCTGCTAGAATCCCAAGCATGATCGGCAGAGAAAATCTGGAAAAAGTTGACGCTATCATTCTGGCGTTGATGTGCAAGAAATTGTCACAAGACGATTCCCAGCCAAAGGACGTCCGCGAGACCGCGCGCAAATTCAAAGAAGAGTGGATCACGCTGCAGGACAGCGAACCGCCGCAAAAAACCAACGGAAAACAGTTCGGCGCGATTGAGAAAGAGGTTGCGGACATCAAGGCGCGGATGATCGACTTTCTGGCGCCGATCGTCTAGCAGGCGCTTGAGCTTTGCATAACTTTACAGCGATCCTGCTATTCAAAACTTCACCGAAATTTAACACTCGTGCAGGCCCACTTAGGGAAACGCCATGAAATTATGTTGGCTGCCCAGGAGGGCCAAAAATTCGTGAAGAAAAAAACTCTTGTATGTTCAGTACTTGAGGTTGCATTTGTATTGTTGTTGTCAGCAGGTCCATTCATTCCGAAAGCATCCGCGGTTGAAGACGATCACGATGGATTCAGATTCAAGAACGGGACACTGGTCGTGAGCCGCAGTGTGTATGCAGGCAACGCCGCGTCCGTGACCGTAGGGCAGACGCTGCCGCCAGGCTGCGTGGCCGGCACCGTCACGCTTCCGCTGCTGGGCGGTGGCACCACAACGGTGAAAGTGAAATGCGCCAAGGCAGTCGCGGACGGCACCTATCCCACAGTCTTCAACAATGACGGCCCCGACGGCAGCTTCGGGATCACGGCGCCGATCTTCCTTGACAACATTACGACTGAAGGAAAAACGCTTGGCACATTGGCTGTGCCGTCTGACCAGGTGGTAACCAGCTTCAGTTCGAAATCGGAGCTGGCCCTGAACCGCTCGACCGACGGCAAATCCATTACCTTCCTCGCTTATCGTGGCGGCCCAGGTTTCCCCACCGCGCCAAATCTTCTCGACATTTCCAATTCCAACACGCCAGGCGTGGTCGATCCCACAAACCCGGTAGTGACGCAGTACTTCCGCGCAGTCACGGAGGTGGATGCTCGTGGTCACTTCCAGTTCACGGAAGGGAATGCTTACAGTGGGAATAACGGACGCGCTGCAATCAAGTCCCATGGAACATATTTTCTTGCCGGGAATGACAACAACGGCGGTCTGTCGTCGGCCCAGCTAACCACCACGCAAGTTGGCGTGAACCTGATTACCTCGACGGGCGTGGAACTGCTCTTTCCCGGCCAGACCGCGCCGGTGCCGCCGAACATCAACAAGATCGGCGAGTTTGCCATCACGCAGGTTGGTTACGCCAACCCGGATAAAGCCGGCAAGGACAATAATTTCCGCAGTGTGACCATCTTTAACAACACGCTCTTTGTTACCAAGGGAAGCGGTGGCAACGGGATCAACACGGTCTATCAGGTAGGCGATGCCGGTGTTCTTCCATCCGGAACCACGGCGCAGCTTGCTGCCACGCCCATCACGATTCTGCCGGGGTTTCCAACCTCGCTGGCGAATGGAACAGACCAGAAGGGTAACCCGGCGCCGGTCTCGTTTCCGTTCGGAATCTGGTTTGCCGATGCCAACACGCTTTATGTTTGCGATGAAGGCGACGGAACTCTGGTGACGCCGGCCGTCAACGGCAACGTGGCGACGCCGGCGAGCCAGTCAACCGCAGGTGTCCAGAAATGGGTCCGCAGCAATGGTGTCTGGAGCCTGGCGTACGTTCTGCAGAACGGCCTGAACATCGGCATTCCGTACAGCGTGCCGAACTATCCGGCCGCGCTCAATCCGGCCACGGGCGGCTGCCGCAACATCACCGGCAGAGTCAATGGCGACCGCGTTGAGATTTTTGCCGTAACCTCAACCATCAGCCCCAGCGGCGATCAGGGCGCCGATCCAAACAAACTGGTGCGCGTTACCGACCGCCTGAGAGCGACTTCGCTTTCACAGCTGCACGGCGATGGGCATGGAGATGGAGACGGCTCGGCGGGCGTCTTCACCACGATTCGCTCAGCTCAATCCGGCGAGGTGTTGCGTGGCGTGACGTTCGCTCCGGAAGACCATGATGAAGACTAAATAGTTATAGAGTCAAAAAGCCCCTGCAAAGGGGCTTTTTTGTTTCATGCTCTTGATTCGGCAAAAAGCTAGATATCGTATTTCTTCAGCAAGTGGCGGAACGAGCGGTAAGAGACTTTCAGCAGCTCGGCTGCGCGGGTCTGCACGCCGCCGGATTGCTCCAGGGCGGATTCGATCAACGACCGTTCAATGTCGGCGACATATTTTTCGAAATCCATGCCGTCAGCCGGGACGTTGGGATGGTGGCCATTGCCGGAACCGTTGGCCGCCCTTGCCGGCGGATGATCGGCTTCCAGGTCCACCTTCAGCACATCGCTTGTCTCCATGGCCACGGCGCGTTCGATGGTGTTTTCCAGCTGCCGCACGTTGCCGGGCCAATCGAAACTCCTGAGCGCTTCGAGCGATTCCGGACGGATGCGCAGAATGCTCTTTTGCGCCGCGTTGGCGTATTTCTTGAGGAAATGATTGGCCAGAAGCTCCACGTCATCGCGTCGTTCGCGCAAGGGCGGCACCTGGATCGGAATCACGCTGACGCGATAATAAAGGTCTTCGCGGAAGCTGCCGGCTGCCACCATCTGGCGCAGGTCTTTATTGGTGGCGGCGATCACGCGCACGTCGATCGGGGCTTCCTGTGTGCCGCCTACGGCGCGAATGGTGCGCTCCTGCAGGACACGCAGCAGCTTTACCTGCATGGAGACGCTCATCTCCCCGATCTCATCCAGAAAGATCGTTCCCCCGTTGGCCACTTCGAACAGCCCGCGTTTGTTCTGGCTGGCGCCGGTAAATGCGCCTTTCACGTAGCCGAAGAGCTCGCTTTCCAGAAGGGTTTCAGGAAATGCGCCGCAATTGATGGAGACAAACGGGTCAGAGGAGCGCGGCGAACAGGCGTGGACAGCCCGCGCCACCAGCTCCTTTCCCGTGCCGCTTTCGCCATAGATCAGCACCGTGCTGCCGGTGGGGGCCACGGTGCGGATCGTGCCTTTCAATTTCTCTACTGCCGGGCTGCCGCCGACGATGTTATCGAGCGAGTTGCGGCTGGCGGCATCGCGCTTGAGAGCGAAATTCTCCTGCTGTAACGCCAGGGTTTCCAGCGCGCGACCGACAGAGACCTTCAGCTCCTCGAGCAGGCCCGGGCCCTTGTGAATGTAATCGAAGGCGCCGCCCTTAACCGCCTGCACTGCCGCCTCGTAATCTTCCACGGCAGTGATGAGGATGACCGAGGTGTCCGGCGACGACTGGCGCGCGTAGCGGAGCACCTCAATGCCGTCAGTCTGCGGCATCTTGATGTCGGTGATCAGAAGCTCGTAATTGGCGGAGCTGAGTTTCTTCTTTGCGGCCTCACCGCCGTTGACGGTTTCCACGCGGTGGCCATCCTTGCGGAGCGAGATATCGAGCATCTCGCAGATCGAGCGCTGGTCATCGCATACCAGAATGCTAGCCATGCGAAACCTCCGTACTCAGCGGCGCGGGCTCGGGCTCGGCGGCGGCTTTGGCGTGCAGGATCTCCAGAATGAACTCCGCGCCCCGGCCCGGCGCTGACTGGACGAATATCTTGGCCCCGTGCGCCCGCACAATCTGATACACAATCGCCAGGCCCAGCCCGGTGCCGCCATCAAACTGCGACTGGAACGGTTCGAAGATCTTTTCCGCCAGTTGTGGTGGAATGCCGGGGCCGGTGTCGCGAACTCCGATGCGGAGAAAGTCGCCGGCCGTGCGGACAGAAACAGTGATGGTGCCTTTGCCGCCCATCGCGCGCACGGCATTTTCCAGCAGGTTCCAGAAGACCTGTTTGATGCGGTCGGCGTCAATCGCCGCAAAAGCGTCAGCTACGGCATATTCGCGGACGATGTTCAACTCGCCGCCCTGGGAACGATTGGCCAGCAACACGAGAGCGTCGTTCAGCAAGGGCAGGAGATCGGTCCGCGTGAACTTGAAACTCTTTTCCCGGGAATAGACCAGGAAGTCGGAGATGATGGAATTGAGCCGGGTTGATTCGCGCGTGATGATGTTGACCAGCGTCTTTTGTTCTTCGTTGAATGGCGTTACCTGTGAGAGCACGTTGATCGAGCCGGCAATCGAAGCCAGGGGATTGCGAATCTCGTGGGCGATGCCGGCGGCCAGGCGTCCCACGGCGGCCAGGCGGTCGCGCATGCGCACTTCCTGCTCCAACCGGCGCAGTTCAGTGCGGTCCTCAAAGGTATAAACGTATCCGATGGTGCCCTGTTCGGGAACGATCAGGGCGGTCACGTTCACGTCAAAGGTTTTTTCTTTTCCTGCGGGGGTAAGACAGCGAACTTCGCATTGGCCGGCGTCAATATTGGGAAGATGGTCAACAAACAGGTCCGAGATGTGCCGCCCGTAAACCGAGGAGGCTGTGCGTTCCAGCAGCTTCTGGCCCGGAGAATTCATCAACGTGACCCGGCCCTCCAGATCGGCGGTGATCAGGCCGCTGCGAATGGAGTGAATCACGTTCTCATGGAGCGCCTGGAGGCTGAGCAGTTCGCCGCTCTTGTCGCGCAGTTCGATGCCGGCCTGACGGAGCTTGGCGGCCAGCGCGCTGGCGAGATGAGCCACCGCCAGATAGGCGCAGAAATTGACCAGAATGACGACCTGCAGCGATTTCAGATCGCCGCGCGCCGTGACCTGGAAGGTGGGGATGCGCTCAAAGTAGCTGAGTTCGAGCACCGCACCGAAACAGATGAACGAGACTGCGGCCGTCAGGTAAGCCCAGTAACGAGGCAGCAGAATACTGGCCACGATGATGACCAGCGGATAAAGAAAGTTAAAAAAGGTATCGATGCCGCCGGTGACGTAGACCACGCCGGTGGCAAAAGCCAGGTCAGTAAAGATCTGGACGATGGCCTGGAGCTTGAATTCCTCCCACAGTGAGTGCAGGACAATAAAGAAGACAGAGGTGGTGTACCAAACGAGAACGACGGTGATAAAAAGCCGGGTATTGACGTTGTTTGGCGTGAGCTTCGCAATCATCAACTCAACAGCGAGCAGAAACGAAATAATGACGACACGGACTTTAACAAGCCATGCCAGCCATGCCCGCTCGTTGAACCGAATATCACCCATCTTTACTGGTCTCTGTTGCCGGTCTTTCGTTCATCGGTTAAAGACCCGCCCGCTTTATGGCAGGCGGGTCAGAAGTTGTAGCGCCGGATGCCTGTTTCCTAGCCGGACAGCTTGGCGATCATCGAGAACAGCGGCATGTACAACGAAATCACAATTCCGCCGACGGCGACGCCGAGAAAGCCGATCATGATCGGCTCCAGGAGCGTCAACATGTCTTTGGTCGCTGCATCGACCTCATCCTCATAGAAATCGGCGATCTTCTGGAGCATGGCATCCATGGCGCCGGTGGCTTCACCCACGCCGATCATCTGCGTCACCATGTTGGGAAAGACGCCGCACTCCTTGAGAGGATCTACAATCGTCCGGCCTTCTTCCACGGCCTTGCGGACTTTCATCAGCGCATCTTCTAGAACGGCGTTACCTGATGTTCTTGCGGTAATGGCCAGGCCTTCCAGGATCGGCACGCCCGAGGTGATCAGAGTACCCAACGTACGCGTGAAGCGCGCCACCGCAATTTTCCTTAGTACCACGCCGAGGACCGGCAGGTTCAGAAGGAATTTATCGAGCATGTAACGGCCCTTGGGGTCCTTGCGGATGTACTTGATGCCGACCACCATAAAGATGAGCATCAGGAAGCCAAGCCACCAGAACCGGCCGACGAAATTACTGAGCCCGATCACGATCTTGGTAGGCAGCGGCAGGTCGACGCCCATGCTGTTGAACATATTGGCGAAGATGGGCACCACGAACTTAAGCAGGCATCCCACCACCAGGGCGGCAATCGAAATGACGGAGACCGGGTAGATCAATGCCGATTTGACCGCGGATTTCAACTTCACCGCTTTTTCCACGTAGGTGGCCAGGCGCTGCAGAATGGTATCCAGAATACCGCCGGCTTCACCCGCCTCGATCATGTTGGTGGTGAGGTCGTCAAAGATCTTGGGATACTGGCGCATGGCGTTGGAGAGCGTCGAGCCGCTTTCCACGCTGGTGCGGACGCCAGTGAGGCATTTCTGGAAGAACAGATTTTCCTGGTTGGCGGCCAGAATCTCCAAGCACTGCACCAGCGGCAGGCCGGCGTCAATCATCACGGAGAACTGGCGGAAGAAGACGGCCAGGTCCTTGATGGGAACTTTGCCGGTGCCAATTTTAGGCAGATTGAACTCTTTGCCCTTCTCCTTGATGGCGCCCGGAGTAATGCGCTCGCGGCGCAACTGCATGGTGACCGCGGCTTTACTGTCGGCCAACCGCTCCCCGGCGATCTTCTTACCCTGGGCATCGGTGCCTGTGAATGTGAATACCGGCATACCAAATACTCCTCTCGTCCTATTTGCCTACCGACTACGGCCTAACCAACCAGGGGGAGTGTTGGAGAACACTCTAACGTTCTGTTTTTTTCATCGCTTCGCGATGAACCGTCTGCCTAAAGGCCCGCGATTCGCGAGCGAATCGCTAGACGCTGATACCAGATAGTTTGTCAGTTTTAAACTGACCAACTATCTGCGCTGCGGCGTTGCTGCAGCTGTTTTCGTTGCCTGCACGCCGCGGTTGATCATATCCTGCAATTCATCCGGCATGGATGAACGCTGCAACGCGGTCTCCAGGGTGATGGCTTTCTGGAAATAAAGGGTCGCCAGCGACTGGTTGAACGTTTGCATGCCGAACTTTTCCTGCCCGGACTGCATTGCGGAATAAATCTGGTGAATCTTGTCTTCGCGGATCAGGTTTCTCACCGCGGCATTGGGAACCAGGATTTCCATCGCCATGACGCGGCCTTGCCCGCCAACGCGCGGCAGCAGCGATTGGCAAAGAATCCCTTCCAGCACCAGCGAGAGCTGCGCGCGAATCTGCGATTGCTGGTGTGACGGAAAGACGTCAATAATACGGTTGATGGTGGACGCGGCAGAGTTGGTATGCAGCGTGCCGAAGGTCAGGTGGCCGGTTTCGGCGATGCGCAGAGCGGATTCAATCGTCTCCAGGTCGCGCATTTCGCCGATCAGCACCACGTCAGGATCTTCACGCAGCGCGGCGCGGAGTGCGTTGGTGAATGACTGCGTATCGGAATGCACCTCGCGCTGGTTCACCAGGCAACTCTTGTTCTGGTGTACAAATTCGATTGGATCCTCAATCGTAATAATGTGGTCATGCCGCTCAACGTTGATTTTGTCGAGCATGGCCGCCAATGTGGTGGACTTGCCGGAACCGGTCGGACCGGTCACCAAAATCAGCCCGCGCGGCTTATCGCACAGCCGGGAAATCACCTGCGGCAGATTCAGCTGCTGGAAGGTTTTAATCTCAAACGGAATCACGCGATAAACAGCGCCTACGGCGCCGCGCTGGTTGAAGCAGTTGCCGCGGAAGCGGGCCAGTCCCTTCAGTCCGAAAGAGAAGTCGAGCTCCATGTTTTCCTCGAAGCGGTGCTTCTGCGCGTCGGTGAGCACGCTGTACGCCAGTTGCTTAGTCTCCGACGGCGTGAGCGGCGGCATATCCAGCGGTTGCAAATGCCCGTGGACCCGCACCTGCGGCGGGGAATTTGTGGTGATATGGAGGTCTGAGCCTGCCATATCCAGCATCTTCTTCAACAGATCACTGAGTGAAATATTCATTTGTCCCCGTTCTCTCCGAATTCTTCCCGCTTGCACTTCCTGGCCATCGGCTCTTCGCTCTTGGCCTTTGGCTTTTGGTTAAGGCTTTCTGACTAAAGGCTAAGAGCCAATAGCCAAGAGCCCACCCTAGTGCAGTGTTTCACGCGCGACTTCTTCGAGCGTGGTCACGCCGTCTTTCACTTTCGTCAATCCGCTGCGCCGCAGCGTGATCATGCCCCGTTCAATCGCTTTCTTCTTCAATTCCACGGCGGATGCGCCGATCAGAATCAACTCGCGGATCTCATCGTCCACTTCCATTACTTCATAGAGGCCGGCGCGGCCCTTGTATCCGGTGCCGTTGCAGTTGGTGCAGCCGCGGCCTTTGAAAATCTTCACGGTCTTGGCTTCTTCCGCAGTGTACCCGGCTTCCACCTTCGCCTGCGGCGGCATGGGCACTTCTTCGCGGCATTCAACGCAGATCCGTCGAATCAGTCGCTGAGCGCAGATCAAGTGCACGGCCGTTGCGACCAGGAAGGGTTCGATACCCATGTTCATCAGGCGGCTGATGGTTTCCGGCGCGCCGTTGGTGTGCAGGGTAGAGAGCACCAGGTGTCCGGTGAGGGCGGCCTTGATGGCGATTTCCGCGGTTTCGAAGTCGCGGATCTCACCGACCAGGATCACGTTGGGATCCTGGCGCAGGAAAGCGCGCAGCGCCGCGGCGAAATTCAGGCCGATCGATTCCTTCATCTGCACCTGGTTTACGCCGTGCAACTGGAATTCGACTGGATCTTCGGCGGTCATGATGTTGGTGTCAGGCTTATTCAGGAGCGAGACCGAAGAGTAAAGAGTGTTGGTTTTGCCCGATCCCGTGGGTCCCGTAACCAGCACCATGCCGTAGGGCTTCAGCACGGCGCGTTGAAATTTCTCCAGAGACTCGGGCTCGAAGCCGAGCTTGGTCATGTCGAGCCGGAGGTTTTCTTTGTCCAGAAGCCGGAGAACGACCTTCTCACCCCAGAGCGTCGGCAGGCAGTTGACGCGAAAATCAAGCTGCTTTTTTTTGCCTCCGATCTGCATTTTCAACATGATACGGCCGTCCTGCGGAAGCCGTTTTTCTGATATATCCATCTTCGCCATAATTTTTATACGGCTCGTGATGGCATCCTTCAGCTTCATCGGAGGGGACATGATATTTTGCAGAACGCCGTCAATGCGGAAGCGCACGCGGTATTCTTTTTCGTACGGTTCAATATGGATGTCGCTGGCGCCGCGCTTTACGGCATCGCTCAGAACGATATTCACCAGCTTGACGATCGGGGCTTCGTCGGCCGATTTCTCCAACTCGCTGAGATCAATCTCTTCCTGGTCGGCCTGCAGCTCGACGTCGGCTTCTTCGCCCATCGACGCCAGCAGTTCGTCCACGTTCTCGTTCTGCGACGATCCGCCATACGCCTTGTCGATGGCGTCCATGATCGCCGATTCGCTCGCCACTACCGGCTCAATGTTGAAGCCGGTCATGAACTTGATATCGTCCATGGCAAAAACGTTCGTCGGATCCACCATGGCAATCGTTAGCGATGCGCCTACCCGGCTCAGCGGCAGGATCTGGTAGCGCTTGGCCGTGTCTTCCGGAACCAGCTTCACCACCGAAGCGTCGATCTCAAAATATTGCAGGTTAATGGCCGGTACGCCGTACTGGCGGGAGAGGAAGTTCGTGACCTCCTCGTCGCTTACAAAACCCAGGTGAACCAGCGTTGATCCCAGACGCGAATTCGGACCCTGCTCCCGCTGCGCCTTCAGCGCTCTATCGAGTTGGTCCGGGGTGATGATCTTCTCTTTGACCAGAAGATCGCCTAACCGTTGCGACATAGTTCTAGCAGGTCCTGGAATGAATTTGACTCAAGCGCACCTTTTCCGAAGAGGCTGGTGGGGAACAGCCGCTGATCAGGGAAAAACGTGAGTAGGCCGATTGTGTTCCGGTTGACAGAAATTGTCAATTAGCGTTTCCCCCCTAAGGTTCATGCACTTACGGGGAGGGTAACCGGCCTTCGCCAGATGCCTGGATTAGCGTTCTTGAGCGCTGTCTGCCAACGCTGACAAAAGTCGAGACTTAGCCAAAACGTCTGACACGTTCACCTTAGTTGAATCATGGATCGCCTATGGCCGAACCCGAATTGCCTTTGTGGCACAGGCACTCTTGCCTGTGCGGACCAACCGTGGCTTGCCAAAACCGCGTTGAATCATTTCTTTTTCAATCCCTGCAATCTCTCCTTATTAATCTTGACCACGATACCCGCATTCCTGTCAGCCACCTCGCTCACCTTGAACTCAGCCGACGTGCCCAGCACCTGCGCCACCTCCGAAGGCGTCAGCCCGTAGGTGTCAATCAGCCATTGCGACATGTTGCCGGTAGCTCCGCGAAAAGCGTCGTCCAGCGAGCCACCGAGTCCCATCGCCATGATGTGCGTCGCCGACTCCACCCGCGGGCCCGGAATCCTGTGCTCGCTGTGAATCACATCCACAGTGAACTCCACGTCCATCGAAGTTTCCAGCGCATTTCCGTTCAACTCGCCATCTCCCTGCAGCGCGTGTCCGTCGCCCACGTAGAGCATTGCGCCGGGCGTTGAAACCGGCAGGTAGACCGTCGCGCCTTCCACGATCTCGTTGAAGTCCATGTTGCCGCCCCAGCCTCCGGAATCGCCTGCGCCCGGCGGAGCCTGGGCCGCGCGCGGTGGCGCTGCCGCGATGCATCCCAGCATCGGCCGCACCGGAACTGAATAACTCGTGAGGTGCTCAGCCGGCTTCTCCGGCGACGCCGTACCGTGCTCGCGATCCAGATGCCAGCGCACATCCTTCCCGCCGTCTTTCATCTTGACCGCCAAATCGGGAGTCATGGCCCTGGGGACCAGCGCATCGTCGCTGATGGCATAGTCGCGGTTCAGCCGCAGCCGCGTCAGGTGGACCACCAGCGTGTCGCCGGGCAAAGCCGTCTCGATGTAGAAAGGTCCGGTCTCAGGATTTCCTCCCGCCACGCGGTCTTTGCCGTTTTCGTCCGCTCCTCCGGCATCGACCGTCGTGGCGTGAATCGTATCGCCCGGCCACACCGTGAGCGCCACCGGGTTCAACGCGGAAAACGAACGATAGAACGCGGTCGGCGTGAACTCGTGCCGCTGCGGTCCTCCCTCCGGACGCTTCGGCGTAAGCCTGCCCGCAATCGCGTGCGTGGTTGGATGTTCTTTATCATCAGCATCGGTAAACTTCACCGTGCCGTTGAAAGTGGTCGGCTGCTTGGCCGCCTGCGCGATCGTCGCCGTCACCTCTGACGTGCTGCCGTGCTCATCCTTGGCCAGAAAATGCATGCTGTTGCCGCTGATCGTGCCCTCAAACTTGTCGCCGGCAAAGTCGCCCGAGATCTTGTCGCCCTGCTGCGCCATATCCATTCGCCAGTCCAGCGGGGTTCCGTTGATGTCGACCGTGACGGTCCATCGTCCCGCAAGGCCCGGGCCGTTCTGTGCGATCGCCAACCGGAAGGTCAATAACAAGGCCAATAACAACGTTGCTGCAAACCAACACCGCGCCCATCTGCTCATACCGCCTCCTCGCCATCGCTCCATGTCGGTCGATGCCGCTATCTTCTGTGAATACCGTCGGAGCGAATCAGTGTAACCAAAGAGAATGGGGTGGGGAGGGACTTTCTTGCGGATGGATAAACGCCCCCGGCGGCGTTCGATACTGCCAGGGCAGCAAGCGCGGCTCGGGGGCCATTAGCAGGAGAAAGGGACTCAAACCCTTTCATTTTTTCCGCCTGTCGATGACGGTACGCGCACTCGGCAAATTGGGCTGTGATATAGGTCACGCCAGTTGGTCGGGACTTTGGAAGCCAAAACGCATGTTTTCGCTTGACTTTCGGGCAAAGAAGAGGCAAACTATTAGCTCCCTAAAACCGAGAGCGGCGTCGGGGGAATGGTGTCGCAGGCGAGGGCTACTTTGCCCCATCAAGCCAAAGGCGGGCTTGCCGGGGGCCTTGGGCCTGCGGTCCACGAATCCCAAAAGGCCTGCAACTTTGTTACGGTCCGCGGGGACTCCGCCTGCCGTGGCACCTTGAGAAAATCCAGCAGTTGAAGTGTGTCCGTGGCGGCCGTTTCCAGCCAAGCCTTCGAGTGCGACCGAGAGGTCGTCGATGGATGGCGCATCTTGACGCATTCAGCTACTTCCCTTTGGGCCTACTGTTGCACGAGAACACCCTACTATTCATCTCCGCAGGAGAAGCCCAGAGGCCCAATGAAGAAGCACATCCTATCGATCTCGTACGACAAGCCATTGCTGGTTACCCGGCAACTGCTTCTGGAGAGGGCGGGCTACGCTGTCATTTCTGCGTTCGGCTTTGCTGAGGCTATGGAGGCGTGTTCAGCGGATCATGACTACGATTTGATTTTGATGGGTCATTCGATGCCGCAAAAGGACAAAGTGATCCTGCTTCTCGCCCTGCGCGCCGTATGCTCTGCTCCCTTGCTTTCAATTCTCAGGCACGGCCAGGCACCCATTCCTCAAGCCAGTTTTTACGTCAACGCACAGGATGGCCCAGCTGTATTGCTGGAGGCGGTAAAGGCGGCCCTGGAGGCAGATTCACGACAACCGGTCAGAGCTGCTGGTTTCCGGTAAGGTCTTCCGTCCATCAGCAAAACCAAGAAAGCAAAACCAGGAACAAGAGCCACCTGCGGGTGGCTTTTTTATTTTACGAGGAAGCATGAGCAAAGAAGAAATCATTGCAGCGGTGAAAGCGTGTGCGGAGAGGCTGGGGCACGCCCCGAGCGTCATGGAGCTGGTGAAAAACGCGAATGTGACCAAGCACGATATACGCAAGACCTTTGGCAACCACACACGCCTGCTGGCTGCCAGCGGGCTGGAACGGCAGGGATGCGGGTACCTGGTGAAGATGGAGTCGCTGTTTGCGGACTGGGCCGCCACGGTAAGAAAACTGGGGAAGGTACCGACCATGAGCGAGTACGAACTGCATGGAAGGTACAGCGTTAGGCCTTTTGCCAGGCGGTACAAGAGCTGGAAGGACGTGGCGACAGCGATGTCGGATTATGCTCTCCAGCAGCGCCTGGAAGGCGAGTGGAAAGACGTGCTGGACGTTGTGGCGGAGCACTGCCGGGGCAGAACAGGGAGCACACGGACGTTCGCGCGGACAAGGCTGCGGCCGGCCGATGCCAGGGTGCGGCAGGATCGTCCGGTGTATGGGCAGCCGATGCACCTGCCCTTCAGCTATGCGCCGACGAACGAGCAGGGCGTGCTGTTTGTGTTTGGCGGGGTGGCGGAGAAGCTGGGATTTTCCGTCACGCGGGTTCAGACCGGGTTTCCGGACGTGGAGGCGATGCGGGAGGTGGAAGCGAATCGATGGCAGCCGGTGAGAATTGAGCTGGAGTACGAGAGCCGGAATTTCATCGCGCATATGCATCCGGTGGATGGATGTGAATTGATTGTGTGCTGGATCCATAACTGGGAAGATTGTCCGCTGGAGGTGATCGAGTTGAGGGAGGTGATTCAGGAGTTGAGCAAGTGAAGGGCGGTCAAGGGTGGAAGCGCGCCGACGAAGCCCGTGGGGAGGTCGAGAAGGATCGAGATTTGCATGCAGAAGTCTTTAGCCGTAGCGAAAGAAAGCGATTCGCCAGACTTTATGTTCCGGCATCTATGCTCTAATCGGAACGCGAACCAGGGCCTCTATGCGCTCGTGGATTGGAATGGCGGCTCCTATGACTTCGAGCGAAATGGCTACAGCGTATCGTTGGCGGAACCCTGCTTGTTGTTGCGCTCTGCTTAACCATCCGCGACGGCCTATCAATGCGAAGTAGAGTTCGTCCGGAAATTGGTCAGCAGCCGCTTCAAACCAGTCTTTTTGTGCGGTGCCACGTGTCCTTCGGCGTGTCCGGATAGTCCAATTCCAATCCCCGGGAGCCAGTTCAGGTTCTTCTTCTATTTCTTCTTCGAGTACCTCCGCCGCCGGAATTGTTTCGCATCTTCCGGCAAATTGGGCCAGTGATTCGTCCCGCTTTGAAAACCTCCACTCAAGTACAGTTCCTCGGTACTTACGATTCGTTTTTCTGACAGGGGCACGATAGCTTAAGGTGACAGAGACCCGCACCATTATTTCCGGGTTGTCTTCGAAAAGATCATGAGGAAATGGAATTTTGAAGAATTGCGCATGCCCAATTTCGATTTCGTCTTCTATGATGATGAGACTTCGCGGCCCTTGGGCATCCAAGGCTCTCTCAAGTTGGGGCACCCCATATCCCCACAGCCTAACCGTGTCGTCAATAGAATTGAGGCGTCCAGGCCAATCTGCACTATTGATAATAAGAGCGCGCACAAGGTCCGGACTTGCATTTGGAATTGCCCTTTGGATCAAGCCAGCCAAATTTGACGTTCGCGCCGCAGCGAAGCTTGTCCCTGTGACAAACTTGATCATGTGTCCTTCAGCGGCAAACCCAGAGTTGGCAACAGCAACATCCGTGTACTGAGGACGATCGATCAGGCGGTTGCCATCAGCCAAATACCAATTCCCGCCTTCCTCGACCACTTCCGGTTTGATTTCGCCAAGGAACCCAGGTCCAGTGCGCGTAAACGGCGATGGCGAACCTGTTGGTGAGACTTGGCGATATCCAAGCGCTTGGGCATTATGAAAGGGAACTGCCGCAAGAGGCACATATGAGCCCACAGTCAGCGCATTGATCGCTTGAGCGGGGTTGCGTAAGCGGCAGTGTTGTTCCAGCAAGTATTGTGGATGGCCGGGTTCGTCCAACCATGCTCTAACTTGAGGCATTAGAGGCGACACCTGACCATCAATATTGCCGGCTGAAATTATGAATAAAAATCCTTCGTTGCCTTCATCGTATGCAAGTGCATCAATTGCTTCGGCCCAGAGCGACATCCTGTTGCGATTAAGCAGTCCACGGCTCGCAATAGAATGGTTAAAGATTCTGCATGCGTTTTCAGCGAACATCAAGGGCACAACTTCTATAAGACTTCGATGAGCAACTATATTCGTTGGAATTTGAGTGTCGCCATTAAGCAGCCGTCCCAAGGCAACTCTTACGGGGGGAACAAGCGGATCAAGTGGGTGAAGCAACGCATCACGTAGACTCCCCAGTGCTACCAAGCTAATAACCGCAGTAGCATGCCCCTCTTGCCCCTCATCGAGGATAGAGTTAGAGATAAAGCTCAGATGATGTTGGTCGCGGACGGCCAACCGAATTAGAGGGTGCTCTGGAATGATTCCGCCGTCAATAACACCAACTACTGGATCATCCGGTCGAGGCGGCGGAAAGTCTGGAAGATTGGGCTCCCCGATGTTCCGTAATTCAAAGCCCTCACGCTCCACCACCGGTGGCAAGTCAACCGAAATTACCCACGGATGATAGTCGAGCATGTCCGAGATTAGGCTTCCTGATGCAGTAACCCTGTATGCTGCATAGTCAGCGCCTATAAGCGCTCCATTGCCTGCGATCTCTGCTCTGCCAGCGCGAAGGTATCCTGAAAAAGCGTCCCGGCGTCCTGCTCCTTCTGGATGTTCTCTTCCGGCAGCTATTTCCACATCGACAGAATATTGAAGATTGGGCTGTAGTTGAGCCAATGCAAGCTCATCCCCAATTCTGATCTGCCGGGTCGGAGACTGAAGCTCATCAACCCCAAAAACCGGCCGAGTACCGCGCTTTAGCCTGCCAGTTTGGGTGCGGCGGTTGTGCTGATAGTTATCTAGTGCTGTTTCAAGCCCGGCAAGATTTGGATCGGCAGACAATCCGACTAGTGTGCCGTCTCTTCTCTGCTCCACAATTTCAAGGTTCCATCCCCGGGGGACATCAGAACCATCAATTAAGGGCTTTCCAGTCGCTGTTGTCGCTGGTTTCACCAACAGCTGAATTGTTGCAGGCAACCCAGGCAGATTCGGTGACCTTCGGGCGCGCTGTTGCTCATAATCACGAATAGCAGCCCGGAGCTCTCTTCTGAGTTCTCGGCCATGGCTACCCTGGTTACGCTCGGGTAATTCGGGCCCGCCTCTACGCGGGTGACGAACTTCATCTCGAAAATGTTGCAGGCGTACGTGCGGCATCTAGCGGTGGATATTTGGCTCTGACATCCGATCTAATTTGTGTATTTCAGAAGATCTTGAGCGTTCAATTGCGTCCCTCAACATACCCCGTGAGATTACGCCTTCTCCGGTCAGAATCATCGTCTTAATGGCATCGGTCACGATCCGTTGAACAACAGCAAATGAAAATCCCAGTACCCATTTTGCTACATCCTCAGAAGCGAATCCTTCAATGCTGAAGCCTGACAACCGAAGTTTAATGTAGCGCTGCAACTCGACTTCATTCGGTAGTGGAAAAAAGACTGCATCATCGAACCGTCGCCACAACGCATAGTCCAAAATGTCTTCATGATTGGTTGCTGCAATGATAGGGCTCTTCCCTTGATAGCCGTCCAGAAGCTGTAAGAAGCTATTAACCACGCGTTTCAATTCGCCGACGTCGTTCGGGTCGTTTCGTCTCTTCGCGATGGCGTCAAACTCATCAAAAAAAAGAATTCCTAGTCCCGAGTGCGCAAATTCGAAGACTTTTCTCAAATTCGAAGCTGTTTCCCCAAGATACGATCCCACTAGTCCGTCAAATCTCACATAAAAAAGGGGAAGGCCAAGTTCACTTGCAATTACTTCAGCGGCGTATGTTTTGCCGTTTCCCGGAGGACCAAAAAAAAGCAGCTTTTGTTTCGGTAAGAGGCCATAACGATTCAGGAGTTCTTGTTTGCTATATTCCTGAAGGAAGCGACATATCTTTGCAGCGGTTTCCTCGCGTAATACAATGTCGTCTAGAGACTTTGAGCATTTCCTTACGTCAACCAATGCGCTCCCGTCTCCTTTGCTTCGAGGAACAGCGGGTGCAGTAACAGTGTCGCGAATCGTCCGCTGCGATGAATGAGGAGCGCGGAGGGACAATACTCGTTCAAGCTGGTCCGCTACGTTGTTATGCCCTTGTTTCCGTTCACGGCGGATCAGTTCCCGAACGGCAGACGAAACCGTTTTCTCATCGTTCATTCTCGACGCTCTCACGATCTTCAAAATTAATTCGTTATTCATTGTGATGCGCCAAATGTTTTTCTGCTCTTATGCGGGATTCTACACTCAGTTTAGAGCACAAAAACCCCAAAAAGAATCGGATGGAATCAAACACGTACTTAAGGCGCTTCGGCATCCGCTTGCACATGGCGGAATGACAGAAGCCATGCCGGTTGGCGGTGACCAGGCCCTTTTGTCCTATCACACTGTCGTCCCGACACCCACCTTCCAACTTAAAGTCCCTCTGCCCGTCACTTCACAATCTGCAGCGCCGTCTTCGCCACTTTCGCTTTATAAAGAACGATTACCGTCAGCGTAACAATTCTTAGCATTTGTCTCTCTGAGAGCCTTGTGCCGAGACAGAAACTTTTCGGTAGAAATCCGATCTAATTAACTAAGGAGTCAATAGGAATGAAACTGTCGAGGATAACTTCTCTAGCAAGCTTATTCCTGGCAGTGATATTGTCTGCGCCTGCATTTGCTGCACCGGACGCACGCTCTGCACTGCCTGGAACAATCAATTACGTCGAAGGCCAGGTCAACATCGGTTCAGAGACGCTCAATGCCGATTCGGTCGGCACAGCCATGCTGTCGCCCGGCCAAACCCTGGACACCGGTACCGGTAAGGCGGAAATCCTGCTTACGCCCGGCGTCTTTCTGCGCGTTGACGACAACAGCTCGGTGCGAATGATCTCGCCCGGCATCACCAATACTCAGGTCCAGGTGGATCAGGGCCGCGCCATGGTGGAAGTGGCGGAGATCCACGACCAGAACAATCTGCGCGTCAGCCAGAGCGGGGTTCAAACCCAGCTGGTCAAGAAAGGCCTTTACGAATTTGACGCTGACCAGCAGGCCATTCTGGTTTTTGACGGCAAGGCCCACGTTCAGGACGGCGACCGAACCGTCTCGGTAGGCGGCGGAAAGATGGTTGCACTAAACACCGGCGCCGAACTCAAAGCGCACAGCTTCGATAAAGACTACTACAAGCAGAGCGATCTCTATCAGTGGAGCAGCTTGCGCAATACCTATCTGGGTGAAGCCAATGTGAACGCAGCGAGCCTCTACGCGGTCAACGGCTACTATGGCCCCGGCTGGATCGGCCCGGGCTGGTACTGGTCGCCGGTCTTTGGCGGCTTTACCTTCGTGCCTGCTGACGGCGTTCTCTTCAGCCCGTTTGGCTGCGGATTCTTCTCGCCGTTCGCGGTGGTCCGCTCTCCGCTGTTCGTCAGGTTCGGAGCTCCATTCCATCCGGGCTTCGTGCACTTCCGGCCCGGCTTCGTGGGCACGGTTCCGGTACGGCCAGCCGTGGTTTCAGGCAGACCGGGCGTAGTTGCCGAGCCCCCGGCATTCCATGGCGGCGCAGTGCGTAGCGCACCGCCGGCGTTTCACAGCGGTGCTGTTCACAGTGCTCCGCCCGCTTTTCACAGCGATTCAAACGGAGGCTTTCACGGAGGATCAGGCGGAGGCTCTCACGCCAGCCATCCGATGGGCTTCCACAGGTAATGGAAAGAAGGTAATTGAAAGCTAATTGAACTGCTTTTTGAGACGGGACGCGGCATGCGTCCCGTTTTATTTTGTGATTTGATCTCATCGAGACATGATCTGAACGAGACCTCATCTGATCCACGCGAAGACCGCCCAGCGTCGTTTTGACATTTCTCTGCGTTCTCCGCGCCCTCTGCGGTGATGCGGGTTTCGCTGATAGCTGATGGCTGATCGCTGTTCGTTACGGATTCTTCGGCTTCGGTCGCGCGTAGTTGTCCATTTCAGAGGTCCATTTCAAGAAATGGCGAAGCTGCTTTCGTTCGCGAAACATGAAGCCCCAGAATTCGAGGAAACCGATCTTATCCATCTTGAGGCCGGAGTATGTTTCCATGCGCCAGCGCAGATAAGGGCTGCGCCACGGCGCGAAACGATGTCCGCGGGTTGAGTTCCAGAAAAAGCGGAGTAGCTGGCCCATGAACAATCAGTATAAACAAGAGGACATTGACTTCAGACAGACGAGGGAATCAGCCGGCAATCATCAATCCCACTTCGCTGCCTTTGTCGGCTCCAGCCACACGTGAAGCCGCAGCCTTGTTGCAGGAGATTTCGAGAAAGCCGGCGCTGCCCACGATTGCGAACAACTCGCCCTGGGCGCCTTCGGCATAACTGGAGCAGAGTTTGGTGATCTCCGCTTTGCCTACAGTGATCTTGAGTCCATTCGAGGTGCCGTCAAAAATCTGGGGAACGTCCCTTGCCGTGATGTTGGTAATAAGGTTGCCGAATTTGTCGGTCTTCAGCACAATGCCCTTCCAGGCATTGGTCCCGGCTGGCTTCGGCCTGGGTGCGGCAAAACGGACGTAGTCAGTGATCTCATCGCCGAACTTGGTGGCTTCTACTCCCTTGCTCAGGTAGGCGGCCACTGGCGCAAAAATGTCCCGGCCGTGGAATGTATTGCTGATCGGTTGATGGAAATAATGTTCTGCGGTGATGTGCCGTACTGTGACCCGCTCCTCCCGCTCATACACCAGCGATAGCACTCCATTGTCCGGTGCGACAAACAGATATTGTCCAATACTAGCAATAATGGGCCTACGTGGCCCTCCCACGCCCGGGTCGACGACCACTACATGTACTGTATCTTTGGGGAAATAACTGTATGCCTGAGCGATAGCGAGTGCTCCGTCCAGAACGTCAAATGACTGCACCGCGTTGGTGATATCCACCAGCTGTACTGACGGATGAATGCTATAAATAACCCCTTTCATTGCACCAACGTAGTGCTCCGTTAAACCAAAATCGGTGGTGAGTGTGATCATCCTCTGAAAAGGCACAATTTGCTCCCGCTGGATTCAGCGTAGGTCTTTCCGCGAAGGTATCGCGTGCCTTTACGGTAAGTCAAGCCAACTTAGTTCATTGGTTATTGCCTGAGTGTTCATTGCACCTGGGGCAGTTGTTTTTCTTAGTTCCTTCTCCTCCCGGTGTTCGGAAATCGGAAATTTTTAAGTCGTGGAGTGGAAAAGCTTCAACTGTCATTTAAGTTGCAAGTCAGATTCATTTTGTAAGGTGAACCGAGCTCACGCTGCAGAACGCTAACTTTTTTGCGAAACGCAATAATAATTTACGTTTTGTCCAAATCTGGTATCGGCCATGAACGCGGGGAGATGAATCGATTTTGAGGGTCACTCGGCCAGAGCAGCATGGCTCTTAGGACGACAGGTTCTGACCGGGACACCAAAATGTTTTACGTCCTAGAAAGCGGAGAAGAGTAGATATGTCGACAGCAGTACGGATCATGTCGCAGCAGGAAGTCACTCCTGCGGAATCGTTGTTCCTTCTCATCGTGGATGGAGATCGCTCAGTCCGTGATTTGTGCCGGGAAGTTGCAGAGAGTGTAGGCTTCAAGGTTTACGGCGCCGACAGCCCGCGCGCCGCCTTGCGCCAGATGGAAGTTCAGCCGGTTGATGTGGTCTTGCTGGATGTCCGCCAGTCAGCTCAGGATGGACTCGATTTGCTGGCCAAATTTAAAGAAATCCATCCCCAGACTGAAGTAATCATGTCGAGCGGGCAGGCCACGGTTGACTCCGTGGTAACGGCCATGAAGAGCGGCGCCTGCGACTTCATTCGCAAACCGTTCAAGGCCGACGAGCTCCGGACGCTGCTGACACGCGCCGCCGGCCGCCTGCGTAACTCGCTGGAAGAACGCATCGTCCGCGAACAACTGCAGAGCAATCCCGGCTACAAGACTCTGCTGGGCGTTTCGGCGGAAATGCAGAAGCTGTATCGCATTGTCGCCAAGGTTGCCGCCAGCAAACACCCTGTGCTGGTGCAGGGTGAAAGCGGAACAGGCAAGGAGACCGTGGCGCGCGCCATTCATGCGGATGGCCCGTACCAGGACCGTCCGTTTGTCGTGGTCGATTGCGCTTCCGCGGCCCCTGGAGTGCTCGAAGCGGAGCTTTTTGGCACGGCGAAGTCCACCAACGGCAAGACAAAAGAAGGCACGCTGGCGCTGGCCAGCGGCGGCACGCTCTTCCTGGATGAGATCGGAGAAATGCCGCTCGACATGCAAGCCAAATTGTTCCGCGCTCTGCAGGAAAAAGAATTTCATGTGCAGGGCAGCGGGAAAGCGGTTCCGGTGGATTCCCGCATTATTGCCGCCACCAGCCGCGATCTGGAAATGGCTGTGCAGCAGGGAACTTTTCGCCGCGACTTGTTTTTCCGGCTGAACGTAGTCGGCCTTCGCTTGCCGCCTCTGCGCGACCGCAAAGAAGATATTCGCCTCCTGGCCGAACATTTTCTCGATCGCATTGGCGGCGGCAAGCACGTTCAGTATTCCATCAGCACTGAAGCGATGAAGCTTCTGCTTCTGTATGACTGGCCCGGCAACGTCCGCGAACTGGAAAATTGTCTTGAGCGCGCGGCAGCCATGAGCCTTGGACCGGTCCTGCAGACAGGAGATTTTCCGCCTCACATTCGTACCGTCGCGCTGCGTACCCCTGTGCCCGGCCGTCAGGCCCAGATTCTTCCCCTGGCGGAGATGGAAAAGCAGGCGATCCTCGGCGCTCTCCAGCAGCTCAATGGAGACAAGCTGATGACCGCACGCGCCCTCGGCATTGGTAAAACCACCTTGTACCGCAAGCTGAAAGAATATGGAATCTCACATTGGGTCAACTCGCCGCCCGTAGCCAGATAGCGGGCTGCTAAGTCTAAATCCAGAAAAAAGTTGCAGACCGGCCGCGATTTCAAGCCTGTTGAATCAGGTGGATCGCGGCCATTCAATTCTTCGGAAATCCCTGCTCTCGGAGACAACTCCGGCCTAAGAAGCTGCCTCTCAAATTTTGTAGCAAGTCGATGCCTGTTTCTGATTCAAGGGGTACCTATGCTTTGGACAATTTTTGCCATCCTCATTATCCTGTGGCTTCTGGGCTGGGGATTCCATGTGGCGGGCGGTTTAATCCATCTGCTTTTAGTGATTGCCCTGGTTGTGGCTGTGATCAACCTCGTTACCGGCCGCAGGACAGTCTGACCACCGCTTTTCATGCCGCTTCATGCCGGCCATTTAAGTTGACTACAGGGAACAGGAGCTCACACTGCATTGGCTCCCGTTCCTTTTTTCTATTAATACGGAATCTCATTGAACGGCGCCGGTTTAAGACTATGCGCCGGTTTGCACCGGGATCCACCTGCAAAGGACATCCCGAGTACCATGCCTCATCTCTAATCGAGGAAAAGAGAAAACGGTCCCTGACATGGTGACAACACAAACGAGTATCACTCGGGAAGCAATAGCGGAACAGTTGAACGGTCGCCAGGAACTCACTCGCCGGATTTCCGAGATGGGTGAATGGTTCCACAATATCAACCTGCATGGCGTCCTTACCGCGCCGAATCATTTTTTGGGTGACTTCCCCAATATCAAGTGGAAGAGCCTGGCCCCGGCGATTCCCCAGGACCTCTCCGGCGCCAGCGTGCTCGATGTTGGCTGCAACGGCGGCTTCTATTCCATTGAACTCAAAAAGCGGGGCGCCAGCCGCGTGCTCGGCCTTGACGTGGATGACCGTTATCTCGAGCAGGCCCGCTTTGCCGCGCAGGTCCTTGGCCTCGACATCGAATTTCAAAAGTGCTCTGTCTATGATATTGATTCGGTTCCCGGCCAGTTTGATTACGTGCTGTTCATGGGAGTGTTTTACCACTTGCGCTATCCTTTGTTCGCGCTGGACAAGGTAATCAAGAAAGTAAGAGGCAATCTGGTTTTCCAAACGATGGTTCGCGGCTCGCTCACCAGTCCTGAGCTCTGCGATGACTATCATTTCTGGAATCTGGAAATCTTTAATAACCGGGAGTTCCCCTGCATGTACTTTATTGAAAAAAAATATGCGGGAGACCCGACGAACTGGTGGATCCCCAACCATGGCGCCATGGAAGCCATGCTGCGCAGTTCGGGGCTGGAGATTCGGGCGCATCCGGAACAGGAAACATGGATTTGCGTTCCCTCCCAGGTCACCAAAGAAGACGGCAGGTTTATCTTGGACCACGAATTAGCGGGCACCCTGTAGCCCAGCCCAGCTCTTGTGCAAAGGTGCATGCATGGTTGAAGCAGTAATGCTGTGGAATGAGCCAAATAATCTTTCCCATTGGGATTTCAAACTCGATCCTGAGTGGAAGCTGTTTGCGCAAATGGTGATCGCCGCGGGCAAAGCGATTCGTCGTGAAAATCCCGAGCTGCCGCTGGTTCTGGGCGGCATTTCTCCGATCGACCCCCATTTCATCGAACTCCTCGGCTCCTACGGCGCCCTTGACGCTGTGGATGTGGTCGCCGTGCACGGCTTTCCGCTCGACTGGAATCACTGGCAGATTCATGACTGGCCCAAAAAGATCGAGGAGATTCGTGCCGTAACTCGTAAGCCGGTGTGGGTATCGGAGGCCGGTGTTTCTTCGTTCGGCGCAGAAGAGATCCAGGTGTTTGGCCTGGAACGCACGGCGGAGCTGCTGTTGCCGCTGGTGGAGCGTGTGCACTGGTATAGCCTGCTGGATCTCCCGGCCACCTGGACCGCAACCACCCGGCACAAGGAGGCGGAAGGCAGCGCCTACTATCGTCATTATTATATGGGCCTGTTGCGCGAAGACGGCTCGCCCAAGCTGGCAGCCGGCTCCTTTCCCCTCGGCATGGGCATCTGCCAGTGGTTTCACTATGAGGATCACCGGCTGGATCTCGCCGTGGAATGGCTGAAACGGTTGCAAGTGAAATACCTGCGCACCGGCATCAGCTGGGCGGACTGGTTTCGTCCCAATGCTGAAGCCTGGTTTGATCGCCAGATGCAGGCATTGGAGCCGTTTACCACGACCCTGACCCTGTGCTTTACCCCCGAACACATGGGCCTTGCTCCGCATTACACCAGCCCGCCCCGGCGCGTGGAAGACTTTATCGAGTTTGCGGTTTGGTCGGTGCGCAAGTATGCCGCGGCGAAGAAGAGCAATGAAGTCCTTATAGGAGCCGACTAAGCATGGCAAAGAACATTCTCATCACGGGAGGCGCGGGGTTTGTGGGATCGCATCTCGCCGATGCCTTGCTGGCTGCCGGTCACAAAGTTCGCGTCTTCGATAACCTGACCGAGCAGGTTCATCACCACGATGTTCCGGGCTATTTGTCTCCCGAAGCGGAATTTGTGGCCGGCGACGTGCAGGATTCTTCCGCGGTCCGTCGCGCACTGAACCGCATTGACGTCGTATTCCATCTGGCTGCAGCCGTCGGCGTGGGCCAGTCCATGTATGAAATCGAACGCTACATGGGAGCCAACACGCAGGGCACGGCTGTGCTGCTGCAGGAACTTCTTCACCGCAGGGGCCAGGTAGAGAAGCTGGTTTTGGCTTCGTCCATGTCGATCTACGGTGAAGGGAAATATTTATGCGAGCGCTGCGGCGAGGTCGCTCCGCCTTTGCGTTCCCTTGATCAGCTCCGGACCCGGCAGTGGGAACCGCGGTGTCCTGGCTGTGAAGCCGGTCTTACCCCGGTTCCTACGGATGAATCCAAGCCGCTGCAGTGCAGCTCCATCTATTCGCTCTCCAAGAAAGACCAGGAGGAGATGTGCCTGCTTTTTGGACGCACCTACGGGCTGCCCGTAGTCGCGCTGCGATATTTCAACATTTACGGAACGCGGCAGGCGCTCTCCAACCCTTATACCGGCGTCGCTGCGATCTTTGCCGCGCGGCTGATGAACGGTAATCCTCCTATGATTTTTGAAGATGGAAGGCAGCTGCGCGATTTCGTGAGCGTGCGCGACATCGTGCACGCCAACCTGCTGGCCATGGAGCGCTCCGGCGCAGACGGAATGGCGCTCAACATCGGATCAGGTGAGCCAGTTTCCATTTGTGATGTCGCCGCGGAGCTGTCGCGCGAAATGAAGAAATCCATTCCCGCGGCGCTTACCCTGAAATACCGCGCAGGTGATGTTCGCCACTGCTTTGCCGATATTTCGGCTGCGCGCAAATGCTTGGGTTATACGCCCACGGTGCGCTTTGCCGATGGACTGAAGGATCTGGTGCAGTGGCTGTGTTCGCAACAGCCACAAGACCGAGCCGCTGAAGCGGTCGCCCGATTGGACGAATTTGGGCTGACCGCCTGAGCGCAAGATTGTGAAAGGGGGAAACCCATGCGGAAGCAAGAAGTACGCTCCGTAACAATTTTTGGTGGTGCAGGTTTCATCGGATCAAACCTGGCGTACTCCCTGCTCAGAGATACTGACGCCAGGGTGCATGTCTTTGATAATCTCTCGCGCCCCGGCGTGCACCACAATCTGGAGTGGCTGAGGAAGACCGCGGGCAACTCTGACCGTTTGCAGGTTACCGTCGGCGATGTGCGTGATGCCCGGCTGGTGGAAAGAGCCGTCGCGCGGGCCGCCGAGATTTATCAATTTGCGGCACAGGTCGCGGTTACCACCTCGGTGGCCGACCCCCGGCATGATTTTGAAGTCAACTTGGCCGGCACATTCAATGTGCTGGATGCTGCCCGGCGGAGCGGCAACAACCCGTTCATCGCATTCTCTTCCACCAACAAAGTGTATGGTGACTTGGGCCTGGGTGAGCCGGTGATTCGTGGAAATCGCTACCAGATCCCGGACCACGAAGGTATCTCCGAGTCTCAGCCTTTGGATTTTCACTCGCCCTATGGTTGCTCAAAGGGCGCGGCGGATCAGTACGTGCGCGATTTTGGCCGTGTCTATGGTTTGCCGACAGTCGTATTCCGGTTGTCGTGCGTGGCTGGCCCGCGGCAATTTGGTACCGAAGACCAGGGGTGGCTCGCGCACTTTGTTTATTCCGCTTTGCAGGGCCGGCCGGTGGTCATTTACGGCGACGGCATGCAGGTCCGCGATGTGCTCTGCGTGCACGATTTGATTCGTGCCCTCGACGCGGCGCGGCAGAATCTGAGGACCACGCGCGCTCAAGTCTATAACGTCGGCGGCGGGCTGGCGAACACTACGTCGCTTCTGGAGTTGGTCGATGAGCTTGAAACACTCACCGGGCATCGCATGGAATTGAAGCGAGGCGATCGCCGCGTCGGCGACCAGTCCGTCTACATCACTGACAACACCAGGATCACCTGCGCTACCGGCTGGAAACCGCAGATCGGCTTGAAGGAGACCATCGCTCTTCTGCAGCGGTTCTGGGAAGAGAATCATGGCGTGCTGGCGGCCCACCGTCGCGCTCCTTCGGCAGCGCCATCACCATTTGCCCTGGCAACAGAGCTTTCCGGGAGGGCGGGATGAAATTTGCCCTGCTTAATCCCAACTGGGATTTCAAGGGGTCCACTTATTTCGGATGCAAAGATCCGCACGTCCCTCTGGAGCTGATGTTCGCGGCCGGCCAGTTGCGTTTAAACGGGCACGAACCTCTCCTGATCGATGCGCAAACTGACAACCTCAACCTGCAGGAAGCCAGACGCCGCATCGATGGTTTTCACCCGGATTTCCTTGTGATTCCCACCGCGCCTTCCTATTTGTTCTGGCGTTGTCCTCCGCCTGAGCTGCGGGTGCCGATGGAGTGGCTTGCCGGTCTGGAGAGCTCCGCCATCAAAGTGGTGATCGGGCCGCATTCCTCAGCAACACCGGCCTCCACCATTCGCAAGACCGGATGTGACGTAGCTCTGCGCGGCGAACCTGACCAGGTCCTCGCCGATCTGGCGTCAAAGCCATGGAATGAGATTCCAGGTTGTTGTTTCAAGGAGGAAGGTGGATTTCATATCAGCCCGTCGTCAGCGGTCGCCGACCTGGGCGCTCTGGGCCCGCTTGACTTCCGGAACTATAACGTCGAAGCTCACTGGCATCGCCACCACGTCTTTACCCGTGACAGCGGACTGGGCGCCGAACTGGAGTTTGCCCGCGGCTGTCCCTGGGCCTGCACCTTCTGCAACAAGACGCTGTTCCGCAATAAATTTCGCGAGCGCCGCGTGGATGCCGTGCTCCGGGAAGTGGATACGCTGATCGCCCGCGGCGTCAGCTACGTTTATTTCATCGACGAAATTTTCGGAGTTGGCGCAAACGTCCGCCGCTTGCTGGAGGAGATTGCAGAACGTCCGGTAAAGATCGGTTGTCAGACCCGCATCGATCTCTGGGACGAGGAATCGTTGGAGTTGCTGGGCCGCGCCGGGTGCATCTCGATGGAGTGCGGCATTGAATCGATCACACATCAGGGCCGCAAACAGCTGAACAAAAACTGCCGCATCGATACCGCTCGTATTCGAGAGCTGTTGATTTATGCGCGCGAGCGCATTCCCTGGGTTCAGGCCAATTTGATTTTGACCGAGCATGACGATCGCGCGCTAATTCGCCGCTGGCAGGACGAATTGAAGGCGCGTGGCGTTTGGGTAAGCGAGCCGGTGCCCATGTTCCCCTATCCCGGAAGCCCGCTTTATACCGAAACCTTTGCCGCTGCTCCTGACGACGGCGCCTGGGAACGCGCGCACAGCCACTACACTTCCATGTTCGCTGCCCGAGGTTACAGCGATATTCAGGAACAGATGCCTGTCCCGATCGAGGAACTGGAGCATGCACATCTTAGTCACCGCTGATACGCTCGGCGGTGTTTGGACATATACGCGAGAGTTGGTGACCGGGCTGCTGCGCCGCGGCGAACGGGTCACACTGGTCAGCTTCGGCGATATTCCCTCCGCCGCACAAACTCGCTGGATGGAGGACCTTCAGAATTTCGACTATCGTCCAACCGCGTTCAAGCTGGAATGGATGCTGGATTCTGAAGCCGATATGATCGCCTCGGCGCAGTACCTGCAGGCCGTGATTCAGGAAAGCAAGCCTGACTTGCTGCACTTCAGCCAGTATTACTACGGAGCGCTGGACTGTGATTTGCCCCGCGTGGTGGTGGCTCATAGCGACGTCGTAAGCTGGTGGACGTCGGTTCAGAAAAAGCAGCCGCCGGAAACCAAGTGGCTGCGCTGGTATCGCGAGGTTGTTACCCGCGCGTTGAACGCCGCCACAGCCGTCGTTGCGCCCTCACGCTGGATGCTGGAACAGATGGAGCTCAACTACGGCAAGCTTCGCTCGGGCTCGGCGATTTACAACGGACGCACTCCCGGCTTGTTTAATCCGCACATGACCAAGGAAAAAAATATCGTCACCGTGGGACGGCTCTGGGACCGGGGGAAAAACGTGGCTCTGCTTTTACGGCAGGAGCTGTCTGCGCCCGTTCATATCATCGGCTCTGATCGTCATCCGGAATTGCAGAGTCATGCCTTTGCTGCGGAAGCAATCCGGCCCAATGTGCATCTTGATCCGGAGCAGGAAGAAAGACAGCTGGTGCAGATCCTCGGTCGTGCCGGCATTTATGCCGCCACGTCGCAATATGAACCCTTCGGCCTGGCTCCTCTTGAAGCGGCTCTCTCGCGCTGTGCGCTGGTAGCCAGTGACATCCCCCCGTTCCGCGAACTATGGGATGGCGTGGCTCTCTTCTTTCGCGACAATGACGCCGGGAGCCTCAGCGAAGCGATTGAACAGCTGGTGCGCGACCCTGCGTTGCGACGGGGGCACGCAAACCTTGCATATCGCCACGCACAGGAGCATTTTTCCGCCGAGCGCATGATCGAAAATTACATGAGCCTTTACCGCGCGCTGGTTCCGGCACAGGCGTTGAGCGCATGAAACAGAAGCTCAAAATCGCGCTGTTTTCGCACTCGCTGGTTTCCGACTGGAACCACGGCAACGCCCATTTCCTACGCGGCCTCATGCGTGAACTGGTGCGAATGGGGCATCGCGTGAGGTGCTATGAAGAGCTGGGTTCGTGGTCGCTTACGCATCTGATGAAGCGCGAAGGCGAGCGCGCGATTGAAGCCATTGATTCTTTTCGCCGCATTTACCCGGAGCTGGATATACGCTTTTATAAATCAGGCGATGACCAGTTCCAGCAGTTTCTCGACGAAGAGCTGAAAGAGACGCATCTGGTCCTGCTCCATGAGTGGAATGACCCGCACGTCGTGAACAGCGTGCTCGCGCTCAAACAGAAGCATGGATTTATCGCACTGTTCCATGACAGTCATCATCGCGCCTACACCAACGCCGGCGAGATTCTCAAGTTCCATCTTCACCTGGTGGATGGCGTGCTTGCTTTCGGTGAAGCGATTCGCCGGATCTATGTTGACGGCTTTGGCATCTCCCGCGCCTGGACCTTTCATGAGGCCGCCGACATCGAGCAGTTTCGTCCTCTTCGCCGGCGCAAATCCATCGATATGGTATGGATCGGCAACTGGGGTGACGATGAGCGCACGCAGGAGGTGGAGGAGTTCCTGATCGGCCCGGCCGCCGCCATTCCCGGCATCCGGGCGGTCGTTCATGGTGTGCGCTACCCAGACACTGCCGTTCAGAAACTCAAGGATGCCAACGTGGAGTACCGCGGCTACCTGCCCAATTTGCTTTCGCCGCAGGTATATGCGGAGAGCTACGTCACGCTGCATATTCCCCGCCGTCAATACGCGAATGGGCTGGCCGGCATTCCCACCATTCGTGTTTTTGAAGCGCTGGCCTGCGGAATCCCGCTGGTGTGTTCTCCGTGGCATGACGAGGAGGGGCTTTTTCGCCCGGGCCAGGACTATGCCATGGTTCGCAATGGACAGGAAATGGCCGCGGAACTGCGCCATCTTTTGGACGATGCCAAAGCGCGCCACCAGCTGGCGGAAAACGGTTTGAAGGCGGTTCGCGAGCGGCATACCTGCACCCACCGCGCGCACGAGCTGGTTTCGATTTATGAGGAGATCGCAGGATGAAGATCTTTGCTTTTGGTTCCAGCATCACGTCGTCTTACTGGAACGGCGCCGCCACATACTATCGCGGCATGTATAAGCAGCTCTCCGCACTTGGCCATGAGGTTACCTTTGCCGAACCTGATGCCTACGGGCGCCAGCAAAATCGCGATGCCGGCGATTTTTCCTACGTGCTCAGCATCGTTTACAAGACAGCAGACGACCTGCCACCACTGCTGGCACAGGCTGGCGCATGCGATCTGGTGGTCAAGCACAGCGGCGTCGGCGTGTTTGACGAACTGCTGGAGAAGGTCGTGCTCCAGTGCGGCTCAGACCAAACCAGCGTGGCTTTCTGGGACGTGGATGCTCCCGCGACTCTGGCTCGCGTCGAGGCAAATCCGCAGGATGCGTTTCGCACGCTGATTCCGGAATACGATTTTGTTTTTACGTATGGCGGTGGTCCGCCGGTGGTCGATCACTACTCGCGGCTCGGTGCGCGGAATTGTCATCCTGTTTACAACGCTCTCGATCCTGAGACTCACCATCCGGTTGCGCCGGATCCGGCTCTGGCTTGCGATCTTTTGTTTGTCGGCCATCGCCTGCCCGACCGCGAGCGCCGCGTGGAGGAGTTTTTCTTCCGTGCCGCTCAACTTGCTCCGGATTTGACGTTCGCGCTCGGTGGTGAAGGCTGGGAGGGCAAGCCAATGCCGCCCAACGTGCGCTGGATTGGCCACGTTGGCACCGGCCATCACAATCGCGTGAATGGTTCGGCCCGCATGGTGCTCAACATCAATCGCGATTCCATGGCAGGCGTCGGTTTCTCGCCGCCCACGCGAATTTTTGAAGCCGCAGGAGCGGGCGCTTGTCTGATCACCGATCGCTGGACGGGAATCGAAACATTCTTCGTGCCCGGACGCGAGATACTGGTGGCTGCCAATGCGGAGGAGATTGTCGAACATCTCAGAAACGTCTCGGAAGCCGAAGCAGGAGAGATCGGCGACAACATGCGCCGGCGGGCCTTGCGTGATCATACCTACGCTCTCCGCGCGCAGGGATTTGACACGATCATCTCAAACGCATTTGCGGAACAGGCAGCGGGCTGAAGTTGTGGTTTCAATCACGGTTTGGAATTTTGCGATAACGCTTTTGTCGAATGCTGATTGCTGACTTATGAAACTAACTATTTTTGGACTCTCGATAACTTCATCGTGGGGCAATGGGCATGCCACCACTTTCCGGGCGTTGTGCCACGCGTTGCATCGCCGCGGCCATCGCATCGTGTTTTTCGAACACAACCTGGAGTGGTATCAGAACAACCGTGATCTGCCGCATCCTCCGTATTGCGATGTGAGGGTTTTCGATAGCTGGGACGAAATCCTTCCCGCCGTCCGCCGCGAACTGGCCGATTCTGACGTGGCCATGGTCGGGTCCTATTTTCCTGACGGGATGGCCGCGCTGGAAGAAGTGCTGGCTTCCAACACGCCGGTGAAGGCCTTCTACGACATTGACACTCCGGTCACCGTCCGCCACCTCAAGGACCGCGGCAAGACCGACTACCTCAACCTGTATCATCTGCCTGAAGTCGATATCTACTTCAGCTTCACCGGCGGTCCCATGCTCGACGAGCTGGAGTTGAACCTGGGCACGCCCTTCGCCGTGCCGCTCTACTGTTCCGTGGATCCGCAAAAGCATTGTGAATTGCCGCCCAATCCGCATTTTGCCTGCGATCTGAGTTACATGGGCACTTATGCCGAGGACCGCCAGCCTAAGATTGAAGAGCTGTTGTGCACGCCCGCTCGCCGGCTGGCGCGCAAGCGGTTCATCGTCGCCGGGCCGCAATACCCCGGGAATCTTGAGTGGCCCGGCAACGTGGAACGAATGATGCATCTCGATCCGCGCCATCATGCCGAGTTCTATTGCGGATCGCGCATGACCCTGAACGTAACCCGGCGGGAAATGGTGATCGCCGGATATTCCCCCTCAGTGCGACTCTTTGAAGCCGCCGCATGCGCCACACCGATCGTCTCAGACAATTGGCCTGGCCTGGAGACATTCTTTACTCCAGGAAGGGAAATTCTCACCGCCGTCAACGCCGATGACGTGGTTCGATACATGAACGGTCTGGATTCATTCGATCTGCGGCGGATTGGTCGCGCCGCGCGCGAGCGTGTGCTCGCGTTTCACACCAGTGACGTTCGGGCGCGTGAATTTGAAGATGCTGTGGAAATCGCCATGTCGCGGAGCCGCCAGCCAAAAGTTTTGCTCGCAACATGATCCAGTGCAAGTTCCAGGCCCGATCACCAGAGTTGAATTGCGCATCTTACTAAGGTTCTGCGATGAAAATCTCCCTCATTGCGCCGCCCTTTCTCTCTGTGCCTCCACAAAAATATGGTGGAACAGAACTGTTTATCGCCGAATTGGCGCGCGGGCTGCAGCAACAGGGCATTGAGGTCACTGTTTACACGATCGGCGAGTCCAGCATTGAAGTGCCGACGCGCTGGTTTTATCCCCGCAGCCAGTGGCCCGTGCAGGGTGAATTGGAGTGCACGCTGAAAGCCTTGAATCATGCATCCTGGGCTGTCGCTGAGGCTGCGCGCGAGTCGGACATTATTCACTCCAACAGCGCGCCTGCCCTTAGTTTCTCGCGCTTTATCAGCATTCCCATCGTGCACACGGTGCATCACACGTATGACACGGCGCACACGGAGTTTTACCAGAGCGTGCCTGAGGCTTCGTACGTCACCATCAGCGATGCCCAGCGCAGCAAGCTGCCTATGCCGCAAATGCGGACAATCCACCACGGGGTTGACCCTTCTATTTACCCTGTGGGCCGTCAGAAGCGGCAATACCTGAGCTTCCTGGGAAGAATTGCGCCCCCCAAAGGCACGCATCTGGCGATAGAGATAGCGAAAAAATCCGGAATCCCGTTGAAGATTGCGGGCGAGATTCAGCCGTCATACAAGAGCTATTGGGAGACCCTGGTCAAGCCCCATGTTGACGGCAAATTCATTGAGTATGTAGGTGAAGTGGGGTTGCAGGAAAAAATCGATTTGTTGCAAAACTCGGTGGCCATGTTGTTTCCCATCCAGTGGGATGAGCCTTTTGGCCTGGTGATGATTGAGGCCATGGCTTGTGGAACGCCGGTGCTCGCAACACCCGGTGGCTCAGTCAGCGAGGTCATCCAGGAAGGCCTGAGCGGGTGCATACGCTCTACGGTTGACGATCTCGCCAGGTGCGCCGGCGGCCTCGATCTTGATCCGGAAGCCGTGCGGGCCTACATGGAAAAATCTTTTTCGGTCGAACGGATGACCCGCGATTACATCAATCTTTATACCGAAATCCTGCAGAATGGGGTCACGGAGGTAGAGCAGATCGTGGCATGAGCGCAAAACTGATTGTTCCTCCGTCTGAACTGGTGGAGATCAAGGCGCCGTATCCGGAGCCGCGCCTCATCTACCAGAATGCCGAGCCTCGCAAAGTCAACAACCTGACGTTGATTGACGGAAAGACCTTTCTCTCCACCACCATCGCCGGTGACATCATGCCGCCCGGCGCGCCCGACGTTGGCTTCTTTCACGACGACACTCGCTTTTTGAGCCGGCTGGAGCTGCGCGTGGATGGATATCGCACCGTGATGCTGTCCTCCAGCACGGAGCAGACCTTTGCCTCGCAGATTGAGCTGACCACCGGCAAAAGCACCATGCGCGAGACCTATGAGATCCCGGAGAACACCGTACATATCCGGCGCGAGCAGCTATTGGCCTCAGACGTTCTTTACGACAATTTCTCCTTCGAAAATTTCAATTTCAACGAATTGGAACTGGCCGTGGAACTGGCCTATGAATCCGACTACATGGATGTGTTCCAGGTGCGCGGAGTAGCGCGCCAGCGTCTGGGCCGCTATTTTCAGCCGGTGGTCCGCCATGACTCGATCATCTTTCATTATTGCGGCCTGGACCACGTCTCGCGCGAGACCATCATTCATCTGTCTCCGCCGCCGGAAAGCGTGCACGGAACCACCGCCCGCTGGAAACTACGGCTCCCGCCTTTCAAGCGTTTTCAACTGCACACCACCATTGTGCCGCAGGTAGAGGGCCGCCGTTCACGCGCCGGACGCCAGGATTTTTCCCAGCAATTGCGCATGCGGCGCGACGCTTTCGCCGACTGGGATTCGCGATCCACCAATCTTGACTCCGGCAACAGCATCTTCAAGCAGATGGTCGCCACCTGCAAAGGCGACTTCCATGCGCTGCGCATTCCCGAAGCCCGGGAGCACGTTGTGGCAGCGGGCATTCCCTGGTTTGCCACCATGTTCGGCCGGGACTCGATCCTTGCTTCGTATCAGTCGCTGCTGCTGAACCCTGAGCTTGCCGCCGATACCCTGCGCGTCCTGGCGATGAACCAGGGCAAGGAGAAGAACGATTGGCGCGACGAAGAGCCGGGCAAGATCCTGCATGAATATCGCGAAGGCGAGATGACCCGCGCCGGCGAGATGCCTTTTGGCCCGTATTACGGCTCGGTGGATGCGACCCCGCTGTGGCTCATCCTGCTGAGCGAGACCTTTAACTGGACCGCCGATGAACAACTGGTAAAGGAGATGCTGCCGCATGCGTACCGGGCGCTGGAATGGATTGATGCCTATGGCGACCTTGACAATGACGGTTTTGTCGAATACCTGCGCCGCTCTCCGCGCGGCCTGGTGAATCAGGGCTGGAAGGATTCATGGGACGCGATTATCCATCGCGACGGCGAGCTTGCGCGGGCCCCGGTTGCTCTGTGCGAAGTGCAGGGCTACGTGTATGAAGCCAAGTACCGTATGGCCTCACTGCTGCGCGCCTTCGGCGACACGCGCACCGCAGACAAGTTGAAACGCGACGCTGCCGACATGCAGAAGCGCTTTGAAAAAGCGTTTTGGATGCCAAAGTTCGGTTTCTACGCCATGGCGCTCGATGCCGAGAAGCGGCAAACACAGGTGATTTCCTCCAATCCCGGACATTTATTGTTTACCCGCATGTTGCCGCAGGAGAGGGCCAAGACCGTCGCGCAGCGCTTCATGCGTGAAGACCTATTCTCCGGTTGGGGCTGGCGCACCATGTCGCGCGATGAGCGGGTCTTCAATCCGTTGAGCTACCACCGCGGATCGGTGTGGCCGCATGACAATTCCATCATTGCCCACGGCATGGCGCTGTACGAATTTCGTGAACCGGCCAACCAGGTCTTTTCCACCCTGTTTGAGGCGGCGCTCCGCTTCCGCGACTATCGTCTGCCGGAGCTGTTCTGCGGCATCCATCGGCGCGAGCATGATGAACCGGTGCAGTATCCCGTCTCCTGCTCGCCGCAGGCATGGGCGTCGGGAGCGATCTTCCTGCTCGTGACTTCGGTTCTGGGCATACGTCCGAGCGCCGCGCGCAAAGAACTGAACATCGTGAATCCGGCGTTGCCGCCATTCCTGGATCAGCTGAGCATTCGCAACATGCGCGTGGGCGGCAGTCGTGTCGGTCTCGACTTCACCCGCCGCGGCGAACGCACCTTCTGCAACGTGGTGGAGATCGAAGGCGAAAAGCTGCTGGTGAATGTGGCGTTTAAGAAGCGCTGAGGAAATCGGGTGATCTGGCGATCGGGTGATCTCGAAAACCATAACGACATCACAAGGTCTTTTTCGCAACTCCTTTGACCGAAAAGAGCCCTTCGCCTCAGCACCTGCAGATTGCCGCCAATCTCAGATCACCCGATCACGCGCGATCTCCCGATCGCCCGATCCGCATGGCTGCTTCGTGCTTCCACGCTCTGTGATAGATTGTTTCAACGTAAAAATTCCTGGAGGAAGAATGGCAATCAATATCCTGATCAAGAAAACCGGCCCCTACGTGCTCAGTGGGGATCTGAGCCAGTTGGAGATCGCCGACGCCGACGGCAAGAAAGTGGACATCAGCGGAAAACAGGCGATCGCGCTGTGCCGCTGCGGCGCATCCACCAACAAACCTTTTTGTGACGGCACGCACTCCAAAATTGGCTTCCTGGCCGCCGAGGCAGCGGTGAAAAGCGAAGGCTAGCTGGCTCGCCTTGATCGATGAACAAGGGGAGCACACTGCTCCCCAGCGCGTTTCGCACCTCAAGACGTCTTATCTTCCCCATTACCAAAGCCCATACACGTCCCGCATCTCCTGAAACTCCATGAATGTGGGTACCCTTGGGTTTCTATGCTTCTGGCAACGAACGTACGTGTGCCCTTTACCACGCTGCTGGAGTATATTCCCGTGGCGGCGACGATTGTGACCACGTTTCTCAGCGTCGTACTGGCGCGGGCCACGCTGCGCTATGCCAAAGCGGCAGATCACGGGTTGGAGCTCTCTCGTGAGCAGTTTGAGCGCGAGTGGGCGCCGGAACTGCACGTCAGGTTGGAGCGCGCTTCCTCGGCCGATGCCAGAATTGTTCTTACCAACCTTGCGCGCTCTTCCGTGCTCCTGCAACTCGTCCAGCTGCGCACTATGACGCACGCGATGCCGTTTGAGCGCCAGTACCTCAACGATCCGCTCGTCGGCGGCAACACCTGGACACAACATATCGGCGACCGCATTCTCGCCATCACCGCCAATGACTTTGAAGGCACAATTGCCGCGTCTGTAAGTTTTTACGCCGCCGGCCGTCTCTACCGCAGTGACTGGTTCCGCTTTGACGTTGAAGTCAAACGCGGGCGCTTCGAGAAGATTGAGCCTGTCACTTTGCCCGCGCGTCGCGTGCGCGTGCTGGCGACTCGCCAGGCAGATCGCTTCCGCCGCGAAATGGTGAAAGACGTGGTGGATGAAACTGTCGGAGCCAGGAAAGACAGTGACGATTTTAACTAGAACGAAGCCTGGTTTTTTTCCCCGGGAGTTACGGCAAGAGCTGGTGGATAACAGCTTCAGTGGATCGTCTTCATCTTCCGTGACATGTAATCCATCAGCAGATATTGGCCCAGCGTTTGTGGGGTGGTGAAGTAGGCTTTGCCTTTGCACATCGCTGTGACTTTCTGCACGAACTGGACCAGGCCGTAGTCGGAAGCAAGCATGAAGGTGTTGATCATGATCCCCGAGCGCTTGCAGCGCGAAACTTCTTCCAGCGTCTGGCTCACGACGAGCGGGTCAAGACCGAAGGCATTCTTGTAAATCCGGCCATCTTCAAGCGTGAGCGCTGACGGCTTGCCGTCAGTGATCATCACGATCTGCTTCATGTCCTTGCGCTGGCGCTGCAGGATGCGTTGGGCGAGTCGCAGGCCTTCGCGGGTATTGGTGTAATACGGACCCACCTTCACCCGCGCCAATTGCGAGATCGGCATCTCTTCCGCCGAGTCATGGAACAAAACCAGCGACAGCGAATCACCCGGATACTGCGTGCGGATCAGGTGGGAAAGCGCCATGGCTACTTTCTTGGCCGGCGTGAAGCGGTCTTCGCCATACAGAATCATGCTGTGCGAGCAATCAAGCATCACCACCGTCGCGCACGATGACTGGTACTCACACTGGTGCACCTGCAGATCAGAGTATTCGATGTTGATAGGCAGATGCAGCCCTTCACGCTGAATGGCAGAAGAAAGAGTCTCCGTAATATCCAGGTTCAGGGTGTCGCCGAACTCGTAAGGTTTGGAAGCGCCGCTCGATTCGATGCCGGTAGCCAGGTCGCGCGTATCATGCCTGCCGAAGCTGGAACGGCCGAGCGAGCCCAGCAGGTCGCGCAGGGTTTTGAAGCCGAGAAAGTCCAGGCTCTTGTCAGTGATTTCAAAACGCGCCTGCTGCTGCGCCTCGCCGGTCTGTCCCGGCGCCGTCGAAGGCCGCGACGGATCCTGTGGCTGGTCGATAGAGATGAGCTCTTCCTGCTGCATGCGCTCGATGAGCCGCTCGATCAGCTCCTCCATCGTGCCTTCCATCTGCATCTGCTCCAGCCGTTCCCGCATCTCGTCATCGAGAAAGTCGCCCATCTCGAGCGCCTGTTCAATCGCCTGGCGCAAAGCGTCGAGCGAGTGCTCGTCCATCTGCTGGAAGTACATGGAATCGCTATGAAAGCCGGATTCGAGCAGATAGTCAGAGAGAGCGTTGAGCAGGTCTTCCATGCTCATCTCGTCGGCAAGATCGCCGACATATTTTGTGTACTTTGTATACTTCATGGCTCAAAAAATTGCCAGAATTGCCAAAATCGGGTAATTGCCAAAATTGAAAATCGCACTGGAAGAAATTTTGGCAATTATGGCAATCCCGGCGATTCTGGCAATCACATCCCCTCGCTTCGCTCGGGACAAAAGCGCTAATTGTACGGTCTCCGGTTCCGCATCACCGGCGGCTCATCATCGCCCCGTTCAAACGGACGCTCAGGGCGCTTCGGCTGCTTGTCAGCGCTGAAGACGCGCTCTTCCGTGCGTCCGATCCGCCGGTGCGCGTGCAGGCCTTCCAGTACAAACTCCGCGGCTGAAACCAGGACCTCCGGCTTTTCCTTTGCCTTCACGCCTACCGGAGCAAGTTTGTCCGTGAGTCCCTGGATGTTCTTGAGGCCTTCCAGAATTTCCTGCGCACCCGCCGTATCGGCCAGTTTGATCTCGCCGCCCAATTCGAACCACTGCACCACCTGCTGCATGTTCAGGTCTTTGAAATAAGTATCGTAGGTTTTGGCCACGGCCGTGCGGATCAGTTCGCGCGCCACGGTATCGGCGCCGCGCATCTCGCCCTCGTATTCCAGTTCGAGTTTGCCGGTGATGGAAGGGAGAGCGGCGTAGACATCGCCGATGCGGGGGACAATCGTATGCTCTCCGCTGCGTAAAGCGCGGCGCTCGGCGTTGGAGATCACATTCTCCAGTACGCTGATCGGCAGGCGCTGGCTTACACCGGAGCGTTTGTCGATTTTTTTATCTTCGCGCGCGAGAAAGGCCACGCGCTCCACTACCTCTCGCACATACTTGGGCACATGCAGTTCCAGGCCGTCGCGACGCAGCCACGCTTCCTGCTGGGTGATGCTGATGCCTTCTTCCAGCGTCGCCGGGTAGTGCGTTCGAATCTCTGAACCGATGCGGTCCTTGAGCGGCGTAACGATCTTGCCGCGTGCAGTGTAATCCTCGGGATTAGCGGTGAAAACCAGCGCTACATCGAGCGGCAGGCGCAGAGGGTAACCTTTGATCTGCACGTCGCCTTCCTGCATGATGTTGAATAGCCCAACCTGAATTTTTCCCGCGAGATCAGGCAGCTCATTGATGGCAAATAGACCGCGGTTCGCTCGCGGCAGAAGCCCATAATGCACGGTCATTTCGCTCGAAAGATCGTGGCCTCCGCGCGCGGCCTTGATGGGATCAACATCACCGATCAGATCGGCGATCGTCACGTCCGGCGTGGCCAGCTTTTCCACGTAGCGGTCTTCCGGCGTGAGGTAAGCGATCGGCGTATTGTCGCCTTCGCGCGCGATGAGCTCGCGGCAGCGTTTACAGATCGGTTCGTAGGGGTTGTCGTGAATCTCACAGCCGGCAACGAAAGGCAGCTGCGGGTCCAGCAGAGCGGTAAGGGCGCGCAGAATGCGGCTCTTGGCCTGGCCGCGCAAACCCAGAAGGATGAAGTTGTGCCGCGAAAGCACGGCGTTGACCAGCTGGGGAACAACCGTGTCGTCATAACCAATGATGCCGGGAAAAATTGACTCGCTGCCGCGCAGCCGGGCGATCAGGTTCTCGCGGAGTTCATCTTTCACTTTGCGGGTGCGGAGTCTCTGCTCAGAGAAAGAACTTTTCCTGAGCTCGCCCAGAGTACGGGGAAGATTCATGAAGGGCCTCTGCACAGCATTATACGCCCGTATGGCGTCGCTACTGCACGTGGCCGTTGCCGCTGGCGCGCTGGCGCGCGCGCAAAGTCTTCTCGACTTTGGGAATGGTAGCGCGGTAGTACTCAGTAAGCGTCTCCACCCGTTCCGCTTCCGACTTCATCTCCAGCAGGGCCTGTTTGAAGTCCAGATCGACCGGCAATTCGTTGGCCAGGTGAAACGAGAGCGAGGGAGCGTCATCCTCGATTTCAACGTCTTGCCCCAGGATCGCAAACAGCTGCTCGTGCAGCTGGATCAGGGTCTCTTGCGAGCTTTTGACGACCTGTGACGGTTCATCTTCGAAGTAAGTGACCTCTCCCTGAAGAAATGAACGTTCCTGGTTCAGGGTTTCGATTTCAAAACGCTGCCGGCCTTCGGCGGCGATATCCATCCGGCCATCATCGTATTTCTTGATCACATTGAGGATCGTGGCGGAGCAGCCGACGGAAGCCAGCGAGTTCTCTTTTACGCGCACCATGCCGAACGCCCGCTTTTGCTCCAGGCACTCGGCAATCATCTCCTGGTAGCGTGGTTCGAAGATGTGCAATGGCAGCGGCGCTCCGGGAAAGAGTACGACTTCCAGTGGAAATAGCGGTAGAAGAGCCACCAAGACATTCTATAGCAGCCTGAGAGGCGTGGCCGGGCAATGCCGGGTGAAGCTCGCACTCAGCCGTCGACTTGACTTACGTGTTCTCACACACTACAAAACTCATCATGAAACTTAAGGACAAGGTTGCCGTGGTTACAGGCGCTTCCATGGGGATCGGTGAAGCGATTGCCAAACTATTTCTTCAAGAGGGCGCCCAGGTGGTTCTGTGTGCCCGGGATCTGGCGCGGACCAAGGCGGCGGAGCAGCGCATCGGCGGCGGTGGTGGACGCACCTTGAGCGTCGCCTGCGACGTGAGTAGACGCGACCAGGTGGATGCCATGGTTCAGACCGCCGTCAGCAGGTTCGGCCGTATCGATATCCTTGTCAACAACGCCGGTTTTGGCTTGAACGATGCCGTGGCCGATATGGACATGGCGGAGCTGCGGCGCATGTTCGACACGAATTTGTTCGGCGCCATCGAATGCATGCAGGCCGTGATCCCGCTCATGCGGCGCCAGGGTGGCGGCGACATTGCCAATATCTCGTCGGTCTCGGGCCACATCTCAACGCCCTATATGTCAGGTTACGCGGCCACCAAGCACGCCATGAACGCCATCGGCAAAGCGGCGCGGATGGAGCTGCGCAGGCACAACATCAATGTGCTGACCGTTTGTCCGGGATACATCGCCACCGATTTTGTGAAGAACATGGTCAAGGGCAAGCACGCCGAGCGCGTGGGAGGGTCAGTCAAGTATGCGGTCGGTCCGGATGTCGTGGCGAAGGCGACCCTCGACGGAATTCTCAAACGCAAGAGGGAAGTGGTGACGCCGCGGATCTACTCGCTGTTCATCAGCGTGTACCACACGCTGCCAGGCGCAGTGGAGCGCAGGATCCGCAAAGCGCTGAAGCCCACCTCGCAGGTGATTGCGGATGCAGAAAAGAGCAGCTAGCAACTAGTAACTAGCAGCTAGCCAACCCGCGTTAACTGGAAAAGCCTGCGGGTTTTGTCTGGCTATTGCTAACTGCTAGTTGCTAGTTGCTAGCTGCTAATTGCTAGTTCGCAAGAATATCCATGCCGCGGCGTTCTTCTTGTCATGGGAGTAACTGAACGCTGGCTCGCATTCTGCGTGGTCATGACGCTGGCGATGGCCGCGATGGTCGTCAACAAGCTCAGCGTTTGCTCCTGGATGCGGCGCAAGAATCCAGCAGCTACGATTTCCATTCTCGGTGGATGGTTGGGAGCAGTCGCGTGTGGTCTAAGCCCATCTCCGTTGCTCAACAAGCTGTGGTGGGCGCCCGCAGCTCTCGACATCATTGGAGCGCCGTACGTGCTGATTATCGCCTGGGCGGGAATCCGCGAAATTATCAAAAGCAGGAGAGTCATCAGCGAACCAGGTAGCAAACTGCCCACAAGCAACTTTTGACCAAGGAGCCTTCTTTCGCGGAGTTACCAGGTGTTGCTGGCTTGTCAGTTGTCGTTATCTCACGATCCGGCTGAATTGAGGGGAAAGAAACGCCGGGGACCTCTCGCCAGAAGAACATGGGTGTAATTTTGGGCGTTGGTGCTCGTTCCCAGAACATTCCACCCGGCTGTTTCAAGGGAACCAAGCAGCCTGTCAATGATTGCGGTTGGCCCGTCGATAAATTTGTATTCAGCAGTAAAGCCGGAGATTGTCCGCGCCTTCCTCTTGTGCCGGCTCATTTTTATTGCTGAACGTGTTTGTTCTGTCACGGTCTTTGTTTGCCTGATGCGCTCCTTGGAAAGCGCAACAAGCTTCTTGCCACTTTGAAGAATACCTTCGAAGGGCGAATCATCTGCTTGAGCTTGGAACCGCTTTATCACTTTAAGCGTGAGATTTTCGATAACACCTCTCTAGTCCAATTTTAGTCGTTGAAAAGAAAACTGTTCCCCCTAAAACCCTGAATAACGTTGCCGGGAACCAATGTGTTCAACTTCGCCATCCAAGGCAATTACACTTTACCGGACGCATTGCCGGTTGTTAGCTGCCGAGCTCTTCCATCATTCCGGTCATCTCCGCCAGCGCATGCTTGTTTCCCGTCCGGCGAGCAGCTTCGATCCCTTTCTCCAGCATGCTTTTCGCTTCGGCGTTGCGGCCGTTGCGCTCGAGCGTCTGCGCGGCCATAAAGTAGCCATTGGTGTAGTCAGGATGGAGCTCCAGAAGCTTGCCGAATTCCGCCAGCGCCTGGTCAGTTTGACCGGCTTTAACGTACTCCATCGCCAGGCCATAGCGGGCAAAGGCGTCACCGGGGTTCTGTTGCAGGAATTCTGTAAGCATCTGCAGGCGGTTTGGCTCAGGCATGAAAAAAATCTATCACACGCAACTGCTTGCGGTGGAATGAGTTTGAAATGTCCTGAGTGATGGCGGGAGTGAACAAATCACATATTCGATGTGATTTCCACAGCCAGCTCACAAATCATCTTTACTCGGTCTTCGGCCGGCGCTACTATCGATTTTGCCGTGACTTGCCCCTACTTCTTTCCTACCGAGCGCATTGCTGCCGGTTGGGCGTTTCCTGGGCGTCTGCCCCTTGGCGCAGGTTTCACCGGTACCTGCCACGCCCACGGAGATGAAGCCATTCCCACAGAAACCGAGCTGCGGGAATTCTGCAATCTGGGCTATGCCCACAACTGTCCGCGAATGCCCAAAGACCGTTGCGCCGACGGCGTCCGCTTTGCCGTAGCCCGCGATGAAGGCTCGCGCATCATCCTCCACTACGTCAGTGAACGCGATCATGAGCCCGTGGAGTACGGCCGTTTGGAATACGACTGCACGGAACAGAAATGGCCCGCGCCTTTGCGCAATGCCTGCCTGCAACGCCAGGCCGAGTGCTACGTTGCCGTTTACCTTGAGCGCCGCCCCAGGAAGCCTTAGACGACCGCGTTACTTCCGTTCCTGCCACAATCCACGCGCAAGGCCGACAGGCAAGTAAGTCTGGTAGTCTTTATCTGTCAGCAATCACATTTTTCCTGATCTGGAACAACTGTCCAATATGAGCTCTTCGCAAACGCACGATGGTCAACACCATGGATTAGGTGGGCTTCCTCCACGCGCGGTGCGTGAGTCCCAATCCCAGATGGCTGAGGTGGTTCTGCCTAATGATGCCAACCCCCTCGGCAACCTGCTGGGCGGACGGCTGATGCATATGATCGATATTGCCGGCGCTCTGGCGGCGCACCGGCACTCCCATAGCCACGTGGTTACGGCGTCGATGGACCACATTGATTTCCGCCAGCCCGTGCACATTGGCGACCTGCTGATCCTGAAGTCGTCCGTCAACCGGGCATTCAATACGTCGATGGAGGTTGGCGTGAAGTGCTGGGTGGAAAACTACATCGCCGGCACCACGCGGCACGTGGCGTCCGCCTATCTGACGTTTGTTGCCGTCGACCAGCAGGGCCGCCACAAACCGGTACCGCACGTAATACCTGAAAGCGACGAAGAGAAACGCCGCTATGAAGATGCCGGACGCCGCCGCGATCTGCGCAAGTGGGAACTCGGAAGCCGGGCCAAGAAATCGCCGTAATCGCCGTAATCGCCGATCGGTTTATTGCGATTGAGGCATTGGAATGCCGAAATCCCCTGCCAAATGCTGCCTTAAAAGATCTTCGGTCCCTGTACGGAACGCGAAACTGAGAACATCGTGAAACAAGAGAACCTGATCTAAAGAAGAGTCTTAAGCTCTTCCGATTCCGGCGATTCCGCGCGATATCGGCGATCCCGGCGATTACCTGCCTTTCCCCGTATAATTAGAGTTTACCTATGGCTCACGGACACCCGCACGCAGCGCCGCAGCAAGGACCGTTTCCCCTTCCCGGTGTCAACAATATCGTTGCCATCGGCTCAGGCAAGGGCGGTGTCGGCAAGACCACGGTGGCAGTGAATCTGGCTGTCGCCCTGGCCAAGCTAGGCTACAGAACCGGCCTGCTCGACGCCGATATCTATGGTCCCAATGTTCCGCTGATGATGAGCACCAACCAGCAGCCGCGCGTGCTCACGCAAAACCGTATTGAGCCGCTGCAGAATTTTGGCGTAAAGGTGATCTCCGTCGGCCTGCTGAACCCCGGTGACAAGCCGCTGGTGTGGCGTGGGCCCATGCTCCACTCCATCATCCGCCAGTTCCTGCAGCAGGTGGAATGGGGCGAGTTGGATTACCTGGTCGTCGATCTGCCGCCGGGCACGGGCGATGTCGTGATCTCGTTGTTTCAGACCGTCCCGCTCACCGGCGCCGTCGTTGTTTCAACGCCCTCCGATGTCTCGCTGCAGGACGGCCGCAAAGCCATAGAGATGTTTCGCACTGCGCGCGTCGACGTCCTGGGCCTGGTGGAAAACATGAGTCACTTTGTCTGCCCGCACTGCCACCAGGAGATCGATATCTTCTCCAAAGGCGGCGTCGCCCGCACAGCGCAGGAGTTCGGTGTACCCTTCCTGGGATCGATCGAGCTTGACGCAGACATACGCAAGGGCGGCGATACCGGGAAGCCTACGGTACTCGAAGGGGAAGCTTCTCCTCATGCCAAGTCACTCTACGAGTTCGCCAAACAGGTGGTCATGCGCGTGGCCGAGGTGAAGAGCAGCAGCGGCCCGGGCGATGTAATTCAGGTGCAATAAAATCCGCTAATAGCAATTGGCCATTGGCTATTGGCTTGAATCTGCTGATACCAGCAAACTCCACCAATCACGTCACGCAAGTGTGAGGATGCAAACGCAGCAATTCCGCCCACTGCGCGAAGCGCACGACTGAGAATAGCCCGCCGTTTCAACGGCGGGTTGGCGTTCGTTTACGACAGAGTCCGGCTTCAGCCGGACGGCTGAGACCTGATTCCAAACGGTTATCACCCTTGATTGGCACTCTTCCACCCCAAGTGCCATCTTGACAATAACCGACTAACATTCCTACAATCTAAGCTGTGGAAGGTGTCGTTTATCTTACATCAAACTGTTGTAAATAAATGACTTATTTGTACTTAAGGCATGCCAAACCCAGGACCAAGCGGCCCCCGCGAACGGGAAATCCTCACCGCGATTGTTGAGACTTATATCTCGACCGGTGAGCCGGTAGGCTCGCGCACGCTTTCGCGATTGAATAAGGATGGACTGAGTCCCGCCACCATCCGCAATGTGATGGCCGATCTGGCCGATAGCGGGTTCCTGGAGCAGCCTCACACTTCTGCGGGCCGGGTGCCGACGCCCCAGGCTTACCGTTATTACGTTGACCAGATTTCCGGCCGGGCCATGATCTCGCCCGCCGATCAGACGCTGATTGCAGACACCTTACAAGGCACTGTGGATGTACAGGAGTTTCTGGAGAGGACCTCGCACGTCCTCTCGCTGGTATCCAGCGGCGTGGGCGTTGCCATTGGCAGCACCGGACCGAGGAACGCGCTGGAGCACGTTTACTTCTCGCGGCAGGGCAACAATCGCGTGCTGGCCGTGGTGGTGATGAAATCGGGCGTGGTGCATGACCGAATGATGCGCCTGGAACGGGATCTCGACCAGAGCGATTTGAACACCGCAGCCAACTACATCAACGAAAATTTTCGGGGTTGGATTCTGAGCAACGTGAAAGCGGAACTGGGCCGGCGCATTGACCAGGAACGCAGCGAGTATGACCGGCTGATGAAAAGCCTGGAAGAGCTATATAAAAGCGGAGCCCTGGCAGCCGATGAGCCTACCAAGAACATCTTTGTTGAGGGTGTGGCCAATCTGTTGGGCAATCAGCAGGACCGTGAACGCCTGCGCGAGCTGGTGAAGACCTTGGAAGAGAAAGAGCGAGTCGCTGACCTGCTCTCCGCCTATCTTGATACCCGTCAGGAAGCGGTTCGGGTGGTGATCGGGCTGGAAGAGGCCGTGCCGGAGATGCGCAACTTTGTTTTGATCGGCGCACCTGCGCGCGTAGGCGACGAGATGCGCGGATCGCTGGCCGTGATTGGTCCCACGCGGATGGATTATCAACACACAATCACGGCGGTTTCCTATATCGCGCAGCTCTTTGACAAGCTGCTGAATGAGAACGCGTGAAAATTCCAATCAAAAGACCAGGTGCTGTAATGGGCAAGACGAATGGCAAGGCCGATATCGGCCTCCAGGATCGAACGAAGGAAGATCGCTTGAAAGAAGATCGATTGAAAGAGGAACGTTTGAAAGAAGAACAAGCGACAGACGATCAGGAAAGACAGATTCCGGAAAATGAGCTTCCGCCGGCCGATCCGGCGGACGGCTTTAGCGAAAAAGCAAGAGTCGCTGAAGAGCAAAGCCCCGGCTCTGCCAAGGCGGAAGATGAAGTGCAGAAGCTGCGCCATGAGCGTGATAACCTGTTTGACCGCCTGGCGCGGCTGCAGGCCGAGTTCGATAACTATCGCAAACGCGCTGCCAAAGAGCGGGATGATTTCCGCGACTTTGCCGTCTCGGACGCAGCCCGCACCTTTCTGCCGGTTCTGGACAGCTTCAACCTGGCTCTGAAGAATGCTTCCGCCAAGCCGGAAGACCTGCGCAAGGGCGTGGAACTGATCCACAAGCAACTCCAGGATGTGCTGCAAAAACTAAACGTCCAACGCATTCCTGCGCAGGGTGAGCCATTTGATCCGCGGGTACATGAGGCGATCGAAGTGGTCGAAAGCGACGCGGTTCCGGACCATCACGTGCTGGAAGAGCTGCAGCCGGGCTATCGCATCAAGGAGAAGCTGCTTCGGCCGGCGATGGTGAGAGTCGCGAAAAGCAAATAGAGCTGGGACGGCGAACATGCCGTGATGAGTGGGTGAGCGACTCGATCAGGGACCTTTTGAGCTTTTTCAGGTAGCTCATGCATCAAAATTGGGGAGATCAAGAAGACTTTGGCGACACAGGCAAAACGAGATTACTACGAAGTTCTGAGCGTAACCCGCACGGCCACGGAGCAGGAGATCAAGAGCGCTTACCGCAAGCTGGCCATGCAGTACCATCCTGACCGCAATCCGGGAAACACTGAGGCGGAAGAGAAGTTCAAGGAATGCACTGAGGCTTATAGCGTTCTCATGGATGCCGACAAGCGCGCCCGCTATGACCAGTACGGTCACGCGGCGGTCAACGGTGGTGCTGGTTTCAGCGGATTCGATCCCGCGAACTTCGCCGACTTCAGCGATATTTTCGGCGACCTCTTCAGCGACTTTTTCGGCGTGAATGTGGGTGGAGGCGGCAGACGCAGCCGGGCGCAGCGCGGCGGCGATGCTCGCGGCGATGTGACGCTGACCTTTGAAGAAGCGGCATTCGGCAAAAAGACTGAAGTCAAGGTCCGCCGCTATGAGAGTTGCGATCAATGCCACGGCAGCGGTTCGGCTGCAGGCAAAGGCCCGGCGACCTGTCCAACGTGCGCAGGCCGCGGCCAGGTACGTTATCAGCAGGGGTTGTTCAGTATTGCGCGCACCTGTCCTTCCTGCCAGGGAATGGGGCGGGTCATCTCCGATCCGTGCAGCAAGTGCAAGGGCGAGTCGCGCACCATGCGCGAGCGCACCATTGATGTGAACGTTCCCGCAGGCGTGGAAGATGGCACTCGTATCCGCTACCAGGAGCAAGGTGATGCGGGCGTGAACGGCGGGCAGGCAGGCGACCTTTACGTGGTACTCAAAGTGAAGCCGCATTCTTTCTTTGAGCGTGAAGGCAAGGATCTGCACTGCTCGGTGCCCATCTCCTTCACACAGGCGGCACTCGGTGCAGAGATCATGGTTCCCACGCTCGAGGGCGGCGAACATAAGCTCAAAGTGCCGGAAGGAACACAGTCAGGCACAACGTTTCGGGTGCGCGGCAAGGGTGTGCCGGCGCTGCAGAGTTCCGGCAAGGGCGATATGTACGTCCACGTGAGAATTCAAACGCCGTCGAAACTCAGCAAGCATCAGCGTGAGTTGCTGGCGGAATTGGGCACGACCTTTGACATCGAGAATAAGCCGGAGCCGCGCAGCCTTCTGGAAAAGATGAAGGACATCTTTGGCTAAGTACTACATTTGGTTTGTGGTGATCGTTGCCGGTCTGGCAGGCGTGATCCGCATTCTTCTGCCACGCCGCTTCGCTGAACTGCAACTGGAACGTTTTCGCGCCGTCAATGCTCTTGGCCGCGCACGCTGGCGCAGTCTGCTCTTTGTTGTCATGGGCCTGGTTTTTGGCTCGCTGTACTTTTTACCCTGGGGCCATCAGAGCTGGATCGTCATCGGAACCATCTTCTCCCTGCTGGGAGCGGCGGAGACTTTCTTTCAGGCGCAGTTTCCCACGCTGGACGCGCTGATCTTTCAAAGCCGGCTGCTCGGGATTCTCTACCTCGGGCTGGCGGCTGCGTCCTACGTGATCCTGGCAAAAGCATGACCCGTCGCCGCTGGATTGCCGACCGCGTTGAAGGCGACCGCGCTTTTCTGATCGGACCCAATGCCACTCACCTCTTCCGCGTGCTTCGTGCCCGCGCCGGACAGCAATTTGACGTCGCTGCCAACGGCGTGCTGCGCCATGGAACCATTGTCCAGGCAGCGATGGACCAGGTGGAGTTTGAGCTTGGCGGCGAAGTCGAGAGCACTGCTCTACCGCACCTCACCGTCTATCTTTCTGTGTTCAAGTTCGATCGCCTGGAGTGGGCGCTGGAGAAGCTGACGGAGCTGGGTGTGAGCAGCATCCATCCGATGATCGCCCAACGCACGGAACATCATTTGGCCAAGGCCGCGGCCAAGCGCGTGGAGCGTTGGCGTAAGCTGGCTCGCGAGGCAGCGCAGCAGGCGAGGCGGATTGCGCCGCCGGATGTCGCAGAGCCGGTGCCGCTGAAGACGGTCATCGCGGAAGAGAAGGGAAGCCGGATTGTACTGGCTGAATCAGAGGAGCAGACCATGCTTAAAGCTGCCCTTGCCGGCAGTTGCGCTCCGCTGGCGCTGGCCTTCGGGCCTGAAGGCGGATGGTCGGATGCGGAGATGGAACTGTTCAGGTCGGCCGCCTGGAAGCCTGCCTCGCTTGGCCATACCATTTTGCGGGCAGAAACGGCAGCAATCGCTGCTGCAGCGGTGGCGATGGCAGAGCTGATTTAGCGCTCTGCCACCTCCAACTGACACAGACTAATCGACATTCCTGCTAAACAGGGTTTGCATTGCGTCGGGAGCCGTCGATAGCTGGAACGGCGACCCGGAGATCGGCGTCAGCGCTCCAGTGGTGGCATCCGCGGTAAAGGCACTGACATTACTGCTGTCAAGGTTGGCTACATACAGTTGATTGGCGCGCGTGAAGCCGAGCGCTACCGGGTGGATGCCCACGGAAAACGGAGAGCCTGCGACCGGCGTGAGCGTGGATGCGGCAAAATCAAATTTGTAAACGGAAACGTTGTTGCTGCCCTGGTTCACGACATAGACGAAGTCACTGGATCCAAGAACCAGCCTGCCTGGCTGTGTACCCGCGGCGACGCCGGTGAAGGATGTAAGCATTCCCGAGTCCTGGAACTTGAAGCCCAGCACCTTGTTGGCGCCCGCATCCGAGGCAAGCAGGATGCCCCCAGCGGGACGGAGCGTTAGAGCAGATATGTTCGTGCCTGCGGCGAACGGCGAGCCGGCCAATTCTGTGAGAGAACCGTCGGCATTGATTTTGAATCCGGAAATAGTGCCGAGCGTGCCGTTCGCAACGTAGAGGAAGTTGGTGATGTTCGTCACAGACGGACCAAATGACGCTACGACTAATGCCTGCGGGTTGGCCTGGGTTGCGAAGGGAGAGCCCGGGACCTCGACCAGATGCCCGGCAGCATCAGCGATGCGAAAGCCGGAGATGCTGTTCGAGCCGCGATTCAAAACATAGATCGCGCCGAAATCAGTGCCATTGAATAACGGCTCACGCAGCGCGATGTCCATGGGATTGGTGCCAACATTGGCGGTGATCCCTGCAGGGTTGGCTACTCCGGTTGTAGGATCCAGGTTCAGAACACTTACCGTGTTGCTGCCCGAGTTGGTCACGAAAAGGTTTATCTGAGTTGTGCTGAGGCTAAGCAGTGTTACGGCGGAAGGCGCATGGCCCGTGGATGCAATCGTACTGGGAGCAATAGCTCCGCTATCAGAGCCTTTGAGTGTAAGAACATTGTCGGAGTTTTCTCCGACCATGAATATGAAAGGACCAATAGGACTGCCGACACGAATGTTGTGGCTGCTGCCACAGCCGGCCGTCATTACCAAGAGGGCGATTAAGGCTGAGACAAAAATAGCTTTCATGGGAAGCTCCTGCTACTTGCAATAGGATATATCGAGCAGTAGCTCAGGTTGTAGCTCCAATATGTATATATATGAAGGTGAGCTATCGTTTGGATAGTACCCCGATAGGTTGGCTCTTAGTCATGGCCGCCGCCAGGTGCGACCCACAGTTTTTATTCCTATGAAAGAATAATGATGATCTTTGGGAAAGGGGCCAGGCGTGGCAATCGAAAGCGGCCAAACAGATCGAACCGCCCTCGCGGACGATCTCAGGGCGATCCTGGATGAGATGGACCGCACGGACAAACAGGCGCGCGCGCTTGTAACTGGTTTCAGCGAAGCGCAGCTCAACTGGCAGCCCGGCGGAGGCACCGGATGGAGCGTGGCTCAATGCCTCGACCATCTGGCGCAATCGACTGCTCTGTACGCGCCCGCCCTGCTGGAAGCCGTGCGTAGAGCGAAGGCCAAAGCTTCTTCCCCGCACATCCGGAAGCCGATTCAACCTCCGTGGTTGGGGCGATGGTTTATTCGGGACTTGGAACCCCCACCAAAAAGGAAGTCCAAGGCGCCGAAGAAGGTTATCCCGCCGGCGCAACTCAAGAGTGCAGAGGTGCTCAAGGCATTCCTTGCCGCGCATGATCAGGTGCGGGCGCTGGTACAGGAGGCGCGCGAGCTTGATCTCAATCGCATCCGCTTCAGAAACCCATTGCTCCGCATCTTTCCCTGGACCGTGGGCACGGGACTCTTCATCCTTGGAGCGCATGATCGCCGTCATTTGTGGCAGGCGCAACAAGTCCTGAAGGTCATGGAGCAGGAGACGCCGGCAACGAAACCGCGCTGATCCGTTGGAATACGAAATCGGGATTGGTAAATCGGTGGGTTGGAGCCCAATCCTCTAGAACCTCAAAAGCTGCCAAAGTCACCCCAACCCAGTTTTCCTCAACTTAAGCCAATTTAGCCATTGCTCCCTTCGCCTTCGATTCGCATAATAGAGAGCAACTCTCTTTACGGTGACGAGCTTTACGCCCAATCCGAAGCAGAAGCAGGCCATCGAGCACGTACGCGGGCCCATGCTGGTGCTGGCCGGTGCCGGAACCGGCAAAACCACGGTGCTGGTGGAGCGCATCGCCTGGCTGATCGAACAAGGACACGCCAGGCCGGAAGAGATTCTTGCGGTTACTTTCACCGAGAACTCTGCCGCTGAACTGAAGGAGCGCGTAGAGAGACGCCTGCGCCGGAAGGCGCCTATCTTTTCCGGCAACTTTCATTCTTACTGCTACGGCCTGTTGCAACGCAGTCGGCAGAATTTCAAACTGCTGCTCCCGGAAGACGTGTTTGTCTTTCTACGCCAGCGGATCGATCAGCTCGGTCTGGAACGCTTCATACGGCCCGCGGACCTGGGTCAATTCCTTGAGGACCTCAAAAATTTTTTTGATCGCTGCCATGAAGAGCTGGTGGGGCCGGAGCGGTTTCAGCAATACGTCGACTCGCTGTGCCCCGGCGGAGACGTGCCCCGCAACTGCCGGTCAAAAGACGTGATGGAGATGGGTGACGCGGAAATCATCGCGCGCTGGCAGGAGATTGCGCGGGTCTATACGAATTCCATGCGCCTGCTGGAACGCGAGAGCATGGGCACCTTTGGGATGATGATCCGCAACGCGGTTAACCTGTTGCAGTCTGACGTGGAGCTGCTGCAGCGCGAGCGGCAGAAAGCCCGGTTCATCCTCATCGATGAATTTCAGGACTGCAACTCCAGCAACATCATTCTGGCGGAGCTGCTGGCAGGACAGGAGAAGAATATCTTCGCCGTGGGCGACCCGGACCAGGCGATTTACCGCTTTCGCGGAGCATCCAGCGCGGCCTTTGAAGAATTCCAGAAACGCTTTCCTGAGACCGAGGGCGTGGTCCTGGACGAAAATCAGCGTTCACGGGGGAACATCCTGCGCGTGGCTTTCGCCGCCATTAATGAGAATCCGCCGGTGCAATCGCTGGGCGACCGCGTGAAGTTTCAGCGCGCTCCGCTGCAATCGGGCCGCGACCGCCGCGACCAGATGGAAGGCCGCTTTGCCTTCGATGAGCCGGTCGACGTCGTGATCAGCCCGACCCACGAAGGCGAGGCAGCCCTGATCGGCGAGGAGATTGCCCAGCTGCGCCGGCAACGCGGTACAGCGGAATGGCACCCCAACGCGCCAAAGGCGGGTGCGTCAGGGACCCCGCAACTACACTCACTGGCTGTCCTCTATCGCCAGCACTTGCAGCGTGAGGAAGTCATGGCCGAGCTGGCGGCGCGCGAGATTCCGTTCATCGTAACCGGTCTGAATGTTCTGGAGACGGCCATGGCGCGCGACCTGCTTTCGCTCGCCGGCGCTGCGCTGAATGACAATGACGCTGACAGCCTTTTCCGCGTCTGCGCTCTGCCGCGGTTCAAGGTTTCGGCCGACGAGTTGAGAGCCAGGCTGACTGCCGCGAAAGGACAGAAGAGCTTCAAGGCCGTCCTGCAGACCATGGAATCCGGCGCGCTGGTCCTGAGCGAGTTGAAGGAGGCGCGTTTATCCATCGCCGATTCGGCGGCAGGCGCAAAAGCAAAGCTCAACGCCGCTGGAGCGCTTACCTATCTGGTGCGAAAGTTCGGCTTGCCGGAAGACGACCCCGTAGTCCGGGCCGTTCTGCGTTTCGCCGCCGAGTGGGAAGAGAAACCCCTGGTGCGCGACGGCTCATTGACGGAGTTCCTCGAATACCTGGAGTTCTACCAGGCCGGTCGCGGCATCCTTCCGCTGTTCACGGAAGCGCAGATGGCCGAATTAGAGCGCAGCCATCCTGACGCCGTGCAGCTGATGAGCGTGCACGCAGCCAAGGGCCTGGAGTTCACGCACGTTTGGCTGTTGCGCGTGAGCTCAGGGGCTTTTCCCACGTACTTCAAGGAGAATCTGTTTGAATTTCCACCGGCATTGCGCAGCTCCATTGCCGTGGGCGACAGCAAAGTAGTGCATGAGCAGGAAGAGCGCCGCCTTTTCTACGTGGCGATTACCCGTGCGCGTGACCGGCTGAGCCTGTCCTCGCGTCCGGGCAAAGGAAAAAAAGACCCCACGCCGCCCGGCTACCTGCGCACGCTCATGGGCGACCGCCGGCTGCAGGGCGCGCTGGTGACCACTGACAGCAACGGAGCCGGCTCGGCCAGGCTCCCGCTCGAGCCCTCACCCGTAGGCCGATGGATGCTTCTGCCCCCGCTCTTCGACCAGAACGGTATGGCGCTGAGCGCCAACGCGGTGCAGAGCTACTCTACGTGTCCCATGCGCTTCAAGCTCGAGCGTGACTGGAAAATTCCCGGCGAGGCCGCGGCGGCCATGCAGTACGGCTATGCGATCCATACCGTGCTCAAGAACTATTACGACCCGGCCCCGCACGCTCACCAGATGTCCGTTGAAGACGCGATTACGGCATTCAAAGCCGAATTCGCCAAGGGCTACATTGATGATCCCGTACAGCGGCAGATCTACGAGCAGCGCGGCGAGTACCAGGTGCGCACGCTGCTCGAGTCGGCGCCGCGCGGCTCGGCTGAAGTGCTGGCAACCGAGCACTCCTTCAAGTTCATGCTCAACGGAAGAGAGATCAAGGGCCGCATTGACCGCATTGATCGCCTGGAAGGCGGCGCGGTGCGCGTGATCGACTACAAAACCGGTACGCCGAAAGATCAGAAGGCGGCCGACCAGAGCCTGCAGCTTTCCATCTACGCGATGGCCGTCGCCCAGATGAACCTCTCAGCACGGGAGCTGGTTCTGGTAAACGTGCAGGACAACAGCCAGGCAGCTTCATTCCGGACGGCGAAGCAACTGGAATCGGCGCGCGTGGAGATTGAGGAGGCAGCGGAAGGAATCGCCCGGGGCGAATTCGATCCCAGCCCGGGACAGCATTGCCGCTGGTGCGACTATCGCAGGCTATGTCCGGCAACCGAGCAGCGCGTGTTCATGCCGGTGCAGCCGCTGGACCAGCAAAGCGGCAAAAAGGCTGCAGGAGTGAATGGATAAGATGCTGGGGAAAGTCTCACGGTTGAGAGAGTTTTTCAAGATCGGAGTGGTCTAATGACGGTGTTGATCAATATTTTTCTGGTCGCGCTCGGCGCGGCCCTGGGCAGTCTGATCGCCTGGCTGGTATTGCGTTCGAACACAGCGGTAGTGAACACTCGCCTCTCGATGGTCCAGCAGGAGCTGATTGCCGCGCGCGGTGAAGCGGCGAAGTTCACCCAGCTGAACATGCAGTTGAAGTCGGCCATGGACAAGCTGGAAACCACCGTCACGCTGGAACGCAAAGCCAGCGAGGATAAGATCGCCCTGCTGAACCAGATGACCGATGAACTGCGCGAGAGCTTTCAGGCTCTCTCCGCCGAGGCGCTCAAAAGCAACAACCAGGCGTTTCTGCATCTGGCGCATGAAACCCTGGATAAATTCCAGAGCGAAGCCAAAGGCGACCTGGAACTGCGGCAGCAGGCCGTGGAGAATCTGGTGGCTCCGATCGGTGAGTCGCTCAAGAAGGTGGATGAGCAGATCCGCGAGATGGAAAGTGTGCGCGATCGCGCTTACGGTGATCTGACGGCACAGGTGCGGTCGATGGCAGTGACCCAGGAGAAGCTGCAGAGCGAGACCGGCAACCTGGTGCGCGCGCTGCGTACCCCGCACGTCCGCGGGCGCTGGGGAGAAATGCAATTGAGGAATGTAGTCGAAATCGCCGGCATGGCGTCTTATTGTGACTTCGTGGAACAGGAGACGGTTACGACAGAGACGGGCCGGCTTCGCCCTGACCTGATCGTCCGGCTGCCCGGGGGAAAAAATGTTGTAGTCGATTCCAAGGCGCCGTCAGAAGCCTACTTCGACGCGATGGAGACGGCGGACGAGAATGTGCGCAAGAAGCGGCTGAAAGACCACGGAGTCCAGGTGCGGCAGCATATGGCGCAACTGAGTTCGAAGGCCTACCAGGAGCAGTTCGATCCCACGCCGGAGTTTGTGGTGATGTTCCTTCCCGGCGAAACATTCTTCAGCGCCGCCCTGGAACAGGAGCCGGGATTGATTGAACATGGCGTGGCCAAGAAGGTCATTCCCGCATCGCCCACCACGTTGATCGCACTGCTCAAGGCCGTGGCATACGGATGGAACCAGGAGAAGCTGGCGCGCAACGCCCGGGAGATCAGCGCTCTCGGCAAAGAGCTGCATGAGCGCCTGCGCAAGCTGGGATCGCATTTTCAAGAGATAGGCGGAGCATTGGACGACGCGGTGGACGCCTATAACCGGTCGGTGGGATCGCTGGAAAGCCGCGTGATGGTATCCGCGCGGAAGTTTGCCGAACTCGGAGCTCCTATGACCGACCAGATTCCGGCATTGAGCCCGATCGAGACAACCACGCGCAACCTCACGCTCGATTTCGATGACCTGGAGCCGGGCACAGAGCCGCCAGCGGCGGACGAACTGCCATTCAAGACGTTCTCGAGCAAGGCGTCAGATTGATTTTTTGTTGTGTCACCCTGGCGGCGAGGCCGGCTGGCGCGCCGAGCCGCGTGCATCAGGAGCAGACGGACGCTCGAGATGAGAAAGCAGGGCGGCGGTTCGGAGCGAAGCGACAAAAACCCCATGTCGCGAGGCGGGTTCGGGCGCCGAGCCGCGCGCTCAGCAGCAAAAGGGGTTCGAAAAATGAGTTGCGGGCCGGCGGTTTGGAGCGAAGCGACAAAACTAAAGGGGACGCTTGCGCGTCCCCTGAAGTTTTTCCTGTGAAGGACCAGTTATTTCTTCTTGGCCTTCTTCTTTGCCTTTTTCTTGGTTGCCATGTTTCTATTCTCCCTTTCCATTTTTCATGGATGTGCGGTCCTAAGTAAAAAACCGCAATTGATGAATGTATAGAGGGGTTGAAAATCGAAGTCAAGAGAAAAATTGATGTCAATTTTGGTTGCCGGGTCTGTTCGCGGATGCGGAAAGCGACTTTCGGGTTCGCATGCCATGAGAATTTCCACGAATCGTTTTTTGAGATGCGTCAAAAATGCAGAGGCCATGCGGGTTTTATAAGATTCGTGTGGCCAGAGCGTCACCGGTGATCACACGCGCTGTGAGTACACGCGCGAATCTGAGGATCACATCGCGAGTACCTTGGTAACAAAAAAAATTTGCAAACGCCGGGTGTTGCGAGTGCGTCACATGCGCACGAGACCCTTCTTCAACGCGTAAAGGCCGATGCCCTGCAGCGAGTCGAACATCGCGTGAGCCATCATTCCGGGACGCAGGCTCTTGCGCAGCAAGGCGAGCATGCCGAAGACGCATCCGAGGCAGAAGATCGCGATCATGCGCTGCCAGCCTTCATAGCCGTGGCCGCTTCCGAAGATTACCGCCTGGATGATCATGCCTACAAAGACATTGCCGGTAAGAGCGCTGAACTGTTTTTGGAGATAGCCGCGAAAGATGATCTCTTCGACAAAACCCGCAACGGTGCTGAGCACGAAGAAAAGCGCCAGCAGTTTCAGGCTGTCGGGCGCGAGCATCTCGGCAAGTTTTTTGGCTTCGGCAACGCGCTCGGGCTTCGCCAGGCCGAGAAAGTAGCTTGCCAATCCCACGACGATGTAGGCGCTAAAGACGGCTGCGCCCGCGAAAGCAACATCAATGAAGAAATCTTCAATGCGATTCCAGCGGCCGCCGATGAGTTCCCTGAGAGTCACACCGCGCAGGCGGATGCCCAACCAAACGATCAGGAGCAACACGAATTCCCATCCGATCGTGAAGAAATATTCCAATGCTCTGACTTTCGCGGAACTCCCGCTGGCGACTTTGGGCAGCGAGATAGCGGTCAAGTAAGAGTTACCGACCAGGATGATGACGAACACGACCGTGTGCCACCACGGAGCCACCAGGCCAGGCTTTGGCGGGGTGGATTCTGAGTCAGATGGAGTGGAAACAGGGAAAGGCGCTTGAGAGGTCGGCTGCTGATCAAAGGACATGGTTTTTGGAAGCGCAACGGCGCTGTGCTTCATCTTATAATGAAGGGTTTGGATTTCCTAAGGAGATGTTTATGGAAGACGTGGTCATCATCAGCGGAGTGCGCACGCCGATCGGAAAATTTCAGGGAGCACTGGAACCGTTTTCCGCGCCGCAGCTCGGCGCCATCGCCGTCCGCGAAGCTGTGAAGCGGGCCAATGTTGATCCGGCGCAGGTGGATGAGTGCATTATGGGACTGGTGGTCGCGGCTGGGTTGGGACAGAACCCGGCACGCCAGGCCGCGCTGAACGGCGGCCTTCCCAATACCGTCGCCGCGATGACCATCAACAAGGTTTGCGGCTCAGGATTGAAAGCCGTAGCCCTGGCAACCCAGGCGATCCAGACCGGAAATGCCGAGATCCTGGTTGCGGGCGGCATGGAGTCAATGACCAATGCGCCGTATCTTTTGCCCCAGGCGCGCAAAGGCTACCGGCTGGGCAATTCGCAGATCATCGATTCCGTGGTGAATGACGGCCTTTGGGATGTCTACAACAATTACCACATGGGCATGACCGGCGAGAACGTGGCGGACAAGTATGGCGTCACGCGCGAACAGCAGGATGAGTACGCTGTCGGATCGCACCAGAAGGCGGTGCAGGCCTGGAAAGAGTGCCGATTCAAGAGCCAGATTGTCCCGGTGGAACTGCCGGCCAAGAAGAAAGGCGAGGCCCCCACACTTTTTGACAAAGACGAAGGCCCGCGAGAAGACACCTCCGCCATCAGCCTGGCGAAGCTGAAGCCGGTTTTCAAGAAAGATGGAACCGTCACCGCAGGCAACGCTTCCACCATGAATGACGGATCGGCTGCCGTGGTTGTGACTTCCGCTTCACGCGCCAAACAACTGGGCGCACAGCCGATGGTTCGCGTAGTGGCCCAGGCCACCAGCGGCATCGCGCCGGAGTGGGTGATGATGGCGCCGGTGGACGGCATCAGAAAAATCTGGGCCAAGACCGGATGGAAGCCTGAAGACGTGGACCTGTATGAGATCAATGAGGCGTTCTCGGTGCAGTCTGTCGCGGTGATCAAGGAACTCGGGATTGATCCTGCGCGAGTGAACGTCAATGGCGGTGCAGTGGCCCTTGGACATCCGATCGGCGCCAGCGGAACGCGCGTGCTGGTCACGCTGATTTATGAGCTGATCCGGCGCAATGGCAAGCGCGGGATCGCGGCGCTCTGCCTCGGTGGCGGGAATTCCGTGGCCATGGCGGTGGAACGGGTTTAATGGCGTAGTCCCGAGCGTAGCGAGGGAACCCGATAGCCGCGACAAGGCGAAGGACAAAGAAAATCGGCCGTGAGATTACGCGGGTGAAATAAGAAGCATCATTCGCACCTATCCGCGGCCGTTTGATTTTTCGTGGTGCTATGGATCCCTCACCCGCAAAATCGGCGGGTTGGGGATTTCAGAAAGAGCTACTTCTCTTCCGCTGAATCAATCACAATCTTCCGCAGCCCGCGATACAGGGCATGAACCACTTCGTAGACGTCGGAGACTCCCTCCGTATAGCGGGTAATGCTGCCGGAGTCGAGATCGGCAGTGACGTTGTGCGCCAGTTTGCGCAGCATGTGCATGCGTTCGGCTTCCAGTTGCGGGAGCACTTCAAACGGATCGTTACCGTTTGCGTTGTGCTGCACCCACTGTACGGCGGACCACCCGGTCTGGCGAATGTGCTCCACGGCGTCATGAAATTGCGCGATGATGCGCGGATCAACCTGCTCAACCACCAGGGTCTGTTCCATCTGGTTGAGCTCCGAGATAGTACGCGTGATGTGATCCGACATTTGACTGGTATTTCCTTTGCTCGCGGCTCGGGCGCTGCCGGAAAATGGCTGCGGTCGGCGGAGCGGCTCCTCGGGTACGATTTGCCGCTGGTCCTCCGGGCGCAACTGCTGTGAGCCTTCGAGCGTACCGACCAGGAATTCAAGTTTTCGCCGGTCCTCGGGGCTCATCTCCAGGAATTCCAGGCCCACACCAACGGCGTGGTGCGATGTCTTAACCACCGACCGGCCGCGCAAAACGGTGTCGCGAGCGCGAATCATATAGACCAGTTCCGTGCCGACGGGCAGGCTCAAGACGGTTTCAACGTAGCAGCCGGTGAGGCTGATATCGCTCAAACTGGCGAAGAAAGGCGGAGCGCTCTCCGTGTGGCGCAACTCCACGCCGCCGCTGCAATGAAAACGCTGCTGGCTTCTCCGGGTTCCTGGTGCTTCTTGCATAGTGCTCCTTGCAGTTCGCGGCTGCCCGGCCGCGCCGGCTCTTCCGGCAAATATCGAGGGGGAAACTGAGTTCTTTCCGGGGGCGCGAAGGCTCGATCCAAAGAGGTTGTTGCGCTCATCCAGCGTCTGGATTCCAATCTGCCTGGCTTTGGCGGCGTCGCGTCCGACCCAGACCACCCTGCAGCGCGATTGTTGCGCGCCGTGTTGCAGAGAGATCACCTCTCCTTCACGAACACAGTCTATGCCGATAAGTCGCGCGCCTCGGGTGGAGGCGTTGACGGTTCGCGCGTGTTGCACGAACGGCTTTCCATACAGGTCCGTGCCCCACACCTTAACTTCGAGGCTGATCTGTATGCGTGGCTCGGGTGGTTGCGGGATCATAATGCACCGGAGAAGTAACCAGATGGTACTTGCAAACGCCCTCAAGTTTCAACGAAACATGCACTTCGGTAACGTGGAGAGGCAAATTGCCAGAATCGCCGGAATTGCCAAACAGTTGGCATTTGGGAAGCCAGAGAAACATAGTCCAGCCAACCTGATTGCGGGCAACAGTCCGTGCTCGAAGCCGCTCAGAAAGACCCATGACGAGGCCTTCAATTTTCAATTTTGGCAATTGCGGCGATTTTGGCAATCGTTACGCACGAATGCCGCTTGAGGGTTTAGTAGCATTTCGCTGTTACAATCTAGCTCTTTCCCCATGCTCTTCAAGACCCAGAGCGCCGCAGTCTTTGGCATAGACGCCAACATCATCGAAGTGGAAGTTGACGTAAGCCCGTCACGAGATCCCAAGGAAAACTTCCAGACCGTCGGGTTGCCCGATGCCGCTGTGCGCGAGAGCCGGCAGCGAATCCGCGCGGCGTTACGAAACTGCGGCTATGAGGTCCCGCTCACGCAAATCACCATCAACCTGGCGCCGGCCGACATCAAGAAAGAAGGCTCGGGTTTTGACTTGCCCATGGCGCTGGGGATCCTGGGCGCCTACGGCGGGCTGATCAAGAAAGAGCTGCCAGAATACGTCATGGTGGGCGAACTATCGCTCGACGGCGGCATCCGCGGCGTGCGTGGCGCCCTGCCGATCGCGATTGCCGCGCGGGCAAAAAAAATTCCCAACCTGATTGTGCCTGAAGTGAATGCTCGCGAGGCTGCGGTAGTCAGCGGTGTGAACGTCTATCCGGTGAAGTCGCTGATCGATGTGGTCAACCTGCTGAACAGCGGCAATGGGGTTTCACCGGTCAAAGTTGATCCTTCGCAGATGCTCGGTCCGACCGAGCAGACCGGCGTGGCCGACTTCAAGGAGGTGCGCGGGCAGTTCACCGCCAAGCGCGCCCTGGAGATTGCCAGCGCCGGCGGGCACAACATTCTGATGATCGGGCCGCCGGGATCGGGCAAGACCATGCTGGCCAAGCGTATCTCCGGCATTTTGCCCCCGCTTACATTTGAAGAAGCTCTGGAGACGACCAAGATTCACAGCGTTGCCGGGGTGTTGGATGCCAATGCCGGTCTGGTGAACGCACGACCGTTTCGCGCGCCGCATCACACCATCTCCGATGCCGGGCTGATCGGCGGCGGAATCATTCCGCGTCCGGGAGAGGTATCGCTCGCGCACAACGGTGTGCTTTTTCTCGACGAGCTGCCGGAGTTTCCCCGCAACGTGCTGGAGGTGATGCGCCAGCCTCTGGAAGACGGCCACGTCACCATTGCCCGCGCGGCGATGTCGCTCACCTTTCCGGCGCGCTTCATGCTCGCGGCGGCCATGAATCCCTGTCCCTGCGGCTACCACGGATCAGGACAGCGCGAGTGCCATTGCACCAAGCCTATGATCGAACGCTACGTCTCAAAGATCTCCGGGCCGCTGATGGACCGCATCGACATTCATATCGACGTGCCTGCGGTGAACTACAAAGAGCTGCGCGGCAGTGACAGCAAGAGCGAGAGCTCGGCTCAGATTCGCGAGCGCGTGGTCCGCGCCCGCGAGGTACAGCTCAACCGCTTTGCTGCAGCCGGAGAGCGCAACTATGCCAACGCGCAAATGAGTTCGCGCCAGATCAGAACCTATTGCGATCTGGGCAGCGACAGCGAGCGCATGCTGGAGCGCGCCATGCAACAGCAAGGCTTGAGCGCGCGGGCTCACGACCGCATACTCAAGGTCGCGCGCACGGTTGCAGACATGGAGGGGAATCCGCAGATCGAAGGCAAGCACATTGCCGAGGCAATCCAGTACCGAACGCTGGACAGGACGTATTGGGTGTAGGCTGAAATCGCCGTGATCGCGCGGGATCGCCGTAATCGCGCCGGATCGGAAATCGGGTGTTTCACCACGGAGCCACGGAGGCACGGAGAAGAGCAGGGCAAGCCACAGATTGGCTGGCGCAAGAGTCCCAACCGCATCAGGTCGACGGTCGAGCTGGTACGGTTTTTTAAGGAGCATTTGGGAGCATAAGGGACTCCGAGGTCGCGCTAAGTATCCGGAAAAGCACGAGCTTGGGCGGAAATCCGGGAGGTATTAATCAGCCAGGTTACCTTGGGACAATGCTCTTTTGGTTTTTGCCGGACCGTACCCCGGTTGCAGTAAGATAGCCGTCACTGGCCGGAAGTTCATTATTTCCATAAATCCAAGCGTGTCGTGAAAGACATATGGCGCAGATGATCGCAACTGAACGCGGTCGTAGAAGCTCCCGTGTCCTGGTTTCACTGGCATTGGCAGTCTCTGGCCAGAAGAGCGATGGGTCACACGTAAGCGGGGCCGCGGAAACAATCCTGGTCAATCGGCATGGAGCCAAAATCCGCTCGACCGTGCCGCTGGAACCCAAGATGGAAGTGCGCGTAGCCATGCTGGCGCCGTACAAATGGCGCGTGGGCCAGGTAGTGTGGGCTGACTCCGGCGAACGCGAATATGGAATCGAGCTATACCGGCCGGAGAATTTCTGGGGCATCTATTTTCCGCCGGAAGACTGGGAACTGGGGGTGCCCGCGGTCGTGGTGAATCCCAGCCCTGTAAGCGGCGCAACCCAGCCTAAAGTCGAGGTGAAGCCGGAAGGAGAGACTGTAGCCGGACCGGAGCCTCTGCATATGCCCGAAGGCGGAACCATCGCGATACTGCGCGGAATTGCCAGCAACGGTATTCCTTTCCAGGAGCGAGACCTGATCCTGCCCGTCGGAGACCGCGATGCCACCATGCTGATTGGCCCCATGGTGAACCTGGGGTCGAAGCTGCAAGTAATTTTTAGCAAAAACTGTGTCGAAGATGCGATCGTCACCGCGACTTCGCACAGCCGGGAATATGATCGCTGGAGAATCTGGCTGAATTTCTCTCGTGTACTTTTGGTTGCCAGACGGTAAGACCCCGAAGCGTGTCCTTCGTCTCTGTCGCTAGGCTCCAAACCGCTGGGAGAGCGTAGCTTTGATGGCCTTCTAGAGCCCTGCGGCAGGCGGCTCGGCCGATGATGGGCCTTGCCGCTTTCTCATCACTCGATTTTTGTCGCTGGGCTCCAAACCGCTGGAGAGCGTAGCTTTGATGGCCTTCTAGAGCCCTGCGGCGGGCGGCTTGGCCGGTGATGGGCCTCGCCACTTTCTCGTCATTCGATTTCTGCCCAACCGTTTTGAGAGCGTAGCCGCTGGTTGCAGCATTCAGTCATGACCCCTGGTCGTGCCGGCACAATCTTCATATATACTCTCCGGTACTTTTTTTCAGGAGCCCGGATGAGACGCTTTCTTTTTCCCCTATTTTTCTTGATGACGTTTGTGGCTGCTCTTGCGCAACCCGCGCAGACGCCCGCGCCGGCAAACACTGTCTACATTCGCGCCGGACGGCTGTTCGATGCGACCTCCGACAACGTGCGCGAGAACATGGCAATCGTGATTGTGGGCGAGAGGATCCAGAAGGTTGGTCCGGCGGCGACGTTGCCGGTCCCCGCCGGTGCGACGGTGATCGATCTTTCGCATGCCACGGTTTTACCCGGTCTGATTGACTGCCACACGCATCTGGGTTCCCGCGCCGATCGCTATGACGAAATCTATAACTTCAAGGACACGCCATTCCAAAGCGCCTTTGCCGGTGTTGTGCATGCGCGCAAGACGTTGGAAGCCGGCTTTACCAGCGTACGCGATGTGGGGTCGCTTCCGTTTCTCGCTGTCGATCTGCGCAATTCGATCAATGAAGGATTCATTCCCGGGCCCCGCATTGTGGCCAGCGGTCCGGCAATCTCCATTACCGGCGGGCACGGCGATCTAAACAATTTTTCGCCACAAACCAGAGTCTCCATGTTTCCGGCAGAGCGTGATTTTCAGATCGCAGATGGCGTTGACCAGGTACGTCACGTGGTGCGGGCGCAGGTGAAATACGGTGTGGATGTAATCAAGATCCTTGCAACCGGCGGAGTGCTCTCCAAGGGCGACAGTCCGGGCGCACCGCAATTTACCTTGGAAGAGTTGAAGGCGGCGGCGGAAGAAGCACACATGGCAGGACGCAAAATCGCGGCGCATGCCCACGGTACCCAGGGGATCAAGAATGCCATTTTGGCCGGCATCGATTCCATTGAACACGCCAGCCTGATTGACGATGAAGGCATTCGCCTGGCCAAGGAACACGGGACCTATCTGGTGATGGACATCTACAACGATGATTACATTCTGGGCAAGGCCGTCGAGTTCGGCCTGCCGAAGGAGAACGTGGAGAAGGAGAAGATGGTGGGACGCCTGCAGCGGGAAAACTTCGCGCGCGCCGTCAAAGCCGGAGCCAAGATGGCTTTCGGCACCGACGCCGGCGTCTACCCGCATGGCGACAACGCCAAACAGTTTTTCTACATGGTGAAGTTCGGCATGACGCCGGCACAAGCCATCCGCGCTGCCACCAGCAGCGCCGCTGACCTGATCGGCCGGGCCAAAGACGTAGGCACGCTGGAGCCCGGCAAATTTGCCGACATCATTGCCGTCACTGCCGATCCTTTGCAGGACGTGCGCGCGCTGGAAAACGTAGCCTTCGTGATGAAAGGCGGAACAATCGTGAAGGACGCAATCATCACCAAGCCGCGGTAGTCACGCGCGAATTGCACACTGCCTCACGGCTGTTTACGATTAAGGCGTATGCAGTCAGACAGGAGGCAGCATGTCATCCCGGACAGCAGTCATCTTTCTCATTCTTTTGTGCGCATTTCTGCTTGGTGCGACGCAGCAAACCCCCAGCGGCGCTTCGCAGGCAGCAACTTCCCAGGCCAACACAGCGAACGCGGCCGAGCGTTCACAACTCAGAAGCTTCAGCCCCAGCGACGAAGCCAAAGCCCTGGAGAATGACATCAGGAGAATGCGTGCGCTGGTGGACCAGATGCAGTCGAATCTTGCCTTTGTCGACAATACGCAGTCACCGTTGAAGCACCAGTTCCAACTTGAAATCGATACTTGGAGAACTCTAATCAGCCAGATGGAACGGCGGGCGCAAGCAAATTCGCATTGAGCCGTTGATGTTACCGGAAAGACAGCCAGGCCGGCCCTCGCTTACCAAATTGGTATTATCCGATCTCGGCGATTTCGCGCGATGACGGGGTCCCCGGCAAGCGCGGTTTTGGCTTGCTGGGGTGTGATGACGGCGATCCCGGCGATTCCTACGCAGGTACAACGCCCCAAGTACCGTTGAAACTTTTTGTTTGAGCCCTGAGAATCAACGCCAGTCGACGGAAGAAGGGAAAACCTCGCATGGAGTCCTCCCCGATCCAGCAGGAGTTTGGTCAGGCGTTGCGTCGCTGGACGCGCTATAAGATCGACGTTCGCCTCAAGGTTTCATTCCCGAACGACAGTAAACAAGGTACCGCGTTCGGGCGGGCCAACAGCCTGAGCCGCGGGGGGATCGGTGCCTACATTCCCGTCTCCATTCCGGTCGGGACAACCGTCGGCCTCGAGATGACCTTGCCTTACGCTTCGACCGAAGCCAAACTTCAAGCCGTGATCCGAACCTGTGAAGGGTTCCGTTATGGCCTGGAGTTTACCCGCGTGCCGGATGATATCCAGGCTTTGCTGGTGAAGAACTGCGCCGCCGAAGGCATGGTGCAGTAGACGCATCCCCTGTGTAGAATCTGTGCGGAGATTCCCGCACATGCCTCAGCGAATCACAACCCTGTTTCTCTTCTTATTGTTTGTATCCGCCCTCGGCCAGACGCAAAAGCCCGGGACAGGCACAGCGGCCAAGCCCAAGGTTCGTGCGGTAACGGCATTCATCCGGCTGGATCGCGTGACGTATCGGGCGCAGGTGGCTGAGGCTTTGAAGCTGCTGCATGCAGCAAAAGATGCGTTCAACAAGGCGGGCTTTGAAGTCGAAACCATCCGCATCACCACCCAGCCGTTTCCGGAATACATCAAGGGGATCAGCGCGGAGCAGGCGCTACAGTTTTTCAAAGAGTTCGACAAACTCTCCGAGCAGGAAGGGTTCACGCCGGATATTGGCGCGGCGATGAGCAAAGATTCTGACGACCCAGCGCAAGCCGACTTGCTGGCCCGAATCCTGGCAGAGACGGGGAACATCAACGGCTTTGTTGCCGTGGCTGACGATAACGGTGTTCATTGGAATGCAGTTCGCGCGGCAGCCCGTGTGATGAAGCATCTCGAAGAACATACGCCGCACAGTGAAGGGAACTTCCATTTTGCGGCCGGCGCTTTTCCGCCGGCGATTGCGCCCTTCTTTCCTGTTTCGCACACTACTGATGCCGGGCATGGGTTTGCCATTGGGCTTGAGTCAGCGAACATCGTGCAGCAGGTTTTTGCCGGCGCCGAAGGCGATCTGAACTCCGCCGGCGCTCAACTCACTACCGCGCTTGGGGAGCAGGCCAGGCAGGTGGAGGCAATTGCCCGCGAGGTAGGAGCAAGCACCGGATGGAAGTATCAGGGGATCGATATGACGCCGGTGCCGCTCAAAGACATTTCCATTGGCGGCGCTTTTGAGTCGCTGTTGCACGGCCAGATCGGTGCTCCGGGCAGCCTGAGCGCGGCGTATACGATTACCTCGGCTGTGAAGCGCGTGCCCGTTCAGCAGGTGGGATACAGCGGCCTGATGCTCCCGGTTTTGGAAGATTCGGTCCTGGCCAAGCGCTGGGAATCGGGCGCCATCAGCCGCGATTCGCTAATGTCTTACTCCTCCGTTTGCAGCACCGGGCTGGATGCGGTTCCGTTGCCAGGTGATATAACCCAGCAGGAGTTGGAAAATATCATTGCGGATATGGCCAGCCTGGCCGTGAAGTGGCACAAGCCTTTATCGGCGCGACTCTTGCCGGTCGCGGGTAAAAAAGCGGGCGATATGACGGAATTCAGCAGTCCTTATCTCGTGAACATCCATATCCGCTAGAGGAGATCTATGGCATTACAGATGAAGAGCGAGTGTGAGAAATGCCATCAAGCTTTGCCGGCCGACGGCATGGCCATGATCTGTTCTTACGAATGTACCTTCTGTGAAGCTTGCTCGGCCGCGATGCACAATCGATGTCCGAACTGTAGTGGCGAACTGGTAATCCGGCCTCGCCGCAAAGTATAGAAAGAACTATTGCTTCAATGATCAATAACTAGTTAATACATATGGCTTAGTCAACGACCTGTGGCGGCGTAACGGATCATCCATAGAATTCATGATTGTCGGCCATTGACAAGCCTTTTCTGAAGGTCTATCGTTTCGAGCGCCCCTTATGCAACTCCCCCTGGAGGTTTCCAACCGCCATGCATACGACCCTCAATGAAAAATATTCATCCGCCAGCCGCACCATAGTTTTTTTGGCTGCGGTAGTTCTATTGATGCCCGCGCTGGCCGCGGCCGCCACGCATCCTCTTTTTAACCTGCAATCCACGGCGCAGTCGCCTTTTCCCAGCGACCGATTCACCGTTCTGGACTTCCAGCAGAGAACAGGTTTGCGCGTCAATCTGCCGCTACCTAACTGTGCAACCAACCCGTCCGATTGCGCCGATCTCACGCTGCTGAATCAACTGGACGGATTCAATCTGCAGCCAAGATTGTCGATTCCGTTTGATGGCGCCATTGACGTGAACTCGGTAAGCAGCAAGAACGTCTTCCTGGTCCAGTTGCCGAGAGGCTTCTTCCTCGGCCACGATTTTGACGATGACGACCATCTGCGTGCTGCCGGCGCTGTGATCGGCATCAACCAGATCGTTTGGGATCCCGCCTCGCTTACGCTCTTTGCCGAGTCGGACGATCATCTGGATCAACGCTCCACCTACCTGCTGATCGTGACCAACGGCGTACGCGACGCCGGCGGCAATCCTATTCGGGCTGCAAAAGGCTTCCATGATCTTGATGAAGGGCATATCAGCGACCCGCAACAGAGGCTCTACATCCGCGCCTTGAAGCACCTGCTGGACAACGACACTCTGCATCGTCTGGTGCCCGGTCTGGATCACAATGATGTTGCGGCAGCCAGCATCTTTACCACGGAGAGTGCGACTGCGACGCTGGAGAGCATCCGCGAGCAGGTCAAAGCGGCTCCAGCCCCCACGGTCAATTTCAACCTGGGCACGCATGGCGAGAAGACCGTGTTTCCCGTGAGCTCAATCATCGGGATCCTCTGGGGCCAGCAGACACTGACGGTGGGTCCTCTGAACACTGTTCCTGTCCCCACTCCTGCTCTGCAGGTCTTTCCTGGCTCCGTGGCTACTCTGGCTTTCGGGAAATTCACCGGCCAGCACTGGCAGAACGGAAATGTCTTTATTCCCCAGGTGCCGACTCGCCAGAGCGTCCCTTCACAGGGCACGGAAGATATCTTCTTCAACCTGTTCATCCCTTCCGGGCCCCGGCCGACCAACGGCTGGCCGGTAGTGATTTTCGGCCACGGATTTACTGACAGCAAGCAGGGCGCGCCGTTCGCGGTTGCGTCAACGCTGGCGCATAACGGCATTGCCTCGATCGCGATCAACGTCGTCGGCCATGGCTTCGGCCCGAACAGTACTCTCACAGTTATCCAGGGAACCGGCGCAACGGTACTCCCTGAAGGCGGCCGCGGTTTTGATCAGGATGGCAACGGCCAGATCACCAGCGCGGAAGGTTCGTCAACGTTTGTGCTGAGCCCGCAAGGGATCATCGGTTCGCGCGACGCTCTGCAACAGACGACGGCTGATCTCATGCAGTTGGTGCGCGCGATCCAGGGCGGCATTGATGCTGATGGCGATGGCCTGCCCGATCTGGACGCGAACCGCATCTACTACAGCGGCCAGTCGTTCGGCGGAATCTACGGCACGATCTTCATGGGAATTGAAAATGATATCCGCGCCGGCGTGCCCAACGTTCCCGGTGGCTCCATTATCGATATCGTTCGCCTGAGCCCCAGCTTCCAGCTGTTGCTCACTCAGGCGCTCTCCGTGCGCATACCGGTTTTGCTGAATGCCGGGCCGCCCATTTTCTTCAATGACAACAGCCCGCTGCGCGATTTGCCACCGGTAACCAACACTGTGCCGGGCGCCATCGCGATTCAGACCGTCGAAGACACCAGCCGGTGGCTTGGACAGTCTGGTGATCCTGTGGCATGGGCGCCGTTCATCCGGAAAGACCCGTTGCCTGGAGATCTGGCCAAGAGCGTGATCATCCAGTTTGCCCGTGGCGATGAGACCGTGCCCAATCCAACGGCAACGGCGCTGATCCGCTCCGGGGATCTGAAGGATCGCGCAACGTTCTTCCGCAACGATCTGGCATTCGCCCTCGGTGTCGGCTTCGGCAAGAATCCGCACACCTTCCTGACCAATATCGGCGGGACAATACCGGTGGCGACAGTTGCAGTGGGAGCGCAAACGCAGATCGCCATCTTCCTGGCAAGCGACGGAGCTTTGACCATCGATCCGGATGGTCCGGGCCCGTTGTTTGAAGTGCCGATCGCGGGCGCGCTGCCGGAAGATTTGGGATTCATTCCGTAGGTTTTCTGAAACCCCGAAGCGAGGGGGCCCTATTCATACCTGGGTCCCCTTGGAAAACCATAATTCAACGCGTCGTTCTCATTCTGAGCTTTTGCAGATAAGAGATAGGACGCGTTCTTTTTTTGCTGAACCTGCAATGCATCGAGAAGATAGGGCCCCCTCGCTCCGCTCGGGGCTTCGGAAAAAACTACCAGCCCATTCGCTCCCGCAGGCTGGTAATGTGCGCCAGATGATGATCGCCGTGCCACGAATACAAGCTGAGCAGCCAATCGACATCGTGCGGGCCGGAATCCGGATGAACAAATCTGCGCCCGAAGTCTTCCGCCTGCATCGATCGCAGCAGCACTGACCAGCGAGAGTGTAAGGATTCCAGCAGGTCGAGCGAAACATCGACCGGTGTCAATTGGGAATCTTTGAGCTCGGCCCAGGCGGTTTCGTCATAGGCCTTGATCGTGGGTCCGTCTTCCGTCATCGCCCATTTGAAGCGGATATAGGCATTGAGGTGGCTGTCGGGTACGTGATGAATTACCTTTCGTACCGTCCATCCACCTTCGCGATAGGGTGTATCAAGTTGGTTATCGTTCAACCCAGCCACGGCTTGGCGCATCCGCTGGGGCAGGCCGGCGATGGCGTCAATGTGCCGGGCCCGGGTTGCTGGTGTGGGCTGTGCATCAGGAGAGAAGCGGCCTATCGGGTATCGGGGATCACTCATAATTGAATCCTTATTCAGTTTGTTCTCTGGAGTTGAGTAATAATCAAACTTTGGCTTTTTAAGTAAACTGCAAGAAAAAAAGGACTTAGTTAAGGCCTGAACACGCAGAAATTGCTTGACGTTTGCTGAATTGCCAGTTACCGTATAACGTCCTAACGGACAGATGGGCTTGTCGGACCGGGCTTTGTTCCGAATTATCGCCACTTCAAAACAAAGCCTAAAAAAATGGCAACTCAGATACTACCTTGTGCGTCTAATATTCGCACAAGGGTCTCTGGTTACTCTCCACTGACATCAGATGTTTTTGCCTCGGGCAACGAGGCAATAAAGTTTGGCGTTGTACTGTGTCCAGCCAGGCCAGCTGTAAAGTTTTGAATTTTATTCGTATTTGCAAGAATCCAATTTCATATAACTACCGAACTTAATATAAGGAGAAAAAAGACAGTCATGCGCTCTGACTTGATTTATGACGCACTCGATACGGTGCGGAATCGTTATCTTTTGTGCCAGCTGATTTCCAAGGCGACGCGGAAGTTTCACAAGCCGAATACCCGTGTCCAGGAAACCATGAATGACGTGCTGGTGCGTGTAGGCAATGCCGGCGAAGCGACCAGCGTGATCGAAGTGGCAGCCATGCAGGTTGCCGAACCGCAGCGCCGCGCTGCATAATAGACTTTCCTGAAAAATCCCGCTGGGCCAGGCGGCCTGGCGGGCCCTCAGGTTGATTCTCCTGAGGGAAGCAATTCTCGCCCCTGAACCACCGGCGCAATCCTCCCTTATTAATCAAGAAAACTCCCGTAGGTGACAAGAAATGACAATCGCAGAACTCAAAGAAAAAAACATCACTGAGCTTACCAAGATCGCGCGTACCCTCGACCTTCCTGGCGCCAGCGGTCTGCGCAAGCAGGACCTCATCTTCAAAATCCTGCAGGCTCAGAGTGAAAAAGAAGGACATATTTTTGCCGAAGGCGTGCTGGAAATCCTGCCTGACGGCTATGGCTTCCTTCGCTCCCCCGACTACAACTATCTTCCCGGCCCGGACGACATTTATGTTTCGCCCTCGCAGATCCGCAAATTCGATCTGAAGACCGGCGACACCATCAGCGGCCAGGTGCGTCCACCGCATGAAGGCGAAAAATACTTTGCGCTGGTCAAGATCGAAGCGGTCAATTTTGAATCGCCGGAAGAGGCGCGCAACAAGATCCTGTTTGACAACCTCACCCCGCTGTATCCGCAGGAGCGCCTGAAACTGGAAACGGTGCGGGAAAACGTAAGCGCCCGCGTGATGGACCTGCTCATGCCGATCGGCAAAGGGCAGCGCGGTTTGATTGTGTCTCCTCCGCGCGCCGGCAAGACCATGATCCTGCAGAATATCGCCAACTCCATTACTACGAACCACCCGGAGGTTGTGCTGATCGTTCTGTTGATCGACGAGCGTCCGGAAGAAGTCACGGACATGCAGCGCTCGGTCAAAGGCGAAGTGATCTCCTCGACCTTCGATGAGCCCGCGGCCCGCCACGTTCAGGTCGCGGAGATGGTGATCGAGAAAGCCAAGCGCCTGGTCGAGCACAAGCGCGACGTCGTGATCCTGCTCGATTCCATTACCCGCCTGGCCCGCGCTTACAACACGATTGTTCCGCCTTCCGGCAAAGTGCTCTCCGGCGGCGTGGATTCGAACGCGTTGCAGCGTCCAAAGCGCTTCTTCGGCGCAGCCCGCAACATTGAAGAAGGCGGCTCGCTCACCATCGTGGCGACGGCCTTGATCGAAACCGGTTCGCGCATGGATGACGTGATCTTTGAAGAATTCAAAGGCACCGGTAACATGGAAGTCATCCTGGACCGCAAACTGTCCGACAAGCGTGTCTTCCCGGCCATCGACATTCAGCGTTCCGGAACGCGTAAGGAAGAGCTGCTGATCCCGAAGGACGATCTGGCGCGCACCTGGGTGCTGCGTCGCGTGCTTAACCCGCTCTCACCGGTGGAAGCCATGGAATTGCTGACGGAAAGAATGGCCAAGACGCGGACGAATGCGGAGTTCCTGGCGAACATGAGTTCGATTTAAAAGAAGTAGTTGGTATTTAGTCATTAGTGCTTAGCAAAAACAAAATCAGCCGCGAATCAACGCGAAACCCGAATCAGTTTTTCTGATTCGTGCGCATTCGCACACTTCGCGGCTAAGTTTTTGAAAGCTGCATTCCAGCCCATTTGTTGCTATAGGGATCTCTCGCTGCGTTCGATTTAGAAAAAGCAGGGTTGGCTAATTACCAACTACTAATTACTAATGACCGCTCCTTAGCAATGCACTATTTTTTCTGACTTGATTCCCCTGGTCGCATTCCGCGTATCCACCACCAGCTGCGCTTCCTGCGCGATTTTCTTGTAGTCGTAGTCGGAGTGGTCGGTCACGATCAGCACGCAATCGTACTGCTCCAGTTTTTCCAGCGGAGTGCTGGTCATCTGCAGATTGTATTTTCGTCCGCGGCCGACTTTGGGGAAGTATGGATCGTTGTAGGAAACTTCCGCTCCACGGCGCTGCAGCTCTTCAATAATGGTGAGCGCCGGCGATTCGCGCAGGTCATCGATATCGCGCTTATAGGCCACCCCAAGGACCAGAACCTTGGCGCCATTCAGCGCTTTCTTGTGCCGGTTGAGCGCCGCGGCTACGGCGTCCACAACGTTATAAGGCATGGCAGAATTGATTTCACCAGCCAACTCGATGAATCGGGTATGAAAGTCCCACTCCTTGGCTTTCCAGGAAAGGTAAAACGGATCGACGGGAATGCAGTGGCCACCGAGACCTGGCCCCGGATAAAACGGCTGGAAGCCAAAGGGCTTGGTGGAAGCCGCGCGGATGACCTCCCAGATATCGATGCCCATGCGCAGACAGAGCATCTTTAATTCATTGACCAGGGCAATATTCACGCAGCGATAGATATTTTCCAGTAGCTTCGTCATCTCCGCCGCGGCCGGACTTGAAACCGGCACCACACGGTTGAAGATAGCGTTGTAAACCGCACCGGCAATGTCCGACGCCGCGGGATTCAATCCGCCGATGACTTTAGGAATGTCTTTTCGCGCTACGGTGTCATTGCCGGGATCCTCGCGCTCGGGAGAGAAGGCCACGAGAAAAGTGTTTGCCGGATCGTTCTGTGCTTCACGCGCCGCCTTGAGTCCGCCCTTGTTGCCGCTTTCAAGGATCGGCACCAGCACTTCTTCGGTGGTGCCGGGGTAGGTGGTGCTCTCAAGGACAATCAGCTGTCCGGCACGGAGGTGCGGCGCAATGGCCTTCGCAGTGTCACGGATATAACTCAAATCGGGTTCATGGTATTCGTTGAGCGGCGTGGGCACGCAGATGATGATCGCGTCCATTTCTTTGGCGTGGGCGTACTCATCGGTTGCCCAGAAGCCTTTGCCGGCAGCTGCGGCGATCTCGGTTTGGGGAATCCGGTAGATGTAAGATCTGCCGTTGTTCAGCGCTTTCACTTTTTCCGGATCAATATCGAACCCGGTCACCGGAAAGCCCGCTTCATTGAACAGGAGAGCCAGCGGCAAGCCGACATAGCCAAGGCCGATGATCCCGACTTTCGCGCTGCGCGCTTGAATACGGCTGAGCAATGGATCTAATGCTTGTGATTGCGAAGACATGGTGTGATTGTAGCGGAAGCGGTTAAATCGCTGGAATCGCCGTAATCGCACGAAATCGCCGGGATCGCGCGTAATCGGACAAAGACAAATCTCACCGCTGATCAACACTGATGAAACTGATCAGGAAAAGCGTTTCGCCTCTTTCAGTGTTATCTGTGTTGATCAGTGGTAAGGTCTTGATCCCCGATGGCGGCGATCCCGTGCGATCACGGCGATTCCGGCGATTCGGTTACCTGGTGCATGCACTTGTGTTTCGGGTGGAATCAACATGGCTACTGCCATGAGTCCCGCTTTCTGCTTAAATACGGATTAAACAAAGGGGTTTTGACCGCCGGCAGTCTACTCGAAACACCTTAGTCAGGGGCGATTGGGGCATGCCTAGCGGCTGCAATATTTGTGGTACTCTGTAGCCACTGGTAGCTCCCCAACAAGTTCAAACGCAGTGGCGCAAAAGCGAAAATCCGCCTTTCAGATTTCTTACGTCACCATCACCTACCGCAGTGTCCTCATGGGGGTGTTGGCCGTACTGTTGCTCGCTGCGGTGGTGCTGTACTTCGCTTTCCCTGAAACGGCAAACAAACTGATCCTTTCCAGCCAGATGGGGATCGGCAAAATTCTGGCCAAGATGGGCATCGGCAACGGAACGGTCAACCCGAACCAGCCTGAGCCCGGGCCGCAGCAGGCCCACTTCACCAATATCGACGGCACAGTGCGCGTGCGGAAGGCCAGCACCAACACCTGGGTGGTGGCTGACTATAGTTTGGTGCTCGATAAGGGCGATTACGTCCAGACCTCGAGCGAGGGAATCGCCAAGGTGGTGTTCACGGACGGCACCAACTACACCATCAAACCGGATTCGCTGATTGCCATTCAGGAAAACTCAGTGAACTCGCAGCAACAGACCAAGGTCGCCGTTCAGGTAACCACCGGTACGGTTGATCTGGCCACTTCCCAGCTGGTCGGCGGCTCCAAATCGCAGGTAATCGTGGCTGGTGCCACTGCCAACATCAACTCTGAGAGCCAGGCTGAGGTGGTGAACGATCCCCGGGCGGAGCAGAGCTCCGTGATGGTGAAAAAGGGTTCCGGCGATGTCAACCGCGATGGCAAGACGGTGCCGCTCGAGGACTATACCAAGGTTTCGTTTCACCAGGGCACAGGGGAGATGGTCAAGACCAAAGAGCTTCGGCCGCCTATCCTGATGTCCCCGGCGCCGTTGCAGAATGTATTCATCGATCCCGCGAGCAAGGGCGTGAATTTTTCGTGGGCCCCTGTAGACAACGTCCACGAATACCACCTGAAGATCAGCAAGAATGCTTCGTTCTCAGGCGAACTCATCGTGGATCCCAAGGTGGCTGCTACGCAGGTGGTGGTTACCAACCTTCCGGAAGGCGTCTACTACTGGCAGGTATTGTCGATTGGGGCGGACGGCAAGGAGTCGAGCGAGAGCGAGACCTCCAAATTCAGCGTGGTGCCTAAGGGAACCGGCTCGCTGGCCCTGGATCTGGATTATGTCCAGTTAGGGCACGTCATCGAGGTGAAGGGGCAGACCGAGCCCAATGCGCATGTGCTGGTAAACGGGCAGGAGGCTGTGGTTGACGGTAGCGGGTCCTTTCACCATTTCACCAATCCGCTGCCTACGGGCGAAAACGTGATTACTGTTACGGCACAGAACGCGAAAGGTGATGTGAATACGGCAACCAAGCACATCGTAATACAGTAGAATCGCTTATTGTTCCATTTTGCTTTTTGATTCAGAGTAGATGGTTCCCAGCACAGGTAGAGTGGAAAAACGCAGGCTGCAGGGCGCGGCCGCAGTGAGAATCAGCGGTCGCCGAAATAAAACGGAAAAGGTAGAAAGAAGTCGGTATGTCGTCAAACGGTTTCAAGTCAGAAAATTCGCGCATCCATAACCTGCGCTCACTCTTCAGCATGTTTTCCAGCGATCTTGCCATTGATCTGGGAACCGCCAACACGCTGGTGTATGCCAAAGGCAAGGGCATCGTGGTCAACGAGCCTTCCATTGTGGCCATCAACAAGAACACCGGCGAAGTGGAGGCTGTAGGCAAGGAAGCCAAGGAAATGCTGGGCCGCACGCCGGGAAATATAGTGGCCATCAAGCCGATGAAGGACGGCGTGATTGCCGACTTCAAGGTCACGGAAAAGATGTTGAACTACTTCATCCAGAAGGCGCACAACCGCAAGATGCTGGTCCATCCCCGGATCGTGATCGGCGTTCCTTCTGAGATCACGCAGGTGGAAAAACGCGCGGTCATGGATTCGGCCTATCGCGCCAAAGCCAGCGAGGTTCACCTGGTGGAGCAGGCCATGGTGGCGGCGATCGGCGCCGGACTTCCCATCACCGAGCCCAGCGGCAACATGGTGGTGGATATCGGCGGGGGCACTACCGACATCGCTGTCATCTCGCTCAGCGGCATTGTTTATTCCCGTTCCGTCCGCATGGCAGGTAATCAGATGGATGAAGCCATCATGAATTACCTCAAGCGCAAATACAATTTGCTGATCGGCGAGCGCACCGCGGAGACGATTAAAATTGAAATCGGTTCGGCTTACCCGCTGGACAAGCCTCTGACCATGGAAATCAAGGGCCGTAACCTGATTGAGGGCGTGCCCAAGACGATAACGATTGACGACAGTGAAATCCGCGAAGCTTTGAGCGAGTGCATCAGCACGATCATGAACGCGATCCGCGTCGCGCTGGAGCGTACACCGCCCGAGTTGAGCGCCGACATCAGCGATCGCGGCATCGTTCTCACCGGCGGCGGCGCGCTGCTCAAGAACCTGGATAAACGCATCCGCGAAGAAACCGGCTTGCCGGTTTCCATTGCTGACGATCCGCTGGCCAGCGTGGTTCTGGGCACGGGAAAGATGCTCAGCGATTTCAAACTCTTGAGGAAAATCTCTATCGAGTAACAAACAGGGCGGGTCTCGGCCAGATCCGCCCCTCTGGCCCTCCTTAGCGCAGCATCATGGAAAACTTCTTTGCCCGGTATAAGAACCCGCTCGTGCTGATGGCGGTCCTGTTCATCCAGGTGGTCGCTCTGGCCACCCAGGTCAAACGCCAGGAAGATGGCAAGGGCGCCGGCGGCGGGACACGCTTGATTCGCGTGTGGACGGTTACCGCCTTCACGCCGGTGGAGAAAATGTTTGTTTCCACCGGACGATTCTTTCGCGATAGCTGGCACAATTACGTTGATCTGCGCAACGTGCGGAAACAAAATCGTGAACTCCAGGATCAAATATCGCGCCTGCAGATGGAACAGGCCCGGGACAAACAGGATGCGGACCAGGCCAAACGGCTGCAGGTCCTGCTCGATTTCAAGGAAAAATTTGTCGCCAAGACCGTGGCTGCACAGGTGATTGCCACCAGCGGAACAGAGCAATCACGCGTCATGACGATCGATAAAGGTTCCAATTACCACATTAAACCTGACATGGCGGTGATTACGCCCGATGGAATCGTGGGCAAAGTCAAAGAGGTTTTCCCGCTGAGCTCACAGGTTTTGCTGATCAACGACCGTGACAGCGGCGCGGGTGTCATTCTGGAGTCCACGCGCCTGCAGGGAATCGTGAAGGGCACCAGCACGGGCGAGTTGCAGGTCACGGATGTAATGTCCGACGAAAAAGTGGAAGCGGGTGAGCATGTCATCACCAGCGGAGGAGACCGCATTTTTCCCAAGGGTCTTTCCGTGGGTACGGTGATCAGCGCCAGCCCGGATCGCGACAATGACCCCTTTCTCAACATACGAATCAAGCCGGCGGCGGACCTGAGTCGCCTGGAGGAAGTCCTGATCGTCACCATCATGACTGAGGCCGCGCCGAGTACCGGTACTACGTCATTGCGAGCGGCGGATATTCTTTCGGAACGCTTGCCCAGCATTCCCAAGCAGGATCCGAATGCGCCCAAGACTCCCGGTGCCGCCGCCACCGCCACTCCTGGTGCAGGATCCAATCAGCCTGGGTCCAGTCGGCCCAAGACGCCGGCTGGCACAACGCCGGATCAGAAGAAGGAAGGATCTGGAGCAACAGCGGCCGTGAAGACGCCGCCCACAGGAAACGCGACCACGAACCCATCGGCGCCGGCAGCCAAGCCTCTCGCTGGTCCATCGGCAAATGGAACAACGTCTGACGCGAAGCCGGCGGGAGCAACAGCAGCGCCTGGCGCTAACGGAACGATGCCTTCTTCGCCAGCGACCACGGCCAGGCAACCGGTAAATGCCGGTCAGCCGGTGTCAGGCGGGACCAATACCAGCACGGCATCCGCTACGCCTACGCCAAAGCCAAAAGCAACGCCGGCCAAGCCCAAGGTTCCAGCGGGTACAGCAGGCTCGTCGGGTACTCCTGACAGCAACAGGCAACCAGCGAAACTGCCCGCGCCAACGCCAACCGCCACCCCGGAGAACCCGCCGCGATGAACGCCAGCGTTTCTCTTACATCCCGGGAAGAGATCGAGGTACATCGGTTTAGTTGGCCGGCATCGATCGGAATTCCGCTGATAGCAGTGTTTCTCCAGGTTTACCTGAGAATAGGCCTCTTGACGGTTCTCGATCTGCCTTTGCTGGTCACGATCTTTTTTGCCGTAGCCCGTCGCCGCCCCGTCCCCGGTCTGATCACCGGCGCGATCATTGGAACACTGCAGGACGCCTGGACCGGACACCCTATCGGGCTCTTTGGGATTGCCAAGACCATCGTCGGATACCTGGGATCGTCGCTCGGGGTCAAGCTGGACGTGGATAACCCCGGCTCCCGCTTTCTCATGACCTTTGCCTTTGTCCTGATTCACCGGTTTATCTACATGGCAATCAACCTGTTACTCGTGGGTGGCAGCGAGTCCTGGAACTGGGCCCACACCATGATCTCCGCCCTGGCCAACGGGCTGGCCGCCGTGGTGCTGTTTCTGTTTCTGGACAAGTTGAAGCAGAGGAATTAAAGCAGGGACTGATTGAGCCTGGTTCACCGGCAGCGAAGCCGATATCAGTTCCTTCCCCTTCGCAAGCTCAGGTTAGGATTTCGCCTGCGGACTCAGACCGCCGCAAACCGGCTCAAGGTAGGTCCTTCAGTAACTAGTTCAGTACTTTGTCTTACAGCGTCGCCGGGAAAAATGCTGTACTCTAAATAGGGCGCTCGATAAAGGAACCGCACCCACGGTTCTGTTGTCTCAACACAGACCGCAACAAGGTATGCTCGGTCGCGACGAAAAAATACCGCAAACAAAATTTACCGCTGTCCAGTACGCCATTCTGGCGGTCTTTCTCCTGCTTGCGTACGGTTTATGGAGCTTGCAGGTACGCAAGAGTGACGAGTATGTAACCCGTTCGGAGCAAAACCGCATCCGGCAGGTTCCCATGCTGGCCCCGCGGGGAAAAATTTACGACCGCAATGATCAGCTGATCGTCGATAACTACCCGTCATTTTCCGCGCTGCTGCTGCGCGATCAGATGCGCGACCTCAACGCCGACGCGCAAAAAATTGCCGACGGCCTGCACGTTCCGGTGGAGGACGTGCTCGACAAAATCCGCCGCTCCCAGCTTGCGCGCAAAGCATCCTACGAGCCGATCATCATCAAGGACGATATAACTCCCGATGAGCGCGCTTTCATCGAATCGCACCGCGACGAATTTCCCGAGCTGGAAACTCTGATGATCCACCGCCGCCTGTATCCGAAAAACGGATTCATGGCGCATGCCATCGGTTATGTGGGTGAAGTCAGCGAAGACATGCTCAATTCGCCGCAGTTTGAGCTCTATGAGCGCGGCGACATCGTTGGCCAGTCCGGAGTGGAGCTCGAGTACAACGACATCCTGATGGGTAAGGACGGTTCGCGGCGCGTGCTGGTCAACAGCAAAGGAAAAGAAGTAGGACGTCCTCCCAACGCAAATATTCCCGCCATACCCGGACAGAAGCTCAAGCTCACGATCGATCTTGATATCCAAAAAGCGGCCGAAGAGGCGCTGGATGGAAAGAACGGCGCGGTTGTGGCCATGGATCCGCGCAACGGTGAAATTCTGGCCATGGTGAGCCGGCCGACGTTCGATCCTAATGATTTTGCGGTACGAATTTCGGCCAAGGAGTGGAACCAGCTCTCGACCGATCCGGATCATCCGCTGCTGAATAAGGCGATCCAGGCCCAGCTGGCGCCGGGCTCCGTGTTCAAGATCGTGATGTCAGTGGCGGGTCTGCAGGAAGGCGTCGCCCAGAACATGCATGTCAACTGTGCCGGCGGCGCCGTTTTTTATGGTCGCTATTTCAATTGCTGGGTCAAGGGCGAGCATCGTGTTCACGGCTCGGTTGACATTACCAAGGGGATTTACCAGTCCTGCGACGTCTTCTTCTACACGCTTGCGGAGCGGCTGGGAATCGAGAAGATCGCAAAATGGGCGACCGCCATGGGATTGGGGCGGAAGACGGGAATCGATCTACCCAACGAGGTGAGCGGGCTCATGCCTTCGGAAGAGTGGAAGATGAGAACCTTCCATCAGAAGTGGTACGCAGGCGAGGTGATCTCCGTGGGCATTGGACAGGGCGCGGTGGTCGTGAGCCCGATCCAGCTGGCGCGCACGATCGGCGGGATCACCATGGGCGGGACTTTCTATCGTCCGCACATCGTCAATCCTGACCAGATGCCGCCAGAATTCAAGCACGCGAGCTTTTCGTCTTCGTCCATGCCGGATGTGGTTCACGTACGGATCGATCCGCAGAACTGGATCACCATCACGAACGCGATGGCAGGCGTGGTGAATCCTGCATCGTCAAGCCAGCCCGATCCAGGCACAGCCCCCAGCGCACATATTCAGGGTGTGGACTTCGCCGGCAAAACCGGCAGCGCCCAGGTTGTGAGCAATGCGTTCCGCAAGAGCAAGGGCGGCACTGGAAAACAGTTCAATGACAATAGCTGGTTCGTGGGAGTTACGCCGCGGCGCAATCCGGAAATCGTGGTCGCCGTATTGTTTGAGGGCGGCGAGCACGGCAAGCTGGCCGCGCGTCTGGCGGCACAGATCATCAAGGCCTATGTCGAGAAACAGCGCCGCCTGCGCAACGACCCCATGTTGTTCAGTGACAAGGCGGATCCGGGGTCAGTGCCAATCGCGGGAGTCTGGAACCAGGCTGAACCCATGGATGAACATAGCGATCGCCATGACGCTGTTGAGGCGCAAGCAACCGGTCAAGACGATCAGCAACAAGAAGGTCGTTTGCAGGGCGGTACTCTTCTGGTCCCGATCAAACCAACCGGATGGCGGAAACCCGTACGGCCGCTGGCAATAGGGTCGGCGGGAGAAAACTGATGCGCCGTCTGATCTCTTTCCGCGATTTTGATTGGGTTTTGCTGGCCTTTGTTCTGCTCATCTGCTCGCTTGGCGTGCTCGAAATCTACAGCACAACCTACGGCACAAAATTCGCCGGAGCGCACGTGCGCCAGATCTACTGGATCATGGCCGGACTGGCTTTGATGCTGACGATTAGCCTCATCAATTACCAGGTGCTGCTGGAAAACTCGCACTGGCTGTACATTGCGTCCATACTGTCATTGCTGGCAGTGGCCGTGGTGGGGAAGAAATATCTGGGCGCCAGGCGCTGGATTCAGCTGCCCGGCGGCCAGCACTTTCAGCCTTCCGAGTGGGTCAAGCTGGTATTGATCCTGATGCTGGCCAAGTATTTCAGCGGAGAAGGCGAACGCGAGGCATCCCTGTCAGATATAGCCAAGGCAGGGCTGATTGTGGCGGTGCCGATGTTGCTGGTGCTCAAGCAGCCAGATCTCGGCACGGCGCTGACGTATTTCCCTGTGGCTGTGATGGGGCTGTTTTTGGGTGGAATCCAGTTCCGCCATGCGGCCATCATCATGGTGATTGCCGGAATATTGATGCCGACGCTCTGGATCTATGGCCCGCGCATCCATCTGGTCAAGCAGTATCAGAAAGACAGGCTGACCAGCTTCCTGCACCCTGAGGCCGATTCCCAGAAGACGGGGTATCAAATTGAGCAATCCAAGATCGCGGTCGGTTCGGGCGGAATTTGGGGCAAAGGTGTGCGTAAAGGCTCACAAACACAGGGGTCTTTCCTTCCTGAGCCGCACACCGACTTCATCTTTGCCGCCTGGTCAGAGGAGCACGGCTTTGTAGGCGCGGTAGCCTTGCTGCTGTTATACTTCATGGTGTTGATGCGTTTGATCCATAATGCCCAGACCGCGCCAGAGAGCGCGGGCGGCTTTGTGGTGATGGGTGTGGTGGCCGTTTTGCTCTTCCATATCCTGGTAAACGCCGGCATGGTGGTAGGGTTTATGCCCGTCACCGGAATTCCTTTACCGCTGATGAGCTATGGTGGTTCGTCAGTGTTGTTCATGTTCCTGGCGTTGGGGATTGTGATGAATATCCGAATGCGCCGCTTCGTGAACTAAAAAAGGAACTTTTTGACTGCGCCTGCGGGCGCGAATGAAACAAGATCTGTTTTAAAAGAAAGAATTGAACGTAACGCCCTTACGTTAAAGAGGGCGCCGGCGCTGGAGAAGAGCCGGGAGAGTATCAGAAAGCACGAACCGGGCAGGTAACGGCCCCGCGGGAAGCTGGCCGAAAGCAGCGCGATTTGAGCGCTCGTTCGGAACCCCGCTGGGTGGCCACAACCCCGGAGTGCAAAGGTGCACAGATTTTTCAAACAAGTCATAGGCAGATTGCAGAGGCTGGGCGGAGAGCTTTACTCGCCGCAGCCGAAGTGTATTTTCTGCATAGGATCAGATTGAATTCCGAGCACTTGATCCCTGCCAGTCGGTCGCTGTGAACGCCGCGACACCCTGGCCTTCTGAACCTCCCTCTTCTTTCCGCCGGTAGAACCGGAGAACAATCCATGGCGAAAGAATTATTTGTCTCTTCCACGCCGCATGAAACCAAAGTGGCGATTGTGGAAGATGACCAGTTATCAGAAATTTATTACGAGCGGGAAAACGAATACACGCTGGCCGGCTCGATCTACAAGGGCCGCGTCACGCGTGTGCTGCCGGGAATGCAATCGGCATTTGTCAACATTGGACTGGAACGCGACGCGTTTCTCTATGTTTCCGATTTCCTGATGGAAGAGGATGAAGACGCTGATGCTATCGGCGAAGCGGTTTCACGCGCACGCAACGAACCGGCGGTAATCGAAGTCCCCAGCTCGGAGAGTGCGCACGAACCCATTGAAGCTGAGCAGGTGATCCCGGCGGCTGAGACCGGCGAGGAAACTTCGTCAGCGCGAGAAGAGACGTCGGAAGAGAGCAGCCGCCAGGAACCGGAGCGCGAAGGCGCACGCAGGTGGCGCGGACGCCGCCGCCGTGGCCGTGGCGGCCGGGATCGTTTCACCGAGCGCGCGTCCGGCGATCGTGGTGGAGACCGCCCTGAACACGAGCATTCTGAAACAGACGCGGCAGCTGAAGAGCATGGCGAATCCCAACCGGTAGCGCACGTGGAGCGCCAGCCTGAGAGCCACCCCGAACCCAGAGTAGAGCATTCCCGCGCGGAACATCGCTCCGAGCAGCAGCGCTCCGACTACCAGCGGCCCGAGCCGGTGCTCCTGCCGGGCGAATCGATTTCCAAGTATCAACCCCAAGCGTCACCGACGGCGACGAGTACGCCGGCTGCCGCCAAGACGAAATCGGCACCGCGTCCGCGCCCTTCGACCGAATATTCAATTGATCCTTCGGCGTTCTCCGCGGATTCCATGGTGCTGCCGGGCGAGTCGCTGGCGAAGTACGGCAAGCAAAGCCAGCCCACGCGCGCGGCGACCGAAACCATCGAGCCTGAAACTGAGAAGCCGGAACACCAGGAGCATGGCTTCCTGCAAAACCCCGAATCAGCCGGGCCCATTCCGCGTCAATTCGAAGAAGAAGACGCGGAGGCAAGGATTGAAGCGCCTGCGGTTTTTAATCGCGTTGAGCCGGCCCCAGAAGCTGAAGCTGCTGAAGCTGCCGAAGGTCAGGTTGAGCACCACCCGCACCATGCTTTTGGCGAAGCTGAACACTCCCTCAGCGCTAAGGACGAACAACGCTACGAGAGCATGAACGTTGCCAGCGTGTTTGGCGGCGAGGCCTCTGAAGTGGAAGAACTCGAAGAAGAGAGATCGCTGGAGCGCATGGAAGATGCTCCATTTGCGGCTTCAGGCCAGAGCGCTGTTGAGGAACCGCCGGCGCGTGAGCAGCAGCCATGGCAAGCGCCTCAGGGCGTGGTGGAAGAAGAGGAGATCGAAGAAGAAGAGAGCGAGATGCCCCGCTTTGAAGAAGACGTGGACATGGCCGAGTACGAGGAGCTGGAAGAAGAGGTTCTTGGCAAATCCGGCGAGCAGATGGTTCCCATGGGCAATGAGCTGATGGAGGCCGTCCGCGATGCTCACGTGAACGAACAGGCAACGGGCAAGTACGAAGCTGAAGGGCTCGATCAGGACGAACTGGACCAGGTTGAAGAAGCTCTTGGTCTGGCCGAAGAGGCAGGAGACGACGAAAACGGCGAGGAACTCGAAGAAGAAACGGAAGACCTGGAGGGCGCCAGCGCCGAACAGCGCGCGCCTGCCGCAGCAGGCTATCAGCAGCGTGCGGAGCGCCGCTCGCCGGAACGCCGTGGTGGACGTCGTGGCCAGGGTGGGCGCCGCATGCGCGGACGCCCGCGCCATCAATCGTCACGGCAGATGCCCGCGATCAGTGACCTGCTCAAGGAAGGCCAGGAAATCCTGGTGCAGATTGCCAAGGAGCCTATCGCCAAAAAGGGCGCGCGCATCACCAGCCATATTGCATTACCCGGCCGTTACCTGGTTTACATGCCGACGGTGCATCACACCGGCGTTTCGCGCAAGATCGGATCAGAAGAAGAAAGGCATCGTTTGAAGCGCATCGCGCTGAGCGAACGTGGCGATGCACAGGGCGGCTTTATTGTTCGCACGGCCGCTGCTGGAGCGGAAGAGCAGGATTTGCGCAACGATATCCGCTTCCTGATCAACCTGTGGAATGAAATCAAGGGCCGCGCCGAAGGATCGAAGGCTCCGGCACTGATCTACCATGACCTCAACCTGGTGGAACGTATTCTTCGCGACCAGGTGAGCGGAAGCTTTTCCGCCATCTGGGCCGACACTGAGCAGGAATATGAGCGCGTTCTGCGCTTCGTCAGCCGCTTCCAGCCGTCGCTGGTAAAGCGGGTGAAGCTCTACAGCAAAGACACGCCGTTGTTTGAGCAGTTCAACATCACTGAGGAAATCAACAAGGCGTTGAAGTCGAAAGTGTGGCTGCGCAGCGGCGGTTACATTGTCATCAACCAGACGGAAGCGCTGGTCGCGATCGACATCAATACCGGCAAGTACGTAGGCAAAACCGCGCGGCTGGAAGACACGATCGTCAAGACGAACATTGACGCCATCAAAGAGATCGTGCGGCAGATTCGGCTGCGCGATCTGGGCGGCATCATCGTGATCGACTTCATCGACATGGATGAGCGCCGCAACCGCCAGAAGGTGATGCAGGCGCTGGAGGAAGCGCTCAAAGCGGACCGCGCGCCCTCCAAGGTTCTTCAGTTTAACGACTTTGGCCTGGTGGCGATCACGCGCAAGCGCGTCAAGCAATCGCTCGAACGCACTCTGGGCCAGCCCTGTCCCACGTGCCAGGCGACCGGAATGATCAAGTCCGTCACCACGGTTTGCAATGAAATCTACGTGGAGCTGCGCAAGATGTCGCGGCACTTTGAACGGGATGTGATGGTTCGGGTGAATCCCGAGGTGGCCAAAGCGCTGAAGGCCAACAACGCGCGCTGGCTCCAGGAGATGGAAGAACTGGTCAAGCGCACCGTGATTGTAAAATCGGATCCGCTGCTTCATCCGGAACAGTTCGATATTCAGTAGGATCGTTTACCGCTAAAGATTTAAGGGCAGAGAACGCAGAGAGCGCAGGGAAAAGAAGCCAGGATTCAGGAAGAAACGGCCTTTTTCTGCGCGCCTTCTGCGTGTTCTTTTGCTTTTCTGTTTGCATCCGGCGGCTGCTTGTGAGTACACTCCCGTAGCTCCTATGCGATGGGTGCATGATTCCCATACAAAGATCTCCACAACTTCATAACTTGCGGCAACTCCGGCCTTATACCCTCGAATTTACGGCTTAGGAGATCATGAATGTTTAAGCGTACGCGTCACCCCGCGTGGATATTTCTGTGTCTGGCAAGTTTGTTGCTTTTGAGCGCCCTGCCCGCCCTGGCGCAGGTTTCACCCGCTGATTCATCTGGCGGTGCGCAACAACACACCGCAACCGCCGCTTCGGCTTCGCAGGCGCTGCCCATCGTACCGGTGCAACGGTTGCACATGGTTCCCGTGCGCGATCCCAACACGGCGGCCATAGCCCCTGCGGCACCTGCGGGCGCGCACCTGAGCTACTTTGGCGGACCAGTGATTTCGAACGTCCACGTTGTGCAGGTGCTGTACGGAAGCGGCTCCTATAACGCACAGGTGGCAGGCACTACCAGCCCCACCATGGGCCAGTTCTATGGCGACCTGACCGGTGCCAACAGCGGCTACACCTCGCTGCTGACCCAGTACAACACGCCGGCTTCAGGCGGCACTAATCAGACGATTGGCAATGGCACGTTTGACGGACTGTTCCAGATTGTTCCTTCGGCCGGCAACAACGGCTCAACCATCAGCGATGCGCAGATCCAGTCAGAACTCCTGGCCCAGATCACGGCCGGGCACTTGCCGGCTCCTGTGCTTGACGGTGCGGGAAACGTAAACACCCTTTACATGATCTTCTTCCCGCCGGGAAAGACCATCACGCAAGGCGGATCGTCAAGCTGCGTGGCAGGCGGTTTCTGCGCTTATCATGGCACCACATCGAGCCTCCTCAATGGAAAGAATGTTCTGTACGGTGTGATGCCTGATATGCAGAGCGGCCTCTGCTCCACCGGCGGATGCGGTAGCGCCGGAGTGTTCGGCAATTACACGTCGGTCACCAGCCACGAATTGACCGAAGCGATTACGGACGCGGACGTTGGCATTGCCACCACCTTCGCGCCTCCGCTGGCCTGGTATGACATGACCAACGGTGAAATTGGCGACATCTGCAACGGCCAGCAAGGAACCTATACTGCCAACGGGACCGCGTATACCATCCAGCTGGAATTCTCGAATGCCGCGAATAACTGCGTCCTGCCTCCGACGGGACCGCCGGCTCCGAACTTCACCATCGCGGCAACACCGGCCTCGCAGACAGTTACGGCGGGCGTGGGTACGTCCTACACGGCCACCGTGACTCCCTCCAATGGGTTTACAGGAACCGTCAACTTCAGCGTCAGCGGCCTGCCCAGCGGAGCCAGCGCAAGCTTTAACCCAACTTCAGTGACCGGCTCGGGCTCTTCCAGCATGTCGGTGAGCACCAGCACAACTACGCCTAACGGCACTTACACCCTGACGATAACCGGAACCAGCGGCACCCTGGTGCACTCCACTACGATTACGCTGATCGTTACCGGAGGTGTAAACCCCGACTTTACGATTTCCGTTTCGCCCGCCAGTCTCAACGTGACCCGTGGAAGGTCGGGGAGTTACACGGTGACGATCGGCGCGGTGAATGGATTTTCCGGCACGGTGAGCATGAGCGTCACCGGACTGGGCTCGCGCGTCACGGGGACCTTTAGCCCCGCGTCCGTCACCGGATCGGGAACCTCGACACTCACCGTAACCGTGAACAGACGGGCAACCACCGGCACACGAACATTAACCATCACCGGTGTCAGCGGCAGTCTGAGCCACTCAACAACCGCGAACCTGGTCATCCAGTAGAGCTGACAACACTGTTTTTGATTTTGGATCCGGCCCGGACATTCACCGGGCCGGAATTATTATGGGTGGCGGTCTTACGTGCCTTTGCGTCCGTCGCGCCTTTGGGGTAAATTTCCCATCTGGTTTTCAGAAAGCAAATGTCTAACAAATTCAAAGGCACGCCGGCACAAGACCGCGCCCTGAGCGCCTACGTGAAACTGGAACGCGCCGCCAGCGCGGCATTCGCATACGCCCGGGGCGGCCTGGAAGAAGAAGGGCTCACGCTGAGCCAGTTTGCAGTTCTGGAAGCTCTGTATCACGTGGGGCCACAGTGCCTCGGTGACCTGGCGCGCCGCATTCTGACCAGCAGCGGCAATCTAACCCTGGTCATCGACAACCTGCAAAAGCGCGGCTTGGTCAAGCGCGAGCAACAGGGGAAGGACAAGCGCTTTGTTCTGGCGACGATTACCCCGTCCGGAGCCAAGCTGATCGAAAGGATTTTTCCTGACCATGCCCGTCGCATTACGGAAATCATGGGCCGTCTTTTGCCGGAAGAGCAGGAGAGCCTGGGCGATCTGTGCAGGAAACTGGGAAAAGGCGAGTGAATCCGATTGCCAGAATCGCCGAAATTGCCAAAGATTGCCAGGATTGAAAAATCATTTAAAAATCTGAATGGTGTCCCAACTTTCGGCGATTTTTGGCAGTTTTGGCATTTCCGGCAATCGTCTCGCCCCGTGTTATCTTGTTTCATCCCATGCGCCCACGAGCCCTTCTTTATGCTGCAGCCATTTTTCTGAGCAGCAGCCTTCTTTTTCTGGTTGAACCCATGGCGGGCAAGCGCCTGCTCCCGCTCCTGGGCGGATCTTCAGCGGTCTGGATCACCTGCCTGGTCTTCTTTCAGACCGCGCTGCTCCTGGGCTATCTGTGTGCCCACGGGATTGCAACGACGTTGCGGCCGCGAGCGCAGGCACTCGTTTATGCATTGCTTCTGGTTGTGAGCCTGGGACAGGTCGCAACCAATCTCAATCCGCAGCTGCATGCCTCTACCGTGCGCCCGATCTTTAGCGTGCTGTGGTTATTGAGCGCGCTGATTGGCCTGCCGTTTCTGGTGCTCTCGGCTACCAATCCGTTGTTGCAGGCGTGGTACTCGCGCGCCGGGAGAAGCCGGGATGCCGCGGGAAATCCTGTTGCGCCCACCCCGCCCTATCGGTTGTTCGCGCTTTCCAATTTTGGCTCGTTGCTCGCTCTGATCATCTATCCAGCCTTGATCGAACCGTATTTCAGCCTGAGAGTGCAGACGCTGGTGTGGTCAGCCGGGTTTTTGATTTTCGTGGTTGTATGCGGCGCTATCAGCTTCAGGGGAACCAAGCTAACGGACGATTCAGCAACGACTCCCGCTGCCGAGCCCCCGGCAGATATTCCGCCTGCACCTCCTGCGGTTGAGTCCGATCGGATTCCTACCCTTCGTGATCGAATTTTATGGCTGCTCCTGGCGGCTTGCGGTTCACTTCTGCTTTCGGCTGTCACCAGCCATCTGAGCCAGAACATCGCCGCCATTCCATTGTTGTGGATCGTTCCGCTCACCATCTACCTATTGACCTTCGTCATCGCGTTTAACGGAGCCAAGCTGTATTGGCGCTTTGGGATGGTGCGCATGTACCCGGTGGCCTTGCTGCTTCCGGTGGCGCTGGGATCGCTTGCGTACATGATCGCCGATCCAGATAAAGACGTTCCCATTGCGATTTCCGTGCCACTTTTCTGCGTTGCATTGTTCATCGCCTGCCTGTTTTGCCACGGAGAGCTCTATCGCTTGCGGCCGCCGCCCCGCTACACCACGAAGTATTACCTGCTGATTGCCGCTGGCGGAGCGCTGGGGTCCATTTTTGTCGGGGTATGGGTGCCGTTTGTGCTTCGCGGCCCTTACGAATTGGCCTGGAGCCTGGTGTACACGGGAGTTCTGGCCGGCGTGGTGATGTGGAAGGAGCATTGGGGCTGGGGGGTGTTCTGGGCGGCTGCGAGCGTGGCCCTGCTGGTGGCCGTGGTAAAGCAGGTGAACGCTTACAGTGAGAACACCATCGTCCAGGTTCGCAGTTTTTACGGTACGCTGCGGGTACTGCAGGGAACCACCGAGGAAGGGGAATTGTACCGCTCGCTGATTCATGGGACCATCGAGCACGGCACGCAGTACTACGGCAGCGATGAAGATCGGACGACTCCAACAACATACTATGCGCACAATTCCGGAGTTGGGCTGGCCCTGGACCTCTGCTGCAAAGGCAGGCCTCGCCGGGCGGGCATGATTGGCCTGGGTGCAGGAACTCTGGCCGCCTACGGCAAACCTGGCGATGTCTTTCGCTTTTATGAGATCGATCGCAGGGTGGAACCGATTGCCCGGAATGCCTTCAGCTACCTGCGGGAATCCAAGGCGAAGATTGAGATCGTGGAGGGCGATGCGCGGCTCTCCATGGAAGCGGAACATCCGCAGCAATACGATGTGATCGCCGTGGACGCATTTTCCGGCGATGCAATTCCTGTGCATCTCCTGACGGCCGAAGCATTGCAACTCTACCTGCGCCATCTTCGCCCTGACGGCATCCTGGCTTTCCACGTATCGAACAACTATCTGGACCTGGTGCCCGTGGTTGCAGACGAAGCTGAGCACGCCGGAATGTCATCAGTGTTGATCTCTTCTCCGAGTGATGAATACACGGGTGCCTACGTCGCGGACTGGGTGCTGGTTACGACGAACAAAGAGTTCCTGTCTTTGCCCGCGGTGACGGAAGCGGCAAGTGAAATCGATCCCCGCCCCGGACTGCGTCTGTGGACGGACGACTACAGCAGTCTTCTGCCAATCCTGAAGCTTAAGCTCCCGCCCAAGAAAGACTAGCGTGCAGCTCGCCTTCTATTGCTCACGCGGAAAAAGATGGCTTATTTCTTTTTCCTCTGTGAAACCGTAGCGGCAGCCTGAGTTTCCGGGGAAGCTTACGCCAAAGCAGCGGCAAACGGCCTATGGCGGGGCATTTGAAACTATTTTGACATCAAAGCATCTAATCCTCCGGTTAGCAAAAATGGGGGAACAATGATTCAGGTAAGACGGGCGAAGGAGCGCGGCCACGCCGATCACGGCTGGCTGAACACATATCACACATTTTCATTCAGCGACTATTACGATCCCCGGTTCATGGGGTTTCGCAGTCTGCGGGTGATCAACGAGGACTGGGTGCAGCCGGGCTACGGTTTTCCGCCCCATCCTCATCGAGACATGGAGATCATCACCTATGTGCTGGAAGGATCCCTGGAACATAAAGACAGCATGGGCACCGGATCGGTGATTCGTCCAGGCGAGGTGCAGAAGATGAGCGCAGGAACAGGGGTTCGTCACAGCGAGTTCAACCACTCCAAGAGCGAGCCGGTCCATCTCTATCAGATATGGATTCTGCCGGAGAAAGACGGCATCAAGCCGATGTACGAGCAGAAAGCCATTCCCGTGGAAGAAAAACAGGGCAAGTTGCGGTTGGTGGCGTCGCCGGCCGGAGGCAATGGCAGCGGAGCGGTGAAACTGTATCAGGACGCGGCGCTTTACGCGGCCGAACTGGGCAAGGCTGAGCAAGTGGAGCATGAGCTACGCGACGGCCGCTATGCCTGGGTTCAGGTAGCCCGCGGCGCAGTGACGGTCAATGGCCAGGAGTTGAAAGCAGGCGACGGGGCGGCTGTAGCGCAGGAGACAAGGCTGCAAATCAGCGGCAGCGCGGATAAGAGCGAGGTGCTGTTGTTCGATCTGGCGTGACGAGGAGCAATTAGCAGATGGCAAATAGCAATTAGCCAAACAGAGCCAGCGGAAAACCAAGCCGCGAATGTATGAGACTGGCGAATCGCTTGATTCTTGATTGGTCCTGCTCACAACATTCGCGGCTTCTCTTTTTAGATCAGCCGCAAGCTAACCTTTTCCCGCCCCAACCAGTCTCAATGACGTGATACCTTGACCATCTACAATCCGATTGTAGATAATCATACTATGGGCAAACCAAACGATCTGGTACAGGGAACTCTGGACTTGCTGATCCTGAAGACGCTCTCGCTCGAACCCAAGCATGGCTGGGCGATCGCCAAGCGCATCCAGCAGATTTCGAACGAGGTGTTGCAGGTGCAGCAGGGATCGCTTTATCCCGCCTTGCACCGGCTGGAGCAGCAGGGCTGGATTCGCGCCAAATGGAGTGAGAGTGAGACCGGCCGTTCGGCCAAGTTCTACTCGCTCACCGCCGCAGGCCGGGCACGGCTGGAAAAGGAGAAAGAAAGCTGGAAACGGCTTTCCAACGCCATCGATCTGGTGATCGATAGCGTGTAACCCGAGGGAGCAACGTTGTGCGCTGGGTGCAAGAATTGCGAATGTCGATGATGGCGCTGTTCCGCCGCAAGAGCGAAAAAGCCCGGCTGCAGGCAGAGTTGAGCTTCCATCTGGAGCAACAGGTGGCGGAGAACCTCGCCGCCGGTATGGAGCGGGAAGAGGCGCGGCTGGCGGCGTTGCGCCTGTTCGGCAACCCGACCCTGCTCGATGAAGAAGCTCGCTCCAACTGGAGCTGGAACTGGCTGGAATCGATCTGGCGCGACGTGCGTTATGGAATCCGT
>DATFSU010000077.1:0-91328 GCA_035262465.1 Candidatus Angelobacter sp. | reverse complement strand
GCAACATCCACGTGATGGATTCGGCCACAAATTGAGGGCGTGCCATCCCCGGACACGCTCCCCACAACATCAGCGGTTCGTTTCCGTATCGCACATTGCCGATATGCTGCGTCTTGTCTCTGTCAATTGCCGGGTCGGGATATTGAAATCCGATGCCCCTGCGAATTCTCTCCAGGTCCTCTGGCTTGCCCGTCAAGAATGTCCACCCGGGCTGGGCATTGAACATTGCGCGATAGTGATGGATTGCATTCACATCGTCTTCTTCCGGCTTCAGCGTGAACGAGTACATAAAGATCTTGGTGCCGACGTCGGCACCAAGCAGCTTTTGCACGTTGGCCAGATTGGCCATCACCATAGGACAGATCTCATCGCACTTGGTAAAGAAGAAGTTCAGACTGACGGCCTTGTCCTTCACCAGGTCGTCATAGAACATGACTTGTTTGCCTTCGTGTGTGAGCAGGGGGACGTTAGGCAGGTGCAGGCGCTGGATCCGCTGCCGAGCCAATTCGGACACGGTGGGAGCCGCTTGGTGAGGAGTGTTCTTGCCGGTGGTCCCGGCAACAGCTGCTCCAGCAAGGGGCGCCATCGCTGTCCAACTCAACAACTTTCTACGGGTAACATCAGCCATTGTCTCGGCTCCTTTCCGCTTCTCCGGGCCGGCCCGGCCCGGAGATGCAGATTAATGTTGGCTTACGGCACCAGGACGTTGTCGCCCTGGGGTTGAACATGCCAGAGGGCCATCATGGCGTGGTCTTCGTGCACCACGTTGTGACAGTGAATCGGGTACTTGCCCAGCCAATCGCGGAAGCGGAAGAACAGCTCCACTCTCTCGTTGGGGTGCAATTGCGTTACATCTTTACGTCCCAGATCGGTGGGCACGCTGAGCGCATTCCCAGGGGTGATTGGAGCCCGGTTGCGGCTCAAGATTTGGTGCTCTTCCAGGTGGATGTGGACAGGGTGCGTCCAATCTCCGGTGAGATTGGTCAGCAGCCAATGCTCCACGCTGTTCTGCTGCACCTGGAAACGGAAAGTCTCGGTAGACTCGCCACCCGTGCCGCCGTTCCCGTAGCCGCAATCCATAAACTGGCCGTTGATGGACCACTGCCCGTTAAGCCGGTCGAACTTGAAGGTGCGCGTAATTCTCGGCGTAGCGGTCGTGTCCGGCAACGAGTAGAACCTTAGCTGTTGAGGGGGCAGACTGTTGTCGGTGATAGGTTGTTGCACATTGAACTTAATAATCAGGTTAGCCCCGTTATTGAAGTTGGGGGGCAGAATGGCTCCATTGGCGGAAAGGCCGTTCGCCGTGCACTCGGTGGAAGAGCTATTCTGGGGGCCGAAAACTCCGGGGGCAGGGCCGCTATCGACAGCCGTCGGGCCCTGGCCGTTGAGCTGGTTCAAGCGGTTCTCCAGATACACGGTCGAGTTTGATGGGAACGCGCTGAAGTCGATAAGGATGTCCACGCGCTCGGCAGGTCCAATCCGCACGCTGGTGACCTGGATCGGTTTGGGAAGCAGGTTGCCGTCGGTCGCGAGCAACCAGAATGGGTTGGTTGTCGGGTTGCCACTACCACCAATGTTGCCGGTCAGGAAGAACTCGTAGAAACGAGACGGGCCGGTATTCAACAGGCGGAAGCGATAACGCCGGGCACCGACGTTAGCGAAGGGCTGGATTGTGCCGTTCACTACGAACTTGTCGCCCAGGATGCCGTCAAGGTTGAAAAGATCGAACACCAACTGGCCGCTGCTAGCATCGAATACCCGGTCGGCGAAGACCAGCGGTATGTCGAAAGTGTGCATCGAGTCGGGGGCATTGGGAACAAAGCTGGGCAGACGGAAACCGGTGGTTTCATTGCCGGTGTCAAACTCGTTGAACAACAGGTAGAAACCGGCCAGTCCCTTATAGGTGTTCTGCGAGGTGAAGTCCACGCGATGATCGTGGTACCAGAGCGTGCTCAGCGACTCGTTGATGTCGCCGTTGGGCTGGTTGGTGGAATTAAATCCCGCCAGAACGTTGGGGTAATACTGATCGCAGAACTTTCCGGACGGATAGAAGTCGCACGGATTGCCGTCGCTCTCTGACGGAGTGTGCGCATTGTGCAGGTGGGTGGAAACCTGCGGCATGCCGAAGCCGGTGTTATTGACCTGGTTTGTTGCCGGCAGAGAGTTGATGTTGCGGGTCAACTGCGGCACACCATAATGCGCCTGGTAAACATATCCCGGGCTCTGCGTGCCCCGGCCGCTGTTGTCGTCAAAGCCCCAGACGGTCTGATTGCCCAGAGTTCCCAGAGGATCGTGCGGATTAAAATTGTGGCTGAACTGCCTCTGGTTGAACTGGTACAGACGGCCCGGAACCACGGGGAAGCGGTGAGGGTCGATCTGCGGCGCCTGGAAAGCGGCAGCACGCACTTCGCCGGCAGCCGTGTTCGGATCCAAGGTAGGCGCTGGTGACAGCGAAGAAACCGACCTGGCCACCGGAACGATGTTCAGCGGGTTGATAAACGGAGTTGTCTGCGGGCTTCCCAGTTGGTTGCCGGGTATGCAGTTCTGATTGGTTCCAGGGCTGTTGGTGCCGGCCCCGCTTGGAGGCTTTACAGTGGTTATCTGCGCTCTGGCGCTCAGGCCGCTTTTGGCTACCAACATACCGCCCGCGGTCAGCAACCCCATTCTCAGGAGGTCGCGCCGGCTGGTTAGTCCGGCCGCGATCAGTTCGCGCCGGTTCTTGGCTGCGTCGCACATTTCCTTGAAGCGCCGCCTGGAGACCTTTTCTCCGAAGACGTTGTAGTACATTCCATGCCTCCTTTTGAGTCTGCGGCCGTACAGTCCTCAAAGTTGCAGGAAGCGAAATTAATTGGCCGGGTGTTGACTGTAAATAAAGAACAATTAGCCGAAGCTGTTGTTTATTAGCATTTTCTATGATTCAGGCGCAGCAGGCTAAAAGCGAATTAGCATTTTCTGCTATTTCACCTGCGCAATCACCTGGTCTCACGATAACGCCGCGGCGGCTGCATGAAACGCCGTTCAAACGCACGAATGAAACTCGACGTGTGCTCATAGCCCACCGCATGGGCAATTTCCTTGACGCTCATGTTGCTGTCAGACAGAAGCTGCGCAGCGCGGCGGAGCCGGTGTTCCGTAAGCAGGCGTCCCAGACAACATCCGGTGTGCTGCTTGAACAGGTGTTGCAGATGTGATGTGCTCAGGTTCAATTCCTGGGCGAGATCGAAGATGTTCCGCAGCGGCTCTGCTTCAATCGTCTCCAGGATTTTACGCAGACGTCTTTCCTGAACAGCGGTGATCAATGAGGCGGGTTCGGGTTCAGCCATCTCTCTTGCTGAGTCATGGTTGGAAGCAATTCCATTGGAGCTCTTCGTACTTTGATAGAACAATCGAGAGCGGAAAACGGACACAGGGACCCTCCCACGGCGTCAGCAATGCCGCAATGGAATCCGCCGCGAACTCACTGGCCCGCGCTGCCAGGACTTCACGCAGAAAAGCTGCTCCGTTTCAAATTGTTGCCCAACCGGCGCAATCAGCCTGCTGAGCGTACTCGATCTTCCCCTCTCAATGGGCAAACCAATACAAGGCCGCGATCATGCCGCAAAAATCCATGCCGCAGCCAAAATGTGCGTTTTGCACACCAATTCTGCAGTGCCTTGATTCGAGTATGACTTGAGAATCGAAGGATTAGGCCGTCAACCAATCATTCGATGTAACACAAAAAATTATCTGGCTGACAAGCTGTCTAGGCGTCCGTCCTGTCAGGCGATCACTTGCTATGGCCAGACTTTGTGTTGAGGCGGGTGGCGCAGTCATGCGGCTGCCAACTTGAAACCATGCCGGAAAATTCCGGCTCCTCAAACAACGCATCGCGCCGAGTCTGAGGCACGGGTGCGCCCGCTGTCAACAATTATTCGAAAATTTTAAGAATTAATCCTGGACTAAGTCCCAACATGGAACGTACGAGATGATTGCCCATTTTTGTCAGCATTTGACCGCTATTTTCATAGGCAAAACATCTGGCAGTTATCGAATAGGTTTACTTAACAAACAGGCGATGCGCGCCTCCAATTTTTGCATCTTGTTTGCTGTGGCAAAAATCGAACTGCCGCGGCGCCATGATCCGGAGACTTCAACGGGATGGCATTCAACAGGACGTACGGCGCTGAGTGGCGAGATCTTCCCCGCTTCGGGCTGACGAGAAATACTTCGCGCGCGACAAGCAGTTCGTCATGGACGACATCTCTGGAGCATCGCCGCCCACAAAGCAAAAAAACCGGGCTGGACGGCCCGGTACGCCAAGAGGCGTAAAAAAGAGTTAGGACAAAAATGAAAAAAGCTCAAATGTTCAGTCGGCCGCGGAAATGCGGGCTTAGTTATTCCAGGGAAAGCGCTGTTTCTCTTGCGCGGGGATTTCGCCGTACGTGAGACTGGAATCTGCGGCTCTGCCAATGATTTGCTGAATCTGAACAACACTCTTTCGTTCGCAATAGTCGCATATACCGGCGAGGATTTCCGGAAAAATCTGCATACCATTGGTGATGACAGCGCTCGCCAGTTCTACGGCACGGGCTCCACTCAATAGAAAGCGCACCACGTCTTCCGCCGAACGAGCCCCGTTGGTGCCAATAATGGAAACTTCTTTTGATACATTGCGCCAAAACTTGCTGACCCAGTAGAGGCTGGCCGGCAGCGCCCATCTTCCGCCGATCGCGCCCCACGAACCAAGAATTGGTTTTTGCGTTTCAATATCGGGCATAAAGCCCTGGATGCGCCCGGCGAGCACGAGCATATCAGCGCCTTCCTGAACCGCAATTGCTGCCAATGCCAGTGGATCATCTGCCTGTGCGGTTAGCTTCACGGCGAGCGGGATGGAAACCGCATGTCGAACTGTGCGGACATAGTCCCGCACCGCATCCTGGGATGTGACCTGGCGAACAGCCGAGGCTTCACGTCCATGCGGGGCGCCAAGGTTCAGCTCAATCCAGCGCAATCCGGCGGCCTCCATCTTCCTGGCGATTGCCGCTGCCGGATCTGGTTGAGCCACCGTTATGCTGCCCACGACAATACTCTGCTTTTGCTGCGCGTAGACGTCCAGTTCGGCGAGCATCGCGATCCACTGATTGAGCGGAGTCTGCGCGAGACCAGAGCGGCAGAATAATGATGCATCGCGCCGGCGAGGTGAATCCCAGGGGACTACGCTCCAATCATCGTCCAGCAGAACGTACTCGGCCTTGTTAAGTTGGGCTGCTGCTTCCGGCAGTTCATTCACTGACTTTGCGATCACAGCAGCCGCTCCCGCATCGATCGCGGCCCGAATATCGCCGGCCGTCATGGTCATCTCGCTGGAAGCACAGATGAGCGGGTTTTTCAGCCGAATTTTTTCCAGGTTGATGGAGAGATCCATATCTTTATGGTTGATTCGCAGCCGTGGCGATTTCCGCCAGCTGCTTGACCCAGCTTTTCATCGATCCCGCTAACGCCCCCAGGTCAGAGGAAAGCGCGATCATCCGATAGCCTGCCGCAGCGGCCTGAGCTGCCCGCGCCGGCGAGTCCGCATAGATTCCCAGGTGAATCTGAGCAGCGGCGGCCGTTTCTTCAATTTCGCGGATGCGCTGCTGCACCGCCGGATCCTCAAGCTTGCCGGGAGCGCCCATGTCTACGGTCAGGTCAAGCGAGCCGATGAAGGCAATATCAAGGTCTTTCAGCAGCGCGCTGAGCGGCCGTTCCAGCTCTTTGCTCTCAAGCTGTCCGATCAACAGAACTTCCTGATTGCTCCGCTGAATATAGTCTGCCAGCGGTTCTGATCCATAACTGGCGGCAGGTTGGGCCAGGCTGAGGCTGCGTGAACCCTCCGGCGGATACATGCACGCAGAGCGAAATGCGGAGGCCTGCTCTCTGGTCTGCAGCTGTGGGAGTTGAATTCCGGCAGCGCCGGCTTCCAGCAGTCGATTCACCTGGCCAGGATCAAAATGCGCGAGCCGCACGATCATCGGCAACGCACACGCCCGCCCGGCGGTGATCAGATTTCCTGCTTCCTGTTCCGTGATCTGTGAATGTTCGAGGTCGCAGATGGCGAAATCCAACCCGGCAATGGCGAGAATCTCAATAACTTCGCGGCGGCCAAGCTTTACAAACGTTCCCATGACGGCGCGCGCATTCAATTTTTCGCGGAGTTGAGCAGCGGGGCTTGCCATGTTCGTCAAAATGAGAGTTATTGTACTGCATACCAGCACGCACGAAAGCGTAGCTCGCCGCGTGGAGAGAACCTCGATGGAACGCCCAAGCCAAACAGGTCGCGCAATCAGTCCATCGGGCCTTGACACCGACGAGAACGAGTGAATAACATCGGGTGTCCCACAATGCGGGCAACGTCCCGCAAACAGATCATGCTCCCCCGGCGGCAACCAACCCGCAAGCGCGCCAAGCAAACTGTGATCGGGCGCGGCTCCACGATTCAAGTCATTGACCGGCTGGCACGTGTGCTGGAGGTCTTTGCCGGTAACGGCCGCCAGATGAAAGTGCGGGAGCTTGCTTCTACGCTTCACCTGCGCCGATCCACCGCGCATCGTTATCTGGCCTCTCTTTCGCGCGCTGGTTTCCTGCGTTCAGAAGGAGAGGGCGCTTATGCCTTGGGGCCTTTATTGATTCAGCTTGGCGCCGCCGCGGTAGGCGGTGTGCAGATTGTGGAACTGGCCGAAAGTTATCTCTCGCAATTGGCTGAAGAAGCGCAGGAGACGGCCGTACTGACCCTGTGGGCGGGACATTGTCCCGTCGTTGTACGAGTGCGCGAACCCCAGTCGAAGCTGGTGCAACTTCACATCCGCCTGGGCGCGATGTTGCCGCTCGATTCCGCGCAGGGTCATCTCTATCTGGCATTTCATCCTGATCGCCAACGTATGCACCAGCTGCTGGCACATTTTCCTGACAACCAGCGCCGGGAGATGGAGCGCGGCATGGCTGAAGCGCGCAAAAAAGGCATCTTCGTCAACTCGAGAGTGGCCGAAGGCATTCGTGCAGTGGCTGCTCCTGTTTTCGATCATGAACTGATCACCGGAACTATCGCGTTTGTCGGCACCCTGTCTTCAGTTCCGGCCGATCCGGACTCAGGTTTGGCAGAGGCATTGAAGCAGGCTGCGCAGCGTTTGTCGCGCGATCTAGGACGCGGCCGTGATGTTCCCGCAACCAAGGGCGCGACGGCATGAATACCAGAGCCATCAACACCAGGCAACGCAAGGGACGGTTATGAGCTTATACGAACTGAGTCGCGCCTGTTACGATTTGCGGGACGAAGCCACGAGACAGCGGTTCCGCTCCGGTCCGGAAGCATACGCCGCAGGCTATCACCTGACCGCACGAGAAAAGGAAATGCTGCTTCAGCTGGATTGGCGAGCGCTGGCCGAGGCGGGCGTAAGCATCTACGTGCTGACCAAGCTCGGCGCCGCCAGCAACGTTGAATTCCTCGAGCTTGAGGGCGCCATGCGCGGCATGAGCAAGCAGGAATTTGTCGATTTCCTAAAGCGGCAGGCGGAGCACAACAGGGCGTTCGCCGTCGGGCTGGAATAACGAAAGGAGATGGCGGATGGCGAAAATCGTTGCCGGAATGGCTTGTTCCCACGCGCCGTCAATCGCGCATGCCTACGATCATGGAATGACCAATGACGTAGGATGGAAACCGCTTTTCAGCGCCTTTGAAAAATCACAGCAATGGCTGGCGGCCCAGAAGCCTGATGTGCTGGTGGTGATCTACAACGACCACGTCGATCAGTATTTCTACGACGCATGGCCCACTTTCAGCATAGGCCTGGCCGACCAATACGACATTCCGGATGAAGGTCTTGGCGCTCGCGCATTCCCACCGGTTCCAGGCCACAAAGAACTCGCCGCGCATATCGCAACCAGCATGGTGACGGATGGATTTGACATCACGGCTTCGCACCGCATGTCACTCGACCATGGATTCCTTTCTCCCATGCCCTTACTCGACGACGGGTGGAAGATCCCGGTAGTACCGCTGACCATCAACGTCGTCATGCATCCGCTGCCTTCTCCGCGGCGTTGCTGGCAGATGGGCGAAGCTGTCGGTCGAGCCATCCAGAGCTTTCCAGAAGATTTGCGGGTTGTGGTTTTCGGCACCGGAGGGCTCTCGCACCAGCTTACCGGCCCGGATTGCGGACGAGTCACGGCCGAGTGGGACCGCAAATTCATGGATCTGGTTGAGAAATCCCCGCAAGAGCTGAACTCGTACAGCATGGCGGACTTCGCCCGGCTAGGAGGCGAGCACTCTGTGGAAGTGGTGCAATGGATGGCGATGCGCGCCGCGCTTCCACCTCGCGCGCGCGTGGAACGCAAGTTCTATTACCCATTTGGAATGATGGGCTACGGCATCATGGAATTCTGCGTTCCAGATTAATCTGCTATCGTGAGGGACAAAGATGATTCGAACCGGCCGGCAGTATCTCGACTCGCTTCGCGATGATCGCGAAATATGGATTGATGGCGAGCGGGTCCGCGATGTCACGCTTGATCCCCGCTTCAGGCCGGTGGCCGAGTCTATCGCTGAGCTGTACGATATGCAGCACGATCCTCAACTTCAGGAGAAGCTCAGCTACGTCACGCCGGAAGGAGAGCGTGCCGGGCTTTCTTATATTGAACCGCGTTCCCAGCAGGATTTGGTCCGCCGGCGCGAAATGGTGAAGGTGTGGATGGATTGGACCGGCGGCATGATGGGCCGCAGCCCGGATTTCATGAACGTTCACATGACCGGCCTGGGTTCTGCACCCGAATATTTTGCGCGAGGCGGCGAGCGTTTTGGCAAAAATATTCGCAGCTACTACGAATACCTGCGCAAGAACGACCTGGCGCTGACGCACACGCTCATCAATCCGCAGACCGACCGTTCCAAACCGGTGCACGAGCAGAATACGGCGGCGGCGATCGTGAAGGAGACCGATGGGGGAATTGTGATTCACGGCGCGCGCATGATAGCCACCCTGGCGCCGTTTTCCAACGATATTGCCGTCTTCCCTTCCACGTTTCTGCAGCTTTCTGACGACGCCAGACCGTATGCCTTTGCATTCTCGATTCCCATCACCAGCAAGGGGCTGCGTTTCATCTGTCGCCCGGCGATTACGCCGCGCGATGGGAGCGTTCTGGACTATCCGTTTTCTGCGCGGCTTGACGAGATGGATTGCGTCGCCATTTTCGACAACGTTTTGGTGCCATGGGAGCGCGTCTTTATTTATCAGGAGCCCAAGCTGGGGAACGGCATGTTCGCTGAAACCGGAACCATGAACCAGATCATGCATCAGTTTGCCACCAAGAATCTGGCCAAGGCAGAGTTTCTGCTTGGGGTGGCCCTGAACATGGCGGACGCAGTGGGTATCGGCGGATTTCAACACGTGCAGAATTACATCCACGAGATGATCAACACCGTGGAGCTGGTGCGCAGTTGTATTCGCGCGTCGGAGGTTGACTGCGTGGCCGGACCGGGTGGGACAGTGCTGCCTAATGAGCAACCGCTACTCACCGTGCGCACGCTGTTTCCGCAGCTCTACCCGCGGCTGGTAGAGATCATCCAGATTCTCGGCGCCAGCGGCCTAGTGATGGTCCCCAGCCACGAAGAGCTTGCCGGCGAGCGCGCACCGGACGTAGAACGCTACTACCAGGGCGCAACCATTCCCGCAGACAAACGTATTGAGTTGTTCCGCATTGCCTGGGATGTTTCCTGCTCCTCATTCGCCGGACGCCAGACGCTCTATGAGCGTTATTTCTCCGGCGATCCCTGGCGGCTGGCCATGCTGCGGTATCAGAATTATTCGCGGCAGCGGGAACTCAAGGAACGCGTGTGGGACTTTGCCAAACGGACTGCCGAATGGGATAAGCGTGAGGGGCAGAAGAACGCATCCGCGCGGGAGAAGAATCATGTCACAGCCTGAAACCGCGAGAGTCAAACCGATAGCGCCGGATGCAAGCGCGGAGGCGGCGGCATTTCGCGATGTGATCCGCCATCTGGCCTCAGGGGTAACGATTATCACCAGCGCGTTGAGCGGTGAGCCGGTGGGGATGACAGCCACGGCCGTCTGCTCCGTCTCGGCCACGCCGCCCATGCTGCTGGTTTCCCTCACAACGGCTTCGCGCACGGCCCAGGGCGTAATGGAAAGCGGCGCATTTGCCATTCACCTGCTGCCGCACTCTGGCCGTAAATATGCCGAACAGTTTGCCTCCCGCAACCTGCACTTTCAGGATGTGAAGTATTCACGAGCGCCGCACAAGCAAATTCCCGTGCTCACCGAGGTTCTTGGCTGGTTTTTGTGCCAGGTGGAACACTCGATACCTGTGGCCGACCACGTGATTTTTGTGGGTCGCGTGTTGCAGTGCGAGCTCAAGGATAAGTCTCCGGATCCGCTGCTCTACTTTGATCGCAGCTACCGGAAGCTGGCGCCGGGCGCGGAACCCGGTGCAGAAAATCTTGAACCCTGGGGAACGGCGCGCGACGCGGGCCTGCCGGGTTTTGGCTGGTAGATCTTTTTTTTCTGGAAGATCTTGTGTTCGTGAAGGTCTTTCGTCGTGAAAATCAGGAGGAAAGCAATGGACGCAGTTGCACGACTGTTGCAGGGATCGATCGATCTGCACATTCATCCCTCGCCGTCACTTTTTCCGCGGCGCATTGATGCCGTAGAGGCAGCGCAGCAGGCGGCACAGGCCGGGATGCGCGCCATTGTCATCAAGAGCCATCACCATACCACCGCGCCGGAACTGGTGCCGCTGAAGAACCACGATCTCAAGGACCTTCCCGTCCAGGTGTTCGGGGGGGTGGTCCTGAACAGCTATGTCGGCGGATTGAATCCTTACATCGTCGATATGACGCTGCGCTTGGGGGGCAAGATTGTCTGGTTTCCCACGATCTCATCGATCAACCACATCAAGCACCACGAGGCCCAGCCGCACATGAAGTTTCCCTCGCAGGTTGGCCGCGAACTGCCGGATATTCCGGTAAAGGTGCTGGACGAACAAGGCGAGCTGCTTCCCCATGCGCGGTTGATCCTGGAGCTGATTGCCGAGGCCGACGCAATTCTGTCCTCAGGCCACGTTTCAGTACCGGAAGCTCTGGCGTTACTGCGTGCGGCCAAAGAAGTGGGTGTACGCCGAATGCTGATCAATCACCCCGATTTTGTCATCGATGCCAGTGAAGAGGACGTGCAGGAGTTTGTCCGGCTGGGCGCGTACATAGAGCACTCGATGTGCATGTACCATCCGGAATCCACGTTCCACTTCTGGGACTTTGACCGACTCAAGCGATGGATTGAGCTGGTGGGGCCGGAGCGCACGCTTCTTGGCTCCGACCTCGGCCAGAAAAACAATCCGCTGCCGGTCGAGGGCCTGCGCTACACGGTGGAGAAGCTGCTGGATATCGGCATCAAAGAGCAGGAAATCGAATTCATGATCAAAAAGAATGCAGAAGCGCTGCTTGGCCTGGAAGAGACGGCCGAGCGCCGTCTGCCGGCCCGGAAAGGAGCATGATCAAGTGAGTACCGCGAAGACAGAACAGAGGCAGAGCGGCAAGGCTTACAACTGGGAAAATATCCCCTCGGAAGTAGTGCGCGCCGGAATCAGCCGCAAGGGTTTCAAGTGGAAAGACATGATGATGGTGATGAACGAATGTCATCCCGGCATGAAACTGAATCCGCACAGCCACACGTTTGAGCAGCTCGCCTATATCGTGAGCGGACGCGCGATTTACCACGTGGGTGACATTGGCCATGAAGTTGGAGCAGGCTCTTTTCTGGTGATTCCTGCAGGGGTGGTGCACTATATTGAGCCGCTCGGCACCGAACCGGTCATGAACCTGGACTTTTTTCTGCCTGCGCGTGAAGACTATATGCATCTCGTAAAGTATCTGGACGAAGAATAAAAAGAGCACCGGCGGCCGTCCGCTTGCAAAAAGTGCGGCTGTTTGAGCGAGTGCAGTGTTGGAGAGAATCTATGAACGTGAAAGCTCTGAAGTTTGATCTCTGTTGCGCCGCGCGGTTGCTGTTCCGCTTTGGTCTGAGCGTGGGTAATGCCGGACATCTGAGCATCGCTGTGGATGAAAATCGAATGCTGGTAAACCGTTTTGGACCGTCCTTTGCCACAATGACGCCGGCGGATGTTCTCACCATGGATTTCAACGGCAACGTTCTGGAGCACGATCCATCCGTCAAACCTTATGTGAATGAGACGATCCATCTTCACGGCGTAATTCACCGATATAACCCGCACATCGCTGCAGCGGCGCATACCCACCCGCCAAACACCGTGACGTGGACCACCTTCCGCAAACTGCCGCAGACATTTGATCAGGAGAGCTGCCTGCTGGCGGACGACATCGCGATGGTGGACGAGGAGTTCACCGGGTTGGCGCAATCCGAGGACCGTGTGCGCCCGTTTGCCGAGGCATTAGGCAAGAAGCCTGTTGTGCTGCTGCCGAATCATGGCGCTATCACTACCGGCCCCAATGTCCAGTCGGCGCTGTTTCGCATGATGCTGCTGGAAGGCGTCTGCCAGCGCAACATCTCGGTAGCTTCAGCGGCGCAGGCCACCGGATATTCGCCGCATGCCATCGCACCAGAGCACGCGCTCACGGCCAAACAGGAGCTGGCCAAGATTCCGATCCTGGATGCGCTCTGGGAAGACCTGCTGAAGCGTCTCCACCAGACGGATGCTGAATTGTTCCGCATGGAGAGCGACCGGCAAACACAGGATCGCCGGTTCGCCTAAAACTGCGCTGAGCTGGCTCATGTGTGGTCGCTTGAGGCGGGCGGTGCATCCAGTCTGGTCGGCCACTCGTCCCTCCGGCATTCCATACCCATGGCCGCGAACACCTTTTCCCACCGCGGGGTCAACTCGGGCGCATGGATGAAAGGTTGAAACCCGGCACGTAGATACGCTTGAATCGCAGGAAGCCGCCAGCTTTGCACTCCAAGGAAAATGTGGCGATAGCCGGCTTGGCAAAGACGACTGACTGCAGCCGCGATCAGCGCAGCTCCAAGCCCTCGACGCCGATGCTCCGGCGAAACCGCCAGGTAGCCCAATTCGCCGCCACCGGGAAAATAAAAACGCGTTGCCGCCGGGTTATGGACAGCGCTAACCGTGCCTACCCAAGCGGACGAGACGCGCTCCTGCACCACAAACATTCCGTCGGGCACGACCGCATCACAGAACTGCCTCCAGCCCGCATCGCTAAGCGGTCCATCCATTTCGATGACTGGACGCACTTTGTCGATATCTTCGCTCACGATCACCGAGAGACGATACGCTGCCGGGATCGACGGGATCGAAGCGGCAGAAGGCCCGTGTCGCCACAGCATGTACATCGCGGGTTCATTGTCTACGATGGGCAAGTCCATAGTGGGAGTGTGAATTAAATCGGGGACTCACGCAAGTGGGCTGGTTTGGCGCGTTGATGGCTTTCGGCATCATTTAACGAGGCCTCGCGATTGCGACAATGAGGACAAGATACGCCAGGGCCGCGATGCCTCCGATCGCGAAATTCAGCCATTTTTTCTTGCCCGCGGGTTGGTGGAACAATGCCGCCAGGCAACCGACGATGAGAATGAAGTGCCCGATACCGCCCAGGGGCACCATCATCGTGTCAAATCTTTGCGGGTGCCCGGTGTGCAGGAAAGACCAAAACTCGACTGCACCTGCCTGCATGAGATGTGTCACAAATAGATTGAGGCCATTCCACACAACCGCGACCATCACCCCTGCACCAAAGCCCAATGCATTGTTGTGGCGGGCAAGAATCACCACCGCGACGTAAATGAGCGCTTGAAGAAAGTGGAGAAGCCGCAGCTGAGGAACAGCCCAGGCCGATGCAATAAGAGCTGCTACGAAAAATGCAGCTCCGACCGGAATCCACACGCGCGTCCAGGAGGGGGCAACAGCTTCGTTATTCTCCATTTCAAGCTAATACGCTGGCGGTCGCAAAGCGGATGCATAATTCTGACAGCAGCGTCGCGACGCTCGAGGACATGCAGAATTTAGACCCCTAGCCGGCCACGGAACGCCCTCCCGGCATAATAAGATTCCGCACCGTTGTGATAGACAAAAACCGTATCGTAGCGACGATCGCAAAAAAGCGCGCCGCCGAGCTTTCTGATGTCAGAAGGAGTTTTCACCCAGCTCGACGTTTTGGTATCGAACTCTCCAAGCTTCTGCAAGGTTCGATATTGGTCTTCGGTTAGGAGCTCAACGCCCATGGCAGCTGCCATATCCATAGCGCTGTCTGCCGGTTTGTGCTCTTTTCTGGACTCCAGCGCCTCACGGTCATAGCAAATACTTCTGCGGCTTTTAGGACTTTCCGCTGAACAATCATAAAAAATGTATTCACCTGTCTTCTTGTCATGGCTGACAACGTCCGGTTCACCACCAGTTCTCTCCATTTCATTTAGCGACCACATTTTTCCGGCGTTCGTTTCCAGCTTTGCCTGTACCTGAGCCCATTCGAGACCTTGATGGCGGCTCATGTTTTTCTCGAAACGGGCCTTCAATGCTTTGAGCAGTTCTTCCTGTTGCCCGGGTGACAAATCCCTTTTCTTGTTATCGGTGGTTCGCGCTCGTGTCGCTGTCATAGTCCTCGCTTCCCTCGTTGCTTGTCCGTTGCTCCGCTTCGCTTCGGTCGGCTTGTCTGTGCATTCTTATCAACTCGCAGCTTCCACGCAGTTCGGAGTGCGCCCGTCAGTACATCCTTGCTCGCCGCTGCCAGGCGAATATGGGTGTGTCCCATCCTTCCCCAGCCGCCGGGAATCGGCAGGAAGATTTCGGGCGCTTCCTCCACAAATGCCGCCTGCTGCTCCAGGGTAAGCAGCAGATTTCCGTATCCTTCCGCTTGCGAGGCCAGCGATGCAAATTTCCTGCCTCCGACACGAAAGGCCGGCAATCCCGCGTGAGAGTACTCTTCCACGCCGTCCAGGCTGAGTGCAATCCTGCGAAAGTCTGCCGCGGTCATCGGAATATCTGACCACCATCGGACGGCTTAAGTCTACTGCTCTGGCCGAGATTCTGTGAAAAGCTTTGGTTAAAGCTCTTGACGAAACCGCGTTTCGAGACGGGTTGCTGACAATGCCCTGATACCGGCACGGTCAGACGAGATCCGAAATGTCGGGTGCGGTCTGCCGGGTACTTCGACTATCTCTTTTTTGAACCTTTCGCGCGGTCGGTGTGGCCACGAGTCTTATCGCGCCGAGGCCGGCGGACTGCCCTGACCTTCCCGGACGGTCCTCCTCCACAGAAGAACTGATCGCGGCCATCAGACTCGAGCCCTGAAACGTAAACCCGAGCCGGCATCTCCAGCCTCTCCTGGACTTCTCCAGTCCGGGGATCGATGTGCCTTATGTCGCTCTCTTCACCTTCCCAGGTGGCGTGCCAGAGCTCTCCATCGACCCACGTGACGCCGGTGACGAAGCGGTTGGATTCGATGGTGCGAAGAACGGCGCCGGTTTCGGGATTAACCTGATAAATTTTGCGATTCCTGTAATGTCCTACCCAAAGCGTCCCTTCCGCCCAGGCGAGCCCCGAGTCGCCGCCATCGCCAGGTGCAGGGATGGTGCGAAGGACTTGTCCACTTTTTGGATCGATCTTTAGAATGCGGTTTTCAGCGATTTGAAAAAGGTACTGGCCGTCGAAAGCGGTTCCGGCATGCGCGGCGACATTGATTGAGCGCCGCATCTTCCCAGTTGAAGGATCGAAGGCGCTCAGCTTGTCTCCCGAAGCAAACCAGACCTGCTCTCCGTCATAAGTAACGCCATGGACCTGGTCGGCGCCCGGAAAGGGGCCATATTCGCGAACGATTTCAGCTTTGGATCGCTTCATGCTTGTATCCTAGTCTCCCGGCAGCGGAGCGGGGAGTAACAAGATCGTCGTGAATCCCGGTACGGGCGGAGTTATCCAGCGCCGAGCGCGCGCGCGGCCAAACGACTGCACCTTGCCTTCCGCGGCAAGAGAATCGAGTGCACGCTGAACCGTGCGCTGGCTGACGCCGAGCGCAAGCGCCAGGGCCGAACTGGACCACGACTCACCGTCCGTGAGAAATGCCAGCACATCAGCATGTTCCTCTTCGACGGGCCGGGCGAGTATGACAATTTTGCGTCCACGCTGCGGAAGCAACGCAAAACCTCTCTGTGTCGCACTGATACCGGCCAGCTTTCGCAGCACGCGGCGAAGCCGCCCGATCTCGACACGCAAACGCGCACGATGCGATTCATCGACGAACTTGGCTCCAAATGCCCGTGCCAGGAGCACATCTCTCGGCACATCCCGGGGCCACGCTTGAGCCAGCGCGCGTGCGAGGGCGAACAACACCGGGCGCCTGGCGAGCGAAACAAGGGTATCGGCCTGACGTACGACGTTGCGGCATGCATCCACGATGATGGTTTTTGACGCCAGCAGCGATTCAACGTCTTCAAGCATGAGAGAACGTTCGTCGCCTTGCGCAATCAGCCGCGCCGCCGGCGTGTTCAAGATTCGCGATGCGCTTTCCACCTCCGCCGTCAAAGCCGGGATGCCGGCCCGGTGGGCTGCTCGTTCGGCCCGAGCCAGCGCTGCGCGAGCTTCCTTCGTTCGCAAGCGCCGCATTGCGATCCCTGCTATCACCAGCTCATGGAAAGTCCTCGACACGGGCGGGAAAAGACTCGGATCGAGGTCTGCGAGCAGAAGATCCGCCTCTTCGAGTCGCCCGATCAGCAGGAGCCGCCGGACTTGAAGATAGCGCGCAAACCCGGCATTCAATCGGTCGCCATGCGCTTCGAGGGTCGAGCGCGCAGTATCGAGGGCTCTAGCAGGCCAGCCCAGGTCACGCGAGGCCAGCGCGATCTCGGCCTCGGCAACAATGCATCTCGCGCGGGCGACAGCTTCTTTCGGGCTGAAAGCGCGCGCGGCACGCCGCAGGAGTTCCTTCGCTCGTGCGAAGTCGCCAAGCTGCGCCATGGCGATGCCGCGAAGCGCGAGCGCCGGCGCATCGTCGCGCAACGCGACTCGTTTCAGCGCCCCGAGAGGTTCGCCCGCCGCGAGTGCGCGAGCTGCGGCTGTAATCAACGAGTCCATACGAATCCCGCCACACTTGTCACTCCCACCCCTCCGCTGCCGCGCGCTATATATAGCGCATGGCAATCAAACACCCAGTCACCTTGAGAATGGAATCAAAAGAGATAAACATCATAACCAGGATACAAACTTTCGAATTGAAACCAGGTGAAAGGAAATCGAGTTTGGGCCGACATCAAGGCTAATCCGATCAGGGGTGGCAACACAAAGGACGAAACGCGAATCACTTTTTCACCACGCCCCGCGATTAAGGTCAGCCGAACGAAGTAGAAGATCAAAGGAGGGACGTATGTGCCCAGTATGCATCGCAAGCACAGCAGCAGTTGTCGCCGGAGCCGGATCCACGGGAGGAATTCTGGTGGCGTGCATCGGCAAATTCAGAAGATTTTTCAGAACGAGTGGTCTCGGACTATTTCAGAGAATAAAGGAGAATTGATATGGCAGGCAAAGAAAGAGACAAACAGATGAAGACACCCCCGGTCGTCTCGGAGCAGGAATGGGGGGCCGCGCGGGAACAACTTTTGATAAAAGAGAAAGCTTTTACCCGCTCCCGTGATGCGCTGGCCGCCGAGCGTCGAAGGATGCCGTGGGTGACGGTAGAGAAAAAGTATGTGTTCGACGGCCCCAAGGGTAAGGCTAGCCTGCTCGATCTGTTCGAGGGCCGCAGGCAGTTGATCGTCTATCGCGCCTTCTTCGAGCCCGGTGTGTTCGGCTGGCCCGAGCACGCCTGCCGCGGCTGCTCCCTGGGCGCCGATCAGGTCTCCCACCTGACACATCTGAACGCTCGCGACACTACTCTCGTTTACGCTTCACGCGCGCCGCAGCCGGACATCGCGCGGCTGAAGGCACGGATGGGCTGGGAGATGCCCTGGTACACCATCACAGACAGCTTCGACAAAGATTTCGGCGTGGATGAATGGCACGGCCACAACGTCTTCTTCCGCGACGGTGAGCGCGTGTTCCGCACATACTTCATCAACAACCGTGGCGACGAGGCCATGGGGACCATCTGGAGCTATCTCGACATCACACCGCTCGGCCGCCAGGAGACCTGGGAGGACTCGCCCGAAGGTTATCCTCAGACCCAGCCGTACAAGTGGTGGAACTGGCACGATAACTACAACGCCGAAGCCTCGCCTGATCCAAAATGGGTCGATATCATCACGGACCCTGCAGGAGCCGCTCGTCGCCGGGACGAAGAGGCCAAGGCGAGCTAAAGAAGGACGAGCACTCTCGTCTTCAAGCCGCCAGCTGTTGCCACACAAAAGCTGCGCGAGTGTTTCCACCGGGTGGCGGAGCATGGCCAGGAGAAAAGATCGTGTCCGTGCTCACGCTGCCCTGCGGAAAAGAACGACGAGACGAATCGTGCGATGGTTCCTCGCGTCACGATCCCCCCAGATCCAGGGGTAATCTTGAAACCAATTCTGGTGATTTACAGGCCCCGGACAACTCCGTTACCGTTGTATACCTCGCAACGAGCAGCCCTGGCCGGGGCATCTCCTGAAGAAAAAACATTGACAACGACCCAACGAAAAAATTCCCGTGGCGAATGGAGGGCCAAGACATGGATCGACATGGTAGCCATTTGCAATATTTATCTCAGCTCTCTCTGCGGACGATTCTGGCGCTTGCCGGAACGGTCCTGGTTTCAGTGCATGCGTCGGCACAGAGCGCGCCGTTGGAACCCCCACCGGGGCCAATTTATCTTGGCGCCTACGTGAACCCCAAAGGTCTGGGAGAATCCATAGGAGCGGTTCGGGCATTCGAAACCTCGATAAACCGGACGCTGGCTCTGAACGTCCATCACCACGAATGGACAGAACTCGGTGAAGACTTTCCCTCAACGTTGGAGAAGGATGACCTTGCCAATGACCGAATCCCGGTTATTTCGTGGAACTGTGGCGCACCCAACTCAGCCGTGGCTTCCGGCGCTTTCGATTCTACGATTATCGCCGCTGCGCGAGCCATCCAGTCGTATGGCGGGCCCGTCCTGCTCCGCTACATGGGAGGGATGAATCTGGCGGACACCGCTAGTGGCCGAACCGCGTGCCATGGCCCGAATGACAATCCGGATGGTCATTTCTCTCCCCAGGATTTCATTGCGGCCTGGCATCACATCAGGAAAGTGTTTGCTTGTCCCAATTCTTCCGGTCCATGCCAACCCGTGACCAATGTTGTCTGGCTGTGGAATCCAGCAGCACCGGGTGCTCCGTTCGCCGTTTATTACCCCGGGGGCAATGAAGTCGACTGGGTTGGTGTAAACGCTCCTGACTCTAGCCAGTCGAGCGGGGGAAACGAATTTTCAGCGATCATAAGTCCTCTTTACTCGGAATTGACGGCGTTGGCCGGCGCCAAACCGATTCTTCTGCAAACAGCAGCTCTGCACGGAAACCAGGTTTCGTATTTGTATACGGATCTTCCTGTACGCAGTCTCAAAAATAATTTTCCGAACATCAAAGGACTGATTTATTACGATTCCAAGGATTCTGATTTCGACTGGAGCCTGGACAATCAAGGAGGATATTGCGCTTTTATTATTCTGGCGCTCGAGCCATACATGTCAGCCATGGAGGGAGTAACGGCAGATCAGGGCACACCGCCTCCGCTCTGTTGCACGTGTATGTTGCCGGCCCCAGGCAACTAGCTTTACATGTCTGTGACTGGATCGCCGGAGGATTCAGGCCTGGAGAGTTGGGCACCAATGTTGGCGCCTCTGGAGTTCCTATAGAATTTTGCCCAAGCGCCTGATCATCATCGGCGTTCGACCAGGCTGGCAACTCTTTCTGCAACTGAGGATCGCCGGTCAAGACGGGTTGCGATCGTCATGGCAAGAACAAGCGGACGGTGCGGACAGTCCGGCACGGCAAAGTGGGGCGGTCGAATTCATCAGGGTTCCGCGCTGGTTGCTGCAGCAGCGTTGCTCCTGGCGTTCGTAATTTTGCCGCGGGATCTCGCTTTTGGCCGAGAAAATCCTCTAGCAGGGTTCGTGGCTACCAAATGGACTCAGAAAGACGGGCTGCCGGGCGCCGATGTACGCAAGATTGCCCAGACACCTGATGGATATTTGTGGCTGGCCACAGAGACCGGGTTAGTTCGTTTTGATGGCGTGCGTTTCAAGACATTTGCTGCGCCTCCTGATGTTCCGTCTTTCGCACCCAGCGAACTCTTCGTGGCTTCGGACGGCAGCTTGTGGGTGGGGTTGGCTTCTGGAGGAATCGTGCACCTGGGGCACGAATCGGCACAGTACTTCCATCCGGGAGATGGCCTTCCGGCTGGTGGGGTGATGGCAATCCGGCAGGACGACGCGGGCACTCTTTGGATAGGAACGAGAGGAGGAATAGCTCAATTCCAAAAAGATCAGGCGAGGGTGCTGGGCATTCAGCAGGGCTTTTCCGGCAATCGTGTGGATGCAATCGCGGAGAATCGCACAGGCATCTGGATCGGATCGGATGTCGGATTGCTTTACTGGAATCCGGCACAGAACCGGTTCGAGAGAGAACACGGAGTAACAAACTATGTTATTGCCCTGAACACAGATTCCCAAGGACACGTTTGGTTTGCCGACACGAGTCGCGGCTTGCAGAAGCTTCATGGCGAAGCAAGTGAGCCACACTGGAACAAAGGAAACAGCTTTCTCGAAGATCGGAGCGGCAATCTTTGGATGGGATCGGACAATCAGGGTGTGCTCGTGATGCAGAGACAGCCACGTGCTCCCGGTGGTCTGGAACGCGCGCGATTCGGCCTGCGAGAAGGTTTGTCCAATAATCACATCAACTGCATGTTTGAGGATCGCGAAGGAGATATCTGGATCGGTACGCGCAATGGCTTGAATCGCCTTCGGCCTACCGGCTTTCGTCCGGTGCGGGATGCCCGGGTCGCCACCAGTTCGATCTACAGCATCGCGGCAACACACAACAGCTTGTGGGTGGTTGCGGACTGGCGCCCGTACCACGTGGAGGAAGAAGGTCAAACCGAATCGGTCGCGGCCCAACAGGCTCAAGTATTCTTCAGCAGCCAGGGTTCAGTTGTAATGGCGGGCCGCAACTTCGTGGCAGAATCGCGTCGCGGCCACTTCCATCGATTGGCAATTGGAAAGCGCTCACTGGTACGAAACCTCTTTGACGTGGCACGGGATGCGGCGGGCAGCTTGTGGCTGCTCTCCAGCGGGGGCCTGATGCGATGGCAAGCCGGACAAATCACATCGTTCCCGGAGCTGTCAGGAAAACCAATCAACACCATCGTTGTCGACCACGACCGGGTATGGGCAGGCGCCCAGGATGGCCTTTGGGAATTTGCAGGTCAATGGCGGCACTATACGCCTGCGGAAGGGATCTCTGAACATGCTGTCCATTCAATTTACGTAGACCGCGCGGGCGTTCTATGGGTCACTCAGGCAAACGTGATCAACCGGCTGCAGGGTGATCGCTTCGTTACCTTTCACCCCAATTTGCCGTCTGGAGGCATTGTCTCAATGGTGGATGACGATGACGGATGCCTTTGGCTTGTCCATACTGCCGGCTTGTTTCGGATTGCCACATCGGAATGGACCCGCGCGCTCGAAGATCCTGGTTACCAGATTCGTAGCGCACGATTTGATGAAAAGGACGGGCTGCCCTCCAACCCACCCGCCTTTCTAGGTCACGTGGCAGCGCGCACCCAGGATGGAACCCTCTGGTTCGGCCTGCGCAGCGGCATGGTTTCCGTCAATCCGAAGAACTTATCGCGCAACCCTGTTCCACCGCCGGTGGTCATTGAGGAAGCGAATCTGGACCAACACGAGATCGCGCCCCGAAATGGCTTCGGCATTCCGGCGGGAGCCCGCTCTCTCGAAATCGGCTATACCGCACTGAGCCTGGCGGTTCCGGAAAAAACCAGATTCAGGGTGAAGCTGGAACCATTCGACAAAGAATGGGTCGATTCCGGCTCAAGGCGCCGGGCTTTTTATACCAATCTCGCGCCTGGAAATTATCGCTTTCGAGTGATCGCGTGCAACAACGATGGCCTGTGGAACGAGACGGGAGCGGCATGGAGCTTTACCGTCACACCGGCGTTCTATCAAAAGACATGGTTCTTCGCGCTCTGCGCCGGAACCGCGGTTTTAATGCTCTGGGGTTTGTATCTTTTCCGCATTCGCCAATTACAGGCACACCACCAGATCCTTATCGAGGAGCGGGTAGCGGAACGCACCCGGGTGGCACAAGAGCTGCACGATACCCTGCTTCAGAGTATCGCCGGTCTATCTCTTCACGTGGGAGGACTGTCCAAGATCGTAACCTCACAAGAAGTCCGAGAACGACTGGAAAGCCTCCGCGTACAGATTGATAACTGCTTGCGTGAAGCCCGGCAATCGGTATGGGCTCTACGCACACAAAACGTCGACAGGCACGACCTGGCGGCGGCGGTGAAAGAATCTGCTTGTCGCCTGATTGCTGACCGCCCGATTCGTTTTGACCTGTCAATCCAGGGTGTGCGCCGTCCCGTATCCGACCGTGTGGAGCAGCAGATCTTGCGAGTGGCCCAGGAGGCGATCAGCAACTGCATCCGTCACGCGCGCGCCACGCGGATCCAGGCTGATCTTGATTTTGGCACGGACCAAGTGGCGCTCAAGGTGACGGATGACGGTTGTGGTTTTGACGTGGATGACGTGGCGCGACGCGTGGGGCACTGGGGTCTGATCACGATGAAGGAGCGGGCACAACAGGTAGGTGCGCAGTTAAAAATTAACAGCACTGCCGGGCAAGGAACGGAGATCGAAGCCGTGTTTCCGCTGTCAGTCGACTAATATGATTTCTCAACATCAGCGCATAGGCGTTCTCATTGTCGATGACCACCCCATGGTCCGGACAGGGCTGGCGGCTACGATTGAACCGGAACAGGACATGAAAGTAGTGGGGCTGGCCGCCACAGGCGAGCAGGCAGTAGATTTGTTTCAGCGGCATCGTCCGGACATCACCCTTATGGATCTCGGCCTGCGCGGCAAGATGTCCGGTATCGACGCGATTCAGTACATCCGCCGGGATTCTCCCCAGGCGAAAATCATTGTGCTATCCGCACTCACCGGCGAGGAACACATCTACCAGGCATTGTCGTCAGGGGCCGTAACCTTCCTGTTTAAGGATGCGCTGGGCGACGAACTGATCAAGACGATCCGCGAAGTTTACCAGGGTGGACGACCGCTCACGGCGGAGGTCGCGAGAAAACTTGCCGATCGCGTAACCCATGCAACGCTGACACCGCGCGAACTGGAAGTGTTGAAACTCGTTGCCAACGGCCTCACCAACAAGGAAATCGCGCTGGCGCTCGGAATCAGCCTTGAAACCGCCCAGGGGCATGTGAAAAACATTCTTGCCAAATTGCAAGTCGACGACCGCACCAGGGCCGTGACACTGGCGGTGGAGCGAGGCATCATTCACCTCAGCTAGGTTCCCAGACAATCTATTGAGACTACCGCGTGAATCTAAACAGTGTGAATTCACACCTGTTCGTTACCAGCACGTTCTCTTTTTTGCGCCTTAGTACGAGGCGTTCCATTTTGACGCCGCAGATCACCCAATTGCAGGCATATAAAAACGCCACAACCACGGGATAGAAATCAAGCTCCTCTCTACATAAACTTTGCTTCCGATGGATCGCAGCTCTGCAGTGTGAACGTTAAAAGCGCTCACGGTGTCGTGGCTTGCGATCACTCAAGATGACACGCATAAAGAAAGGACAAGAACACTCATATGAATCAGAACAAGAGCTATTGCCACAAGCTGTCACTGCCGGCTCTCATCCTGGCTTGCATGATTATGGTCTCACTGACTGCCGGAGCACAGAGTTGTGCTGTGCGGATGCAGTTCCCGCCGCCGGGTGGTGCGAACATCCACTTGGCTCCTGGAGATCTGTGTCTAACCAACACCGCTAACGATGGCCACGTGCTCAACCTTCGGTTTAACGGCCCAAGCAGCGCCTTTGCGTTTTCGCTCCGGCTCTTTGACCACACCGACGGCGGAATCACCCTTTGGTGCGCTCATGCTCCCAATGGGGGCTGCGCGCTGGGCGACGACCTGGTTTTCCATGAGGATGGCAATCTGTCCTTGAACTTCCAGGGCGCACAGATCTGGAACAGCAATACAGCGGGAGACAACAACGGCCACGAATTCCTCAAAGTTACAACAGACGGGCTGGCGTGCATTGTGACCGTTCATTCAAACGGCAGCGAGACACGGGATTTCTGCTCCAACAACACTCCACAATAGGTCACCCGCATACTCTTGCGCTGCAGCACAAAATGTAGATTTGGAACCAGTTGGGTTAGCCAACCACTCATGGCGACCGGCCGTGCAAGAACGAGCCGGTCGTCCTTGATGCACGATGCTACCAAAACGCCTCATGTCATCCCTCGTGTCTATGAGGTTCTAAGACGAAGGCGGAGCGGGCTTCTGTTTCTTCGTTTTCGAGTGCCCCGGTTGCCAAAACGTCTCACTTGAGAGGATCGTCAAGCGATCCGGCAGGTCGATGCTAACTTTAGTAACCTGGTTTGGATATTGGCAGAGGTACGGAAGTAATGACCGAATTTCGCACCGCCTGAGTTATCGTTTTGAACAACAGTTGGTGCTCGAACGGTAACAAGGAGTCTTAGGTGCGTTTATCAGTTTTTTCCCATTGGCCTGCTTTGGGATGGCGGCGATTTTCACTTGCCGTGGTCGGGCTGCTTTCTTTCATAAGCTCCGCTCAAGCGCTCGATCCGCACAAAGCCATCACTCAATACATCCATACAATTTGGGGCGCGGATAATGGCCTGCCCAATGGCAACGGGATGGTCTTCGCCCAAACAGGCGACGGCTACCTTTGGATCGGAACCTTTAGCGGATTGTTTCGATTTGACGGAGTTGCCCTTACCTACTTCGATCAGCAGACAGCGCCCGGCATGAAACAGGCTGCCGGGATCGGGGTCAAGGCGCTTTGCGCGTCCAAAGATGGAAGTCTGTGGATTGGGACGAATGGGCGCGGCTTGCTCCGCTTGCAGAAAGGCGTCTTCACTCTCTACACCACGAACGAGGGTCTTTCCGACAATACCGTACGCTCGATTATCGAAGCACGGGATGGCAGCATCTGGATTGCCACCGATCTGGGCTTAGATCGCCTGCAAAATGGCAAGTTCATCATTTATGGCCCCGGCGACGGGCTCACCACCAGCAGCACCCGGGTCCTTCACGAAGATAAAAACGGGACCCTCTGGGTGGGCTCGGAAGTTGGGATTGACCAGTTCAAGCAGGGAAAATTTAGCCATTTTCTCCTGAACCTGCCGGGCAAGGAAAAAGGACAAAAGCCGGTTACGGATATTGAGGAGAGCCGCGACGGAAACGTGTGGATTGCTCTGTTCGGCGGCGGAGTGGTTCGAGTCCGAATCCAGGACGGCCGCCAGACCGTGTTTACCACCCACGAGGGATTATCTAATGATTACGTCCACTCCGTTGTCCAGGATCGCGATGGCAACATGTGGATCGGCACCGTCGGTGGTCTCGACCGGCTTACGGACGACCGGTTCTCTTCTTACACCACCAAAGATGGATTACCGCAAAATAATGTGTACGGGGTGTTCGAAGACCGCGAAGGTAACGTGTGGGTAGGAGTGGATGGCACGAACTCGCTCAACCGTTTTCGGGATGGCAGGTTCCTGACTTACACCACCCAGGAAGGCCTTGCAGGTGATTCGGTGTACTCCGTCTGGCAGGGCCGGGATGGTTCCATATGGGCGGGCTCCGATGGCGGGTTGAGTGAATTCAAGAACGGAAGATTTACCACCTCTACGAACACACTGTCCAAGAACCGTGTCACCTCCATTATGGAAAGCCGCGATGGCAGCCTCTGGTTCGGCACCGGGGGAAGCGGATTGGGTCGCCTCAAGGACGGACGTCTGACCATGTACACCCGGCACGAAGGGCTGGCCAACGATCAGGTCTGGTGCCTGGCTGAGGATAAGGATGGCAGCCTCTGGATCGGCACCAATGACGGTCTGAACCGCTTTCAGAATGAGAAGTTCACGTCCTACAGCCTCAATGACGGGCTTGCCAGCCAGATGATACGTATGCTCGTCGCGGATCGCGAGGGGAACCTCTGGATCGGCGGCAATGGCGGGTTGACCGAGTTCAAAGATGGAATGTTCAGGACCTATACCACGAAAGACGGAATGTCATCGGACTCTCCCCGCAGCCTCTATGAGGACGCGCAGGGAGTCCTCTGGATAGGAACGATGGGCGGCGGGATCAATCGCCTCAAGAACGGCCACTTTACCGTAATCACCACTAGGCAAGGGCTCTTCGAGGACTCCAACATGGACATCCACGAAGACAGCAAGGGCAACTTCTGGTTGAGCGGGCAAAAGGGTGTTTCCCGCGTCAGCAAAAAACAGTTGGAAGATGTTGCCGACGGGAAAATTGCCGCGGTCACCGCCATCGGCTACGGCCGTGCGGATGGCATGAGATCTGGAGTAGCAAGCGGCAACACGCCGAATGTTTGCCAGACCTCTGACGGCCGGTTGTGGCTTCCGACGTACGACGGAATCGTTGTCATTGATCCGGACCACATCCGTTCCCAGGACCTCATGCCCCCGGTGATCATTGAGCAGGTCATGATAGATCACAGACAGGTAGAGATGAGCCGGTCCGTGAGCAAGTCTGCTCGCAAGGGAGAACTGGAATTCCATTACACGGCGCCCAGCTTTACCATGCCGGAGAGGGTAAAATTCAAGTACAAGCTGGAAGGGTTTGATGACGATTGGGTGGAAGCTGGAACGCGCCGTGTGGCCTACTACACCAACATTCCACCGGGGAGTTACCGTTTTCGCGTGATGACGTCCAATAGCGACGGCGTATGGAACCAGGATGACGCCACTTTCTCATTCCGGCTTACCGAACATGCCGGCGAAGTTGCTGATGTGATGGAGTGGTAATTACAGTCTCGCGGGCAATGCCGGCTAGAGATTCCGCCACAGAACTCGGCGCTCTCAATACCGGCAGCCCTTTTCATGTGCTTGAGCGCGAAGAAACTTAAGTATGGGACTGATCCAGATTCAGTGGGCGAAGAAGTTCGCTGGTATGCCAGCGCTTTGATTCGGCTTCAGCCAAGTTACGCAACGCTATGCATTACCACGAAAACTGCCTGTCATTCTGAAAGCTCGAGGGGAAGATCAGACTACAGAACTGGCTTGTGTGTTAAAGATTCTATTTCCTGAAGAATCGTCTGGAGCCTCGACTCCAACTGCTTCTTCGTCCTTGGCTTTCGTTCCGTCCTCGCGAATTGTGCATAATTGGCGATGGAGCGGCGATAGAAATCGGCAGTTTTACCGAGCAATTCCACCTTTTGGTCATTTTGGCTGGACATATCTCTATTCTACAGGCATATTGCGGCCGCTTCCTGGCAATTTGCTTGTAACACTGACCATTCCATGTGACCCGGACGGAGCGAAAACTGGCTGGAATAAGTCCTTTAACGCTATCCCAGCCAGGACGACATCACGTTATCCGCTATATCTTTGAAGGACTTCTCCGGGTAAGCAAACCATCCTGGAGCCGGGTCTGGCAGGCACCGGCACTATTGAGGAGACGTCCACAGGTCCGGCCCTGTCTTCGCGATCAAGATTTGTATCGACGCTGCCCCGCCGCATTCTCAGCTGCAGAGTGCGTTCCAGCCGGGCCAGGTCCGAGCGCTCGATCCCGGAAAAGAAAGTTGCAGCAGAACCCTTGGCGCCGGCTCTTCCCGTGCGTCCAACGCGATGAATGAAATCCTCCGGGATTGCCGGCAGATCGTAGTTGATCACCTGGGCGATATCGTCCACGTGAATACCGCGCGAAGCGACGTCAGTAGCGACGAGCACGCGGGACTTTCCGTGCTGAAATGCGGTCAGGGCGGTATTGCGCTGCGACTGAGTTCGGTCCCCGTGCAGCACGCTGACATTCATTCCATGCCGCTTCAGCTTGTCCGCGAGGCGGTCCGTCGCCCGCTTCGTCCGGACAAAAACCAGTGTACGGCCGCTTTCATCGCTCAACAGACGCTTCAAAAGCGCGAGCTTCTGGTCTGCCTGGACTTCGTAGGCCGTTAAATCGACCGATTCAGACGCTTTCCTGGTTGAGCCAAATGAAAGCCGGACCGGGTCACGAACATAGTCGAGGACCAGGTGCGCGACAGACGTTTCAAGCGTCGCAGAGAAGCACAGGGTCTGCCGCGAACGGGTCAGCCGGCTGACGATTCTGCGGATAGCCGGGATAAATCCCATATCGAGCATTCTGTCCACTTCGTCCAGAACCAGCGTCTTCACGCCGTCGCCAGCAATCAGTTTTCTATCCAGCAAGTCCTCAAACCTGCCGGGAGTGGCGACGATCAGTTTGGCCCCGGCGCGAACTGCCTGCAACTGGGAACGTTCTGAGGCGCCGCCAATCACCAGCGCCGCAGTCGGAAGCTTCTTGCCCCGCAGCTGCTCGTATTGTTTCCCGATTTGCAACGCCAGTTCGCGCGTGGGAACCAGCACCAGTGCACCTGGCCCGGGCTGTTGTTGCTTGAGCAGTTTGTCCATGATTGGAACAAGGAAAGCCAAGGTTTTGCCGGTGCCGGTCTGGGCCGTTGCGATGATGTCTCTGTCGAGCACGGCATGAGGAATGGCCGCAGCCTGAACCTCGGTGGGGGTTATGAATTTGGCCGCTCGCAAGCGGTCTTTTAGATAGGGAGATATTGGGAGTTCAGCAAATGTGAACACAGTTGGTCTTTATTTTCCTAAGTCGGCGGCGGGTGCTGGAAGGACGCTATGCAAGCGCCCTGGCAGAGTGATCTCATGCCGATAATTTTTCAATTTTCGCCGTAGAACAATCGAAGTGCTTACAAAAGGCGGGAATCCTGGACCAGATCTCGATCAGAAGAAACCCTGCAACCGCGAATCTAAAGCACTTTCAGTATATCACAATAGTGGCGCAGCCATTCAGTGTTGGGTGGCTGATAGCGGATGGCAAACCGCCGTCCGCACTTGGCGCAGACAACGGTTCGCACTGAGGTAATATCCGCGGAAGAATCAGAAGTTCCGCGCAAACGTCTTGCAACGCCTCCGCTTTTCACCAACGCGGCTCGCGGCGCTGGCGTGGACCGCGGTTACCGCCGCGTCCTCCATCGCCGCCGCGCCCGCCGTCTCGAAATCCACCGCGCCGAACCTGCGGCCTGGCTTCGTTCACGGTGAGGGCTCGTCCGTCAGCCTCCTTGCCATTCAGCGCCGCCATGGCTTTTTCAGCTTCTTCGTCATTTGTCATGGAGACGAAGCCGAAACCGCGTGATCGTCCAGTGTCACGGTCAGTGGCGAGACTCACGCTCTCAATGGCACCAAAAGGCTCGAACAGCGCCCGAAGCTCCGACTCTGTCATGTGGAAAGAGAAATTGCCGACGTAAATCTTTTTCACGTGCGACTCCTTTTTTTGTGATGCTTAAATTGAACTGTTCTCAGCAGAAGTAGGCAGCATCAAAACGGGACGGTGTCTACCGACGTCGAGGACCACTCATGTGACGGATTCCATGGTACACATGGAAGTGACCCGTCCCGTCAAAATTTCTAGAAATCGTGGAATCCCAAACCCTCTGGATTCCCTTCTTCGTCATAAGTGATAGTCACGTTTCCGGGCTTTTCGGGCGCGATTTTCCCTTGGTTGTCCAGTTTACGTTGTGCCCTGCGTTGGACCTTATCCGCCTGCTTTTCCTGACGCGCACGCTCTTTTTGTCGTTTGGCAAAAGTAGTTCGAGAGTTTCCGCCCATCAGTACTCCTATACAAGAATTTGACGGAAAACCAGCCTGGAGCCCGCCTTGTTACATTGTACGTCAGTCTTCGGAGCACCGTCTCTTGGCGCGGCCCATTTGCGGGTGCGAATTCAGGAATCTCGGGCATGCTGTTTGAATCCGTGCTTAGCTGTTTCCTACTGCCGCAACCTGCGCGTTCACCTGATTTGCGCTCGGGAACAGGCAAGGAATGCTACCGGGAATGCCCTTTCCGATGGGCTAACCCGAGCTCAGGACTGAGATGACTTGTCTTGTATGTGTGGATACAATCACACTTGTTCTGCAAATCGATTCTCTTAGAGATCGAATTGCGCCAATTCATCCCTGAGATTCTTTGAGATGGTGCAATCTGGTTCCGATGTCAAACCAATCAACCGCCCGCCCATTGGCAATATTGCTTGGGGCATCGTTCTGAACGCCGTTTTTCCGGTAATTCTCTACCAGCTCTCAAAACGCTACTATTCACCTTCGGAATTTACCGCGCTGGTGGTGGCTGCGCTTTTTCCTATTGGCAAGAGCGGGTTCGAACTGATTTATCGCCGGCAACTTGATCCCATCTCAATTCTGGTCCTGCTGGGCATTGGGACCGACAGCGTGGCCCTGCTTTTTGGCGGCAGCCCGCGGGTGTTGCTGATGCGGGAATCCCTGATCACGGGCGTGTTCGGGATCGCGTGTTTTTTCTCACTGCTATTACCGCGCCCCATGATGTTTTATTTCGCGCGTTATTTCATTGCCGGAACAGATCAAGTGCGGCAGGCACGATTCAATGCTGCATGGCAGTTCCAGGAGGTGCGCTTTTGCCATCGGCTGATCACCACGGTCTGGGGATGCGCCTTTGTGGGTGAACTCGTGGTAAGGCTGGTTCTCATCTATAACTTGCCTGCGGCGCTGGTGCTGGTTATTTCGCCCATTCTGCTCGGGTTGGTGACGATTTGCACGATGATATGGGCATTTGCCTATGGACATCGCGTGCGCCTGCGGGCGATGGCACGATTTGAGCTGATGGAACATGCCGCTAAGCAAGTTTAGGCGCGAGCGATTGATCCTTGAGGCTTTCATAGCCTCAAAAATCGCCTGCATCGGTGAGGGCGACGAACTAGAAGTTGACGGCATTGAGAACGATGCCGTGTTTCAGGTACTCGCGGACCTGACTGGCAATCTGGATCCCAACAGCATCCTGGGCCTCATGGGTCGATCCGGCGATATGTGGCGTGACAATCACGTTGTCCAGTCCAAGGAAGGGCGAGTTCCTGGGCGGCTCCTCTACAAAGACGTCGAGCGCAGCGCCTGCGACGTGGCGATTTCTGATTGCCGCGGCGAGCGCTGCATCATCAATCAGCTCGCCGCGAGCGCAGTTGATGATGCGCACACCGCATTTCATCTTGGCCAGAGACTCCTGATTAATCAGGCCGGCTGTCTGCGGGGTCAACGATAAGTGCAAGCTCAAATAATCGGAGCCTGCGAAGACCTCATCCAGTGGCAGCAGCTTTATTCCACGCTGTGAAGCAACTGAAGCCGGAACAAATGGATCATGTGCGATCACATTCATCTCAAAAGCCCCAGCTCGCTTAGCCACCTCCAGGCCGATCTTTCCGAGGCCTACAATACCCAGAACCTTGCCGCGAAGCTCGGTCCCCTCTAATGATTTTTTCTCCCACCTGCCTGCTCTGGTTGTAGAATCTGCGCGGGGAATGTGCCGCGACAACGCCAGCATCAGGCCAAGGGTATGCTCAGCCACAGCCACCGCATTCGCTCCCGGCGTGTTAATCACTGTGACACCAGCTTTCCTGGCTGCCTCCAGATCAATGTTGTCGACACCCACGCCGGCGCGTCCGATGACCTGAAGCTTCGCCGCGTGGCGCAGCATACCGGCATTGACCGCAACCGCGGAACGGATAATTAAGGCATCGGCATCGGGAAGAGCATTCGCCAGGCCCTCACGGATCTGTTCATGAGTGATTATGGTCCATTCCTTTTCTTCCTTCAGGAGCTGCACGGCACTGGGAGCCACTTTCTCTGCGATGACAATTTTCATGAAGGTCCTCTCAGGCAACGGCCTGCTCAAGTAAGAACTTGCTAAATGTCTGCTGCGCCGCTCGCATGCCCGCGCCCAACTTGACGGTGAGTCCAATCTCAACCAGCACATGCTCCAGGGCGCCAATCACGGAGATCGTGTCGAGATAGTCGTAAAAGCCGAGATGTGCTATCCGGAACAGCCTGCCCTTCATCTCACCCTGGCCATTGGCAATCACGGCCCCAAAGCGATGCCGGAAAAGCTTTACGATATTGCTCGAATCAATCCCGTCCGGAGAGGCGATTGCAGTGAGTGCAGATGCAGGGGCATCCCCTGAGAAGAGCCTGAGCCCAAGCGCCTCGACTGCGGAACGAGTCATTGCAGCGGCAATCTCAGCGTTGGCAATCAGCAGATCACGACCCAAAGCCAGATCGCCGCCGCCCTGTTCACGAAGATAATCCAATGCAGCCGATAAGCCAGCCACCAATACCGTCGATGGAGTGTAGGAAGATTCTCCTTTGGCGGCGTTCTTCCTCTCCTTTCGAAGGTCAAAATAGTATCGTGCATTGTTCGCATGATCCATTCTCTCCCAGGCACGATCACTCACGGCGCAATAGGCCAGCCCGGGAGGAGTCATCACGGCTTTCTGCGAACCGCCAATGATGACGTCAATGCCCCAGTCATCAACCTTGACATTGGTTGTCCCCAGGCCGGTAATTGCATCCACCACCAACAGAGTGTTCGTGCCCTTCAACATGCAGGCAATACTTTCCACATCATGGCGAATACCGGTGGAACTCTCGGTTGCTTGCATGTAGACAACCGCATGTTCTGGAGAAAGTTTCTCCTTCACCTGGAGTGGAGAAACAGTCTGGCCATAAGGTGCATGCGCCACATCTACCTGGCAGCCATAAGCCCTGGCCAGCGATTCCCACCGCTCCCCAAATTTTCCGGCAGAGATCACCATCACCTTGTCTCCACGAGAGGTCAGATTGGAAACCGCCGCCTCCATAGCGCCGGTTCCTGAGCTGGTGAACAGAACTACGTCATTGCGCGTGCCGATAAAGATCCTAAGATCGGAGAGGACTTTGCCATAGAGGGTCCGAAACTGCGGTGTACGGTGGTGCATAGCGGCACCGGCCATCGCTAGTTGAGCAGATGGGAGCAGTTGAGTAGGACCGGGGGTAAACAAACGCTCTTTCAGAATCATATGTGTAATCAGATCACTTCAACTCCAGAGATGATTTGCCGTATCGCAGCATCCTCAAGTGGACCGGCTGCCGTGAGATTCGGCAAACAAGCAAAAGTGACAGGGAATGGACGTTTTCACACTGTCACCGCAATATTGGAAATAAAGGAAGAGACAAGGTTCGTCCTGGGCCGGCATGGCCTCCCCGGCTCAAGGACTTAGGCAATGAGGCGATGGCCTCGGCGCATCGGTTGGCAAAGTTGGTATGTGGCGGAATTCAGCTCCTGCGAGATCACCATCCCCGAGTTTGCAGCATATCGGCCTCTGAGAGCGCCGCGATCGCCATGCCCTTCATGGCAGCTGACAAGTCTTCGGAGACCTCAAGCAGTGTTTTGGGATCATCGAAGTGTGTGCAGGCACGAACGATCGCCCGTGCGCGCTTCATTGCTTCCGCGGGTTCGCAAAAGCGCAAGGAGTCTTCCATAAAAATGCCTGAACCTACGAACACAGCTTCAGCCCCGAGCTGGCGGACGAGGGCCGCATCGGCCGGAGTAGCGATCCCACCGGCGGAGAAATTAGGGACCGGAAGGGTCCCGGTTTTTGCCACCAGGCGAACGATTTCGTAGGAGGCACCCAGCTCCTTTGCCCGGGCATATTGCTCACTCTCATCGAGAACCGTGAGTGCGCGTATCTGGCGGACAATCGTGCGTAGATGCTTAACTGCGTGAACCACATCTCCCGTACCTGCCTCCCCTTTGGTGCGGATCATGGCTGCGCCCTCGCCGATACGGCGCAAGGCTTCTCCTAAATCACGCGCGCCGCAGACAAAGGGAACCTTGAAATCATGCTTGTTCACATGGTGGGCTTCATCGGCCGGAGTCAAAACCTCAGATTCATCGATGTAGTCGACACCGAGCTGCTGGAGGATTTGAGCCTCAGCAAAATGTCCAATCCTGCATTTGGCCATTACAGGAATGGACACTGCGCTCATGATCTCCGTGATCTTCTTCGGAGAAGCCATACGTGCCACGCCTCCCTCCGCTCGAATCTGCGCTGGCACGCGTTCCAGGGCCATAACTGCGGCCGCGCCGGCCTTTTCTGCGATCTCAGCCTGACGCGCATCGGTCACGTCCATGATGACGCCGCCCTTCAGCATCTCTGCCAGGCCGGTTTTCAGGCGCAGCCCGGCGCCGTCATGCATCGTTGTCATAGGCTCCTCCATAGGTGCATGTCCGTATCGGTGAATTCGCCAAGATTAGTGCATCTGGGTCATCTCATTTTCGCGGAACTCACATTCGTCGCAGAAACTCCATTTCCGGTTCCTGCACCCGTAAACCTCCCGCCGCGTTGTCCAGGAAGCTCCCTTGGAAATCCCATGGGAATGCTGGTATCTCCGCGACCGGCTTCGTGGGTCTTCGCGACAATGAAGCTCCAGATCGTATCGCTGGCTGTGCAGTTCTTGCTGAAGTCGCAGATCCCTGCCTTAAGCCGGGCGACGTACTTCTTACCTCTCGTCAAGAGTACCTGGTGGGCAAAAAGGCCCCAGGCGCCGTCACCAACTTGCTCGACCCAACTGGGAACCAGCTTGCCTTCGGAGTCCGTGAGTGTGAACGTTTTGTCGTTCACGCCAAGCACCGGTTTTGAAAAGAACGCTTTGATAACAGGGTCCTGATACACCTGGTCTGCTCCAGACTGCGGGTAAGTGATAATTCGAAGAGGAGTGGTGTCTCCTGGACTTCCATTAATGTTGATCACCCAGTTCCGCACCACCATTGCTACAGGCGGAGCTCCTTCCACTGCAGCGGGCTCGGTGCTTGGCGTGCGGCCATCGCAGAGTCCGCCGAGCACACACGGCTCCAGAACGAAGTTATTGTTGGTGTCCGCCAGGTTGCCAAGGAATTTAAGCGCGGCTATAGCCTCAAAGGTTTGGTAGTAAACGGCAGATGTAACTGCCACCGGCCCGCGTGTCCCAGGAGGAACGATAACCGAATAACGATTGATTTCGACTACGTTACCAGCGTTCCCCCGGGGTCTTATGCGAGTGTCTCTCAGGAAAGAATCGTCAAAATGATCTCCATCGCCGTTGACATCCTTGAAGACTTCCATGCCAGGATTGGAGGGATCGATTGGCTTTCCGTCCTTATCAATGGGTAGCCCCTTCCTGTCCACAGACAAATTGAGAGGCGTAGCGTAGGGCAGGTCCAACGTCGGACAGCCATCACCTAGTGTTGCGACCGCCTTGAACTGGTAGGAATACGGATCAGGAGACCCGGCAGGAATTCTCCAGTTGCATCCGGGATAATTGGGATCGACAATGTCCTCCCGCGTGAGGTTGCCGAATCCCCGCGAGTCACGGCTCCACACACTATCATGAATCTGCAACTCCCGGCCGGTGGCAAGGTCATAAGCATGGACGGCAAGCCAGGCAATCCGCCCTTCGGGAAATCCGGTCGGGAACTTGTGTCCGCTGCCGGTGTTTTGTACCGAAATTGAAATCGGAATTGCACCCGCGTCTGCTGTCGCAGGCCCCCGCAAATCCATCCACAAAACATGACGCAAGCGATCCCAGGCCAGGCGCTGCTGTTGCGCGTAAGCCCCTCCTCGTTCGGTATGCGTAAAGAAAGCCCGCGAGTACACGCTCTTGTGGTCAGACGAGGAGAAGCTGAACGCCGATAATTCAGGATAAGCCGCGGGACTTCCGCTGTCCTCAACATCCTTTCCCACCATTCGCGTGATATAGGCATTGCCACCTACAAAATGATGACTAAGGAAGGGGCGCCGTTTGCCATTTGTAGCCACCGGCGCCATGAGTGGTGGGAGCGGTCTGCCGTTTTTGTCATAAAGAGTCTGAGCCGTGCCGGCTTGGCCGTACTCCTGTTGCATATGGCAGGTTTGGCAGTCACGCTTCAGGCTGGGATCAAAATTCTTATTGCCCGGACGATCAGCGTAAGCGCTGTTCGCCCATTCCGTGTAGGTGCGCTCAATGGGAAAACCTCCTACCCATTTCCCTTGACTGTTCTTGATGGGAAGAGCGTTGGTGACATCGTGACAAGCAGCACACATCTCTGACCGGGTGAACATTACCTGATGAAAGCCCTTGTGCTTGGAGGAGTCGATCTGCTGATAGGCGAAATCCTGCTGGAAGACGCCGCCGGTATATGTATCAAGCGATGCAGGTGGTGTACCGGCAACCATTGGACCAAATCGCTCAGAGTTGACAATTGCATTGGGCGAAAACCGATACGATCCGGCGCCAATACTGTAGCCCAGGTTTTGTGCGCCGGGATCGGGAACCTGAAACGTGTCCTGCTTGTCCTTTGCGACAAAATCCGCTCTGGCGCCAGGGCCGAGCGCCGGCGCATATGTGGATTTACTACTATCGTAGTTGTGAAATGGAGTGTCGCGCGTCTCTGCCATGGTGTGGCAGACAGCACAGATAATGCCGCTCTTCCCCGAATCCGTGTTGCGATGCTGAGCTTCCAGAGTGGCAAATGCTATTCCTGTGCCGTTGTCAGAACTCGGGAAAAACTTCGGATCAAGCAAAGCATTTTCCATCCCAGTCTTCGGGTCCAGTTTTATATTGCGGACAGCGAAATTGTCCGCATAGTTCGTCGGCATGTGACAGCGAGAGCAAAACCCATCCAGAAGTGAACCCGGCCGGGAAACAGTGTACTTCTCCGCGCCGATGTTGAAAGCGGAAGAACATTCGCCGGGGTTGGCAAACGGATTGTGGGCCGCCTTTTCAGTGCCATCGGGCGGTTCCGGCGTATCACACTCACCATTTGCGGAAACTGCCCGTGACAGAAGCAGGTAAGCTGCACGCCACGCAGGATCGCGCCAGGCGTTAGACATCATGGAGCCGTTCCACTCGTCAAAAATTCGCTGATGACAGTTCCTGCACTGTCCGGGATTGCTCTCGCCAGCCCACTGATCCTCATAAGGAGGAGGTAGTGTCCTGGCCTCCTCCAGATTATAAGGAGCCGCTTCGGGAAGCCGGTTGGGTATGTCGTTCCGATTCGCCGCGGGCTGGTAGACAAGAGCACAGGCCCCCAGGACCGTTGTGAGCACCAGCAATAGCTTTAGTATCCTCATACGCTCTCAATTAATTCCCAGCGTGCTTTGGAACGGACACCCGGAATGCTACACACGCACTACGATCTTTCCGCAGCTGGCATTTGCTTCCATCAACTCATGCGCCTTGGCAATGTCGCGAAAATCAAACACCTTCACTGGCTTCGCCTTATAGGTGCCGGCGCTGACCCTATCGACAATGCTCTGCATCGGAACCAATGAGAGAGGAAACTCTTTTGACCCATACATGAAACTACCAAAGAAATTCAGATTGACTCCTGAAGGCATTTGCGCGAGAGGATTGAATTGCAGCGGATCCGGCCCACCCAGGAAACCGGCATTGCATACATAGCCCCCTTTGCGAACCACGCTCAGAGAATCGAGAAGCGTGCTGTTACCCACCAAATCCAGAACGCCATCAATCCCGTCAGGGTACAGCTTTCTTATCTGATCTTTGAGAGCAGGCGTTTCTACCAGCACATGCATGGCGCCAAGATTTTTCAGATAGTCTGCGCGCTCCGGCTTGCGGGTGGAGGCAATCACCTGAACATTTCTCGTATTCGCCGCAATATTGATAGCCGCCTGGCCCAATGCAGACGTGCCGCCGCGAACAAAGACAACATGCCCTTCCTGCAAGTGCATATTCTCATGCAGGCATGTCCATGCCGTTGCATAAGATTCGGGCACAGCTGCCAGATCGGGCCAGTCTAGAGAACTGTTGAGCGGAATCACGTTGGTCGACGGTGCACAGGTAAACTCAGCATAGCTTCCATTGAGGGTGCGGCCGAGCCCGCCCATCACCGCCGTCACCTTCTGCCCGGCCGACAGTCGGCCAGATGGATCCTTGCTTACCTCGCCAACACACTCAATCCCGCTTACCTTGGCGACATCACCCCACGCTCCCTTGCGCATATAGGTTTCGGCACGATTCACTCCAAACGCCTTGACAGCAATCAATACCTGGTCAGGGTGGGGCACTGCCACCGGCAGATCTCGAATAACAAGCTTCTCAGGACCTCCATACTCGCTGATCACGATTGCCTTCATAACAACCCTCCTGTAGATATGTCCGGCCAACCCTCAGCACCTCCACCCGCAGGAACCCGCCTTTCAAACTTCGGCCGTTGAACAACCTATGGCGCCAAGACACGGCGGCGAGAGATCCATTGACCCGGGGGTAAATGGCAGGGAGACAGTTACAGGCATTAGTCGTAGAGGCGCCTATTTCCTTACTGCTAATATCAGAAACCTTCACGTTGCATTGGGCGCACCACCGGCCTCTGAACAACCTTTATTACACCTATATAATTATGGATAAAGGTGTTGGACACTAAATCGCACGCAGATAAACAATGATGGGAGCGCTGCAGGCCCTCATTTTGCTCCGAAACGCTTGGTAAGGGTCAAAGTGCCTGTTTGTCCTTGCGGCCGTGCTGCCGCGGCACATTCGTACAGATAACGCCAGGATACGAACAGGCCCTGTCCGGCAAATGCAAGCGTGATCTCGGGGCCGGTTGCTGCTGCGCTCGGATGCGCGCTGGAAGCGCCTAAGCCACTGTCAGAGGTGATTTTGTGTTGATAATAGCCTGCAGGCCCCAGGGCGACAAACCTGTTCACAGATCTGCTTATACCCCACTCCACTGAATAGACGCTTCCAAGAGTAATGTGCGCGTCACGCTGCTCGGTATTAAATTCGTATCGGTTCAGAGCAGACAGCGACCACTTTTTGCCGGGGTCAGGACGCCAGGTTGCTCCAGCGCTCAACATCGTCCCGAGATAACCCAATCCTGCTCGGGTTGTGGGTGGAGCTGCTGAACTGCCCCAGGGAACGTAGAAGCCCAGAGCCCCTGCATAGTCAAACCTTTGCGTGTGCCATCCCACCAAGGGGCCAATGAGTGAATCTCCTACACTGAGTGTATTGCCGCGGAACACACCGCTTCCAACATTGAATCTTACGTGTTGATAAACAAGCGGCAGCGATGCCTCAAACCCCAGTGCTCCGCCGAAGACTTTTTTGTGGGTTATCCAAACGACCCGGGGAACCTGTGCATAGACAAATGCATTGAGTTTGGCTGCATCCACCTTTGAGCCGGAGCTGGCATTGAGCTGCCCTGCAGAATAGAAGTAACTGTAATCCAGTGTGTATAGGCCGGGGCCAGGCACCGTTGAGCACTCAAGCCCAAGAACTCCGGCAACGTAGTGTTGCGCCTGAAGAGGACAATGCAGCACAAAACAACTGAGTACAAATAGTATGCCAACAAACAACCGGGGTATACCCATGCAGGATCCAACTACCCAATGAAGGTGAAGATGTGGGTCTGTTGTGGTATCGATTAGCTCCCGCACTCGCCCGCGCACCTGCTGTGGACTGATTTTCAAACGCCCCCCTGGAAGACAAGGTCGAATACGCCAGCGGTGCCCAAATCTCTGGCTCCCCCAGACCTATACGGGGAGCCAGAATGAATAACTCCAGGCTAGAACAAGGTCAGTTCAGCCGATGATCCAGTTCCGCTGGTTAACAAGGTGAACAGAATTGCGACACCTGTGACAGGGTGTCGGAGGGGCCAGCAGGTGTGAGTCCACTCGGGTCCACACACAAGAGCCAGACAAAAGAGATGCGGCGAGCGCGACCTCGACTCGATCCCACCCGGAAGGCACTCGCCGCTATGTTTTATCAATGAGGCGAGTAGGTAGCCAAGCCTTGCGGCTCGGCGCCGACCGGCACTGAGATCTGAATTGGATTGTCCGAAGTAAGGGTCCCGTCTGCGGCAATGCCAAGCACGTGAAGAGCTTTGCCCTGATTGAGGGGAATGAGACTGCTGAAATTTTGGGTCACGACGAAGACCGTGCGCTCGTCGGGACTCAGTTCAAGCTGTGCCGAGTTGCCCTGACCGGCAAGCTGGATAATCTGTATCTCTTTCGGCCTCTCTGGATCGCTCAGGTCGTAGACAGAAACCGTAGCTGTATCCGCGAAACCCTGGTTGCTGGTGTACATGCGCGTTGCAGCGCGGTTGATCCGGAACCAGCACACTGCCTGTCCGGAATTTGGTACCGATCGCAGGAATCTGAGATGGCCATTCCGATCAAATCGCGCAACACCGACGCGATTAATTGGCGGCTCACCGATATAGATCAGGGGCAATCTCGGGTGGTTGATGATTCCTAAAATCACCTGGGGACCGTTTCCGTTGCCAGGATCGGTGAACTCACTATCCGGCAAGGCAAAAGTCGGGTTCTGATGAAGCTGTCCGTCGTCATCGAAGAGGAAGCTCTGGATAAGACCGCCGAGGAAATCCACTCCGAACAAAATGTTGGTGCCGGGAATCGCGGCCACCTGTGTAGGATCGCTCAGCCGGGCCACCTTTACGGTAGAGCCGGCGACAGGCGACAGCGAACCATCGGGTGCAATGCGGAGCGTCGTGTAGTTGGGCAGACGAGTCGTGCGACCCTCCAGAACCGGTCCGGTAAGGTGCGGCGAATCGCCGTTCTGATTGGCAACAAAAAGGAAATCTCCTGAAACAGCAACGCTCACCGGATCTGTACCGCCTGAAGGAAAAGGAGATCCGGCAACGGGAGTAAGCGAACCATCAGCATGGATGTGAAAGACGGCAATTGTGTCCGAACCAGAGTTGACCGCGAACAACAAATTGCGGGAGTGATCGGCGAAGACGCTCGAGTCGGCTTCATAAGGACCGAACACCAAGTGAGTTTCCTGAACTCCAGTTCCGCCGGTAGGAAACGGCGAACCGGGAACTGGCGTCATCGATCCATCGGCGTGACGTTCAAAAGCCAGGACCGAGTTCCCATTGGCGGACTGAACTCCGCTTTCGACGTAGACAAACTGCGGGCCTTCTGCAGCTGCCGTGTGCGCAACCGCCAAGAAGCCCAGAATCAATAGAGAGATAACCGCGAACTTCCTCGACATTGGAAACATCCTCCGAAGGTAGAGCCACCGCCACGCAAGAACGCGGAGGTGAGTCCTGATACGGCACCGCGATGCTCGCCGCGACCGCAATACATCGACCTGTTCGTCGCATGGGAACCCTCGGCCCTTACAAGAACAATTCACAGAGCTGCAGTGAGTGCGCGACACAGCCGCAGCCCAACAGGGCAACATTGCCTCTTGCGCGAGGCCCAAAGCTCCTTATCCGGGCACCAGCCTGAAAACTAATGGGTCGAAAAAAGAAGGTTGGGTAGGCCACCACACACAACCACGACAGGTTCGAAGATAGACCAATACCCAAAGGGAGGAGCGGCCACCAGCGCCCTTGCAGACCATGCCGGCAGCCGCTTCTTTGCGGGCCTAAACAGCCACCGCCTGCTTGGACGAATCAAACTGGCCCGCCTTGTACGGATTGACCAGATAGCCAGGAATCCGGGAATCGAACTGAGTGATAAATTCCGGCAGCCTCTCGACTGGTGATTCAGCCCGTTCGCCTTTTGAAAGTAGCAGGGTATCGCCAAACTGGGAAATCAGCTGGTCGATTTGTTTTTGATTATTTCGGATCGAGTAGAAGAATTCCACCTCAGCCCTGCTATACGCGTTCATCTCCGCGGTGTGACAAACCAGATCAAAGTACTCGTGATAATCGGCGTCCCGTACGCGGCAGTACTCTGCCATCGCATTCTCCATCGGCACCTCACCAGAAAGCGCACGATGAATGAAACCGGTAATGAGCTCAGCATCACGGAACGAGTGGGTGATGCCCATGGCGGTCACTTGGTCCTTGAAACTGCCGGCATCCCCCACCAGCGCCCAGCCTGGGCCGTACAGCTCACGTTGAAAGGCTGGCATCGTCCCACACGCCTTAAACGGCTCCTCACGTTTGCCGGCGCGAACAAGTTCCGTAATCTCGGGCGAGCAGAATTCATAGGTCTTGAAGAAGTTGGCTTCGGCATCTTTGCGGAAATCATCCCACCAGGCCGAGGGACCATACACCAGGACCATGTGCGTGCCGTGCGACGTGGGAAAAATGGCAGTGCCAACGCGGCCCCTTTTGTGAATCGCCAGCTCCGCCCTGTCGATACCGGAGTAGTACCCCCAATACGCGAATGTAGAAAGTGGACGGAGATCCAGCGTCTTCGCCCCCACTTGTTTCACAAAACTAGAGAATCTTCCATCAGCGCCAATCACCAGCCGGGCGCGCACTGTTTCCGGCTTGCGTGTCGGGCCGGTGATCTGAACTCCCCGCACCACACCAGCTTCGATGAAGGGGTAATTGCATGTAGTACTTTCACGGACATCTGCCCCCGCGGCACGGGCAGCGTCCAATAACAGCTGATCCAGGAAAAACCTGCGCGGACCGCAATAAACGTCTGTCACCCTCTCGCAATCTCCATGGAGCTGGATAAATCGGTCTTGCACGTCGCGAAGCGGAATCGCCCCCACCAGGCCGATTCCCTCAATATTGACCTCCATACGCCGGAAATTCGGCGTCTGGTCAAACACCTGCTGGGCAAGGCCCCAGCGGCTCAGATAGGAAACACCCCGCGGCCAGATGAAATGCGTGGACAGAGTATCCCGCGGAAAAGTCTGACGCTCAACCACAAGGACCTTGTAGCCGCGCTTAGCCAGTAGCATCGCAGTGGGCGCTCCCGACACGCTCCCGCCGATGACTATTACATCGAATGATTGCATGAACATCGTCCTCCATGATTTGAATAAGCGGGGTATGCATCTGCGAGGGCGGCAGAGGCCCGCCGGTTAGCGGAGACTCTGCCGCTGCTGATTGGCGCTGCCACCGCACCTTCCAAACCCGTGGACATTCCTGCCGGAAAGCAGAGCAGCACGCATGCCTGCGCCAAAACTATCGGTCACGCCGCGGACATTGCGCCACCCTTGAGGCGCCTGATATCAGCGTGCAAATCATATTGCGCCGCCAGTCTTCTAAGCAGACCAACCGTCTTGTCGATCTGTTCATAAGTGTGCCGCGCGTTGACAATGAACCGAATTCGCCCCTCATGTTCCCGAACCATCGGATGAGCCACCGGCACTGAAAACACGCCTCCCTTAAATAGCTCAAAGCAGATTTTCAAAAGTTTCTTCGTCACGGGAATGTAGACAGGGATGATCGGGCTTTCGCTGGCTCCCAGGTCGAAACCGGCTTCGAGAAGCAGCGTGCGCATGTACCGATTCTTTTCATGGAGATCCGAAATGATCTCCGGCTCACGCTCCATGACTTCCATCGCCGCCAGAACGGCCGCAGCATCGGCCGGCGAGAAGCAAGCCTGGAACGCATAGGCGCTCGAACTCCATTGGAAATAGGAAACATATTTCGATGCCGTGGCCACAAAACCGCCAATCGAAGCTGTGGCCTTGGAAAACGTAGACAGGATGAAATCCACCTCCGCTGCAACGCCTTCCCGATAGCAAAGCCCCCGACCACTCTCACCATAAAGGCCGAAGGAGTGGGCTTCATCAACCGCCAGAAGAAACTCGTAGCGATCCTTCAGCGCTACTAATTCCCGCAAGGGGCATATGTCGCCACTCATGGAGTAGGCAGACTCCACCACCACGAAAATCTTCCCTCGGCACTCACGGGAAGACGCCTCAAGTTTCCGCTCTATATCAGCGATTGAATTGTGCTGGAAAGATATCCACTTATGCGCTCGGGAAAGGCGCACCCCGTCGCGGATGGATGCATGCGACTCATCATCAATTAAGACGTGATCCTCCGGCTGGCACAGTGCAGCTAGAACTCCCATGTTGGCAGTGAAGCCGGTGGGAAAAAGCATTACACCCTCTTTCCCCAGCCACTCGCTGAGCTTGGTCTCAATTTGTCTGTGCAGGAGATTCATGCCCCCTGAAATGGCCGATGTCCCGCAACCGGTTCCAAATTGGCGGACTGCCTCAGCCGCCTTCCCGACCACATAAGGGTGGCGGTTCAGCCCGAGATAATGATTGATCGACCAGATCACGCACTCACGTGAAGGACCTTCCAGGGCGCCGGCCGACATGGGAGAAGATGCGTCACTTCCCGCACGCGTAAACGAGTCAAAGGCAAAAATGCCCTCTTCCAGTTGCTTTCTCCTCAAGGCGTCCATAGCCTCAGCGATTACCTCCACATCATTCACGCCGTTCCGGCGCAATCTCATGAGCAGAGTTCCCGTAGTATTTGCATAGATGTCATCAATGCTGACATCCAAAGGGAGTACCGCACCAGATACAACTCCCTCTTGATCGATTACTTCTCCCGCAGCCTTCATGTGTATATGACTCCCGATGGTAAGTACCAACAAACTACAGTAGTAAAGCCAACCTAGCGCGAACGGACGCGACTAGCGGAATAGGTCAGATCGAGACCACCTAACCAAGCGCTCACTGGCCACTTTCTCGGGCGTTAGATTCTTCGTGCGCGGGAAAGTTACAGTCCGCTCAAATTTAACTTTTCTGTACTCTTTTTCTATCGCGGCTGAATGTGATGACTTTATGCTTTCGGTGAAACAATCTGTGGAAGGTGAGAGAACTCATGGAATCTCGGGGACAAGGATCAACGAAGCATGTGACGTGCAGCATCCCATTGGGGGAAAAAAATGTAATCGATGAATGGGCAGTCCGGGTGGAATGTCAGTCTGCGCCCTCCGGTAGGATAGCCTCATCCTGAGCTGCACCCGTCTCGTTGAGCAGATCTTCAAGCCAGGCAACACTCTCGTCAAGGGTAAAACATTCATCAATCGGCTTGCACTTAACGCGTATATTGAAGCGGTCTTCAATGAGCTCCATTAGGTCACAATAGGCAATAAAATCCAGCCCCAGGCTGGAAAGAGTTGTTTCTCCCGGCAGCTGGTCAGTATTGACTCCCAGCCGGTCTCGAATGATTGAGCGAAATTCCCGAGCGATCGCTGCCTTTGGGTATTCCATAGGTATTTGTTCCTCCCCCAACTCATGGAAAATCTCTGTGGCTGGCTCGAACTGCGCGGTGCCGGCACACAAATTGCCGACTCCAACTGTAGGATTACTTCGTCCTCAGAAAGTGACCGACCAGCAGGAAACGAAAAGGCGTGACTGCTGGATCAGCCTGTCAAATCCGCGAAGAGAATACGCGGCCGCTACCCGGTGTCGTCCTTTTGAGACTCGAGGTCGTGAATGGCCTTACGCAGCGCCTTTTTTATCCGCTCTCGAGCCTCAGGCGATAAACGATCTGCTTCGTCAATGGCGATTCTCTCAACATCCTGACCTGTCTGTATAATTTCACGTATCGCCCTGAGCCGTTTTTTGAGACGTTCACAGTACGAACAAAGAAGGTCGTGAAATCTAAGCGCAACTCGCTCCCTGAACGAAAGCTCTCTATCCAGCGATAGCTCAAGCAGCCCAATAACGGCTGGGTAAGATCCCAGCCGGCACAGCAGCCACCCAACCAATCTGTTCTTGCCCACAGCATCTCTCTCCGCCCTTCCCGATCTCGACTGATGACCGCCTGGATCTGCTGCAGGCGCTTGTTGCTTCTGTCACAGTCACGTGGTGACACTACGTCCCGGTGTTAGATTCTCATCGACCGAAGGCAGGGCAAGGCCCAGGGCAACAGATACACCTCTGCACGATGATGAATATTCAGAGCCATCCAAAGTCACGCTATTTGTATTTCTTTTTGATCACAGTTTCGAGCCCGGCGACCCCCCCGTTACGAAAGTGGACAACCATCGATCCGGCATCCTTGCGTCCAACCATAAAATCGTTAATTGCCCTAAACAGCTCAGGTGGCACCTCGATTTCTGTTCCATCCGGCGACATCAACAGATATCTCCTGTTGCTGCGTATCATCAGGTGGTCCCTAATCCCTGGCAAAGAACCCATATGTTGCTCCTCTAATTGCACGTACATCGACTTACTGGCCTGGGGTTCGATTACGCAGCGCACAAAAAAGTTACAGGTTTGACGCAGAAAGGCATTTTCATATTAAGAGGAATAAAACGAGGTCCGCCATGACGACTGCTGGTTACAGGCGGTAGCTATTGTTTGTCCCGCAGCACGGATCTCTCAGGCATGAATCTCCACCGACTACCGTGCCGGGACAGGGGATTCCGTCATTTTCTTTCTTGGTCGAGCCATTTGACTTCTATACACTTGCGGAGGCACAACCTCGCACGATGAAGCATGACCCAGAGATTGCTTTCTGAAATATTCAGCTCTAAACAGATTTCCTTCGTGTCCCGCTGTTCGACCTCACGAAGCTCAAACACCCTCGCCTGACGTGGTGACAAACGCGAAAGGCATCTAAGAAGAATTGCCTGAAATGCATTGTGCTCAGCATTCTTTCCGGGGTCGAACTTCCAGTCCTTAGGGTCGGGCCCAGTTTTCCAAAATCCTGCCCACCTGCCTGTGCGCACAAAGCTCTCCTGCGCGCCATCTTCATCGCCTTCAAGCTGGATATGCCGCCGCTCCTTCCGGTAATAATCGACGGCTTTATGCTTCAAAATTCCAACGAGCCACGTTTTCTCGGATGACTGTCCGATAAAACTCTTTCGAGACTGAAGCGCCGCCAGAAAAGTCTCTTGAACAAGATCTTCGGCTACTTGCTTATCCCGCACGAATGACAGCGCATAGCGTAACAAATAATCTCCATATTCATCGACCCATGTCTCTGGATCAGCTAAGCGCTTGACAACTTCAGAACCTGCTTGCTCCATTTGGACACCCTTCTTGCTGGACAATCACAGTTGGAAAAGGCGATGCGGCGTTCGGCGAGTGTACTAAGTGGGTCCCGGCCTCACGGGGAATCCATCTCGCGATTGGATAATATGTCTCTCGCAGAAGTAGACAATATGTCTTCGCCGAAGTAAAGAGTGGATCGAAGAATTTCCTGCAAAAAAAGTTTGAGGCAAAGTTCCATAATGAAATTCATGCAATTCTGATCGCGCCACACATTACGTCCGGTGCTCCCGCTTAAAAGACCCATCAACAAACCCTGCGGCCTATTCGCCTTTGGCTACCGCAGTGTCTGAAATAGAGTGACAGTTGAGCGTGAAATGTTTCTAGTTATTGTTCGACTAATCGAACGTGTCTCAACATTCCGCAGCAGGCTCTTAAATTCGCAGCAATGATTTTTGCGGTTCGGTGTTACTTTTTCTCGCCAGGCACAGTCTTATGGTGGGCCCGACGCTCTTCCGCTTATGTGGAGGACAAAGAGGACAGCGGCTGTGTTACTGCGTAGTTTTCTTTATATGGCGCGATTGTGTGAATCCGATTCGGAACTACTTGTTTTTGACTACGGGGTTGACGCTCGGCTTTTATGCGAAGTGCAAGCAAATTGGCAACAGCAACCATTTTGGAGACTGAAGCGGAGCTGATTTCTCGCATTCTTGCCGGAGAACCGGATCTATACCACGATCTGATCGCTCCATATGAGCGCATGGTTTATGTAAGCGTCTTGTCTATTTTGCGCAATGACGAAGCGGCGGAGGATTGCGCTCAGGAGGCTTTTCTCGAGGCGTATCGGCATCTGGATCAATTCAAGGGTGAAAGCAAGTTTGGCAGCTGGCTGGTGCGTGTGGCGCTCAATGAAGCCAAGATGGAGTTGCGGAGGATGCGCCCCGAGCTGTATGAATCGCTGGACAAATCCATGGAGCATGAGGACGGCGACTATGTACCGCAGACGCTCGGCGATTGGCGCGAGATTCCCTCAGAGGCTTTGGAGCGAAAGGAAGTTGCGCAACTCATACAGGGCGCGATCGATCGTCTGTCACCGATCTATCACCAGGTAGTCATTTTGCGAGACGTTCAGGGCATGAGCGTGGCAGATACGGCTCAGGCTCTGGAGGTTACGGAAGCCGTTGTCAAGACGCGTCTAGTCCGGGCCAGGCTGCAATTGAGAGATTTACTGGCACCTGTGCTGAAAGATAGTGCCGTGGTCAGCCGTCAGGCCTTCAAAAAAGGAAAAAATCCATGGCGCTGAGTTGCAGAGAACTCTGGCGGGAAGTCTCCGGCTATATTGACGACAGCATCTCGCCGGCATTGCGGAAACAGATAGAGCTTCACTTATCATACTGCCGGCACTGTGCTGCGATTGTGGATGGTGTTCACAACATCATCACACTGGTGGCCGATGGGCGCGTCTATTCACTTCCGGCCGGATTCAGCGCCAGACTGCATGCACGCCTCCGGAAGGAGCTCTAGCCGCCTGAGACAGGTTCATCGGTTTGCTCTGGTGTAGATGGTGGATTACAACCTCGGCAGCCGCCAAGAGCAGAGTCAGCAAGGATACCGCAACCACGGTGCGGGTTCTCCACCGTTCCCGAAGTGTTGGCGTCCGCCTGCGCCAAGCCGCCGCCGGCGCATTCATGAGGCTTCGAGCTCGCCATACCAGGAAGAGATTGCACGCGGCTGCCAGCGAGGCGAGAGCCAACATTGGAATCCGGAAAACGTCCCTGTGCAGCACCGTCGCCCAGCCCGAAGTAGCAATGGTTGCCGCCGCGACAGCAAGACCCAGCTTTGCCGCTGAGACATAGAAAACGCAAACCGCTTCGATCGCAGCCAGCAGGAACGCGCCCCAGCACCGTTTGACCGATGGTTGAGTAGCCTCGACGCCACTCAGTGATTCAGAGATACCTGCTGTGCGAGTTGCCATAGTACATCACCACCGCGGAACCGATTTCAACGATGCGGGTCTGCTCGCCCGACGTGTACAAGTCTCTAACCCATTGGTCGTACCAGGCCCGGTTTCATTACGAATTGCTGTAACTTTTGTTTCTGATTTCCAATCTAACGTTCCGCTGTCGGCTTCCCATCATTGTCCGTGGCGGTCTGTAGGAAGCAGCAGTCTCACCATTTCATTGATATTGAGCGGAGATCGTCGAATGGCAGAAGTATTAATCATCTCCATCTCAGGTGACACTCGTCCTGAAATCTCAAGTAGTTTTACTCAGATTCTGGCGGAGGCGGGCGCGGTTTTGCTGGGCATCGAGCGCTCTGTTATACAAAATGTCCTGGCTCTGGCCTTCATCGTGCGTTTGAGCACAGCGGCCCGCGTATTGGAACTTCAACAGGCGATTCGCAGGAAAGCCCGCGAGCTGGCCACCATTGCTCACATTGTCGAAATTCCTGAAGACCGTCTCTCGCAGTGGGTCTCCCGTCAGCGCAAACAGGATTTCATTGTGACCTGGATGGCTCCCCGGATCACCGCCGGGCAACTGGCTATCTTGACGAATGTGCTTGGCTCTATGGCGCTCACGATAAATTCCATTGCAAGGCTCTCGACGCTTGAGTCCGCCGCTAGTGAGCTGGACCCGCGCATTTGTCTTGAAATGAGAGTTTCAGGTGAACAGGTCAATGCACCTGAATTGCGCCGGGCTCTGCTCGTTTTCGCAGATAGCTGCGGCTTTGATATTGCGGTTCAGGAAGACACGATATTCCGCAACCATCGCCGTGTCGCTGTTTTTGACATGGACTCCACGCTGATTCAGCTGGAAGCCATTGATGAACTGGGACGGCTTGCCGGGGTTGGCGAGCAGGTGAGAGCGATGACAGACGATGCCATGAAAAGCAAGATGGACTTTCAAACAAGTTTTCGGAAACGTCTGGCGCTTCTCAAGGGCCTGCCAATCACTTCGATTGTAGAACTGGGTGAGCGATTGCCTATTACTCCTGGAGCCCACAGGCTCATGCGCACACTGCGAGCCCTGGGTATCAAAACGGCCATCCTTTCCGGTGGATTCACTTACTTTGCATGCAAACTGCAACAGAAACTTGGCTTCGACTATGTCTTTGCGAACGATCTGGACATTGAAGACGGTAAGCTCACTGGTAAGCCGGCCGGCAGGATTGTGGACGGAGAGCGGAAGGCTGAATTCTTGCAGCAGATTGCCAACCAGGAAGGGATCTGCATGGAACAAACCATTGCCGTCGGAGATGGAGCAAATGATCTGCCCATGCTCAGTATTGCAGGACTAGGCGTCGCATTTCATGCTAAGCGCGCAGTCAGGGAAAGAGCGCGGATTTCCATTTCAACGGTAACCCTGGATGGACTTCTGTATCTGCTTGGTCTCTGTGATACCCACATAGAGAACCATGTGCCGGACGGTCCTTTGCCCCTGGATCAGCGTGTGCTAAAGGCGGCGCCATTGTCGGATGAGCATTTGCAGAACCATGGCGGTTTGCAAGCAATCGGAATCGGAAGCACTTTCCCGCCGAAATAAACGTGAGAGCGGCACTTGCGGCGGGCGGGGGCCAGCTTTACTCCCGATGGCGAGAAAGCAATTGCTTCATTCGGGACCGCGACTCGACAGATAGGCAGGCGTCAATCAGTACTTCCTCGCGGTCTCGCCTCCGAGCGGAACACCGTATCAATTCAAGATGCTCCTGGTAGCGGCGGCAGCGACCACAAATAAAAAGATGAAACCTGAGCAGAAGCCGCTCTCCAAACGCTAATTCCCGGTCCATTGAATTCGATATCAGCGCTGTTAACTGATCACATCTGGGCAGCCCTAAGATGGCCCAAAAGCTCCGTTTTAGCCAAAGAACCATGTCCATCTCGCCCCTTCTGATGCGCGCTATCGCACCAAGGATATAACGGAATCCAGGGACCGCAAACAGTATAAATCGAAGGATCTGACCGGAAAAGATCCAATCCCTACCTGCGGGTTCTACATTCATTAGCTTGCCGGCTTTCCTGAAATGGGACCTAGGCACTCGAACTTGCTCGCAGGTCCGCACCGTCAAAACAGGATTGTCGCAGGCATCTTCCAAAAGAGCCTCCGACGAATCCGACCGCCCGGGTACGTATTCGCCTCTGCGTTCGGAATGGACCGTATTGCCATTGGTCGGCCTATGATTGCATTTCCTTACACCCAAGTTTTCACCGAATCACCACGGATCGGAAAGCTTGATGACGTCACGCCGTTACCGGCAGAAAATATAGTAATCCAGTTTGCGGGCGAAAAATTCGCGGATGGCGGCCACGATCTCTTCATAGTGTGTTTCCAGAGCAAAGTGGCCAGTATCAAGAAAGCGCACTTCAGCTTGAAGGCTTCGGCGCCAGGCGGCGCCCGCTTGGCGCACCAAGCCTATTCGGGCGCCGGGGGAATAGACATGGCTGTGTGCCGGAGACACACCTGGAGCGCATGGAATTGCAAAGGGTCGCCGGGAGGGAGGTTGCCTTTCGCACCCGCGTCTTGGCATGCTCCAACCAGCCTGCCAGATGCGGACGTCGACGGGTCAGGCTTTGCTGGCGCACCGCACTATAGTCCGACATGAAGCCGGTGTAGGGTCAATGGATTGGAGGTTTCAGATCTGTTTCGGCATTGCGGCCGTGATGCCATGCGATCGAGCGCGCACAGGCGACTAACGTGGGAAAGGGACGAGCAAAGCTGGGTCCACGCAGTTTTCGTTGTGTGCCCAGCCATGACTCGCCCCGATTATGTTTTTAACGCAACTCCATAACTGCAACACCCTGCGACAGAGTTCCTGCTGGAACCGGAATCTGAATGGGGCTCTGTTCAGTCAAGGTTCCGTCCCTTTCAATCGCAAAGATGTGCAGGGCGTTACCCTGGCCGAACGGAATCTTGGTGCTAAACCGGCCGGTGACGGCGTAGATGAACTTGCCATCGGGGCTTAGCTCAAACTGACGCACATTCCCCTGCCCGATCAGCTGAGGTGTCTGGACCTCCACCGGATTGTCGGCATCAGTAATGTCATAGACCGAGAGAGTAGAGGTGTCACCCGACGGGCTGAGGGTGTTGCTGGTGTACATACGTGTTCCACTTGTGTTGGTGCGAATCCAGCAGATAGCAACACCGTTATTGGAAACTGTCCGAATGAAGCGAAGGTTACCTCTCCCATCATAGCGATAGACGCCAAGGCGGTTCGCAGCCACATAGCCCACGTAGAGAATCGGCAAGTGGGGATGTGTCCAAAGACCGTCAGGAAGAGGAGGAGCAGCATTGGCAAAATCAGACGTTACCAGAGGCAGTGGGCGGTTTTGACGGAGATGGCCATCCTCATCAAATAGGAAACTCTGCAGCAGGCCGCCAAAGATATCGGCGCCAAACATCAGATTGGTGCCGGGAACAACAAGGACCTGCGTTGGCGAGCTGCCTAAAGCAACTCCCACTGTAGATAAGGGGTCATGCGAAATAGAACCATTCCGGTTAATGCGAAAGGTCACGTAATTGGGAAACGTATTTGACACCCGCGGGAAATCGCCGTTCTTATTCGCCACAAAAAGAACGTCGCCGCGAATGGCGAGACTCACCGGATTCGTTCCCCCCGAAGGGAAGGGCGATCCTGCAATGGGCTCCAGGGAGCCGTTATTGTTGATGCGAAACACCGCGATAGTATCCGAACCTGAATTCACAGCGAAAAGCAGTCTCCGCCCATTATCGATCACAATATTTTGGTCCGACTCGTACGGTCCGACGCCAAGCGAGGTATCTTGCACACCTGTACCACCAGTGGCAAAGGGCGATCCCGGAACGGTCGTGAAACTGCCGTCCGAGTTGTGCTGAAACGCAAGAATCGAATTCCCATTTGGGGATTGAATATTGCTCTCGACGTAAATAATCGTCTGGGCGCCTGCATGTGCCGCAACACAACCCATCAAGAGCAAGCAGAACAACAATCGTCTAAACATTCATTACCCTCCAGTGAAGCAAATGCCAACATGGTCGAAGCGCGCGACCCCCGATGCGGGTGTCCGACAAAACCTAGAATTGGAGACGCACACGCCGATTTGGTCGTGGGCTTGAAAGATTCCTTACAGCTTTCTTCTTTCTTCGAAGAGTGAATATCAGGTCAGTGTGCGCGAATGGGAAATCGATGAGATTCGGAGCTTGCCGGCGAAAAAGTTACAACTCTTCTTCAAAATTTTATAAACGAAGTGTTCGGCGAAAAACGGTTCGCAGTTTTTCCCATCGAATCTGGTCTAGATATTTGGTCGCTAAGAAAACAAGCACGCGCACGACTTACTATAGCTCCATGACAGCGCGGCGCAGCCACGCGATTCACGACTGGTCGGGGACTGTTCACAAGGCACAAAAAAGCGGGAGCGCTCCCTCTGACTCCCGCTATGGCCGGCATTAACGTGGTGCTCAAACGTCCTGCGACCTATCCCTCCCCTGGTTGGTAATGGTCGCAGGGGTACCGTCAAATTTGGTGATATTGATGGTGAACGGCTCGTTGTAACTTCTGGCGCGATCGCGCAGAACACTGAGCGCGACCTCCTCGCCTAATTGGATCGACCAGAAGCTGGAGCTGCGGAAGTGGATGCCGGCATGGATTCCATGCCCCGTGCTCACGTTCCATGCCAGCTTGGCTAGCTCGCCGTTGATGTCCAACTCGTCCGCATCCGCGCCGGTGTAGGTGGTAAGCGAGAGGCCATCCGGGCTGGGCACCTGAATGTCCTGCCCTGTGCGGCGGAGCAGCGGGCGGATTTTCTGGCTGCAATCAAAAAAGAATTTGATCGCAGTGATGCAGGCGCCACCAACAGAGCCATGACCCGTCGGATAGCACGGATGCGTGGGTGCACCTTCGGGGAATGCCTGCGGCAGCAGGTAGCTGCCATAGGTGGAGTGAATAATCGGGAGCACTGCCGAGTTTAGAACGTCGGGGTGCAGCGCTGCTGCGGCCTGCGGAAATGGACTGGACTTCGTGAGCCGGGCTTGCACCAGGCTGCCATACTGCTCCGGCCGCATGCGCAGATCCTTGACCCACTTGTGGAACCAGGCTCCTTTCAGCGCCCGCGTTGCCATCTCGCTGATTGTTCCGGCTGCATCAGAGGTACCCAAAGTGCCAAAAGCTTTCTGGGTCCGGGATCCAACGTAAGGGTTGCCCGGATTCAGTGGCACGTTCATTCCGGTCATCATCATAAAAGCGACGAAATAGGCCTCATGAAGGACATCCACATGCGTGTACGCGCTTAGATCACGGCCACTCCGCATGTGGCGCGCAATCGGATCCAGAGCCAAGCGACGGCCCGAGTCCCCACCGTTCTGTACCACCATGAACTCGTCGACCGAAGTCATGAATTCGTTCCCGCCCTGCCCTGCGGGAAGGAATGTTTGGTACTGTTGGTCAAGGAGCTGAGCGCCGAACGCGGTCGGCTGGACCATGAACTGCGACAGGAATGGCCCCTTCACATTGCCATCCCCTGCATGGCTCTGCCCGCGGAAGAGGTTCTGCGGCGTGACCGGGAAAGGAAATTCTTGGTTGTCACGGCTCCGGAGGAAAGACATTTTGTTCAAGTCCTCCACCGCCTTCGCCGCCAGCGGATTGCTCGCATACTCAGTAAATGGCACGTCGCGCAACAGTGCGCCCCAGTAATGCTCAACTTGCTCGGCGGCTGTCTGTGCGCTGGCGACGCTCGGCGCCGGCGGAATGACAATCGCATGGGAATCCGTGCCTTCCAGGTCAAAAGCAAATGCGCCCTGCGGGCCATTCTGCAGCGAGTTAGAGCCTCCTCCCGGTGTCCCCTGAATGATGTCTTCGAAGTCGGCGAACCTTCCGGTAGTCAGAGCACGCCGGAAGCTCTGAAAGGAAGCAGCATTAGGCACGCCAAGACCGTCATGCAAGAGGGCCTTGGTATAAACGCCGCTGAAATCAGTAAACCTGGATAAGTCACCGTTATCAGGCTGGACGCCGACATCGATGCGCTCGTCGTGGGCTACAGTCCGGCGGTAGCTGAAGCTCGCCTCTGCGCGACTTTGCGCAGAATAGTTGATCGACGATGCTTCCGCGACGGATTCCTTCCCGCCGATCAGAGGTTCTAATGGAACTACTGCAGTTACTGCCGCAACCGATGCGGCACCTTTCAGGAAGCTCCGTCGGCCGACATCGCGCGAGCGTCCATTGCCAGAGGGCCCAGTTTTCTTCTTGTCGTTGTCCCGTGTAATTTGCATGCTCTCTCCTCAAAGCAGATGGTTGTACGTCATAGTATTTGTAGATAGTCAGAGCTACGCCCCGGGCAGCGGAAAGTGCCACCCAACTGATTCCTCTCTAGTGAAGCTGCAACGGGGCCGAGGCTTCTTCCGAATATTGTCCGATGTAGATACAGGAGGCAAAGAATGCCACTATCGAGATGCGTTACTTTGCTACTGTTCGGTAGTTTGTCGTATCCTGCTCCACTTTCTTACGGCAAGTTCTGCCGACCACCCATAGTTAGGCACCGGATCGAAGCGAAAGCATTGCCTTGATCGATGATCCAACAACCATCGCCGGATATTTTGGGATCACCCAGGACGATACTTGGCGGCTCCCAGGAAGTGCCCGTACATGCGATTTCAAACTGCGATGGATTTTCTGCAAAAAATCATGCTCGCCCTGTAAGCGGCGGTTTGCGCGCTGCGACTGACTGGCGAGCAGCTCTGAAGAGACATCACCACGATGACGTGTTTTCTTCTGCTCGGGCCAGCACCTCAGTTCACTGGTCCTGGGGAAAATCTTCGTGATGTGAGCACTCAGCTTTGACAACAGGGTTTGCTGAACCCTTGTGCCTTGTGGCAGTTCCGGCCCTGGCTCTCACGTTGGCAAACGACATTACCCAAACCTGAGCAACATTCGGAAACAGGGATTCTTTCCGGATTGCTCGTGATGCGTGCACAAGGCATTGCGATTTCCAGAAGCCGCTTAGGGGCAGTCTTTAGAGAGGATTGGGCATTGAGTCATATCCAGGAGGTAGAACACTCCTAACCTTCTCTTCGAGTTCCGCCCACCGTGCGTACGGCCTTAACAACATGGGTCGGAATTTATTGCGCAGCAAAGATGACACCCTGGTGCGTTTCCGGGGGCTCGCTTTTCTGCGCCTTTGCTCCGATGCAAGCTGTTGAAAGAATTGTCGGGGGAGAGAGGATTTGAACCTCCGACCTCCTGGTCCCGAACCAGGTTCCATCTCCCGGCCGTTGGTGACGATCAAAAGCGCGAGAAGCAATCTCATGTGGGAAAGCGTTCCGCCGGTCGATCTATGATCGAGCAGACCACGCAGGTTAGTCCTTGAGAAATCTCATCGCAAATGAATTGCTATGCCTAGGAGCCCAGCAACCGCAATGAGGAATGGCTCTGGGATCTTCCATTTCACGAGCACGAGGTAAGTAGCTAGCGCAATCCCGACTGTCCAGAGATCCTGGATTGAGTGCCTTGCAAGCACAACCACGGCACCTGCTATGGCACCTGTGGCTGCCGCCGTAACGCCCTGCACGAAAGCTCGGATCTGCTGATTGTTGGAGAGTCGTTTGTAAATCGGCCCTATAAGAACAACGAAAAGATACACCGGAAGGAAGACGCCCAGGGCTGCAGCGATTGCACCAGTAGGCCCGGCCACGAGATACCCGATAAAAGCTACTGTGATCACTACTGGTCCCGGCGTGATCATGGCGACTGCTACAGCATCGAGAAACTGTGTTTCAGTGAGCCAATGATGATCCTGGACGACTCCTCCGTGCAGAAAGGGAACAATTGCCAGGCCGCTGCCGAATACAAATAGACTCGACTTTAGAAAAAAAAGGAACAAAGAACTGGTTGTACCTGATAGGCCAAGCCAGGGAATGAAGGAATATGCAGGCCGTTGCCCCTTCATGCCGAGAAGACCCGTTCTCACGATCACCACGAAGAAACCGCCGGCTAGAAACAGCCAAACAATTTCTTTCTGCGTGATCGCCGTAGAAAGCCCGAGGACAAGAAAGACAATCCATAGCAGCTTGTCCTTCTTGAGAGAAGTTTTGATTAACTTCATCGCAGAGCGCGCAATGATCGCAATGACCGCTGCACCGATGCCATAGAACAGAGCTGAGATTAGGCGCGTTCCGCCAAAAGCGACATAGGCCTTTCCAATGGCCAGTACCATGAGGAACGATGGAAGGATGAAAACAGCGCCGACGATTGTTGCGCCTAGCACTCCGGCCCGCACAAATCCGAGATACATCGCCTGTTGAGCTGCGAGTGGTCCAGGCGCAAGCTGAGAAAAGGCGAGGCCATTGAGGTAGTCTTCCTGGCTGATCCATTTCCGCTCGTCCACCAGGTCTTTCTGCATATATCCGACAAGTGCGATGGGCCCGCCGAAACCGATGCAGCCTAGTTTCAGGAAATAAAGCGCAAACTCCGCCAGAGATGGCCGTGGCAGTGTCTCAACTTTGCTCAACGTAGGCTGCATTACGATGCTGGGACAACCTCGAATATTGCTATCTTTGCTGCTGGAGCGCCGTTCACTTCCTGTTCCGGCGCATAGACTCGATGATTCTCAGGGTCGATGGCCAGGCTGTGAACCTTCTTTTGCACCGGCACATCGCCCAGCTTCCGAAAATGAGTGGGATCGTCTTCCTGGAAAACCGAAATCGCACCGTCATAACCGGCGACGTAGATGCGTTTCAGGCCGGGATCGAATGCAATAACATCGCCGCCTTTGGCCTGCGGGAAATAAGCGATTGGCTGATGGGTATCGAGGCTGAAGACGGTCATGAGGTCGTTGTCTTCACACGACAAGAATGCCAGCCGGTGTTCACTGTCGAGAGCCATTCCGTGATTGCCTTGGCATTTGCCGACTGGATATTCAGCGACTTGTTTGTCGGTTGCGGGATCGATTTCAGCAATTACGTTCTTGTCCTGAAGATTCACGTACACGCGCTTCGCGACCGGATCATAACGCGGGTTGCCGGTTTCGCTCTCAAAGTGAATAGTTGTGAGGACCTCGTCCTTGGTCACGTCTACGACAGCCTCAGCGTGACCGCGCTCGTCGGAAACGTAGATCTTGTGAAATGGAGCGGCATAAGTTATGCCGTCAGGCTTTGATTCGGTAGGAAGCTTTTTGATGAGCTTCATTTGCTGAAGGTCGATCACACCGATCTTGTTCTCCTGCCAATTCGAGGTGTAGGCCTTGTTCACGTCAGGTGCGATCTCTACGCCCTCGATGCCTGGCAGGTCCTCAAACGTTTTTACGACCTTGTTGGTTCGCAGGTCGATGGTATAGAGCAGGCCGGCTCCAAGATGCGTGGAAAACAGGAGATGGCGCGAGGGATCGATAATCAGATAGTCGAAGCGCTTACCCTTGGGGCCCGGCACGTCGATTGAGCCAACCTGCTTCAGGAGCTGCGGGCTGTTCGCTGATCCCTGGCCGGTAGGGCTCCTGCACGGCAACCTGAGCCCAAACAGCAAGACTCCCGAGAGCGATAGCAGCCCCAAGCCGACCAAAGCAACAGAGCGTTTCATGACGACCTCCCGTAAGAACTATTTCTTTGAGTTCGTTTGATCCAGTGCAGCTCGCAATCCTTTTGCGAGTTTTGTTGCGTTGTCGTTCGCCCAGAAATGCATGAAGAACAGGCGCGGTTCCTCGTCGAGCATGTGACTGTGCACGGCTGTGACTTGAATGCCGTTCTGTCTCAATGTTTTCATGACTGGATTTACTTCGCTTCCGATGAGCACGAAGTCGCCAGTAATGGCGGCCTTTCCGTCTCCTGTGGGCTGGAAATTCAAGGCGGTTGCGAGCCCCATTGAACCCGGGATCTGCATTCCTCCCTCGGTGACTTTCTCCGCTCTTGGCACTCCCACCTGATACACGCCGCCGTTGACCTTTCCCTTATTGCCCAGGGCCTGATCAATTGCCGCGGTGTCGAGGTCCAAGGATGCATTCGCAGCCGGCTGAGAGGGAGCCGGTGTCTTTGTAAGGGCGACTACCGATTTCATGGTCGTCGCCAGTTTGACTGCTTCGCCATGACCAGAGATGTGCATGTACATGACGCGAGGCGATTCGTGCAAAACGTGATTGTGAAGGGCCGTGACCTGAATTCCACTTTCCTGCAGGGCCATCATGACCGGTGAGACCTCGTCTTCTGCAAGCACCAGGTCGCCCATGACCATTGCCCCCTGGCCGGGGCTGCTGAAGGCGAGCCACGAGCCAAGCGCGAGAGCAGGTTTCACTTGCACTCCATCGACCGTCACTTTAAGGTCGCCGCGCGGAAGGCCAAACTTGCAGGCTCCATCCGGCTGCTGTTGCCCTGATCGGCCGAGGGCTTGCTCGACCGCTTTCCAGTCGTTGGCTGAAGCAGCAGTTTGCGCGATTGAAGCGCAAGACAGAACGAGTAAAAAAACAGCAACAATTCCAACTCGCTTACACATAAAATTGAACCCTACCTTTCTGAATTCATCGAATCCCGTTGTAAAGCCCTTCGATCATTTCCATGCCCTTGCGCAGGACTTCCTCGTTGGGCATTCCATTCTTGTTCCAGCCGTCAAGAATGCGATCTATTCCGAGCGCTTCTTCGCGGCCGAACTTGTCATCGGCCAGGTCGGCGTCGTGGATTGCCTCAGCGATAAGCTGCAACCGGGAATCTTTGAGGCTGAAGCTCTTAACCAGCGTTTCAAATGTGCAGTCGTTGCCGAGGTGTCCGAACCCTCCTGCATTGAACATGTCAAAAGGAATTGCGTCAGGATGCCGGCGCGGATCTTTGTCGAAAGCAAACTTGGCTTGTGCATCGATGTAACGCAAGATAAGCCAGGCAGAGGCGACGCGATCTATTCCAGGATGAGGTCGTGTAATCCATGTGCGCCCAAGGTAGTCCTTGAGATTGTGCTTTGTCGTCTTGCGCTGGTCTTTCTCGCCGCCGCTCTCGACAACGCGCAAGGCGTCCTCGATACGGGCGCGTATTGGACAACCAAAAAAGTCGATCTCCACGATCTGCTGTAATCGTCTCTTCAGGCGCACAACTCCAGCTTCGGCCTTCCCCCGATCTCGCACGCCTTTAAGCTTTTTCAGCTCCCGTTCCATGTCCTGGTATTCGAGTGTGCGCGCCTCGCTAAACATACGTTCGATCTGGTCATCTCTCATACCGTCGAAGGCGCGTACATGGGCAATGGCAGCTTGCCCCTTTGAGCTACGGATAGACGTTGCCAGCCACTCGAAGCGCTCCTGGTTGGTTGAGTTGTGGGGAAGCACGTAGCCGGAAGCAGGAAGAGTGATCGCGCCGTATCTCTGGAGTTTTCGCCACACGCCTACCCGGGCACTCGCTTTTGCTGTAGGCAAGGTGAAAACGAGAAGGAGCCAAGCTGCGAATTTATCGTGTGAAACGCTCATAGCCGCCCGCGAAACAGTTATAACACAATGAGAATCTCGTAGCTGGTCTCTTGGTTGCGTCAGCTCGCCTGAAAACAGAAGCGCCTTCCGAGGCCTAGTTTTACCGCCCGCTCGTACACAACGGCGGCAGCAGCGACGTCCTGAAGGGCGGTTCCGGTGCTATCGAATATTGTGATTTCCTCTTTCGAGGCTCGCCCCGGCTTCAGTCCGGCAACAATCTCGCCAAGTTCAGCGTAGACGTCATCCAGGCTCATCACGCCTTCGTCGACCGCGTGGTGTAAGTCCCCGATTTCTGCACATTGTTCTCGAATGTCGGCGACGACCTTGCCGGAGGCGAGCAGGCGTGGATCAAGTTCCTGCTTGTCGTGGTTATCAGCTCCAACTCCAGCGATAAATGTTCCGGGTGCGACATCGCTCTTGCTGAGAAAGAATTTGCGGGCCGGCGTGCAGGTGACACACACATCGCTCTCGTGGAGCGCTGCAGAGAGGTCACTGACGGGTTCAATATCAATTGGCAGCTCCTTTGATAACTCGCTGGCAAGCTTGTGCGCCTGGTCGCCGTTAACGTCAAACGCATAGACTCGCCGGATGGGAAGTACCTTGCTCAACGCGCGCAATTGAACTCGGCCCTGGTTCCCACAACCGCAGATAGTGACTGCTCGCGAATCTGGACGCGCAAGGTACTTTGCAGCAACTGCGGTTGCCGCTCCGGTGCGTAGAATCGTGATCTCGATTGAGTCCATTACCGCGAGTGGAAAGCCATTCCTTGCATCGCAAAGAACCAGGACGCCTTGAATGTTCGGCATTCCGAAGAGCTCGCTATTGCGAAAGAAGTTTCCATTCAACTTGGCAGCGAAATAGGGTGAAGAGACGTTGAGCAGAGCCGCCTTGATATGGAACCCGCCATCTATGGAAGGCATACCAAGCACTCTGGGTGCTTCCGTGCGTCCGAGGCTGTGCTCTCTGAATGCATTTTCCACGGCGGTAATGCATTCCTCCAGTGTGAGAAGTGCAGCAACGTCGGCTCGATTTAAAAGCAGCGTGTCTGAGTCATTCATTAGGCCTAAGCCCCTATGAGTCGCTCTCATGGTCCGATATCTATATTGCAATAGATATGTTATATATATAACACGTAGGAGCGAAATGAATGGAGCTGTGGCTCACGGACAGGGCTCGATTGAGTGTGCTGCTTGCGGCTTGTGCGCTGTTGGCCTCGATTGAGGTCTTAGTCCCGTTGTTTCGTTATCGGCCAGGCCGCTTCCGGAGGGCCTTTCCAAATCTCGCGCTCGCGGCCGGAGTCTTGCTGACGAACCTCGGGTTTGTATCGATCACCGCTTCGGTGTCCGGGTTCGTCGCGCGCAGGGGAATTGGCTTGGTTGGAGGACTGCACCTGCGTCCTTGGGTTCTCCTGCTAGTGGGCGTCGCTGGATTGGATTTCTTCGCTTACGCTGCACATCTGCTCTTGCACAAGCTTGAGCTGGGCTGGAGGTTTCATCGCGTCCACCATTCCGAACGGGAAGTCGATGTCACCACGGCCTTCCGCCAGCATCCGGGCGAGACACTCTGGCGTTCATTGTGGCAGTTTGTGGGTACGGTCATTTTGGGCCTGCCGTTTTGGGTCCTTCCCTTGTACTTGAGCCTTTCCAGCCTCAATGCACTCCTGGAGCACGCAAACATAAAAATCAGTGAGCGCTTTGATCGGTTCCTGCGGCTGCTTATCGTTACACCGAACATGCACAAGATCCATCATTCACGCGTAACGCGGGAAACGGACTCCAACTACTCAAATATTTTTTCCGTCTGGGACCGACTCTTTGGGACGTACAACCGTATCGAGGACTATCAAAGGCTCCGGTATGGCCTGGACGGCTTCGACAATCGGGAAAGGCAGCGGCTCGAAGCGCTAATCATGGAGCCGTTTCGCCGCTCGTAGTTCTGTGGAGGAAACATGCAGCGTCAGTTATCCGTCCTTTTACTCACGTGGATTGGGTGGTCGATGAGCGCGAATTCGCAAATGCAAAGTCCTGTTGAAACCAAAACACAACCCTCTTCTCAAATCGTCTTTGTCTGTGAGCACGGAGCCGCGCTGAGTGTTGTCTCTGCAGCCTATTTCAACAAGATCGCAAAGGAAGAGCATTTAAACCTTCATGCTATTGCGCGCGGAACGGAGCCTCAGAAAGACCTGTCTGTAAGTGCGCGCGAGGGGTTGAAATCAGACGGTGTTCCGTTCGATTCCACGCGACCTCGAAGGCTATCCAGCAAGGATGCAGCAGACGCCCGACGGATTGTAACTTTCACTTCATTGCCGGCCAAATACTCCAGCCTTGCGCCAATCGAGAAATGGACTGATGTTCCTCCCATCGCTGATGGTTACGAACGCGCGCGCGACGCCATACTCAAACACCTACGAGAGTTGATTCGACAGTTGAAATTTGAAGGCCGGTAAGTGCCAAACGCTTTGTTGTTATTGGCAACTTAGCCTTGGGGGAATCTCACGCCGACCCCCTGGTGCAAACCCAGAGGGTCTACCAGGCAATCCCACGCGGCAAGTGCTTCAAAATTGGAGAGATTATCGAATTGAGACGCGTCCGCTAACGGGCACTGTAGTCGATTTTGAGATGGTCGTGTACGCTGCGATCGGCACCAAGCACAGCATTTATGCGCATGCGGAAGCTAGAGCACCTGGGCCAAAACCAGGTGGGTCGATTTTCACTTTCCCGCGTGGCTGTAAGTCGCTGAAAAAATTGGTCGGCCCTGGCAGACGATTTTAGAACTTGTTTGTTGCATTGCCGGTTCTGGTAAGGGACAACGGACTTTAAAAATCCCACCCCCGTCCCACATTACATTAAGTTCGAGGGTGGAATTCCCGTGTCATTGCTTCACGCAGCTTTCGCTTGCTCCTTACGTTGTTTCTCCATTTCGCTCATCATCTTGCGCATAGTCGCGATGTTCCCTGGGTTGCGCGTCTCATTCCACGCCTCGAAACGCTGCGCCGCCTTCTCGATATGACTGAGGAAGCTCTTGTTGCTCCACATCTGGCGGCCTTCCTCGATATGGGATTTCACGCGCTCCCACACGCCAAAGAACTCTCCGGTCGTTTCAAAGAAAAGGTCTTCGTGCAGCAGGCCGTAGTTGAGCAACGCGCAGGTTTGCTCCCAGTACCCGAAAACCATCATCACATTTGTTCCTTCTTCGGTTCCCATCGGCCCGACCTTCATTGCCTCTTCCATGGTGGTGGCAAAGTAGTTCTTGAAGAACCAGTCGCGGGCCTGTCGCAAACGCGGCTCGCGGCGTTGTTCAAAGACTTGCAGGTGGAGTTGGGCCTGTTCGTGCGTAGGTTTCGTCGCCATTTCGTCTGTCTCCTTTGAGTTTGATTGTGCGTCTGCTTTTGAGCTTCGAGCAGACTTGCATGTGCCGGTCGAGGGTTTCTGCAGATGACTGCCGCCATCCACTCCCAGGATAGGTGCGATTTTGTGATTGGGATGAAAAACTTCACCCCGAGGTAGCTACCTTTCGTCCCACGTTTTCCACAAGCCAAACGCACCTTGGAGATGTGGCACTCCCGCGCAACGCCGCGGCTTTTGTTGCTCTGGCAGAGCGAAAAGCTCCAGAGTTCCGCAAGGGTCCCGAAAACCTCGCCCAGCAAAGTTCTAAACTGGGAACGGGTAGGTTCGTAAGTATCTGAATCCGAGGGCGTCTTTTGAATTGGTCGGGGAGAGAGGATTTGAACCTCCGACCCCCTGGTCCCGAACCAGATTCCAAACCCTAATGAACGCTGTGGAATTCTGTTGTTCGTAATTGATTGACATTGAACCTGTTGCGAGCTGCTTGTTGAGAGCTGTTGCGATTTGTTGAAGTTGAAGGCTTTATCAGCACAAAATCGTCTACAGTCAGAATCATGAAACAGGCTGTGATCTTGCTATGCTGAGAGCCCCGATTGCTTGGCTGATGCATTCGGCTATTTGGAGTGCGCCTCGGCTTGTTCAGTAACGTCGACCAGCTTTGTCCTTACACGGTCTGCTGCCTGCGCGTTCTTTAAGGTTGCCAGGAATCTCTTGGTGAAGTCCTGCTGCAAATGAAGGTCCTGTGCCGCTTGTGACTTGTACACCTCATAAAAAACGAATGTATTGGGATCCTCCATTCGCGTGCTCAGGTAAAATGCTTCGACGCCCGGCTCTGCTCGAACCAGTGGAATGTATTGCTGCGCCGCCTCGATAAGCTCAGCGCGGCGTTCCGGTTGAATTTTCGCTTCGATCAGCATGATAACTTTCATGTTCGACATGTTGGACTCTTCCTGTCTATCGCCAGCTGGCATATTTCCCGCTTGACACGACGGAGTCGAGTGCAGTGCCGATGCGCTTGCGACGATCAGCGCGGTCAGGGTCATGATGTGCTTCAGTTTCATGGGTGATTCCTTTCTAAATCCACCAACTCTGCTGGCTGAAGTAAAGAAACTGCGACGACAATGCTGGTAACTCCAAACATTGAATCAGGCCACAAGTTGGTCACGCATCCCGCCGTAGCGGAGAGCCCTGGGAAACTCCTTCCCATACAGCTCCTGGGGGAAGCCCAAGTCGATGCGGCTGGCGGCATGTAGGCTATTGATCTGCTCCGGCGTCAGTGCCAAATCGAAGCTGGCGAGATTGTCCTGCAATTGAGTAAGCTTGCGTGCGCCGAGAATCGGGATCACCGGAACCGCACGGTAGCGAAGCCAGGCCAAGGCAACTTGGGCCATGCTGCGTCCCACCTGGTCGGACACCTGTTTGACGGCAGCAACAATAGGATCAGCGCGCTGCTGTTCAGGACGAAAATCCTTCAGCATATCGCTGCTCAACCTGGCCTGCTCAGACGAGCCGTGGCCGTGATACTTACCTGTGAGCACACCTCCGGCCAGCGGTGACCATGCGGTGAATCCGATGTTTAGCGCTTGTGCCATCGGCATCAGCTCGCGCTCGGGGGTGCGCTCGATGAGGCTGTATTCGACTTGCAAACCGACGAACGGGGACCATCCGCGAAGCTGAGCGAGCGTGTTGGCTTGAGCGACCCACCACGCAGGGGCATCGGAGATGCCGACATAGAGCACTTTGCCCTGACGGACGAGGTCGTCGAGCGCGCGCATGACCTCTTCGACGGGTGTGAGTCCGTCCCAGATGTGGACCCAGTACAGGTCGATGTAGGGAGTTTGAAGACGCTTAAGGCTGGCTTCGACGGCCTGGACCACGTTTTTGCGTTGGTTGCCGGCCGCGTTAGGATCCTTTCCGGGCATAGCATTGCTGTACTTGGTGGCCAGAACGATGCTCTCCCGATGATCCTTAATAAATTCTCCTACGTACCGCTCACTCGAACCGTTGGTGTAAATGTTCGCCGTGTCGAGGAAATTTCCTCCGGCCTCACGGTAGGCTTCATAGACCTTTCGGGCCTCGCCCTTGGAGGAGCCCCATCCCCAATCCTCGCCGAACGTCATAGTGCCCAAACACGCTTCGGACACCCGGAGACCACTGTTGCCCAATAATCTGTATTTCATCTTCGTTTCCTTTAGTTCGCTGATCTTAGAAATCCACCTTGGCTCTAAATCCAATCACTATGTCACGCCCTGTTCCACCGCTCGGGTTTGTATAGTATTGGATGACCGGTTGCAGAAGAATCATGGGTAGAACGTCAACCAACATATTAAATTCAACGCCCTGCTCTGGTTTGAATCGTGGCGAGCCTGATGGAACAAATTGCTGGCTCAGGCCATTTCGAACGTAGCCCAGGGACATGGTGTTATGCCTACGAACTGGCAGCGGCTCGTTGAAGCGCAGCCCCGCAGTAAGAATCGTGTTATTGCGATTGAGGTCGCCGGAACTCCAGTCGAAAGACAACGTGACGTCCAGCCCTTTGGCTTCCTTGGGATCGATTCGCCAAAGAGCCTGATTGGCCATCCAATATAAGAGGTAGTTTCCCGACCGCGACGTTGTACTCGCAGCGGGTGTAAATAGACCGGGGCTGTACGATGCTCCGAATCGGTAAAGCCCCGAATATCCTTTGCGGCTGTCGATGTTATCGAAAGCGCGCACTGACGATGCCTTCTTGCCCGGAGTGAATCCGATCTCATACACGCTCACAGGCACGCCGGTGAATGTTGGAACCAAGCCAGTCGGGTTGCTGTTGAAAGGGGTACGGTTTTCAGAGGCGACCATCGACTTTATATAGAGGTTGTCGGTCAAGACAAAGCGCAGCTCGAACGCTGGGGTTGACGGCGGATCGAATGTTTCGAAATCCGTGCTGAAGAGGTTGCCCAGGGCGTATCCCATCGGCTCAAAGATGAACGACGCTCCGTAGTGTTGTGTTCCATAGAAGTCCTGTTGGGCAAACTGGCCCACGCGCGCGATCACGCGTTCCTTCAACCACCGTTTCTCCAGCCACCAGGAATCGAGCCGAAACGTGTTTTGGCTGGCCATACCACTTGGACCAGTGATCAAGCCCAGGTAATTTCCAAGGTTGCCGCCTCCTTGCCAGACCGCGGTTACGTGGAAATAGAGTCCAGGCAGATCAGAAAGTTTGCCAAAATCGATGTCGATCGTGCCGCGAACCCGATTGAAGCTTGCCACGCGTTCTTTCTGCACGCTCTTCACGTTCCATAGAGTGTCGGTAATGTATTGAAGATCGAACCGAACACCTCGCTCCATCAGGCGTGTTCGTTCACCGCCCCAATCGCCAAAAAGATGCTTTTGCTGTCGCGGAGCGCTTTCATGGCTGTCGGGCCCGCTGAGCGTCTCTTCGTGCTCGGTCTGAGAATGCAGTGTGGCTGCAAGGATCAAAATCAAAAGGCTATTCCCGAGAAGAAACCGCATTCGCAGCATGCTGAAACTCCAAAGGCGCCGATCGGCACCGGTTTCCGGGCACCTGTGCAGATCAGAGCCTGTTCGACGGCAATCCTGCCGCCACTCCGGCCAGCACGACCGGAAGCGACCAGGCCCACTCTCCCATCCACGAGACTGCTGCGGCGCCGGCAAGGCAGCCGACAAAGAAGCCGGCGACCAGTTGCAAAGTTTTCTTCAACTGCATTCTGGCGCCTTCGATTACGGTCGCATTTCCTGAAAGAGTGTCCAAGAGCGACAGCGTCGTCTTGGTTAAGTTTCCCGTCATTACAGCGGTTGAAGGTGCGCCTGGGACGGCGAGTCGTAACAGAGCAAACTGGCACGCCATGGCTGAGACTGCAATCATGGCGACGACGCCGGCCACTAACCCATGCGGATCAGCGGCCGGGTGAAAGACAACAGCGACGACCAGGACGCAGGCAAGCAGCAGAAACTGAATCAGCAACAGCGGCCTGGCCAAGGCTGAACCTCGCTTGTTGATACGTTGTGCTATCAGCCAAACGCCGCTAACTGCGAGAATGAAAACAGGAACCGCCAAAATCTGCGCCAGGTTAGGCGGGCCACCACGTACCAGCAGGGCGGCTATCACGACAAGGTTGCCGGTAACGTGCGCCGTGAACAGCTTGAAGCTGACGAAGCTAATCACATCCACCATGCCCGCAACTGCGCTGAGCACGGTTGGCAGGCGGCTCTGCAATTGTCTCGAGTCGAGAATGTGGTTGGGGGGCGATATTGAGTGATCGAATCGGCGGGATTGTGAAGGCATTGGCATCTTTTCGGTCCCTCAGGCTTTCGGCCGCGTCTTTCTCTGTATGACACGATCGAAGATGACCTTCGGAACAACCACGCCCAGGGTCATGGCAAGAATGACGGTGAGGGCAATCATGCCGTCGGCGACTGTGGCGCCCAAGAGCTGCAGTGTGGTATTTGAATCGTTGGCAAGCTGAAGAAGGCCGCTGGCCATTCTGAACAGAAAGACACCAGGTATCATCGAAACCACGGCAGCAAACCCAATGGCCGCAAATGGCATATGGCGACGATAAGCAACTGGAGCAAGGATCAATCCGACCATCAGGCAAGCAACGAACGCTCCCGTAGCTGCTCCTCCACCATGGGCAAGAGTCCACCATCTCAAGGCATGCGCCGCCATACCAACACCAACCGGCCATGGCAGCATGCGCATCGGCGTCGAGTAGAAAACGCTGTAGGCCGCGACCGCGACGCCTGCGGCAATAACGTCGACCCACAGGTGCACAGGTCTGCCGGGTTCGCCCACCGGCAAGGAGACACCGAGCAGGCCAAGTCCGAGGAGTAATCCAAACGAGATTGCTAGAACAATGAAGCCGGCAAAAACAAGGCGCGCGCTGCCCAGGCTGATCCGCGCGGCAATGAGGTCCATCATGCCATTGAGCACATGAGGCCCAGGGACCAGAATCATGCAAGGGCAGACGGCGACCAGCCGCAGCGAAGAACTCAGGTTGTAACGAACAGCGAGAGCGCCAATGATTCCAGCGAGCAGCGCCGCGCAGAGCGGCTGCAAAAATGGGTTCGCGCTGTACCGGGCAAGGACTCTACGCAGAACGGCACCAATGGATGCGCTTGCGACGATGAGTATCACTGCCGTGAGGTGGCGGACTCCGAAGAGAACCGACAATGCTGCAGCGCCGGCCGATGCTGCGAGCGTGAACAACCAAGTTGGATCAGGCTGGATCTGCGCGATCGCATGTGTCGCGTCCAGCGCCGAAGATGACGAAAGCCTGCCAGCGCCGATCTCATCGATCAACTGCGTAGCCGAGGCAACACGCCCCATGTGCACACCGGTGGGACTGGCAGTGACGACCGACCCGTGTTGAGTGCTTCCGTCGGCCGCCTCAACCAACTCGCCCCAGCGAGGAATGATCTTGGTGCGTACCCCAAGGTAGTTTCCGAGCCGCTCAGTTCCTGCCAACGTGTCATCGGTGGATTCTCCGTTGACATATAACACCCGCGCAACTGTCAGAATTAGGTCAGGTTCTTCTGGTGAGTTCATGGTTGGTCTAGGCGTTTTTCCGATCACCCGGACCGGGTGCGGGCAATCGTTGGCAACGCGTTATTTCATAGACGCAGGCACCGAACAGACTGCTCCACGCTGTTCAATGCCCTCGCCTGAAAAACCGATCAGGCAGCTTCTTTCGCTACATAAGGCTTCACCATCTTTGCAGGATCGACAATGCGATCGAATTCTGCCTCACTGACAAAGCCCAATTTCAAAGCAGCGGCTTTCAGAGTGAGATCGTTGTCCATCGCGTAATGGGCGATCTTTGATGCCTTGTCGTATCCGATTACCGGCGATAGCGCAGTAACCAGCATCAGCGAACGCTCTACGTATTCGTGGATCTTCTTGAGGTTGGGTTTGGTGCCCTCGACCAGGAACTTGCGGAAGTTGGTGCAGCCATCCGTCAGGATGGTGACAGAGTGGGTAATGTTGAAAATGATCAGGGGTTTGTACACGTTCATTTCCAGATAACCGCCGGCGCCGCCAAATCCAACCGCGACGTCGTCGGCCATGACCTGAACGGCGATCATGGTGAGCGCTTCACATTGAGTTGGGTTCACCTTGCCCGGCATGATGGATGAACCGGGTTCATTCTCCGGGATCTCCAGTTCGGCAAACCCGGCGCGCGGCCCACAGGACATCAGGCGAATATCGTTGGCAATTTTGTAGAGAGAGACAGCCAGGGTGCGCAGTGTGCCGGACAAGCTCACCAGCGCGTCGTGCGCGCCCTGGACCGTAAACTTGTTGGGCGCAGTTACAAAAGGCAGGCCGGTCAGTTTGGCGATCTGCGCTGCCGCTGCCTCGGCGAAACCCGGAGCCGAGTTGATTCCAGTTCCCACCGCAGTGCCACCCAAAGCCAGGCGGTACACACCTTCCAGTGCGGTATCAATCCGCTGAAGATCATCTGTCAACACTCCCACATAGCCTGACCACTCCTGCCCGAGTGTGAGCGGCGTTGCGTCCTGCATGTGCGTTCGGCCGATTTTGACGACGTCCTTCCACTCTTTTGCCTTCTTGTCGAGCGCATCGCGCAGCGCCGTAACTGCGGGGATCAGGCGTTCCTTCACATTGACCGCAGCCGCAATATACATTGCCGATGGGAACGAATCATTTGAGGACTGCGCCATATTCACGTGATCATTGGGATGGACCGGCGCCTTGCTTCCCAGCGGTGTGCCCGCGAGCTGGCAGCAGCGGTTGGATATGACTTCGTTCACGTTCATGTTGAACTGAGTGCCGCTTCCCGTCATCCAGACGTGCAGCGGGAACATGTCGTGATGCTGGCCCGCAAGAATCTCGTCGCAGGTCTGAGTAATGAGTGTGAACTGCTGATCGCCGAGCCGCTTGCTGGTGTGATTGGCGGCCGCCGCGGCTTTCTTCAGAATGGCATAAGAGGTGATCATCTCACGTGGAATGAGGTCCTGGCCGATGCTGAAATGCTCGAGCGAACGCTGAGTTTGCGCGCCCCAGAGCTTGTCGGAGGGCACCTCAACCACGCCGAGGCTGTCAGTTTCCTGCCGCATGTTGTTCTTGTTCATATTTGATTTCTCCTTATTGGCTGAGCGTGTTTAGGGTGTGGCTGCGTATTGAGTGAACACGAAGTCTCGAGCTTTGATGGGCTCGTGACAAGGAAAACAGGTTTTGAGGTCTGCCTTTTCATCCGGCTTGCCGTTTTTGAATTGAGCGAATCCCCAGCCGCCCGTCGCAGCATACTTCTTTGAGTCCTTGACCATGAACTGAACGTTCGTAGGAGCTCCCGCCACGAAGGACTGTTCGCGTCCAAAGACTTTGTTGTTTTCGTCCGATGGAACGTAATTCCAGGCAAGCCGCGCGATGATTGTTCCGTCCGGAAACGGAAGCTTCCCTTCACGAAATGCTTTGATCGCTATGTCGTTGCCGAGAACAGCGCGCAGGTCGTTGAGGTTGCCTGCTTCGTGGGCCACAGAGATCAACTTCCAGTCGCGATATCCGGGCGGAATCTTGATTCCGAAAATCGGGGCGGCCTGGTCATCCATGCGCCCAGCTGCGAGTGACATTAAGGCGATGGCACAAATTGCGGCCAAGAGTGGGATCCGTTTCATAGGTTATCCTGTTCGCAGAACGCAACGATTGCAGCCCAAGTAAGCGCTTTTCCCGGCGCTATCTCGGGCGTTACTTGCCGCTTTTTCCGACAGAGCTTCGACCAATGCGAGATTCGCCAGTAGCAGATTGCTTCTGGCTTCCGGATAAGTGACAGTCTGTAAATCAAGCTGCTGCGGAAGCTTTCTGGACGCTCCGTAGAAACTCCAGCAGATCTGCGTTGACTCTATCCTGATGCGTGGCCGTAAGGCCATGTGGCGCGCCTGGATAGTAGATTTCACTGGCACCCTTGATAAGCCTGGCTGATTTTTTCGCCGAGTCCTTGACGGGAACGATCTGATCGTCTTCGCCGTGCAAGACCAGGGTTGGAACATCGAACTTCTTTAGATCCTCGGTGAAATCGGTCTCGGAAAAGGCCTTGATGCTCTCGAAGGCGCCCTTGAGGCCGGCTTGCATGCTCCAAAGCCAGAACTGATCCAGCGTCCCCTTGGGGACCTTAGCGCCGGGCCGGTTGGCACCGTAGAACATAAGAGCCAAGTCCTGGTAGAACTGCGAGGGGTTCTTGACCAGAGAGGCGCGCATGTTGTCAAAGACCTCGATGGGCAGACCCTCCGGATTCGCTGCGGTCTTCAACATGAGCGGAGGCACTGCCGAAAGAAGGACGGCCCCGGCAACGCGTTTCGTGCCGTGGCGTCCGATGTAGCGGGCCACTTCGCCGCCGCCGGTGGAGTGGCCGATCAGCGTGGCACCCTTGAGATCCAATGCCTCAATAACGGCCGCAAGGTCATCGGCATAACCGTCCATGTCATTTCCGGAAGAAGGCTGGCTCGATCGACCATGGCCGCGGCGGTCGTGTGCGACCGCGCGAAAGCCATTCTGCGCAAGGAAAAGCAGCTGGCCATCCCAAGCGTCCGCGTTCAGCGGCCAGCCATGCGAGAACGTTACGGCCGGACCTTTGCCCCAGTCTTTGTAGTAGATCGTCGTACCATCTTTAGTCGTAATGGTGCTCATCATTTCTCCTTTTGATTGGTAAATTCGATTGTTTTCGGGGGAAGACAGCCTTGACTCTCTTGAGATGGGTTGGAAGTCGGCTTGCGAAAGGAGGTTTCTTGGAGGCGCAAATAGAAGTTAACCGTGAGTTAATATTTGTGCAGAATTAGCGTTGGCCGGTTAAATGTATTCAGGTTGAGTCGTGTAGTTGAAAGCTGTTGCGATTTGTTGAAGTCGGAGGCTTCCTCAGACACAAAACCGTTAAGGTTAACTTGAGCGCCCGCTCAATTCTTCCCGATACTAGCCGCTCGTTCCCAAAGCCTAGGCGCCAGAGAGCAAGTCGAACGCTTCCTTTGTAGTCACAATGGCATTCGCGTAGTTGGGAAGATTGGTGACTAGGGCGGCGTGCATAAACTCGTCCCCGTAATCCGCAGTCGCATCTTTCACCAGCGTCACATCGTACCCAAGCTCAGCGGCAAAGCGCACCGTTGCCTCGATACAAGTGTGGGCAATGAGCCCGATGATGATGAGCTGGTGAATGCCATGCTTTTTGAGCAGCAGATCCAGGTCGGTGTTGGCAAATCCGCTGGAGCACCAGTGTTCCTGAGCCACAATGTCGCCTGACTGAGGCGCGAATTCGGCGCGGACCTCGCCACCCCAGGTGCCGTATTCAAAGCTCTTGCTCAACCACGCTGCTTTCTGGATAGGTGCAATGTACTTCCAGGTCTCGTAGTCGCCGGGACGGTAGCGATGGTGGAGCGCATAAAAAACGCGAAGCGCCGCGTTGCGGGAAGCATTCATGACGTCCAACATGTTTGGAACGCAGCTATTTGCTTCGGCCACGCCTTTGATGCGATCCCATATTTTGCCTCCCTCGGAAATGAAATCGTTGTAAGGATCGACGACAAGAAGTGCCGCCCTATCTCTTTCAAAGCTCCGGGTGGTCATGTTGATGAAGTCCTCCGCTGGTAACCCGCATCCGGTCAGGCGACGCGTGTCGGCATTGAGATTTGCGCATTCGCTTCTGCCTGCGGCCCGGGCACACCGTAATCGGAATCGGCGAGCGCGTGACCGCCGACGATCAAATCGATTGGCGCATCGTATTTATCCATCACAGACTCCACGAAGACCATGCCCGAATGCGGAGCGTCCAGCACCTTCTGCAATTCGTTGCTGGTTTGAACGATATAGGTTTCTGGCTTCCTCTCACGAGAGAAGACATTGGGCAATTCCGAATACCGCCAATTCGCGACATCATTGTATCTGGCGTCTTTACCCAGAACGGCTCTTTCTACCGTATATCCCGAGTTGTTGATCACAAAAATGAACGGCTTAAGGTCATGCCTCATGACTGTCGAGAGCTCCTGCACGGTCATCTGCAGAGATCCTTCTCCGGTAAGCAATATGTGACGCCGCCCCGGAGAAGCGAGAATGGCTCCAAGCAGCGCGCCTGTCGCATAGCCGATCGAACACCAGACAAATGCTCCTGTGATATAGATCGAGCCCTCGGGGAGCGTCAGCCGGCCCATACCTGCGCTCGATGCTCCGTCTTCTACCACGATCACATCTCCGGGGCGCAGAAAATTCTGTATCGCCTTCCAATATGCGTCTTGAGTAAGCGGATCGTCCGAGGGAACGAAGGACGCCTGCTTCAACGGACGACCCGGTTGTTTCTTCGCGACCGCGCCCGCAGACAAGTCAATGATGGACTGCAGAAGTTCAGCAATATAAACACCCTGATAATTCTTTTCTGCGGAATCGACGGAGGCGGAATTCAAGTGGATGGCAGAGGCGGGCAGTTTGTCAGTGAAAAAACCAACCGTTGTTTCGACGCGCCTGAAACCAATCGTCAGCAGACAATCACTTTCTTCAATCGCCTTGCGGGTTGCGGGCGCGCTCGCAAGGCCACCGTACGTTCCAATAAATTGAGGGGAACCTTCGGGGACAGCCCCTTTGGCGCAGTTCAACGTCGCGACCTGCATGTTAAATCGTTCAGCGAGTTCCATGACTCGCCCGGAGACGGCGAAGCGGATCGCATCCAGATCCAGCAGAAACGCAGGTGATTTAGCGGCTTTCAACCTCTCCAGAATCATCTCTGTGCAGGCTTTCAGGCTTTTCTGGTCGCTCGGGGGCATCTCGAGTTTGAGGGGGCTTTCGGGCACCTCGATCTCGAGAGCAGAGATGTCGGACGGCAGTTCCATGTAGACGGGAAGTTTTTGGCGCCACGCCGTCAGAATGAGCCGATCGATCTCTGTCACGGCGGTTTCCGGAGTGAGTCGCGACTGCGCAGCCGTAATCTCACCGAACATCCGAAGGAAATTCCCTTTTTCTCTATCGGCGAGAGTGTGGTGCATCAGATCCCCACGTTGAATGGCTCGCAGTGGAAGCGATCCACAAATCAGGATCACGGGGACATGCTCACTGTATGCACCGGCAATACCGTTGATTGCACTAAGAGCTCCAACCCCGTACGTCACACTGAGCGCGCCGATGCCATTGACTCGTGCATACGCGTCGGTCGCATAAGAGGCGTTCAGCTCGTTGCAATTCCCAATCCAGGCAGGTTCACCCCGGTCTTCGAGCTGCTGCATAAGTCCCAAGTTGTAATCGCCGGGAACACCGAAGATGTGCCGGATACCAACTTCTTGCAGGCGACGAAGCAAAAAGATTCCTATCGATTCTTTCATGATCAATACTCCATAGCTGAATTGATAAGCCATGCCCTTGCGATAATGCGTGGCCGACTCTGCGCAAACACGACCGCCGCGGGCACCTGTCCCTCTTGATGAGATGCCAAGCGGCCGAGCGAAGAAATTGCTCGTTGCACTTCGGGACTTCCATGCAGGGTGAGACCCGACTTCTTCGCGAAAACGTCCAGTCAGGCGAAGAGATATTTATTCCCGGATGTAAAGCTTACGTAGCCAATGCCCATTTGAAGAGCTTGGTTCAAAACCAGATTTGGCGGATGCGAAACGACTGTATTCGATTTTTGAGATGGTCGTGCACTTTCCCATAAGCACGAAGGCCTGCATTCAGGCGCATCCGGAAGCTAGAGCACCTGGACTAAAACCAGGTGGTCGGCTCGTGTGCGATGCAACTCATTGAAAGAAATTGGTCGGGGAGAGAGGATTTGAACCTCCGACCCCCTGGTCCCGAACCAGATTCCGAAGCCTCTTGAACTCTGTTGAAATTTGCTGCTTTTAACTGATTGATATTGAACTCGTTGCGGGCCGCTCGTTGAAAGCTGTTGCTATTTGTAGAAGCCAGAGGCTTTCGCAGCTACAAAATCGTCTACAGTCACACTCAAAGCGACAGTCAACCCTTCGATTTGTTCACCGCGAGAGCGCAGCGTTTAGTCCGCGTTCCCCCAGTACGACCCAAATGCCCGAGTGACCAGCCGGTGACAGCGCAAGGGTCCCTCGCGTTTCCAGCCCTACGCTGCCTTTAGAGCGGCCGCGAATTGGGCAACTTTGTCTTGCTGCTTTTCTTTTTCGCTCACACCTCTGGGTTCGAGATTGAACGTGACAGCGTGGATTTTTCCTGTGAATCGGAACGGCGCTTGCTGCCCTGGGACCACGGGTGAGCCGTTGATTTCGCCCACGTTGAAAGTTGCCGTTGAAAAACGAAATGGAACGGTCTTCGGCTGTTTCAGTTCTCCCACTTTGTTGCCGTTGATCGAGAGCGTTCCCGTGCCACCTGATCCTGGAGGCCCACCGGCGCTCTTAAATTCGTACTTCAAGATCGCGTGTCCAGAAGGCACATTTTGCGAAGATTCGACTCGGTACTGTTCGTCGCCGAAGTAATTGTATTGCCACACTAACTTACGGTCCTCGACGAAGAAGGCATACCCTCCCACTGATCCGCCGCAGGTTACCAGCATTCCATCTCCACCTTCTGGTGGGACCTCAACGTCGGCCGTGATGTTATATGACTTGTTCATGATACTGGGAGAGCTAGGTTCCAAAATCATCACGGCACTCTCGCCATAACTGATGGTGGTTCTGCCGTGCATAGGGTCAGGGCGCATGGAGGCAGCTGCACGTTCCGCCATGCGATCATCCAGGGGAAGCACGTTATACTTGCCGGCTTCCGTCCACCAGAGGTCTTTAAGCTCGCGCAGCTTTTCCGGCTCCTTGGCTGCGAGGTCTACGCTTTGGCTGAAATCGTCTTCGATGTTGTATAGCTCCCACGTTTCTTCATCGAACCCCACTGTTTTACCGGTTTCCCAAGGGACCCTTCCGTGAAAGCAACAGGCAATCCAGCCGTTGTGATAGAGAGCACGATTGGCGAACATCTCAAAGTACTGGGTGGTGCGGGTGCTGGGGGCTTTTGCATCATCAAAGCTGTAGGCCATGCTCACGCCTTCAATCGGTTTTTGTGGCACTCCGTTCACAACGCGCGGCTCAGGAACTCCAACGGCTTCAAGAACGGTGGGCACAACGTCGATGCAATGGTGGAATTGCGACCGCAATCCTCCCTTGTCCTTGATCCTCTCCGGCCAGTGAATCACCATGCCGTTGCGCGTACCGCCGAAATGTGAGGCCACCTGCTTGGTCCACTGCAACGGCGAGTCACCGGCCCAAGCCCAGCCCACGGGATAATGATTGTGGTGCTTCGGTCCGCCGATTTCATCGATGGCTGCCAGCATTCCCTTCGGGTCCTCTGGAACGCCGTTGAGTATTCTGATTTCATTCAGCGTTCCTGTCAGGGACCCCTCGGCGCTCGCGCCGTTGTCTCCAGCGACGTAGAAGATAAGGGTGTTGTCCAGCTCACCTAGTTCGTCGACGGTATCAATGAGCCTGCCGATTTCGTGATCTGCATTTGCCAGAAATCCTGCGAACACTTCCTGCATTCTCGCAAACAAACGTCGTTCGTCGGCGGAAAACGAATCCCACGCAGGAATTTGGTCGGGCCGGGGCGTCAACTTAGTATTCTTCGGGACGACGCCGAGTTTTTTCTGACGATCCAGCGTCTCCTGTCGCACCTTATCCCAACCCTGATCAAATTGACCTTTAAATTTGGCGATCCACTCTTTGGGGACCTGGTGCGGCGCGTGAGCTGCACCTGGGGCAAAGAACATGAAGAACGGTTTGCCGGGATCAACTGAATTGTGCAACTTCAAGTAGTTGATTGCCTTGTCCGTGATGTCGGAGGTGAGGTGGTAGCCTTGCTCGGGCGTCTTGTTGGGTCGGACCGGAATGGTGTTGGCGTATAGCGTGGGGTAAAACTGATCGGTTTCGCCGCCCATGAAGCCATAGAAATATTCAAAGCCCTGCCCGGTAGGCCAGCGGTCGAACGGACCGGTGACGTTAGTTTCCATATCCGGTGTGTTGTGCCATTTGCCCAACGCGACCGTGTTGTATCCGTTCTGCCGGAGAGTCTCGGCGACGCAGGCGGCTTCCTTGGGCCAGATTCCGTTGTAGCCAGGAAACCCGGTGGCACACTCCGTGATACATCCAAAGCCGACCGAATGATGGTTGCGGCCACTAAGCAAGGCACCACGTGTCGGCGAGCAAAGCGCCGTAGTGTGAAATTGGTTGTAGCGCAGCCCGTTTTTGGCCAGGCGATCCAGCGTGGGCGTCGGTACTGGCCCTCCGAAAGTACCAGCTTGGCCGAAGCCAACGTCGTCGAGCAGAATCAGCAAGACGTTCGGAGCGCCCTCCGGCGCTTTCACTGGTTGGGGGAAGCCGGGCTTGGAGTCTTCATAGGTTCGCCCGATGACTACCTCGGCCTTGCCCTCCGGCAAGGGCAATATGTCGGAACGTACCTGCGGATTCTTCGTCTTATCGTCTTTCCCGGTCATGTGAGGTCCTTTCGCGGGGTTCGAGATTCAACTCACTCCGATTGCGCACTCGAAAGTAGCGTCGTGGATCTCGGAGAGCTGTGTTGTCCGACCAAAAGCCGCAGAAAGGCTTCTTGAAGAGCACACAAATGAATTAGAAGAAAGCGAGCCCCGGTTGTGGTTGCGTGCCAGATCGCCACCGTGCACATTGTTTGCACCCGGATTAAGTCTCAGGAATCTTGGGTCATTTAGGCTCAAGTAGGTTTCGGGATCACGGGCGAACCGAGTGTAAGGCCAGCATTGGATCTTTTTTAATTTCAAGCACCTGGCGCAAGCTCAGACGCCCTACTGTCGACACCTCAAGCGTTTCAAATTGGGAGGGACTACTGGATTGAGAACGCCGGCTCCAGCGGGCACTGTAGTCGATTATGTAGATAGTCGAGCACCGTGCTATAAGTCACCAAGTGCGGCATTCATGCGCATCCCAACGCTAGAGCACCTGGGCCAAGAACAGGTGGTCGGTTTTGATTTTCTCAAGATCGCTGTAAGCTGCTTAAACAAATTGGTCGGGGAGAGAGGATTTGAACCTCCGACCCCCTGGTCCCGAACCAGGTGCTCTACCAGGCTGAGCCACTCCCCGAATATGCATCCTGCCCAGAGTGGGCAGAATCGACTGTCTGATTATAGCAGAGATATTACAGGCTCCCACCTGCGCTTTCCGCACGTTTCACGCGCCCGCCGTACGCGCTCGGAGATCCTGACTCCATGGCCAATTGTCCGCGAGAGCAGGTGTTCACCTGATTGCGGACGGCCGTTCTCCGGCGAAAAATGAGGGTTCCCCCTTCGTCTATATGCTCTCACTTGAGTTATTGGCAAAGCCTGATTCCACTGAGGTTCAAGTCGAACAGGAATTGCAGCCACCATCACCGCCCGCGCCGGAGACCACGCCAGATCCGTCACCCACGGCTGTTCAGGCGAGTTACGTCTCGCGGCTCCGCAGAGTCTGGAAATACTCAAGACGGCGTCTGATCATTCTCGCGTTGATTGTCCTGTGCATTCGTATCTTTGTCGGCGAGGCGTCAGTGGTTCCTACCGCTTCCATGGAGGGCACGATCCTCGTCGGCGATCACCTGTTCATGGATAAGCTTCTGTACGGGCCCGAGATTCCTCTCGTCAACTGGCGGCTGCCCATGCTGAAGACGATCCACCGCGGCGATATTGTGGTCTTTCACTATCCCAAGAATCCCGAGGAAACATTCCTGAAGAGGGTGACTGCGGTTGGCGGGGATCGTCTGGAGATTCGCAACAGTGTTCTTTACGTGAATTCAGCGCCGGTCCAGGAGCCTTACGCGGTCCACCATGCGCCGGCGCACAGCCCGCAGGAAAGTTGGGGGCCGACCGTTGTTCCCGAGGGCAAGCTGTTTGTGATGGGCGATAACCGCGACAATTCCAGCGACAGCCGCGACTGGGGCTTTGTTCCGATCCACAATGTGATTGGCGAGCCGATGTTTGTCTATTGGTCGTATGACGCGCCCACCGCACGATGGCTGGATGAGAACCCAGTCCACAGAATCTCGTTTTATGCCTCAATTGCCGAGAATTTCATCTCGCGCACCCGCTGGAATCGCACGGGTATGTTGTTGTAACGAACAAGGTGACGTGCGAGCCAGCTTCCCTGGCAGAGTTCACAATTATGCGAGACTAAATAGCTAAGGATTGATGGCGGCGCCGGCCAGAATTCCGGGATTCCGTCGCGTCCGTGAGGCAGTCTGGCGCACCGCACTGTATTCGAGATCGCGCGACTCCATAGTATATTTGCCCTTGAACCGCACATTCGCTACGGCGTGAGTAAAGGTCCGAAGCCACATGCCATCTACCTCAGCGTAACTCATGAATATGTAGAGATCGCGGATCCACCATGAGGGTGTTTTCGCCGGGCTGCCTTCAATTCGAACGATGTTGTAACTCGCGGCGTCCACCCAGATTTTTCCCCGGATCAGATCCTTGTCTTCGCGCTTGGGATTCAGCGACAGAAGATAGCAACGCCGCTCATCCACGGTGTCTTGTCCCAGCAGCTGGAAATTGTAGTTGTCCGGCGAGATTTCCTTTTTCTGCGCGTCCTTCGGGGGCTCGGTTTCCTTGATCAGGACGTCACGCAAAACTTTCTCTCCCATGCCTCCGCTGCTGCTCTCAATCGAGTACTGTTTGTGGTTGGGCGGCAGAACAGTAATGTTGGCAACCACCTGCGCCTGGGCTTGCTCCTTTTTATCCAGCAGGAGATAACCTCTTTTGACAGTAAAAGGCCGTACCCGGGCCTGATTTTCCTGATGCGCGGCCACCATGCGGCTCACAATTGCGTTCACATCCGGCGCTGGATTTGCTTGCGCGCCAGCCGTGGCCGTCAGCAAGCTAAGGAAGCATGCCAAATATGTGAATCGCAGTACCATGTCGTCCGTACCCAAAGCCCATCCGTACCCAAACTTCTTCGGGGATTAGAAGCAAATTTACGGTAAAAGGAGGGCTATCAGTCGCGGAACTAAGAGCAAATTGGGGCTTGGCCGATCGTGAGTGTCTGCCATGCCCCCGCCGATTTATCATCAAGGTTGTCGGCAAGGAGCAACGAATGGCACGTTGGCGTTCCCGCTTCATCGCTCTCGGTCTAGCCTTGGGATTCTGTTGTTTGTTGAGCTGCGGCGGCAGCAATACCAACGCTTTCTCATCCGGGGCAGTCGGTACCCAGGTGGTTGTGTCCGGCTTGAACTCACCACTCGGTCTCGAACAGGCGGGCGACGGCTCTGGCCGGTTGTTTGTGGTTCAACAAGGCGGCACAATCAGAATCATTCAAAATGGATCGCTTCTGCCGACGCCTTTTCTGGACATCAGCGGGGAAGTCATCGACCAGGATGAAATGGGGTTGCTGGGTGTTACGTTTCATCCCAGCTTTTCGAGCAATCGAAAATTCTACGTCAACTATGTGCGCAATAATGCCGGGCAATTTCAGTCAGTGATCTCGGAATTCCTCGCGTCGGCCACCAACCCAAACCAGGCTGATCCCACCAGCGAGCGCATCCTGTTGACCGTCGACCAGGTGAACAACTTCACCAATCACAAGGCCGGACAACTGGCCTTTGGCGCTGATGGCTTCCTCTATTTTGGCCTGGGCGATGGCGGAAGCGGGGGCGATCCGCTGGGCCACGGCCAGGACACACAAATCCTGCTGGGCAAGATGATGAGGATTGATGTGAACTCCACCAGCCCCGGCAAGCAATACGCGATTCCACCCGACAATCCGTTTGTTGCCGGCGGCGGCTTGCCGGAAATCTTTGCGTTTGGGTTTCGCAATCCGTGGCGATTCTCCTTTGATCGCCCGACCGGCCGGCTCTTCGTCGCCGACGTAGGCCAGGACAGCTTTGAAGAAGTCGACATCGTGCAAAAGGGCGGCAACTACGGCTGGAACATCATGGAAGGCGATCACTGTTTTAACCCGCCCAGCAACTGCAACATGACCGGACTAAGCCTCCCTATCGTTGAAATACCGCATCCTGAAGCTGAAGCGGTGATTGGCGGATTCGTCTATCACGGTAGTGCATTGCAAGGAAGGCAAGGCATGTACATCTTCGGCGACTTGAACGGCAAAATTTTTGCCCTGACAGAAAATCCCCCCAACACGTTCACGCGCTCCCAGCTCGCGGACGAGAACTTCAACATCAGCTCTTTCGGACAGGATGCCGCCGGCGAACTCTACGTAGTGGATATCTCCGGCGGTCGCGTGCTCAAGCTGGTGCCGCAGTAGACACTTCTTCTATCGACCTGTGGGTTTTGCATCCTGGCAATCGTGCAGATAGCTGAGCGCGGCGTCTTTATCTTTGAACTCGCCTACAGCGATCGACTTTCCTGGAATGTGCTCAAAGACGTGAGTCACAAATTCTGTCAGCTCGGCTACTGGGATGCGCTCGACGGGACGCTCATCGCCTCTGAGGAAAGCCAACACCTTGTGGTCTGCCTGGCCGTCTTCAATCTGCTCCATGAGCGCGACAGGCTCGCACTCGACGATCTCGCCGGTTCGCAGAGGAGTGTTAGTCAGGATGAAGCAGTCAGCGTTATCGCCGTCCTCTGCTGTAGTATCCAGAACAAACCCGTAGGGAAACGGATAGGGCCGGTAGACATGCATCGTCCCTTGTACCTGCAGGGATTTTTCGTCGTGCAGGTGCTTCACATTTGAGCCGGCTTCATTCTCGACGAAAACTTTCATCCCCTCTAAGCGACTCCGACCGGCGTTCGCAATTCCGGATAGAGCGGGAAAGCATCCGCCAGCTCCAGCACCTGCTTGCGGATTCTGTTGAGCACCTTTGCGTCTTGGTGATGGTTGAGCGCCTCGGCAATCCACGCGCCGGTCTGAATCATTTCGTCTTCCTTCATGCCTCGAGTGGTCAGGGCCGGTGTGCCAATGCGGATTCCGCTCGGCCTGAGCGGAGGGTTGGTATCAAACGGAATGGCGTTCTTATTGACCGTAATTCCGGCCTGACCCAGCGCGTTTTCCGCTTCGCTGCCGAGAAGACCCTTGGCAAAAACGTCGATCAGCATCAAGTGCGTGTCCGTGCCGCCGGAAATAATGCGGAAGCCTTCCTGCATCAGCTTGGCGGCGAGCGCCCGGGCGTTGGCGACAATCTGATGGGCGTAGTCTTTAAATGCGGGTTCCAGGGCTTCTTTGAAGCACACTGCTTTGGCAGCGATGATGTGCACCAGCGGCCCGCCCTGAATTCCCGGCAAAACAATTTTGTCGACCGTCGTGGCCAGCTCCTGGCGGCACAGAATCATGCCGGCGCGAGGCCCGCGCAGAGTCTTGTGAGTTGTGGTGGTCACGATGTCAGCGTGCGGCACCGGCGAAGGATGCGCACCGCCTGCTACCAGTCCGGCAATATGCGCCATGTCAATCATCAGCTTGGCGCCGACTTTATCGGCGATCTGCCGCATGCGGGGAAAATCGAAGATGCGTGAATAAGCGCTGCCTCCGCCGATAATCATCTTGGGCCGCTCGCGCACCGCGATCTGCTCCATCTCGTCGTAGTCGATGAGCTCGGTATCTTTACGTACGGCGTAAGGGATGATCTTGTACATCTTGCCGGAGAAATTCAGCGGATGGCCGTGTGTGAGATGACCTCCGTGTGCCAGATTGAGTCCCATCACAGGATCACCCGGCTGCAAGAGCGACATATAGGCCGCCATGTTTGCCTGCGATCCCGAATGCGGCTGCACGTTTGCATGCTCGGCGCCGAACAGTTGCTTTGCCCGATCGCGCGCCAGATTTTCCACCACGTCAGTAAACTCGCAACCGCCGTAGTACCTTTTGCCCGGATACCCTTCCGCATACTTGTTGGTGAAAACCGATCCCGCCGCTTCCAGCACCGCCATGCTCACAAAGTTCTCTGAAGCAATCAGCTCCAACCCTTCATGCTGGCGGCGAACCTCATTGGCTATGGCATTGGAAATCTCAGGATCAAATTCGGCAAGCGGACGAGACATGCGGGAATTCTTCATACAAGAATCTTACTAGCTTGTGGGTGGGCTTGGGGAGAGCGATCAGCGGGAATTGAGTTCCCGGTCATTCACGCTTACACACCTGCCCGCGTCCCGCCTGCTATTTCGGCCCGGCTTCTGGTTCTTTTCTCGTGTAGATATCCGGGTTATGGATTTCCATCCATCGGTCCGGTGCCTTAAGAGCGTTGAACCCATATTGCTGATAGAGTGCGTGCGCATCCCTGGTAGCCAGCATCCAGCGACGCAGGCCCTGCAACTCCGGATGGCTGAGGATGCATTCCATGAGCCACTTGGAAAGGCCGCGCCCGCGGTAAGGTGGCAGAACAAATACGTCGGCCAGATAGGCGAATGTCGCGCGATCCGTGACGACACGAGCAAATCCGATTTGCCGGGTATTTTGGTAAATCCCAAAGCAAAGCGCATTCTCAATCGAGCGGCGCACGGTTTCCATGGGAATACCTTTGGCCCAGTAGGAGTTGGTCAGGAATTCGTGGACAGCGCGCAGGTCTATCCGGGCGGGATCACTGCTGATCTCGAACTCTCCCCTTGACCAGGTGTGCATCAGATCTTTCCCGGAGTTTGAGCAGCAGCGTCTTCTTCCTTTTCGATCGCCGCAATCTTCTCCACGCGGCGTTCGTGCCTGCCGCCCGCAAATGGCGTCGCCAGCCATTTATCGACAATAAGCAAAGCTTCATCGGGTTTGAGAATCCGCGCTCCCAGTGTGAGCACATTGGCATCGTTGTGCTCGCGGCTCATCTGAGCTTCATACTCGGTGTCAACCTTGGCCGCGCGGATGCCATGAACCTTGTTTGCGGCGATCGCCATACCGATTCCGCTCCCGCAGACCAGGATGCCCAGATCCGCGCGCTGCCCGCTCACATCACAAGCCACGGCTCGGGCGTAATCGGGGTAATCGACCGATTCGGGCGATGAGGTCCCTTCGTCGCGAACTTCAATGCCCTTCGCCTGCAGATACTGTTTGATCTGGTCTTTCAATTCGTAGCCAGCATGGTCAGCGCCCACGGCAATTTTCATAGGATCATTCTACTTAAGCCGGCTGATCTTCACATTGCCCTGGTTGCCGCCGAACCGGCATTCCCATTGCCGCGCAATACCCGCCGGTTACCCGGAAGGTCAAGCCCTTCCGGGGATATGCACTTGCGAGTTCCCATAAGGCATATGCCGGCTTGTGCTGGACGGTTTTTCGTCGGATAATCACGCTCGAATCCCCCTGCATTTATCCACTGAGGTGACTATGGCCACACGGCCTGTCCATGAGACGGAAACCGATATGACCGGCGATATCCGAGTGCCGGCGCCGGCATACAAATACATCCAGTTCTCTGTGATCGACTCCATTGCGCGGCTCACGTTGAACCATGCCCCGCACAACGTGCTGACCGTGCCCATGATGAAAGAAATGGCTGAAGCCATTGAGAGCCTCAACGGCCGCGCTGACGTCAAAGCCATTCTTGTTCAGTCGGCGCAACCCGCATTTTCCGCCGGTATATCGCTGGAAGATTCGCGGCCGGATCGCGTCTTTCAGACCCTGGACGCCTTCACTCGCGTCTTTCAGGCCATGGTCGACATCTCCAAGCCTGTGGTTGTAGTGGTGAATGGACCGGCCATTGGCGCGGGATCGGAGCTGGTAGGTTTTGCCGACGTGGTGCTGGCAACACCCAAAGCCAAATTTGCCCAGCCGGAAGTCAAGCTGGGTGTCTTCCCTCCTTTCGCGGCCGTGATGCTGCCGCAGCTCATCGGCCCGAAAAAGACTTATGAACTTATTCTGACCGGTGAAGCTCTCTCGGCTGAAGATGCGCTGCATTTCGGCTTCGTCAACAAGGTTGTTCCGGAAGCCGAACTGGAAAAGCATGTGGAATCGTTGATCGCGCGAATCTCCGAGTTCAGCGGTCCGGTGCTGGAAGTTACCAAGCGCGTGATCAGCAGTTCCATCGGCCGTCCGCTGAAAGAAGCCATGAAGACCTCTCAGGATATTTATCTCAACGAGCTCATGAACCTCGAGGACGTGCAGGAAGGCCTGCGCGCGGTGATCGAGAAACGTAAGCCGGTGTGGAAGAACAAGTAATGTTCGCCGCAGATTCTCGCTGATAACCGCTGATAAAACCAAAAGCTCGGGATTTGAGGTGCCTTGCACCATAAGATTCCCGCCTGCCCATTTTCCTGATCCGCGATATCTCGTGTTCATCAGCGGCTAGAGATTTTTCACCAGAAACTTCACCATCTGATACCCGTCGATATACTTGAACGGCGCTTCGCCCGTGGTGTAATGCCCGCAGGGTAGAACCACCGTCTTTAGATCGGCGCCATATTTGCGAAAGCCCGCTTCAGCCTGGCGGGAGAGCTCGGGCAGAAACGTCAGATCATAGCGCGCGTAGATCAGCAGGCTTTTTTTGGAGAAGCGGGCGAATTTGTCGAAATACGCCATCGGACTCACGCTGAGCCATGATTGCCTCAGCCGCTCGAGCGTCATGCCGCCGCGCTCCAGGCCTTCACGAACGTGGCGTGTTGACTGGCCTGTCCAAACCACATCCGCCATGTAAGTGGAAGCGTGGTTGAAGACGTTTACCTTCAGCCGCGGATCATGGGCGCTGGCCAGAAAGGCATAGCATGATCCCAGGCTGGTCCCGATCACGCCGGCGCTCTCCTTGCCCTGCGCCGCCAGCCAGTCGATACAGGCGCGCACATCCAGGACTGCCTGGCGGGCAGAGTCCAGCGTGCGACAAACGTTGGCTGAGACCGCATAGTCTGAGCGAGCCGTCTCCTGCGGCCGGCGAATATCATGGTAGGGCTTGCTCAACCGCAACATGGAGATACCAAAGCGGTTCAGCACCGGCCCCAGCGCGTTGTAAGCAATGCCGTTGGCGTTCCAGTGCGGCAGCACGATGACCGCGCGCTTACCTTCCGCCGGAAACCAGCGCGCATTCACCTGATCGTTTTCCGGATACGGCGTTCGGGCCGGCGAGGTGAACCGCAGGAATTGTCCGTCGCCTTTCGGCGCTTTTTCGCTCGCATTGCTGCCGGTGGGAAAAAGTTCGATCTTGCGCTTTTCCAGCCGAAAATCGTCCGGCGGCTGATAGGAAAAAAATTCATCGCTGTTGGCGACAATCAGATCATTCAGCTCGTGCAGGTAGGCTTCAAAATGCTGCTCTGAACTGGGAAAGTTGCCATTCACCAGCGGCCAGCGCCGCGCCCATTCCATGCCCCATTCCAGCGGCCGGACAATCCGGTTGGTATCGCGCGTGGTAAGCCGGGTCTCCCATGCGTACATCCATTTTTCGTAGAGGCTGACCATAGTCGGTTATAAGTTGACTTTTCTAAATTCTAAATGATCCCAAGTACTTTCCTTGTTCCTCTGCTGCAACCCGTCAGGCAAATCCCGTACACTGGGCGTTACCGGAGCGCGAACCAATTGATTCCCACCAAGCTGGACCGCATTGCCCACGAAATCGACGGCGAATTGCATGGCGGTCACTCATCTTTAACCGTTGACCGCGTGTGCACCGATTCGCGGGGCGTGGCCACCGGCGCGCTCTTTATCGCTTTGCAGGGCCAGCAGGCTGACGGCCATCACTTTATTCCCGACGCGTTCCGCAATGGCGCAACCGCAGCCCTGGTCGCCCGTGATCGACTCAACAGCCTGGCGCTTCAACCTGGCTGGCCGGTTATCGCAGTCGCTGACCCATTGCGCGGACTCCAGGCGCTGGCGGTCTGGCATCGTCGCGAATACATTCAGCGCGTGCTGGCGATCACCGGCAGCAACGGCAAGACCATCGTCAAAGATGCTCTTAAAACTCTGCTCGCCGGAAAACAGCTTCTGGCTTCTCCCGGCAGCTACAACAGCCAGTTGGGATTGCCGCTTGCCGTGCTGTCCGCCGAGCGCCCCGAGCCGCTGGCCATCCTTGAGGTCGGCATCTCCGCCCCCGGCGAGATGGATGCTTTGGAAAGAATCGCCGCTCCTGATTTTGGCATCCTTACCAACATCGGTCTGGCCCACTTTGCCGCCTTCGGCAGCCGCGAAGCGATTGCCCAGGAAAAGATGAAGCTCTTCCGCAACCTTCCTCCGGACGGCTGGTTGTTGCTGCCGCCGGATGAGCAAACGCTCGACGCCCCTGCCCAAGCCGTCAAGTGCCCAATCTACCATGCCGGCGCCGCGGATCACCGCCTCTCCCTTAGCCCGATTGCACTCACCGAAACCGGCCAACTGCTTGAGTTAAACGTTCCCGACCAAGGCACGCGCAGCGTGGTCGTGCAAACGCGCTCGCCGGAAATCATCTCTGACCTGCGCTTTGCCGCCCTGGCCGCCCATCTGCTCGGAGCTGATCTCGAAGAGCTCGCCACAGCGCTCGATGGCTACGCGCCAACGGCAACGCGCATGGAAGTCTGGTCTTCGCCCCAGGGCATACGCATCATCAATGACGGGTACAGCTCCGACCCTATCTCCGTCCATGCCGCCCTCCGCTCGGCCACGCTCGGCGCTGCGCCAGCCGGACGAAAAATCTTTGCCTTTGCCGGCATGCGCGAACTTGGCGTCAACTCCGTACGCGAACATCGCCAGGTCGGCGCACAAGCCGCTGAGTGCGGTTTCAGCCATCTCTTCCTGGTCGGCAGTGGAGAGCTGGAAAGCACCGCCGTTGGCTACTCCTCCGTGCGGCCGGAAGGAAATGTAATCCACGTGGCATCAGCCGGCGAACTCAAAGACCAGCTTCTTCCGCTTCTGCGACCCGGTGACACCGTCCTGTTCAAAGGTCCACGCAATGCCGGCATGGTAAAGGCGGTGCATGACCTTTCCGGCGCCATCGCTCAGCGCTGCATGTGGGTGAACCTCGCTGCGATTGAAGGCAACATCGCGCGTTTTCGCCGTCACATCGGCGGCGCTCACATTGTCGCCATGCTCAAAGCCCGCAGCTACGGAACTGAGCTGGGCCAGCTCGCCTCGTGGATGTCCCGGCTGGGCATTCACCACATTGGTGTTTCCTCCGCCAACGAAGGCGCTGCTGTGCGCAAGACCGGCGCTGACCAGGATCTCCTTGTCTTTCTCGCCGAACGCGAGGACGTCGATAACCTCCTGCGTTATCGCCTGACCCCGGTGATCTACTCTGCCGAACTGGTCGAGAGCTTCGCCGCTTCGCTCGCTGGCACCGGCCGCATACTCGACGTTCATTTGAAAGTCGATACCGGCATGCATCGCCTGGGAGTGCCCGCTGCTTGCGCTCTGGAAGTCGCTCAGCGCATTCGTTCCAGCGGCGTCATGCGGCTGACCGGAGTTTGTACCCACTTTGCTTCTGCGGAAGATCCCAACTCTGACGATTTTACCCGCCAGCAGATCGCAGCTTTTAACCAGGTCATCGCGGCCCTCAGAGCAAATGGATTTGCCGATCTCGAGATCCATGCCGCCAACACAGCCGGTGCCATCCGCTTTCCTGAAGCACGCTACAACATGGTGCGCATCGGCCTGGGCCTCTACGGAATCTACCCATCGAAAGCATCGCAACAGATCATGGACCTCGAGCTGGCGGTCGGAGTCACCAGCCGAATCGCCAGCATCCAGAAGTTCGCTCCGGGTGAAACCCTCGGCTATAACCGCACCTTCACCGCGCAGCGCCCGACCAAGGTCGGCATCGTTCCCTTCGGCTATGACGACGGGCTGCCATGGCGTCTCTCCGGCGTTGGCCACGTGCTGGTCGAAGGCCGCCGCGCCCCCATCGTGGGACGCATCAGCATGGATCAGATGCAAATCGACGTCACCGACATTCCCGGCGTCAGCGTCGGATCTGAAGTCCTCCTCTACGGCACGCACAACGGCCACACCCTGCGCCCGGAAGAGATAGCGGAAAAGGCGGGAACCATTGCCTATGAGCTCCTCACCCGCGTAGGAGAACGTGTACATCGCATTTACGTGGAACCGTAGTCGTCGAGACTTTGCCTTTCCGATCATCAATCCGCGACCCCACCCCACCTCGTTCATCCCCGAAAAATATAGACTTACACGATTCATCCCCGGCGATGACGTGCTCATGTGGTGCCGCCGCCCTCGGCGGTGGGTCTTGCTTTTCCGATTCCGGCGATTTCGGCGATTCCGCGCGATGCCGGCGATCTCGGCGATAGGCACGCTTTGCGTGCCCTACCCCCTCCCGTTGCATCCCAGTCCATCCCAATTTGGCGTGCACTTGACCCACACCGAGCATTATGCGGCACAGAGCCTGCCCTGAGCTTGCCGAAGGGCACTCTTTCCTATGCTTCCGCCGATCTCCGAGAATCGTGTCGTACCCTCGCCATCGGCTGTACCCGATGCCGGAGATGTTCCTGAGAGGGCTGCAAAACCTTTCATTGGCTGAATGCTGATGGCTGAGCGCTGCCTGCTCGTGTTCAGCAGTGGGTCGCAAATCCCTCCTGAACGCACAAAACGCAACGGAATCCCGTTGCGATTGGTCTTCCTTTCGGCTAAATACCAAGAACTAAATACTAACCACTTGCTTCCCGATCTTAACGCTGTCCCGCGCTGCAGTCACGCGCGAAGTCGTTCACCAACACCGGTCACTGCCTTTTACGACCCTCTGCTGACGCTCGGGCCACGTACTAACAGTCGATCGGACTCTGACCAAAAGGACCCGGAGATACTGATGGCTCTGTGGATTCAGAATGAACTTGAGAGCAAAACAAGAGCACTAAACGCGAAGGCGCAACCCTGAAAATCAGGAAGGCTCGAGTTTCAAAAAATAGGTTGGCTCAGAGGGAGAATTCTGGCCCTTCACAAAAAGCTGCAGCAGAGACACTGACACCTGCATGACGCTTACATCGATCGCCGCAAGCCCCAGGCGGTCCCACACTTCCACGACGATTCCCTTGTCCAATATCCGGTCGAGCAGATCGGTTTCGCTGGCGAATTCTGTGCTCAAATGCATTGCACACTTCTCCCCGTGCTCTTCAGAAGATTAGGAAGCGGCGCGAACAACTGGCAGGGATGCCAACCAGCTCAACTAACGATTGCAGAAGTATACTCCAAAGAAACGCGAGTTGCGGAATTATTGAGAGTAGGCTGCAGGGGCACAGGTTGGGTTCAATCGTAATTGACCTCGTCATCCCGACGGCCGTTGAGCGAGCGCGCGTCGTGGGGTTCCCATTCGCGCCCGGTTTTGGCGTGAATGGGCAGATCAGCACGCGAGCCGGGGTCCCCAGCACGCGCGTTTTTCGCGTGATGGGGTGGGAGTAGGGGTGAGGGACCTTGCGTTAGAAGATAGCGCTTTCCAAAGTTGCACCCCAGCCGCCCGGCAGCGCCCGATCTGAGGAGCGCAAATGTGCACAGCTGGCGGTACACGCCGCTTAAGCAGACTGCAGTCGACTAAAATCAGCGTATGGATGTCACTAAAGAGGAGCTCGCGAAATTACTACGAGAGGCGGAAGCGGCTCATGGCGTGTACGAGCAAGGGCTGGGTCACAGAGATGACAATTGGCCTGCGTGGTACGCCGAGTTTATTGTGAAAAAGCTTCGGGATCGCGAGAAGCAATAATAGACCGTACCCCCGGTCATTCCGACCAAGCCTGGGAGCGCACCGTTCGATGTTCACCCTCACGTGACGCCATCCCGAGCCGCAGCGCACCATACTGGTTGGTATTCGACAACCTATGCGCGCAGGCGAGGGATCTGCTCCGCTCTCCTACGTAACAGATTGACTGGCTGTGCGGTTCAGCTTCGTCATCGGTGGAAAAGCTGTTGTCAAAGCCGCAAATCGAGAGCAAATGAGGCTTATGAAACCTAGTGGATCATCCTCAATGCCTCCGGCCTATAAATGCACACTGGGGCTGAATGCCGCATATGTGAAAAGCGTTCAGGGCCGTAGGCCCGTTAAGAGGTTAGCCCACCTCTGGAGGCGGAGCGAATCGCG
>DATFSU010000076.1:0-3118 GCA_035262465.1 Candidatus Angelobacter sp. | reverse complement strand
GGAGTCCGCGCATGACGGCCCGGCCGGCCTGGAAAAGGCTCTTTCCAATCGCCATTCGGTTGTCGTCCTGGACGTGATGTTGCCCGGCATGAGCGGGCTGGATGTGCTCAAACAGCTTCGTCAGAAAAGTTCGGTTCCGGTTTTGATGTTGACCGCGCGTGGAAGTGAACTCGATCGCATTCTGGGCCTGGAGCTGGGCGCCGACGACTATCTGCCCAAGCCCTTCAACCCGCGCGAGCTGGTGGCTCGGCTGCGAGCCATCCTGCGCCGGACCACCGGAGCGAATTCCGGAAGCGCTCATCCTGTTCATCTTGCCGACGTGGAGCTGCATCCGGAGTCGCGCAGCGTCACCTGCGACGGCAAGTCGGTGAGCCTCACCGGGGCCGAGTTCGATCTGCTCCACGCTTTTTTGCGCAGCCCGGGAAAGATCATCAGTCGCGAAGACCTGACGCAGGCGGCGCTGGGAAGGGCCATGTCGCCCATGGACCGCAGCATCGACGTGCACGTGAGCAACCTGCGACGCAAGCTTGGCCCGTACGAGGGCGAGCAGGAACGGATCAAGGCCATTCGCGGCAGCGGATACGTTTACCTGCTCCCGGGAGAGCAGTCATGAACCTGCGCAGCGTTCTCCCATTTCGCAGTCTTTTCCTCAAGATCTTCATATCGTTCTGGTTGACAATGGCCTTGACCATCACGGTGCTGACGCTGATGGTGCGGATTGCAAACTCTGAGTCGTTTCCGGAGCGCGCCAGCCGCGGGCCTTTTAGAGAGATTCTCACGCTCTATTCGGAGACCGCGGTCCGGATCTATGAGCGCGAAGGCCGGCAGGCGCTCGACGAGTTTGTTCGCCGGTCCATGCAGGAGGCCGGCACGGAAGTTTTCCTGCTCGATCTCGACGGGAACCTGATTACCCAGAACAAACCGGACGGCACCGCCGCAAATATCATCCAAAGCTTGCTGGAGCACCCCCAAGAACAGCCCCCGCGCCAGTTTCCGCTGTTTTCGAGCGTGGCCCGTGCAGGTTTTGCCCGCCTGGTGGTTTCACCCAGCGGCAAGCGCTACATTTTTGCCGCCCGATTTCGCCAGCCAGGCGCGGCGCCGCCCTTCTTTACGTCTTCGCCTTCGGGCATTGCCGTCAGCATCCTGATCGCAGGGCTGGTTTGCTACCTGTTGGGGCTCTACCTCACCCTGCCGTTGAAGAAACTGCAATCCACGGTAAAGGCCTTTGCAGAAGGCGACTTTGAAGCTCGCGTGGCGCCGGAGCTGATGAAGCGCCGCGACGAACTGGCGGATCTGGGACGTGAATTCGATCATATGGCGGAGCGCATTGCCGGCCTGATTTCGTCGCAGAAACGCCTGCTGGCCGATATATCGCATGAAGTCCGCTCACCCCTCGCGAGATTGACGGTGGCCCTTGAGCTGGCGCGCAGACACAGTAACGGCCGGGCTACGCTGGCTCTGGACCGCATCGAGCAAGAATCAGAACGCGTGAACAAGCTGGTGGGTCAGCTCTTGGCACTCACCCGTCTGGAGAGCGGCGCGGAACGCGTTCCTCCCGAGACCGTGGTTCTGGAAGACCTGGTACAGCAAGTGGTGGATGATGCGGCCTTTGAGGCCAAGCCCGGGGGGCGCGAGGTTCGAGCCTTGCATCTGGAGAAATGCCGCGTGCGCGGCTCGGTGGAGCTGCTGCGCAGCGCCATCGAGAACGTCATCCGCAACGGGATTCGCTATACAGGGTCGGGCACGGCGGTCGAAGTTACTCTGAGCTGGCGGCTCGATACCGCGGTGCTCACGGTACGCGACCACGGTCCCGGTGTTCCCGAGCCGGAACTGGGACACATCTTTGAACCCTTCTATCGCGTGAGCGAAGCTCGGGAGCGTTCGAGCGGCGGTGTGGGGCTGGGCCTCTCCATCGCCGAACGGACCGTGAAGCTCCATGGCGGACGTATTCGCGCGGAGAATATGCGCGATGGATTGCAAGTCACCATCGAACTGCCCCTGGCGCCCATGCCCGCTCCGGCGCCGCAGACTCCTGAAAAAGTACAAGTCTAAGGTACGCTCGCGCGCCTTGTGATCGCAAAGGCACCACATGTGTGGGGCCGATTTGCTGTCAATCAAAACACAACAACGTTACATTTGTGTGGTTTGGTTTGATGCGCACGCTCTGCGGCGCTTCATTGCACCCTGGGAGAGCGAAAAAAAGCAGGCAAGAGAGAAATCGTCCGACGCAGGTACTTGGGAGGCCATACTAATCTCGAATACTTGCGCCACCCGATCCTCCTTTGCCGAGCTTCCTTTCGCTCCCATCAGGGTGAGAGAGAAAAGAATGAATACTAGATAGACGCCTCGAACACTTCAAAGATAGCATCCGTCGACAAAAAAATTTTCTTAACAATTCCAAAAAAAAATACTGCAGGCAGGGAACCAAATTATTTTGCATGCGTATTGTTAACCAGAGAGTACTTAAGCCGTCAAAGCTAATGGAAGCAAGGATTGGAGATAGCAATGGACGCGAAGTGGAATAACGTGATTGATAGATTCAGCGTACGGTTGGCGTTGTTGGCTGTAGGCTTTGGTGTGTGGCTGGCAATCAGCTACGGCGTGCTGGCAGCGTAGAAAAACCAGCCCTTAGCACTTAGCCATTAGCCGTTAGTGGTTTGTTGGTTGGGTCAAAAGCTGTGGCTAAAGGCTAAGTGCTAACGGCTAAAGGCTTCTTCCTTCACGCCCGCGCTGCAACGCCTTCCACGCTTTTTCCCGCTCCATAGCGGGCGTCAACGTACTCGTTGAGAATTTCAATAAACTCGGCGACAATGCGGTCGCCTTTCAGCGTCGTCACCAGCCGTCCGTCGACAAAGACCGGCGCTTTGGGTTCCTCGAAGGTGCCGGGAAGCGAAATGCCGATGTTGGCGTGTTTGGATTCGCCCGGGCCGTTGACTACGCATCCCATTACCGCCAGCTTAAGCTCCTCTACCCCTGGATACTTTTCTTTCCATACTGGCATGTTGGTGCGTAAGTAAGACTGAATCTGCTCTGCCATCTCCTGAAAGAAGGTACTGGTGGTGCGGCCGCATCCGGGACACGCCGTGACTTGCGGCGTAAAACTGCGGATGCCGAGCGA
>DATFSU010000075.1:0-3121 GCA_035262465.1 Candidatus Angelobacter sp. | reverse complement strand
TGCCGGTCTTAGCTTTCGCCTTCGCTGTCTCGTTTCTGACGGGCATCCTGTTCGGAATGGCGCCGGCCTGGATGACGGCCAACGCCGATCCCGCCGACGCATTGCGCGGCGCCGGCCGTTCCACAGGACACAAAGGCGCGTGGGGACAAAAATCATTGGTGATAGCGCAAGCGGCTCTGTCTCTGGTGCTGCTGTGCGCTGCCGGCCTGCTGATCCGCAGCCTGAACAACATGCATAACCGCCACTTCGGCTTCGACACTACCAACCGGTACATTCTGCATATCGATCCAGAGATGGCTGGATACAAATTCGCGCAGCTCGAGCCGTTCTACCGCCAGTTGCACGAGAGTTTGAGCGCCATTCCCGGGATCCAGCAGGTCAGTTTTTCAATTTATAGTCCGATGGAGGGAGACAACTGGGGTCAAGGCGTTTACATTGACGGCGAGCCGCCTCCGCCGCCGGGAACACCCGATCACGGCGCTTCGTGGGTGCGCGTGAGCCCCGCTTACTTCGCCACCATCGGCACTAAGATCCTGGAAGGACGGGCCCTCAATGAACAGGACACGCCGTCGACCCGCACGGTCGCCGTGGTCAATCAGTTCTTTGAGAAAAAGTATTTCAAGGATGGCCGCGCCATCGGAAAACATTTCAGCGACGATCTGAAACATACGGCCGCGTTTGAGATTGTGGGAGTGACGGAAGATACCAACTATTGGGGAGCAAGGAGCAAGATGCGCCCCATGTACTTTCTGTCCCAAGGCCAAAGCGCCCACAACCCGGACCCGCAGTATCAGAAGTTTGAAAACCGCTCCAACTACCTGGACGCCATCGAAATAAGAACAGCTGCCAACCTGCCTGGGCTTGAGGTACAACTGCGCCGGACGCTCTCGCAGATCAATCCCGATCTCGCGGTGATCGACTTTCAGAGTTTTGCCAGCCAGGTGGACTCAAATTTTGCGCAGCCGGCCATGATTGCCAAGCTGACTTCGCTCTTCGGCATCCTGGCATTGATCCTGGCGTCGGTTGGTCTATATGGCGTCATGTCGTATTCCGTAGAACGCCGGACGAGCGAAATCGGCATTCGCATGGCCCTCGGCGCCACGCGCACTAACATGCTGGCCATGGTACTTCGCAGCGCGTTTCTTCAAATTGGCATTGGGCTCGCTCTGGGTCTTCCCGTGATGATCTTCGGCGGGCGCGTGATGGCCAGCCAGCTATTCGGAGTGAAACCTTACGATCCCCTGGTTTTGGCAGTCACCACTGGCGTGCTCGCCGTAGCAGCCTTCGCCGCTGCCTTGATACCGGCTCGGAAGGCGGCGAGTACGGAACCCATACAGGCGTTACGCACGGAATAGTGGAGTCGGGTTTGTTATCGACTGACCTTTGGGTTTGCTTCGGAGGTAGAGTTGCCTAGGGCTTGATCTCCACTTTCGTGCCCAATGGCACCATCGTCCATATTTCTTCAATCTCAGGATTCGTCACAGCGATGCAGCCCAGCGTCCAATCGGTTTGCCGGTGGGCGGGACCAAGCCATGCATAAGCCGCGGGAAGGCCGTGGATCATGATGGCGCCGCCGGGGTCCACGCCCAGTTTCCTGGCGCGCTCCCGGTCTGCCTGGTTGGGGTACGAAATGCGCAAAGAAAGATGGAACTGGCTGTGGGCATTCCGCAGGTCGATGGTGTATTCGCCTTCCGGCGTGCGGTTATCGCCGGCTTGTACTTTGCGACCGCGGGGCTGGTGTCCCAACGCAACTTTGTACGTCTTCAGCGCTTTGCCCTGGCGCATAAGCGTCATCGTGCGTTCGGACTTGACGATGACAATGCGGTCGGCCTGCTCAACGGTCGGTCGGGAGGAACGGTCTGCGGTCCAACCCGGTGCAAACAACAATGCGCAGGCCAAAGCGATGAGAAGAGTGCGTCGCACGAGCCGTTCTGCTCGAGAGTAGCGCAATTTTAGGGAATCGCCCACCATTTTCAATGCGCAGCGGCGGCGGCCTGAACACTCTCGATGGCTTCGTAGATGTGGGGATTGACACAGACTTCGTAGTAACGGCTGTCAGTCAAGTGTTTCAGCGAGAAGTCGCGCGGGTCTACGTGGGCGATCCGGCCCTCTCGCACCACGATACGATGGAACAGACCCTGCCCCAGGGGCACCAAGCCCGCGTAGACGCGTACGTTTGTAGTGTTCCAGATCATGGGCACTTCAAGGTCATAGGCCTGGAGAGAAAGCTCCGTCTGCAGCTTTTGGAAGGCAGCTTCATTGATGTGGATGCCGCCGACGTTGTAGCGCAGCAGAAACTCAGCGGGTTCGCCGCCGGTCTCGCTGTCTTCAACAGTCTTGAAGGAAAAGACGTTGAATAGCATGTCGCGCGACTCCAACACCTGGCGCATGCCTTTACTGCACGAGCTCAGGCGGTCACTCTCGTTGATGGCCTTGGAGATCATGATCTGGCGCTGGCCGTCCATAAGGTACATCGGCGGCGCATCCTGATAGGAAATTCCAATGCCCAGGTCCAGGCTGGGCAGCCCGGTCGTGCGCGAGCGCTCGTTGTAGGCGGTAACGACTTCGATGATCTCCTTCGCGAGCACGCAGGCCTGAGCCACGCCAAGCATCGGCTCGCCCTCACGCTCGAACAACGCAAGAATGATGGCATCGCCCTCAATGAAGACCTTGCGCGCTTCATACTTGGGCAACAGCTTGTTGATGGGGTCGTAGAAATTCAAGCTAAAATATGAAGCCGGGTTAAGCCCGCGCTCGAAAAGAGTTCGCGTCAGCGTGGTGGATTCGCGAATGTCGGCCTTCAGAATCACGTGGTGGATGACCCGCTCTTCTTCGGCCGGCCTCTGCTCCTCGGAGAGCAGAAACTCGTAGAGCGTGTTGTTGATGGCGGAGAGTTCGCGAAAGCGGTCACTGGTGATGATGTTCACGCCGTCGGCCGCGGAGACCACGGCCTCCATGCGGCGCAGGTCGCGATGGTACCGCGTGAAATCGGAAAAGAACCTGGCGGCTAGTTTGGTGCGCTCCGCGGGCTTATAGCTGAGAATCTTTTTTACTCCGGCGTGAAGGTTCTCCGGAGAAATCTTTCCATGCCCCTCCAGCAACGTTTCCACTCGCTTGAGTT
>DATFSU010000074.1:0-55364 GCA_035262465.1 Candidatus Angelobacter sp. | reverse complement strand
TCCCCCGAGGACCTTGCTCAGATGGAGCGACGAGAGATTCGGACGTACCTTATGTGCCTCGAGCACGCATAGAAGTCTGTCCGCATCGCTCGCAATTCCCTATGGACAGGCACGCCTGTTTTCATAGAAGGATGACAAGCTATAAACTGCATTTATCTCTAACGACGGCTGGCAAGGCTGGACATGCATCAACTCACAGTCTATGGCTGCAGCGCAAGGTCCCTCACCCCTGCTCCCACCCCAGAACGCGCAAACACCGGCGCGTTTGGGACCCCCTACTCGCGCGCTCATGACGGCGCGCGCTCGCTGACGGGGTTCGGGATGACGAGAAAAACACCGACGAGGGGTTAGTGCAGCCCGACGTGTCCCCAGGCGTAGATCGCTGAGAGCAGCATGAGTTCGAGGGTCGCCAGGGCATAAAATACCAGCCGCAATTTCTTGGTTATGGTCGTCATACCGGATGAACGGAGCTCCGGTCGGATTTTTGCAAAGGCGATTACTTAAGTTTTGTTAAACTCGCGGGAACTCCGCAGGCGAGGGCGCCTGCGCTCCACGTTGTTTTAGGGGTTTTACCGGGGTTTATGGGCTGTTCACCCCCTAGATTCGTCTGGTTTTAGCCGATTGCCGCCCGGTATATGCCAGCATATAATCCGTATACTCTGGACGTTTCTCTAGATCAGGAAAAGGGGTGAAGGGTGTTGGCCTTCAGTAAGGTAGCGGGAGCTGCCGCCAAACTGATATTTAGAGCATAACCCGATGAAAAAGCACCTATTTACCATCCTGATCGGCGCCACGTCGATGGTATTGAGTGGCCCAGCCAGCGCGCAGAGCGTCGTTGCCACGCACGACGCCTACGGGCATGTCATCTGGGTCTCCGGAGACGACGCCCAACCCCAACCGAAAGCGCAGACCTCTCAACCTGCCATGGCATCCACTGCTCAACCCGCGTCCACAACGAAAGCCGTGGAAGTACCGGCTCCGCAGATTTCGCGTTTCAGCGGGCTGGTTTACTGGAGCAACAAGCAGCATCGCTGGGTGCCTGTGCCGTTGGCGTCATCTGCCACGATGCAGGCAGCGCAACGCGCGGCCCGGGAAGTGAATGACACGATGATCATGCCCACCAGCAAGAGCACCGGCCGCAGAGTGACGCTTTCCGGTCCGGTGAATCTGGGCGAAGGCCTTAGCCAGGCGACGCCGGCCGATGCGGTCACGGTCGATAGAGCCATTGAAGCGGCAGCGCAGCGTCACGGCGTGGATCCCAACCTGGTGCGGGCAGTGGTCAAGGTGGAATCAAACTTTAACTCGCACGCGGTTTCCAACAAAGGCGCGATGGGGCTGATGCAGCTCATGCCCGACACGGCGAAGTCGCTCAACGTGAGCAATGCCTTCGATCCGCAGCAGAACATCGACGGCGGCGTGCGCCACCTCAAGAGCCTGCTGGAAAACTATAATGGGAACGTGGAGCTCTCGCTGGCGGCATATAACGCCGGCAGCGGCGCGGTGAAGCGGAGCGGCGGTATTCCTGCGTATCGGGAGACGCGTGATTATGTGAAGAAGATCACGGATCTCTATCGCGGATCGCCGCTGACGTCGCGGGTACATGAGACGAAGGACGCCGAAGGCCACCGGGTATTTTCAAACAACGATTAGCGCGGCTTCGGGTTCATAACATCAGGGTTTATAACATCGGGTTTATTCTGTAAGGTGCTTGGAACATTGCGGTAATGAAAATCGGACTCCCCCTGGCTCGGAAAACGCTTTTGCTCGCACTGGCCTGCGTGCTGCTGGCGCAGGTAAACGCGGCTGCGCGCTCGGTAAAACAAAAGAAGCAGGCGGCGCGGGCGCAGTTTAATGTCGCCGAGGGGCTGCGCGCAACCCTGGATGCCAAGCCTGAATCCCTGCGGTCCCGGCGCGATTACCAGAACGTGATTGAAGCCTACCGCAAGGTCTATTACACCGCTCCCAACTCCATTAAAGCTGATGAGAGCGTTCTGGCCGTAGCCGAACTGCTGGAAGAACAAGGGCTGATTCTCAACGACACCAAGAGCCTCCAAGACGCGATCGGACAATACGTCTTCCTGCGCCGCGAATACCCGGGAAGCAAGTACCGTGCGGATGCGCTTTTCACCATGGGCGAAATTTATCGCGATGACCTGAACGACAACGTCCAGGCCAAGGCGACGTTTGAAGATTTCATCAAACACTATCCCGGCAATTCGCATGCGCAGGAGGCGCGCAAGGCGATCGCCGAAATCGACAATCCTTCGGCGGCCAAAAACCCTTTCAGCGCCAAGGGTCCCCGGCGTGAGCGGCCAAGCCGCAGCAAAACGATGCGCGCAGCAGATGATGCTCCTAAGCCGCCGGTCGACGATGAGACCGCGACCACAGCGCAGCTGCAGCAGGCACAGCAACAAGACGTATCGGCGACCACCAACGACAACACGCCCCACAAGTTGGCCCACCTGACCGGCATTCGCCACTGGTCCACGCCCGATTACACGCGGGTGGCAATCGATCTGGAACAGGAAGTCAAATACCAGGCCGGACGCGTGCCGCATCCGGACCGCATCTTCTTCGATCTTTACGGCACCAAGCTGTCTTCTGATCTGGTGGGCAAAACCTTTGAGGTCGATACCGGCTTTCTGCACAAGATCCGCGTGGCGCAGTACAAAGCGAATATGGCGCGCGTGGTGCTGGATGTGGATGACGTAGCGGAGTACTCCGCTTTCCTGCTGCCGAATCCATACCGCCTGATCATCGATATTCACGGCAAATTACCGCCCACGCAGGTCGCCAGCAAGAAAGACACGTCCAAGCCTGTTCCTTCCGGCGCCAAGCCGACACTACCGGAGACGAAGCAAGCCCAGCCGGCAACCTCGACCAGCGGCGACGCCGATTCCGGCAATGACGTAACCGTAACCAACATCAAGCCCGCTGATCCGGAATTGAAGCCGAAAGGCGGGGGGCTGGGCACGACCAAACCAGGTGCGCCCAAGGGCCCAGGCAAGACACGCGATCAGGACAAGGAGCGGGTGATCACGGATCCGGTTGAGACCGCCAAGGCGGCCGCGCCTAAGTTGGCGGTAGACGACACGGGGTTGGATGACTCCAACGCGACGGGCAAGCCTACGAGCGGCCCTACCTTCGAAGCCATTGCGCCGAAGGAATCGAGCCGGAACAAGAAAAAGATAGTGGATCTAAGCCCGCGGGCATCTGCTTCTACATCGGCTTCCGCATCGGTCGCTACTACCACGCATACTGCCGCGCCGACGGCCACCGGTGAACGCTCACTGATTCGCGCCCTGGGATTGAAGATCGGCAAGATTGTAGTGGACGCCGGCCACGGCGGGCACGACACGGGCACAATCGGTCCGAACGGCCTGGAAGAAAAAGATCTGGTGCTGGACGTGGCATTGAAGCTGGGCAAGCTGCTGGAAGACAAACTGGGCGCCGAGGTGGTTTACACCCGCGACGACGATACATTTATTCCGCTGGAGACGCGCACGGCGATCGCCAACAAGGAACAGGCTGACCTCTTCATCTCGATTCATGCCAACTCGTCGAGCGATTCCACAGCACGCGGCGTTGAAACCTATTATCTGAACTTCACCACCCGGACGGACGCGCTGGAAGTTGCGGCTCGTGAAAACGCGGTCTCGGACCAGTCCATCCATGAGTTGCAGGACCTGGTGAAGAAGATCGCGCTGAAAGAGAAGATTGGCGAATCGCGCGAATTTGCTGCTGATGTGCAACGGTCGCTGTATTCCGGGCTGAGCGCCAAGAGCCCCGGCCTGCGCAATCGCGGCGTCAAGAAAGCGCCGTTCGTGGTGCTGATTGGGGCCAACATGCCCTCGATCCTCGCCGAGATTGCGTTCGTCAGCAACCCTGATGACGCCCGTAAGCTGAAGACCGACGATTATCGCCAGCGCATCGCTGAGTCGCTGTACAAAGGCGTCGCCAAGTACGTGAACAGTCTGAGCGGAGTGAAAGTGGCGTCACAGAACACCGGATATAAGGCTGACGAAGACCACGCCACGGCCGTAGCCGCGAAATAATCCCTGCAACCATCAATTCCGAATCTGGGCCGCTATTTCCAGGTCCGGCTGCACCCAGGCAGCCCTGGCTTCGAGTGAATTGATCAGCGCCCGGCTGTAATAGCTGAATGGCAATTCCTTATTGGCAAGTTGCTCCTGAATCTTTTGCACTGAGTCACGCAAACCAAGATTCCGGTCAAGCCTGAGCTCAACCTGCTGCAGCCAGAAACAGGTGAGCGTCTCATGGTAAAGACCGGCCACGTGATGGTGCGCGGCGAATCGAGTCAGGCTTGCGCGCATGCGCTCGACGGCAGATGAGAAATCCCCGGCATAGAGGTACACAACAGCGACGGCGAGATGATCGCGGTGATGAAATTCGGTTTTGTCGAGGAGACAGCGCTCCAGGCGGTCGACCAGGGTAAGGATCTCGGAATCAGTCACTTTGTCGCTCCAAATAAAAACGCCCGCCGGCAAACGCCAGCGGGCGTGATCTCGTGTTCTTTTCTTAGCGTAGCTGAGATTCGGGGCGAAGTCAAAAGCTGACCGATTTAGGGCAGTATGAACGCCAACAAAACAAATCACTTAACTGCCGCGCAATCGCCATTGCATTCGCAATCGGGTTGCGAATCTAACGAGCTCCGTGTCAAGGCCGTTTACTCGACGAATCGATTGACTTGCCGGTAATTCGCAAATCATTGACTTGCTATTGTTGGTGAAGAATCGCCATTACACTCGGAATCCTGTTTAGCTAATGTTTGGGCTAGACGGACATCATCTGGTTGTAAATTCGCCGCGCCATTTCAATTCAGCCGTCGGGATGGCGGGCTAAGAGTGGCGACGCTTGATTTTCAACCTTTACTACCCACCCAAGTTTATGCCTTCGCCAAGTTCCCCACGGTTTACGGAGTTTTTACAAAAGGGCGTGCTTTATAAATCGATCATAAATCCAGCTAAGGACAAATAATAAGCGACGGATCCGGGATATTTATTAATGATCTTGTTACATTTGTCCACTTGTTACGAAATTCGGACTAAAACAAAGTTTTATTTGAAGTTTTTAATTTTTCGGACTATCCTCGTACCCCGCCAGCCTCTTCCGGGCCCTTCTCACAGGCTGGTCAAGAGCCGCTTCACTTTTCGTCTTCTGCCGCGTGGCGTTTGCCGCACGCTCCGGCAGACGTGGAGCACACCAAGCGGTCAGACAGTAAGACCGGTCGAACAGTAAGACCGAACCCCTGGGAGACGGGCGCCTGGACAGAAGGCTCTCACATGAGGCCTTGACCCGCTGTCGCAAGCCCTGGTTCCTTCACCTATCTCTCGCGCTTCCTTTCGTAGCGCTTCGATACTCGGCGACCAAACGACCGAGTCATTGCAACGGCCAATCCCGGCCCAGCAGCAATATCGAGGTGAAAACAAATGAAGACACGGAGTACCTCCCAATTTGCAATGGGAATTCTGGCAGCGGTTTTTCTGGTACTGGCGCAGGCCAGCAGTTTTGCCCAGAGCGGCTCTGCCATGACGAGCATGTTGTACGCGCCGGCGGAACCTGTCGCCGACGCGCATGCGCACAGCAACGCAGCCAGCGCTGCCCAACCACCGGCAGCGGCGCAAAACACAAAGCCAGCGAAACCCCTGTTTTCCCGCATGGGTAAGACAATGAAAATGAGGCCGTGGGCGACGATGCCGACGGGAAGCTCCAACCCCGCTGTGACGCCTCTGGATCCCAACACAGTTCCGAAGTTCGTCAATCAGTTAACCAGGCCTGCAACCTTTGTTCCCATAGGGACGAAGTTCGACCGGCAGCTGGGTAGAAACGTCCCGCTCTATCAAGTCACGATGGATACAGTTTTCCAGCAGATTTTGCCGCCGGGATTCCCCAAGACGAAAATCTATGCTTACGGTGGTCATGCGAACGTAGCCGCACCAGGCCAGCCGCAAAACATTCAGAACGTATTCTCAACCCCCGGACCGACCTTTGAGGCAACGGCGAACCAGCGGATCTTCGTTCACTACATCAATGACCTCGACGGTCCACACATGTTCCCGGTGGACCCCACGATCCATGCGGCCAACCCCAACAACGCGCCGATACCGCAGCCTCCGTTCGTGGACGCTAATGGCAATCTGCTCGTACCTTTCCCGCCGGGCTACCCGCAGTTTCAAAGCCCCATCGTGACCGTGCCTCACCTGCATGGAGGCTACACACCGTCTGCCTCAGATGGTTTTCCAGAGTCCTGGTTCACCGATGAAACCGAAGGACACCAAATCGTAGGTCCTACATTCACGGGCACCACGTTCGAATACTTCAACAGCCAGTTGCCAACCCTGCTCTGGTATCACGACCACGCGCTGGGCATGACACGCCTCAACCTGGCCGCTGGGCTGGAAGGGATGTTCGTCATCCGCGATCCCCAGAACGACAACATTTCACCGTTGCTTCCCTCAGGGAACTTCGAGTGGCCGCTCATGCTGACGGACAGGGCCTTCAACACAGACGGCTCCATCCATTTCACGACCGTGGGCGACAACCCTGATTTCCATCCCTTTTGGGACCCCGAGTACTTCGGTGACGAGATCATGGTCAACGGCAAGGTGTGGCCGAACCTGAACGTGCAGCGGCGCCAGTATCGTTTCCGCATCGTGGATGGCTCGAACGCACGCTTCTACGGCTTGTCCTTTGTGAATCAGACAACCGGGAAACCCATTCCCTTTATCCAGATCGGCAGCGACGGCGGCTTTTTGAAGGCGCCCGTCACGATGACGCACAAGCTCGTAGCCATCTGCGAGCGAATCGACATCCTCGTCGACTTCTCCAACCTTCCGGCAGGAACTAAGGTTGTAATGACCAACGACGCCTTTGCGCCCAACCCCGGTGGTGATGCCCCCGATGCGAACACCGGTGTTGTCATGCAGTTTACGGTGCAGAACTCGCAGGCCGTTCATCCCAAACCGCTGCCGGCTACACTGATCACCATTCCCACGCTCAATCCGACCCCGAACATCGGGAACCCAAAGCTCTTCACGCTGAACGAGCAGGAAAGCCCTGACAGCGCTCTTTTCCCGGGCAATCCTCTCCATGTGCTCATCGACGGACGGGCTTTCCATGATCCTGTCACGGAGATCCCGCGAGCGGGCACCACGGAGGAATGGTATTTCCAGAACCTGACTCAGGATGCCCATCCCATCCACATTCACCTGGTCGAGTTCCAGTTGGAGGACCGGCAGGCGATTGACGCCAATCGCATGCTGGCCTACTTCGAGAAACTGAATGGACCGAACTCGGCGCTTCCGCTCAATCATCCACCGATCAGAATCAACGTGGAGACTCCGGTGCAATTCTGTGATCCGGCCAATCCCAATAATCCGGACGGTACGCCTACCGACCCGAGCGATCCGACCTGTGTGCTTGGCGCCCGTGACTTCCAGTTTGACACACAGAACGGCGCTCTGGGTACTACAGACGACTTTACCGAGCCTGGCGTGCCCAGCACAGCGATACCCGCCAGCCAATTCCCCGGCGAGGACGGATGGAAGGACGTCGTCCTTGTCCCACCGTTCACGGTCACGCGAGTGCTGGTCCGCCTGGCATTGCAGAACACAAACGACGCGAACCTAAAACCGGGTCAAAACGTATTCCCGTTTGACCCAACGGGAGGGCCTGGGTACGTGTGGCACTGTCACATTCTTGATCATGAAGACAACGACATGATGCGTCCGATGGTGATCACATTTAAGGACCTGCCGAGTCTCAACAGCGCAACGCGGACTCCTGCCTCTGAAAATTCCACAGTAGCGGAAAAGCCCGTAACCCCGGCCAGCACCAGCCAGCCGTCGCATAACCACAATGGGTCCACGCCCACAACCGAGCAGCAAAACAACAAGGGAAGCATGCCGTCGCCCATGCCGATGCCCATGCTCCTGCTGCAAGACCAGTAGAACGCGGTGACCTGGGGAGGCGGAAGAGCGAAGAGCTCTTCCGCTTCCTTGAAAGCTGTTCGCCGAAGCTGGCAGTGTTTTGCTTTTCGGGACCAGTCGGCTTGATTTCGTCTGTTTCACAGATTGTTTACCGGTTTCAGGAGTCTTATGAAGTTCCAAAATCTCGAAGCTCGTATGGTTGTGCTCTTCTTCTGTCTTGCAGCGTCCATCACAGGCGCGCCGGCGCAAATGAAAAGAGATTCAGCCGAGACCAACAAGCGCGAGCAGGCTCTGCGGCTTTTTGATCAAGACAAGCGCCTGGAGGCGCTGCCGCTGTTGGAGGAGTTGGCGCAGAAGAACCCGAACGATGAAGCTATTGAAGTTTGCCTGGCAGGGTCGCTGGTTACCCATGCGGCGACGCTGACCGACCAGCACGCGGCTGCGGCCGAACGCCTGCGGGCCGAGAGCATCCTGGAAAAATCCGGCAGCAACAACACGCTGGCGAAAAATCTCTTGCAGCTTTTGCGCGAGATGCCGGACGGTGCTGACACTCAATTTTCCGCAAATCCAGCAGTAGAACAGGCCATGCGCGCCGGAGAAGCGGCTTTCTCCCGCCGAGATTATGACGAAGCGATCCAGAACTACTCCAAGGCGCTCGAATTGGAGCCCAAGAACTACGCTGCCGTGCTATTCATTGGAAACACTTTTTTCAAGAAGCAGGAATTCGCCAAAGCCGACGAATGGTACGAGAAGGCCATTCAGCTTGACCCCAATATCGAAACTGGCTATCGCTACTATGCCGATACGCTGGCCCGGCAAGGCGATATGGCAAAGTCCCGCAGCATGCTGATTCACGCTGTGGTTGCGGAACCTTATAACCGGATGGTCTGGCGCGACCTGATGACCTGGGCCGCACTCAATGCCACGAGGATTAATTTCAACTACGCCGGGCTCGTGTCCGATCCCGAGCCGAATGCCAAGAAAAACGAACCGTTGTTCGAGGTCAAGCTCTTTCCGCAACGTCCCCGAGATCTGTCCGACGCCTGGCGGGAATATCAGGCGGTTCGCGGTGACTGGAAAGAACGCGGCAAGTTCAAGCAGCATTTCCCGCAAGAGAGCGGCTACAGACACAGCCTGGCAGAGGAAACAGAGGCCCTCACGGCCGAGGTCAGGGCGCTGGAGGCGCTCCGAGGCGACATTGGGACGGCTGAACTGGTACTGGAGGACCAGCCGTTGCTTCTGCTTGTCAAATTGCACGAAGCTGGAGTCCTGGAGCCCTACATACTGTTTCGTCTGGCCGATGAAGGCATCGCCAAGGACTATGCTGCTTATCGAGACAAGCATCGAGACAAATTGGAGGAGTACATGGACGAGTTTGTCGTACCGCCGGCGCCCGCCAGAAACAACTGAAATACGCAAGAGTTTTGCCCGTCTTGTGCAGCAGTTTGCGTAGCGCAGTATCTGGAGCAGCAACGTTTCGCCCAACGCAACGACAGCTTTTTATGAGAAATTCCAATAATGCTGGAATGTGAGCTCGAGGCTGCAATCGCTGGAACATCGAGATGACTTAACAGACGAAAGTAGAAATCTGTCTCGCCTTTCCGCAAACGCCAATCGTTCTTTCCTGATTGAAGATCATTCATTCCCTGTTGCACCGTGGACTTCGACAAAATTAGTGATTCTAATTTTCTAGAAATTCTTAAGAATCTCCGCTACGTTGCGGGCACTTGCCAGTCCACTTCCGGAAAAAGCCGGCCTGGGAAGTACCACTAAAGCCACCTTCAGGCGCATTCGCAGACCGACGGAATCTCACCGGCTCTTGCCAGTCACGCTTGACGTGTGCCAACTCAAAGGAGTTTTTCCCCCTCATGAAAAAGAGTCGACGCGATCTCTTAAAACTTGGTGCTATGGCGGGCGCGGGTCTTGTTGTGCCCAAATTTGTCTCAGCACAATCAGTCAACACCAGAGTCCACACACAGGGCGGAGTCACGTTTCACGGACACGTGCAACATCCTCTTGGCCAGCTGAAAACCGCGGCCAGCGGGCTGGCGCAATTCGTAGATGCGTTGCCGATTCCTCCGGTGATCCGGCCGAGCGCCAACGGTGTGACTCACATCAGGATGCTGCCTGCTTTGCAAAAGGTTCATCGCGACCTTCCACCCACGCCGATCTGGGGTTTTAACGGCATCTGGCCCGGACCGACCATCGAAGCACGCAGAGGCACGCCGATAAAAATCAAGTACCACAACGATGCGCTGCCGACCACGCATCCGTTGCCGGTCGATACCACGATTCATGGCTCTGAGGCCGACAAACCTCAGGTCCGCAATGTGGTTCACCTGCACGGCGCCAAGATCCTGCCGGAGAGCGACGGCTATCCTGAAGCCTGGATTTCGCCGGATGGCGTCACTGGTCCTGTGCTGTTCAACCCCGATGCGTTTGTCTATCCCAACGACCAGCAGGCGACCAACCTCTGGTACCACGATCACACTTTGGGAATCACACGGCTCAACATGATCATGGGCCTCGCGGGCTTCTACTTCATCCGCGATGCAGTGGAAGATTCGTTGAACATTCCCAGAGGACAGTTTGAAATCCCGCTGCTGATGCAGGACCGCCTTTTCAATCCTGACGGCACGCTGCTGTATCCGATCGCCGACGGCGGAACCCATCAGTTCTGGATTCCTGAGTTCTTCGGCGACACCATGTGCGTCAACGGCAAAGCCTGGCCGGTGCTCGACGTTGAGCCGCGGCGTTACCGCTTCCGCATGCTCAACGGCTGCAACGCCCGCTTCCTGAACATGACGCTGGTCCGCACCACGGCTGACGGCACACCACATGGCATGGCCGGACCGCTGTTCCACATCATCGGAACGGATGGCGGCCTGCTGCCTGCTCCGGTTGCACTGAACACGCTGTTGCAGGCGCCGGCGGAGAGGTTTGACGTGATCATCGACTTCACCGGCAAAGCCGGGCAGTTCTTTGTGCTCAAGAACGACGGCCCAGCTCCATTCCCGGGCGGCGGCGAAGTTGTTCCCACTGAGATCATGATGTTCCGCGTCTCCAAGCCGCTTTCGTCGCGCGATACCACCACCATCCCTCACGTACTGAATCCCGAGCCGATGAGCATCAATCCAAAATCGGTGACGAACAGCCGCGACCTGGTGCTCACGGAGCTCGACCGCGCCTCGGATGGCTTCCCCATCATCGGCCTGCTCGACAACAAGAACTGGGACGATCCGGTCACCGAAGATCCGAAAGCCGGTTCCACTGAAATCTGGAACCTGATCAACGATACCGGCGACGGCCATCCCAAGCACATACACCTGGTGCAATTTCAGATCGTGAGCCGCCAACCGTACGATCAGGACACCTTCGACAACACCGGGCAGCTGGTCTTTACCGGTCCGCCGCAGGCGCCTGCTCCGGAAGAACAGAACGCCGCCAAGGACGTGGTGAAGGCCTATCCCGGCACGGTGACCAAGCTGGCGATGAAGTTCGATCTGCCTACCGGCACACAGGTAATCCCGGGACATCGCTACAAATTCGTGTGGCACTGTCACATCCTGGAGCACGAAGACAACGAAATGATGCGCCCCATGGATATTGTTGGGTAGCGCCAACCCTCATGCCGCGGCCGGTTCCAGCAACTTCAAAAGCCGGCCGCTGCGTGCAGGCATAAGAGAATTAATTCCAATCCCGGTAAAGGACCACACCATGCAATCGCGCGCAATCCTGACTCTTGCTTTCTCGCTGCTGATGTGTTCAGGCAACGCACAGGATCACGGCTGGCCGGTAGCCGCGCAGGTTTCTATTCCCGATCTGGCGGTGGTCACGCAGACAGGGAGCCATCTGCGCTTCAATAGCGAGTTGATCCAAGGCCGCGTTGCGATCGTTACCGGATTTTTTACCACCTGCACCTCCATGTGCCCCATCACCCAGGAAAATCTTTCGCGCGTCGCCAAGCAGCTAGGCCCGCGACTGGGAAAAGATGTGGTAATCGTCTCGTTGAGCGTCGACGCCGACAATGACACGCCCGAGCGCATGAAAGCCTGGGGAGAAAAATTCCACATCGGTCCCGGATGGGTACTGGCGGGCGGCAACAAAGCCGATGTCGACACGCTGCTTAAGTCGCTTGGCCTGTTCGTCGAGATTCCGCAGCGCCATCAGTCCGCGCTCATGGTCGGCAGTGAAGCTACCGGCTGGGTGCGTGTGAGTTCGTGGACTGCACCGGAAAGACTGATCAAGCTGGCGGATAGCCTTTCGGGCACCCCACCATCCCGCAGAGCTCCTGGGGGTTCAACCAAGTCTGCCGACAGATAACCGGCATCGTGGCGCGCGAAGATTTAAGATGGATCTTAGCCGTGAATTTGCGGCGATCAACACTCTTCCGGAGTCTGGGCATGTTTGGGCGCTCAAAATCGTCACCGCAGCAGGTCACCAACGGCCGCTTTGAGATGGAACGCGACGGCCACGTCGCCTACCTTGAATACAATCTTGCCGGCAAGGTGCTTCAGCTGATCCATAGCGAAGTCCCGGAAGCTTTACGTGGCCACGGAATGGCTTCCGAACTGGCTCACTCGGCGCTGGAATGGGCGCGCGAAAACGGCGTAAAAGTCGACGTAATCTGCCCGTCTGTGGCTGCCTATCTGGAAAAGCATCCTGAGTATTCGGATCTGGTGTTGCGCTGAGGTCGGATTCAAGCTGCTTCAACAGCGAATGGCTGGGCGCCGCCGCTTCCGTCGCCAAACAGTGGCACAGTTTCGGATTCGACTGGAAAAACAAGCACAAGGTCCCTCCGTCCTACTCCCACCCCAATCGCGCAAAAGCGATGCGCTTGGGGACCCCGGACTCGCGCGCTGATCTGCCCATTCACGCCAAAAGCGGGCGCGAACGGGGGCCTGCGAAAAACGCGGGCTCGCTAAACGGCCGTCGGGATGACGGGCAAAACTAATAAGAATAATTTGCAAACTGTACGCTACGGTCGCACAAAATCGATTGACGGCCCTTGTGAGTTATGCGATGCTTTGCGGCCATGACTGAACTAACAGCGTTGTGGCTGCCCATCCTGCTCTCGGCGATCATCGTCTTTGTGGCCAGCTCCGTTATTCACATGTTCCTGAAGTGGCACAACAATGACGTGCCCAAGCTGCCCGATGAAGACAAGTTCACTGACGCCGTGCGCCCGCTCAACATTCCTCCCGGTGATTACATCGTGCCCCGCGGCACCATGGAAGAGATGAAGAGCCCCGCGTTCGACGAAAAGTTGAAGCGCGGCCCCATCATGCTGATGACCGTGATGCCCAACGGGTCGTTTGCCATGGGCAAAAAAATGCTCAACTGGTTTATCTATATCCTTGTCGTCGGCGTCTTCTCTGCTTATGTCGCCGGCCGCGCCCTGCCGCCCGGAGCCCACTATCTGCGCGTCTTCCGCTTTGCCGGAGTGGCTGCATTTCTTTCTTACTCCGTCGCGCTCTGGCAGATGTCGATCTGGTGGAACCGCAAATGGAGCACCACCATTCTTGCCACGCTCGATGGTCTGATCTACGCGTGCCTGACTGCCGGCACGTTTGGCTGGCTCTGGCCAAAGTAAGAGGTTTTGCAGAAAGAGGATTTTGCTGGATCAGGTTCCGCAACAGCTGAATCCAATCCAAGTAAAATGCGCGATTTCATCGTCAAGCACCCAATGCTTTCGACTCACGTCGTGGGAGTGGCCGCCGGACTTGCCGGCGCGGCGGCGGGTTTGAAATGGCGCGCGATCATCGTTCTAGCTTTTGCCGTCGGGATTGCTTATGCAGTCTGGAGCAACCGCCTGGAAGATGCAGCTCGCCGTACCGCACGGAGTCCAGCCAGCAAGGCTGAAGTATCAGGCCAAGATGACGGTGCAAAGCCGATTCATCCGGAATAATCGGAGCCGTTCTCCGGCAGAGCGCGGCCTCTCTTACATTCTTGTTACAGCTTTTTCTGCCAGAGTCTTCTCTGCAGCTTCCTCCTTGGTCTCCTTGTCTTCGCGCGCGACCGCATCGCCGGGATCTTTAAAAATGATCACAGTCAAAATGCCCTTATCGGTCAGGACGTGCAGCACATGGCGGGCAAAGTACGCGTCCTTGCCCAGCCCGGGAACCTGGCGAAGATAACCGCGCTGCGGCCGCATCTTCTCGCCTTCAACGCGCTTGTCTTCCTTGACCTTGTCCCAGTTGAAGTTGGGCGACTCCACCCGGATGGTGACATTCTTCGCTGAGAGCGAGTCCGGCGACTCATAGCGGCAGATCGTGCCGCCCGCCATCGACGCCGGTCCCGAATCCGCGTCTTTCAGCTTCTCGCCTATTGCGGCTTCGGCTTCAGCCTTGGTGACAAGTTTGCAGGCGTCGATCTCTCCGGAACTGCTGGAGGATGACGATGAAGTGGCCGGTGCCGCGCTGGAGCTGGTCGTGGGCGAAGCCGCGCTGCTTGAGGGTTGATTGTTTGAGCTGCATGCGGTGAAGGTCAGAAGAACTAAAGATGTAATCAGGCTGGCAATCAGGTAAGAGCAGTTTCTGCGCAGGATCAATTGGGGTCCCCTTGGATCTTTCGTTGTCGCTCGTTTAAATACAGTATTTGGGCAAATGAGTCAACGGCACGGCTGGCCGGGTAGTGGTTCAGTTTGAATTTCTGAGCGCAGTCCGTCGGCGAGTCGCGCGATCAAGCGGGAACGTACGTCAACCGAATCAAGTCATCGACGATTAAATCGCTGGCCACGAGGTGGAGCGGCGGCCGGGGACCGGCGAAGAATGGCGTGCCACCACCAAGCACGACGGGGCGGAGGTAGAGTCGATACTCATCTATAAGACCGGCTTCGGTCAGGCTTTGCGCCAGGGCTGGTCCGCCAACTTCAATCTCGCCAGCCACCTCGGCCTTCAGCCTGCGTGTCGCCTTCTCGAAGTCATCCGCGACAAGCGTGGCGTTGGGGCCAACTGACTTGAGGGAATGCGACACGACCCACTTCGGCTGGCTCCGCCACGCCACCGCGAATTCGCGGTCCTCCGCGTCCCGATCAGGAGAATCTTCGTCCCAATAACGCATGATCTCGTACATGCGGCGACCGTAGATGCTGCCCGCAAGGCCACGCACGTGCTCGACGAAGTGACGGAAGGCCGCGGGCGCAGGCGGCCCAAGCTTCATGTGGTCGACGTAGCCGTCGAGGGACTGGCTCAATCCATAGACAAGTTTTGCCATGCTCAAATCTCTCTCCGAAGTTCTTCAGTATAGCTTGAGCCCGTGTGGCGCGGAGTGCGATCACCGGCGTGCCGGGATAGCGGGCCTTTAGGCAGACGCGGGTTTGACAACCTCATCTTCCCGGGCCTTTAATCTTGATCAGGAAAAGGAGGCCCCATGAAACGATTTTTAGTTCTAATCCTCCTGCTGGCTTGCACTCTTGCCTTCAGTCAGGCGAAGAAAACCACCGCCGCCGATCCCTGGGCCGGCACCTTCAAACTGGACACAGCCAAATCCAAGATGCATCCTCCAGCCCCGAAGGAAGAAACCGTTACGGTGGACGCCGCCAGCAAAGACTCGGTCAAGTACACCATCAACGGAACTGGTGACGATGGCAGCCCCTACTCTGTGACCTTTGACGGCAAGGCGGGGACAGCGTCACCGCAGATGGCCAATGGCAAGGAGGTCGCGCAGATCACCTATCAGATGCCGAACTCGCACGAATTCACCTCCACCTCAAAGGCTGCCGATGGGTCGTCGTCAACCGCCAAAATCACCCTTTCCAAGGATGGTAAAACCATCACCGTCCAGGAGCACAACAAAAGCTCCGCCGGTGAGTTCGACCAGACTGCAGTGTACGTCCGCCAATAATCGTTTGTGGACTCTTGAGACGCGGCCGGCACAGGCCGCGTTTTTCTGCGCGCGCACACACGACGCGCGTTTCGACCTGACGCGTCGCCTGAAAGGAAAACAGAGTTTTCTTGACTTCAGCCGTGCTGGCTGAAATGGTCTTTCAGTGAGGAAATCTTGCTCGCTGCCATGCCGACCCGCCGGGCGCAACGCGTAATCTCTTCCACGTGCTTGCGCAGAGGCGCGTCCGCATGCCGCGCATCATCGATTAATTCTGTGTTTCCTAGAATCACGGTTACGTGATTGCTGATCTCGTGGGAGTAGACCCACACCATACGAAAAGCTGCTTCCAGTTTTTCACAACGTTCTTCGCAACTTACTTCAAACAGCGCTTGCTTTGCCACAACCAGACATCTCCCTTGCATGCAAAATTCAGATTGGAATTTGGTCTGTTACTGGGGCCCGATTTCGTTCAGGTTCTTCAGGACTTTTTCGACGACCGCGGCCAGCGTCCGCCGCTCTTTTTCGCTTACTCCCTTCCACATGGCGACGGCATTGGGCGTGGCGATCCTGACTGCCTCTTTAAGAGCCGCCTTGCCGCCCGGCGTCAGGCTGAGCATTGACTTGCGGCGGTCCATCCGGCTGCGGGTGCGCGCGATGAGGCGCTTCTTCTCCAACCGGTCCACCAGTCGCGTGATGGAGGAGACCTCCAGCCCGTAGAGTGCGGCCATCTCCACGGCGGTGTCCGCCTCGCCCAGGTCACAGCTCAGCAGGATGAGCGCCTGCCGGCTGGTGAGCCCGATCGGCGACAGCGCGCGGTCCTGCATCGCGAATGCCTCCGCCACCATCCGGGGCAGATACAACCTGGTAATGAACGGGGCATCATAGCGCTCCGCAGGCTTATCCATAAGCCGGATTATTTTACTTGCTTAGGCAATATTTGTCTAGGCAAATAATATTAGAAATTCTTAGAGACCCGGGCACTGGAAACGACCAGCCGGGGAGTTTTACCAAGATTTTAAGCGTAGAGACGTAGCATGCTGCGTCTCTACGGCCGCCAGCTTTGCTGCTGCTCGAGTTCATCGTTGAACTTTCGCACCGGCGCGAACAATATGCCTTCTCATCGTCGGCGACGAAAAAGCGCCGCCATCCGACTCCTATCGCGAAAGCTCGCATATCCAGTTCACTTCCCAGGTCTTTCCGCCATCACCGGAAAAAGACTGTTCCATGCGCGACGACTGAGGTGAGATGTCCAGCCACATATAGCGCACCAGGACAGCACGGCCTTCCCAAATTTGCTGGTTATAGAATTCACCGCGCTTGCCGTTGAACTCGCCCACCACCGGTGGAATTTCCAGAGTGCCTTTGTCCAGGTCCACCAGATAAATGCTCCACTGGTGCGATTCGGGGTTATACATCCTCAGCGTTTGCGCCTTGATGCGGAGTTTCTTATCCGGAGTGGAAACGTCGAACTCTTCAAAATTAGCGTTGCTGTCGAGAAGCTTGTGGTGGTTCGAAATGCCGTTGTATTCAACCCAGACATTCGAACCCTTCAGGCGTTCCGGCAGCCGGCGGACATGCGCCTTCCAGTCTCCAATGACAAAATCGAAATCGTGTGAGCCGTCGCGCCGCGTGGCCGTTGCTGCGTTAGGCTCGACCTGGGGGTTCTGGAATCCCGCAAGCGCATGAACTTTACCGATCTGGGCTTCACAAATAAAGAGTGCCGCACTTATTAGTAGGAACAGCATGCATCCAAGTCGAATCGATTTCATGCCTGCCATGCTCTCATGGCTTTCAGACCAGCGCAACGCTATGGGACGAACAGTCATTCGTGATTGATCAAGACGTTTAGGACTGAAATTCCTTGCAACCGACGCCGGGCCGTAGAGCCTGCACTGTGCAACTGAGCGTAGAGAAGGAGTCGACCGGGCATGCGCAGCAAGCGCACAAAAAAGCAGATCATCGAATCCCACCCTTCGCAAAGAACACAAAGGATGGGGCCCGCCGGCAAGCTTAATGGACAAGCACTCCCCACTCTACGACTGTGAAACCCCGCCGTTGCGGCACAGGCGCGAGGACGGGCGGCGTAACAGAGATTGGTTCGCTGAGTGGCTTGAAATCCATGAGAACTCGGATCATGGTGTCCGGCGGAGGATCGATTCGAACCGGGTACAGGCGATCAATGAGCGGTCGATCGAGAAATGTAATCAGATAGTACGGCGACTGATTGAGCCTGGGTGACCATGCCGTGCTGAAATCCCTGGTTTCCTTCGCATTGAGACCTAGCCTGGGAAGAATGCCCGCAAGAAAAGTCGCGATATCGGAGCTTTTGACGAGAAACCCTGTGTCTGCGGAGGGCACAAGATAGGAGTGGCCCTCCCAGAAAAGATAGGGTACTCTTCTGCCGCTCCCAAGGTCGGTCAATTCGCCGTCGGGCCGCGCCGAGACCGACCAACCCTGGTGATAAGCTGGGTATGAATTGATCACCACGACGTCTTCACCCAAATTCAGCTGGATATCTTCCTGTTGCGGTGGATACAGATACAGGATCGGCTCACAGGCATTGGGCATCACGAACCTGGTATTCACAAATCGTATCAACCTGCCGAAAGGATCTTTCCACACAAATAAAGGATGCGCTTTGACAAAATCGCCATAGGAAACCTGCCTGGCGTCTTCGGGAAGTTCGCGGGCCCAGGCGGGAAAGGACGAATCGTATTCTTTGTAGAATTCCTTGTAGAGCGGATGATTCTTATCTTTCAAGCCGTAGATGGCTTCCCCCGTCGCTGTCACCTTGCCGATTGGGTCTAAGTCCGACTCGCTGACCAAGGCAGGCGCAACCACGCTGACCGCATCGGCTTCGCTCCAGCCACATCCTGCCAGCGTCACATTCCGGAAAGAGATGCCGCCAGGCAGCGGCCCATCGTTCCACGTGACCTGGAGCGAACCCTCCCGATTGAAGTCCGGTTTGTAGACGTAACTGAGATACGTTCCATCAGGCCGGAAAAAATAGAAAGCATTGTCAGTGAATTGCGGCAAATCCGTGCATCCGCCTTCCCCGCTGCGCGTTGAAGGATTCACTTCCTCGCAACGTTCAAAGAACGCCTTTTGCGGTCCCAAACCGGGTTTCGTCATCCAAACATCGCCATAGGCCTGGTCGTGAAACGCGAGCTGCAGGAGCGCGGCGTTCGCCACTCCAATACCTTCGTCCCGACGCTGCAAGACTGCTCCGCCGGTAACAATCTGCTCCGGATAATCCAACGCCGGAACATCGAACTCCGAAGCCTGGCCGAGAGTCGCCTTTAACGCGGAAAATGGGCGTGCATCGATCGCGGCTTTCCTCCCCACAGTTTCGCCCGGTGCATGCGGATCGGAAATCCTGGGCAAGGGGAAAACTACACTGTCCTTTCTGATGTAGCGGACGATGGCTGACTGGTCGCATCCTCCCTTGCACGGCGATATGTCCCACGAAACCTGGGCCAGCAGAAGCTCCGCGCCCTGGTTAGGGCCGCGCACAAACCTGCCAACACGATAAAAGTTATACGTCGTCGTGACCTCGTCATCGTCCGTCTTGTCGGACAAGGTGATCGAAGCGACGTCTTCACGGGGAATAAACTGGATATCGCCCGCGGTTGTGCCGGAAATCGAGAGCGCCGCCGGGCTGGTGGTATTCGCACCCGCAGAGTTCGCGGATGCAGGAACCGCGCTATCCGCGGGCGTAGCACTCGTGCTTGAGCCGGCCGGCGATGCTTTGTGCCTGTGCGCGGCAAAATACCAGCTCCCGGCCGCCAGCAGTGCGGCTGAGGGCAGCAGTATCGCCACGGCTAGTGAGCGGCTACGCGCCATGAGAGTGATAGTACCCGCGTCGAAATCCGCGTCGCAATGCCCAGGAGTGCACAGACTTCAGGGGTCAGGGGATTGAGGTCTGAATCCCACCCTTCGCAAAACCCGCGAAGGATGGGGCACCCGGCAATGCCTGCGGGTTCTGGAATCCCGCAAGCGCATGAACTTTACCGATCTGGGCTTCACAAATAAAGAGTGCCGCACTTATTAATAAGGACAGCATGCATCCAAGTCGAATCGATTTCATGCCAGCCATGCTCTCATGGCTTTCAGACCAGCGCAACGTGGCCAATCACCCGTAGCAGAAGCGATGCATGACAAGCCTAAGACCTTCTCAGTCGACTTGAGCCCTGTTGCAAATCTGCCGTGTTCTAAGGATTCACCCTTCCGCACTTCCACGACGATGAAACCCGCGAGCGGCAGCCTCCGGTTACTCGCGACCACACGCGCATGCAGTAGCTCTTGTTCGCCTGCAGCGGCCGGTCAACATGCTGTTGCCGCATGTTCGCCGGATTGATATGCCGGGTCTCCTGCAGCCTGATTGGATAGCTCATTCGCTCCCGGTATCCCAGCGGGTGTGGACCGTCATTTTCGATATAGGTCCATTCCTGGCTGTCCGGCGTGCCGGCCTCTTTCATGTTGATGTCGAAATACATGTTCATCTTCAGATAGCCGCCCGGATGCGAGTCAGCGGAAACCCTTGCCGTGTTGTCAAAAGAATAGGTCAGCGTCCGCGGTGCCGTGGATGTGACCGATTCATTGTTGGGCGTTCCCGGCTCGTCGCAAAACATCGGCGGACCGGCCGCTTCCGGCGCAATCGTCGAGCCAGACGTTCCCGGACTGATCATCACCGTGGCAAAGGCAACCACCAGAGCTGATTTCGCTAGGTTTGAACGAATCATTATTTTCCCTCGCTGCTCCCGAAGATTTCGGGGATGCAGGTTCTTTCTATCCAGCGAAGTGCGGATGGTGGTTTGATCGTTACAGAGAAAAATGGGGTTTCAGGCCTAACCCGTAGGCGGTGGGACTGCTAGTGCGAGAATGACGAAAAGTAAAACCATGCTAGCCCGAAGGGCGAAATTATTGAGCCCACCACGTAAGTGGTGGGTTTCCTTAGGATAAAATCCGAGCCCTGAAAGGGCGGCATATCTTGTCTCACGCTTTCGTCAAAAACCATATTCATCTTGTCTTCAGCACAAAGGGTCGCAAGGCAATCATTGCGAAGGACGTTCAACCTGAGCTCTGGTCGTACCTGGCCGGCATCTCACGAAATCATGAAATGGCTGCAATCGCTATTAACGGTATGGCCGATCATGTGCATATCCTTTTTCATCTGCCGCCAATCATAGCGCTGGCCAAGGCCGTCCAGCTTCTCAAAGCAAATTCTTCGAAATGGATGAATGAGCACAGGCGCCAATTTGCCTGGCAGGAAGGGTACAGCGCATTCAGCGTAAGCGTGTCTAATACGCCGACGGTGGCAAAATATATTCGAAATCAGGAGCAGCATCACCGCAAGATGACGTTTACACAGGAATATGAGGCGTTGCTGCGGAAACATGGAATTAGGGTAGAAGATATGCCGCCCCGCTAAGCGGGGCTTGGGTTTTCTTCTTCCCTGACCCACCGCTTACGCGGTGGGCTCAATAATTGCGCCCTGGCGGGCTTGGGGCTATTGCGCCGACCTCTTGGCGATCTAGATGAAGGATTGAGCCCTGGAGGGGCAAAATTATTGAGCCCAGGACGTAAGTCCTGGGAAAGCTGAATTGAAAGAAAAATCCGTTCTGCCGAAGGACTGCGCGCAGTGTAGCGAAGAGTAATAAGAACAGATCATCGAATCTACCCTTCGCAAAGAACGTGAAGGATGGGGCCCGGCAGCTGGCTAAACTCAGCGACTAGTTCTTGACAGCCTAAAAGTAAAGATGCATTATCCTTCAGCCCCCTTTGATCATAGTCAATCGTTTTGCAAGGAGAGCACGATGGCGATTCAAGGAGAGTGGTGGAATGAATTAGGATCAAAAATGTCCATTGAGGTTGATCCCGGTGACTCGCGACAGCTGTTTGGACACTACCATACGAATGTCGGCCAAGCTCAAGAAAAGAGCTATCCACTGACGGGTCGATGCGACATCTCTGGGCATCCTGACCAATTAGTTTCATGGGTCGTGGTCTGGGACCCCCCGGATCCTCCCGAAAAACCCACGGATCCACCTCGGCTACCATCAATTACAGCATGGGCAGGGCAGTATCATGTTGAACCCAATACAGGCTTGGAGTTTCTTGTCACTACGTGGCTATTGACAAGACTGACAGCAGCATCTGACGACTGGAAGTCGACTTTGGTCAGTATGGACTTTTTTTTTAGGGTACGACCTTCATCTGAAATGATCGAGATTGCGCGGAGTCTTGGAAAGGCAGCGAGTCACTTTACGCCTCCAATATCAGCAAGATAATCGAAAAGCAATCAGTTGCTTGCCGGAGGTGATGATGCGTTCACCAGCATCCGAATGATCAGCGAACAATAAAAGCCCGCCTTTCGGCGGGCTTTGTTAAATCCTTTCCTTCGATCTAACTGCACCCGCTTGTACTTCCGCATGACATACATCGATAGCAACTCCCATTCCTGGTCATGATCGCGCCGCACACGTGGCAGCTGGGAGCGTCGCCCAGGTCGACAAACTGTTTGAGCGCGTCGGCGGAGTGATACAGCCCACGATCTTCGATCGTAGGGCCGTTCTTGGCTGTTGGCTCCTGGCTTTTGGCCAACCCGCCTTGTGGAGGCAACGTCTCGTAGCCAGCCGAGGGCTGGGCCACACGGGTTTCGCTGCCCTGGCCAAGAGCTAAAGGCTCAGAGCCAAGAGCTCCGCCGCTCTGCGCCGGCAACACCATGTCCTTGAACAGCGGATACTGGCGGCCGGTGACAAAGCGGATCTCAAACCAGCGGAAGATGTAGTCCATCACGCTCTTGGCGATCGGGATCTCCGGGTTGCCGGTGAAGCCCGCAGGCTCAAAGCGCGTGTGGGTGAATTTTTCGCACAGCAGCTTGATGGGCACGCCGTGCTGCAGGGCCAGCGAGACGGCCATGGCAAACGAATCCATCAGGCCGGAGATGGTGGAGCCCTCCTTGGCCATGCGGATGAAGAGCTCGCCCGGAGTGCCGTCTTTGTAGAGGCCCACGGTGATGTAACCTTCGTGCCCGGCGATGGCGAACTTGTGCGTGATAGAGGCACGCTCGCCGGGCAGGCGGTGACGCAAAGCGCGCGGCGGCGCAGACTCCTGCTGCTCCGTGGTGAGCGGACGCACCGCGGCCAGCGCCATGGCCTGCTGTTCGGCGGAGAGCTTCTGGAAGTCCTGCTCGGCGGCCGAGAGCGGCTTGGCCACCTCACGTTCACCGCGCGTGCCGCGTTTGGCGGCTTCATCGCGCGAGCTGGCGGCCATGAGCGGCTGCGCCTTCTTCGATCCGTCACGATAGATCGCCACGGCCTTGAGGCCCAGCTTCCACGACTGCATGTAGGCTTCGGCGATATCTTCCACGGTGGCCGACTCGGGCAGGTTCACCGTTTTAGAGATTGCGCCGGAGATGAACGGCTGCGTGGCGGCCATCATCTGCACGTGGCCCATGTAGTGAATGCTGCGCGTGCCTTTCTGCGGCTTGAAGCTGCAATCGAAAACCGGCAGATGCTCGTCGCGGATGCCGGGCGCGCCTTCAATGGTGCCGGTGGAATCGATGTAGCTGACAATCGAGTTCACCTGTTCCGGCGTGTAACCCAGCTTCCACAGCGCCAGCGGTACGGTCTGGTTGACGATCTTGATCATGCCGCCGCCGACCAGCTTCTTGTATTTCACCAGAGCCAGGTCGGGTTCAACGCCGGTGGTGTCGCAGTCCATCATGAAGCCGATGGTTCCCGTGGGCGCCAGCACCGTTACCTGCGAGTTGCGATAGCCGACGCGCTCGCCCAGGGCGAGAGCTTCGTCCCAGCAGGCCCGGCTGCCATCGTAAAGATTGGCCGGAACCGCGTCTTTATTGATCTTGTTGACCGACGCCCGGTGCATGCGGATCACGTCAAGGAACGGCTCGCGATTGACGTACCAGCCCGGGCAAGCGCCGCCACTCACGTCCTGCGGCGAGACACGCGAGGTCGCAGGCGCAAGCTGCGGGCACTGTTCGGCAATGCGCGCCGACTGCAGATAGGCTTCGCCGCACATGATGGCCGTCACACAGGCGGCGTAGTCGCGGCCGGCGCTGGAGTCATAGGGCAGGCCGCTGGCCATGAGCAGCGCGCCCAGGTTGGCGTAGCCCAGCCCGAGAGGACGATAGTCATGCGAGTTGCGCGAGATCGATTCCGTCGGATAACCCGCGTTATCGACCAGGATTTCCTGCGCCGTGATGAGAATGTCCACGGCGTGACGATACGCAGGCACGTCAAACTCACCGTTGGGCTTGAGGAACTTCATCAGGTTGAGCGACGCCAGGTTGCACGCCGAATCGTCCAGGAACATGTATTCGCTGCACGGGTTGCTGGCGTTGATGCGGTCAGTATTTTTCGACGTATGCCAGCGATTGATGGTGGAGTCATACTGCATTCCCGGATCGCCGCACCACCAGGTGGCGTCGGCGATCTTGTTCATCAGCTCGCGCGCCTTGTAGGTCTGCATCACGTGGCGGTCTTTGACCGAGCGCGTGGAGAAGTTGTCGTCGCGCTCCACGGCGGTCATGAATTCGTCGGTCACGCGCACGGAGTTGTTGGCGTTCTGGAAGAAGATGGAGCTGTAGGCATCGGAGTCGGGACCGGATCCGTCATAGCCCATCTCCACCAGCGCCCAGGCTTTCTTTTCTTCATGCATCTTGCAGTCGATGAAGCTTTCGATATCGGGATGGTCGACGTTCAGGATCACCATCTTGGCCGCGCGGCGCGTCTTGCCGCCCGACTTGATCACGCCGGCGAAGGCGTCAAAGCCCTTCATGAAGCTCAGCGGACCGGAAGCCTGTCCACCGCCGGAGAGCTCTTCTTTCGATCCGCGCAACGAAGAGAGATTGGTTCCAGTGCCGCTGCCCCACTTGAACAGCATGCCTTCGGTCTTGGCCAGCGTCAGGATGGAATCGAGCGAATCGCGCACCGAGTTGATGAAACACGCCGAGCACTGCGGCGCCTTGTAGCCGGTGGTCGTGAATTCCACCGTGCCTTTTTCGGCGTTCCAGTGCCAGTTTTGCGCGTCAGAGTTGGGCTCAAGACGGTCGCAACCCACGTTGAACCACACCGGCGAATTGAACGCCGCTTTCTGTTGAACCAGGATGTGCACCAGCTCGTCGTGAAAGGCATCGCGGTCTTCGGCGGTGGAAAAGTAGCCCTGCTGCCAGCCCCAGTCGCGGATGGTCTCCGCCACGCGCTGGATCAGCTGGCGAACGCCGGTCTCGCGCGCCGGTGTGCCCAGCGCTCCGTGAAGATATTTGCTGGCCACAATGTTAATGGCAGTCATCGACCAGTCTTTGGGCGACTCCACGTTTCGCTGCTCAAAAATAGTGTTGCCCTTGGCATCCGTAATGCTGGCGGTACGCAGCTCCCATTCCACCTCGCTGTAGGGCGAGACCCCGGCGCGAGTGAAATAACGCGCAATCTTGAGCCCTGCTGCAACATTCTGTCCGGAAGTTAATTGATGTGCCGATATGCGACTCTCTTCCTTCATAACCACCTTTGCTTCTGTATCCGCCATTCCGTCTTCTCCCCTTCGATCTCGTGATTGCGCTTCATCTTGTGCCTCTGCTTATCGTTCGCGAGCGGCTTCCCTGCCGCGGCGGGTGCTAGACCTCAACCATGGACTGCCTGCTCAGCTTGACCCCATGCGTTACCCGATCTACAGCGCGCTCAGCTATCGTCTTCATTTCACTGTCTTCTGCTGTGGCTGCCGTCTTCTGCTCGAATACCTGGGCTGCGATCTCACGATGCGAGTTCAGCCACGTCTTGAGCGCGGAAGCAGCAGCGCGGCGGTCGGCAATGCCGGGCGCAACGGCGTAGCGAATGTAGCAATGTGCCTGGGTCAGCTTCTCGCGCCATCCGCTGCCTGCGGCAAAGAGCCGGCTCATCGCGTGCGCCAGATCATCGGTTTCTTGCACTTCAAAGACCGCCAGCATGCGTCGCGAATACGTTCCTGTGGCCTGTGCCACCTCTTCTGCCAAAGCAAATACCCCAGGTTGGTTCGGCACCAGCAGGAGTTCAAAGCTCGACTCGCACCGGAACCAGCGTGACCAATTCATCTCCATCTTTATCTCCAGACATAGGACGCCGGCACCGCTCGGGGTCCGTTGGCAAGCCGGAAGCGGCTAGCCTGGACCGCCCTGGGGTCAGAGCGACGCTCAGCAACCCAATATGAAGTTCACCGCGATTGATTGTTTTCGGCGCCACCTCTAGCGCCGGGCTTCTCTCTCTGATTGTCGGTAAACCCCGCTTTATTCTGCCTCGGGGCCCGGCCAGGACATCTTGGTGTTGGACAAGTTACGCCCTGTATATAGTAGCTGTCAAGGGCGGAATACTATCTATTGTACCTTAGTGACCGCCGCAGCCTCAAATCGTCTAACCTCATGATTCATCGGCTTTTACGGGTGCATTCCGCTTTTTGGGGTGGTTTCTGCCATGGTTCACCCCCCAATTTTTATCCACAAGCGATCATCATCGCCGTTGCGCGGCGATCTGGACCAATCTTCAGATTTAGGCTGGGTAGCACTGCAAAAACGTGCGTGGCGAAAAAAACTCGTTGATCAAAATCTACGCGTCCGCACCGCACCGGTCAACGCCACTGATTGGTGCATCATTTGTGGATTTATGTGGAAAAGAAAGAAAACTGGCCCGAAATCACGCAGGGCGTTTGGTCGCCGAGAAGCCCGCTTTCCTGGGAAAATGCTGTCGCCGAATTCGCCCGGCGCTGACGTTTGCAGCGCAAATCGCAATATGTTCTGCCTCGATCGCACACAGATCGATCGCGCAGAAGCCCTGCAAAGCCGGGTGCAGCCCTTTCCTCAGCAAGTAGCCAAACCTAAAGCTATAGGGAGACACTGTATCTTTACAACAACTTAACCTTACTTACTACTATGCGATTGATTTTTGAACCTATAGGTGCCGATACAATCTTGTCCTAACGCCCAGAGTAGCTGGATTTATCTTATGCGAAACTATTTCCTTTTACTTTTTTTACTGTGTGTATGCTGTGCCTCTTATGGCCAAACAGCTGTTGTCGGCGATCTCAATGGTGACGGCAAGCCTGATGTTGTGGTAGTCAACGCCAATCTCAACACGCTGAGCGTCTTCACCAATAGTGGTGGCGGCAATTTGAGCGCGACGCTCTTCCCCGCACTCAGTCATATAGGACGAGCCGTGCAGTTGGCCGATTTCAATGGCGATGGACACCTCGACCTTCTGGTCACCGAAACGCCTGATCCAGCCCACGGAGCCTTGGTGCTCGAAATCCTTCTGGGCGATGGCCACGGCGGTTTTGGCGCTCCCATCCCGGTATCCACCGGTTCGGTTGTCGTCTCGACCCCGGCAGTCGCGGCCGACTTTGATGGCGATGGCATACCCGATATAGCTTTCGCCTCTGGCGACCTATTCATCCTCATTGGCGACGGGCATGGTGGTTTCTCAGCTCCGCACGAGCACGCAATTGCCATTGTGGGAAGCGGTACCCTGAGTGACATGAATAACCTGACGGTAACGGATGTGAACCGGGATGGTAAGCCAGATTTGATAATCAATGGCGACATAAACGGAAGCTCGGTTTGCTACCTTGCCTTGAATACCGGTAACGGCCAATTTATTTCCAGGGCCATCAGAAATCTGGATAACAACAATTCAAGCTGCCGCGTTGTGCCTGATCTCAATAACGACGGCAACGTTGATTTTCTAGGCGACACTTTTATCTCGTTTGGCGATGGCCAGGGTGGAATCCTCTACACCGAGGGACGCAACTCGGTAGCAGCCGATGGTTTCGTAGCTGATCTGGACAACAACACCACCCCTGATTTCATCAAGGACTTCATTCACTACTACCCCGGCAACGGTCAAAACGGCTACGCGGACCAGGAGACCTTCCTGACTCCGCCGCCCGGTGTCTTCCTCGAGATTCTTGCTATCGCAGACCTGAATGGCGATGGCCGCCCTGACTTCGTGCTCCAGGATTCGACTAATCCTGCGAATATCTCTTTCTTCATCAACAACGTCGTAACTCCCCCCACTTTCCCGGCAGCGACAACGATGTCCCTGGCAGCGTCCGCTCAAACAACCAGTGCGGGCACGCCGGTTACGCTGATTGCCGGAGCCTCATCCTTGAACGCGAGTCCTGCCAATGGAACGGGCACCGTCACTTTCTCTGAAGGCGCCACCACGCTGGGAACTGTTCCCCTGGGCCAGCTCCTCGATGTCACCTTTACCGCCGGCCAACACAATGTGACCGCTTCGTACAGCGGCGCCACCGACGCCAGCAATTTTCAGTTCTCCGCGAGCACATCATCGGCCCTAAGCGTGCTGGTAAACTCCGCGCCTCCTCCGGCTGCTGCGCCCAACGTTGCACTTACCACATTGCTCACGCCGGCATTTGTGCACAACCCGGTGGTATTGACCGCAACCGTGACTCCCAGCGATGCCTTCGCCACCGCCCCAACCGGCACCGTGGTCTTCAAATCGGATGGTGAGTTGCTGAGCTTTACCAACGTTGACAGCACCACCTCCAAAGCCGCGGTCGAAGTCCGTTTCACTACGCCCGGCCTGCACAATGTCCAGGCATTCTATGGAGGAGACGCAAACTTTCCTCCCGCCACCTCAGCCACGGTGGTTGAGGACATACACGCGTTCGGCGCGCCTCGGAACCCTAGCACGGTCCAGGTGGCGCTCTCGTCCGGCACTGCCGTGATCAACCAGTCGGTAACCTTGAATGCTACGGTCGTTGGGGTAGCCAATCCGCCGTCAAACTTCATTTACCGCGTCAATGGCGATTTTCTGGCTTTCAATTCGCCGAACCCTCAGACCCCTACTACCTTCAAGCCTCAAGCCCAGGGCACCTATACGATTTCCGCTGAATATCAGGGCGACGCCTCACTGGCCCCGAGCACTGGCCAGGCCACATTGGTAGTTGGCAATCCGACCGGCGACTTCTCGATGTCCGCTTCGCCGACGGTGGCGACGATCAAGGCCGGCCAATCGGCCTCTTTCACCATCACCATCGATCCTGCGAATGGCCTGGCTTCTACCGTCAACTTTGCCTGCACCGGCCTCCCGGCAGCCTCCACATGCGCGTTCTCGCCGGCTTCGCTTACGCTGAATGGCGCCGTCACCTCCACGAATCTCACCATTACCACGACTGCTGCACAAGGCGCTCTGGTTCACGCCGCGCGGCTTCATCCCGGAACTCTTGCGTGGCCGGTAGCTTCCTTTGGCCTGGTGGGTTTGTTATGGATCGCCGGCGGCATCTCTGCAGGCACAAAAGCGAAACGGCGCTGGCTCCTTCCGGCAGCCTTCGTTCTTCCGCTCTTGCTGGCAAGTTGTGGTGGTGGTGGTGGAAACCGTCCTCCGCAGCCCCCGCCGGGTAACCCGGGCACGCCTGCAGGTACAAGCACGGTCACCGTGACAGCTACATCCGCCACGAGCCACACAACGCCACTGACCATCGTTGTGACACCGTGAGATGTAGCTCTTGATTTCCGACAGCCCAGGGACCTTCGTACAGCGCAAAAAAAGCGATTGTTGTATACACTCCAGCAGTAACCACTACAGGGGTCTGTGCATCTATCTTAATAAGACATGAAACTGAATAAAAAACAATATCGGGACGCGTGTGCGCGTCTGGATCGATTGACCGCGATTGTGGTGCTGCTGTGGTTCGTTACTTCGGTGGCTCTTTTGCTCTCATACCGCCCAAGTACTCCGCAGGCAACACACTCGGGCAAGACCAGGTATCGTTCGGTGGCGCTTTATGTTCCTCAAGCCGCTGCCCGGGCGTCTTTAATATATTGATCCTTGCATTTTTCCGAGCAGAGATGGATGCCCCCCAGCTCCAGCACGCGTGTGTCATCCCAGCGGCTCAGAAAACGCAGTGAGCGCTGCAGCGCATTGGCATTCTCCACCTCAATGTCATACCCCATGATCCACGAATCATTGCCGATTCGGGTGTCGGATGACGGCCTCGTCTTGTCACATACGTCGCAGTTGATCTTTACCACAGCTCTCGTCTCCTTCTTTATCTTTCCCGTTTACTTTCTACGCTTAGATGAAAGTTGCTGTCGGAAGGTTTTGTCTGGCGGAGCAACTAGCAATTAGCAAACAGAGCTTTTCACCAAGACGACGTGTCATCCCGAATCCCGACGCTCAGGCTTGCCGAAGCGGAGCGGTGAGAGATCCGCTCCGCTGCATCATGTGTTTGCGAAAACGAGCAGCGCTGACTCACTGGACGGAGCAAATAGCAACTGGCAAATGGCGATTAGCAAACCAAAATCTCACCACTGATGAACACGGATCACACTGATTTCCACTCTGATTCTCACCGATAATCGAAATTTAAATCTTCTTCAGCCTCCTCAGTGACAATGACCGTATGGCCTGTTTCCGGCTTGATCCGCGTTCATCAGCGAAAGTCAGCGGCAAAGTCGTTCGGCTGGTTGGCGACAGAGCTTTCCACCAGGAAAGACGTGTCATCCCGAATCCCGACGCTGAGGCTTGCCGAAGCGGAGCGGTGAGGGATCTGCTCCGCTGCATCATGTGTTTGCGAAAACGAGCGGCGCTGATTCACCCCAAAACGCCAGCCTCATTCTTCCGTCGGCAAATGCATGTACATCGATTGCAGCGCGATTCGTCCTGGTCCGGTAAAGCGGTTCCAGACCAGCTGCCCGGCGCTGGCGAAAAGTCCCGTGCTTATGCGCTGCATCTGCGTTTCCATGCGGACGGTGCGGTCTTTATACACCCAGCCTCCCGGCTCAATGTCAATCTGCTCGCCCGGTTGCAGCGTCACTTCAAACACATTGCCGTAGCCGTGGACCCAGACAATGCCATCGTCGGTGTTCGCGGTGAACTGATCGATGAAGAAGCCTGTGCCGCCAAACAGCATGTTCGCCGCGCCTCTCACGCGCGTGAACGTGTAGTCGACGTGCGAGGTCGCTGCCAGAAACTGGTGCTCGCGCATCTCAATGCTTTCGCCGCGCCGCAGATGAATGCCAAAGACATGGCCGGCCCCGTCACGGCTGAAGGCAATGCGGCCGTTTCCGCGTGCTTCCGTCATCAACACCGGCATCCCGGCGAGCACGCGCTTGAACGCTCCGGCCAGCGACTTCACTCCTATTTGCACGAACGGATCTTTCCACAACAGGATGTGGTGTTCAAAGAATACCGGCACCGATCCCAGTTCGATGTGCAACACCGGAACCAGTTCCCCCTGAATGTGATAAGTTACGCCGCCAAAAGTTTCATCGCACTTGTTGGTCGCGAGCAGAAGAGGAACGGCCATTGGTTTTCCTTTTGCCGCCGAAGTTGAAGGACTGAAAATGATACTGCATCACCCGCTTCTTCACCCGCAGATTTGACCGCGGAAATTGGCGAGCTTGGTTCCCTATCTTGTACCGTTTGAAAATTCAACTCTGAATTCAGGATTCAGATCTGTGAAAATCCGTGTCATCCGTGTTCATCAGTGGTGAGGTTTTTGGTTCTGGCCAGTTGCTAGTTGCTGGGTTTACTCCTGCCTCAGCGCTATCACCGGATCAACGCGCATCGCCCTTCTTGTTGGTACAAACGCAGCCAGCAGTGCCACCGCAATCAGCCCGGCTGCAACCATCAAAAACGCCAGTGGATCTCCGGCTTTCAAGCCGAAAAAGAACTTTCCTCCCAGCCGCGTCGCGAAGTATGCCAAGGCCAGTCCGATGACAGTTCCCGCCACCGCCAGCGTTACACCCTGGCCCAGTACCAGCCGCATGATCTTTCCCTGGTTCGCACCCAACGCCATGCGAATACCGATCTCCTGCGTGCGCTGCTCAACCGTGTACGCCATCAACCCGTAAATCCCCACGGCAGCCAGCAGCAGGGCGATGGCGGCGAATACCGCAAGCAGCAGCGTAGCGAAGTTCTGCCGCGTGTTGGATTCTGCCATCAACTGCTGCATTGCCATGACGTGCGAAGGTGAAAGCGTGGCATCCAGGCTCTCGAATTCGCGCCGGACAGACGCCACAACCGACTGCGGGTCGCCGCTGGTGCGTATGGTCCAGCTCAGGGGAATCAGGCTATCGGCAAGCCGCGTCAATCCGTCTGTGATCTGGCTTTGCGGAACGTACATCACCGGTACTTTTCCTTCCGCCAGGTTGCCTTCCGTTACGCTGCCCACCACGCCGACGATCTGCCGCGGCGGCTCGTCAAAATCCGGGCCCAGGCCTTGTCCAATCTGGATCTGCTGGCCCACTGGATCGCCCTTCGGCCAGTATTTTTTTGCGAATGCTTCGTTGATGATCACCACGCGGTCGGTCTTGCCGGTATCGTTGCGGGTAAAGTAACGTCCGCGAAGCAGCGGGATCCGGAACGCTTCAAAATAGCCGGCGGAGACGAACCTCCAGTACTCGTCGCCTTCCCATTTTCCGTTGATCTTCGGCGTGCGGCCGGCAACAGAAAACGGCATGTCAATGCCGATACCGTCCATGGGCATGCTCACCGCTGCGGCGGCCACGCGCACCCCCGGTAACGCCTGAATGCGGTCCGTCGCCTGCTGCACCATGCTCTCCACCTGTGCCGTGGTGCTATAACGCCCGCCGGAAGTCGCCGTCTTGAGCGTCAGGACATTGTTGGGATCGATTCCAGGATCCATGGAACGCAAGCCGGCAAAGGTGCGAATCATGAGCGTGGCGCCGGCCAGCAGAAGTACCGCCAGGCCAACTTCGCCGATCACCAGCAGCTTACCAATCAGGCTGTGTCTCATTCCCGTGCCCGAGCGGCTGCTCGACTCCTTCAGCGCTGCATTCACGTCAAAATGCGAAACCCGGATCGCCGGCAGCAGGCCGAAGATCACGCCCGTCAACAGCGAGATGCCGATCAGAAACAGCAGCATGCGCCAGTCCAGCAGCGCTACCGTCCCCAGCGAGTGCTCGGGATCATTGATGCGGGGAATGTTGCCCGGGCTCAACGCCAGCAGCATGCGCACTCCCACGCTGCCCAGAGCCAGTCCCGCAACTCCGCCGGCTAAGCCCAGCAGGATGCTTTCCGTCATGAGTTGGCGAACGATTCGCCAGCGGCTGGCGCCGACCGCGGTGCGAATCGCGATCTCCCTTTGCCGTCCTGAGGCTCGCGCCAGCAGCAGGCTGGCAACGTTGGCGCATGCAATCAGCAGCACAAATCCGACCGCCCCCGCGATAATCAGCAACTGCAGACGCACGTCGCCTCCGATCGCCACCCGCAGCGGCACCACGCCCACCGACTCCTTCTCGTCCATGATGTTTTCGTGGTTTTGGCGAAACTGGTTGGCGATCACCTCCATCTCGGCTTGCGCTGCCTCCACGGGAACTCCGGGCTTAAGCCTTCCCGCCACGTAGTAAATGTGCGCCTGGCTGGTTGAGTTGGGATCGAGCTGCAGGGGAAGATACACGTCTGTCGGCGGATCCGGTTCGTAGTTTTCCGGCAGCACGCCCAGAACCACATAGTGTTCGCCGCTGAGAGTGATGGGTTTGCCCACAATGTCGCGGTCGGAATTCAGGCGGTTCTTCCACGTGCCGTAAGTGAGCACTGTGAACTTGCCCGCGTTGGGGAGGTCTTCCTGCGCTGCAAATGTCCGGCCAAGAATCGGCGTGACGCCAAAGACATTGAAGAACTCTGAAGTCACGTGGGTGCCGGTCACCGGATTGGGTCGGTCGCCGGTGCCCAGGTTCAGGGTAGTGCCGCCAAAGTCGTACGCCGCCATGGACTGGAACGACGCGTTCTTGCTCCACGCTTCAAACTTGGGAACGGAAACCGAAGAGTTATTGCCGGTCGGGAACTTGCGCTGCACGCGCATGATCCTTTCCGACTCAGGAAATGGCAATGGAGCCAGCAGCACCCGGTCAATCACAGAGAAAATCGCCGTGTTGGCGCCAATGCCCAGCGCCAGCGCCAGGACAGCCACAATCGTGAAACCGGGATTCTTGAGGAGAACACGAACAGAATGGCGGACGTCTGCCAGTAAGGTTTCCATAGAACTGTATACGCCGTGCTCGCCCGCCAGGTTCCCGAAATCTGATCTCGCTAGAGCTGCCGCCTAAGCCTCATTTCCAACGCTTCTGGCCTTCGATAATGATTTGCCTGGCTGCGTCCGCATTTCCCCAGCCGGCAATCTCGGTCCGCTTGTCTTCCAGGTATTTATAGATGGCGAAGAAATGCTCAATTTCGCGCAATTGATGAGGCGGAACTTGTGAAGAATCATTCACCTGGCGATAGAGCGGATCGCTTTCCGCTACGGCCAGAACCTTCTCATCCTTCCTGCCCTGATCCACCATCTTCAACACGCCGATTGGGCGAACCTCCATCACGCAGCCCGGAAAGCTCGGTGCTTCCACCAGCACCAGGATGTCCAGCGGGTCGTCGTCCTGTCCCAGCGTACAAGGAATAAAGCCGTAATCCCCAGGATAGTGAACCGGCGAAAACAGAGTGCGGTCGAGTTTGAACACGTGTAAACGTTTGTCGTACTCGTATTTATTGACTGAGTCTCTTGGGATCTCAATCACGGCGTTGACGCGCGCAGGCGCGTTCTCGCCAATGGGAAGACGCGTATAGTCTGTCATCTTTACTCACATTCAATGCATCCATTGATCGATGCCATTTTTTAGCACCGAGCATAGCCGATTCATGTATTTTATTGGATTGCGAGGTGGACTCTATGGGTCGCAGACTTTGGCTTTTGCTTCTTTTGGCCGCGACTGCGCGTGGTGTCTCCGGCCAGGCATGTACTAACACCGTTCTGGTTTCGTTCTATGACCAGCTCACCACGGACGAGATTCAGACCCTCAAATCGGACGACGTTCAGGTGCGAATGTCCGGCTCCGACCTTCCGGTTCTCAGCCTTAGCCGCGACTTCAACAATCGTTTGCTGATTCTTCTCGAAACCGAGGGCGCCGCCAAGAGCGACAAACTGTCAGACTTGGTCGACACTGTGATCCGCCAGGCGCGGACAGCTCCGGACGGCAAGCCGGTGGCTTTCGGCATATTCTCGCAAAAAGCCATCTTCACCAAGGGATTCTTCCCTGACGAGAAGAAACGCACTGCGGCCATCAATGATGTGGCTGAAGAGGCAAGCTCTCTGGGCAAGAGAGTAGGACTCTGGGACGCCCTGTATGAAGCCGTCGCTCAGTTCGGCCCCCATCAGCCAGGCGATACCGTGCTGCTGATCGGAGATCCCTATGACGATATCAGCCACCACAGCGCCGGCGACGTGGAAAAAGCATTCCTCTCCACCGGCACTCGCTTCTTCATGATGCGCCGCGCCCACGCCAGCCGCGTCGACCGCGATTTCTCCTGGAGCCAGCACGAACTGGAGAAAAGCTCTCTGGACCGCCTGACCCAGGAGACCGGCGGGCTGCTTAGTGAATATGTGCCTTCGCTGATCCGCTTTGCCTGGGCTGGTTACCTGATGAAAGTTGAAGAGCCGCAAGGAATGAATCATCCGCGCAAATGGAAGGTGCAGTTCCGCGGCCCGGCGGTCCGCACTCACCGCAAGACCAATTTTTATTACCCGGCTCTTCTGCCGCCTTGCGGCAGCCGCGCGGCAACCCCCGACACGGAAGCCGACGACGGAAAGCACAATCAAGATCGACCCGAGGGAATCGTCAGTAAGAAGTGAATTCTCCAGCCGATTTTGTCTAATGACAATTTGCAGCGCGCCAACCGGCACTCCATTGTTCAATCTTCCGCGATAAAAACAAAACGCGCCGAAGGGCGCGTTTGTTTCAAACGATCCGTGTCTTGGGATTAACCTAATCAGCGGATCAGCATCACCATTCACCGTTTCCACGACCATACCGTCCCAGGGGGTGAATGCTCAAGTGCTGAATGCTGAGTGCTATTCTTTCTTTTCCTCGCCTTCGCTGCCGCCCTGTTCCGCGGCTGCTGCTGCCTGTTCCTCTTCCATCTGTTTGCGGATCTCTTCCTGGCGCTTGCTGCGGATCTCCGCCCGCTTGGCGCGCTTGGCTTCGATCACCTTTTCGCTGCCCAGCAGTTCGATGTACACGGTATCGGCGCCGTCACCCACGCGCCATCCTTTGTGGATGATGCGCAGGTAGCCGCCGTTGCGATCGCCGAAGCGCGGCGCCACGGTGTCAAACAGCCGCGTGACCGACTCGCGCGTCAGCAGGTAGCTGCCGGCCAGCCGCCGGGCGGAGAGATCGCCACGCTTGCCCAGCGTGATCATCTTCTCCACGTGCGGCCGCATGGCTTTCGCCTTGGCCGGAGTGGTTTCAATCCGCTCTTCCATGATGAGTGAGGTCACCAGGTTGCGCAGCAGGGCGCGGCGATGGCTGGTGTTACGTCCGAGTTTCTTCGTTGCTCTCTGGTGACGCATGACTTTTCCTTCAGATCTCGTAATGAATCAAGATTTGGTAATTGAGTAATTTTGTAATTTGGTAATTGGGCATTTGGCGCTGGGTTTTAAATTACCCAATTGCCAAATTACCCAATTACCAATTTTCCTAAAATTCCTGCCCGTCGCCGCCCTGGCCCAGATCACCCATACCGCCGCCCATGGAGAGCGCGGAAGGCATCTGGCTGGTGGGTCCGGGAACAGCGTTGCCCTGATCATCGATCTTCATGCCCAGCGAGAGGCCCATGGAAGCAAGGATTTCCTTGATCTCATTGAGCGACTTGCGGCCGAAGTTCTTGGTCTTGAGCATCTCCGCTTCCGTCTTCTGCACCAGTTCGCCGATGGTCTGGATATTCGCGTTCTTCAGGCAGTTGTAGCTGCGCACCGAAAGTTCCAGCTCTTCCACCGAGCGGTTCAGGTTTTCATTCTTGATCAACGGCTTCTCTTCACCACGAGCCTCTGTCTCCAGCTCCTCTTCAAAGTTGATGAAGATGGTCATGTGGTCCTTGAGCAGCTTCGCGGCCAGTCCCAGCGCATCGGCCGGGGCGATCGAACCGTTGGTCCAGATTTCAATGTCGAGCTTGTCATAGTCGGTGATCTGGCCCAGGCGCGCAGCCTCCACCGTGTAATTCACCTTGCGGACGGGCGAATGAACCGAATCAATCGGAATGAAGCCCAGCCCCAGGTCTTCGTCAAAGTTCTTGTCCGCGGCCACGTAGCCGCGCGCCCGCTTGAGGCGCATCTCCATATCCAGCTTGCCGCCTTCGGAGACCGTGGCGATATACACGTTCTTGTCCAGGATCTCCACGTCGCCGTCCGCTTCAATCATGCCGGAGGTGACCACGCCCGGCTGCTCCGCCTTGAGATAGATCGCCTTCGGACCGTCGCCGTTCAGCTTGAACGGAACTTGCTTCAGGTTGAGGATGATGTCGGTGGCATCCTCGACAACGCCGGGGATGGACTGGAATTCGTGCAGCACGCCCTCGATCTTTACCGCTGTGACTGCCGCGCCTTCAATCGAAGACAGCAGCACGCGCCGCAGAGCGTTGCCGATGGTGGTGCCGAATCCGCGCTCGAAAGGCTGCGCGTAAAAGCGGCCGTATTTGTCAGTGAGTGTCTCGGTATCGGTCGCGAGACGCTTGGGTTTTTGAAAACCTCTCCAGAGAACCATGTTTCTTTTTTCCTTTCAACTCCGCTCCGTTTGGCGCATGCGGTGGGCCGCAAGGCTGATCTGGTGCGGGCGATTGTTGGCCAATCGCATCTGGCAATTCGCAATTGGCAATTAGCAAAACCGCATTCCGGGCCGAAGCAAAGAATGCAACAACTTACTTCTCGTACAATCCTGTCTGGGTCATGGCGTAAGACTCAAGGTAGCCGCAATCCGTGCAGCGCCAGCTCTCAACGCGATACAGACTGTTATCTGACTCATTGAAGCCGCCGAACCAGTTTCTCTTGAGCAGACCGTCGGTCCAAATGGCGGGATATAGCTGCGCCTGAGTCCGGTCCAGCAAAAATCCGCTTTCCATGGTGCCCGAACATTTCGAGCACTTGCGTTCAGCAGTCGTTCCTCGCTCCATGCTAGGCGTGCTCACTTTACTTGCTGTAAAGTTCCACGATCAGCTGCTCGTTGACCGGCGCATTGATATCTTCACGCTTCGGCAGAGCCAGCACGCGGCCTTTCAGGTTGTCGCGGTCCACTTCCAGCCAGCCGACCACGGGTTGATGGCTCGAATAGTCGCGCGCGCCTTCGATCACCGTAAACTTCTTGGCTTTTTCGCGTACCTGGATCTCGTCTCCCGCGCTCACCTGGTAAGAAGGAATGTTCACGCGGCGGCCGTTCACGTCGATATGGCCATGGCGCACAACCTGCCGCGCCTGCCGGCGTGAAGTGGCAAAGCCCAGCCGGTAGACCACGTTGTCCAGCCGGCGCTCCAGCTGCTGCAGAAGCAACTCGCCGGTGACACCCGGCTTGCGCGCGGCTTTCTCAAAGTAGTTACGGAACTGGTTTTCCAGGGTGAAGTACATGCGCTTGGTCTTCTGCTTTTCCCGGAGCTGCAGACCGTAGCCCACCACCTTGGCCTTGCGGTCCTTGCCATGCTGGCCAGGAGCGAAGTTGCGCTTTTCCACGGGGCACTTGTCGGTAAAGCACTTGGCCCCTTTCAAAAACAGTTTCATGCCTTCGCGACGGCAAAGGCGGCAGACTGCACCTTTATAACGTGCCAATGTTTTCTCCTTCACTGGTGTCGATTGGTTTACAGGCTTGGCTCGCCCTTCATTCCCAATCCGGTTAATAATTTGGTAATTCCTGCAACAAGCCTGTTTCTTACACGCGCCTACGTTTGGGCGGCCGGCATCCATTGTGCGGAATGGGCGTGACGTCTTTAATCGTCTTCACGTCCAGCCCGGCGGCAGCCAGCGCGCGGATGGCGGACTCGCGGCCCGAGCCCGGTCCATTCACCCTCACTTCGATCGTGCGCATGCCGTGGTCGCGCGCCTGGTTGGCGGCGTTCATCGCGGCCTGCTGCGCGGCAAAGGGCGTTCCCTTGCGCGATCCGCGGAAGCCCAGCGAGCCGCTGCTCTTCCACGCCAACGTGCGCCCTTCACTATCCGTGATGGTCACAATGGTGTTGTTGAAAGAAGCCTGAATGAACGCCACGCCGTGCGGGACGTTCTTCCGCTCCTTCTTCTTAAAAACTTTTTTCTTGCCCTTGGTTCCGGTTGCTCCGGTTCCGGGCGCCGCCGCTGCTGCTTTTGCCATAGAAGTTTTTCCCTATCGATCTCTCAAAGCGATTGTGACTCTCAGTCGCGTCCACACCCAAGCTAATTGCCAGGTGCCAATTGCTAGCTGCTAGGTCTTCGCCGCTGCTTTCTTCTTGTTCGCCACCGTGCCCTTGCGCGGTCCTTTGCGGGTGCGCGCATTGGTATGCGTGCGCTGTCCGCGAACCGGCAGATTGCGGCGATGACGGTGCCCGCGATACGAACCGATTTCAATCAGCCGCTTGATATGCATGCTGATATCCTTGCGCAGATCGCCTTCCACATCGCCTTCGGCTTCAATGGCCTGGCGGATGCGATTGACCTCGTCCTCGTTCAGGTCCTGGACCTTCTTCATCGGTTCCACCTTGGCCGTTCCCAGCAGCCGCCGCGACCGCGAGTGCCCGATGCCATAAATGTAGGTGAGCGCGATGTTCACATGCTTGTTGCGCGGAAGATCAACGCCTGCAATACGTGCCATAAAACTACCCCTGTCTCTGCTTATGTTTGGAGTTTTCGCAAATCACGCGCACCACGCCTTTACGGTGCACGATCTTGCACTTGTCACAAATCTTCTTTACCGATGCCCGAACCTTCATCTTTGCCGCTCTCTGTTCTTCGAACCCGCTGTTGTCTCTTGCCGGCGAAGTTCACTGTTTATTTGGTAATTGGGTAAATTGGTAATTTGGTAATCGAAAAAACCAAACCTGCTTCCGCAATTTACCAACTTACCAAGTTACCCATTTACCAACTCCTCGAAGCTCGGCTTCGAGCGATCATTTGTAGCGGTAGACGATCCGCCCACGAGTTAAATCGTAGGGCGAAAGCTCAACCGCGACCTTGTCCCCGGGAAGAATGCGAATAAAATTCTTACGCATTCTGCCGGAAACGTGCGCCAGCACCTGATGTTTGTTCTCCAGTTCCACCCGGAACATGGCATTGGGCAGCGGCTCGATCACCGTTGCCATCACCTCAATCGCGTCTTCCTTACTCACTCATCTCCTTGGAATCTCCGAAATTTGGAGAATCACGTTACTCTTTATCCGGGGTCCCCAACTACCGCCGCTTTTGCGGTTGTTGGGGTGGAATCGCGTCTTCCTTACTCACTCATCTCCTTGGAATCTCCGATTCGGAGGACATCTTGTCAGCGTTCCTGTTTTCACTAGTTGCTAGTTACTAGCTGCTAGTTACCAGCTGCCACCTACTCCGTCAGCACCAGCGGCCCGTTTCTTGTCACAGCCACGGTATGTTCAAAGTGCGCGCTGTAGCTGCCGTCTTCAGTCACGGCCGTCCACTTGTCATCCAGCACACGCGCGCCCGGCTTGCCGATATTGACCATGGGCTCAATTGCCAGCACCATGCCTTCGCGCAGCCTCGTACCGTGTCCGCGGGTGCCGAAGTTGGGAACCTGCGGGTCTTCATGCATCCTGGTGCCGATCCCGTGGCCCACAAAATCGCGGACCACGCTGAAGCCATTCGCTTCAACGTACTCCTGCACTGCTGCGCCAATATCGCCTACCGTACGTCCCAGCCGGACTTCTTCAATCGCCTTCTTCAGCGACGTTTCGGTTACATCCAGCAATTTCTGCAGCTCCGGAGCCAGCTGATTCCCGACCGGCAGCGTCACCGCCGCATCGGAGTAATAACCGTCCAGCACCACGCCGCAATCGATCGAAACAATGTCGCCTTCCTTCAGCACGCGCTTTTCGGAAGGAATACCGTGAATGATCTCGTTGTTCACTGACGTGCATAGCACGCAGGGATAATCGTAATAACCTTTGAACGCCGGCTTCGCGCCCAACTCGCGAATCTTTTCTTCCGCGATCCGCTCCAGATCCATGGTGGAAACGCCCGGCGCTACCGCCGCTTTTACGGCCTCATGCACCTGCCGCAACGCCATCCCGCTGCGGCGCATCTTGTCCAGTTCGGCGTTTGACTTGCAATTAATCATTCAGTCCCTGCCGCCGCGGCCCCGCTGTCAATAACGCGAAAAATCTCTCGCGTTACCTCTTCCACCGGAAGCTCGCCGTTCACCCCGAATAACCGGCCCTGCCGGCGATAGTAGTCCACCAGGGGCACGGTCTGGCGCTCATAGCTTCGTAAACGTTCAGAAATAACCGCTTCCGTATCGTCAACACGCTGAAACAACTGAGTGCCACAGACGTCGCAAACGCCTTCTTTTTGGGGCGGCTGGAAATAGATGTTGTATATCTTGCCGTCGACAGGACAACTACGGCGGCCTGTAAGCCGTTGCAGTAATTGATTATATCGCACGCCTACGCTTATCACAACCGGCGCGCCCCTGCCTTCCCTTTCGAGCTTTTTGTCCAGCCACTCCGCTTGGGTCACCGTCCGCGGAAACCCGTCCAGAATGAACCCACGTTCGCAATCGGCCTTGGCCAGGCGGTCTGCGACCATCGCGTTTACCAGGTCGTCTGAAACCAGCTCTCCCCGGTGCATCACCGCTTTGGCTTTCTTCCCCAGCCCCGTGCCCTGGGCCACGTTCGCCCGCAGGATGTCTCCGGTCGAGATTTGAGGGATCGCATAGTGCTCGGCGATTAACTTAGCCTGGGTGCCCTTACCTGCTCCGGGTGCTCCCAGCAGAATAATGGGCCCGGCGGCAATGTTCTTCTCCGTCATAACCTCATGAGCCATGCTGGCCGGCATCAGCTTAGCCCCAGAGCCTCCTCCCGCGAATACGCCCGCTGCGTGACGTAAAGCCCTCGTAGTGGCGCATCACCAGCTGCGATTCGATCTGGTTGACTGTATCCATGGCGACGCCTACCACAATCAGCAGTGAGGTCCCGCCGAAGTAGAAGTTCACGCCCAATCCATGCAGTATCCAGGTTGGCGCGCCGGCGAAAATGCGCGGCCCCAGCCAGGGAATATGATCCAGGTGAATACCGGCGATCATCCATTCCGGAATCAGCGAGATCAGGATCAGGTACAGGCCGCCCACCAGCGTCACGCGCGTCAGCACGTCATTGATATAGTCGCGCGTGCGATGTCCGGGCCGGATTCCCGGGATAAACCCGCCGTACTTCCGCATGTTGTCCGCTACGTCAGACGGGTTGAACACGATGGAAACGTAGAAGTAGGCAAAGAAGACGATGCCGACTGCGTACAGCAGGGTGTAAAGCGGTTCACCCCACTTCAACTGGTCGAGGATGGGACCAAACCAACGGTTGAGCGAAGCACCCGGCTTGAAAGCGTTCGAGAGCGTGAGCATCTGCGGGATACTCAGCAGTGACGAAGCAAAGATCACCGGCATCACACCGCCCGAGTTCACGCGCAAAGGCAGATGCGTTGCCTGCCCGCCCATGATCCTGCGCCCGACCACGCGCTTGGCATACTGCACCGGAATACGTCGCTCTGACCGTTCCATGAAGACGATGAAAGCCACCACGACCACCATGATCGCGATCAGGAAGATCATCGCCGGAATCGTATAAGGACCCCAGGTAGCCGACTTTACTTTGCCGCCCAGATCCATTACCGCGCGCGGCAGACCCACCACAATGCCGGCAAAAATCAGCAATGACATACCGTTGCCGACGCCGCGTTCCGTGATCTGCTCGCCCAGCCACATGATGAAGATACTGCCCGTGGTCAGGGTAATGATCGTCATCAGGATGAACGACGGTCCCCCCTTCATCACAAATTTTTGCGTCTGCAGCGTGAACGCGATACCCAGGCTCTGCAAGATCGAGAGCACCAGGGTGAGATAGCGGGTCCATTGCGTGATCTTGCGCCGGCCCAGATCGCCTTCTTTTTGCAGGCGCGCCAGCGGCTCCCACACCACGGTAAGCAACTGCAGAATGATTGACGCCGTAATGTAGGGCATGATGCCCAGAGCAAAAATGGTCAGCTTGCGCAGGTTGCCGCCGCTGAAAAGGTCATAGAAGCCCAGCAAGCCGCCCTGCTGCTGCTTGAAAGCCGCTTCTAACGCGTCAGTATTGATGCCGGGCGTGGGGATATGTGATCCCAGCCGGTACACCGCCAGCATGGCCAGCGTAAACAGCACGCGTTTGCGCAGGTCCGGTACTCGAAAGATATTCGCCAGTTTCTCGAACATTGAATCACTTCTTCCTTGGTTTCGCTTGCCCCTTGCCTTTTTCCTGGTTGCCTTCTTGCTTCGCTTTCGGCGCTTCCTTGGCCGCAGCCTCTGCCGCAGCTCCGCCGATCAACTCCGCTTTCCCGCCCGCTTTGGTAATCTTCTCCTCTGCCGACTTGGAAAACTTGTGCGCCTGCACTGTCAACGCCGATTTGAGCTCGCCATCGCCCAGCACCTTAATCAGATCGTTCTTCCCGGCCAGGCCGTTCTTCACCATCAGTTCGGGCGTGATGTTCTTCTCTCCCAGAGCAGCCAGCCGGTCCAGGTTCACCACCTGGTATTCCGTGCGGAAGATGTTGGTAAATCCGCGCTTGGGCAAGCGGCGATGCAATGGCATCTGTCCGCCTTCAAAGCCGCGCATGGTACGCGAGCCCGAGCGTGAGCCCTGGCCCTTGTGGCCGCGGGTTGAGGTCTTGCCCATTCCGCTGCCCATGCCTCGCCCAATACGCTTGCGGTTAGCTGTAGCGCCCTTGGGAGGCCGTAATGTCGATAAGTTCGTTGGCACTTGAGTTTCCTTTATCTATACGCAACCACCGCATTTTGGTTTCCCCGGCAGTTACTCGGTTGCCCTATTTTCGGATCGCGCTCTCCTCGATCTTAGTCAGGTTCCGATCACCCGATCTCCCGATCTCCCGATCACCCGATCTCTGTTTACTTCTCCAGGATTTCCACCAGATGCGGCACCTTGGCCACCATCCCGCGGATCGAAGGCGTATCTTCCCGTTCGATCACCTGGTATAGCCGGGTAAAGCCCAGTCCTTTGATCACCAGCTTGTGCTTTACCGGCGTGCAAATCTTCGAGCGTATATACTTCAGTTGAATTTTCTTTTTTGCGGCCGTCATGTTGTTCCTTTAAATCTGTAACCAACGTCCCTGCGGTAGTTGATATTCAGTACTTAGCCCGTTGAGACTTACATTACATTCTGTTTCCTCAAATCAGACCGCTTCAGTCTTCCAGACAAAGCCAATTACCAAGTACCAAGTACTAAATACTGGTTTTTACAACTCCTGCAGCGCCTTGCCGCGCAGAGTAGCCACATCCTGGCGGTCGCGAAGTTTGTTGAGCGCATCGAACGTGGCCTTGATCACGTTGTGCGGATTGGCCGTGCCAATCGACTTGGTCAGCACGTTCTGCACGCCCACCGAGGTCATCACCGCGCGCACCGCGCCCCCCGCAATCACGCCTGTGCCTTCCGGCGCCGGCTTCAGCAGCACGCGGCCGGAACCGAACGTCCCCAGCACCGTGTGCGGAATCGAAGTCTTGCTCAGGTTCACCTTCACCAGGTTCTTCTTCGCTGACTCAATTCCCTTGCGGATCGCCTGCGGCACTTCCTTGGCTTTGCCGGAACCGTACCCGACGACGCCCGCACTGGGATCGCCCACCACCACCAGCGCCGCAAATGACATGTTCTTGCCGCCCTTGACCACCTTGGTCACGCGGTTGATGGCAACCACCTGGTCTTTCAGGTTGTAGCTGCCGGCATCGAGCTTTTTCTTGGTTGCTGTCGCCATTGTATTTTAGAACTCCAAACCCGCTTCACGCGCGGCATCGGCCAGCGCCTTAATGCGCCCGTGGTAGAGATATCCGCCACGGTCAAATACCACCTTCTTGACCCCTTTTTCTTTTGCCCGCTGCGCGATGGTCTTGCCGATCTCCTTGGCGCTGGCCACGTTCCCGCCGGTCTTCTTCCCCGACTTCTTGCCCGTGGTGCTGGCCGAAGCCAGCGTCTCGCCCGTGCTGTCGTCAATCACCTGCGCGTAAATATGGTTCAGCGAACGGTATACGTTCAGCCGCGGCCGCTCCGCCGAGCCGGAAAGCTTTACCCGCAACCGCTGATGGATCCGCCGCCGTACTTTATCTTTCGAACTGTCTGGAATCATGTCGTTACCCTTTGCTTCGTAGAACACTCTGGCTCCACGATCAATCCTGCTTTATCGTTTCGGCGATGCAATTGGTAATTTGGTAATTTTCAAATTGGTAATTGAGAAGCGGTTAAGCTCGTTCACGCTCTCAACTCAATTACCAAATTACCAACTCACCCAATTACCAAATTACTTGGCTCCCGTCTTGCCCACCTTCTTCTTCAATCTCTCACCCGCATAGCGGACGCCCTTCTGCTTGTACGGGTCCGGCGGACGCAAACTGCGCATATCGGCCGCCACCTGCCCGACCTTTTGCCGGTCAATGCCCTGAACCGTCAGCTTGGTCTGCTTCGGATCAATCGCCACCGAAACGCCCGTAGGCAGCGGAAATTCGATCGGATGCGAATAGCCCAACGTGAACACCACCGTGTTCTTGCCCTTCAGCTCAGCGCGGTATCCAATGCCGACGATCTCCAGATCGCGTGTCCAGCCCTTGGTCACGCCTTCCACGGCGTTGTTCACCAGGGCGCGCGCCAGTCCATGCACTGCGGCATGGTCGTCGTCCTTGCGCATCACCTGAATCGTGCCGTCCACCTGCTTCAGTTGCACCCCCTGGGGCAGATGCGCCTGCACTGCACCCTTGGGACCCTGCACGGTCACGTTGTTTCCCTTCACTTCAAATTTCACTCCCTGCGGGAGCGGAATCGGCTTTTTTCCGATGCGAGACATTTCGAAATCTTCTCCTTGGTGAGTCGCTCGAAGGCGATCATCGCTCCGAGTTCCACAACCTTCTTCGCTCTTGGCCATTGGCTTTTGGCTCTTGGCCGGAGCTTCTAGGCCTTCGGCATTCTTCTCCGCCTCGGGCAAAACGTTAAGGGCTATCGCTCAATCTCCCGCAGCCGTTTTTGCGGTCGAGAGAACTGCATCCTTCTAAATCGCTCAAGCTAAGAGCCAAAGGCTAAGAGCTAAAAGCTGGTTCGCGCCTCCGGCGCGAACCACTACCACACTTCGCAGAGGATCTCTCCGCCCAGGCCCTGCTTGCGCGCCTGCCGTCCCGTCATCACGCCCTTGGGCGTGGTGAGAATGTTGATTCCCAGTCCGCCCAGCACCCGTGGAATGTCATTACGTCCCACGTACACGCGGCATCCGGGCCGCGAGATGCGTTGCAGGTTGGAGATGGCCGCGGCATTGTCATTACCGTACTTCAGGTAAATGCGCAGGACCTTTCTGCCTTCTTCCTCTGTCGCCTTGAAATTGGCGATATAGCCTTCTTCTTTCAGAATGCGTGCAATCTCCAGCTTCAGCTTCGAGGCCGGAATATCGAGCTTCTGGTGACGCGCGTGAATCGAGTTGCGAATGCGCGCCAGCAAATCTGCGACCGGATCGGTCAAACTCATCTTCTTTTATCTCCTCTTATCGTCACCCGTTTGCTCCGCCTTGCCGGAGAACCTGCCGTGACGTACTACCGGGCAGCTAGCAATTAGCAGTTAGTAATTAGCTCTTGCTTCGTAAGACCAGCGTGTCCGCCAGCCTTCAGCACGATCTGGCTAATTGCCAATTGCCAGTTGCTAATTGCTTCCTTACCAGCTCGACTTCGACACCCCGGGCACTTCACCTTTCAGCGCCAGGCCGCGGAAACACAAACGACAGAGGCCGAATTTGCGCAGGTACGCGCGCGGCCGTCCGCAGATCGAGCAGCGGTTGCGGTGCTGGGTGGAGAACTTGGGTTTCTTGTTCGTCTTGGCGATCTTTGCTGTTGTTGCCATCTTTTCCTTCGCTCGGCCTCTCGGCCATCGCTTCGGGCCTTTAGCTCTTAGCTATTGGCCTTTAGTACATCCAAATTTGAATGCTATCTTTCCATTCATTCTGTCTCGACCAAAATCTTGTTCGTTCAAGACTCCAGGTCGAGAAAGCTTTTCGCATCTTCCGCACTCACGCTAAGAGCCAATGGCGAATAGCCAAGAGCTGCCTTACTGTTTAAACGGCATTCCCAGCTGCTTCAGCAACGCCCGCGCCTGGTTGTCGTCGCGTGCCGTGGTCACGATCGTTACGTTCATCCCTTTCAGCTTGTCGACCTTCGCGTAATCGATTTCCGGGAAGATCAGCTGATCGCGCAACCCCAGCGTGTAATTGCCGCGCCCATCGAACGACTTGGTAGAAACGCCGCGAAAGTCGCGCACACGCGGCAGAGCGATGTTGATCAGCCGGTCCAGAAACTCGTACATCCTCGGACCGCGCAGCGTCACCATAGCGCCAATCGACATGCCTTCGCGCACTTTGAACGCCGCAATCGATTTCTTGGCCTTGGTCACCACCGGCTTCTGTCCGCAGATCTCGCCCAGATCACGCACCAGCGGATCGAGCATCTTGGTGTTCTGCGTCGCCTCGCCCACACCCATGTTCACCACGATCTTATGCAGCCGGGGCACAGCCATCGGATTGGTCACGCCCAGCTCTTTGGCCAGCGCGGGAGCAATCTCCTTATCGAATTTATCTTTCAATCTTGCCGTAACTTTAGTGGTCGCCATGGTTCCTGCTTTGTCCTTCTCCCACGGTTTCGGAGTGGTTACCGGTTCGTAGGTGCTCAGTTCTTGGTATTTAGTATTTAGTAATTAGCCCCAAGCTCGCTCTTGTTCGTTCATTGCAAACAGTTCCGCTCTTCCAAACCAAGCTAAAAACTAAGTACTAATTCCTAAGTACTGCTACTTGTCTATCGGCGCATCACACCGGCGGCAAATCCGGATTCTGCGGCTGCCGTTCGACTTGTGTCCAACGCGCGACGGCCCGCAGCTCGGACAGACCAGCATCACGTTGGAAATCGAGATCGGTGACTCCTGCTCCGCAATGCCGCCCTTGATATTGCGCTGCGGATTGGGGCGCACGTTCTTCTTTACCATCTTCACGTGCTCCACCAGCACCTTGCCGCTGCCGGGGAAGACACGCAGCACCCGGCCCTGCTTGCCCGCGTCTTGGCCGGTGATCACCTTCACCGTGTCATTGCGCTTGATGTCAACTCTTTTATGCATGTTCAACCTTCAATTTCGTCGCTTCAGCCATTCGCTCTTAGTCTTTAGCCTTTAGGTCCACATCGCTCTCGCCCGCTTTCATTACCGGCTAAAAGCTAAGAGCTAAAGGCTGCTTTTCTCTTACAGCACCTCGGGCGCCAGGGAAACGATCTTCAGAAATTTCTTTTCCCGCAGCTCGCGCGCCACCGGACCGAACACGCGCGTTCCGCGCGGCTCTCCCGTGTCATCGATCAGCACAGCGGCGTTCTGGTCAAAGCGGATATAGGTGCCGTCGCGGCGGCGATGCTCCTTGCGCTGGCGCACGATCACGCACTTGACCACGGCGCCTTTCTTCACTGCGCCATCCGGCGCCGCTTCTTTCACCGCAGCGGTAACCACGTCGCCCAGGCTGGCGTTCAAGCCGGTATGTCCGCCCAGCGGCAGGATCATCTGCAGCCGGCGCGCCCCGCTATTGTCGGCCACATCGAGAATGCTTCGCATCATCACTGCCATGGTTTAACTCCTCGCCTCTCAATCTTCTTTCATCAGCGATTCGGCCCGTTTGGCCGCCGAATCGCGCTGCTCCAGGCGCTGAACGGTGCGCCCACGATCCAGAACCCTTAAGCGGTTTTCGAATCCAAAGATTCTTCGCCCGCGACCAGTTTCGCCTTCTGAATCACGTTCTTCAGCCGCCAGCGCTTCAGCTTCGACATGGGGCGCGTCTCTTCGAGCTCCACAAAATCGCCCACGCGCGCCGTGCCGTGCTCATCGTGCGCATAAAACTTCTTGGTCTTGGCCACCACGCGGCGATACAGCGGATGCGATTTCTTCATGATCGTCTGCACCACGATGGTCTTGTTCATCTTGGTGGAAACCACCTCGCCGATCTTGGTGCTGCGGCTTCCTGCCTTTTGTCCTGTGCTTGTCTCTGCCATTTACTTCTTCCTCTTCTTGGCGGTTGCCGTCGGCTTCTTCGCCGTCTTTCCCTTGGTCGCCTTGGCTTTGGCGCTCTTGCCCGCCGCCGCGTGTTTCTTGGGCGCCGCCGGAGCCGCGCTCTCCGCTGCAGCCGGCGTCTCCGCCGCGGTTTCTGCCTTCAGCGGCGCTGCGATCCCCAGCTCCTTCTCCCGGATCACCGTGTGTATGCGGGCCACATCCTTGCGCAGACCGCGAATCTTGTTCAGGCTCTCCGTCTGTCCCATCTTGAGCTGGAACTTCAGACGGAAGAGCTGGTCATTGAGCTCGCGCTGCTGGTGCAGCAGCTCGGCGTCGGTCAGGTTTCTCAGTTTTTCGACATCCATCTTTTTTTCTTCTCTTCTAGGACTCCGCAACGCTTCGCTGCTTCGTCCTCATGCTCCGTTCGCGCGGTTCAGCGCTTACTTCGCATTTCACCCAATCTTGTGGCACAGGCACTCTTGCCTGTGCTCTCTCGATTTCTCTGAGCTTTCAGCCGTTAGCCCAAACTGTTTCCGTGGCTGAATGCTGAATGCTGACTGCTTTTGTCTAACTGCTGTGTTCATGCCGCGCTACAAACTTCGTCCGCAGACCCAGCTTGTGCGAAGCCAGGCGCATCGCCTCCATGGCTTCCGTGCGGTTCACGCCTTCCATCTCAAACAGAATCTTGCCTGGACGAACCACCGCAACCCAGTGGTCCGGCGCTCCCTTGCCCTTGCCCATACGGGTTTCGGCCGGTTTCTTGGTGACCGGCTTGTCGGGAAAGAGACGCAGCCATATCTTGCCGCCGCGCTTCACAAAACGCGTCATGGCCACGCGGCTGGCTTCGATCTGCCGGTCGGTAATCCAGCCTGGCTCCATCACCTTCAACCCGTAGTCGCCGAAGGAGAGCTCTCCTCCGCGCCAGGCCTTGCCGCGCATGCGTCCGCGCTGCTGCTTGCGGTATTTAACTTTTTTCGGCATTAACATAAGTTCGAATCCTTGTAGCTGCTCACTTCTTCTTCGAGTAGTTAGTATTTAGTGCTTAGCCGCAAGCTCCCAACTGTTTTCATCGTCTCAGGCTGCTTCGGTCTTCCACACAAAGCTGAATACTAAGTACCAATTACTAACTACTGCTTAAAACGCTCCTGCTCCCTGCCGTTCCGTCTGCCGTCTCTTCTGCGGCAGAATGTCGCCTTTATATACCCAGCACTTCACGCCGATCACGCCGTACGTGGTGCGCGCTTCGGAAAATCCGAAGTCGATATCGGCGCGCAGCGTGTGCAGCGGCAGCCGTCCCTGCAGGTACCACTCTGACCGCGCGATTTCATTGCCGTTCAGCCGGCCCGACACCCGGACCTTGATGCCTTTGCAACCGAACCGCAGCGCCGAATCCACGCTCTTGCGCATGGCGCGGCGGAAGCCGACGCGCTTTTCCAGCTGCAGCGCAATCCCTTCCGACACCAGCTGTGCATCCAGCTCCGGCTTGTGCACCTCCTGGATATCGATAAACACCTCGCGCGAGGTCCGCTTCTGCAGCTCCTGCTTCAGCTTGTCGATCTCAGCGCCCTTGCGCCCGATGATGATCCCCGGACGCGCCGTGCGGATGATGATGCGCAGCTTGTTGCCCGGTCGTTCGATCTCCACCGAGCTCACGCCCGCCGACTTCAGCTTGTCACGCAGCTCGTCCTTGAGCTTCACGTCTTCGAGCAGCAGCTTGTTGTAATCCCGCTCCACAAACCAGCGCGACCGCCACGGCTTCGTATAGCCCAGGCGAAATCCGTAAGGATGGACTTTCTGTCCCATACTTTTAACCTCTTTGTTCCTTCTGGCGCTGTCACGCGCCCAAACTTTTACTTCGCTGCCACGGTCTTCTTCTTGCCGGCCGATTTCTTCTTCGCTCCGACCGCTTTTTTCCTGCCCGCGGTCTTCGATTTTGCCGGTGCAGCCGACTCCTCTTCACCGACCACCGTCGCCATCTCCTGCTTGTTCTCCGCGCCCTTCTCCGCCAGCACGATCTCCATGTGCGAGATGCGCCGCTGATAGCGGAACGCGCGCCCCATCGGCGCCGGCCGGATGCGCTTCATGCGCGGCCCGTCATTGGCGATGGCGTGTTTCACGTAGAGCTTGTCCACGTCAACATCCAGGCCTTTTTCCTGGCTCAGGTAGTTGGCGTTCTCCACCGCCGAGCGCAGCAACTGGAAGATGTCCGGCGCAATGCGCTTCTTGGTGAACTGCAGCGTGCTCAGCGCGTCTTCCACGCGGCGGCCTTTGATCAGGTCCAGCACCAGCCGCGCTTTCTGCGGCGAGACGCGGGTAAACCGGGCTTTTGCTGTAAATTCCATCGTCTGTTCCTTCAAGGGCTCGGCAACGCTTTGCTGCTCCGCCCTCTGCTACGTTCGCGGCCCCCGACGAGCCCGATTCTGGCTCGTTGGGGCAATTTCGCGCGGGCCAGCGCTCACTCCGCATTCACCCGCAACCTTTAACCCTCTACACTCGTAGAGCGCAGGCGCCTCGCCTGCGACGTTCAAATTGGGTTTGGTTTTCAACTTACCCGATTACCAAATTACCAAATCCTATTTCGACGGCGCTGCTGGCGGCGCACCTGCTGCCGGCGCTGCCGGAGCAATCGCTCCCGGACCGCCGGGAACGCCCGCCGGTTTGGCTGCGACTTCCGCCGCTGCCTTCATCGAGTGCCCCTTGAACTGCCGCGTAAAGGAGAACTCGCCCAGCTTGTGTCCCACCATGTTTTCCGTGACGTACACGGGTATAAACTTTTTGCCGTTGTGCACCGCGATGGTGTGGCCCACCATCTCCGGCGAGATCGTCGAACGGCGCGACCATGTACGAATCACTTTCTTATCGTTCTTGTTGTTCAGGTCTTCGATCTTCTTCATCAGGTGGCCGTCAATATGCGGCCCCTTTTTTACTGACCTTGCCATGGACTCAATCTCCTCATCAATTGCCAAAACTGCCAAAATTGCCAAAAACCACCGAAATTGATTCTCTTTCTGCCCTCAATTTCGAATTTGCAACCAAACTGCCTGCACAACAGGTTCTCAATTTGGATTTTTTGGCAATCGCCAATTCTGGCAATTACTTCTGTCTCCTGCTGACAATGAACTTGTCGGTGCGCTTGTTGTTGCGCGTCTTGTAACCGCGGGTCGGCTGGCCCCACGGGGTCACCGGATGCCGTCCGCCCGAGGTCTTGCCCTCGCCGCCACCGTGCGGATGATCCACCGGGTTCATGGCCACGCCGCGGTTTACCGGCCGCTTGCCCAGCCAGATATTGCGTCCCGCTTTGCCGATCGCCACGTTCTCATGGTCCACGTTGCCGATCTGCCCGATCGTCGCCATGCAGTCGATCAGCACCCGGCGCGTCTCCCCCGAAGGCAGCTTTACCAGCGCGTACTCATCTTCCTTCGCCACCAGCTGCGCCGCCCCGCCGGCCGAGCGCACCATCTGCGCGCCCTTGCCCGGCTTGAGCTCAACGTTATGAATCGTGGTGCCGGCAGGAATGTTCTTCAGCGGCAGCGCGTTGCCCACTAGGATGTCCGCTTCAGGCCCGCTCACGATCTTCTGCCCCACGTTCAATCCCACGGGATGCAGGATGTAACGCTTCTCGCCGTCGGCATAGGCCAGCAGCGCGATGCGCGCCGAGCGGTTGGGATCGTATTCGATCGAAACCACGGTCGCGGGAACGCCGGCCTTGTCGCGCTTGAAATCGATCGCGCGCAGCTTGCGCTTGTGCCCGCCGCCGCGATGCCAGATCGTGATGTCGCCCGCGTTGCGCCGCCCGCCGGTGCGCAGCTTGATGCGCGTCAGCGGCTTGTGCGGCTTGTCATTCGTCAGCTCGTCGTTGGTCAGCGTTGTCTTGAAACGCAACGATGGCGTAATCGGTCTGTATGTCTTAATGCCCATAATTTCAACCCTTAAATATTGGCCGCGTACTCCGGCATCTTTTCGCCGGCCTTGAGCCGCACATAAGCTTTCTTCCAGTCCGGACGATAGCCGGCAAACTTGCCCCGGCGCCGCTCCTTGCCCTGGAAGTTTGCCGTGCGCACCGTATCGACCTTCACCTTGAAAATCTTCTGCACCGCTTCCTTGACTTCGGTCTTGGTAGCCGCAGCCGCCACTTCAAACACCAGCGTGCCCTGGTTCTCCTTTGCCCCCAGGCCTTTTTCCGTAATCACCGGCTTGCGGATAATCTGATACGCCGACTTCATTACGCCACCTCCGCTTTACGCTTCGGCGCGCTCGCCTTCAGCGAATCCTGCAGTTTTTCGAGCGCCGGTTTGGAGAAGATCGCCGTCTCATAGCGCAGCAGGTGGTAGGGATGCACATTGCTGCTCGCCACCAGCTCCACGCCCGGAATATTGCGCGAGCTCAGCACCAGGTTGCGGTTCTCTTTTGCGCCGTCCACCAGCAGAGCGGTCTTGCCCATGCCCAGCTTGCCCAGCGTCTTGCGGAACGCGCCCGTCTTCGCGCCTTCCAGCTCAAAACCTTCCACCACCATCAGCCTGCCGTCAGAGAGCTTTGACGCCAGCGCCGAACGCAGCGCGCCCAGCAGCTTCTTCCGCGGAAACTGGTAGTCATAAGAACGAGGCTGCGGTCCATGCACCGTGCCACCGTGACGCCACAGTGGCGACCGGATCGAGCCCACGCGCGCGCGCCCCGTGCCCTTCTGCTTCCACAGCTTCTTGCCCGCGCCGGAGACCAGCTTCTTGTTCTTGGTGGCATGCGTGCCGGCCCGCTGCGCGGCGCGGTAGTGCTTCACCGCTTCCCACAGCAGGTCTTCATTGATGCCGCCGAACACTTCATCGGCCAGCTCCAGCGTGCCTACTTTCTTGCCTTCTAAATTGAGTACGTCGATTTTTGCCATCGCTTTTAACTCTTGCCTATTGGCTTTTGGCTCTTAGCCTGTCTTTTGTGGCACAGGCACTCTTGCCTGTGCGATTCGTACCTTCTTGTTGGTATCCAACCCGATTTCCGCTCTGTTCCAGCGAAGGCGCTGGCGCTTCCACACAAAGCCAAATACCAAGTACTAAATACCAACTACTTATTTCTTCGTCTTACCGGCCGCGGCTTTCTTCGCTGCCTTCAACGGATCCAGAGTGGTCGCTCCGGCAAAGCCACGACGCTCGCGCGGCGGCTTCTTGGCTTTCAAAATCACCACGTACGCGCCCTTCGGACCCGGCACCGCGCCTTCCACCAGCAGCAGATTGTCTTCATTGTCGATGCCGCGGATCTTCAGGTTCCGTACCGTGACCTGGTCCGTGCCCATGTGTCCGGACATGCGCTGCCCCTTGAACACACGCGACGGAAACGATGACGCGCCGATCGAGCCCTGCACCTGGAACATGTGTCCGTGGGCTGCCGGACCGCCGCCGAAATGATGGCGCCGCACGACGCCGGCAAAGCCGCGTCCCTTGCTCACGCCGATCACATCGACATATTTCTCGTCGTTGAAGATCTCCACCAGAACCTTGGCGCCGACCTTCAGGCTGTTGCCGTTCGCTTCCGCCGGAGCCGCTTCTCCGTCGCCGCCTTCTGCCGGCTTCGCTGCCGCCTTGGCGCCGTCTTCGGCTTCCAGAGCCACTTCGCGCATGAACTTTACCGGCGGCAGATCGTGCTTGCCGAAATGTCCCTGCATGGCCTTGGGCACGTTCTTGCCTTTCACAAACTCCACCAGGCCGATCTGCGCGGCTTCATAGCCGTCTTTCGGATTGCGTTTGATCTGCGTGATCACGCACGGCCCCGCCTGCAGGACCGTGACCGGGTGAATGTTCCCCTGGTCGTCAAAGACCTGCGTCATGCCGATTTTCTTTCCCAGAATCCCGTTAACCATTTTTCTCTCTCCTCATCATTCCGGCTGTATCAGCGACCTCGCGATCACCGGAACTGTAGGTTGTGTAGAAGCCATTAGTAATTAGTATTTAGTAGTTAGCCAAACCTGTTGATCTCTGGCGCCTTTCCTAAATACTAAGAACTAAGTACTAGCTACTTGTGTTCCTTTCCAAACGCCTTGATCTCCACATCCACGCCGGCCGGCAGATCGAGCTTCATCAGCGCGTCTACCGTGTTCTGCGTCAGCTCCAGCATGTCGATCAGCCGCTTGTGCGTACGGATCTCGAACGCCTCGCGCGACTTCTTGTCGACGTGCGGCGAGCGCAGCACACAATACTTGTTCTTCACCGTGGGCAGGGGAATCGGCCCAGCAATCTGCGCCCCGGTGCGCTTGGCGGTCTCGACAATCTCACCCGTCGACTGGTCGAGGATGCGGTAGTCGTACGCCTTCAGCCGTATGCGAATTCTCTCTTTGCCTATCAATGTCGTTTCCTCAAAGATCTTCTGCGGTCAGGCCACTTCAAAAAGATCTACGGTCACTGCCGCTTTTGCAACTTGGTAATTTTGTAAGTTGCTAAGTTGGTAACTTGGTAATTGATGTTGGGTTTGAGTTTTTCAAATTACCCACTCACCAACTTACTCACTTACCAACTTCTCAATCCCGGGGCTAAAGCCCGTCTATTA
>DATFSU010000073.1:0-19354 GCA_035262465.1 Candidatus Angelobacter sp. | reverse complement strand
CTGCTGGGCACATTGCTCGATGATCCGGCTATCCTGTGGCGGGGAGAGCAGCGTGCGCTCCTGTTCCGCTGTCAGCAGCGGCAGAGCAGCCACCTTTTGTCCAGGGTCCTGGCACACCGAAGCCAGCAGCTGCTCATAGTGCCCCAGCCAGCGTTCCACCGTTGCCCCTTCCAGTATCGCCGTGCTGTGCACACACTCCACGAAGACACCAGTGGCCGTCTTGAGGATGTTGAACTCCAGATCGAAGGTGGCGAACTTCTTGGGAGACGGCAGCAGTTCGGCCTCCAGGCTGCGGAAGCGGAACGGCGCTGTGACCTGGTCAGAATTGAAAGTCACGGAGACCAGGGGATTGCGGCTCGGGTCTCGCGGCAGGTTGAGAGACCGTATCAATGACCCGAACGAGAGCGATTGATGATCAAATGCATCCAGCAGACACCGGCGCGAGATCTTCAGATGCTTCGCAAACGTCTCTTCGGCATCGACTCTCGCTCGTACAGGTAACACATTCGTTCCGTGACCTGTCATGGTGGCGGAATTTTGCCCGGCGGCCTGGGAAGCCACAACTGCGCCTAAAACAAAATCTCCTTGCCCTGATAACCGCTGGATCAGGACCTGCATAGCCGCAAACAGCATCGCATAAGTTGTGCAACCGTGTTGCGAAGCTACGCGCGCAATATCACGATAAAGAGCATCCGGTATCCGTCGCCGCTGGCGTTCCGCCGCATACGACTTCACCGGTTGACGCAAGGCATCCAGCGGAAGTTCCAGCGGCGCCACGGGCTCGGCAAATTGCGTCTTCCAATATTGCTCTGCGGCCTGTCTTTTCGTGATTTGCCCTGGCTCGTTCTGCGCCTCTACGTACGCTTGAAACGAGTGCGCCGGTGCCAAACAAACCGGCATCCCCACACTTTCGCCCTCATACAGCTCACCAAGGTCCTGAATCAGGATGCCGCCGGACCAGCCGTCGCATACGATGTGATGCGCGGTGAAGACGATTAAATGGGTTTCACGGTCTTCACGCAGGATAACCGCCCGGCACAGAGGGCCTTTTTCAAGATCAAAAGGCACATCGGTCTCACGGTCAATGTATTGCGCCGTTGCACGCGCGCGCTCGGCAGCGGGCATGGCCGAAAGGTCAACCGTGGTGGTCGGAATTTTGGCGGAACTGACTTCGTGCTGGGTTTCCCCGTCCGGTTCGCAGACCAACCGCAGTGCCTGGTGCCGTTCCACCAACTGCTGCAAGGCGGCCTTCATCGCGTCTGTGGAAAACGCGCCCCGGACGCGGAAGGCATGGCAAACGTTGTAGGCGTTCGACGCCTCCGCGCCCATCTGGACCGATGCCCACACTTCGCGCTGCGCCTCCGTCATCGGAAAGCTGACGGGGAGGGACGCGGCATCGCCGAACGGGTCGAAGTCAACCGGGATGTACGAGTTCACATCGCTCGTACTCATTGGACCTCCGCAATCTGCAAATATTTCCCCGGCCGATTGGGATCAGGTACGAACCACGCGGGTTTACCCTCGCGGTCCTTGCCGAGCCGCGCGTCAGCACGAGGCGGAGCGGCCTCTTGCGGGGCCTCGCCCGGAAGAAATCCGGCGCGCTGCATTTCGACAATGGTTTCCTTGAAAGCCTTCAGTACAAGTTGGATATCCGCGTCGGTGTGCGCGGTGGTCAAGAAGCTCGGGCGCCCCTCCCACATGTGGATGCCTCTGGCGCGCATATACGCCCAGAAGAGGCTCGCGTAAGGAACGTCGTGTGGGAACTGGAAGCACATCCAGGAAGCGAAGTGCGGGATCTGAATTGGGGTCCCGGCCCGGCGGGCAAAATCCAGCATAGCTTCCACCAGGTGGCTGGTCTTCTGGTTCAAATTTCGTTGCAAATCCGGACTGTTGTCATGCAGATGATTCAAGCAAGCCCAGCAGGCAGCCAGGGCAAGCGGGTGCCGTACAAATGTGCCGGCAAAGAATGTCATGCCCGCTTCCGGACCAGAAGAATCGCCATAATTCCATTGGCCGCCATCGAGTGCGTCAAGATACCTGGCTTTACCGGCAACAATGCCGATGGGAATTCCACCGCCAATCACTTTGCCATATGTGGCTATATCGGCTTGCATGCCGAAATATCCCTGGGCCCCACGTGGATGCACGCGGAAGCCGGTAACGATTTCGTCAAATACCAGCACCGTTCCTGATTCCTGCGTAAGCTTGCGCAACTCGTGGAGGAACTCCCGGGGTAGCAGGTCCGGCCGGCGGCTCTGGACAGGCTCTACCACAACGGCGGCCAATTCGTGCGCTTGCGCGCGCAGAATGTCGAGCGATGCCGGATCACCATAGTCCACTATCAGAACGTTGTCGACCGCGGACTGCGGGACACCGGGCGCCACCGGGCGTGAGCGCAGCGCTCCATTCACGGTCTGCGGTCTCGCCAGTACCTCATCGAAAATGCCGTGATAATCGCCGGTGAACATGGCGATCTTGTCGCGGCCGGTCACCGTACGAGCGGTGCGGACCGCGGCGACAACGGCCTCCGAGCCGGTGTTGCAAAACGCCGCGCGTTCCATACCCGTCATGCGGCAGATCAGCTCAGCGACTTTTCCGGCCAGCGGTGATTGTGGACCGATCTCAAAACCCTTTTCCATCTGCTCGTTGATCGCGCGGATGACAAAATCCGGCCGGTGGCCGAACAAAATGGAGCCAAAGCCGTTGGTCATGTCGACATATTCATTGCCATCGACATCCCAGAGTCTTGAGCCTTGAGACCGCTCGGTGACGATTGGGTAAACCATCTCTTTCCATACCTGGCGAAACCCGGCAACCGTACGCGGGTCCGCGAAGTGCGAGCGATGCTCCGCGGTAAGCCGTTTCGACCCTTTTGTGAGCGATGTGTAGCGAGCGATGAGGGCATCAAGCGCCTTTTGCTGTTGGTCCGGCAGCGTACCGCCCGTGCCTTTCTGTACCGGCTTGTAAGGACCGAACGCCTGTACTTCGGGCTTCTTCACAGTCGAACTGGCAGGACCGGGAGAAACCATTTTTGACTCCGGTACAGCCGGAATCGCAACGGTAGGCGTGGCTGAGGCGGCCGGCACTGCACTCCCTGCGCCGGCATTGCGCAGCACCTCCAGCTGCTTTTCCATAATCTCCAATTGCTTTCGCACCAGCATTTCAACACTGGCCGATGGAACACCAGCAGTGTCGGATAGCCCGGCAGAGGGCGCCAGCGGAATCTGGGGAATACCTACCGGCGCAGGCGCAGCCGGCGCAGTTACTGGAGCCGGCATGTTGGGCGCAAGAAACGCGGCCAGCGCATCGAGACTGGAAAGCTCTTCCAACAGTTGCCGGAACGTCACTTGTACGCCAAAAGACTTTTCGAGGGCGGTGGAAACTTGAGTCAAAAGCAATGAATCGAGTCCAATCTCCAGAAACGGCGACGACCCGACCAATTGATCGGCGGTCAAGCCGGAGATGTCGCTGAAGAGCGCCTTTAATTTTGCCAGCGCAGCGGACTGCCGCTCCTGCAAATCGCTTCCGGAATTTTTAGTTGGCTGCGGGACTGCCATCGGTTGCTCCTCCGATTGCCTGGTTATTTTGTTTCCGTGAACCGGCCATGCTTCCTGTGCTGCGGCTTCTTCCGGCGGTGAATCGATCCAATATCGTTGCCGCTCGAACGGATATGTGGGCAGCGATACGCGGTGCCGTGCTTCATTGCCATGCAAGCCGGTCCAATTCACGCTGCCACCAGCGGTCCAGATGCGTCCAGCGGCTTCGAGCATGGACCTTACGTCCTGCGATCGCAGGTCCGGCCTAACGTTCTCCTCGTTTTTGAGCGACGCCACGATCTCATGCGCTGCCTGTTTTGCCGGGTGCTGCCGAGCTAGAGTACTCAGGGTTTGGCCCGGACCTACTTCAACCAGGATGTTTGCTGGATCCTGCAACAGCTCGGCAACTCCGCTCGAAAACCGCACAGCGTGGCGGACTTGCTGCACCCAATAGTCCGGACTCGTGGCTTGCTCGTCTGTAATCCACGTGCCGCTCAGACTCGAAACAAACGGCACCTGCGGCGGATGCATGGTTACACTGCGTACGACTTCAGCAAAGCCGGGTAGCATCGGGTCCAGCATGGCCGAATGGAACGCATGCGACGTGGCCAGCCGACGGTGCATCACCTTTCTTTCCTCAAGGACGGTCGAAAGCGCATCGATGGCGTCGAAAGGGCCGGAAACAACTGTCATGCCGGGACTGTTGAGCGCGGCGATCGACAGCTTCTCTCCCAGGAGCGGTATCACGTCCGCTTCCGGCAAGCGTACCGCCAGCATGGCTCCAGCCGGCAAGTCCTGCATCATGCGGGCGCGCGCGGAGAGCACCCGCAACGCCTCATTGCGTGAAAATACGCCCGCCAGGCACGCTGCTACATATTCACCCAGGCTGTGGCCAATCATGGCTTTCGGCGCCACGCCCCACTGCATCCACAGCTGCGCCAACGCGTATTCCACGACGAATAGTGCCGGCTGGGTGATAAACGTTTCTTTGAGCTGCCGGGAGGCCTCCTGTTCATGGCCGGGTTGCGGATAGAGCAGATCGCGCAGATCGAGTCCAAGCCGGGGCCGTAACTCTTCCGCGCATTCGTCAACTTGCGCGGCAAACATCGGCTGGCTTTCATACAGGCCGCGCCCCATGTTGACTTGCTGTGCGCCTTGCCCCGGGAACAGGAAGACCACGGGAGCATCGGCATGTTCACATTTTCGTGACCACACACGTTTGGGATCGCCAGAGACCAGCGCCTCGGCGGCTTCAGCGGCCGTGGATGCCACCGCGGCCCTGCGATGCGTGAAATGACGCCGGCCGGTCTGCAGCGTAAATGCTGCATCGGCGAGATTCAAGGCAGCATCGCCGGCAGCGAGGTACGCGGCGAGGTTACTTCCTGCCTGATCCAGAGCTGCCTGGCTCCGCGCAGAGAGCAGGAACAATTGCTCTGCGCGTGCCGGCCTCGACGGGTAGGGCGCAGGCGGCCCTTCCAGAACCGCGTGCGCATTCGTGCCGCCTGACCCAAACGAACTTACACCAGCGCGCCGTGGCGTTTCGTCTGCCGGCCAATCCGTCAACGTGGCATTTACGTAAAACGGCGTCTCTGCGAAATTGATCTTGGGGTTCGGCTGCTTGTAGTGCAAGCTTGCCGGGATTTTTGCATTCTGTAACGCAAGCGAAGTTTTGATCAGACCCGCAACTCCCGCGGCGGCGTCCAAATGACCGATGTTAGTTTTGACGGAGCCAATGGCACAAAACTGGTTGCGTTCGGTCCCCAACCGGAAAGCCTGCGTAAGCCCGGCGATCTCCACCGGGTCACCCAGCGCAGTGCCCGTGCCGTGAGTCTCGACGTATTTGATGCTGCCCGAATCCACGCCTGCCAATGCCTGTGCCATGGCGATGGCCTCAGCCTGGCCGTCCACACTGGGAGCAGCAAAACTCACGCGGGCGGAACCATCGTTGTTGACTCCCACGCCCTTGATCACCGAATAAATGTGGTCATGGTCCGCCATGGCGTCCGCCAGGCGTTTCAACACCACGACGCCGGCGCCGTTGGAAAAAACAGTTCCCCCGGCCTGGGCGTCGAAAGCTCGGCAATGCCCGTCCGCGGAAACAATGGCCCCTTCGTGATACAGATAACCGCGTTTTTGCGGGCTGGTGATTGAGACGCCGCCCGCAATTGCCATGTCACATTGATAGCCCTGCAGGGCATGATAGGCCTGTGCCACCGCGACCAGAGAGGTCGAGCACGCTGTCTGAATGTTCAGGCTCGGCCCGCGCAGGTTTAGTTTGTACGACGTCCGCGTGGCCAGATAGTCCTTCTCATTCCCGAGCATGGTTTGCAACCCTGCCGCGGGGCTGTCGGCCGTCCGCCGCGGCGCGATCACCGCGGGAAAATAAGTGTTGTTCGCCATGCCAGCAAACACACCAACCGGAACGGTACAGGCCAGCGGATCATAACCCGCATCCTCAAAAGCTTCCCAGGTTACTTCGAGGAAGACCCGCTGCTGCGGATCCATCAACTCAGCTTCACGCGGGTTGATGCCAAAGAATGCTGCGTCAAATGTCTCTGCGTCCTCAAGTACGCCACGAGCTCTCACGTAGTGAGCATCATTGCGAATTCCCGCAGGTTCATTAGGCGCGGGTTCGAGTTCGCCAGAATCAAAGAAAGAGATGGACTCCCTGCCGGCGACGAGGTTCTCCCAGAACTCGCGAACGTTTCGCGCGCCGGGAAAGCGGCCCGCCATCCCGATTATGGCTACGCCATTCATCGAATTGTCTTGTTCCGCTTGTGACATCTCTCCATTTATCCTTTCCGTCCCGCCTTCATCCGGGCCATTGCTTCCTGCTGTCGCTGGGCGCGTTCGTTTACAACGTGCGTGGCCAGGCGCGAGTCACCATTTCCGGCCAGCTGCTTCGCCAGTGATCGCACGGTTGGATGTTGCAGCAAGGTAACGATCGGCAGGTTGCGTCCCAGGGCGTGCTGCAATTTGCGGTGTGCCTGCACCAGCAATAGCGAATGCCCACCCAGATCAAAGAAATTTGCTTCCAGGCTAATGCTTGGGTTGTTGAATAGTTCCTGCCAGATTCCCGCCACGGTCCGCTCCATGTTGGTGTGGGGTGTGGCTTCCGTGCTACCCGCCAACTTTGGTTCGACAAATGCTGTAGACATAACCGGCGGCGGAGCCAAGTGGGAAACGATTCTGCTCACCTGCGCGTCCGGCTTTTTCGCGATTTCCTCGAGCACGACTCTCAAATCGGACAATAGCCGGCGAATACTGGCAGCCTCGAATTGTTCGAGCCGGTACAAGATCTTGAGCCGGATTGTGGCACCCGGAACAACCGTGAGCGTCAGCGGGTAGTTTGTGGATTCCGGTGCTTCGGCGACCTCGACGGTTAGGTTGTCACTGAGCCGCGTCGTTGCATCACCAGCGGCATAGTTCTGAAAGACCAGCAGGCTATCAAAAAGACGGTAAAGCCAGGGAATGCCGCTCCAACTTTGGATCTGCTCAATCGAATTGTATTGATGCTGGCTGGCATCAAATTGCTCGCGCTGCAACTGCTTCAGCCACCCCGATAGCGGCATCCCGGCTGCAATCCTGACGCGCACCGGCAAATTGTTGACGCAGGGCCCCACCATGGCCTCGATTCCGGGGATCTCCGTTGGGCGACCGGCATAAGCGGCGCCGAAAACCGGATCGGTAGAGGCCTGGTAATGGCCCAACACGAGCGCCCATGATCCTTGCAGCACTGTACTCAAAGTGATCTGATTCTCTCTGGCTGCATGCTGCAACTCCTGCGTGACATCTTCTTGCAGACAGGTGGTTTCTTCGGCAAACGGCGCATCGCTGAACCCTGGAGTGCGGGCCGGGCGCCGGCCAATGCGCAGCGGCTGCGGCTTAAAGTCCAGCAGATATTTCCGCCAGAAATTCTGTGCATCCGCGTCAGAGCGGCTTAGCATCCACGCGATGTAGTCACGATAGGGGCGCGGCCTGTTTGGAACGCTCGTGCCCGTGTAAGACTGCGCAATCTCATTAAAGATGACAGGCCAGGACCAGCCGTCGATCAGCAGGTGATGTGTGCTCCACACCATCTGCCATTCGTCGTCCTGGGTGCGGATCATGATGATGCGGAGCAGTTGCCCGGCGGCGAGGTCGAAGTTCTTTGCCCGGTCGGCCTCCATCATCTGCAACAGCCGTTGCTCCCCACAGCCACGCAGATCAATCTCGGTCCACTCCACCGGACGTGCCGGCAACACTACCTGCAGGGTTTCCCGCAGCCCTTCGGAAACAAACGCGGTTCGCAGGATCGGATGCCTCTCGATTACGCTTTGCCAGGCCCGCCGCATCGCCGCAGTGTCGAGCCGCCCGCGAAGAACAAAGCGCCATTGCTCAAAGCCCAATTGGCCTGTGGAAGCTTCCATCGAATAAAAAAGCTTTTGCATCGGCGACAGCGGATAGATATCTTCCAATCCGGGATGTGACTTCACCAGGCCTGCCAGCTCTGCGGCTTCCAGTTTTGCCAGGGGAAAATCAGCGGGTGACCAGCGCTGCGCATTCGGTGCGGTGCTGGAGTCGATCAACTCCACAAGCGCGGCGGCGTAACGCGCCGCGATCTTTTCCACTGTTGCCCGCGAATGCAGATTGCGGCTGAAATTGAACTGCACCTGAAGCCGTCCGCCGGCGATGCGGGCCAGCACTTCAATCACATGTGTCCGTTTGCCTTCGGGATGATGCCACAACCCCACCTGCTCCGGCGCGAAAGAGAACAATCGCGACGCCGCGACAACCTGATCGAACTGACCCAAATAGTTGAAGAGAACCTGAGCCTGAGGAAGGCCGGCCAGTTGCTCCCGCAGCAGACCATAACCAATCCCTTTATCTGGAATTTGCCGCAGCTGCGTCTTGATGGATTGCAACGACTCATCCATGCGCGCTCCGGAGTTCAGCGTTAAGCGCACCGGGTAGATGGTGGTAAACCATCCAACAGTCCTGGCAACGTCGATGGCGCCGATGTCTTCCCGCCCATGTCCCTCGACATCGACCAGCATGGATTCCCGTCCGGTCCAGGCACAGAAACTTTCTCCCAGCGCAGTCAACAGCAGGTCATTGATCTGCGAATGATACGCGGCTAGTACCCTCCGCAACAGCAATTCGGTCTGCTCCGTCGTGAGCATTGCCGTAACGGTTTCTGTTGACTCCTCGCAGTTTGGTCCCGTCGCATGGTCCAATGGAAGTTCCGCTGCTGCTGCTTCAGGCACGGAGTGCCAATAGTCTATTTGCGCCTTGACCTCGGGCCGTTCCGCGAACGCACCCAGCGCGGCCGACCAGGCTTTGTAAGCAGCAGTCCCCGGCGGCAAGGCAATCGGTCGCGATTTCTGCAATGCCCAGTAGGCGCTCTCTACATCTTCCATGAGCAGTCTCCAGGAAACGCCGTCGATTGCAAGATGATGAGCCGTAATTAGCAGCCGGCCTTCTTTTTCCTCGCCTAAGGGAAAATACATGGCCGCGATCAAAGGACCTTTGCCGATATCCAGAGAGCTTTGCAAACGGGCAGCAGCATCCAGAATCTCCGCCTCGTTGAAAATGCGGTCCGCGCGTACGATCTTGACGGGAGAAGCGTCATCGGCGACGGTCTGCCGCCAGCCCGGTGAGGTATGCGCAAAACGCAGGCGGAACGCGTCATGGTGAGCCACAGCATCAGCCAGTGCCTGTTCCATGCAGTCGACATTGATGTCCGGCGAAACGGTAAACAGAAATGTCTGATTCCAGTGGTTGGGATTTTCGAGCTGCTGGTCAAAGAACCAACGCTGAATCGGTGTGAGTTCGATCTCGCCCATTGTGCTCTCTTCGCGCGCCGCCACGTCGCTTGCCTGCGGTACGGAAGCCACGAGTTCGGCGATGCTCGGCGAGTGGAAGAGTTGGCGCGGCGTCAGGGCGAGCCCGGCCTGCCGCGCGCGAGAGATCACCTGGATGCTCAGGATCGAATCGCCGCCCAGTTCAAAGAAATTGTCATGGACCCCTGGTGAATCAATGCCCAGCACCTCGCCCCAGATGCGCGACAGAGCCTGTTCGGCTGGTGTACGCGGGGCGACATAGGTGTCCTTGCGGCTCGGGCGTGACACATCTGGCGCCGGCAGTGCGCGGCGGTCCACCTTGCCATTGCCGGTCAGGGGCAGCGCGCCCATGGTTACGAACGCAGAAGGAACCATGTAATCCGGCAGGCGTATTTTCATGTGAGCACGCAGCGCATCGACTGCAACCTCCTGAGCCGCGCAGTAGTACGCCACAAGCTTCTTGTCACCGGGTTTGTCTTCGCGAGCGATTACCGCCACCTCGCGAATTCCCGGGTACGAGCTGAGCACCGATTCAATCTCACCCAACTCAATCCGGAATCCGCGGATCTTGACCTGGTGATCGATGCGCCCGAGATATTCGAGGTCGCCGTTCGGCAACCGTCGTGCCAGGTCGCCGGTACGGTAAAGGCGCCCCGACGCAAATTGGCAGTCAACGAAACGTTGTGCAGTGAGTTCCGGGCGGCGCAGGTAACCTCGGGCCACGCCGGCGCCGCCAACGTACATTTCTCCAGCTACGCCGATAGGGACCGGCTCACCCTGGGGATTTAGAACGTACACCGCGAGATCCGTAATCGGTGTTCCAATGAGGCTTCCCGATCCGGCGCGCACATCCTCAAGCGCGATCGGTCGATAAGTCACATGCACGGTGGTTTCCGTGATGCCGTACATGTTGATCAAGGCGGGTTTGCTGTCGCCGTATTGCTCCATCCAGGGCAATAAACTGGCCAGTTCGAGTGCTTCGCCGCCAAAGATCACGTACCGCAAGCTCTGGTCAGAAGGATCGGTGCTCGCGAGTACAAACGGCGTTAACTGGCGGAAGGCCGAAGGCGTCTGGTTCAGCACCGTGACACGCTCGCGGCGCAGCAGTTCCGCAAATGCTTCGGGCGAGCGGCTCACCCAATATGGAACAACCACGACTTTTCCGCCAAACAGCAGCGCGCCCCAAACCTCCCAAACTGAAAAGTCGAAGGCACAGGAGTGAAAGAGTGTCCAGACATCGCTGGGCTGGAAGCTGTACCAGTGATTCGTCTGATCAAAGAGGCGGACAACGTTGGCATGAGTTATCTGGCAGCCTTTAGGCTTGCCGGTGGATCCCGACGTGTAGATAACGTAGGCAAGGTTCTCCGGGTTGGCCCGGCCTTCAGGCATTTCATCAACGCCGTCAGTTACATCGTCCAGGAACAACACTGTGCCCTGATGGCGCGGGAGAGCGGCCTGGAGGCTACGCTCGGAAACCACCACTGATACTCGAGCGTCCTCCAGCATGAATGCCACGCGCTCCGCCGGATAGCTCAAATCGATTGGCAGATATCCTGCGCCCGCCTTCAGGATTCCCAGAATGCCAACCACTATTCCCAGGTTACGTTCAACGCACAAGCCAACCAGGACGTCCGCGCCAACGCCGAGCGCGATCAGGCGCATGGCCACTGCATTAGCCCGGCGGTTCAACTCCCGGTAAGTCAGCGATTCACCGTTGCAAGTGACGGCGATCGCCTCCGGAGTTCTTGCCACCTGCCGCTCAAAGCGCTCGTGCAGGCACTCGTTGACCGGCGAAGCTGCCCGGGGAGGCGCCAGGAGTTCGCGCCTTTCTGTTTCTGTCAAAAACGGCACGCTTGTGATGGAGCGTGCAGCATCCACGCAAATTCCTTCGAGCAGAGTACGAAGGTGCTCAAGCACTCGTTTGGCGCTTGTGGTATCCAGTTGTTTCGGGTCATGCTCCAGACGCAACACCATCTCGCGGTCGGCATACACGATCAGGGTTAGCGGAAAATTGGTCTGGCCAATGTATTCGAAATGCCGGTTGGACCACTCGCCGCCCTGCCCGCGCAGTGCCGTCTCGAGCAGGTAGTTCTCAAACACGAGAATGCTGTTGAACAGGCCCATACCGTTCGGCACTTCGCTGGCTTTCTGGATCACGCGCAAGGGGGTCTGCTCGTAGGACCGCAAAGCCAGGTGCTGTTCGCGGATCGCGCGCAGCCAGGCGCCGACGGTGGCCGTGGGTTGCACGGCGATCCGCATTGGCAAGGTGTTAATGAACAGCCCAACGGGCGCGTCGCCATCGTTGAGGGTCGAAGCCCGTCCTGCGCGGGTTGCTCCAAAAACGATGTCCTCCTCACCGCTGTGATGGTGCAGAAGCAGCGCCCATGCTGCCTGTAGCAGCGTGTTGACCGTGACCCCGGCGGTTTGAGCAAAGGCGCTCAATTTTTCTGTCAACTCTTCGGTCAGCCGGCATTGCTCTACTCCCCAGGAGCTTGCATCGCCCGAAGCCGATGACGGAATGGCAGTCGGCGCCCGGAATCCCTTGAGTTTTTCCCGGAAGTACTGTTCGGCCGGTTCAATGTCCTGGGTGCGCAGCCACTCGATGTAGTCATGGTACGGTTTGCGCGCAGCCAATTGCGGGCCCGGTTGCAGCCCATCGCGAAACGCCGTGTATGCCGCGAAGACTTCGCGCAACACGATCGGGAACGAACGTCCATCGAGCAGAGCGTGATGGAAGGTCCACAACATTCGATAGGAGGATTCCGCCAGCTGTACGATGTGCAACCGCATGAGCGGGGCGCGCGACAATACGAAGCCCTCCTTGCGATCGCCCGCCAACAATCGATTCCAGCGCACCGCCTGTTCTGCGGCATCGGCGTCCTGCCAATCAAGGATCTCCGAGGGAATCCGTACGGAGTCATGGACCTGCTGTTGTGGCTCGGCGATACCTTCCCAAACAAACGCGGTCCGTAGAATTGTGTGGCGTGAAGCGATCAGCTCCCAGGCGCGTAACATGGCCGCGGTCGAGAGCGCCTCGTCTAACTGGCAGACGATCTGCTCAATGTCGACCCCGGAGCCGGGTCCACCGATGGCATGGAAAAGCATTCCATGCTGCATCGGCGAAAGCTCATATGCTTGCTCGATCAATCTCACGTCCTCCGACTACGACCTTCTTCGTACCGTTACTTCAATAGACCAGCGCCATCAACGTCGGTAACTGCCAAACGCACATCGCCCAGGTTCGCATCGCGCCGTGTGGTCACAGCGGCTGCGTAACCCGCAAATCCCCGGAGGTCGGCCATCCACCACTGAGCCGCCAGCGCTTCATCGCCATCCACCCGTGTCAGACGGGCGGGTTCCTCTGAGCCGAACGTCACCTCAAAGCTGTCCAGGGGGCAAGAGAGCCCTTCGCCGATCGCCTTGATGAAAGACTCCTTGCGCGTCCAACACTGGTAGAAAGCTTCCAGGCGCTTCAGTTCGGCGGTTGCTTCCCACTGGTTAAATTCCGAGGCGGCGAAATGGTGTTTGGCCACCTCCCGCATATCGGGTAGTGGACGCATTTGTTCGATATCCACGCCAACTTCGGCTGAACGACTAAACGCAAACAACACCCAGTTACCGGAGTGCGAGATATTGAATTCGATTCCGCAATTTTCGATGTACGGTTTACCGTGGCTCGTGTACTGAAACAGCAACGATTCCGGATCGCAGTCCAGAAAAGCCCCAAGTTGCAGGCGCAGGAAGGCTCGCGCGGCTACATAGCGATCGTAGTCGGCGCGAAAATGAAATCGCGCAGCCTTTTCCTGTTCGCTCGCACAGAGATACTGCGCCAGCTGCTCAGTCCTGTGTTGGCAGGAGAGCAGGCACAACGAGCGAACCTCGACTGTGTCGTGCGTGCTTGTCCGATTTTCTGAGGCCCGCGCGGCCTCTGCCATGGTCGGCATGTTTACACCTCAATTTGGGACACCAACCGGGCGTTGTTCGCGAACGCGCTCCAGCCAGATCTCCCTCCAATACATCAATTCACCGCGCGGGCAGTCGCCCATCTCACCGTAGCAGAGACATTCATCACACAGGGATGGTTCGCCACGAGGATTCTGCAGTGTCACGGTGTGATTGAGTTCTCGCATTGTTCCCGACCTCTCTTCAATCAACCGGGTGACGCGATAGCGAACTTCGGCTACCTTTCCACAGCAGCGGGTCATTTCCTGGCAAACGCTGATGCCTCGATTTTTTTTCTTCCTGTCCAGGGTCGCGACGATCTCATCGACGGTCTTTATCCGAACCAGTTCGCCCGGCTTGAGATCGAGCACGGCGCTCGGGGTCCCCTTGGTGTGGGGCCCGCGGATCCGGTCGTCTCCTGCTACGGCGCGATGCAGCCTCAGGCGAATCCAGCGAACAAAGAGTCTGGCCACTTGCAGCGCAGAGAGATCACGCTGACGGATTTGCCGCAACGCAATCCGCACGAGCCAGGGTTTCATTCTCCCGGGAAAGGCTTCAGTCGCCCGGATCAACTCCGTAGACTGGCAGAAATAACGTTGCTCATCCGCCTTCACTTTGAGGCGGCTCCGCAATTCAGGGAAAGCGGGTTCATCAACGGGCACCGCAGTTTTCCCGCCATCCGCAGGCCGGAGCCAGGCTTCTTTCCAGTAGATACGGCATCCGCGCATGCAGCCATCGTGGCCGCTGCCGTCGCAACGAACTCCTTCCAGCGTAACCACGTCGTTTTTTGCAAAGCGCCGGTTCGAGTCAATCGGTGGCTCGACATCCACGCAGGTCTTTTCCACGCGTCGATGGACGCGAAAGGACTTTCCACAGAAAGCGAGCATCTCCGGCATAAATGGATGACCATCGAGCGTTCCGTTGGAATCGAGCGTGGCAAGGATCTCTTGCGGCGAGCGCACCGCGATCCGGTCACCGGCAAAGAATTTGTCACGCCCCATACCTTGTCCTTCTCGACCCTCGGTTCCTCACTTGCATCCTTCGTCAAAAAAACCGGCGCGTAAGCGCTGATCTGCCAGGTTCGCCGGGCCGCGGTAAAACGTTCTCAATGATCAGTCCGCCAAACGCATCACCGTACCAACCACGCCGAGATAGACCGAGCCCACCAATCCTTTTGCCTTGTGCCCGGCCCAATAGCTTTGACGGAAATCGCGACTAAAATCCTTCCAATTGGCGGCATTCGCTCCATTGATTGAGACGGTGATGGACGGAGAGAGAATCCGCGCGGTATGCCACCAGCCCGAAGGGACAAAGAGTGTTTCTCCGGGCAAGAGTTTGAAGCGGAAACCGCTTGCACCAGTGAACTTTGGAAATCGTGTCAGATCCGGCGCTTCAATGTTGTCCACCGCCGATTTGTTTTCTTTTTCGCCTTCCCCTGCGTACATCAATGGTGCTTGAGCCGGCGGAAACGCAACATATTCCTTCACGCCCTCCAACTGCATCAGGAAAGCGTGCGTATGCAGTCCGTCGTAATGCAAGATTGGAAACCTGGCCCCGGTACCGCCAATATAGAGCTCCACATAGGTCAGGTCCTTCCACTTCTTTATCAACCCATGCTCAAACCAATTCGGACTCACACACTCTGGCATCGGCTGAACATCCGACTGCAATTCCGCAGGCAGGCTCTTAACCGGATGGTTCCTCAGATAGGGAGCTGGACGTTCAGGGGTAGATACCCTTACCTCATCAATGAGAGTTCCCATGGTGAGCTGCCGGCCATCGATCGTCAGCGGCAGCCCGCCATATTGCTGTTTGAAGAAATCAAAAGTCCATTTCTTCCGCGCCATCCAATGATCGATCCCGTCAGTAATAATGACTGGATTGAGCGGCGAGACATACTCGCGGACGTAACGCTTCCGTCCGAGATCCGCCCAACGATGCCGGTCGATTTGATCGACAAGCTGCGGTCCGCAGGCTTTTGCCACGATTGCCCCCAAAGTTTTCGTGTCTGATCTGGGTACAACTGCCCTTGCCTTCACTAAGACTGCAGTTCGCTTGCCATCTGCCAAAAATAAGAAATCTGTTAAGTCTTGGTTTTACAATTAGTTGCGATGATCAATAACTTTAGTTGCAACTCGCACGCGCGCATTGTGCAAACAGTTGCAGCTTTCCAGCTTGTTTAGTACGGTGCCCTGTTAAAGCCTTGTTAAAACAAGGCCATGACGAAATGATCACTTTTCGGGACAACTGTTTTTGTTGGCAGGGCGTTTGAAGAGAGACAGAGCGGGAATCTGCCAAAAGGGCAAGTTACTGGTCGTGATTCTGGCTACCTCCCAAGTGCAGCCGCAGCTACCGGCATAACAAAGGAGCGTCGGCTGGCATGCCTTCCAGCATACCTTCTCGACCCTCATGGGGCGTCTAACCCTAGAAATGCACTGAGACGTTCCCCCATCGCCTTTAAATCAGGGGCGCCAGTATCTTGCTGTTTCTAGCGTTCGACGAGGTTTTTGCGCCCGACAGCCTGTTCAAACCAATCCCGCTATTGTTTGCACGATCTTCCTATCTTGTAGTCAAAAAGAGTAGTAGTGCTCCATTTCCCGTTGTCCAGGACAAAGTGCCATGAAGCGGTTGCTTTCAGCGCCCTGTCACTGCAAAGAAAATCAGGTGAATAAAGTTCATCGTTGGAAACTTGTGATTTATCGTAAAACATTAATAGGCCGTAAGACCTGCCATCCACAGTGGCAACGGAAGCGTCGATCCCCACTTTGCGCGCCGAGGAGACCATCTCGTACACCGCTGGTCTCTTCGCATCAGGGATACAGCTGGTATCGAAAAGATAGCAGTAAAGATCACTGCTCTTGTTATTCAACGAAGCTTCGTCTTCAGCGTTATGGTCGTACTCGAGCAGAGTTTTGGTGTCCCTGGCCAACAGGGCGATCACCGCCCTCTCCCCAATTGTTCGCAGCTCGTGACTGACAGGGTTTTGAACGTTCGCTCTTGGCGCGGCAGTAGGATCAGGCGCCTTCTTGCATCCCAACAGCATGCCGCAGCAGCAAGCGATCACGACCGCCGATATGAGGGTGGAGCCTCGGACAAACCATACACTCCCCGCGTTCTGTTCTCCTTTCATTTAACCCCCACTCACAATTCCCGAGTTACCGAACCGCTCAACGATTGAACTTTCCTTGTCTCCAACTCGGGAGAAGTGCTCTTCTCTCGCATATTGAAACATGCGGCAGAAGGTGCGCCAACATTACGACAGTTCCTTTGGCATCGGGGCCCCTTGCGGGCCAAGGCATAGTAAAGAAAGATGCTCGCAACTCAGAATTCTGTGGCGTTCCGTACATGGCCTTTGGCTTATGCCCAAGGCCGGCACCGGATAGAATTACTTGAGAAACAACCGCGCGGATCGCCTGATTTGCGCTCCGAGTAATCCTCGGGAAGTCTGATTGCACCCTGATTGCACCCATGTCCGACAGCGGCTTTCACATGGCAGAACTCATCCGCTCGCTCATTTGGATGACTTCCGTGTTGCCCGTCACCCAGTCGCGGCGTGCAGATCTTAACCGCTAGATCAAACCAGCCTCGCGCCGGTAGTAGTTCCGGGCCTTATTTCGGTTGCCGCAGTCAGCCATGCTGCACCACCGTCTTCTGCGGGCGTTGGAACGGTCCAAAAACAGCCAGCCGCAGCCTGCGTCTTCGCATTGACGGACCAAACCGCGCGAAACAGAGGTAAGAAGATCGACTGCTGCCGTGAGGACGGGATAAAGCAAATAGTCCGTACGCCGCGCACCAGGCCGCCAGGTCCAGCGAACCTCCGCTCCCTCAATGGACAAACATCGCCTGGCGCAGCAATCGTGCAACGCATTGCCAACCCGGGCAAGCGTGTCCGCCGGGATCGGGTCATCGGCTGCAATGGCACGGAAAACCGCAAACAGTTGCTCGCGGACTGCGCGGATGCGCCGCAGCGCCGCGGTTCCCACTGGGCCGCCGGAGTTGATTGCAGCCCGGTCCGGCAACTGAGCCTGGCTAGCCCACCGGTGCACATCCTCGGTACGTAGCAGATGGTCCTTCTTCTTCCCGGGATCCGCTCGAAATGCGACCGTGTTGACGAAATCGAGCGCGAGGTTTCCGGCGACAAATTGATATCTGTAATTCCTGCTGTCCATGGCGGCCGTCCAATATAACCGTATGGTCATATTCTACGCGGTTATGCTAGTCTAACCTTATTAGAGCAATTCATATGGTTATGACGACAGCGACCTCGATCGACGCGACACAACGCAAACTGATCGTCGGCATCGTCATCGCGACGCTGCTGATATTCGCCATCGTGATTGCCGACCTCGCGACGGGCGGCCGCCCCGATCCGCCGACGCTGCGCGCCGCAGCTACTTTGCTCGATGGCGCCTGGCGATTTCATACCGGCGATGACCCACACTGGGCCGACACCAACACAGACGATAACGGTTGGGAGACGATCGATATGACCGCCTCGCGGGGCAGCCACGACGGCGATGTGGGTCTGCCCGACTACGTCGGCGGGTGGATGGCGCATGGTCATTCCGGCTACCACGGCTACGCTTGGTATCGGCGCACGGTGATGGTGCCGGCCGGACGCGCGTCGTGGGACATCCTCGGGCCGACCCTCGTCGAGAACGGCTACGAGCTCTATTGGAACGGTCAGTTGTTAGGCGGGTCTGGCCGGCTCGGCGCGGCCCCGCGCGTCGTCGGCACACGACCGCTGCAATTTGCACTTCCTGCCGATGCGGCGGGAACCCGTGGAGTGCTCGCCATCCGTGCCTACATGCTTCCTGGGGCCGGGGCCAGCGCAGACGGCGGGGGCATGCACAGCCCGCCCATACTGGCTCCGCGGCCGATCAGCAATGGGCTCCATCGCGCGCAGTGGGAGCGAACGATCGCGGGCTACATCGTCGATGCGATCGAGCCGATCGCGATGTTGGCGCTCATCGGCTTGGTACTCGCGTATGGGTCTCGCGGCAACTACAAGGGTTTCCTGATCTTTGCCAGCATCGCGCTTGCGCTCACGGCATCCAGGCGCCTCAACAATGCGATCGTCGCGTGGACCGATCTGCAAGATCTGACTACTTATGCATGGCTGGCGTCGGTGATGTGGGTGCCGGCAGTGGCCGCGTGGGCCTTGGCCTGGAACCGCTGGTGCCCGCGGCCATGGCGAAGCATCGATGTGTCGGCTGTAGTGCTGGCGGCCGCCGCGACTATCGGCGCCGTGATCCATTCGGCGAGCGTGACACGCGGCAGCCGACTCGGGTTGATGGCGCTGTTTGTCGTGATAGGCGCGCGCATTGTCCGCAGCGGAACCATGCGGGTCCTGGCGCTCGTCACGTTCGCCTCAATTGTGGCCGGGCTATTCGGCGGCGAGCTGCTCGATACGATCGGCGTGCCGGGCATCTGGTTTCCGTTCGGCATCGGCGTGTCGCGGACGCAGTACGTTTACGCGATCGCCATCCCGCTCCTGGCCTTTTTGATCGTGCGAACCTTGCCTGCAAAAAAAAACGCATTGCAGCCGGATCCCAAAAGTGCCCATTTGTAAGTGATTGAAAAAGCTGGCGTGGACGACAAGACTCGAACTCGCGACCTCTGCCGTGACAGTCCGGCACTTTGCGGTAACTGATTGAAATAACGCGACACGGATGGCTCAACACATGAGGCTCACTATCCTGCAGACCAACTTTAATCGGCTATGCGTACCTGGTCGGAGATAAAATTTACCTCCCAAGTCTTGCCTCCGTCATCGGAAAATGACTGTTCGAAGTGGGGAGAATTCGTGGTCATGTTGGTCCAGGCGTATCGAATAAAGATGGTTTTGCCATTAATCGTATCTTGTGCGAAGAACTCACCACGTCCATCCTTGAACTGACCTATCTGCGGCGGGTCGAGGACGCCGGTTTTGCTATTGGCCCAAGAGAGTCGCCACTGGTGGGATTGCGGATTGTAAGTACGCAGAGTCAGGCCTTCGAGATGTTCGGTCGGGCCCTCGATTTCGATCGTGTCCAGTTGCGCACGGCCGTCCCA
>DATFSU010000072.1:0-289331 GCA_035262465.1 Candidatus Angelobacter sp. | reverse complement strand
CGAAAAAACGGGCTATTTCTCCAACTTTTCATACAGACACCGGCGAGAGATTACGCAATTTGAGAATGGGAGCTCAGTCTGGTCAATCCGGTTGACTTTCGGACAGGATTTAACATACAAACTAGTCGGTATGTTAGCTGGCGATGAGAGAAGGCCAAGGCGACGCGATCCAGAGCGTACCCGGGAACGCTTGCTACAAGCGGGTTACCGCGAGGTTTATAGAACGGGATTCCAGAGCGCCAGCATCGATACGATTCTCGCTGCCACCAATGTCACCAAGGGAGCACTCTACTACCACTTCGATAGCAAGGAAGATCTCGGGCATGCCATCGTCGATGAGGTCGTCGCAAAACTTCCCCGCGACCGGTGGTTACTTCCTCTCCAACGGAGCACAGACAAAGACCCTATCGATGCCTTGATCGACGTTGTACGGGCGATACCAACTCGGCCAGAAGATGTAAAAGGCGGCTGTCCCCTGGTCAATTTGGCACAGGAGATGTCTCACCTCGATGAACGATTCCGCAAGCGGTTGGAGACCATCTTCCATGCCTGGCAAGAGGGAATTGCCACAGTTTTGCGCAGGGGGCAATCTCAGGGAACAGTACGGCGCGATCTGGTGCCGGCAGAGACTGCCGGCTTTCTGATCGCGTTGGTCGAAGGTCACGAAGTGTTGGCAAAGGTTGCTCAAGATGCGAAGGTGTGGAATGCGGGAATCGAAAATATCGTCCGATGGCTGAGGTCCCTTCGCGCGCCTCGTCAATCGCGCGGAAGCGGGCGGCGGCGTTTGATATCGAAGGGACGCGTGGTTAAGCGACGGCAATGATTCTGACGCAGGAGAAGCCGATGAGATGCAGAGGAGCTCAATCATGAGCGGCCGCGAGATTCAGGATCAAAAGGCCAAAGCACGTGACATGCTTGTTCAGCAAGCTACTAACGCCGGCGTTTCTGTCAGCCCACTACGGGGAGCTACGATCTACTCCACCAAGAGTAAACGAGATTCCACTCTTGAATCGACAGCGGCCGAGTTCTCGGAAGCTGAAGATACATCATTGCCTCCGGCAATCCGCGTCGATGCTGCAAACCTCATGCGAGTCCTGCGACAGTTGGAGGTCATAGCAAAACGACAGGCAGCACGAATCGGGATCAAGGCGAAAGGTAAAACCCAATTTTTGGATGTAGCCGGGATTGTGGCAGTGCAAGCTCAAGGTAACTACATTTCCCTGAGACACCGAACCACTCCGTATTTGGTGCGGGAGTCGCTCTCGTCGATGGCGGAGAAGCTCAAACCCTATGGCTTTGTCCGCATCGCCCGCTCGGTTGTCGTGAATATTTCAGCCGTGGAGGAGATCCAACCTTTGCCGACCGGAGAATACAGGCTGCGTGTAACAGGGGGCAAGGAATACTTGGTAACTCGTACATACAAACACAACCTCAGAGGTCTGGCTCAGCTATGGGTAGGCTCAGAGCGGCTTTGCGGCTAACAGGCTGCAGGGGTCCCCGCACAATGTTAGCGCGGATTTTGAAGATGGGGGGCGCGGAAGGAATCGAGTATCTTCAACCTACTGATTAAGAGTACTTGACCAACGAAGAATCAATAATTTAGCCGGACTTGCAACAATTGCGGCGAGCCAGCATCATTAGCGGCTCGCCGCATCATTTTCTAATCAGCAAACAAGCCCATGTAGGCGGCCACTGGGCCCAAAAGTGGGCACACATCACGGCATAATGAAAGTCCCAATTCTTTAAGGAATTCTTTGTGCTTTTTCGTGACTGACTCGATCTTCTTTTCCAGCGACACTAATTCGGCGTTGACAGCAGCCAGAACTACCCTTCTTCCGCAACTGTGGTGCTGATGTGGCGCGAGATATTCAGGCTGAAATCATTGCTCGCGATCTCTTCCATCGAGACTCGGCGTGAATCAAAGAGGTGACCTGTGGTTTTGACCAAAGTGCAATTAGATAAAAAGACTTATAAGTAATGGCTTCTTGTAAACAACAAAGGCCACACTATGCACAACGGAAAATAGTTCTATTTACCAAATAGTGACTTGTTGAACATCCTTCGTCTCGTCTATAAGTATCATCAACCCGCATCCCCGTTTAGGAAACTCTTCTGGGGCTAGTTGTGCAGGAAAGCTCCGGCTTTGACGTTGAGCCGGCTGCTTTCAGAATGTGGAATTCGGAGGCTAGCAAATGGTTGCAACGCGAACAATTACATCGATCAACCGTCCCAGCACACTTACTTGTTTCAACACGATCCGCGACATTACCAACATGCGAGTAGTTACGACCTAGTTTGCCACATATACAATATAGTTATACGTATTCACCAAACGTTTTTGGTGTGACAGTAAGTTGAATGGCAACTAGTGTCTTCATTCAATTGTCAGAAATCTGCGGCTATACAGAACCACTAACCAGTGCATTCTTTTCCGACATGGAGAGGGCAATGAACCAGGTGCGGCTTTGTTTTGGCATGATTTACCACGGTAATCATCTTGGCCAACGGATAGCGGTGAGGCACTGCCTTTCCGCTTGGACTAATCTAGTCGCAAAAAGCTTTCTTCTGTTGTTGCTATGCTCTTCTGCTTGGGCAGGTATTGCGCACACCAAGGTATTTACGCAGCAGGGTGGGTCTTCGTCGGGATCGACATTTACCTTCACGGCTTCAGCCAATGCACCCAATGAGGCGGTGGTCGTCGGTGTGAATTGCGCCAGCAGTAGCGCCGCCACATCCGTTTCACTGACAGCCCCTGGGTGGACATTTACCCAGCTCGGCAATATCGGGTTCAGCGGGGCATCGTCAGCCGCCGTTTTTGGCGCAATATCACCGAACACTACCAGTGCGACTTTTACGGTGACCTGGACAGGGGCCGGCAATTGTACTTTTCACCGGGAGATGGGGGATGAGTTCTCGGGAACCGATACAACGGGCGGAACCACGACTTTTGATTGCGTCACGACGTGCTCGGGCGGTTCCAATAACGCCCACTCCACCAATGGCAGCTGCAGCGTTGGCGTTACTACCGGTTCAGCGAATGAAGCGGTCTGGGGAGTTTGTTGGCCTAACAACTCTGTTACGGCGATTGGCTCAGGTTACAGTCCAGGCGCAAACGATTCGCAAGGCGACCAGGCCGAATACAAATTGACCGGGGACGCCGCCGGGACCCTGGAGACGGTTAACTTTACTTCGACAACCACCTTTAACGCACTGGCTGTAACCATCAAGCCGGCTTCCATTACCGGTATCGCGCATACGAAGGTATTCGCGCAGCAGGCTGGATCTTCTTCAACATCGACATTTACCTTCACTGCTTCAGCAAACGCAGCCAACGAGGCAGTAGTCGTCGGCGTGAATTGCGTGAGCAGTACTGGTGCTACATCCGTATCACTCACGGCACCAGGATGGGCGTTCACCCAGCTTGGCGATATTACGTTCACCGGAGCGTCATCAGGAGCGGCTTTCGGCGCCATATCGCCGAACACGACCAGTGCGACGTTTACAGTGACCTGGGCTGGTGCCGGCAGTTGTACTTTTCACCGGGAGATGGGGGATGAGTTCTCGGGGACCGACACAACGGGTGGAACCACGACTTTTGATTGCGTCACGACGTGCTCGGGCGGTTCCAATAACGCCCACTCCACCAATGGCAGCTGCAGCGTTGGCGTCACTACCGGTTCAGCGAATGAAGCGGTCTGGGGAGTTTGTTGGCCCAGCAATTCGGTGACAGGTGTTGGCTCCGGTTACAACCCAGGAGCAAATGACTCGCAAGGCGACCAGGCCGAGTACAAATTGACTGAGGACCCTGCAGGAACCCTGGAGACGGTCAACTTTACTTCGACGACCACCTTTAACGCACTGGCTGTAACCATCAAGCCGGCAACTGCCGGTGGCGGCGGAGGTGCACCGCACTCGATTTGGAGCCCGAGCTCCGCACCGACGGTACCGGACGGTGGACCGGACGCGTCTGTTGAACTCGGAGTCAAATTCAAGTCTGACGTGGATGGCTTCATCAACGGGATTCGATTCTACAAAGCGGCCGCCAACTCGGGCATACATGTCGCCAATCTTTGGTCGCTTACAGGCACACTTCTGGCTACAGCCACATCTAGCAATGAAACCTCCTCGGGGTGGCAGGAGGTGTCATTTGCTTCGCCAGTACGGATTAGTGCTGACACAACCTACATTGCATCGTACTTTGCGCCCAACGCCCATTACCCATTCGATACCAACTATTTTGCGTCAACCGGTGTAGATAATCTGATGTTGCACGCTTTGATCGACAGCAGAGGCGTCGATGGCAATGATGGCGTTTATGCCTATGGCAATACGAGCAACTTTCCCAATCTGACATACCATGCTACTAACTACTGGGTTGATGTCGTGTTCACTAGCAACCCGAACGTTTCGACCAACCCCTCCATCGTGAGTTTGTCTTCGGCTGCCGGCATGGTCGGGAAATCAGTAACCATCACGGGAACTCATTTCGGCAATACCCAGGGCACCAGCCAGGTTACGTTCAACGGTACGCAGGCTACACCACTTAGCTGGCGTGCAACCTCAATCGTTGTGCCGGTTCCGCCGGGCGCAACGACGGGCAACGTCGTGGTCACTGTAAACGGCGTTGCGAGCAATCCGGCAGCGTTCACGGTTACATCAACCGCTGTATGCCCGTGCACCATTTGGAGTCCTGGTTCGGTGCCGACGGTGGCCGATGGTGGACCTGACTTTCCGGTGGAGTTGGGAGTTAAATTCCGTTCCGATGTAGATGGGTTCATCTCTGGAATCCGCTTTTACAAATCGAGCAGCAACACGGGAACCCACGTGGCTAACCTCTGGTCGGACACGGGCACCCTGCTGGCGACGGCTACATTCGTGAACGAAACCGGCGCCGGCTGGCAGGAAGTGTCGTTCCCCTCGCCTGTAGAAGTTACGGCAAACGCTACCTACGTGGCTTCGTATTTCGCGCCCAGTGGTCACTACGCGCTTGACGCAAATTATTTCACTCTGGCTGGTGTAGACAATCAGGTTCTGCATGCGCTGATCGGCAGCGCGGATCCAGGCGCGGGAAACGGAGTCTACGCCTATGGCAGTAACAGTAGTTTTCCGAGTCAATCAAACAGCGTGAGAGGTGCCAATTACTGGGTCGATGTGGTGTTTGAACAGAATGTTTCCGCAACTTCGCCACAGATCACCAGCCTGACCCCGAGCAGCGGCACAAGTGGCACATCTGTGGTGATCACGGGATCGGGCTTTGGTACTGCCCAAGGCAATAGCACAGTGGCATTCAATGGCACCACGGCAACAACGGTGGGATCATGGAGCAACACAGCGATCCAGGTCACCGTTCCACCTCAACTGCCGCTTGGGCCGGCTTCAGTCACAGTAACGGTCCCCGGAGTCGGCACAAGCAATCCAGCGACATTTACAGTGGTCTCGTTTGCAATTGCGGCGACTCTGTCGCCGGCGCCCAATGCTTCGGGCTGGAACACCAGCAATGTTACCGTCAGCTTTGCCTGTTCCGGCGGCGTTGCGCCAGTCCAGTGCCCCCCATCACAATTGGTCACAAGTGAAGGAATACAAACCATCTCGGCTACGGCCACCGATGCCAGTAACGCCACTGTTTCAGTTTCGATACCAGTGAAGCTGGATAAGACGGCGCCGGCACTTTACATTACTTCTCCAACAAACTATCTCACCGTCACCAATCCATCGATCACGATCACCGGTACCGTAAGCGATGCGACTTCCGGAGTAAGGACGGTTGTGTGTTCGGGACACGCAGCCACGATCCAGCCGGGAACATTCTATTGCTCAGTTGGCCTGGTTTACGGACCAAACAGCATTCCAGTGACGGCCACGGATGTTGCGGGGAACAGCACTTCCCAGACCCTAACGATCACATTCACGCCACCTATCCGTGATCCGATCGCGAATGCGGGCCCGGCCCAGACTGTGCCGGTCGGCGCAACAGTGCATCTCGACGGCACCGGGTCAACGGATGAGGATGGAGACCCGCTCTGTTATTACTGGTCATTCGTCAGCATTCCAACGGGAAGCCAGGCCGTACTCGCGGGAGCCAACACTGCTAAGCCGACATTCATCGCCGATAAGCCCGGCAACTACATCGTACAACTGATTGTGAATGACGGAAGCCGGGACAGTTCGCCCGCCACAGTCGTCATCAGCACGCAGAATTCGCAGCCGGTGGCAAATGCGGGGGCGAATCAGACCGTGAAAACCGGCCAGACCGTAACACTGGATGGAAGCGTCTCAAATGATGTAGACGGAGATCCACTTACGTATGCGTGGTCTTTCGTTAGTGTCCCCGCCGGAAGCGCGGCCACGCTTACCAATCCCACAGCTGTCAATCCCACGTTCGTAAGCGACCAGAAGGGTAGTTACGTGGTCCAACTCGTGGTGAATGATGGTCACGTCGACAGCCTGCCGGCCCAGGTAACCATCAATGACGTCAACACGCCGCCTGTAGCCAACGCCGGCTCCCCACAGACGGTCACCACACGCAGCCTGGTAACGCTGGATGGCAGCGCCTCAACTGACGTGGATGGCGACGCGCTGGTCTTCACGTGGTCCATGCTGAACCAGCCAGCAGGCAGCGTGGCCGTGCTCTCCGATACCCACGCCGTAAAGCCTACATTCACCGTGGATGTGGTGGGAACGTATGTAATCCAGCTCATCGTGAATGATGGAACCGCAGACAGCACGCCCGTCACGGTTACCATCAGCGATGTCAACTCTCCACCGGTTGCCAATGCCGGTCTGGCACAATCGGTTCCTTTGGGTGGTGTGGTCACGCTGGACGGGACAGGCTCATCTGACGTTGACGGCCAGACGCTCACGTATTCCTGGTCAATCTTGAGTACACCCACTGGCAGCACAGCAACGCTCTCACTGGCCACTACGGCAAATCCGTTCTTTACCGCGGATGTGGCCGGCAATTACGTGATCCAGTTGATTGTCAATGACGGCATCGTCAACAGCCAGCCCGCTACCGTCATGATTTCCACCATTAATTCGATCCCTGTTGCCGACCCCGGAGCAAATCAGACCGGCACAGTGGGAGTAACGGTGCAGCTCGATGGCAGCGCTTCCAGTGACGCTGACGGCGATCCTTTGACCTACACCTGGTCGATTCTCAGCCAGCCAACCGGCGGAACCGCTGCCTTCCAGGATGCACACATCGTCAATCCGTCGTTTATACCGAATGTAGCTGGTCTCTATATAGTCCAGTTGATTGTGAACGATGGCAAGGTAGACAGCCCGCCCAAGACAGTTACGATCACGATAAGCTCGCAGAACCTGCCACCCGTGGTGAACGCAGGTCCCAATCAAACCATTACATTGCCGGTAAATTTCGTTGCTCTGAACGGTACGGCCACTGATGACGGCCAGCCGGCCGGAGTGCTGAACATTTTCTGGAGTGAAGTGTCAGGTCCAGCACCGGTGACGTTCAGTTCGTCTTTCGCTGCGATCACCCAGGCCACATTCTCCGCCGCCGGCACGTACGTGCTTCGTCTCACTGCCAATGACACGCAGCTTTCAAGCTCTTCACAAGTTATTGTTACGGTTCTTCCGCAAGCGGTGAATCAGCCTCCTGTGGTGACCGCCGGCCCTAGCTTTGGCATCACGCTGCCGGTCAATACGGCCACCTTGAACGGAAGCGCGACCGACGATGGGCTTCCCAATGGTACGCTGACTGTCCAGTGGTCTGAACTCCAAGGGCCTGCTTCGGTGATTTTCTCGAGCCCCTCGGCGCCAGTTACTCAGGCTACTTTCTTTGCTCCCGGTAGCTATCTCCTGCAGTTGAGCGCCAGTGACGGCGTCTTCACCTCAACTTCGCAGACCACGATCGTGGTATTTCCTTCGAACAACGGCGTGAACCAGGCGCCCGTAGTCGATGCGGGCCCGGATCAAATTGTGGTCTTGCCCAACCAAGCCACCTTGAATGGCTCGGCGGTCGATGATGGCCTGCCCACTGGCAGCACGCTGACCGTGCTCTGGCAGCAGATCAGCGGGCCGGGAACAGTTACGTTTGCTCCGCCCAGTTCCGCCCAAACGACGGCAAACTTCTCGCAACCAGGAACCTACGTGCTGCAGCTCTCGGCTACAGATGGACAGCTGCTTAGCACTGCCAACGTAACTGTTCACGTGTTCAACCTGGGACCAACCCGGACGAACAAAGGCATGGACTTCTGGCTCGCCTTCCCGGGCAATGTACCGCCGCCTGCTCAGGGGCCACAGCTGATCACGATGTTCATTGCTTCTGAAAGCAACACCAGCGGCACGTTCAGCATTCCCGGTCTGGGGATCAGCCAGAACTTTACTGTCGCCGCGGGCCAGACTACTGCCATCAATGTGCCGCTCAATGCACAGCTGGAGAGCACTGATGCGGTGGAGAACAAAGGCATTCACATCACTGCTCAGAATGAGGTCGCGGTCTATGGTCTGAGTGCCGGATTTGCTACGACCGATGCTTACCTGGGACTACCCGTCTCGATGCTGGGCACGGAATACATCGTGCTCGGCTACAGGTCAAGCCCTTCCCCCAACGGCTTTGGTTTTACTCCCTCTCAAACTGACGTTGTGGCAGCCTATGACGGGACCACGGTTACGATCACTCCGTCCACCGACACTCCGGGACGCAAAGCCGGTGTGCCGTACTCGATCGTGCTGAATCAGGGCAGCGTCTACCAGCTCCGGGCCAACATCGCCAGCACTGACTTGAGCGGGTCGGTTATTACTTCTGATAAACCCGTATCCGTATTCGGCGGGGAGGAATGCGTTTTCATCCACGGCTTCTTCTGTGACTACATCGTGGAACAGCTGCCGCCCGTGAGTGCCTGGGGAACGGCATTCGTCACCATGCCTTTCTCCGGTCTCCCCAATGGCGATACATTCCGCTTCCTGGCTTCACAGGACAATACGACGGTTAAGTTGAGCAACGGCGAGCAGATACTGTTGAACCGGGGGGAGTTCTCCGAACAGATCATCGTCGGTCCTTCCTCGATCACTTCTGACAAGCCCATCCTGGTCGCTCAGTACGAAAATGCCGGACAATTCAACAACAATGACAATAGCGATCCCAACATGATGCTGGTGCCTCCCTTTGAACAGTTTTCCGGTGACGCAATCGTCATGGCTCCGGGCGCGGCGTTCAGCACCGATGCGGGCGGCTTCACGCCCAATTTTGTCAACGTATTCGCGGACCTCAGCAGCGGTGGCTCGGTCCAGATCGATGGCACACCGATTCCGGCGTCAGCCTTCACCACGATCGACGATACGCATTTCTCAGGCGCTTCGGTTCAGGTCAGCACCGGAAGCCACAGGCTTACCGGAAACATACCTTTCGCGGCCGATTCGTATGGCTACGCAAAGGAGGACTCATACGGTTATGGCTCCGGCGTTGCCTTGAGCAGCGCACCGGACGCAGCGCTTTCCATCGAGCCGAAAACGACGTCTCTAGCTACGGGTTCCCAGCGTTGCACCACGGCGCTGGTCACCAGCCTGTTCGGCGAGCCCGTCGGTGGAATCGCAGTGACGTTCAATGCTTTTGGCGCCAATACTGCTTCCGGACAAGTTCACACGGATAATTTTGGCGAAGCGACTTTCTGCTATACCGGCGCCCAGCCGGGGACCGACACGATTAGCGCTCATGTGGCGACGCTCGCGGATACGGCAGCGGCCACCTGGACGGCCGGTGCAGGCAACGTAGCACCCTTTGTTGATGCCGGTCCCGCCCAAACCATTACCTTGCCGCAAACTGCCATTCTGCGCGGTGTCGTGGCACATGATCAACTGCCCGCCGGCGGCGGCCTCACCGTAAGCTGGCAGCAGGTCAGCGGTCCCGCGCAGGCAGTGTTCAGCAATGCGACATCCGCTGAAACAAACTCTTCCTTCACTACTCCCGGTACGTATGTCATGCAGTTGACTGCGTCGGACTCGGCGTTCAGCTCTTCTTCCAATGTGACGATCACCGTTCTCGCCCATCCCGCGAACCAGGCGCCAGTGGTCAGCGCGGGACCCAATATCACTCTGGATTTCGTTAAGAACGCTTCTGGAAAAATCCATCTGGTTGGTACGGCATCGGATGACGGAATACCGTCCAAAGCAAAGTTGATTACTCAGTGGAGCGTAGTAAGCGGACCCAATCCCGTATTGTTCAGCTCACCTACGTCTGTGGAAACGGACGCGACCTTTACCAGTAGCGGTGCCGCCGATACCTACGTGCTGCGCCTCACTGCGGACGACTCGGAGCTGCAAAGCACCTCGGACGTCACCATCACTTTGATACCTTCGAACCGCGCCCCGTCGGTCAGTATTGGAAATCCCTCGCCGACCTCCCTGACGCTGCCGGCAAACACCGTGTCATTGACGCCAACCGTCACGGATGATGGCCTGCCTGCGGGAGTCCCTCTTACCTTCCAGTGGTCGGTCACCTTCGGCAGCTCTCCCGTCGTGTTCTCGAATCCGACGTCTCAAAACACCACGGCCACATTCTCAGCTGCGGGTACATACAACCTGATGTTATCCGTCAGTGATTCCGAGTTCACCTCGACCGCAGGCGTACAGATTGTCGTGAACCCGGCCAATGCACCTCCTGTTGTCTCCGTCCCGAGTTCCGCGACGATTACCCTGCCTGGCACACTTACGGTTACTGCCTCGGCCACGGATGACGGCATTCCTGCAGGCTCCACGCTTGCCTTCCAATGGGCTCAGACATCTGGTCCGGCGCCGGTTACCTTTAGCGCACCAACCTCGCTCACTACAACCGTGACGTTTACGCAGGCGGGAAATTATCAACTGGCTATCACCGCAAATGATTCCCAACTGACCACCACACGCATCATCAACGTCACCGTGAATCCGCAAAACCAGCCGCCGGTTGTCTTCCCCGGCCCCGACCAGACCCTATCGCTGCCCACCACCACAATCACGATTGCGGGAACTGTCACGGATGATGGTCTGCCGGCAGGAGTGCCGCTCAGCATCCAGTGGAGCGAAGTCAGCGGTCCCGCGGCAGTAACGTTTACTGCTCCCACCAGCGCCACCACCAACGCGGTATTCTCCACGGCCGGAAACTATGTTTTGCAGCTTTCCGCCAGCGACTCCCAGTTCACCGCGTCTCGGACCATGAATGTTACGGTCTTCGCGGCGCCACAAAATCAGCCGCCAACCGTAAGCGCCGGTCCAAACCAGACCGTCACGATTCCATCTCTGACCAGCCCAGCGCAGGCGTTCCTCAATGCCAGCCTGCACGATGACGGATTGCCTGCCGGCAAGCCGCTTACGGTCAGCTGGAGCCAGGTTAGCGGACCGGCCGCGGCTACTTTTGTTTCACCCACCAGTCAGCAAACTTTTGTCCGGTTTACTGTGGCGGGCGTTTATGTCCTCCGCATCACTGCCAGTGACACGCAACTGACCAGCACCTCGGATGTTCAGATCACGGTCAATCCTCCGATTAACCAGCCGCCCGTTTTCAGTAACTTTGTCAGCCCGGTGATAACGCTTCCCACAAATACAACCAGCTTCAGCACGGCCACAGTTACGGATGATGGATTGCCGGTTGGTGCGCCAGTCACGGTTCTGCTCACGCAAACCGACGGGCCTGCGCCCATCCAGTTTGCTGATCCCACCAACCTCCACACGCAGATGACGTTCTCCGCCCCTGGCAGATACGACGTCCGCATCACTGCCACCGACACGCAGCTAACAAGCACGACGACACTGGCTGTAATTGTGAACCAGGGGAACACGGCGCCGGTGATCAATGGACCGGCTGGTTACACTGTGGTCCAGCCGGCAAACACGCTCACTTTCACCAATACCGTGACCGACGACGGACAACCTGCCGGCGCTCCTCTCACGGCGCTATGGACACAGGTAAGCGGGCCGCAGCTGGTGCAATTCGCCGATCCAACCAACCCGCAAACCACTGCCACATTCCCGGCAGTGGGCGGCTATGTGCTCAAACTCACAGCCAGTGACACCCAGTTAACCACCATCGCTCAAATAGGTGTTACCGTCCAGGCTGCGCCCGATCCGGCGCCCTTCGTCAAGATTATTTCGCCCGGCGACGGCAGCGTCATCACTCAACCGGTACCCGTCGTGGCCACCTCCAGTGCCGAACGCTGGACCGTGGACTACGTGATGAACAATCCGGATGGGACGGTTCCGCCAAACAACCCGGATGGGTCGGTTCCAAAAACATTCACGCATCTAGCCAGCTTTGACCAGGTACTCGATTCCGCCAACGTGGGAACATTTGATCCCACGGTGCTGCAGAACGGTATCTACACCATTCGCCTGACCGCGCGCAGCAGTTCGAACGCAGGTGCGTTAATCAGCACAGATTCCGTTACGGTGACAGTTCAGGGCCGCGCGAAACCCGGTGCGTTCCGCCTCGCCTTCCGTGATCTCACCATTCCGCTGCCAGGCATGTCGCTTGACATCATCCGCTCGTACGACAGCACCGATTCCGGTATCCACGACTTTGGCCTCGGCTGGTCCCTCGGCGTGAACTCGGCGCGCTTGCAGCGCAATCGCAACATCGGCTTCGGCTGGACAGAAACGGCCACGCAGACTGCCTTCCCGACGTTCTGCCTGCTTTCGAACAACGATCGCTTTGTCACCATCTCGTTCCCTGACGACCGTGTTTACAAATTCCGCGCCGTTGCATCTCCGGAATGCGACATCATCAATCCCATCACGGTCCCTGCACTCGCCTTCGTGCAGGTTCCGACCGGAGCCGGGACAGCCGGAGCAACACTGGTGACCGCCGACGGAGCTTCCTTGTTGGTGGATGGCGCCGTTCCTGGTCCGGTTAACCTCGTTGACATCTCCGGGCAGCCTTACAACCCAACCATCTTCCGGCTGACCACCATGGAAGGGTTCAGTTACGTTATCGACCAAAACCGGGGCGTGACCAGCATTACTGATCCCAATAACAACACCATCAATATCGGCCCGAACGGAATTACCAGCTCCAGCGGCGTCAGTGTGCCCTTCATACGCAATGCCAGCGGTCAGATCACCCAGATTACTGATCCGCAAGGGAACCAACTCAAATACACCTACGACCAGTTCCCGCGGCTCACCAGCTTCACTGACGGTGCACACAACCTCACTACGTTCGGCTATCCGGATGCATTGCTTTCGTCCATTATCGATGCCCGCGGCGTAAACATCCTGCAAAGCTTTTTCAGCGGAAACCGTCTCAGCACGGTTACTGATGCGTCCGGTAAAATCACTAACTTCTCGTACAACGCCCCAGGCCAGACTGAGACGGTGCTCGACCGGCTGGGAAACAGCACAACCTACACGTACGATGACGACGGAAACGTTACCAGCACAACCGATGCGCTGGGCAAGACCACGTTTGCCACCTACGACGCCAGCGATAACAAGCTGACGGAAACCAACGCGCTGGGCAAGACAACAAGTTACACCTACGACGAGTCCGGCAACCGGCTTACGGAAACCGATCCGCTTGGTAACGTAACCAGATACGCCTACAACGGGCGCCACCAGGTGCTCAGCGTTACGGACGCATTAGGACATTCCACCAGCAACAGCTATGACGCGAACGGAAATCTGCTTACCTCGACCGATCCATTGGGCAAGCAGACCATATACACCTACAATTCGCAGGGTCTGCCGCTGACCGTAAAGGATCCGCTCAATGGATTGACAACGTTTGCCTATGACACGGCCGGCCACGTGAGTTCACAAACCGACGCGCTAAACAATGTAACCAGCTTCACGTATGACGCCAACGGCAACAAGCTCACGCAGGTAGTGAAGCGCACCAAGAGCGATGGCACCCTGGAAACTCTGACCACGTCCTACCAGTATGATGGCGACAACCGCGTCACCAAGACCACCAATCCGGATCAGACCTTCACCCGCGTGGTTTACAACGCAATCGGCAAGCAGAGCGATACGTTTGATGCGCTGAACCACCAAACGCATTATGACTACGACGCCAACGGCCGGCTTACCAAGGTCACTTATCCCGATACCACGTTCGAGTCTTATACCTACGATCTCGATGATCGCAAGTTGACCAGCACCGACCGTGCGGGACACACAACGTCATACACCTATGACGCCGTCGGGCGCCTTACCAAGACGACCTTTTTCGATACGTCGTTCACGCAAACCGTCTATGATGCCGCGGGCCGAACGATCCAGACGATTGACGCGCGGAACAACTCAACCTCCTACGGCTACGATGATGCCGGCCGGCGCACGTCTGTCACGGACGCCGCGCAAAAGACCACCACCTTCACCTACGATGCAGCGGGCAACCAGACTTCCATGCTCGACGCGCTGCAGCATCTCACGCAGTTCTCCTATGACGCGGCCAATCGGCGCGTGCAAACTCAGTATCCGGACCAGTCCTCTGACTCGGTAGGTTATGACGCGCTGGGCCGGCAAACCTCCAAGACCGATCAGGCAGGCAAGATCACACAGTTTGGCTATGACGCCCTCGGACGACTGACCTCAGTTACGCAGTTCCTGAACAACGTCCCGCTGATCACCGGCTACGCCTATGACGAGATCGGGAACCGCATCAGTCAGACCGATGCCAACAACCACATCACCAGGTTTGCCTATGACCAGCTTGGTCGCCGCGTCAGCCGCACGCTGCCGCTGGGCCAGAGCGAATCGTACGCCTATGACGCCGCCGGGAACCTCGCGTCGCGCATCGATTTCAACAATCACACCACCACATATTCGTATGACAACATGAACCGGCTGACGCTGAAGACCGCAGACGTCTTCTTCTCCGCCGGGGCTTGCGCAGCCGGAGCCTGCGGAGCGACGCAAGTCGGCTATACCTACACCGCCACGGGCCGGCGCGCTTCGATGACCGATGCTTCCGGCTTAACCAGCTATATCTATGACACGCGTGACCGTCTGCTCACCAAGGGCACGCCATTCGGGACGCTCACGTATACGTATGACGCGCAGGGCAACATCCTGACGCTGAAGTCCTCCAACGTGGGCGGCGCGTCCATGACCTACACCTACGATCCACTCAATCGCCTGGCCTCGGTAACGGACCCGAGCGGCGCGACCAGCTACACGTATGACGCAGTCGGGAACCTCACCGGCTTTGCTTATCCCAACGGCGTGTTGACCAGCTACGGCTACAACGCGCTGAATCGCCTTACCACCATGCAGAGCACGTGCGCCACGGGGACAGGCTGCGGCGCTCCGGGCACGGCCCTGGCAACTTACGCTTACACGCTTGGCCCGGCGGGTAATCGCCTGAGCGTAGCCGAGCTCAGCGGACGCACCGTGAATTACGGCTATGACGATCTCTACCGCCTGACCTCTGAGACCATTGCCGGCGCAACATCGCAGAACGGGGCTGTCAGCTACCAGTACGATTCCGTCGGCAACCGCCTGCAACGCAGCTCCACCGTTCCGGCCCTTCCGGCAACGGGCCTCTTGAACTATGACGCGAATGATCGCACTGCCAGCGATCCCTACGACGCCGACGGTAATCTGCTGAACGGCGGCGTTGGGTCGAACATCTACGACTTTGAAAACCACCTGGTTGCTGCCGGAGGCGTCTCGCTGGCCTATGACGGTGACGGAAATCGCGTCCAGGAAACCGTTGCCGGCGTAACCACCAGCTATCTGGTTGCCGATCAGAATCTGACCGGCTACGCCCAGGTAATGGACGAATTGCTATCTGGCGCTGTCTCACGCACTTACTCTTACGGCCTTGAGCTGATCAACGAACGCCAGAGCATCAGCGGCACGCCGACCACAAGCTTCTACGGCTTCGATGGCCACGGTTCGGTGCGCTTCCTCTTGAGCTCCACCGGCGCAGTCACCGATACATACGATTACGACGCCTTTGGCAACCTGATAGCCTCCACCGGCTCAACGCCCAACAACTTCCGCTTCGCCGGCGAACAGTTCGATCGCGTGCTGGGGATCTATTACAACCGCGCCCGCTATTACGACCAGAGACAGGGAAGATTCTGGACGATGGATACCTATGAAGGAGACCCGAGTTCACCGGCATCGTTGCACAAATATCTATATGGTGCTGAGGATCCTGTCGATAAGCTAGATCAAAGCGGAAACGATTTCGATCTAGCTGAACAAGTCGCCGCCCTTACCATCTCGACCACGATAGCAAATATAGCAATCACCGCATTGGCCAGCCATGCCATAGCCGCGAGGGGCCCGATTCCCGATGGCGTGATTCTGTCCGGCAGGATCAATCTCAATGGCTACAGTTTCACCGGGGGAGGCGGTGTTGATCTGTACTATGATCTACACACAAGCCAACTCTGGTATGCGCTGACAGGGGAAGCTGGCTTATCGCCACTTTCTCGCTTCAATAATTTCCGGGGTCTAGGCTACGCCTTTACCGTTGGAGCAGCATGGGGTACCAGCGCCCAAACTTTCTCTGGATTCGGTTTTGGCGCAATCTGGCCGCGTCGCGCATTCTTGACGATACTAGGTGTGCTTGCGGGGCAGAATGAAGCGTTCGGAACCTTGACGCGACTAGCCCGTCTCACCAATAACGTTCGGTTTACAGACTGGGCGGCGGTGGTTGGTTATTCAACGTCGGGAGGCGGATATTTCCAAATTGGTCCTCGGAGTAACTCGTTCTCTTCGGTGGTAAGCTACTCCAGTGGCTATAGACTAGTCACAAACGACGTGGTGTCGGGCCTGGGATTCCTTGGGCAATTGATTGACAAAGCCAGAAGCCTTCTCACCGGCGGAATATCGGACAGCAAGTACTTGGAACTCCTTGATGCACTTAATCCTTGAAACGATCCTGATGAAAAGGCTTATTCCGATCATATTGTGCGTCGTCGTGGCGGGGCTGCAACTGCAACTGCTTCGGCGCCTGAGTACGTGGAGCCGCACGTCGGCGACAGCCAGCAAACAGGAACTCCTCTTCGATATAGGAGCGTTCATTTTTTTGACTGCAATTCAGGCTCTGCTCTTGCGGTCATTCTTACAGTTGACCTCAGGGAGTACCTGGATCGCCGTGTTAATAATGGCAGGGATTGCAATTGTCGTCATTGCCATATCCTTCAATGTTGCAACTCTTGTGCAAAGAAAATGAGTTGACCATCCCTGGAATGTTGAAATCGCCGCTATCGCCGGGTGCCCCATGCTTTGCGTAGAGCGCTTTGGGTTTTTGCTCTCGTAGCAGAGGGTGGGATAACAGGAATCGCCCGACCGTGCGCTCAGCCTTCGGCTGTGCAAAGGCGTCGACACCCACTTTGTCTCTCAGCGCTACGTTCACCCCTCCGAAGATGCAGTTTTGTCTGCAATGTCTCGTCTGGGTGGGCACAAAATTGTGCACACTGGAAAAAAGAGAGCTTCAAGAGCCGAAGGCAGGAGCAGCAAGTAACTGGTGCTAGTGAGTGGATTAGATGGTGAGCGCGGAAGGAATCGAACCTTCAACCTACTGATTAAGAGTCAGTTGCTCTGCCAGTTGAGCTACGCGCCCTTTGCTTGGAGTAATACAGGGAGGCTTCACCAGAAGACAAATATCAGTGTAACACAGGCCTTTCTCCAGGGCGCGGACGCGCCAAGCGTCACTGAAGCGGCCTTGAGAGATTTTGCCGCAAGCATCCGCTTCGTCTGATATCAGCATTTTGTAATCCGAATTTAACGTGCCGTTCACCTCCGCTCAAGACGCATCGAGTACAACATAGGTATCGCTTCATTCACTGAAGCAATCGAACCGATTTTTCTCTCTCGAACAACTCCTTGAACGGGCCCGCTGACCTCCGGGCCCGATTTTTATTCGCGCAAGAAGCGCACGTTATCCGCCAGCTTCATCGCATCCTCAACAAAATTCCGCTTGCGCGCCTTCCGGAAAATCTCGTAATCCCTCTCTACCTGCTCCGCGTACGCCAGTGCAAACTGCATCAGCGCTTTTTCTGCTTTACCGGAGCGCCCGAGATAGGCCGCAAGGACCGCCGGTTCACTTGAGCGCGCGTGCCCTTTGGCCAGCAGCTCGGCGCAAACGCCTGCATATTCGATCAGCCGATTGCCTTGCAGATCCTCCGGCTCCACTGCGCTCTTATGATCGTTCAACTGGCGCACCAGATAGTCGCGGTTTTCAATGGAGCACCATCCGAGCAGCAAATCTGAATACACCTGCAGCGCTCGCTGTCCCTGCACCACCCGCTGGCCCTGATGGCTCGGCGCCGTGCGATCCGGGTAAAACCCGGCATAGGCAGAAGGCGGTTCTTCTTTGACCTGCAGGAACAACGGATCACTCTCGCCGGATTCCGTGCCGAGAAGAAGAACAACATAGTCTCGAGTACCCACACTTCCTGTGCCCACCACTTTGAACCCGACATCAACCACTCTGTAGCGATCGAAGAGAAACTGGCGATCGGGTGCGAGCGTGCTGCGGTAGGCCGCCAGGGAGTGCACCACCCGATCCGATTCCTCGCCTTTCACATCCCAGATAGAATGTCGCTTGTAGGTAAAACTGTAGCCGCTATGCGTCTGGTGCGTAAGCTTCTTCAAGTTTGCCAGCGGATCGGAGCGTTCGGCTTTTTTGAGCGCGGAGCGCATCGCCGGGTCGCGAAAGTCGCGCACAATGCGGTGCCGCGCCACGTCGATACCCGGCATCCCGGCAAACCGCCGGATCCACTGGCAATAGTCGCGCACAAAGACGCGCACAGCATCCCGGCAACAGGCCTCATCATCGCCGGCAGTGCGGCCTGCAAGCACAATGCTGGTAGCCAGGCGCTTCACGTCCCACTCCCAGGGGCCGCGCTGTGTCTCGTCAAAATCGTTGACGTCAAGAACGATCTCCGCTCCCGGCGTGGCAAAGAATCCAAAATTCTTCACGTGGGCATCGCCGCACATCTGGACTTCTATTTTGGTGTGCCGGGCCGAACCCAGGTCCGCTGCCATGATCTCCACCGATCCGCGAAAAAACACGAATGGCGACTCGCTCATCAGGCTGAACTTGACCGGTAGAAGCTGCGCGATATGCCGCTTCGCGGCCTGAAGCAGGACCTGAAGGGGATCAAACTTGCGTGCAGGGATTTCAGCCAGAGCGGATCGCCCCATATGCGATCGCACGGCCTCACCCTGGCGTTCGGCTTGCTTACTAATCGGCATGGCAAATATAGGTGGCTGCAAGAGTAGATTTCCTTCAGCCTTGGCGTCAAGAAGGTCGGTGAGGAACATCCCAAGCTGTAATCAGGTAGCCATCAGGGCTGCAGTTTGAGCTCAGATTTCCACAACTCGTTCATAAATCAGGTGATAACTGCCTGGGTTCTTAACCGTCTGTATTTACATACATTTAATGTTGCATTCATGTGGCCGAAACCTGCCATTGCTACAAATAGAGTGCATGCAGAGATACTGTTTCGACACAGTCATTATTTCTGATCTGCACCTGGGGTCCGACGTAAGCCGCGCGGGCGATGCGCTGGCGTTTCTCCAGTCGATTTATTTCAAACGCCTCATCCTGCTGGGCGATATCTTCGCCGACCTCAACTTCAGCCGCCTCACCAAGGAGCACTGGAAGTTTCTCGGATACATCCGCAAGCTCTCCAACCCCAGGCATGAAATTGAAGTCGTCTGGGTGGAAGGCAATCACGATCACGGCCTGACGGAAGTCATGTCCCATCTGGTGGGTGTGCCGGTTTATCAGGAATACTCCTGGCTTTGCGCCGGCAAACGCCATCTGGCCATTCATGGCCATCAGTTTGACAGCTTCGGTATGCGCAATGCCTTTCTCAGCAAGGTTGGCCAGTTGATCTTTCTCCAGTTGCAGAAGCTCGATTCCAAGAGCAAACGGTTTGCCCGTTACCTGGACCGTCTGAATACCAGATGGTTGCGTCTCTCAGAGCAGGTAGCGCACGGCGCGCTCAGTTATGCAAAACCTGGCAAAGCTGAGCGCATTTTCTGTGGTCACACTCATGCCCCGCTGGCCCGGGTGCGGGATGGGGTTGAGTATTACAACTCGGGCGCGTGGGTCGACCAGCGATGCACCTATATCACGGTCGGCCCGGAAGGAGTGGCTATCCATGAATACACAGCCCAAACTCACGATCGTGATTCCAGCCAAGAACGAATCCCGGCTTTTACCGACGCTGCTGGAATCGCTGTGCCGGCAGGATTACCCGCTGATGAAGTCTACGAAGGTGTTTCTGGCTGATGCCGGCTCGACCGATGGCACACAGGAACTGGCGATGTCTTTTGCCGATCGCCTCAATATCGAGGTGATCCCCGGCGGCCTGCCCTCAGTTGGACGCAACGCGGGAGCTCGTCGCGCCACCACGCCTTATGTGCTGTTTATCGACGCCGACATGGAGTTGAAGGATCCCACGCTGTTGCGTCGAGCAATGCGGCTGGCGGAGCGCCGCCGGCTGCATTGTGTGACTACCAATATCTGGTGCTCGCAAGGCACAGTTCGTGACCGCTCGCTCTATTTTCTGAACAACGTCGCGCAGTACGGATCGCTCCTGGTTAAGCCCTTCAGCACCGGCATGTTCATGCTGTTTGAGAAAGCCACCTTTGACCGCCTCGGCGGCTTCAACGAGGGTGCGCTTTACGCCGAGGACTATCTGCTCAGCAAGCAGGTGCGGAATCGCAAGTTCGGCATTGTGCGGGGAAGCATTCAGACCACCAATCGCCGCTTCCGCAGCATGGGCCATTTAAAGATTGTCGGTATGTTTCTAAAAACGATGGTGAACTCCTGGAACGACAACTATTTCCTTCATGACCACGGATACTGGCGGCAAAAGGTCTAAAGAAGGTTTCTGCCGCGCGGCCACGAACTTGAGTCGATGTTATTCGCTTGGTACTAAGCGTAAAAAATCGCGCACGATACGTGTTTCACATGCAGACATGAGCTAAGGAGCAATTTAGAATCCAGTAAAGAATGGATACAGACCCTCGCGACCAAAGCTCCGTCTTCCCGGCAAACTTTGTCTGGGGCGTGGCGACTTCTTCTCATCAGGTAGAAGGCGGGAACGCCGGCAATCAGTGGGCGGAATGGGAAAAGCTCGGGAAGATCAAATCAAGAGATAGCTGCGGCCTGGCCTGCGACTGGTGGCAAAACGCGGAGCAGGACTTTGACCTGGCCCAATCTCTCGGCCTGAATGCGCTGCGGCTCTCCGTGGAATGGAGCCGGATCGAGCCGGAGGAAGGCAAGTGGGACGACGCTGCGCTCGAACGCTATCGCCAGATGCTGCTGGGCCTGCGCAACCGCGGCCTGCGCCCCTTTGTAACCCTCCATCACTTCACCAATCCACAATGGTTTGAGGCCACAGGCGCATTCGCCCAAAAGGATGCCATTCCACTCTTTCAGCGCTTCACGCGCCGCGTCGTCGAATCCCTGGGCGACCTCTGCCGCGACTGGATCACCTTCAACGAGCCCAACGTCTATGCGGCGCTGGGATATTTTCTCGGCGAGTTTCCTCCGGGCAAAAGAGGCCGGTTTATTCAGGCAGCCCGGGTCACGCGCAACCTGTGTCTATCGCACGCCTCGGCGTATCGAACGATCCACTCGCTGCAGAAGAATGCCAACGTCGGCTGGGCGCAGCACTTTGTGGTGTTCAAGCCGCGCCGGCCGCAGTCCGCGCTCGATCGCTGGCTCTGCGGCTTTATCCAGCGCCGCTTCAATGACAATTTTGCTGAAGGCATTCGTTGCGGTCGCGCACCTTTTCCCTTCAGCAAGTTCGGCCAGGATCTGCGAGAGGTTAAGGGCACCTGCGATTTTGTCGGGATCAACTATTACAGCCGCCTGCGCGTCGGTTTTGCTGCGCGTAGTCCGAAGACTCTGTTCTTCCAGATATCCGTGCCTCCGCACAAGCCGCAGGGCGACTCCGGCATCGAGGTCCCCTATGGTGAAGCCTATCCCGAAGGCCTGCGTAATGCCGTGGAGCACTTCGCGGAGTACAAAAAACCGATCTACATTCTTGAAAATGGTGTGCCTGATCGCGACGACAGGATTCGTCCGTGGGTCATTGAATCTACGGTCAGCCAGATGCGCACGTTATTGGCGGAAGGCGTTGATCTTCGCGGTTACTTCCACTGGACGTTAACCGACAACTTCGAATGGAATGAAGGCTGGCATCTTCGGTTCGGCCTGTATGAATTGGATCCGGCGACGCAAAAGCGCACACCACGCGCGAGCGCACACGTCTACGCAAGATTAATCAAGGAAGCAGCTGCATTAGTACGGACTTAGAATCGGGAACTTACTCGCCCGACAGCAGACGGCGCTGGGCAGCTCCGGCAGGGTCAAGCCTTGCTAACTCCAGCAAAGCCAAACAGCGAGCGTCTTCTTTTCTCGCCGTCTCATGCAAAACGACAACTTCTCCAGAACCTTGCTGTTCGATCACACAGCGCCATAAGTTGGGTGCTCCAGGACTCTGCGGGGTGATCTGTACATGGTAGGGTGGCTGGACAATTCGCATTCTTCTTCTCCAATAGGCGAAAAGGCGGGGAGACAGCCTTCATTTCAAGTTAACATTTCTACTCCTCTCGCGCCGATTTGAATGTTAAGAAAATGTTAAAAAGCGGCCTAATCCTGTGGAAGAGCAGCGTATCTTGGAGTGAAATCGGTTGCAGAAAAGGCCGCTAAATTATTGACAACTAAGGGCGCTCTCTACTTCGTAACCAGGGACGGCTGTTCCTGGCCGCTCAGCGCTGATTTGATTTTCCAGATGTCCCGCGCATATTCCTTGATCGTTCGATCGCTCGAGAAATAGCCGGTGCGAGCCACATTCAGAATGGCTTTGGCAGCCCACACCGCGGGCGACTGATAATCCTTTTCTGCGAGCTGGCTGGCTTCGATATAAGAAGACAGATCCGCCAGATGGAAATACCGATCGCCGCGATCCAGCAGCTCGTCGACAATCCAGCGAAAGAGACTCGGTTCATCCGGGCAAAAGCGGTTCGAAGCCAGGCTGTCCACCACGCGGTGCACGATCGCGTCTCCGTCATAAATCTCCCGCGGATGGTAGTTTCCTGATTGCTGATACCAGCTCACGTCTTCACGGGTGAGCCCAAAGATGTAAATATTCTCTTCGCCGACGGATTCCATGATTTCAATGTTCGCGCCGTCCAGCGTTCCCAGCGTGAGCGCGCCGTTCATCGCCAGTTTCATATTGCCGGTGCCGGAAGCCTCCATGCCGGCCGTGGAAATCTGCTCGCTCAGGTCGGCCGCCGGCATGATGATCTCTGCCAGTGACACGCGATAGTTGGGCACAAACACAACTTTTATCGCGTCCTTTACCCGCGGGTCGGCATTCACAATCTGCGCCACATTGTTGATGAGCTTGATGATCTGTTTGGCTGCCCAGTATCCTGGCGCCGCCTTGCCGGCAAAAACATAAGTGCGCGGAACCGCCGGTTCAACTCCGTCTTCCACCATGCTCAAATACTCGTGGATCACGCGCATTACGTTCAGCAGCTGGCGCTTGTACTCGTGAATGCGCTTCACCTGCACGTCAAACATCGATTGCGGATCGATGGCGACCGCGGTGGTTTGAAAGACCTCGCGGGCAAGTTTTTCCTTGTTGCGCCGCTTGATCGCCATGAACTCCTGCTGAAATCCGGGATCGCCGGCGTTCTTCTCGATGGCACGAACCTGTTCCAGATCGGCGATCCAGCTTTCGCCAACGCTGCGCGTGAGCAGCGCCGCCAGCTGAGGATTCGCTTTCAGAATCCACCGCCGTGGCGCTACGCCATTGGTCTTATTGCTGAAGCGCTCCGGCCAGAGCTGTGCGAAGTCCGGCACCAGGGACGTCTTGATCAGCTCGCTGTGCAGCCGGGAGACGCCGTTGATCGCGTGGCTGCCGATGATCGCCAGGTGCGCCATGCGCACGTGCTTCTCCGGACCTTCTTCAATGATCGACATGCGGCGCTGCTGTTCCAAATCCGTCGGGAAGCTGCGTGCGACCGTCCGCAGAAACTGGTGGTTGATGCCGAAAATGATCTCCATGTGCCGCGGCAGCACATGCTCCAGCAGCGAAATCGGCCATTTTTCCAGCGCTTCCGGCAGCAACGTGTGATTGGTGTAGCCGAGCGAGGCCACCGTAAGCTCCCAGGCTTTGTCCCAGTCCACTCCGTGGTCGTCGATCAGCAGCCGCATCAACTCGGCGACGCACAGGCTTGGGTGGGTATCGTTCATTTGCACCGCAACTTTGCCGGGAAGGTCGTCAAACCCGGTGTGGCTGGAAACGTACTGCCGCAGGATATCGCGCAAGGCGCAGGCGACAAGGAAGTATTCCTGGGTCAGGCGCAGCTCCTTGCCGGAAAGAACAGAGTCGGAAGGATACAGCACGCGCGAGATATTTTCTGATGCGATCTTCCGTTCGATCGCGCGAATGTAGTCGCCGCGATTGAAAATCTCGATGTCGAAATCTTCCGATGCACGCGCGGTGAACAAGCGCAGAAAATTCACGGTTGCGCCGTTATATCCGGCCACCGGCATATCATTGGGCACCCCTACCACGATCTTGCTGTCGACCCAGCTCTGGCGGCGGTTGCCCTGCGAATCACGGGAAGATTCTATGCGGCCATAGAGCGGGATCGCGCACACTTCCAGCGGACGCTCGACATAAAACGGCGTGCCCTCTGACTTCCATTGGTCCGGCTTTTCCCGCTGGAAACCACCGACGATCTCCTGCTTGAACATGCCGTATTCGTAATCAATGCCGTAGCCAAAGCCGGGCATGCCGAGCGTGGCCAGCGATTCAAGAAAGCATGCCGCCAGGCGGCCCAGGCCGCCGTTGCCTAATCCAGCATCCGGCTCGACTTCCAGAACCTCCTCTAACGTGACCCCAAACTCCGCCAGCACCGAGCGGCAGGGTTCGTTCAAACCAAGGTTGCAGAGGTTGTCGCTGAGCCAGCGCCCCATCAGAAATTCCATGGAGAGATAGCAGAGACGCTTCACATTCTGGTCGCGATAGCGCTGTTCGGTCATCAGCAGGCCGTCAATCAGCAGGTCGCGGATGGCAAGAGAGACCGGCTTGAACAGTTCACGGGCAACAAATGTGCCGTCAGGCCGCGCCAGCGTGTAATGCACATGGCGCAGGATGGACTCGCGCAGCGGTTCGGGGGCGAACGGCGTTCCGGTTAGTGGATCAGCGGACATTCAATACTGAGCGCATGAAGACACAGGGAATTCCATTCGCTTCAAGGCTGCAATAAGTATGGCACAGTGCAAGCTCCCGGCGCACTCAGGTGAACAACTTGATACTGCACGGGATCACCTAATTATTCATGCCAGTTTAGGTCGTTTTTGGTGCCAGTCGGTATGCGACTGGAAGATGCGCGCCGCCTGGATCACCTTGGCGTCGTCCAGGGTGCGGCCGATAAACTGTAACCCTGCCGGCAGGTCGTGATCGCCAAAGCCGCAGGGCACGGTGATAGCCGGCAGCCCGCAGAAGTTCCCGATCCCGCCGATGGGATCGGCGAAGGTGAGAGCGATATCCAGGTTCGCATCCAGCTTGCTGGCGGTGACCGGCAGCGTAGGCGCAGCCAGCACGTCGACCTTGGTGAAGATCTCGTCCATCTTGGCCTGGAGAACCGTACGGATGCGCTGTGCCAGGATGAAGTCGGAGGCGCTGAGCTCTTCATTCATATAACCGCCAATCTGGCCCAGGGGATCGCTCAGCTCGGCAACGCGTCCTGACTGGATCAGCTTGCTAAACGCCGCTGCGCCTTCCACGGAGATGATCACGCCGGCTGCAATCTCCCAGGGCCCTTCCGGTAGAGCTACCTTGCTCATCGTCACCGAAGAACTCTTCTGCAACACCTGGCGGGCCGCTTGCGTGGGTTTGTCGACCTCCGGCGAAACATCTTTCCACTGGTTCGTCAGCCACCCGATGCGCAGACGCCCTTTCGCCTCGCCCGCGCCGGTATATTTTGCTGAAGCTTCAGGCAGCGACCCAAGATCGCCATCATCGTGGCCGGAGATGATCTTCAGGATGAGATCGCAATCTTCCGCGCTGCGGGCAATGGGACCGATCTTATCCATGGTGTAGGAGAGAGCCATCGCGCCAGAGCGGCTCACGCGTCCGTAGGTTGGGCGCAAACCGCTCAAGCCGCAAAATCCGGAAGGGCAGATAATCGAACCCCAGGTTTCTGTGCCGATCGCAAAGGCCGCCAGGCTTGCGCCGGCGATAGCCGCCGATCCGCTGGACGAACCGCAAGTCCAGCATTCCGTGTTCCAGGGATTCTTCGCTGCGCCGGTGGCAGAGGCCGAAGCGTAACGATACCCCATACCGCCTGCCAGTTCGATCATCGCCGCTTTGCCCAGCAGGATTGCCCCGGCGGCTTCAAGCTTGCGGATCACCGTGGCGTCGTAGTCAAACCGCTGATCGACATACGGCCTCGCGCCCCATGTGGTGGGATAACCTTTCACGGCCAGCAGATCTTTCGCAGCGTACGGAATTCCGTGCAGCGGCCCGCGATATTTTCCGGCCTGGATCTCTTTCTCCGCCGCGTGCGCCTGTTTCATTGCCAGATCAGGCGTAAGCGTGGCGTAGGCATTCAATTTGGGCCCAAGATCGCGGCTGCGTTCCAGGTAACTCTCTGTCAATTCCACCGGGGAGAGCTGCTTGCTGCGGATTCGTTTGCCCAGTTCGGTTACGGGAAGAAAAAGAATGTCTTCGTTGACCATCTATTTTTTCCCTTCTTCGGGGTTCTCTGCCGATGCCGTCTCTTCGGTGCGCCGCACGTCATGACGATACGCGCGGAAAGCGTCCGCAGGCTGGTCGTGGTTCTCCAGCGGGAAGGTTCGCATCTTGTCCAACCCTTCCTGCGTCTCCGCCATGATCCTGCGAATGTCGGCCTTCTGCTCGTCGCTCAGGCGCTCGCCGTATTTGCGAAAAATGCTGGCGAGTTTCGCTTCAACCTCCGCGCGGCTCTGCGGCACAAGCTTGGCCATGGCGGTCCGGGCTTTTTGGTCAAGTTCAGCAAGGCTGCCGGTGGTCTGGGCTAGTGTCTCGCTGGGGTGGATCCAAGCAGCAGTGGCAGCGGCAGCAGCACCGATGGTGAACTCGCGCCGGCCAAGCAGGAATTTGGGCATCCCGTTTCTCCCTGGGTCTCTTTACAATCCAACGCGCGAGAGTACATGAACCGCTTAAGAGCCGTCAAACCCCGGAATCCAGGATCAAACACGGGAACTCTGGATCGCATCCTACTTATTGCCGCTTTGTTTCGAGACCACCTTATTGAGGCGAACATTATGGCTCGATGGATTGCCTTTGACCAACAGACTTCTTCGCTGCTGCGCTCAAGCCTGGCGCGGGGGACAACAGTTGAAACTTTCGGCCGCGGCGCTGTCGACTATGCTCTGGCTAAGCCGGGCGCGGTCGTAACCCTTCTTCCCGCAGCCGGCGGCATCGATGTCGGAATTGCCGTCTTCCGCCGGCCAAAGAAGCTGGCTGTCAACGCCGCGCCGGTACCTGTGGCCAAGCCTCGGCCGCTCTCCGGTCCAGCAAAGCCAGCAGCAAAAGTTCATTCACCGCTACCGCCAAGAGCCACTACCCGGGCTGGAGGTTTCCTCGGGCTAAGCGACGAATCGGTGATCGAAGAAGAGCTTGTGGAAGAGAAAAAAGGCTGGTGGCGCAGGTTTTGGGACGAGTAGGGAATCGCCGAAATCGCGGAAATCGCCGCAATCACTTGTGTCGGAAAGACCCTGAAGGAAGCTTACCCGCTGCTAGTCTCAACGGATTTTGGCAGTTTCCCTCTGAAGTTGGCTGATCTTCTTTTCGAGAAATGAGGTTTACGATTCCCGCGATCCCGGCGATACCGCGCGATTTCGGCGATCCCGTGCGATTCCCCTGATTCCCTTGCCATTCCCCGCAACTTACGCGATAATAACAACTTGCCCAGCGTGCTGGGTCCCTATCAGGAAAGGATTTAGTGCCAAAGTGCTAATGATACGATTAGCGCGCATCGGTGCGCGCAAGCAACCTTATTATCGAGTGGTGGTGATTGACAAGGAACGCGCACGCAATGGGCGTTCAGTGGAAGTGGTGGGTCTTTATAATCCTCGCACCAATCCCACAACCATCAACTTGAAGCGTGACCGGATCGATTACTGGGTATCCAAGGGCGCGCAGCTTTCTGACACTGTGAGTCGTTTGCTCACCAAGTCGCAAGCTGCAGCAACGCCCGCAGCGTAAGAGCAAGGGTCAGTTCCGGGATCGGCAAGACAATTCGGCCCCAAGCATAGGAGTGAAGGACTCCACTTATGACGGATGCGGGCGGCGACATGCGTATGCTCGTGGAGCAGATTGCTCAGGCTTTGGTAGACGCTCCCGAACAGGTTCAGGTAACCCCGGTCGAAGATGGCGATGCCACGATATTGGAACTACGGGTGGCGCCAACCGATCTGGGCAAGGTGATTGGCCGGCAGGGACGTACTGCCAAGTCCATTAGGACGATCCTCGGAGCGGCCAGCATGAAGTTCAAAAAGCGCTACATGCTGGAGATCATTGAGGAAGAAGGAGAAGACGCGGTCGCAGGAGAGTAAGCGGCCTTCTCAAGAGATTGACTGTGGCCCTTGCAAATGCCAACGTCGGCGCGGGCGAAGGGGAATTTATCACCGTCGCCAGGGTAGCCAGGACGCAGGGGCGCAAAGGTGAGGTGGCTGCCACCTTGCTCACCGATTTCCCCGAGCGGTTTCAAACGCGCAAAAAACTGTTTGCGCTTTATGCCGGCGGAGCGAATCGGACAGGGAGAAAGAGGTCTCCAGACCAAACGCCTGGGCGCGAACCGGAGTTGACGGCGCAGCGTCGCGAATTGCAACTGCCCGCGAAACGGCGTGAATTGCAGCTTGAAGACCACTGGTTCCACAAAGGCATGGTGGTTTTCAAGTTCGCTGGTGTGGATTCCATCTCTGACGCGGAAACATTGCTGGGATGCGAAATCCAGATTCCGCTAAGCGAGCGGGCCGAGCTCGAAAGCGATGAGTTTTATGTGAGCGATCTGGCCGGCTGTATCGTGATCGATTCAGGACGCGAGCTCGGCCGGATCAAAGATGTGCAGTTTGGCGGCGGAGAAGCGCCGTTGCTGGTGGTGCAGGGCGAAAGAGAACAGCTGATCCCCTTTGCTGCCGCTTACATTGAGAAGGTTGATCTTGAGCATCGCCGGGTGAGCATGAACCTGCCTCCGGGCATGCTTGAGCTGGATGCGCCGCTCAGCCAGGAAGAAAAACAGCGGCAGCAAAACAAGAAATCTGGTTGAGTCCGCCATGAAGTTCGAGATTGTAACGATTTTTCCGGACTTTTTTCGCGGCCCGCTGGATTACGGCATCGTGCGCCGGGCGCGCGAAGCCGGGCTCATTGAAATTCTGGTGCACGATCTGCGGGCCTTTACCACAGACCGCCACAAGACGGTCGATGATCGCCCGTTTGGTGGTGGCGAGGGGATGGTGCTGAAGCCGGAACCGCTGTTTGCCTGCGCCGAGTCGTTAGGGCTGGCGTCCCAGGAAAATCGGCGAGCTGGTGCAGCGAAGGAAACGGTACTCCTGCTCTCGCCGCAAGGTCGGATGTTCACGCAGGGCGTCGCAGAAGAGCTGGCCCGGCTGGAACGCATCGTACTGATCTGCGGCCGCTATGAAGGCGTTGACGAGCGGGTTGCAGAGGGCCTTGCCGATCGCGAGGTTTCGATCGGCGACTACGTTCTGAGCGGTGGCGAACTGGGAGCAGCTGTAATCATCGACACGATTACACGGCTGGTTCCCGGCGCGCTCGGAAACGAGGCTTCTGCCTGGCAGGAAAGTTTCAGTGCCACGTTGAAGGCCGGTGTGAACGGGCCGGACAGCACGTGCGGTTCGGGTGGCTTGCTGGATTATCCGCATTACACCCGGCCGGCTGAGTTTCGCGGAATGGCGGTACCGGAAGTCCTGGTCGGCGGCAACCATGAGCAGATACGCAAGTGGCGTCGCCGCAAAGCGCTGGAGAAAACCTTGCGCAATCGCCCGGACTTGCTGGAGCGCCAGGAGCTGAGCGCGGAAGATAGAAAGTTCCTCGCCGAAATCGGCCAGGAAAGCAAATAGCAACTGGCAACTAGCAATTAGCAAAAGCACGATGGTTTAGCTGATTGCCATTTGCTAGCTGCTAATTGCTAAATTTCGAGAGAGAAAAAGAAGGTACAAGATCATGTCACAGCACCCCATCATGGAAAAACTGGCTGCCAAGCTGCAGCGTAAAGACATTCCCAACGTCAATCCGGGCGATACTGTCCGCGTCCAGGTCAAGATCAAGGAAGGCGATAAGGAGCGCGTGCAGGCTTTTGAAGGCACCGTGATCTCCAAGCGCGGCGGCGCGCAGGGCAGCTTCACGGTTCGCAAGGTCAGCTTTGGCCAGGGCGTGGAGCGCATCTTCCCGTTTAACTCCAGGGTGCTGGATAAAGTTGAGATCGTGCGCTCCAACCAGGTGCGCCGCGCCAAGCTGTTCTACCTGCGCGCACTCAAGGGCAAAGCCGCTCGCCTGCGTGAGGTCGATCATCGAACGGAAGCCGCAACCGCGGAAGCAACAACCGAGTCCTAAGCTTGGCGCAAAAATATCTGGCGGAAAACTGCGGAATCGCCTTCCGCAGTTTTTCTTTGCGTGGCTGCTGATCTAACCTGCCGCTTGTCCCACCTTTGCCTTCTGTCCCACTTTCCTGAACGTCTCACTGTTGATGAAACGCGTGCTTGTGTGGCCAGGATTCTCTGCAGACATGTCTACAGATCGATACATAGAAGCAAGTTTCAGGTGTAGTTACAAAATACAGGAGCACTTTGTCCCCAGAGTAGCAAGACGACGTGATCGCTATTGCCAACAATTGCTGTTCACCCCTTCATATATACCTTTCACAATCAGGTTGTAGTTAGACGCAACACGTTACGTGCAGCTTGTCCCGCTTTACTGCGCTATTTATTGATTTCAATATCACGCGAATTGAATCTCTTCTAAATTTGCAAAACAAAACATCCGGCAAACTTCTAAGTAGCTGAATTGCCATCGCGAGCCATTAGGCCATTGATTTGCATTTCAGCAACTCAGCCCAGCTTTCAACCAGGCTGATTGTGAGTGCTCGTGGGGAGCGTTTCATTTTCATCCGGCAATTGTTGAACGTTGATTGAGAGAAGAATGAATAGGACCAACAAACTGACTAGACCAAACTCAATCTCAAACAAGGAGAACAGGGAATGTTTACACTACGTAAACTACCATCACTTGCGCTGCTTATACTGCTCCTGGTCATAAGCTCGCTGTGCGTGGCGCAGACCAGCAAGGGAGTCATTGCAGGCACCGTGCATGACAGCACCGGCGCCGTGATGCCCAGCGCCACGGTAACGGTCACCAATACCCTGACCGGTGAAACGCGAAGCACCACAACGAACGAAGTCGGGACCTACCGCATTGAAGCAGTGGACCCGGGCGTTTATACAATCAAAATCTCAGCGGCCAACTTCAAGACCACGAGCGTTGAAAAGGTAGATGTAAAAGGTTCAATCATTACCTCGGTGAACGCTACGCTGGAGATTGGCACCGCCACAGAAACGGTCGAGGTAACCGCGAAGTCGATCGCCGTTGAAACGGAGAACGGACAACTGGCGCACAGCATCAGCACAGTAGAAGTTCAGGAAATCCCGGTCTTCAACCTGAATGCAATTTCGCTGGTGCTGACCCAGCCCGGAGTGCTGGATGTGGGGGCGAACAGCTTCAGCAACGGAATGGGCTTCTCCGTGAACGGCGCGCGTCCTCGCGCCAACAACTTCCTGCTGGACGGACAAGACAATAACGATAATTCGATTGAGGGCCAGGCCCTTCAGCCGAACAACCTTCAGGCAGTTCAGGAAGTGGCCGTCCTGACAAACTCTTACTCCGCCGAATTTGGCCGTGGCGGCGGTTCTGTAACTAACCTGATCAGCAAGAGCGGCACCAACCAGTTCCATGGCTCCTTGTGGGAGCTGTATGCAGGATCCGGACTGAACGCAATCCCCGCCGAAGCAGGTCTGGGCGGCGAAACCCAGGCGACCAAGCCGCGCTTTGACACGCACACATTCGGTTTCACAGCCGGCGGTCCCATCTGGAAGAACAAGCTGTTCGGTTTTGGCAGCTCAGAGTGGGTCAAGTTCTACGGTAAAGCTGCTCCCGCAGCCATCCGCGTGCCCACTGACGCAGGCTTTGCTGCGCTGGATGCAGCAGGCACGGCCAACGCACATCTGCTGGAGCAGTACTTCGGCTCGCTTCGTGGCGACCCGGCGCAGTCAGCCAGGACGGTCGATATTGGTGTCCGCCCGGGATGTCCTGCTGCTTCACTGTCACCCACCGGCACGTGCCTGGTGGAAACCGGACTTCTCCTGCGTCCAGCTCCTGCACAACAGGCGCCAAACACGCAGTGGACGGTAAAGATCGATTTCACTCCGCGCGCTGCAGATTCCATTTCCGGTCGCTACATCCGGAACACGAACTCCCTGTCGCCGGATTTCTTCAACTTCCCCACCTCGCTCCCGGGCCTTGATCCGCAGCAGGGCGGCACCGCGGAAAATATGGGCTTCACCTGGACGCACGTTCTTAGCGACCACGCGGTCAACGAGTTCCGCACTTCCTACGGACATTTTGACTTCCAGTTTGGTCCCACGGCGGAGGCGGCAAGCAACCCGCTCTTCGCCCTGCCGACCATCAACACAATTGCCGGCACGAGCTTCCCGACCCTCGGCATCAATGCAGCGCTGCCCCAGGGACGCGGACACGTGACCTACCAGTTCCAGGACGCTTATACGCTCACGCTGGGCCGCAACACCTGGAAAGTCGGGGGAGACGTTGCCCGTCTGATCGTGAAAGACGAAGTACCGTTTAACGCCCGCGGCACGCTGACGTTCGGCAGCGGCGGCGGTTTCAGCGGTCTCGGCAACTTTATTGATAACTTTACCGGCGCCTCGAGCGGCGCTGCGCTTACCTTCGGCAACCCGACTATCAGGCCGATCATGATGCAGGAAGCGTTCTATATCGAAGACACATTCCACATGAAGTCAAACCTGACTCTGGACTTGGGCCTTCGCTATGAATTCAACAACAACCCAGCCAATACACTGCCATTCCCGGCAGTCAATGTGGCTACAGAGCCCTCAAGCACCTTCCCGCAGGTGGTCCACGCCAGGGAAGACGGCAACAACTGGGGACCGCGCGTCGGCTTTGCTTACACACCGCATCTATTCGAAGGCCTGTTTGGCAGAGACAAGACCGTGCTGCGCGGCGGCTTTGGCATCTTCTACGACACGATCTTCACCAACATTCTTGACAACGAAGCTGCCGGCGCACCGAATGCTGTTTCCGGCACGCTGCTGGGCGCACCGGGAACACGCGGACTGGCAGACGCTACCGGTCTGGTCTCTACCGTAAGCCCGCAGTTGAACCCGCGCTCAGCGGTATCAACCATCGATTCAAACCTGCGCAACCCGCAGACGTATCAATGGAATTTCAACGTCCAGCGTGAATTGCCCTGGAACATGTCGTTCAACGCGGCATACGTTGGTAACCGCGGCCTGCGCCTTTTCGCCAATGACGAATTGAACCCCGGAATCAACGGTGTTCGCGAGAACCCAGTGCGCGGACCGATCACCGTACGCGACAACTCCGGCGATTCGATCTATCACGGTCTTGACCTGAAACTTGACCGCCGCTTCAGCAAGGGATTGCTCCTGCGCGGTGCTTACACCTACTCAAAGCTGATTGACACCGTTTCCGAAGTGTTCTCCTTTGCCAGCCCCGCCGGCAACGCCACCTCGTTCCCGCAGCAAGAGCTGCTGGGCGTGGGCGGCAGGGCCGCGGAGCGCGGGCTCTCAACCTTCAACCGCGCCCAGCGTTTTGTCTTCTCGTATGTGTGGGACGTTCCCGGTGTGAACAACACAAGCAATGGCTTGTTCACAGCGCTGGGTTACATCACCAAGGGATGGCAGATCGCAGGCACGTCGGCATTCCAGACAGGAGCGCCGGCCAACATCACGAGCGGGTTTGACCAGAATGGCGACCTGCGCGCAACCAATGATCGTCCCAGCATCGGCAATCCCTCTGCGCCTCTGGCGAGCTGGGGTGTGGATGGCCGGTTCGTTGGCGGAACACCGGGTACCTTGTATGACGGACCGGCATTTGAAGCCACCGGAGCGCTGAACCCGATTTCAGCCAACTCAGTCCACTTTGTGGTACTGCCTGGAATCGGCAATCTGGGACGCAACACGTTCGTCATGCCGGGCGCCATGGAACACAACATGGCCGTAACGCGCAGATTCAAGCTACGTGGGCTGGAAAACCAGTTCCTCGAAGTCCGCGCGGAAGCGTTCAACGTGTTCAACCATCCAAACCTCGGACTGGGCGACGCCATCTCCGGTACGCCGCAGACCGACACAGTCCTGGCAGACGGAGCTGCTTTCCTGGACAACTCGCAGACAATTTACGGCGGGCGCCAGCTCCGGCTACAGGTGAAGTGGTCCTTCTAACACTCACTACGCTCCACAATTTGAGCCCGCCAGTTCGCTGGCGGGCTTTTTACGTCGAAGGAGCCTGCGTACGTTTTGATTTTCAGGCATAATGCAAAGAGTCCTCCGCCAATGCCACGTCCGGGTTGCACCAACGACCACACCCAGCTTTTTGAAGGCGGATACTATTCCATCGCTGACGGTCCTGCTTTCAGCATCGCCAAGATCCTGAGACTGGAGCCGCATACGGTGCATGTTCGTATCTACAAGGAAAATTTTCCGCAGCGGCCCCGCTCGATTGATCCCACTGCTCTGACACTGGGGCGCATCGATGACCAGGACGGATTTGGCATGGGTCATCTTCCGTTGCGCCTTGAGTCTTTCATGGAGCGGCAGCCGCGCTTCCTGACGTATGCAGCAGTCGAAGCCGGCGAACTGGAGGGCTACAATATGTGGAAAGAGGCCGAAGGAGGCGTCTTCAGCTAATGCCGGCCGCACCCCAACCCGCACGCAAGAAGCGCAAGAAAGTCGTCATCCCGATCAATCCGGATACCGGCCTGCCTTATTCCAAAGGCACGATGAAGCTGCGACTGCTCAAACGGCTGAAATGCACGGAGAAGTTTGAAAAGCTGGCCTGGGCTGGTGGAGCGCAGCTGGTGGCCGGCGTCGATGAGGTTGGCCGCGGCTCCCTTTTCGGACCGGTGGTCGCCGGAGCTGTGATTCTGGAGCGCGGCTATCGTATCAAGGGGCTGCGCGACTCCAAACTTCTTGACCAGAAGACGCGGGAGAAGCTGGCGGAACGAATCAAGCAGCACGCCATCGCCTACGCCGTAGCCGCGGTGGATGTAGCCCACATCGATCAGCTGAATATCTATTGGGCTTCGCTTCTGGCGATGCGCATGGCCGTGACCCAGCTTTCGCCTGCACCCGATCACCTGCTGCTGGACGCCGTGAAGATTGACTGGGACTGCCCGCAAACCAAGATCATCCACGGCGATGCGCTCTCCACTTCTATCGCCGCCGCCTCTATCGTCGCCAAGGTCCATCGCGACGAGATGATTCGCCGCTGGGCGCCCGTCTACCCGGAGTACGATCTTGCTTCCAACAAAGGCTACCGCTCTCCCAAGCACCTGGCCGCGCTACGCGACTTCGGCCCCACTCCCCTGCATCGGCTATCGTTTGCGCCGGTCTGGATGTGCAATGAGATCCCGCAGGACACCTTTGCGTTTATGGAAGAGGATGAGACCCTGGCAGAAGACGAACCGCTGGCCATCAATTCTTAATCCTTACTTATCGGCACTTCGGCTTGAACGCAATTCCCCTGCAAATAGCTCATATCGCAGCATCATCTGCATAATCCGCCCCATTTCATCGTTCTATCCATGGCAAATCGAGGAATTCTGAAAGCTGAACCGTAACCTTTCGTCTGCGCCGGCGGATTAGCTCTATAGAAGCAGAATCTGGTTTCCAGGGAGCACACGTTTTGGACGCTGTCGCCAATCTAGCCGGATTAGCCAACCTGAATCAGGAGCGGCGCCTGGTTGAGGCCGCGCAGAGCGATCCCAGCCGCTTCGCCGAGCTTTATGAAAGCAATTTCCATCGCGTCTACGCTTTCGTCGCCAGGCGCGTAAGCAGTCGCGATGAAGCCCAGGACGTGACCGCTGAGGTCTTTCACGAGGCGCTCAGAAACATTGGCCGTTTTCAGTGGCGGGGCGTCCCCTTTGCAGCATGGCTGTTGCGGATTGCCGCCAACGCTTTGGCTGACCGCTGGCAACGCGCTGCTCGGACGCCTGAAGTCCCCGCCGATGATGCCCGTACGGAAAATGAAGCAGGCCAAACCGAAGGCGCCGACGTTGAGCGCCGCGCCATGCTCTTTCAACTGGTGGATCGGCTTCCCACCGATCAGCGCCTGGTGATCATGCGCCGCTTTGTCGAGCAGAAGAGCATCCGGGAGATCGCTCAGGAGCTGGGCCGCTCTGAAGGAGCAGTGAAGCAGCTGCAATTTCGAGCGCTGGAAACTCTGCGCGGCCAGGTGAGGAACAACCATGAGTAATCCTTCGATTGTCGAGCAACTCGATCAGGCCATAGAGCAGATGCTGGCGGCTCCTGACGCCGGGATGCAATCCGGCGCCGGACTGGATGAGCTGTTGGAGGTGGCGGCGGAGTTGCGCGATCTTCCCCGCGATAATTTCCGCACTCGGTTGCGTCTGGAACTCGAATGGGAAGCAGCCGGTCGAACGGTTTCAGCGAATGCGAGCCACCCCGCAAGCGCCAGCTTGGCAAAAGCCGGATCGACCAGCGCTCCGGGCTTGCTCAGCCTCTTCGGCAAAGCCTTAAGCGGATATCCGGTGCGACGCAGCAACATGGCGCTCTCTTTCGCGCTGCATGTGCTGACGGTCCTTGCGATGGGCGCGGGCCTGGTGATGGTGAAGAGCATGACGCCGCAGATCGATACCCACCCCTACGTTACGGTGCGTCTCGAGCCCTATGCTTTTCCTATTGGCAGTGCGCCCCATCACGGCGGCGGCAGCGGCGGCGCCGCGGAGAAGACCCCGGCCAGCACTGGTGTTGCGCCCAAAGCAACGCGCGAGCAATTGACGCCGCCGGTAATGCTGCGCAACATGCAGCCGAAGATCGTTGCCGAAGCAAGCGTAATTGCGCCGGAGTTGAAGCTCCCCAACACCAAGCAGATTGGCGATCCTCTTTCCTTGCTCGCGCTGCCCTCTAACGGCCCTGGGGTGGGGAGCGGAATCGGTGGAAACTACGGCACCGGTGTTGGGTCCAGAGGAAATGGGCCTGGCCGCGGGAATGGTTCGGGTGGAGGCTGCTGTGACAGCGTCTATGTGCCTGGAAATGGCGTCAGCATGCCCCGCGCGATCTACTCCCCCGAACCTGAATTCTCTGAAGAGGCCCGCAAACTCAAGTTCCAGGGCGATGTGATTTTGCTCGGGATCATCGGCGCAGACGGCCTGCCGCGAAATCTCACGGTGGTGCGCACCCTCGGCATGGGCCTCGACGAAAAAGCTCTGGAGGCAGTGCGAACCTGGCGCTTCGATCCCGCCAGAAAAGATGGGCATCCGGTGGCGGTCCAGATGAATATCATCGTCAACTTCCGGCTTTATTGACTCGGCGCTGCCGGTCCTTCCCCGGTGGCGCTGCAACGGGCCGCAGAAAATCCCGGATCAGTGCTGATATTTCAAAGGCCAACCTTGTTTTCAGCAGCGCAGGTCAGGGAAATCTGCGGCTCGTGCCGCCCTACGTTCTCTTTGTGTCCACGACTCACCGCCGAAGGCGTCTTTCTGCTGCGCCAAAATCGCCACTCGAGCAACCATTGCTTGCACCGCGAGCTGTGCAAGTTTTAAGCGCACTCCGTCGTTGACCCTGTGTTAAGCGGCGGTTAAACTGAGGTTGTTCCATTCGCTTCCGAAACAGGATTTTCAAGCCCAATGACTCAACGCTATCAATCTGCCAACGCCGTGCTTCTGTGTGTGAAAGAGAAGCTGGCTTTGGCGCGTGAGTCCAGGCCGGCGGAAATCCTGGATGCAATCGTCACAACCATTGTTGAAGGGCGCGGCTATCACTGGACCGGCGTTTACCTTGCCGTCGAAGACCTAAGCGTGCGGCAAGCTTCGAGTGGTCCAGCGCCTGCAATTATCGGCCTTGCCGATGTAAGAGCGGAAATCGTTGTACCCATCAAACTCGGCGTCCGTACGCTGGGATTGATCGTCGCCGAGACCGGCAGAGCGGCAGCCAGCCAGGAGCGGGCCCTGTTGCTGCAGGTGGCAAAACTGCTGGCTCAATACTTCACCACCGACCGCAGCAAACAACTTCTGCGCCATACGCGCGAAACCGTTCGGGCCAAAGCCAATCCAGATCAGCCTCATAAGTCCCCACAGTCCGCGCGCCCCGCGGTGCGCAAGGCCGCAGCCGGAGAAACCATCACCCGATGAGTACAACTGCCGACGTGACCCCAGCCCCGAAAATTGAATCTGTTGTTGAGCTGAAGAGACTGGCCAATCGCCTGCGTATTGAGATCGTCAAAATGATTGGCACGGCCGGCAGCGGACACCCCGGCGGATCGTTGTCGGAAGTGGAATTGCTGAGCGCCCTTTATTTCCGAGTGCTGCGCCACAATCCAAGGGATCCGCAATGGGCGGATCGCGACCGCTTCCTTCTCTCCAAGGGCCACGGATGTCCCGCGCTGTACGCCGTACTGGCAGAGGCCGGTTACATTGACCACGGCGTCCTGGGCACGCTGCGTAAACTTGGATCGCCCTTGCAGGGCCATCCCGACAAGCGCTTTCTGGCTGTGCTCGAAGGCAACACAGGATCATTGGGGCAGGGAATCTCTGTCGGCATTGGCATGGCGCTGGCCGCACGTCTCGACAGGAAGGACTGGCACACCTTCGTGATGGTAGGCGACGGCGAAATCCAGGAAGGCCAGAACTGGGAAGCCGCGATGTTTGCCGCCTATCACAAGCTCGAAAACCTGACTGTGATCGTGGACTACAACCATCAGCAGCTTGACGGCTTTTTGAAAGACATCCTTGATCCGGCTCCGCTGCTGGAAAAGTTTGAAGCCTTTGGCTGGCGCACGCTGGAGATCGACGGCCACGACTTCAACCAGGTGATACCGGCGCTGGAAACAGCCCGCGCCGCGCGCGACGGCAAGCCAACGTGCATCGTCGCCAACACCGTCAAGGGCAAAGGCGTCTCATTCATGGAGAACAATCCGGAGTGGCACGGCGTCGCGCCCAAGCCGGAGCAGGTAGCGGCCGCCGTGGCCGAACTGGAAGCAGCGGCAAAGAAGTTGTAGCCGTTCGCTGCACAAATGTTTTTGGTAATGCGAAGCTCAATATCCCTGTCATCCTGAGCGAGTCCGAGCAAACAGGCGAGGGCGAGTCGAAGGATCCCGGGAATGAACGGTGTTACGTTACAGTCACTAGGCGTTCTCACGATGCTCAAGTGATTGATGGGGAGCACGGTGAGAACCCCTGAAGCATTAACGATAGAAAAACAATTTCGGGATCCTTCCACTCGCTCTCAATCCTTGCGTCGCTCGTGCTCGCTCAGGATGACAAGGGTTGGAGCTTGATCGGGAAAATAAATCGACCAGGGATAAACAAAGAGGAGAATCGCTTGAGCTCAGCCACCATCCCCAACGCAAAGCCCAAATTCGAATTGAAGATGGGTGTCGCCACCCGCGAAGCGTACGGCCAGGCCCTGGTTGAGCTGGGCAAGACGAATCCCAACGTCGTTGTGCTCGACGCCGACCTGGCGAAGTCGACCTTCAGCGCTAAGTTCCAGAAAGAGTTCCCTGAGCGTTTCTTCACCGTCGGCATTGCCGAAGCCAACATGGTTTCTATCGCCAGCGGGCTGGCTCTTTCCGGCAAGCTGCCGTTCTCATCGTCGTTTGCCGTTTTCCTCTGCGACAAGGGCTATGACCAGCTGCGCATGTGCGTGGCCTATCCCGGTGTGAATGCCAAATTTGTCGGCTCGCACGGCGGCATCTCGATCGGTGAGGATGGACCGAGCCAGCAAGCGGTGGAAGACTACGCGCTGATGTGCGCGCTGGCCGGATTTGTCGTGCTTAACCCTTCTGACGAATTCTGCGCGCGCGCTCTGGTGCATCGCATGGCGGAACATGTTGGTCCGGTTTACATGCGCACCGGCCGTCCCAAAACGCCGATCATTTACGGCTCCGGTGATACGTTCGAGATCGGCAAAGCCAAGCAGCACGGCAGCGGTCGCGATGTGGCCATCATCGCCTGTGGTTTGGAGGTGAGCTATGCGCTGCAGGCGCAGGCACAGCTTGCCGAGGAAGGCATCAATGCCCGCGTGCTCGATATGCACACCATCAAGCCGGTCGACGAAGCGGCCATCGCCCAGGCAGCCGAAGAGTGCGGGGCGCTTGTGACTGCCGAAGAACATCTGCTCGATGGCGGCCTCGGATCCCAAGTCGCCCGCGCCGTCGCCAAGTCCCATCCCGTGCCGATGGAGTTTGTCGGTATCCAAAACACCTACGCCGAATCCGCAACGCCTGATCAGCTGATGGAAAAGTACGGGCTCACGGCGCCCTACATGGTTAAAGCCGTGAAAGCTGTGCTGAAGCGGAAGTAAGCTTTTCAGGATCTCTTGATCCGATAATCCCGCAAAGCGCTTTTCTAAGCGCGGTTGAATCTCCTGCCGGTACCAAGGTCAACATCGGATGGGATTCGATTCCGCACTCCGGTGTAGCAATCACCGGAATACCTGACGACAGCGCGCGCAACAGCGGTCGTGGATTGTTCTCAACAAACGCAGGTTGAACCACAACTGCCGCCCGTTCAAGCCAGTCGCCGGAAGGTCCGGCTGGTTCAATTCCATCCCAAAAGTTCTTGGATTCCATCGCCTGCCCATTGAGTATTCGCAACTGACAGCCCAAACCCCGCAAAGCTTCACGCAACTCAAAGGCTCCTTTTCGCGCCAGTGAAGGCCCAGCAAATACCACGCAAGACCCGCGGCTGGCGGGTTTGGCGGCTGGGAACTTCCACGGCAGCCACGTCGCTTTGAGAGGAAAAAGACCGGCAAGAGCGGAATGCGGGGTAATAATCTGGCCGGCGCGCTCGAGAGCTTCGCTTTCGGCTGTCACCATCCACTCAGGCGCGCGAAATTCCCGAAAACTTTTTCGCTCTGGAAATCCGATGGCCAGATCGTCGAGTTGGCGATGAAGCGCACGCAGAGGCAATCGAGTCATCAGGACGTCAAAGCTGCGCCCGCCCAGATCACCACGTCGCCATAGAAACGGCAACAGCGATTGCGCAACATACAGATGGGAAACATCGATCGCAAGACGCCTCCCGTAGTAGTCTGCCAGCTCCGCTGAGCGCGCAACCTGAACAGCGACAGGAGGCAGGGTGCCGTTGAGCCGCAACCGCGACTTGGCGGCAGCCAGCAACGTAGACACATTGCCGGCAATCGTTCGCCGGTAACCCTGGGGCTCCCAGGCGTAACGGCCCACCTTTTTCCAGTTGCTGTGGTAAGGAAGAAACAGGTCGTCCTCGGTCGATCTTCTTGCGTGCGCGAACTCTTCAAACTCCGGCCAGCATTCATCAATCAGGTAGGCATTTCGCCCGGCGGACACAGACGCTTCTGCAGAAACATGGCGGAAGCATTCGCTGACGCCGCAGTCCGTGCAGGTGTTGATCGCAGTGTGTTCACGCCCTGCCCGAGGCTCGCGCTGAATGGACACCAATCGCTGCTTTCCCCACAACCGGACAATCAGCTCGTCTTGGGTAAGAACAGCGGTAATCAGAGTGTTCTGTGTCGGTCGGAATCGTAGATCAACGTAATTCCAGAAAATCGTTGCATCGCGGCCTTGTTCCGCTGCCGAGCCGGGAACAACCGCACTGTGAGCATGGCGTTCCACGATTTCACAGCCGGACTGGAGAGCAACATCGTAGAGGGAATTCGAAAGCTGGCAAAGCCCACCGCCTGTCGTCGGGATCAGACATCCCTGTCGAAGTTCGCGACCGCGCACGTAACCTGCCGATACCTTCGCCCTGCCGGTCTGTTTCCAAAAGCTAAAAATCTCACCTGCGGGTATCTCCACCAAATGCAGCCGCCGGCATGCTTTCCGCAGGTTCTGTACCTTGCCAAATTGCAGACTGTTTTCTACCAGGCTTTCAGCTGTCCACAACGGCGACCGGCACTCCGCTAAAAGAGAAGAATACGATTTATGGTCAGTGTGTCCAAGGCGACGCACCGGTTGCGTCAAGTCAGACACGAATCGCGCGCCGCGTAGCAGCGCTGCTTTCCCGTTGAAAATCACAGAGCCCAGTCGACTTGGCGTTTTCGAGTGCAAGCAGTGTATTCCAGACTATGCGATATCCCCTGGTGCGCTTTCAATCCGTTTGTACTGCAAGCGAGTGTCCAAAGGACATGCGCAGCGGAATTTACAGCTTTTGCACAAATTTTCTCGGCCGCCGTTTGTTGCTCTGACCAGCCCGGCTCATTGCTATGCGCTCTCCCGTGCGGTCGCGCCTGTGATGGAGTCGAGCACCTCTTGCAGCCGGTTGTAGCTCGCCGAAACGCCGCTCTCCATGGGCGACTTCAGCACGCCATCGCGGGCTTCGCGCGATTCATAGCGCACCGTCTGCCTGACCGTTGTCTTGCCACCCTGTTCGGTAAACACGACGGTGCCCAATCCTTCCCCGGGATACCAGGCCTCATCAAATTTCTCAGTGGAGACAATTTTTTCCGGCGGCACAATCTCACGATAGACACCGCTGATGCCCATCTGCATGCCGTCGGCGTTCTTCCATACCCAGCGGTACTTGCCTCCGACCCGCAGATCGATCTCACATACCGCCAGTTCCCATCCGCCGAAGGCTCCCAGCCATCGTTTCAGAAGTTCGGGTTTCGTGAATGCGTCAAAGACCAGATGGCGCGGAGCATCCAGGACGCGTGTCATTACGATTTCGTGGTCACCATGGGCGGCTACTTGTAGAGTGTTCTTCATTGTTTTATCCTCTGCGATTTTTGATTTCCTTTAAGCGTCGCGCTCGCCTTCAAACATGGCCGTTTGGGGCACTACTCGTTCCATCATTGCCGTTACTGCTGATGATAGGCTCTTTCCAGGGCCTTGATATCGATCTTGCTCATCTGCAACATGGCTTGCATTACGCGCCCGGCCTTGCCCGCATCTTTATCCCCTAACATCCGGCCTAGCGCTGTAGGGATGATCTGCCACGACAGACCAAATTTATCTTTCAGCCAGCCGCAGCGGTCTTGCTTCCCGCCCTCGGAGAGCTTCTCCCACAGGTAGTCAACTTCTTCCTGTGTCTCACAATTCACAAAGAGTGAAATGGCTTCCGTGAACTTGAATGTTGGTCCACCGTTCAGCACCATGAATTCCTGGCCATGAATCTGGAACGATCCGCCCAGTAAGCCGCGCGGCCCCGGCCCTGAATCAGGAAAGCGGCGCACGCTTACGATCTTTGAATCCTTGAAAATTGAAGTATAGAAATTCATTGCCTCTTCGGCATTGTTGTCGAACCACAGGAACGGTGTGACCTTTTGCATATTCGTGTGCTCCTTCTTCAGCAATCGACTTAAGCTTTCGCGATGCGATCCCTCTGCGCTGGTACGGCCGCAAACCTTCAATGCCGGACGTCCCGGCGCGAACGGCGCGGCTTTCCCCGTGTTTTTCTGTCCAGGTTTTTCATCTCATCGAGCAGGGCATCCAGCCTTTCAAAGCTGCTTTCCCAGAATTTGCGGTAGTTTTCCAGCCAGTCGCTGGCTTCGGCTAGCGGCCTGGCCTCGATACGGCGAGGCCGGCGCTGCGCGTCACGTCCGCTCGAAATCAGGCCCGCCCGCTCCAGCACCCGCAGATGCCGGGAAATTGCCGGTTGGCTCATTTCAAATGGCTTGGCCAGATCCATCACCGATGTGTCGCCTGTTGCCAGGCGCGCGAGAATGGCGCGCCGCGTTGGGTCCGCCAGCGCGGCGAACGTGGCGTCGAGGCGTTGAGAATAGTTCATCGAATAACTCATATGTTATATAACATATACGTTATATATCGCTGGCGCAAATCAGTCAAGCATTTCCTCGAAAGAAATAAACGGGCATAAAATTCTCTTGGCAGCACTGATTCACAGCGCCGGCGGGAGCCCTGCCGCTTCGCGCCAAAATGTTACACTGATGATGGTTAGCGCTACGGGCACCAATCCATCAAAAAACTTTGACAGCGCCGGCTTGAATGGGATTTGAGCTGCATCAGCGAAAAATCTGTTGCCAGCTCGCCAGGCTGCCCTGCGAACCCAATTTGCAATGATCATCGACGAGACTACATTCCCCAAAGAAGTTGACACAGCGCAGATGGAGGAATCCTGCCGCAAGCTCTGGGACGAGCATCGCATCCATCTTTATGATCCAAACCAGCCGGGCGAGATGTTTTCCGTCGACACGCCGCCGCCCTACGTCTCCGCCTCGCACCTGCACGTGGGACACGCCATGTCCTATGCCCAGGCGGAGTTCATTGTGCGTTACCAGCGCATGCGCGGACGTAACGTTTTTTACCCCATGGGCTTTGACGACAATGGCCTGCCCACGGAACGCTTCGTCGAAAAGAAGTACAACATCAACAAGCGCAAAACCACGCGCAAGGAATTTCGCGAGCTCTGCCTGCAGGTTACTGCAGAAGGCATCAAGCAGTATGAAGAGTTATGGCGGGCGCTCGGCCTGTCCGTCGACTGGCGGCTGCGCTATTCGACCATCGATGAACATTGCCGCCGCACTGCGCAAAAATCTTTCATCGAGCTCTACCAGATGGGCCGGATTTACCGCTCCAACGAACCCGTGCTCTGGGACACCCATTTTGAAACCGCGCTGGCGCAGGCCGATCTGGAATCGCTGGAACGCAAGGGCAAGCTGCACCAGGTGAGTTTTCCCCGGAATGGCGGCTCGCCGCTGGTGATCGCTACCACGCGTCCGGAGCTGATTCCTGCTTGCGTCGCGCTGTATTGCAATCCAGACGATGCCCGCTACAAGGAAATCGTCGGCAAGTCAGCCACTGTGCCTCTCTCCGATCGTGACGTGCCGATCAAAGCCGATCCCGACGTAAGCACCGAGTTTGGCACCGGATTGATGATGGTCTGCACATTCGGCGACGGTGAAGACGTGCGCCGCTGGAAGCGCGATGGTCTCGATACCCGATTGTGCATCAGCCCCAACGGAAAGATGACAGAACTGGCCGGCCCGTATGCCGGTTTAACCGTTGACGAAACCAGAAAGAAGATTGTCGGCGACCTGCAGACCGCGGGCCTGCTCGGCACAAACACTGCGGTTGACCAGGTTGTGTCTGTCTCTGAGCGCTCGGGCGTTCCGGTTGAGTTCATCATGGCGCCGCAGTGGTTCATCAAAATGCTCGACCTCAAAGATGAATTTCTGAAGCGGAGTGCCGAGCTGCGCTGGTTTCCGGAATGGATGAAGACGCGCCTGGACCAATGGGTCGAAGGCTTGAAATACGACTGGAACATCGCGCGGCAGCGTTTTTATGGCGTGCCGTTCCCGGTGTGGTTCTGCGCCAATTGCAATGAGGTGGTTCTCGCAAGCGAGGCGAGCCTGCCGGTCGATCCGCTGGAAGACGCGTGCCCGGCAAGCGCCTGTCCAAAATGCGGCGGTAACGAATTCCGGGGCGACCCCGATGTGATGGACACCTGGATGACCTCATCCCTATCGCCGCTCATCAACGCCAACTGGGCGGGAAGCCCGGACCGTCTGGGATCGATGAAGCTTTATCCCATGACGGTGCGCGTGCAGGCATTTGAGATCATCCGCACTTGGTTGTTCTACACGATGGCCAAGTCTCACTTTCATACCAACAGCCTGCCGTGGCGCGATGTCATGATCTCCGGCTGGGGTTTGAATGAAAACGGCCGCAAGATCAGTAAGCGTGACCTGGAGCAATTTACTGACGCCAGCGGCTACAACCGCTATGACCCTTACGCAGTCATCAGGAAATTTGGCGCTGACGCCGTGCGCTTCTGGGCTGCGGGCGGATCGCTGGGCCATGATCTGCGCTTCAACGAACGCGACGTCCAGAACGGCCGCAAGCTGGTGGTAAAGTTGTGGAACGCGGCTCGTTTCTGCGCGCTGCAGTTCGGCGGCTTTGACGCCAAGACTGACACCATGCCGTTCGCCGAGCGCACCCCGGAAGATCGCTGGGTCCTGATGGAATTGAACAAGGTGATACCGGTCGTCACGGCCGCTTTTGACAACTACTCGTACCACGAAGCGCGCGAGGCAACGGAGAAAGTCTTCTGGAGCGTCTTTTGCGACGACTACCTGGAGATGATCAAGGACCGCTTCTGGACGCAGGGCGAATATCCGGAGCATGCGCGCATCTCCGCTCGCTGCACCATGCGCGAGGCCCTGAGAATGATCCTGGCCCTCTACGCGCCGTTTGTGCCCTACGTGACCGAACATATTTATCAGCTGCTTTTTCGCGAAGGCGAGAGCGTTCCATCGCTGCACGTGAGCCAATGGCCGGAATTCGATCCGGCGCGTGCGATTGAGATTCCGGAGATGACGGTAGTAGCGGAAATCCTTACCGCCGTGCGTGGCTTGCGGACCACCAGAAAGATCGCGCAGACACGCCGCATCTCCACGCTTACGCTCGATATCGCCGACCCGGGCTCTAAAGTGGCCGAGACCATCAAGCGCATGGAACTTTCCATCAAGGCCGCTGCCCGCAGCAAAGATGTGATCTATGGCCCGGCGACGGTGAACTCCGGCCTGGAGCAGGTGCGGCTGGATATCGCCGAATGATCTCCATTTCCCGCGATTTCCTGCGTGATTCCGGCGCCATTCGGGAGTAAGCTATTCCGTCGCCGGCTACGGCGAACGGCCGGCACGCATCTAAAAATTCGGAGCGGAAAATGGTCAGGATCATCACCATCGAACGCGAATTCGGCTGCGGAGCAGCAAAGATTGCAGCCCAGCTGGCCACGCGCCTCGGTTGGAAACTTTGGGATCAGGAGCTGACGCAGGAGATCGCCCGTTTGGCCAACTGCAAGCTCTCGGCCGTGGAGCAGCAGGAGGAGCGCCGCGATCCGCTCTACCGGCGTCTGCTTAAATCGTTCGCCCTGGGCAGTTACGAAGGCAACATGGGCGTTTACCCGGTGGAGATGCTGGACGCGGACAGCATCGTCAAATTTTCTGAGCGCGTGGTGCGGCATGCCGCAGAGAGCGGCAACTGCGTGATCGTAGGCCGGGGTTCACAGCACTTTCTGCAAGGCCGGCTGGATACGTTGAGCTTCTTCCTTTACGCTCCACGCGATGAGAAGGTTCGCAGGCTCATCGCCGAGGGTGACAAGCAAGCGCACGCTGAGGCGCTGGTCGACACCGTGGATCGCGAACGCGCTGCCTTCATCAAAAACTACTTCAATGTCGAGTGGCCCAACCGCGAGGTGTATCACGCCATGCTGAATACCAGGACTGGCAACGATGCGGTCATCGAGGCGATCCTGACTTTCGTTAAGCAGAAAAAGCCCACCGAAGCTGCGGCCTAGTTCAAAGTCTTGCGACCTGGCGCAGCTGGGAAAGCAACGCCAGAGAATGTCGATCAAGAGGATTGACTCTGGCGCGGGCGCCATTCCCGACAAAACGATACTGCATTCCGCTGCCTTGCCCTGTGACAGAGAGCACCCCGCCGCCGAGGTATTCGAATACAGGCCACTGAAGAGCGAAGCCGGTAGAACTTGCCTGGGAGCGCGATGGTACGGAGCCCGCGCCCGGCTTCACCGCAGTGTTTGATGGGTTATTTCTCTTCTTTCCGCAACAGGACATCGAGTTCTTCCTCCTTCCAATAGGGCTGAGATGGGTTCAGCGCGGGAGCAGTTATTCTTTCCAGCAGGATGGCTGCAGCAGACATCGCCGGCCACAGCATCAGCCGTTCTGCAATGCTGGTGCCGAGCCACGCAGCGAAGGGAGCGGCGATCCACAAGCTGAGACAGTAAAAACAGTCAAGCAAGCTGCCCAGGAACCCATTTCCCGCGGCGCGCCGCAGTCCAACGATCAAATCCCAGGGGCCATCCTCCGCCTGCAGGAGATGCGTAATCCGCCAGACTGTAAGGATGGCCAGAATGACCAGGTAGTACTTCATTTCGAAATTCAGCTCGCAGGCGCCGGGAGGGCAGGTTCGCGGCTCCCGGCACCGTCGGTGTTGCGATTAAAGGTTGATTCCAACCAGGTCCTGCCAGAATACAGTCTGCGGAAACGCGTTTCTCCCATCCGTCACGCGGTCCGTGGCCGTGAGCGTGAAAGCGAAGGCGCAGAATGTCTTGCCGGCGGGCAGCCAGTTTCCGGAAGCAGGTACCAGCTGCGTTACCGTATCGCCGTTGCCATCTTCAGGGAAATCCGATGTGCCATGGAACTGGCAGGGATCGAAACCGATGAACGGCGGAGGTGTGTACGGATAACTTCCCGGGACTACGCCGGAGGCGGTTACAGCTACAGGGTTGTTGTTGCCACGCGTGACCGAGAGCGCCCAGCTTTCAAGGAAACCATCCGTGTTCTCCACTTTGTACTTCACAAAGATGGGGGCATTCGGATCTCCTTCCGGAAGTGAAAGCAGAGTGCAATCGTCATCTGCAGGAGTGCCCAGGTCAACTGCGTCGATACGGCCGGTCGTGGGAGCGTTGGCGATGTACAACTGGATTGTGTCATCCACGCCGGCAACCATGTTTCCGGCTGCATCGTAACCCTGAATACGGAAATAAACCGTGCCCGGGTTATTGGCGGCGCGATAGAGCGTTGTGTCCAGAATCATCTTCAGGTCATTTTCGATCCACTGCGTGTCATTGCCGTGATTGTCATAAGTGTTAACGTTCACCGCAGCGCCGCCGTCCACATGCACCGATCGCAGCGTAGGGCCAACGGGAGTGCCCGTGTAGCCGGGAGTTCCGATCGAGGGCACGTTCAGCAACTTGTGTGATTGTTGTACGTATTGCCAGTTGGCGGGGCTGGTCCAGACGTTATCAAAATTGTAGCGAATGGTGTAATAGGCGACGTTGGGATAGGTCATACAGGCGTAGAGACTGAGCCCGATGCGGCCACCCGCGCTTATGTTGCGCCAGGCTGCACAGTCAACCGCTGGAGCATTGACGTTGCGGCAGCTGATGCGGCCGTCCGCCGTGAGCGTATTGGGCGATCCTGTAATGGCTGAGTGCAGCACGATGATATCGCCGATCTTGACGATGATCCGGTCGAAATCCGTGCAGTTGGGATTGCTGGGGTGCACTGTTCCGTAAGGCACGCACAAGTTAATGCGCGTGAGGTTGGGAATGTTGGAATACACGCCGGACTCGTATTCCACGTTCATGGTTGAGCCCAGCACCTGCACGATCAAGTCCGGGAGAATCTGCGTGACAATTGACTCGCCGGGAGCAACATCGAGCGCTTCATCCGCGAAATCAGCCGCAGAGCGACTGAAATGGAAAATGTAGTTGCCGAGTTCGTCGGTGGCCGTCATGCCCAGGTTCTCGCGCGATCCGGTTCCAGTGTAGGGACCGCCGGCTTTTTCAGCGTCTGTACGGTCATACTCCTGGAAGTTCAACAACAGGCCGGGAGCTGGTTCAACATCGCAGAACCGGAACCTAATGTTGTCGGCAATCTTGGAGAGCCGCAGTTGCTCGGCCGGACTCAACAGGGCCTGGCCGGCGCTGGCTGGCGATCCATCGAAGATGGCTGGAGACGCAGTGCCACCCAGTTTGGCGACCGCAGCGTCCAGGAATTTACGGGCATCCTTCTCGTTCTGTATTTCTCCGTCAGGAACAACCCCCTTGGTGCTCGCGGAACGGAATAGCAGGCCCTGGCTGGCCGTGGCAGTTGCTTTCGGCAGCACGAGCGGCGTGAAGAACGGATCAGGACCAGGGGGCGGTCCTGGACGTTTGGGAACGCGTTCAGGATAAAGCTTCTCGATGATGCCGCGAAGGTCAGGGTTCCCAAGCGCTTGCTGCAGGGCCACGGGAGTTTCAATCACGTAGTACCACGGGAAACAGGGATTGAAGATGCACCTGCCGGAGTACGTCTGCACCTTGCCGTAGACCACAAACTCAGATGCGCTTACCGGCATGCTGCAGGTCAGAATCAGGTCGTTAAAGTCCAGGTCGCCGCCGGTGTCGTCGGTGTTGATGTCAAAGTGAACCAGGCCTCCGGAGACTGATGGGGATGAAATGCGTTGCCTGGAGTCGATCCAGGGAGCGCTGGAACTGGAGCGGCTCTGCACGTTGACCGACCATTGTGGAGCGCTGACGAATAAGGAATTGCCTGCGACGCCGTTCACGACGATGTCAGGGTTGCCGGGACGGGACACGACGAAGCGCTGTTCAAAGGCCGCGCTCTTCGATTTGACCGTGACCGTCCATGAGCCTTGCATTGTGATTGCCATAAAAACTCTCTGATCCTCCTTGTGCTGAGGATTTCGTACGAACGGCTGTTCTGCTAACCAGCGCTTTCTTTCGAAATTCCTGTTCTCTGAAGTGCAGCCGGTTGGATTTTCGTTTCAAGAGAGTGAGGATGGAACACGCGAAAATTTGAAATCCGCGCGTGGAAGGCAGATTTTTTGGCCGTAAAGCAGAAATCTACAGAGGGTAATGTCCCAGTTCGGCCTTACTGCGCCGCTGGGGGCTCGCCAGCGGCGTTGGGCGGTTTGGGCCGGTAGCCGCTGCGTGTGCGCAGGCGATACTTCTTTGCCGCTGGGCCGGTCAATTTCATGGTGATGGTCCGCCATCCGCGATTGGGATTGGGTTGCGGGTAGTAGCTCAGCGTGTAGAGATGACCGATATCCTCGCGGATGGAAGAGAAAGCCAGCTGCTGGCTGCGCCAGTTCTTGGCGAAATAGGCCTGTCCGCCGGTCGCAGCCGCCATGCGCAGGAAAACCACGGTTGAGACTGGGTCCAGCTTGGCTTCGCGGGTGCTGATCACGTAGATGGGAATACCTTCTGACTGCGCGAGCTCGCTGATGTCTTCGGGCGCAACCATGCTGGCGCGGTCCGGGCCATTCGAGAAGACGACAACAACTTTCCTGCCGGGAACCTGGCCGGCATCTTTCAGCGTGAGCAGAAGAGCGTTGTAGAGTGCGGGATCGTCGCCGGCGGTGGTGGAGCGCACTCCGCGCAGCACCTGGCTGCGGTCTGACGAGAGCTGCGAACCGCGATACAAATTGCGGCTGTAGGCATAGAAGGCGATGCGCTCGGGTGAATCAAGGGAGCGGATAAATTCGGCAATCGCGTCCTGAGCTTGCGCAAAGCCGCGATACATGTAATTGCTGGTGTCAAAAAGAATGAAGATGCCCGCGCCGGACATCGTTGCCACCGGTACGATCGGCTCTTCCTGCAAGGGTTTTCCATCCGCACTGAGGGTGACCGGCTGCTGTGGGCCATTGCCTTCGCCAAAGTTGGCGATTTTTTGCGGAATTCCGTCCTCAAAGATTTCAAAATCTGAAGGGTGAAGCCCGGTCACATAGTTGCCTTTGTTGTCGGTGACGGCGACGTTCAGCAATACCAGGCTCACGTTCACGCGGAACGTTCGGTTCCTGGAGGTGTCGTCCGGTGTTGCCGTCTGGCTTTGAGCAACACTGAGAGTACAGGCACAAATCAGGAATAAGCAAAAAAGTCGCTTCATGTTGGCTCTTTTTCACCGCGAGGAATTTTCACGGGGTTCCACGCGTGTTGTCGCACTCAATCCGGCCGCGGGCCGCTTCCATCTTTAGCCAGCGTAATTCTGCCGGAACGAAAATCTTCGCCGGTTTCGCGCATGGCTCGGCGGATGGCTGGCCAATCCTCAAGACTGCTGGCAAAAAGCCTCTCCACCATGCGCCGGGTCAGCTCCGGCACCAGCCGGTTCAACATCACCGGCGGATATCCCTTTTCGTCAGCCAGTCTCGCCCAATACAGATTGTTTGATTCCCATGATTCAGCCAGAAGACGGCTGGAATAGCTCTCAAAGCTGGGGAACAGTTTAATGTTCAGCAAGTCGCGGGAGTAGTTGCGCGCCAGCGCGGGATGCGGCACGCCAAAGTCTCGTGCGATCCGTTCCGAGCTGGTTTCGGCAGGATAGTCGCGTTGCAGTTTTTCCAGCTCCCGCCCGGCATTTCCCGCGTGATCGATATCATCCGCGAATCGCCTCCTGAATTCGGCTGCGAGGTAAAAGGTTTCCGCGGGCAACACGAGGGCAAGGGCTTCCTGCGCGTGCCCGGGTTGCATGGAATTCTCAACCTGGCCCAATTGCTGGGGTGTCATCCGGTCGGAAAGGATGTCCATTACCTTCTCGCGCAGAGCACTGTCTTCCGCGGCCGCAATCAGAATTTCTTCTCCCGTCCGCTGGTATAGGGTGACGGCATGCATTTCATGTGGAGTCACGTACCACCAGCGCGGCAGAATCGCGGAGGTTATAAGGCTGGGCACCAGATCCTGCCAGATCAGCGACTGCACGCTCTCCGGAACAATAAAATCCTGCTCTACCAGAGCGAGGGTATAAGGAAGATCGGCAAGCGATCCGGCGAGGTGGGTACCGCCGCTGGCTGTCGCGCCCAGATTGACTAATGACGGCGTTTTCCACGGCTGAATTCCAGCTCTGCCGCTGCGATAGTCCTCTGAGTAATCGTGAGAGCGCACAAAAATAGCGTTGTTCAAAAGCATTTGCGCCCCGGGCGGCTCGTAGTAGGCGTAATTCAGGCCAACCAGCGTATCGCGGATGAAAGGCGCAAGCTGTCCGCGAGCCTCGGCCAGCTCCTGCGGAGAACCGGTCTTGATGATACGGGTGAGATTGGTGCGCGTCTGCAGCGTGGTATGGCGAGTATCGGCGTGGTCGCGCTGAAACTGAATTTTTTCCGTAGGCGTGAAAATCGGCCGTGGCATCTCGAACTCGCGCAACTCGGCCGCCAGCGGCAGCAGGGAATCGGCAGTGGTTTTTCCCTGGCCCAGCTGGCTTAACCCGCTGCCCAGAGAAAACAGGGTGTCGAGCGATACCAGCCGCTGCGCGTCAAACACTGCCTGTATACGCTTGGCGATTTCATCGCGCACCATCTGTCCATCGTGAGTTGGCTGAGCGGGCCCGGCGAGCAGCAGAACAAGTTCGTCCTGGGAAAGATCGCTTTTGCCGGATGCGGCGTGCAGGAGTTCGCCCACAGCATTTCGTCCGGCATCGAAGAGCTGGACCGGGCTTGAGATGCCGGTAAAACGGGCGAGAAGGTGTTGCCAGGAATCGCTCTGCTGGGCTTCCGGAATTTCTTTTTGACGCGCCAGAATCTGCCATAAGCCGAGCGTAGCCTGGAAAGTGCCGATCGCGTTGGCGCGCAGAGCCGGCGCGGGAATGTTGTCCAGCGCGGTGGCAGTTTTCAAATAGGCCGAGATGGCTTCATTGTCGAGCGAATTAAACTCACAAAACACCGGATACTGATCGCCAAACCGCTGAAATTTCTCCGCCAGCAGCCGCACGGTTTGAGCTGACAGCCATTGATCCGGAGTGCGGGCGCGGTCCATTTCGCTCAGGATCAAATAGAGCTGCAGCGGTTCGGTGTTGAGCTGCTCGCGCGAGAGCGCGAACATTGCCGCCACCAGTTGCTCGGGATCCTTCCATCGTCCCGCCCGGCTGGCCAGCTTCTTGCTTATCCTGGAGTCATCAAACAGGCGAAACACCGGCTGCCAGGCTTCCAGTCCGCCGGGTGCATGCGGCTTGCCCCCGGGCTCGATGTACAAACGCGCCACCAGCAATGGCAAATGGGGCGCCGGACGAAAGACGGGCCGGGCAGCTCCGGGCGAGAGATTGCCGGATCTAAGAGCCTCGTAAAAACGTTGCAGCCGTTGGGGATCCGCGAAGTACGCCTGTTGCGCGCTGCCGACGCTGGACAGCGCGTCAAAATAGGCTGCTAGCCACCCCTCGTCCTTGCTCAGCAGGCGAGTGATAAATTCAGGCGCCGAATCAGGGCTTGCTCCTACCAGGTTCTTCCAGGCAGCCGCGGACGCTATGCCTCCGGGAACAACCACGTGCCCTGACCTCACATAGATATGACCACCGTAGAAGTCGAGCACGTCAGCGTAGCGCACCATCCGCCGCAAACCCGGGGACTGGCGCAACAGAACCACGGTTTCTGAGTCCATGCGAGCCATCGCGCTGTACAGGCGGGCTAGAGCAGGATCGTGCAGAAGGGTTTGCAAAATGTCGGATGAACTTTCGCCGTGTACATCTGCCCAGTCTTTTTCCGTGAACAATACCGGAATATGCGATGAAGGGAAAGGAAGCACGAACGGCCGTCCTCCCTGGAGTGTTTCCTCGAGTTGGGCCAACGGGAAGCCCGAATCAATAGTGAGAAACGCGCGGTCGGGATCGGAGGTTTGCAGGGAAGAGTTCGGGCCACAAGCCTCGTGGAGCCGGTAACCCAGGACCGCCATCAACGGCTTGGCATCGTCACATGTGGAGACACGAATCGTGCCATCGGAGCCGGCCAGCGCCGCCAATTCCCGTGCTTGACGAAGATAACGCTGCAGCAGAACCAGAAACTCTGTGGCCTTGCCGCGATCGTAGGCTCGTATACGGACTTCCTGGGCCAGCAGTGGCAGCACTTCTTCCGGCGCGGCCTTCTGGCTCAGACCTGCCATGCGAAGAAAAGAGCGCAGCGGTCCGGGAATGGTGATTTCAGTCGACGTGTGCGTTGCCGGAGGCGGCTGGTCAGACGACGCGTTGCACACGGCCGGCAGGATTGTGAGCAGAAAGATGAACCGGCAAAGAGAACGTCTCATGGCCAACGTCCTTTCCCTGAGCCTGGCGGAGCGCTAGCCAGGAAACTGGTGCGGAGGAAATCCTATCATTTACCGGGGTAGCCGGGGAGAGATAACGAAAGCCGAGAAGCGCAATTCCCAAAACTGCCCTGATATCGGTGAAACCTGGGGTTTCCAGGCAGCACAGAGCTGCGGGAACTGCATCCGCAAAGATTGCGCGGCTGAATCCGAAGGCTATTGTGCCATGATTCCGGAGTTGCGCAGCAGAAGCCCGGCCACAATCGATCCAACAAAGATGAGGGAGCCCAGGAGAGCGACAGCTCCAGCAACCAAGACAGGAAGAAGTGGATGGAGATCAGAGAATGCCGTTTCCATTTCCAGGGCAGGATTCGCCGTCACCAACGCTTGGCTTGCTGGGTGCTGTGCCACAGGGTGTTCAACAGTGGGTTCAAGAACAGAGGTGCTCATATCGCCTCCACAGAGGCAAATCTAGCCGAACGCGAGCATATACGCTGTGATGACGGTCACAGGAACGCTGTGACTAGAATGATCTGCCCTCTTCGGTGGGTTGCTTTATCTGGACGGCTTCGCCCGCCAGTGAGCTGCCGCCTTCAAGCGCCAGAAAGCGCACCCGGCCGCTGGCAACCGTGCGGTTTTCGCGATCGCGTACGGTCGCTTCCCAGACTTGGGTGCGGCGGCCGCGCATGAGCGGCCGCGCCGTGGCGCGAAGCATGCCTTCGCGCACAGCATTGAGAAAAGACGTTTGGTTCTCGATTCCGACCACCGATTGACCGCGCGCCAGCGCCGCCAGGGCAGCGCCGACCGAAGCAACGGTTTCTACCAACCCGCAGTGCACGCCGCCATGAACGATGCCATAGGCCTGCAGATGAGAAGAGCCAATTTCCATTTCGGCCGTCACTTCATCTGCCGTGGCATGAAGAAAGCGAATGCCCATGGCGGCGCTCCAGCCGGTCTTGCGGGCGTTGAGCGCCGTAGCGTAGTTGCCGTCTGGCGTAGCGAAAAGTGCAGGTCGGGTGGTCATGCAAGGATTTTAAACACAAGGGCGCTTACCTTTCACCTCAGATCACGTCTGTACTTGCGTCTGTAGAACTTCTAGGCATAATATGTAGCAATTCTACCTATGAACCCGAATGATCCCAAAGCCGAGTTTCTCAAGGGCACCCTTGACATGCTGATCCTGAAAGTGGTGGCGCTGGGGCCTATCCACGGATACGCCATTTCCCAGCGCATTCAGCAGATTTCCCGCGACCTGTTCCAGGTCCAGCAGGGCTCGCTGTATCCCGCTCTGCACCGGCTGGAAGATCGGAACTGGCTGCAGGCCGAGTGGCGGCAGACAGAAACCGGTCGCGAAGCCAAGTTTTATACGCTGACCCGCAAAGGCAGGAAACAACTGGAAGCCGAAATCCGTAACTGGGAGCAGGTTTCGGACGCAGTGGCGCTCATCCTGCGTACTGCAGAGTAGGAGTTGGATATGTATTGGCTACGCCGCCTGTTTCGCAAAGAAAGCACGGAGAAGCAGCTCGATTCCGAGTTGCGCTTCCATCTGGAGCAGCAGGTCCGCGATTACGAAGATGCCGGCATGGATCCGGAGCAGGCGCGGAGAAAGGCGCGGCTCGAGTTCGGCGGCCTGGAAAGCATCAAGGAAGAGTGCCGCGAATCACGGCGCGTCCATGTGCTGGATACTTTTCTTCAGGACGTGCGCTACGGCCTGCGCGTGTTGCGAAAGAACCCAGGTTTTACGCTGATCACTGTGCTGACGCTGGCGCTGGGCATGGGCGCAAACACCACCATGTTCAGCTCCATCGATGCCATGCTGCTGCACCCGCTCAATTTCCCGGAGCTTGACCGGCTGGTCGCGTTATCAGAGCCGCTGCCGCACAGCGTCTCCGGGTCGGAGACGGTGGCTCCAGCCGACTACATGGACTGGACCCGGCAGGCAACGGTTTTTGAAGGCATAGCCGCGTATCAATCGTGGAGCGCGGATCTGACCGGCGTGGGCGAGCCGGAGCATCTGGATGGAGCACGTGTTTCGTCCAATTTTTTTTCCATCACAGGAACACAAGCAGGTTGGGGAAGAACGTTTGCTCCGGGTGAGGATACTGCCGGGCACGACCAGGTGGCGCTGATCAGTTACGCTCTTTGGCAAAACCGCTTCGCCGCCGACCCGCGTATCCTGGACTCATCCATCCATCTGGATGGTGTTCCGTACAAGATTGTAGGAGTGTTGCCGCAGGATTTCAGCTTTCCCCCCGCTACCGCGGTGTGGGTTCCGCTGCCTCTATCCAGTGATTTTGTGCGGGAGCGGGAGAAACAATCCCTGCTGACTCTGGCGCGTCTCAAGCCTTCTGCTACCCCCTCTCAGGCGCAGGCGGAGATGAATACCATCGCTGCCCAGTTGCAACAGCTCTATCCGCAGACGAACACCAGCCGAAGAGTCTCCGTCACTCTGCTGCGAGACCAGGTGGCCGGCGACTTCACGCCAATGTTTTTGTGGATCACCATGGGTGCGGCCTTGTTTGTGCTGTTGATTGCATGCATCAATGTCGCGAACATGCAGGTAGCGCGTGCGGCAGCGCGCCAGAGGGAGATGGCGGTGCGGGCTTCGTTGGGCGCGACACGACGAAGAATGTTGCGCCAATTGTTAACGGAGAACGTGATCCTTGCGCTTCTGGGCGGTGCGGCCGGCATCGCAATTGCGAAATTGCTGCTGCATCTGTTCAAGATCGGCATGCCCACAGAAATTACGCGGCTGGTCCCGGGCTGGCAGGCCCTGGCTATCAATGGCCGCGCCCTGGTTTTCACATTGATTGTGGCGCTCGGTACCGGCATCGTTTTCGGCCTGGCGCCAGCGCTCGGGGCATCGAAGCCGGATCTCACGGATGCTCTCAAAGAAGGTGAGAAGAGTTCCATCCTGGGAGCCCGGCGGCGTTTGCGCGGCCTGCTGGTGGTTTTTGAAGTTGCCCTGGCTCTGATCTTGCTGGTGGGCGCCGGACTGATGGTACGTGGGTTCCGGAACCTGGAGGAGACGGAAAAGCAGGGGTACAGCCCGGATAATGTGCTCACAACGAGCGTGTCGCTCAACATGACTCGCTATCGCCAGGACCATCATATTGTCGATTTCTATCGTGAATCTCTGGATCGTGTGCGCGCGCTTCCCCAGGTGCTTTCGGCTTCAGGTGTCTCTCACATCCCCGCCACCGGCGGATGGTCGACGGAGAAATTTCTGATCGACGGGCAGCCGGGGCCTGCGCCGGGAGAATTGCAACTCACCAACTTCCTGGTCGCCGCACCCCAATACTTTCACACCATGCGGATCCCAATTATCCAGGGACGCGACTTTGCCGGCTACGATCGCGCCGAGTCCCCCAGAGTAGCTATTGTGAGCGCCGAATTTGTGCGTCGGTATTTCCCCAACTCTGATCCGTTGGGTGAACGCATCAGACTGGGCCTGGCCACAGCCCAACCGGCAACGATTGTCGGCGTGGTGGGAGACGTGAAGCGCTTCATGTTTGATCGCGGCCAGCGGCCGACGGTATACGTGCCGCACTCGCAGTATCCCCTGCTGTCCATGGGGCTGGTTGTGCGCGTTTCAGGCGATCCGCAGAAGATCGCGTCAGAAGTCCGGGCGCAACTGCTTGCCGTCGACAAAGAGCAGCCGGTTTTTGATGTCAAGACGATGGATCAGAACATTTCTGAGCAGGTTTCCGGTGTTCGCGTGGGCGCCCTCTTCATGTTGTTCTTCGGTTTGCTGGCGCTGTTGCTCTCCGCTGTCGGCGTCTACGGAGTCGTGGCTTATTCGGTTGAACAACGCACCCATGAGATCGGCATACGCATGGCGCTGGGCGCCAAGGCGCGCGACATTCTGGCCATGGTTTTGCGGCAGACGGCCGCACTCACCGCAACAGGTTTAGGAATCGGCCTGCTGGGCGCGTTTGCCATGAATCGCGCGATGGTGAAGGTCATGTTCGGAATGATCTCCCTCGACCCAACGACGTTGGCGATCTTTACCGCGTTGCTGGCCGCTGTCGCACTATTGGCCAGCTACATTCCCGCACAGCGTGCAGCCCGGGTGAATCCCATGATCACGCTCAGACACGAGTAAACATTCCACGAAAGGCACGATATGATTCGCAAGCCATTGCTCCTGCTTGTCTCTTTAGCGTTTCTTACCTTTGCTCTTGCGGCAGATAACTCGCCGCAAGCGCTGCTCGAAGCCGGACACTGGAAGCGTTTACGGCAAATCGTTGAACCTCTGGCGGTCAATCCCAAGGATGCGCAGGCAGCGTACCTCCTTTCCTGCGCCAAGACTGCTTTCGGCGACCTCGACAGTGCCCTGGAACTGGCGCAACGCGCCGTTTCTCTGGAGCCAGGCAACTCTGAATATCATTTGCAGTTGGCCGTGGCCTATGGACGAAAAGCCAACAAAGCCTCGTTCCTCAAAGCCATGAACCTGGGCGGCCAGTACAAGAGTGAACTCAAGAAAGCAGTAGAACTGGACGCAAAGAATGTCGATGCGCTGTGGGAGTTGATGGAGTTCTATTGGCATGCGCCCGGCATTGCCGGCGGCGACCAGAAGAAAGCTCGTGCCATGGCTGACGACATCATGCGCATCAATGCCGCTAAAGGCTATCTGGCGCTGGCGGACCTGGCGCAACTGGCACAAAACAAGCAGCAAGCCGACATCGAAGACTACTATCGCAAGGCTGCGCTGGCCGATCCCAAGAGCTATGAAGTCCAGCTCAGGCTTGCCCACTTCTATTCATCGGACAAGCAAAGAAACTATGAACTGGCCGAGAAGCATGCGCAACAGGCGATCACGCTCGATCCAGACCGGACTGGAGGCTACAGGACGATGGCTGCGATACGCGTGGAGCAGGAGCGCTGGCAGGACCTGGATCTGGTTCTCCACAACGCCGAAGCGCGAGTCCCCGACGACCTAAGCCCATATTTTCAGGCGGGGCTGGAGACGCTGCTTGCCGGCAAAGACCCTTCGCGCGCCGAACGATATCTGCGCAAATACCTGACCCAGGAGCCTGAAGACTATGCTCCACATCTTTCGCGGGCGCATTGGCGGCTTGGACAGGCGCTGGAAAAACAGGGACGCAAGGCAGAGGCCGTCGCAGAGTTGGAATCTGCTCTTCGCCTGGAACCGGACTTCGAAGAAGCCAAAAAGGACCTGAAGCGCCTTAAGCAGCAATAGTCGAGCGCACGCGAGTTGCGCGAAGAGACCCCAACCAACGCGCAACACCGATGCGATTGGGGCCCGGTACTGGGCGGGTCAGGATTTCCTCGGTTTCGCGCGCTTCGATTTCGTGCGCGCGCGCCTGTACTTGAGCGCAATCAAGCCCCTGGAGAAGGTTTTATTTTCGATCAGCTCGAAATCGCGCTGAGGAAAGCCGCTGGGAAAGAGCGGGATACCTTCGCCCAGCAAGACCGGCACTACGCCGATATAGAGCTCATCCACCAGATCGGCTTTCAGGAAATCGCGGGCAATTTCACCTCCGCCGAAGAGCCAGATGTCTTTTCCCTTTTGACGGCGTATTTTTTCTACCAGCGAAGCCGGAGACTCCTTCGTGAAAGTCAAACCTTCGCGCTCTCCAGACGGGAGGCTGCGGGAAAGAACATAGCTCTTGATATTCCGGCCAAAGGCGCCTCCGCCGCCCATGGCCTTGGATACATCATAGGCCTTGCGGCCCATGATGGCCGTGTCGATCGAGGCAAAGAAATCCGCCATGGAGAAGTCCCTCGGCATAAACAGGAAGTCGACTGCGCCGTCAAGGCGGGCGATGTAGCCATCCAGGCTGATACCAAGGCCGAGCACTATTTTCCGCATGGCGAGAGATTGTAGCCGAATCACCCGCAACGGGTACATTGGTTCCGGTTCACACGACAGAGGCCCAGTCCGGAAACTGTGAACGAGAGCCGGCTAGCTTGGGCCTGCGTGCTCGCTCCCTTGGTTGATCAGCAGCTCTCGTTTGCTGAGCTGCACTCAGCAACTCGCAGTAAAACGGCGGCATCTTCTGAACTGGGAGACAACCTATATGAAACGCAAGATGCTGCTTACTTCGCTGTTTGCGCTACTGGCCGCGGGGGCGGTCATGGCGCAAGCCAACCAGACAATACCCTCAGGCACAGAAATCAAAGTGAGAACTGACACAGTTATTCCGGCTAAGCCGCCCGCCAACTCTCATTACAGCGCCAGCGTCAGCCAGGATGTGAATGACAGCTCAGGCAAGGTGGTGATCCCACGTGGATCGCGCGCCCGCCTGGTGGCTGTTCCAACAAATGACGGCAAAGATACCAACCTTGACCTGCGTTCCGTGAACGTGAATGGCCAGTCTTTTCTGATTCAGGCAGCCGGAGAAAAGGGCAGCCCCGGCGGACTGGGCGCGAATAAGCGCACCGGAATATACGTCGGCGGCGGAGCTGCTGTCGGAGCCATACTGGGCGGGCTGCTGGGCGGCGGTAAAGGCGCGGCGATCGGCGCTGTATTAGGCGGCGCGGGTGGCGCAGGCACCCAGGTGCTGACCGGCAAGAACAAAGATCTGCCGGCTGAGACCGAGCTCAGCTACAAGCTGGCAACCAATGTACAGTTGACGCCACAATCAACCCCGCAATCGGGCACTGCGAATCAGCAGAAGTAAAAGCGCGAACGTTTAACCGACGAAGGAAACGATTCGAGCTCAACAGATTTTCTAACGTTCGTACCCGAGGATGTCTTCAAGCAAAGAGGACATCCTCGTTGTCTGGTAGAGTGTCAACATTCCAGCCTAAAAACCAGCGGCGAAAGCAGCAATCAATGCCCAGCGGTTGCTCGAACCTCTGGGTTTTTATTTTAGTAAACACCGAGGGGTTCATCAGCATCTCTCAAACACCAACACTGCATCCTAGCCACGATGGGACATGTTTTGAGGAACACCTGCATTCGTGTGATTTTCTGCGCCGTCATCCTGTGCGCATGCAATCAGATCTGGGCACAAACCATCGATGCCACATTGCCGGACAACCCTTCTCCTGCGGTCAAGGCGCAGCAAGATAGCGCCGGTTCGCCCACAGAACGCGAGGTGAACTGGCACACCTTGCCCGGGGATTTTCTCCAGGACCAAAAGGCCATCTGGCTTTTTCCCACGCAACTGGCAAGAGGACGCCATTGGCTGCCAACGCTGGCCGTTGCGGGTGGAACAGCCGGGCTAATCGTCGCCGATTCGCACGTCATGCCCTACTTCCGTTCGCATGCCGGTAACCTGGACGACCTGAATGACAGCTTTGACTCCTTGATTACGACGGGCGAAATAGTCGCGGTCCCGGTAGGGTTTTTGATCACAGGCTACGCGCGCCATGACCAGTATGCGACCAGCACCGCGTTGCTTTCGGGGATGGCGTACGCCGATACAGCGGTTGTCGATCTCGCTATCAAAGCCATCACTCGCAGACAGCGCCCCTCTGACGTGCCTCCCGGACAACCGTTCACGAATACTTTTTTTAATGGCGGCAAGTCGCCCTTTAAAGGCAGCTCTTTTCCATCCGGTCATGCTGCAGGGGCATTTTCGGTGGCTACGGTGGTCGCCACGCGCTATAGCAAGCACCGCTGGGTGCCGTGGGTGATGTATGGTTTTGCCAGTGCCATCAGCTTTTCCCGCGTGACCTCCAGTGCGCACTTTCCTTCAGATGTATTTCTCGGGGCCGCGCTCGGATATACGATCACGCGTTTCCAGGTGCTGAGGCCCCACGAGCAGTGATTTCGCATGCTTGACTTACGCGGGCCTCGCGACGCGGTGGCTCGCGTTTTGAATGAAGGCTTCTTTTACCGTCCGCTTCCGGCCTGGCACCGGACTGCTTGTCAAGGATTCATCTTGCGCCTTACGCCACGTCTTTTTGGCTCACCAGGTTCGTCGAAGGCGCGATTTGATGCAAACCTCTTCACCTTTTCTGCAACGCGTTGTCATGATAGCGATTGCTGATGAATCCGCTGAAAGGATCCGCTCTCCCTCAACTTTGTGCTGGCTTTTCTGGCGAATCCGAAAAATAATGAGCTAGACATTACCAAAGTACTAAGACTTAAAGATTGAGCTTTTAGAAGACCCTCCCCCCTCCCCCAATTTCGTGTTCGTCGCTGTGGCGACCATAAGGGCGCGGGCCGAAAGCAAGACATCAACAGCCAGAACCAATCCGGTTCGCTTGCACCTCCCAGCGAGGAGTTAGCGCCAACTATGACGGGCATAAAGCTGTGTCTCCTAATCGAAGCGAGCGAGCTATCTGATTTTGAACTGGCCCCGATTTCAATAACCGCCCCTTGCCGCTGCGCCTCCTTAACGGCTTCCCATCGCGACGCAGAGGCTGCATACTAATAAGCCATGTTTGCGCCTGTCTCGGAGAGTCCGTTTGCCGTGCTCACGCTGATTGCGGCGCCGGCGGTCTTTACCAATGCATCGTCAGTGCTGGCGCTAGGCACCGGAAACCGGCTGGCGCGCGTCGTGGATCGCACGCGTCAACTGGTGCGCGAACTCCACGGAACTGAAGCCGACAAGCCGACGAGAGAGCTCTGGGTGAACCATCTCGCAAGATTGGAGCAGCGCGGCGCCTTGCTCGTACGGGCGATGAGCTTCTTCTATGGAGCCATCGGGTGTTTTGCCGCCGCCAGCGTGGTCTCAATTCTTGGTGCGAGCGTGGTTTCGTCGCAATATAGATGGTTGTTTGAGGTCATCGTGGCGATCAGCTTTCTGGCTGGGACTGTGGGCTTTCTTGGCCTGGCGGTAGGCTGTTCATTCCTGGTCAACGAGACGCGGATCGCGTTGCGCTCCATGTATGAAGAAGCGGACCAGGCTCGAAGTTGGATAAGGTAGGGCGTAAGAATCGGCTTGGATGCTCATGCCGCCGGGCATTGAGCTAATTGCTCCCTGCCGCCACCATTCTGGCTTTTTGCAGCTCTTCGCGATCAGCCTGCGGCGGACAGATATCCCGCAGCTTCCCGTAGTAGCTCTTTGCTTTGCCTGTTTTGCCGGCCATTTCCGCAGCAGCGGCAGCACCGTAAAGGGCGTTGAAGCGATTCGGAGTGATCTTCAGCTCGGCCTCATATTCCGCCAGCGCCGGTTCAGGCCGGTGAAGCTCCAGCAACATGTCGGCGAGCATCTCGCGTGCCGGAACCAGGAAGCCGGGGTCTACGTCCTCTTCTGTGGCAACCGCCGCGCGCATCTTCTTGATCGCCTGATCGGTCCTGCCCTTGGCGTACAGAAGCCACGCTTCAACTTCCTGGCGACGATAATCCTCGAACTTCTCGTCTTTGGGAAGTTTTTGTTTGGCCGCCTGTTTGAGAAGTTTGAAGTTCTCTGCTGCAGCGCTGGCGTCGCCGGTGCGCGCGGCCGCAATCGCACGCAGCGCAAAGATCGTCATGCGGTCTCGCGTATCTCCCCCCGGCGCAGTCGCTAGAGCTTCTTTCCAGTGGTGCAGCTCGAGCAGATTGCGGGCCGTCCACCGGATACGCAAATTGGTGACGACGTCGTCGCTCCGCCCGGGAACTTGATTCAGCTCCTGAATGATCTGCCGCGCTTTGTCTTCTTCGCCCAGTTGCAGGTATGAATAATCCAGAAAATCCATGGCGTGGAACTGGTAGTGTGCCTCGCCCAGATGACGCCCGGTAGCCTCGGCTGCCGCGACTGCAGCGGCCTGGTTGGAATCGATGGATTCCTGCCACAGTCCCAGGCGCACAAAGATGTGTGAGGGCATGTGCAACGCGTGCGAAGAATCAGGCGCGATCGTGGCATAGCGGCGCGCGGCTTCCAGGCCTTCCGGCGCAAGCTCCGGAGTGTCCGCGGCATGGATCAGGTAATGCACCGCGCCCGGATGCTGCGGCTGGGCCGCAGAAAGCTTGTTGAGGATCGCAATGGCGTGCCGGCGCACTTCCAGGTCATCACCCTTCTCCGGCTGCGCCAGCAGTGACAAGGCATAAAACGCCTGTGCTTCCCCATCCTGGGGATAGTCCTTGCAGATCTGCTCCATGGCATGGCTGTACTCGATCAGCTCCGCCGCACTGGCGCCATGGCCGCCGTTCAGCACCAGGCTTAGCGCGTCAATATATTCGCGCTCGCGCTTGTCCGCCGTACCGATCTGCCTGGCCCTCTCGAGATACTGATGGCCCTTGCGCTCAGCTTTTTGATCGGCGCCCTCCCACAGCGCGTGATAAGAGCTCATTGCCAGCCCCCAATACGCTATTGCGCATTGCGGATCGCCTTGCGCGACCATGTTGAATGCGTTCTCCGCAGCCGCGTATTGAAACGAATGCAACAGCGCCAGGCCTTTGTCAAAAGACGGCTGAACTTCGGCTTTGCAGGATATGGGGAATGACACCTTGCCCAGTCCTTGAGATGACGCTGGGCCGGGATTCTGAGCGTGTACGAGGAGACCGGAAAGAACAAAAATCGGGAGGATGTAGGCGGACCTGCGCAGTAACATCGCTAAAGGCCTTTCCCTGAGATTAGCTCCATTCTAGCCGACTATAAGATATAAGCAATTGAAAAATAACAACTTAACAAAGATTCACCTTGATTTCTTGGAGAGGCCTTAGAACCTTTCTAGTAACCCAAGGACCAGCCCTTAGGGTATATGGCCTAGGGCGAGCCGAGCCGAAATAATATGAAATGGACGCGTTAGGAAAGGCCGAGTGTGAAGGGAGCTTCACACTTTGTAAAGACGGCCTTTGCCTTCACGTCGACTCAAGCCACGGAAGACTGTAAACCGTGGGCAAAGGAAGGTTCCTAATGATCGACACTAAGATCGTCCTCGCACTTACGTTGTTAATCGGTTCCCTTACAGTGATCGAAAACAAGCCGCCGGCCGGTGGAGTTCCTATTCCGCAGCATGGCGCCGGGTTTAGTAGTGCCCGCTAGTAGCAACTGATGAAAAATCGTTTTTTTACGTTTGACTACGTTCTCTGGCTCAGCATTATCGTCTGCCAGTTTCTGGCGTGCTGGGCCATAGTCAAGCGCAGGAGCTTTTACCGTAACTGGAAACCCTTCAGCTACTACCTGTTCTATATGGCCACTTCGGCCGTGGTGATGCTGGGGATTTCGCAGTTCGGCAGCCGCACCCAGTTCATCGTCGGCTATTCGATTCTGGATTTTCTTGAAGCGATCCTGCTGAACCTGGTGGTTCTGGACATTCTGGTCAAGGTGCTGGACCCCTTTGAGTCGCTGCCCGGGCGCACCGTTGCCCGCTTTTGCTTCTGGGCCATTTTCGGCATTTCCACCGCGGTTGCTGTCTCCGTAATGATGCCCGCGGGGCACAATGAAGCGTATATCCAGGTTCTTCTCACGATTGAGAGAACCATCTTCCTGGCTGATGCGTCATTGCTCTGGATTCTGCTGATGCAATCAAAAGCGCTTGGGGTTACTTGGAAGTCGTCTGTGGCTGAGATCGCCATCGGCTTCGTTTTGTATCTCACGGTGCAAGCCACCACGCGGTTTGTAGCAGCTATTTATCAGAGTCCAAAGTTATTGAGCCTGGTTAGTGAAGTGGGTCAGGCCGCATATCTGATCGCGGTCTTGAGCTGGATCTGGACCATTACCCATCGCGACCCTATTCCAGCGCCTCCGTCTCCCGAAGCCCTTGCCCGAGTGTCCAAACTCTCTGCGGACGATGAGATTGTGCCCAAGGAGAGGATCTTTGCCGCAGTCGGGATTAAGATCAACAGGCCGGGCGACGAGGAAGTCGACGAGCAGGAGCAATCGCACTCCGGAGTTGAGATCTAGCCGGCGCTGCGCTGGTCTTTGATCGGATCCTGCACCCTTCCTTTCCACGCGCCGCCGTGCCCCGCCCAGTATTGGATAGCCGAATGCATGGTTGCACCCAGATAGAAAACCGCAATCAGCGGCAATGCCAGACCCCAAAGCGGACCCAGACGATAGATTCGCGCTATAGGAACAAAACTGAGCGCCATCAGCAGCCATGCGGCCGCGCCAAGCGCTGCAGGAACTCTGCTATGACTCAATATCACTAGGGCAGGGGGCAGCACATAGGTGATTGCCATTCCGCCCACAGCCAGCGCGAGTAGCCATGTAGAGTGCCCTAACTGGTTGAAGGCCGTGCGTGAGATCATGCTGCCAATCCCGGCGAATCCGGTGTAAGGTCGAATGCTCTGCGTTTTGTCGGAAGCCCCGAGCCACAATCGGCCGCCCGAGCCTTTCACCTTCGCAGCGAGGGCACAGTCATCGATTACCTCACCGCGGATCGCCTCAATTCCACCTGCTTTTTGCAAGGCTGCCGGGCGCAAGAGGACGCATCCACCGGCTGCTCCTGCTGTGCCACGGCCAGGATCGGCGATCCAGTCAGGCGGGTAAAGCTTGAAAAAGAAAAAAACAAATGCCGGAATCAGCAGCTTTTCCGCCACGGATTCACAATGCAGCTTCACCATAATTGACGCCAGATCATATCGCCCTGCTTCCGCAATTGCGATGAGCGTTGCCAGGCTATCCGGGGCGTGCACAACATCAGCGTCAGTGAACAAAAAGAATCCTGGCTGAAATTCACGCGCCCGCTCCACTCCCTGTTGCAGAGCCCATAGCTTTCCCGACCATCCAGGCGGCAACGGCCGGCCCTGGATCACCGTAAGCAACTCCGGGCGTCCCATAATTTTCGCTGCATCCCGCGCCGCGGAGGTTGTGCCGTCAGTGCTTCCGTCATCTACAAGAAAGATGTGCAACGTATTCCCGACCGCTTGTTGCAGCAATGAGCTAATGACGCGGCCTACAACGTCGGCTTCATTTCGGGCGGGAATGACGGCGGCAATTCGAACCGGATCTGCGTGCACCGCGGTCTGCGCTGGGCGGATGCGCCAGAACTGCCCGCGCGCGAGCAGCAGATATCCCCAAATCGACAAGCTGATGATGCCTGCAGCGATAAGCATGTGTGCTTTATTGTACGGCTCCCGAATCGCGCTAGAGGCATCCCTTCGCGCATGCGGCAACTCACATTAGCTGAGAAATCTACTGGGACCACAAGTGGCGATTGACAGCGAAGCAATACGCGATCACAGCGGGGAAGGGACTGCACTGGAAAGGATCTTCAACCGGCAGGTTGGAAACTTTGTCCATTTGTTTCTTTCCGTACTGGCGGTCCTGGTAATGGCGGCAGCATGCATCTCGTTGTTTGAGATTGTCCGCTTTGATTTCCCCAAACTATGGGCTACAGGAAACGAGTACCAGACGCTCCACGTGATCCTGCAAAGCATTTTGCTGCTGGCAATCGCCGGCGAGCTGGCCCTGCTGCTGCTCTTTCATCGCACCAGCGCTGCGGTGGAAGTGGCGATGTTCGTGATTGCCAGAAGAATGGTTAATACCGACGCAACCGCTGTTGATCTGTTGATGGGTTCAGCGGCTCTGGCAATCTTGCTCGTGGTGCGGTTCTACTTCCTGCCCGGCAAACCAAAATGAGCGATTGGTTAAGCCTCGCCGTTATCCAGCAGGAAGCCATGCTACTTCCAGCCGACAAAAAAATCCGGGGCTGCGAATCCAGCCCCGGACTCGTTCTTGTTCTAACTCAGTCGTTATTGGACGTTCAAGGAAACGTCATCAATCACGAATGAGGTTTGGAGGCTCGCGTCTTCATGGCCATTGAAGCGAATCCTCACGGTCTGTCCGATGAAGGAGTTCATGCTGAACGAGTGCTGCTGGTAACCCGTCGCAGCGTTCAGGTTGGAGAACGTGCCCAGAGTGGCCAGCACGGTACCGGCTGAGTTGAGCACTTGCACCCGCAGCGTATCGAACGCGGTGGTGGTCGTGGTTTCCGCCGTATCGATATGCAACCAGAAGGTCAGCGTAGCGCTGGTCCGTCCGGCGGGAATCGCCACCGTCTGGGTTGCGGTATCGGTGTGCGTGGTGCCGTAGCCATCCAGCCAGGCATCCCAGGCGCCGGTATGCGCCGGTTCAGCCGTGCTGTTGTTCAGTACACCTGCGGTGAGGGTCCATGGAGTTGCTGTGCCGGTCTCAAATCCGCCGTTCACGATCAGGTTCTGCGCCGCGGATGAATTCACGGTCAGGCTGATAGTCGTCGTGTGGGTCAGCGTTCCGGAAGTTCCGGTGATCGTAACTGTTGCCGTCCCTAACGTAGCGGTGCTACTGGCGGCAAATGTTACAGCGCTGGTGGAAGTAGTCGGATTGGTGCCGAACGTGGCGGTTACGCCAGAAGGCAAGCCGGAAGCCGACAAGGTCACGCTGCCCGTGAATCCGCCGGTATCAGTCACGGTAACCGTGCTGTTCGCGCTGTTGCCCTGAACCACGCTCACGCTTGCAGGTGAAGCCGAGAGCGCGAAGTCAGGCTGCGCCGGCGCGGCGATGGTGAGAGATACAGTCGTGGTATGCGTCAGCGTTCCCGAAGTTCCGGTGATCGTCACCGTGGAGGTGCCGGTTGTGGCGGTGGAACTGGCCGTGAACGTTACCACGCTCGTGGAAGTTGTCGGGTTGGTGCCGAACGAAGCCGTTACGCCCGACGGCAGGGCTGAAGTCGAGAGCGTCACGCTTCCTGTAAATCCACCGGATGGATGAACCGTGACCGTGCTGGTGCCGCTGGTGCCTTGTGTAACCGTCAGGCTGCTGGGTGAATCCGTGAGCGAGAAGTCAGGATTCGTCTGCGCCGGAGGCAGCACGCAATTGTTCGCAGCGTTGGAAAATTCCAGCTGAATCGTATAGGTGGTTCCATTCGCGACGTACGAACCTTGTTGCGCGTTGCAGATGTCTCCGATTTCGCCGTTGGTCATGTCATACCACGCCAGCGGAGGAGCAAAGGTGGTAGCAATGCCTACCTGCGCATCAGTCAAGGCTTCGGTCAACTCATGGCTGGTGACTGAGGTGTAGTTGTTGAACGTCGTCGATGCACCGCAACCGGTGGCGCAGCCGCTGCCGGCCTGCATATCAGGCATTACGCCATACAGAACATGCTGTCCGTTGATCAGACTTGATGTAGTGCCGTGATACGCGCAGAAGCCTCCGGCGACGCAGCTTGAAGATCCGCCCTGGGTGATCGTCTTTCCCGGAGGAAAGAAGATCATATAAAGCGTGTTGGCATTGCCGGCAGCATCGAGCACCGGCGCGGGCAGGTGCCCGGCGTTGATCTGGGCCAGAAGTTCTGACTGAATCTGGGTATCGCTGATCGTCGAGCCGTTGTTGCCGGCCGAGGGAACAATCTGGAACAATCCGCCAAACGTGCCATTGCCGAACGTTTGATTTGTGCCGCCTGAAACCGTCGTGTTGTACTGCTGCAGCAATTGGATCAATCCGCTGCTGGTGATGTCGCTATAGAACTGGCCCATGCTGGGCGAGGAGGTTCCGGCAACTTGCGCGTTGTAGGAACCGCTTCCGTACAGCACCTGGATCACCTGAACGTTGGAGATGATCGGGCCGCCGAAATAGGTCAGGTGCGCGCCTGCAGGCGCAGCAGGTGCGAAGATCGTAGTGGATCCGTTAGGATCGCGCCACGGCACCCCATGAAAGATGTGCTGTGCACCAGGGGCAGGCACTGTGAGGGGCTGATTTCCGGGCGCCTGCGCGGTTTGAGCTTGCTGTTGATCTGTTACGCTTCCCTGGTTGTTGGATTGTGAAACCTGCGCCAGGGCGGGCAGGGCTGCAAGAATAAGCAATAGCATCGCGCTAACCACTACCAGAAACAAACGCGCGGGGACCCGTGTTCGCTGGAACATTGATGATCTCCTGAATCTGATTTTGTGAGGCCGGTGGTCGGTTGATTGAAACGGATTGGAGTGGGTTTAGTACCCTATACGTTCCTATCGACTGCCGTACATGGTACCCGATCAGCTGAGACTCTGGAAAACTTTATTTGGCTGTCAACGCGATTCTGCCCGCGAAAAGCGAGGCTTTCCCAATCTGGAACTCCTGCCTGATCACTCATCGGGTGCAACAACCTTCAGCAGAACGGCTCTCTGGCCGTTATCGATTCGGCGGGCTGGTGGCCCAGGCTTCCAACTGGCCAATCTGACGCAGAAGCTGGATCTGGGCGCGGTCGAGCTCAAAGTTTGAGTTCAAATAAGCGGTATAACGCTCGTGTTCGGCCACCCGGGCGTTCTCTTCATCTTTGATACTGGCCGCACCGCTTTCGATTTTGGCGTGCGCGGCCTCAATATCCGCCTGGGCCAACTGATGCTCCAGTTGCGCGACATCGCGCGCCGCAGCCAACTGCTGCACCGAACGCTGCAGTTTTAGCGTGTCCGCGCTTACCTGGTCCCGGACGTTTTGCGCCTCCTTGCGCGATTTGGCGGCGTCGTACTTTGCCACTTCGGCCGCCGAGCGTTGCACCGGATTAAAGAAGAAGAACCGGATGGAGACGCCTGCGGTTACGTTGTTGCGCTGGAACTTGAGGAAGAACTGGTCATAGTTGTTGATCTTTGAGAGCATCGCGTACTGGCCTGCGTAATCCACTGTCGGAAACAGCTGTTGATGCTCCGCCTTGGCGCGAAACGCCTTGGCGTCGGCCGCGGCGTCTGCAGCCTTCACGGCGGGGTTGTTGTTCACCGCTTCGCCTGCCAGGTCCTGGTCCTGGGGTAACGACGGCAACGCGGGAATGGATTCGGTCGATGTGCGGATGGAACTTGCCGGCAGTCCAGTCAATTGTGAGAGCCGGAGCCGCAGTTGATCCGCTGCTGCCTGAGTCTGTGCGATATCCAGCCTGGTTCTGGCGCCGGCCAGTCGCGCCCGCGTGGTCTCCACCTGGCTATCAAGTCCTGCCTGGACCCGCTGGTTCACGATGTCCTGGAATTTCGCCGCTGCCTGCTCCTGCTCGTGCTGAATGGCCAGCGACGATTCCAGGAGATCGAGCTGAATGTAATCCACCGCCGCTTCCATGATCACTTCGCTACGCCGGTCGGCGTTCTGCGCTGTGGTCGCCGCCACGTCGCTGTGCGCGGCCTTGATGTAGCTGTGCTGCGCCGGATTCCACAGGTCTCCCTGAAAATTCACGTTGAAGATCGAGGGCGCGGCCCCTTCCAGGCTGAGCGGGAATCCGTACGATGCGCCAATGCCCGCGCCAAATACGGTCTGAGGCTTGAAGGCGTCGCGGCCCTGCTGGACCGTTGACAGCGCCCGCTTCAGGTCCGCCTGGGCCAGTCCCGTGGTTGCGCTGTTTTTCAGAGCCAGTTCTATCGCACTACGGAACGCCAGCGGCTTATCCTGGCCAGCCGATGAATCTTGCGCGAATACGATTGCCGGAAGCGCCGCAATCCAGGCCACTACCACGATGAGACGGGCATCAAGTTTCATTTTTCACCTGCACAAGGATCGATGGATGGTTTAGAAAGAGGTGATTTTATCGGGAAACACGGGCCAGTGCATCCCGCGCGGGCCGGTATTGAGACGCCATTTCCAGGGCAGCTTGAAATGCGGCGGCAGCATCCTTCCTTTTTTCCTGCTTCTCCAGCAGGATTCCCAACAGGTAGTACGCCTGGAAAGCGGGCCCGTCTTCCGAGGGATCTTCCTGGGAGACGTAATTGCGCAGTATCTGAATCGCGCCGGGAAAATTGCGGCCCGCATGCAGCAGCAGATTGGCGACATCAAATTGTGTTACATCGCCCTCACGCGCTGTTGACAGCGATTGCGACACAGCTGCTTCCATATCGTTGATCCGGCCGGCGCGGCGGTAGTAGTGCGCCAGTTCCACCCAGTAGCGCGAAGGAGCGCTGCTGGCGGCTACGGCCTTCTTATATTCCGACTCTGCCCGGCCGCTGCCCTGCTTCTCTTCCACGCGAGCGTTGATGTAATGGGCTAGCGCGGGGTCGTGCTTGGCGACGAAATCAGCTTGTTGCCTGGCCTTGTTCTTGTCGCCGCCCAGAAAGGCGGGCGCTTCAAGGTAAAACTCGCTCAGGTCGGCGCGGGCGGAGAGGTTGTTGGGATCAAGCGCCACTGCGCGTTCAAACTCGCTCCGAACCTTGCGGGCCAGGCCAAAAGCAGCAAACGGATTGGCAACCTCCGCTTTCTGGCCCATGGCACGGCCCAGCCACTGGTGATACGAGCTGTTTTCAGGTGCCAGCGCCACCGATTTTTCCGCCATCCGAACGGCGTTGTCCCAGAGCTCAAGCTGATAGTAAACGCGGCCAAGCAGGTTGTAAGTCCGGGCGTCATCAGGACTCTTCGTCAGCGATGCATTGAGCACGCGCAATGCCTGATCGGCCTTGCCTGCCTTGAGCAGAGATGAGGGATCGGTATCCGCAGCCGCAACCACTGCGATGATCAGGAACAATAAAGGTGCAACCCGGGACCAAATCCTCAACGCTCAACCACCTTTACATCCATGCCGTTGTGCAAAGGCTGTCCATTCGCTGCTGCACCCAGAGCAATCGTACTTCCGTCAGAAATGCCGTTCACAATTTCCACCCGCGTCAGGCTGGAAAGGCCGGTTTCGACCTCCTTCGCCTGGAGCTTGTCATCTGCAATCTGGTAGACGTAGCGCTTTCCGTCGACGTCATGCACGGCTTCACGTGAGACGGTCAGCGAGTTGTCATGCCTTGCTGTAATGATGCTCACGTTTACGTTCACGTTGGGCAGAAGTTTTCGGTCGGCGTTGTCGATCTCCGAGGTTATCTCGCCTACAGTTCTGGTTCCCACCATGGTCACGGCGGTCGGCACGCGCGTCAGCGTGCCTTGCCACGTGCGTCCTGGGATGGCATCCCAGCTGATCTCAACTGCCTGTCCCTTAACCAGCCGCCCGATCTCCGGCTCATCCACAAAAGCGCGCACCCGTACTTTTTCGAGGTCTGCCACTTGCACCAGCAATTCTCCACCGTTGACGTATGCTCCGCGTTTTACCGGCAGCTGGTACACCGTTCCAGCAAAGGGCGCGGTAACATTGGAATGCTGTAGCAGATCCTGTGCAGCGGCGTAGGCCGCCCGCGCTTCCGTTGCTGAGGCTTCAACCTTCGCCACCTCGGGGGATGAAAAACGCCCGGTCAGCTTTGATTGCAGCAAGTTCACATCCGCGTCGGCCTTGGTCACGCGATTCTGCGCGGCTTCCAGCTCTGCCGGCGAGGCGGCGCCGTTTTGCCGCAATTTCTGAACGGCCTGCAGGTTCCGTTGAGCTTCGTCGCGCTCCGCCCGGGCTTTAGACAGGTCAGAGTGGATCGTCAATACTTCTTCCTGGGTTCCGCCCATCTTCACCGCCTGCAAAGAGGCTTCAGCTGATCGCAACTGCGCCAACGCTCGTGCAGCCTGGGCGCGCGCATCCGCGTCGTCAAGCTGTACCAGAAGCTGGCCGGCTTTTACGTGATCTCCCTCAGCCACGCGCACATCCTTAACGATGGCAGGCGCCGGAGCGTGCGCTTCAAAACTGTTGACCGGCTCGATTTTCCCGTTGGTGGAGATGGAGCTTGCGATTGCCTGGCGTGTCACTTTTTCCGCGCGGACGGATACACCGTTCCGCCGCTGGTTGACGCCGGTGAAGATCACTACCGCCAGCACTGCCAGGATCCCCACGGCGACCAGCCGTTTGCGATCACGCCCGTTATTGTGGTTTTGCCTCGCCATCATCTAAGAAACACAGGCTCAAACCTGCAAGTATATCCAAGCGCGCTTGCCCGGCGCACAAGAATCCATTGATCCCGCAGCGGCGAACCAAATCCGCCATCCAGTTATACCCGTAATTTTTCCTATGTCGAAAATCCCTGCTGACTTAGATGAGTGCTCCGCCCGTCCGGATACACCCTGCAGTCGATTGTTACAATAAGGCTCGATGTCACATCGTACAGGCTACACCGAAGGTCACGCAAAAGCCGGGCTCGACCACAGCTTCCCTGAAATTGATACCTGGCCCAACCAGTTCCCGGCCTATGAGATTGTGATTGATGTGCCGGAATTCACCTCAGTTTGTCCCAAAACCGGTCTGCCTGACTTCGGCATGCTGGAAATACGCTATATGCCTGCCAAACTCTGCCTGGAATTGAAGTCGTTGAAGGAGTACCTGCTGCACTATCGCAACCTGGGAATCTTTCAGGAAAATATCGTCAATCGCGTGCTGGAAGACGTGTCGCGTGCGGCGAAGCCGAAGTGGGCCGTAGTGAAGGGTGTATTTCGTCCCCGCGGTGGCATCGGCACCACCGTAGAAGCCCGCTGGCCCCGCCCGAAGAGATAGGGCCTGCTTCCCGATGGGTATAATCCCTCCATCCATGCCGCCAAAACTTTATCCTCGTCTGTTGCTGGCGGTTCTTACCGGACTCAATATCCTCAACTACATCGACCGCAATGTTCTCTTCGCGGTGCAGTCAGACATCAAAAAAGAATTTCTAGTGAGCGATGCCCAGATCGGGGCGCTGGTCTTTGCGTTTTTCATCACCTATATGGTCGCGGCGCCGCTGGTCGGGTGGCTGGGCGACCGCTTCCCGCGCAAGATAATCATCGTGGTCGGCATTTTTATCTGGAGCGGCTTCACGCTCCTGACCTGGCTGGTGCACGACTACAGCCAGCTGTTCCTTCGCCACGCTGCCGTTGGGATCGGCGAAGCCAGCTATGCGACGATTGCACCCACGCTCATCGCCGATTCCTTTCCCCTTTTGAAACGCGGCCGTATGCTCTCCATCTTCTATCTGGGACTGCCGGTAGGCAGCGCCGCCGGATACTTCGTCGGTGGATACCTGGCCCACTACTTCGGTAGCTGGCGAGCGCCGTTCTTCGCCGCTGGAATTCCCGGCTTCGTGCTGGCCGTTCTGCTTTGGTTTCTTCCGGAACCGCCACGCGGGCAGCATGAGGAGCACTCGCCGGTCGATGTCTGGACTTTGCTGCGGGGCCTGGTGCGCAACGGCGCTTTCATCACGGCCACCCTGGGCATGGCGACCTACACCTTCGCCATCGGCGGCATGCAGGCATGGATTCCCACTTTCCTGATCCGGCTTCGCGGTATGGACCTGAAATCGGCCAACGTCATCTTCGGCTTGATTATGCTCGTGAATGGCATCGTCGCCACGCTGCTGGGCGGCTGGATCGGTGACAGGTTGCTCAAGCGCTATCACGGTGCGTATTACACCTTTTCCGGCATCGCCATGTTGATTGCTGTGCCGTTCATGGTGGCCGCCATTTACACCACTGGCAAGCTGATGTTTCCAGCGATTTTTGTTGCTGGATTTTTCGTTCTAGTCGGTACCGGCCCTTCCAACGCCGCGGTGGTGAACTCGGTGAGCGCCAGCATTCGTTCCACGGCGCTTGCAGTGAACGTCTTTGTGATCCATCTCCTCGGTGATGCCTTCTCGCCGCCCCTAATTGGCTTCGTGTCTGATCGCACCGGCTCGCTTCAAACTGCGTTCTGGATGGCCTTCGCTGCGGCCGCTCTCTCCGGCGTGATCATGCTTTATGGTGCGCGTTTTGCCCCGCGCTTCAAGCTCGGTGAAGTCAAGGCTGCGCAAGGATGATTTGGTTCTACTGGATTTCCGGGGTGCTGCTGGCCCTGATCTGGCTGGCGGCGACCCTTCCGCTGGCGTGGCATATTTCTGAGATCGCCGACCTAACCAAGCCCGAGTGGGCAGTGCCTGAAGACGCAGCGCTTCCGCCGCTCACGATCGTCGTGCCCGCGCGCAATGAAGAAGCTGAGATCGAACCGGCTCTGCGCTCTTTGTTGCAACTCAACTATCCGAATTACCAGGTGGTTGCTGTCGACGATCGCTCCACCGATCAGACCGGCCCGATCATGGACCGCCTTGCCGCAAATCCCGCGGCGCAAGGCCGCCTGCGCGTGATCCATGTGCGCGACCTGCCTGCCCGCTGGCTGGGCAAGCTGCACGCCATGTGGCTGGGGTCGGGCAGCGCCCAGCAGGGAAGCGGCGACTGGCTCCTGTTTACTGACGCGGACTGCGTCTTTCACCCGGAGTCGCTGCGCCGCGCTGTAAGTTACGCCATCAAAACTCAAGCCGACCACCTGGTGCTCTTTCCCACCGCCCATATGAAAACCCTCGGCGAGCGCATGCTGATCTCGTTTCCTCAGGTTATGTCCAGCTTTGCCATGAGGCCGTGGAAAGTTCGCGATCCCAGGGCGCGCGATCACATCGGCGTGGGCGCTTTCAACCTGATCCGCCGCTCAGCTTATGAAGCCATTGGAACCTACGAGAAGCTGCGCCTGGAGGTGGTGGACGACATCAAGCTGGGCGAGTCCATCAAGCGGGCAGGTTTGCGGCAGGATATTGTCTGCGGGCCTGATCTGGTTTCGCTTCGCTGGGGAGCAGGCGCTGCCGGGATCATCGGCAATTTGGAGAAGAATCTCTTTGCTTTCCTGCGCTTCCGCATCAGCCTGGTGGTGGCCTGTTGTGTGCTGGTTCTTTTTCTTTGCGCCTGGCCGTTTGCGGGCCTGGTGCTCGCCGCCGGCTGGGCGCGTGCCGGCTTTGCCGCAGCTGTGGCGATGATCGCGATCGCCTACACGCTTACGGCACGTTATGCCGCAGGTTCAGGCTGGCTCTTTCTGACCTGCCCTTTCAGCGCGATTCTCTTCGTTATCGCCGTGTTGCGCTCAGCGTTTCGAACCCTTCGCGACGGCGCGGTTACCTGGCGCGGGACCAGGTATGAGCTGGAAGAGCTGAAGAAGAAAACCTAGCCGCGGATTTCGCAGATGAGCGCAGATTGAGAACCAATTCAAGCATTGAATACGACTAAGCGCACTGAAGTTTTCTTGATCAGTGTGTTCAGTGTTCCTCAGTGGTGAACTTGGTTTTAATCTGCGTCTATCCGCGCAAGTCAGCGGCGAATCCTACCGGAACAAATTCTTCAGAATGAAAATCGCGTTCGCCGGACGCTCGGCCAGGCGCCGCATCAGGTAGGGATACCATTCAGTCCCGAAGGGAATATAGACGCGGCAGCGCCAGCCCTCTTTCACCAGCTTCTGCTGCAGGTCGCGCCGGACGCCGTACAACATCTGGAACTCGAAAGCCGAAGCGGCAATCTTTTCCTTTTGCGCAAACTCAATCGTCGCCCGCACCATGTTTTCATCATGCGTGGCGATGCCGTGGTAGACGCCGCTCTTGAGCAGCATCTTCATCAGCCGGACGTAGTTTGCATCCACGTCTGCCTTCCTGGGGAAAGCGACTTCTGCCGGCTCTTTGTACGCGCCCTTGCACAGACGTATTCGAATCCGCTCGGCCAGCAGTTGCTCCACATCCTTTTCACTGCGGAAAAGGTACGACTGGATGACCGCGCCCACGCACCCGGCATTTTCCGGCTGCCGGTGCAGCCGATGAACGAAATCCAGCGTGCGCTGGGTGTAGGGCGAGCCTTCCATGTCGATGCGGACGAAATTGTTGATGCGCGCCGCATGCTGCACCACGCCGGAGGCGATCTCATACGCCATGGCCTCATCCACTTCCAGGCCCATGTGCGTGAGCTTGAGGCTGACGTTGGCATTCAGCTGCTGCGCCTGCATCCGGTCCAGGATCTGGTGATAAAGCTGGGCGCTGTGCCGTGCCTCGTCGGCGTTGGTGACGTTTTCGCCCAGATTGTCCACGCTGACGCCCAGGCCAAGCTTGTTCATGGCTTCCGTGGTCGCAAGCGCGTCGTCAATCGTGGTACCGGCAACAAAACGACGGGAAAGCCGCTGGCCAATCCAGGTGCTTTCCGCCGCCGAGCGCAGAGACTTGCTCTCAGATAGGGAGATAAAGGCAGCCCTTAACAACGGCGCTCCTGGATGAGTTGAGATAACAGCATAGGGAGGAACTTACTTTTTTAACACAAGCGGGCAGAAGTGAGGAAATGCCGGTTAATAGATGCTTCGATAGACAATCAGGGCAAGGCCGCCAATGCCAAGAAATAAGAACGTCGCTGCGAAAACCAAATAGAGCGCTATAGCCGACTTCTCCTGAGAATCTATTCCAGCGACCCGCGTGTGTCTGATGAATCCTGATCTCGAAAATCCTATTTGTTCCAAAAGCGATTCGAGAAAAGCTGGGACGAAGGTGACGAGGTTATATAGCTTCCACTGTTGCTGGTCTTTTCCGCGCCACGATGGAGACAATGCATTGAACAGAAAATTCAATCCGAACCCCACAAACGCGAGATAAGGCAGACAGCTCAGCATGATATGGAAAGGCGACACACTGAGAGCTTATCGCACCTGTGGTCTAAGTCAACCTGGTTTCACCGTCCATGCTCTTCCAGAAACTTCTCCGCCTCCATCGCCGCGGCGCAGCCTGATCCGGCAGCGGTAATCGCCTGGCGATAGCGTCGATCCTGCACATCGCCGCAGGCAAAGACCCCGGGCACGCGGGTCATAACGAAGTCGTGGGTTTTGAGGTAACCGTCCTCGTCCATGTCCAATTGGCCCTTGAACATCTTCGCATTGGGCTCATGGCCGATGCCCAAAAACATAGCACTGGTCGGAAGCTCCCAGGTCTTCCCGGTTTTGACGTTGCGCAGCTTCAGGCCGGTAACTTCCTTTTTGCTGACGTCGAGAACATCGTCCACGACCGTGTCGACCAGGAACTCAATCTTTTCATGCTTGCGCGCGCGATCCAGCATGATCTTCGACGCGCGAAAGTGGTCGCGCCGGTGAATGAGCGTCACCTTGCTGGCAAATCGGGTCAGAAACAGCGCTTCTTCCATGGCGGAGTCGCCGCCGCCGATCACAGTGATGGGCACGTTCTTGAAGAATGCTCCGTCACAGGTGGCGCAGGAAGAAACGCCGCGGCCGATCAACGCATGTTCATTAGGCAAGCCAAGCCACCGCGCCGAAGCGCCGCTGGCGATGATCAGCGTTCGCGTAGTCACGGTCTTACCGCTGCCAAGGTCGAGTTTGAAGGGGCGCTCGGCGAGGTCCGCGCTCACCAGGTGGCCGGCCATGAAGTCGGTGCCGAAACGTGTTGCTTGCCGGCGCATGTTTTCAATCAGTTCCGGCCCTTGAATTCCCTCTGGAAAGCCGGGAAAGTTTTCCACCAGCGTAGTCAGAGAAAGCTGGCCGCCGGGCTCGTGTCCCTCAATCACCAAGGGCTTCAGGTTGGCGCGGGCCGCATAAATAGCGGCGGTCAGGCCGGAACAGCCGGTTCCGAGAATCACGGTGTTGCGAACGGAATTTTCCATAGCATCCATTAGATTCATGAGCTTCGATATGGTTTCAGGGCTTGGCGGCCGGCTGTTTCTTCTTTTGCGCCGCCCCGCTTTTTTTCGGCGCGGGGTTGAGCCAGGCAATATCGGAACGGAACTCCGTGCGCAGCCCCATGGCGGCCCGGTAGCGCGCCAGGATCTCTGAAGCCTGGAGAAACACCGGATCATAGGCGCTTTGATCGGCCTCAGGACAGCGCGTCAACGCTGCAGAACTTTTGTTCAATCGTTCGATGCGCACCCGCATGGCAGGCGTATCGACCGCCAGGACTGACGCCGGGGCTGCCGATCCGGCAGAGACGCGCGCTTCGATCACGATCTCCAGAAAATCCTTGGGATCGCGCGGGCGCAGGACCAGGATTTCCGCGGTATTGGACGAGTCCGTGCTCATCGAGTATTGCGCCGTCATAAGCGGTGAATCGGCCGCGAAATCCCGGCGCAGGCGCACAAATCTTGCATCGGGCGCATCCTGCAGCGTCGTACGCCCGCGGGAGATCTCAAAGTCCGTGCTGAAGACCGGCTTGGCCTGAACCGCGGCCAGCGCTGAGTTGATAATCTCCTGCTCTTCTTTGCCCGGCGTGCAGACATTCAGATAGTTCACCTTCACCTGCGGCTTGGTTTGTGAAGGCTGCGGTGCGGGCTGTTGCTGCTGGCCAAAAACCGCTCCGGCCAGCAAAATACCGATGAATAAAGCCTGTTTCAACACGGTTGGATTGTAGCATTTGCCCTGCAAACGCTCATCGCTTTAGGTATGAGTCCACCCACCCGTTGACGGTTGCATACCAGAGTTGGCTGTTCTGCGGTTTGAGCACAAAGTGCCCTTCGTCAGGGAAATAGAGCATTTTGGAAGGCACCTTCAGACGCTGCAACGTGGTGAACAGCTGAAAGCCTTCTGAGACATCCAGACGGTAGTCCAATTGCCCATGTACCACCAGCGTAGGAGTTTTGAACTGCGGGGCAAAAAGGTGCGGCGACCATTTGCGGTAGCCCAGGCGATTGTTCCACGGCACGCCGCCGAACTCCCATTCCGGAAACCACAGCTCTTCGGTCGAACCATAAGCGGATTCGGTATTGAACATGCCATCGTGGGAAACCAGGCACTTGAAGCGGTTGGTATGGCCAAGGATCCAGTTGATCATGTAGCCGCCGTAGCTTGCGCCCAGCGCGCACTCGCGGTCCTTATCGATAAACGAGAAAGTTTTTTCCGCGTAATCCATGCCATTCATCAGATCGACGTATGGCGCTCCGCCCCAGTCTTTGTTCACGCCGTCAACGAATGCCTGCCCGTATCCGGTGCTCCCGCGCGGATTTACCATGATCACCACGTAGCCGTCAGCCGCGAAAAGCTCGGCATTCCAGCGGTATGACCATTCGTCGCCCCACTGACCTTGCGGTCCGCCGTGAATGAGGAATTTCACCGGATACTTTTTGTCTTTGTCGAAATTTGGAGGTTTAACCAGGAAGCCCTGGACCTTCGTCCCACCCGCTCCGGCAAACCAGAACGGTTCTACCCCCTGCATGGCGATGTTGGACAAAAGCTGGTCGTTCAGGTGGCTGAGCTGCTCAGCCTTTTTGCCGGCCAGCGCCAGCTTGTAAATCTCAGTCGGCGCCTGCACGGAGAGCCGGGAGAAGACCAGCGTTGTTCCATCAGGCGTTACGCTCACTTCATCGTTCGTGCCGCGCGTGACCGGTTGAATTGCTTTGTTGTTGGCCGCTGCTGCCGCCGGCGGACGCGCCATTGCCGCCTGCACATCAAGGCTGTAAAGCGGCGCCTCACCTTTATCTTCGGAAACAAAGTAGATGGATTTGGAATCAGGACTCCACGCGTAGGCTTCAATCCAGCGATCAAAAGCTTCTGTCAGGTTCGTGATCTTGCCGGTCTCGCGGTTGTAAATCACCAGCCTGAATCGATCGCTCTCATACCCCGCACGCTTTTGCATCCGCCAGGCCAGCCACTTGCCGTCAGGAGAATATACCGGCGTGGAGTCTCCACCGGGGCTGGTCGAAAGCTTTTTTGGCTCGCCGCCGGTAATCGGTACAACGAAGATATCGTTATTGGTGCTGATCGCCGGAACCGGATCCCAGTTGCTGGTAAAAGCAACTTCTTTTCCGTCTGGCGAGATCGCATACAAGTCCTGGCCGCCCAGGTTGAAGGGCGGGACGTCATGATCGCCCGGCGTCAGGTCTTTGGCCACTCCGCCTTCGGCAGGCACCACAAAAAGGTGGCTCCGTTTGCCGCCGATGAAGCGATTCCAATGGCGAAAGAGCAGATGGGTGAACACCATGGCCTTCACCTTTGAGTTGGCCTTGGCTTCATCGCTGGCCTTATTGCAGGGGTCATCGGAGCAGCCAGGATAGACCTCAGAGACGAAGACAATATTCTTTCCGTCAGGCGACCAGATGGCCCCATCCGCTTCAGTGGAAATGCTGGTGATTTTCTTCGGCGTACCGCCGGGCATTCCACTCGCAGGCTCAAAGCTGTTGACCCAGACTTGAGAGCCGCCTTCGAACGATGTAACGAAGAGATAGCTCTTCCCGTCCGGAGACCAGTGGCCACCGGTTTCGCCCGCGGGGGTCGAGGGCAGCATGCGCGCCTCTCCGCCGGCCAGGGGGACCACCCACAGATGTGTCGTCTTCTTGTTTTCCTTAAGGTCGACATCCATGGCTGAGAACATCACCCACTTGCCATTAGGGGAAATCACTGGGCCTCCGACCCGTTTGAGCGCCATCATGTCCTCAAACGTGAAGACCTTTTTTGCGGACGATTGAGCAGAAACCTGACCAAAAACCCCGCCGATGAGTACAATAACGGCGAGCAGGAAAACTGGCGTGAAACGGCGCATCTAGGACTCCTCCAGGGGAAAGCACGTTAGTGTAAAGCCTTTTCCATTTTCAGGCCAGCACAAGCGCAGCGATCTCCGGACTGCACCCCGCGTTTTTTCCTGCAGCGAACTTTTTTTGTAGAGGGACTCATGAATTTTTTCAAGCTTGGCCTGCGGATCGTCCTGGTTGCCACGGTTTTACTTGCTCCGGTGATTTCATTCGCCGATACCAATTGTGAAGAAGGCGCCGGCGCGTTGAATCCGGCGCAGCCGCAGGGAATGACGCCGCAAGAGATTATCCAGAAGTTCGCCGAGCGTGAAGAGTTGTTTCGGCAGGCCCGCAACAACTACACCTATACCCAGGACATTACGGTGCAGGAACTGGACGGCACCGCCGTGACCGGCGAGTTTCGCCTGGTTCAGGACATCACCTATGACGACAAGGGCGAGCGGATTGAGAACGTCACCTTCGCGCCGCAGAGTTCGTTGCGGCAACTCGGCCTGACCAGGGAGGACTACGAAGATTTCCGCTCTAAGATGGCCTTCATCATGACCACCTCGGATTTGCCCCATTACAACCTTCTCTATGTCGGGCAGCAGCGCGTGGATGAATTGGATACTTACGTCTTCGACACCGCGCCCAAGACGATTGAGAAAGGCCAGCGCTATTTCCAGGGGCGTCTCTGGGTGGACAAGCACGATCTGCAGATCGTAAAGAGCTGCGGTAAGACGGTTCCTGAAACCATGGCCAACAACACCAACAAGAAAAAGAAAAATGTGGACGAGAATCTCTCGCCCAAGTTTGTGACGTATCGCGAGCAGATTGACGGCCAGTACTGGTTCCCCACCTATATTCGCGCCGATGATACGCTCCACTTCCGCACCGGAGATATCCAGATGCGGGAGATCATCAAGCTGACGAACTACAAGCGCTACGGCGTGCGCACGAAGATTACCTACAAGGGCGAAGTCAAAGATGACGGCAAAGATGATTCCAAGCAGCCGACGGCGAAAAAACAATAGCTCGTAATTTCACTTAACACTGAAGGCCATCCTCGCGATGGCCTTTTCATTTTTATTTGTTAAGCAGCGACACGCAAAGACTGCTCTGCACGAAACGTTCGCATCTAACAAGAAAAATCCGAAGGAACCACCCATGAGGCATCCGAAGCTCGCATTCAGTGCGTGTGTGTCATTCCTCGTTTTGATGCTGACCCTGACAGTGGCCGGGCAAACCGCGGAGACAAACTGCGAAGACGGCAATGGCAAGTTGAATCCCGCCCAGCCGCAGGGCATCAGTGTGCAGGAGCTGATTCAGAAATTTGCCGGCAAGGAAGCTATCTTCAAGGATGCTCGCAACCATTACACCTACACGCAGGACGTAATTGTCGAGACCATGGATGGCACCAGCGTAGACGGTGAATTCCGCCAAACTACCGACGTTCTCTATGACGATAAAGGCCGGAGGGAAGAAAAAGTTACCTTCGCGCCACAGAGCACGTTAACCCGGATCGGCATTACCAAGGAAGATTTCGACGACTTCCGCAACCGTCTGCCTTTTGTCCTGACCACCCAGGATCTGGGCGAGTATGACATTCTTTATGTCGGCCAGCAGCGCGTTGACGAGTTGGACACCTACGTTTTCGATATCGCGCCCAAGAAAATAGATAAAAACGGCGGCCCGCGCTTCTTCCAGGGGCGCATCTGGGTGGACAACCGCGACTATCAGATCGTGAAGACGTGCGGCAAAAACGTGCCTGATATCCGCAAGAAAAACGACGAAAACCTTTCCCCCAAATTCGTTACCTATCGCGAACAGGTGGATGGACAATACTGGTTCCCCACTTATACGCGCGCCGATGACGTGCTGCATTTCTCCAGCGGCGACGTGCAGATTCGCGAAATCGTGAAGTATACGAACTACAAACGCTTTGGCGTGAAGACTCGGATCACCTACGGCGGCGAGGTCAAACAGCCGCAGCCTAAATAGAGGAGGTTTTTCCGGCGACTCCTGCCGTATGGCTTCTTCCCGTTTGTCTACATCGGACGCACCGGTTGGACAAAGCAGTGAGTACCACTAGAACTAAGTAGATGGGCCTGCAGGACACGACCTCTCGCACCCAGCCATCACCTGTATTGCTGCCCGCAAGACTGCTATATTGGACATTCAAGACCAATGCAGAAATCCCCAACCATTTGGCCGGTACGGTTTCGTGGACGTGTGTTGCTTGGCGCGTTGCTCGCGGCGATTTGCAGTTTTGCCGGGTGCAGCGGCGGCGTCTCCGGCAGCTCTGAATACGCCTATGTCGCGGTCACGGAGGCTGGTCTGCGCGACCACGTTGCCACCGTTTACAACAAGACCGGTGTAGTGCATAACGGCGAGCGTCTGCAGGTCCTGGAGAGGATGCAGAACAAACGCTTTGTACGGGTACGCTCTCCTCGCGGCGAGGAAGGCTGGGTGCAGGAGCGTTATCTGGCTGATCAGCAGACCTTTGACCAGTTCCAGCGGCTTTCTGACCAATTCAAGGGCACGCCTCCCCAGGCCACGGCTACCACCGAGGAACAGGTCAAGGTTCACATACTGCCGGGGCGCAAAACCGGATATCTCTATCTGCTGAATGAGAAGCAGAAGGTGGATCTGCTGCAGCGCCAGACTGTCGATCGCAACGCTCCACCGGCACAGGTTAAAGACGACAAATCTGACAAGACGAAAGACGCTGATACTGACGCCGATAGTCCGGATGAGGATAAAACCAGGTCCAGCGAGAATGCTCCGCCGGCAATCCGCGAGGATTGGTGGCTGGTGCGCGACGCCCAGAATCGCGTGGGCTGGGTGCTGGGCCGGACTCTGTACCTCGATGTGCCGGAAGATATTGCCCAGTATTCGGAAGGCCAGCGCATTGTTGCTTCCTATGCGCTCGATGAAGTCCCCGACGGCGACAAGAAGGTACCTGAATACCTGGTCCTATTTACTGAAAACAAAGACGGCTTGCCTTATGACTTCAACCAGGCCCGGGTCTTTACCTGGAACACGCGCAAGCATCGTTACGAAACCGCGTTTCGGGAGCACGACCTGACCGGTGTCCTGCCGGTGACGCTTGGCCGCCAGGACTTCGATAAAGAGGGAAACCTGCGAACCTTCATCCTGCGCAATAAGGAAGACGGCAACGTGCGGGAACTGAGCTTCAAATTCAACCCTCCCATCGTGCGGCGGGTTTTGGCGCCCGGGGAAGAACCGCTTAAGCCGCAGCACCGGAAGCCAAATCGAAAAATCGCGGCAAGCCACTGAAATCACATGGGTTCTGCGCCAGCCCCTATCCCTTCTAAGACTTGTGGCATCCAGTGATCTTCTTCCGCCGTCCAAGATTGGTATGGCGGAAAAGGTAAAACGGTTGAACCTGGAACGGGACTACAAGAAATACCTGTATTTCATCGATGGTGACGGGAACGTCTGTCAGAAACCAAAATCGGGCGAAGGCGAGAACCATGTGCTGGTGCCCCATGCCGTCGAACGAGATAACCAATACTTGTATTTCATTGATAAAGAGGGCGACGTAGCTCGGTCTCCGCGGGCCACCCGCCGGACCAAAAAAGTAGCCTGAAACCACGATCGATGAGCGTACGCGGTCTAAACCTGCTGGTTTTTCGCGATGGCAGACGGCGGGTAAAAGGAGCGGATCTCAAGCTCGCTTTGCTGGAGGAGCCCAACCGTTCGAGCGGAGCTTCCTCAACAGACGTCAGGATTAGCGCGCTTCTGCGCGCTGGCGAGCTTGAATGCGCCATTGCTGATGCTGACGCTCACCGTGCCACACCTTTCGTTGCACTGACTGACGCGCTGGCCAAAGCGCTGGTGGATAACCACCTTCCTGGCAACTTCGAAGAGTTAGAAAGAGCGGTAGCGGAATCCTCGGTACCTGAGGAGCTGAGCGTCTCCACTGCGGAAGGCTTTGCTTACTATGCACTCCATCCCCTGGCGTACTCGCGGGTGCTGGAAAAACTGCTGGATTTGAGAAAGAGAGTTGTCGTTATCGGCATCCGGAGCATCGGGGCCACATTAAGCGCCGTCACTGCCGCGGCTGCGCAATCGCGCGGTCTCAACGCCGTGCGCTTTACGGTTCGACCTGCAGGCCATCCCTACAATCGGTACACAGAATTCTTGCCCTGCCAGCTGCAAGTCATACAGAGTGGAATCGCGCATCAAGGCCAGTTTCTCATCGTGGATGAGGGGCCCGGGCTCAGTGGTTCGTCGTTCCTTTCGGTCGCGGAAGCGTTGGAAAGAGCCGGAGTGGCGCGCCAGGATATTTTTCTGTTGTGCGCCCATGAACCGAACCCAAACGCACTGTGTTCTGCTAACGCCGCTGAACGCTGGCGGCGATTTCGCCACGAGACGGTAACCGGGCAGGCGTGTGTCCCGTCGGGAGATTTCATCGGCGGCGGCCAATGGCGAAACCGGTTGTTTCAGGATGAATCCGTATGGCCTCCGATCTGGAGCACGATGGAGCGGGTGAAGTATCTGGTAAGCGCTGACAGCAGCGAGCGTCGATTGTTCAAGTTCGGCGGCTTTGGTCATTACGGTGATCCTGTCTTCGAACGTGAGCAGCGCGTAGCTGTAGCCGGGTTCGGGCCAATGCCGCGGCTTGAAGAAAGCGGCTTTCTCTCGTATCCGTGGTTAAGGGGCCGCGCAATGGCGCCGAATGATCTCTCCCGGGAGGTAATCCACCGGCTGGCCGAGTATTGCGCGTTTCGCGTCCAAGCGTTCGCGATCGACCAGGCCGATTTGAAGCCTTTACAGGAGATGGCGGATCACAATTTAGCCGAACTTGGATTTCGTCGTCCCGTTTCGCTGACGCTCGAGCATCCGGTGATTGCCGACGGCCATATGCAGCCGCATGAGTGGGTCCTGACTCAAGAGGGACAGATATTCAAGACTGACTCCGGCAGCCACGGCGATGATCACTTCTACCCCGGCCCCACGGATATTGCCTGGGACCTGGCCGGGGCCATGGTGGAATGGCAGATGAATGCCGCGCAATCAGAGGAATTTCTTCAGCTCTACCGGCGCGCAAGCGGCGACAATCCTGGGAGCAGAGATCCTGGGAGCAGAATTGATGACTTTGTCCGCGCCTACACGGTTTTCCGTTGCGCCTACTGCAGGATGGCAGCCAACGTCATGCAGGGTGCCGCAGAACAGGCTCGGCTCGAACAGGCCTCGGCCATCTATGCGGCATCGCTGGAAGCAGATTCCGGGTCGGGATGGCTTCCGGCAGAAGAATCAGAGCCGGCCAAACTGCCCGTATAGCTCGATTTCAGTGTCACTCCCCCGTATGTCCCGCCTTATGAATTAGATACACCAACCTGTTAACCTTCGGCCGGCTTCGGACGTTCCAGTAGTGGAGGAAAAAGCGAATGCCACCCAACATGGTGTCGGATTTGATTTTAATGTTCTCTATCTTGATATTTGTCGGCTGGATCATCTACATGACGTTTGGTCTGGTCAGGCGGCGACAACAAAGCGCCATGCAAAGACACCTTCTGGAACGGTTTTCCTCAGCCCAGGACTTTGCCCAGTTCATCCAGTCTCCTGCCGGACAAAAATACGTCACCGGCTTCACTGACGTGGTGACCAGCCCGCGCAATTCCATCCTCAGCTCGGTCCGTACGGGTTGCGTGCTCGCGTTTGGTGGCATCGGTTGCATCGCGGGCAGCAGTCCCTGGGGCTATCATATTTTTTGGGCTGTGGGCTGGGTGGCATTGACGGCAGGAATAGGCTTCCTGGTTTCGGCTGTAATATCGTATTTCCTGGCGAAGAAACTCGGCTTGAAGGAGGAGGTCTGAACAAGGTGCTGACGGCAATGGAAGCCTGGCAAATTGCGATGACTCAAGAGCACGCCGGCACAACCGAGCAGACGCAGGCCGAATTTGAGGCCTTCTATCAGCGCACGGCTCGCACGCTGCACGGATATCTATGTCGCCTCACCCACGATCCTGCCACTGCTGATGAAGTGCTGCAGGAAACGTACATTCGCATGCTCAGCGTTCCTCCCTTCGATCACGCCGCCCGCAAAGCCTATCTTTATAAGACCGCAACCAACCTTTTGCGCGATCGCTGGCGCAAGGCCAAGCGGGAGAAAAAATGGTGGGAGCTCAGCGTCGGGGAAGAGCATGTTCACCAGAATTTCAATCTGGCCATGGACATGGAGTCTGTTTTTGATGCTCTGTCAGTCCAGGAGCGCGCTATCCTGTGGTTGGCGCATGTTGAGGAACTCAGCCACAAGGAGATCGGAGTGGTCCTCAACGTGAAAGAAAAGAGCGTACGGGTGATGGTCTTTCGCGCCCGCGAAAAAGCCAGAGCACTGCTGGAGAACGCTGGATTCAAGGGGGCCCATGAATCATGACTAACGATCACGACCTCGATCTGCTGATCAAAAACATGGCGGCCGATCATCAGCCGGAACTGCCCAGCCCCGGTCTGATCTGGTGGCGCGCCCAGATTCTTAAAAAGCAGGCTGAGAAAGAACGCATCGAGCGCCCGGTAATGATCATGCGCATGATAGCCGCGGCGATGTGTCTGCTTGTGGTGATCGCCTTGTGGGTGAGCCAGGGAAGCAGTGTATGGGATTCGCTCAGCCGTTCTGGATTACTCTTCTTGTTGCCGGTCCTGCTTGCCGCCGTCATTTTGACCGCCGCGTTCCTCGCTTTGATGTGGCGGACCTCGCGCGTCTGATCTGCAACCTTGCACTGCTGACCTTCCCGATGTTTGTCTTGTTCCCGGCGCGGCCGTTACACTAACCTTCCATGCGCGATCCGGTTGAGCTCGAGATTTTCAAAAGCCTTTTTCATTCGATTGCGGAGGAGATGGGCGCGGCTCTGCGCCGCACCGCTTTCTCGCCGAACATCAAGGAGCGCCGTGATTACTCTTGCGCTGTTTTCGACGGCGACGGCCAGGTTGTCGCCATGGGCGACCATATGCCGGTGCATCTCGGGTCCATGCCCATGTCTGTCCGCGCTGCCGTGGAGACGCTCACGCTGGGTCCCGGTGACGTCGCCATCCTGAATGATCCTTTCTGTGGAGGCACTCACCTCCCGGACATTACGCTGGTTGCGCCGGTGTTTCTGCCTGGCAGGCGGAACAAAAAAGCGGTGAAACCCGCATTTTACGTGGCTTCGCGCGCTCACCACGCCGACGTGGGTGGAACCTACGCCGGTTCCATGGGCATTTGCCGCGAAATCTACCAGGAAGGCATTCGCATTCCACCGATCAAATTGATTGCCGCCGGACAGCTGCAGAACGATGTCTTTCGCCTGCTGCTGAACAATGTTCGTACACCTGAGGAGCGTGAAGGCGATCTCAACGCGCAGATTGCAGCGTGCCACACGGGCGCTGCGCGCTTGCGCGATCTTGTGGCCCGTTACAGCCTCCCCAGGGTGCAGCGCGTGCTCGTCGAACTGCAGGAATATTCTGAAAAGCTCATGCGCGCTTTTCTCCGCAAGGTCCCGCACGGCCGCTATGAGGCGGAAGATTTTCTTGATGATGACGGTGCGGGTTCGGGTCCGGTCCGCATCGCCGTCGCCCTGACGTTCCAGGCGGCGTCCGCCGGCAAGCCGGTGGTTACGGTTGATTTCACCGGCAGCTCCCCGCAGGTGGCCGGAAGCATCAATGCCGTGGATGCCATCGCGTACTCAGCCTGCTTTTATGTCTTTCGTTGCCTGCTGCAGGAGGATGTTCCTGCTGCGGCGGGGCTGATGCGTCCGGTGCGGATGATTGCGCCTTCGGGAACCATTGTGAACTCCCGGCCGCCGTCGGCGGTTGCGGGAGGAAATGTTGAAACCTCGCAGCGCATCGTTGACGTGCTCTTGCGTGCCCTGGCCCAGGCCATGCCGGATCGCGTGCCGGCGGGTTCCTCCGGCACCATGAATAACCTGACGATCGGCGGCATCGATGAGCGTACCGGCGAGCCCTTTGCTTACTATGAAACGATTGCCGGAGGTATGGGCGCGCGCCCTGATCGCCCCGGCGTGAGCGGCGTACACACGCACATGACCAATTCATTGAATACGCCTGCTGAAGCGCTGGAATATGCCTATCCGCTACGCGTTACGCAATATTCGCTGCGCAAAGGCAGCGGCGGTGACGGCAGGTTTCGTGGCGGTGACGGCATTGTCCGTGAAATTGAACTCCTGGCCGATGCAGAAGTCACCTTGCTGGCGGACCGCCGTAGTCGCGGCCCCTATGGCCTGCAAGGCGGCGCAGAAGGCGCTGCCGGAAGGACCGAGATTATCCATCACGACGGTACCCGCACCGCGCTTCCGGGCAAAGCCAGCGTGCGCCTTAAGAAAGGCGCGAAAGTAAGAATCCAGTCGCCGGGCGGCGGCGGTTGGGGCGCACGCTAACTTCCGGCGATCACGGTTGTGGTGTCGGTGTTGGAGCCGGTTTCTTCTTCTTGTTCAGAATCTGATTTAGCACGTCTCCCAGCCCTGGAGTCGGTGTTGCCTGCGGCTGCTGACCCTGATTGTTGCCGACCGCCGGATTCTCCTGTTGCGGCTGTTGCTGGTTCTGCTGTTGCTGTTGTTGCTGCTGTTGTTGTTGCTGCTTGCCGCCGATAGCATCGAGAATGCCGCCGATTCCGCCCTTCTGTCCTCCGGATTGCTGATTGTTAGCGCCGCCCTGATTCTTGTTCCCCAAAACCGCACCCAGGATGCTGTTGGTAAGCTCGCCAGGGTTCTTAGTGGTCGGCAGCAGGTTCTTGAGCTTCATCTGCGCCAACTGCTGCAAGTCGGGCGCGACCTGCGGATGCTGGACGGTTCCGGTGATTATCACGGGCATGACAAGTTCGCCCTGGTTATTGGCCAGCGCGGTGTTCATGAAGCCGCCGACTTGAGTACCGCCCACTTGCTGGCTCAGGGCTTTGTTCAGGACAGCAGTCACGTGCATGTTGAGCGACTGGTCTGCCAGGTTTACCAGCCCCGCGGCCGCAAGCGTTCCGCCATCGATAATGGCTTTCAGGTCGTTGGTCTGTGCCACTCCGTTCTTCACATTAAAGTTGCCGGTAAGCTGGGCCATATTGGTAAAGCCCTTGGGCGTCGCGAAATTACTGCCCACAAATTTACCCACCGCCGCCAGTTCATGCAGCAGGTCGACGTTCATCAACCTGCCGTTAGTGAGGTTAATGTTCAGGGTGCCATTCAGGCTGCGGGCTATGTTGTCGGCGGAGGACGAACTGAAGTTGGCGTTCACGTTGGAGGCCAGCAATCCATACAGCGTCTGTTTGAGACTCGAAACAGAAGAGACGAGCTTGTTGGCGTCAACCTTGTCGGTTTTCAGATTGACCGCGTAGACAGGCTGCGCCGGGCGCATGTCGATGGTGATCGTGCCGGTTTCCTTACCGCCATAGACGTCCGCCGTAAGCGGGTTCAGCTTGATCACGCCATGATCCAGGGTTACCGTGGCATGGGTGTTGTTCAGCAGCAAATCATCGTACTGAATCGTTCCAATCGTGACGTTGCCTCCGCCGGTCATCTTGGTAAGCAGGTTCGGTTCTGCGCTGGCTGGGTGTTGTTGCGCCCCGGCGCGCGGGATAAGGTTCCAGAAATCGCCCGCTGCAGCGCGCTTTGCCGGCTGTGCCGGAGCAGCATTGAAAAGCTGCCGCAGTTCAGCCACGTTCACCTTGTCCGCATTGAGTATGAACTGAACCTGTGGAGCGGCAAAGTTTTTCAATGTCAGATTGCCGCTGGTGTTGGTTTGCCCGACGCTTACCGCCATATTTCGCAGGGACACTGAGTTTTGACTGAACTGAATGTCAGAATTCTTGATCTCCACCGGCTTGGTCAGCGAAGGCACTTTCAAGTTCGCATTGCTGAGTTTGCCCGTGCCGGAAAAATTCAGGGCTGACATATTCTTGGTCGGCCCCTGGGCGTGTACGTCGAGGTTGAGCAAGCCATCGCCGGACACGCCCTCCACCGCGCTTACGCCCGCCGCCTGAGCAATGTTCAGGATCTCTCCCACGCGGGCATTCGGCGCGCGCAGAGCGGCGTTGATTGCACTGTTCGCGCCGCGATAGTTGGTGAGTGCAAAATTCACATTGACGGTCGTGGAGCCGGTGGAGGCAGCAAAATTGTTGGAGCGGATTGCATCCGGAGTAAGCGTCAGAGCGATGTCGTTGACCTTGATCGGTTGCGGCAACTGTTTCCCGCTGATTTGCAGGTAGCGCGCAGTGAACTGTCCGGAAAAATTCAGGGCCGAGATATTCTTGGTCGGTCCCTGTGCATGCACGTCGAGGTTGAGCGTGCCGTCGCCGGACATACCCTCTACCCCGCTTACACCCGCAGCCTGAGCGATGTTCAGGATCTCTCCCAGGCGCGCATTCGGGGCGCGCAGAGCAGCGTTGATCGAGCTGTTTGCGCCGCTATAGTTTGTGAGCGCAAAATTCACGTTGACGGTCGTGGAACCGGTGGTGGCGGCAAAATCGTTGGAGCGAATTGATTCCGGCGTGAGCGTCAGAGCGATGTCGTTGATCTTGACCGGTTGCGGCAACTGTTTCCCTCTGATCTCCAGGTTGCGCGCACTAAGCTGGCCGTTCATCGCCGGCTTGCTGATCGCACCCCGGGCCTGAATGTTGGCGTCGACAGTGCCTTTTACGTCCGTGCCCTGGCCGAAGGCCACTCCAAAGGCCGAAGCCAAGCGTGCCGCTTCCGCAATTGACGCATTGGATGCCGTCAGTTTCAGATCGATCTGTGCCGGCGTGGCTTTGCTGTTAACGGTCCCGGCGACAGTAACCGGAGTCGATCCCAGCTTCAGATTCCCTTTGTTGATCTGGATCACATCGCTCGAAAGATCGTCGGCCACATCGTAGTTAAGCTCGATCGGGTAGCCGACGTTGGTGCTATGAATGCGTGCGTTTTCCAGGCGAATGGTTCCGTTTGAAGCCAATTTGCCGCCGGAGTTCCTGACCTTGGCGTCGCCGGAAATAATTGCGTCGATGCCGTTCATGGTCTGTGAGTTTAAAAACTTCTGTGCTGCGTCGGTTGAAACCTGATCGAGCCGCAGGGTACCGTCAAACGGCGTATTGATCAGATCGGCTCCCTTAACTGGTCCCCCTTTGCCCTGCAGCCAGACGGTTTGCTTGCCCGCGCCGGGCAAATGGGCCGTGAGTTTGAGAGAGAACTGCTGGTCGGGAGAAAAGTCGCTCAGGTTGAGATCGATGTGATCGTAAACCGCGCGCGACTGGTGTTTTTGCAAATCGGTGATTGCCACCTGTCCGTCATTGATGAACAGGTTCGCCAGCGTCAGTTGGCCGGCGGGCGGTTTGCTTTCCTGCCCGGTGGCTGTAACCGGGGTCGGCGCATGTGCAGGCGGCGTGTTTTGTGCCTGCGCTGGTGTAGGGCTTTGCGCCGGTGATTGCTTGGCCGGTTGTCCCAGCGTGGCGAAGTTCCAGACGCCCTGGGCATCGCGAACCAGTTCAATGTGGGGCCGAGTCAGTTCCAGAGATTTGACTTCAATATCTTTGTGCAGCAGCGGCCAGAACTTTACGCTGACGGCAAGTTTTTCCGCCTGAGCAAAGGGCCGAGACGTTGCGAAATGCGGATCCTCGGATATGGTCGCGTTCGCAACCTGAAAGGAAGGCGGAAAGAGGCTCAGGTTCATCTCGCCGAGCGTCACCTGGCGGCCCAGGCGTTTTTGCAACTGATCCTGTATCTGGGCGTGGTATTGATTGATGTTTACGAGGTGGGGAACAATCAGCACTGCTGCCACCAGCAGCACGACAATGACCAGAACAACAATTCCCAATTTCCGCATACACACTCTCCCACTGCCAATTGCTTGCAAAATTGCAGAATTCCCAGGATTTATAGACGAAGATAGCTTTACTTAAATTGGAAGCATTACCTGGCATGTTCGGTTGCACCAGAAGGCAGCGTTGACGAATCGGCCAAGTCCTTGCTAAACTCAAGGTTTCATAGCTACTTATCCCACCGAAAAGGTTTCCATGCCAGGTTATACCCGTCGTCAGTTGAAAGAAGATAAATTCGCCGAGACAGCACAGGGCGCAGCCCAATGGGCCACCGGTCACCGCAACCTGGTGGCTTGGGTGGTTGGGTTGCTCATTGTTGTCGTGTTGCTTGGTGCAGGTGTTTTCACCTGGCGCAACCATCAAATTGAACAGGGAAACTTCGAACTCAGCACGGCTTTGCGCACGCTGAATGCTCCCCTGCGGCCGGCAGGAACCCCCGCCGGAGATACGCTTAGCTTCACCAGCGTTGCCGAGCGCGGCCAGGCTGCGGCAAAGCAATTCCAAGCAATTGCGGACAAGTACTCCCTGGTTTCGCCTGGTAAAGTCGCGCGCTACCTTCGCGCGTCAGCGCTGCTGCAGGCTGGAGATACCGCGGGAGCCGAAAAGGACTTCAAGACAGCCGCAGATTCCGGTGACAAGGATCTCGCCGCCCTGGCAAAGATGGCTTTGGCGTCGATCTATCGCGATTCAAATCGCCAGGCGGACGCAATAAAAATCTACAAAGAACTGGCGGATCATCCCACCGCCACCATCTCCAAGAGCACAGCGCAACTGGAGCTTGCTGAGATCTATGAAAAGATCGATCCTCAGCAGGCCACCATGATCTATCAGCAGGTCCAGAAAGACGATCCGCGGAGCACTGCCGCCCAGGTGGCAGCGCAAAAACTCGTGCACCCCAAATAACGGAGACGGCACCGTTTGCGCGACGTTTCCGGGCCATGAAAAAGCCTGGAAATTCTTAACCATCTTGGCGATCTTTCCGGACGCGGCAACCTTCGCGGCCAATTCGCATCTTCTTTTTTGATAGCTGGCGACGGAGAGCCTTTGTCGCCGTTAAAGGAGCAAATCATATGAAGTCCTTTTTGGCAGGATTGGGCATTGGAATCGGTTTGGGAATTCTCTTCGCGCCGATGAGCGGTGAGGACGCCCGCAGCAACCTTACACAGCGCGCCAACGATTTGGCCGACTCAGCCAAGGGTTGGGTTGACCAGGGACGTGAACGCGTTCGCACCACCGTTTCCGCGATTCGCGGCCAGGCGGGCCAGGCTGGTGACAGAGTTCAGGAAGCTACCGGGACCCGCAACCTGTAGTCTTTAAACCATTCACGTGCGGCGGAGGCTCCGCCGCACTGTGCACTATCCTTGACACCCCTCTGCACGGCCTTTATTCTTAACAGTAGCCCCAGCGTATTCCTGTACGTTCTGAAATTCCGGAGCGCCCCTTATGTTTATAAAAATAAAGGACCTTGAGCTCCGGAAATTGGAATTCAATGAAACGTTGTCACCTGGTGTGATTGATCTGGGGGAAGATCTTGTGCAAACCGCCCCGTTGCAGACATCGGGGCAGGCTGAACTGATTCGCGAGAACCGGGGCGCTCGCGAGATTGTGGAAGATATCAGGCTGGTGGGAAGCTTTTCCACTGAAGTGGAAAACCCATGCGCCCGCTGTCTTGATCCGGTTCACAATGCCATTTCGGAAAAGTTCGACCTGCTCTATCGCCCGCTGGGTGTAGATGCGAGAGCTGACGAGGTCGCCATCAGCAGGGCAGAAACCGAGATTGGCTATTATAAGGGGGAAGGGCTCCTGCTGGAGGATGTGCTCAAAGAGCAGATTCTGCTGGCTCTACCCGTAAAACAGGTTTGTCGCGCCAATTGCAAGGGCTTATGTCCTCAATGCGGCAAGAACCTGAACATTGAGAGTTGTGATTGCGTCACCAGCATGCCGGATCCGCGCTGGTCGGCATTGGAAGAGATTCGCAAGAAATTGGAACGATAGACGATAGATGTTATGGGCCGGCTGGTTCGCGCCGGAAAGAGAAAGGGAACAAGAAAATGCCAAATCCAAAACGGCGGCATTCGAAGTCACGCACCTCGAATCGCCGCGCACACGATTTTCTGACAGCACACTCCGCCGCCGAGTGTCCGAACTGCCATGAGAAGAAGATGCCTCATCGCATCTGTCCCAAGTGCGGCTATTACAAAGGCCGCGAAGTGATGGAAGTAAAAGAGAGCAGTTAAGGGCCAAAGTCAGTGGAAACTGTTATAGCTCTGGATGCGATGGGTTCAGACCGGCACCCGAAGCCTGAGGTGGAAGGGGCCCTGCTAGCCGCACGTCACTACGGAGTTCGGGTATTACTGGTTGGCCCGAAAGAGCGTTTGCGCCAGGAACTGGCCAGCCATCCATCTGCACCCGGTCTGCCGGTAGATGTAGTCAACGCCACTGAAGTCATCGAAATGCATGAAGCTGTGCAGGCAGTGCGCACCAAGCGCGGCTCCAGCATGCACGTCGGCCTGCGCCTGGTAAAAGACAAGCGTGCCGTCGGCTTTGTGACGGCTGGCAATACCGGCGCGGCGATGGCGGTCGCCAAGATGGTTTTGGGCGCATTGCCCGGCGTGGATCGACCGGCTCTGGCCAACGTCTTTCCCACCTCGGCCGGCAAGCTCAAGCCTTCCATTCTTATCGACGTGGGCGCGAACGTCGATTCCAAGCCCCACAATCTTGCCCAGTTCGCCTTGATGGGGGCGATGTACTATCGCGCGATCTTCAAAAACGCCCAGCCCACGGTCGGCCTGCTTTCCATCGGCGAGGAAGAAGGCAAAGGCAACGAGCTTACCCGCAAAGGTCATGCGCTGATCAAAGAGCTGCCTCTCAATTTCATGGGTAACGTGGAAGGCCGCGATCTCTACAACGGCAAAGTGGACGTGATCGTTTGCGACGGCTTCGTCGGCAACGTTGCGCTGAAGATTTCCGAAGGCCTGGTGGAAGCCGTTCGCTTCCTGCTGAAGGAATCGTTGACCTCGACCATTACGTCGCAAGTGGGTGCCTTGCTGGCGCGCAAGGCGTTTACCAATTTCGGCCGTAAGCTTGATTACTCCGAATACGGCGGAGCGCCGCTGCTGGGATTGAAAGGCGTGGCCATTGTCGGCCACGGACGCTCCAACGCCAACGCCATCAAGAATGCGATCCGTGTGGCCAAAGAATTCTATGAATCAGGCATCAACGCGCATATCGAAAAAGAGCTGAATACGACTCGCCTTGAATCCACGCGCAGCGAAACATTTGACAGCGCGGACAAAACGGAACAGATGACATGAGCCATAACCCTGTGGCTTTCCTCTTCCCCGGACAGGGATCACAGACAACAGGCATGGGCAAGGAACTGGCGGAAATCTATCCAGTGGCCCGCCAGACTTTTCAGGAAGCCGACGATGCCCTGGGCTTCTCCATCTCCAAGCTTTGCTTTGAAGGCCCGGACGAGCAACTGAAGCTCACTGAAAACACTCAACCCGCCATCCTGACCATGAGCACGGCCGTGGCGCGCGTACTGCGCGAAAAGGGAATTCTTTCGCAATTTGCCGCCGGCCACAGTTTGGGCGAATATTCAGCTCACGTGGTGGCTGGAACGCTGCCTTTTGCTGAAGCCGTGCGCACTGTGCGCAATCGGGGACGTTACATGCAGGAAGCCGTTCCTGCCGGCGAGGGCGGAATGGCGGCGATTCTTGGCATGGGGCTCGATCAGCTCCAGCAAGTGTGCGCCGAAGCTGCACAAGGCCAGGTCGTCTCTCCTGCCAACATCAATTCACCCGATCAGATCGTTATTTCCGGCCACCAGAAGGCGGTTGAGCGGGCTGCGGAGCTGGCCAAGCAGCGTGGCGCCAAACGCGCCGTAATGCTGGTGGTAAGCGCTCCATTCCACTGTGCTTTGATGCAGCCTGCTCAGGACCGCCTGGAGCGCGATCTCCAATCGCTTCCGTTCAGCAATCCCGAGGTGCCGGTGATCTGCAATATTGATGCGACGCCGAGGAGCACGGGCGAAGGCTCACGCCAGGCCCTGGTCCGCCAGGTAACCGGAGCAGTGCAGTGGGCAAAATCGATGCAAACGCTGATCGACCTGGGCGTCAAGACCTTCGTTGAGGTTGGCCCGGGCAAGGTGCTGACCGGCCTCATGCGCCAGATCGATCGCTCACAGACCTGTCTGAACGCCGAAGACGAAGCCTCAGTGCAAAAAGTGAGCAATCATTTTGCGGCGGCGGCGAAAGGGTAACCGCCGAATCAGTTCAATTGCTCCCAGCAGAGAGTCAGTGAGCTGCCTCATTCGCCGGCCGCGAGAATTCTTTATCCCCAAGCTGCCACAGTAAGAAACTCCATTGATCTGCCGTACGCTCCTCATATTGCACTCGAGTTGAGCCGAGGCCATGGCCGGCATCGAAATCAACGCGGAGCAAGACGGGTTTCTTGCTGCTTGATGCAGCCTGGAGCCTGGCCACCATCTTGGCAACCATCCAGGGTGGAACTCGCGGGTCGTGAATACCGGTAATGCCCAGGATTGCAGGGTAGGCCGTGCCGTCAGCCACATGGTGATAGGCGCTGATGGTAAACAAGGATTGAAACTCATCACGGTCTTCGACGTTGCCGAATTCCGGGATGTTGGCCGCGCCGCCCTGCGTTCGCTGGAAGCGCAACATATCTGTCATTCCCACATTATCAACGGCCGCCGCGAACAGCTCAGGATGTTGCACCACTGCGCCGCCCACAGCGATGCCGCCGGCGCTTGTGCCTGAGACCGCCAAATGCTCTGGAGAGGTGTAGTGGTTTTCGATCAGATATTTTCCCGCGGCGATCATATCGTCGATCGTGTGTTGCTTGGTGTTCTTCATACCGGCCACGTGCCAGGATTCGCCGAACTCTCCACCGCCGCGCACATGTGCATAAGCGATTACACCGCCCCGTTCTATCCAGGCGAGAATCATCGGATTAAAGCCCGGATCGGTTGACACCCCATATGCGCCATAACCGTAATACACCGTTGGATGGGATCCATCCAGAACGATGTCACGGCGGCAAATGATGGAAAGAGGGACCTTCGTGCCTCCAGTGCTGACTGCTTCCACCTCACGCGCCTCAATGGCCGAGAAGTCAGCTGGGTCGGGAGGTATCCATCCTGTTGCTTTCACTTTCCTGGTGGCAGGGTCGTAATGAAACTCGGCATAGGAATGAGTCCAGGCGGTGACTCCGAAGTAGATATCCTTGAATCGGACGTTGATCTCACCCCCGCTCAAGGTCCCCGGATACGGTAAAGGAACCAGGCTGGGCTTCTCTTTTGTGTCGTACGGAATTAGTTGCAGATCAAAAGTCAGACCATGCCGTCTCCATACGTAGACCGCATCGGCCGCAGTGGAAATGCCGGTCAATGTTTGGTCGCTTTCGGGAACGAACGTGGCAACTGCGCTGGGGCGCGCCATGTCAAGTTTGAGAATCTTGCGATTGGGCGCCCCTTTTTCGGTCAGCAAATACAGGGTTGAGCCATATACAGCAGTGTCGTAGATCTTATCCTCGCTGGAAAACAACTTCCTCCATCGCGTGTTCGGGCCAACAGCATCTTTCAGCGCCGCGACGTAAAGATTGCCACGGTCAGTGGTTCCGGCGGAGTGAAAGCCAAGTACATAAGAGCTACCAGGAAATACCTGAACGCTGGAAAAGCCCGCTTTGGGTATGTCAGAACCAGCTACACCCGGACCAAGTACCGGCGGATCCTTCTCTGGATCTCTGCCAATGACATGAAGAAATACTTTCTGGTTTTCATAGATTGCAGTCGGAGGTGCGCCGGGAGGAAGAGCCTGGAGGCGGCTGTAATAGAACGATTTGTTGTCCGGCCGCCAGGAAGGGGAACCGTATTGAGTCCGGGTAATGGCATCGTCAAGCAGACTGCCAGTATCCACATCAATAATCCGGATCACATCATTCTCAGAGCCTCCCAGCGAAACGCCTATGGCAACATGTTTGCCGTCGTCGGATACAGCAAAAAAGTCGATTGCCGCATGCTGGCCGCCTTCACTGTGAGCATCGGGGTCGTAGAGCTTTCTTGTCCTGCCGTCCGGGTCTTGCACCATAAGCGAGGCGAAGGACGCTCCCGGAACAATCTCGAAGTAGAAACGGCGATTCCCGGCCCGCTGCGCGATGCCCCGGCTTATCACGGCATTGTCCAACTCCTTAATACGCGCCAGTAACTTTTCCCGTGGCGCCCCCAAGGATTGAAGCACTGATCGAGTGTAATCATTTTGCGAATGCAAAAAGCTGAGAAGCTCGGGGTCTTCAACTCCCGCTTCCATCCACCGATAGGGATCAATGATCTTGACGCCGAAATAGTCGTCTGTGACATTGTCGACGCGAGCAGGTGCAGGTGGTTTGCCGCTGCTGTTACCGGAGTCCAGCGCCGATGGCTGCGCAGGAAGTAGGATGGAAATGAAAATGACCAGAAACATGCAACGCAGCGGGAATGAAAACAATCTGGCTGGCAGGGACGACATGCTTCTCCTGTTTTTTACACGATCACTCTATCTGGGAAGCAATGGCCCCGTCTAGACTTATTGTTGTCCCCTGCACAGCACCTTTACCGGCGAATCAGTAATCGACTTGCTCTTTGTCTCTACCCACATGGAGCGCGGTTCCGCACGGTTGTTGATGGTAACCACTACGACAACTCCGCTGGGCGAGACGAAATCTTTTTTTGGCGGCGCCAGCGCGCAATCCACCTGATGGCTGCTGATCGGGCCGTATTCCCCGGAAGGACCCCAGTCCAGCTTGAACTGGTTGATCGTGTAGTTCGGATACTTCTGCGGGTGCTGCTTCCAGTCCGGGTCGCCCTGGTAAATGCCGTAAGCGGTCTCAAAATCCTTTTGCTCGAGCGCATGGAAAAAGCTGTTGATTACTTTTTTCTCGGTATCGTAACGCGTGAGGTACAGGTACGCCGCGACGACAATTACCACTACCACAACCGCCGCGATGATGCGATTGCGGCGTTGTGCAGGTCGCGGATCGTACTCTTTTGCGTCCATCAAGGCCATGGAAGACTCCTTAAAGCGTGCGTTTGAACAGCGCGGTAGAGAGAATAAAAGTCAGAATGGCAAAGCCGCTCAGATACAGCAGGTCAGGCCAGATCGCAGACAATCCCACGCCTTTGAGCAGAACGGCCTTGAAACCGTGCACCGAATAGCTGAAGGGATCGATCCAGGCGATCGATTGCAGCCATTTAGGGAACGCCTGGATAGGGTAAATCGCTCCGCTGGGGAAATACAGAAGCGTGTTCAAAATCCCGAAGATGGCGCGTGGGATCAGAGGATCGTTCACGCGCACCATCATCAGGAACATCATGGCGATAAAAGCAAACGAGGTGCAGGTAATCAGCAGAAAGAGCTCGATGAAGTTTACCGGCTGAAAAGTTGTGCCCACACCCGCAATCAGCGATCCGATCACCGTCAAGACAATGCCCGCACCCATGGCCTTGAGCGCGCCGGCAACGTTCAGCCCTGCCACCAATTCCATTTTGGTGATGGGCGTCACCAGATAGCCTTCATGCACGCCGCGGGCCTTGTCATCGATATAGACGATGCCACCGCCGATCATCACGCTGACAAACATGGCCAAGGTGATCGACCCGGGCAAAAGGTACTTCATATATTCAACGTAGGGATAAAGCTCCACCACTTGCAGCGCCGTCTGCTGCACCACGCGCGGTTCCACGTCGGGCTGATTGAGCGCATCCACCAGTTGCGTCATCTCATCTTCGAAAGTGGATGTCATGAAGTTGTCCGTGTTGTCGAGCACCAGGCCGATCTCCGGCCGTGCATGCGCGTAGACGTCGCGTGAAAACTGCGGTGGAATGACCAGGCCGGCGTTCAGATCGCCACGGCGCACCGCAGCGACCATATCTTTTTCGTCGTTATAGACGATCGGCTGGAAGGTGCGGGCGTTGCTCTCGACGGCGCGGAGCGCTTCAATTACGCGGATGGCCTGCGGTCCGGTGTCATGGCTGACAATTCCCAGCTTGGCATCTCTGATCTTGCCGCCGAAGGCATTGCCCAGCACGATCAACTGCACGAGCGGAAAAACCATGGCTGCCATCATCAGCGCCGGCGAGCGGAAGAACTTGCGCAGATCGCGCTCCACGATGGCCATCATGCGCCCGCTTTGAAAGAAGCTGTGCATCATTTGCCCCACGCCACCGGCGAGGTATAAAGCGGAGCATCCACCATCTGGTCGCGCAGCGCGCGTCCGGTGTAGTGGACAAAAACATCGTCCAGCGTTGTGCTCTGCACGGTCAAAGCCTTTACCACCACGTTAGCGCGCACAGCCGTTTCCACCAGGTCGGTTGTTGTCTTCGAGCCGTCGTCAGTGAGAATCCGGTACATGTCTGCGCCCTCGGGTTGTACGGACTGCACGGCAGCTAGCTTCTCCAGGGTCTGCTGCCAATCCTTGGGAGCGTTCAAGAACTGGGTCTCAATCACGCTAGATCCGGGAACGCTGGCCTTGAGCGCGCGCGGGGTATCCAGCGCTACCAGCTTGCCGTGGTCGACAATGGCGATGCGATCGCACAGACGGTCAGCTTCGTCCATGTAGTGAGTGGTGATCAGCACGGTGAGATGCCGTTGCTGTTTGATCTTGGTGATCATCTCCCAAACGGCGACGCGGGAAACGGGATCAAGGCCGGTGGTAGGCTCGTCGAGGAAAAAGATTTTGGGGCGATGCACCAGGCCACGCGCGATCTCCAGCCGTCGCCGCATCCCGCCGGAAAGATTTCTGGCCGGCGCGTTCCGCCACTGCGTGAGATCCACCAGTTCAAGCAGTTCATCGATTGATTTCTCCCGCTCTTCCGTAGGAATGCCATAGAGCTTGGAATAAATGCTCAGGTTCTCCCAGACCGTCAGGTCGCCGTCGCTGGTCATCGCCTGGGGAATCACGCCCATGCAACGCCGTGCGCGGTCGGGATCCTTGCGTACGTCAGAGCCTTCAATCAGCGCTGTGCCGCTGGTGATCTCAAGCAAGGTGGTCATCATGCGGATCAGCGTCGATTTGCCCGCGCCGTTCGGGCCGAGAAGGCCGAACACCTCGCCTTCCGCCACGTGGAAAGAGACACCGTCAACGGCGGTGAAGTTCCCGTATCGTTTCACGATGTTGACAACCTCAATGGCGTTGGGCGGCGTCCCGCTCACGGGTTCACCTTCGATTTCGGAATCAGGATTTCCGCCGTCATTCCCGGCACCAGGTTCTTCTTGCTGTTGTCCACGGCCAGTTTCAGTGCGATGGCTTTGATATCGCGCTTGCGCCGGCTTACATCGCGCTGCGTGGCAAAGTCCGCCTCCGGCGCTTTGAAAATGATTTTCCCGGGAACGGTCTCGCCGGATGGCAGACGGGCCTCTAACTGATCGCCCAGGGCGATGTGAACCGCCTGCGTCTCAGGAACGGCGGCGCGAACCCAGGTATCGTTCAAATCCGTGATAATCACGATCGCCTGGCCCAGGTTTACGACTTCGCCTTCACGCGCAGCGCGGACGGTTACAATGCCGCTCACCGGGGCCGTGACTTTCGTATAGCCCAGCCGCGCCTCCGCTGCTTCCAACTGTGCTTTGGCGTTCAATTGCTGCGACTGCGTGGCTGCCACAGTGCTCTGGGCGGCGCGCGCCTGGTGCAATCGCGCCTGGGCTGTATCCAGATCGGCCTGCGCGGCGTGAGCCTGATCTTCCGCCGCGCGAACCAGCGCCTGCTGGGCTTTGAGCTGCGCCGCAGATTGGTCGGCCACCTGTTGTGACACCACACCTTGCTGCGCCAGAGCCAGGTTCCGGCGCGTGTCGCCCTCGATCCGCTGCAGGTCGGCTTGGCCTTGCAGCAGCGTCGCCTGCGCTGCGCGCAATCGGGCTTGCGCATTCACCACGCCGCTGGAAGTCTCTCCGGCGGTCTGCTCTTCCGTATAGCGCGTTTGTGAGACCTGGTGACGAAGGCTCGCCAGCAGCGCTTCTGCAGCCTGCCGGTCAGCGGTAAGCTCCTGCGAGTCCAGCACAGCGATGGTGTCGCCCGCTTTCACCTCGGTGCCCTCATCCACGGCAAGACGCTCGATTCGCCCGCTGATCTTCGGGCTTACCACCACCTGGTTGGCGTCAACGGTGCCGATCAGAACCAGGTCCGAGGAGCGGGGTGTGGAAAGAAAATAGTAGACAGCGGCGATGATCAGCAGCAGCCCGAGAAACCCGAAGAACTTGTTGCGTTGGCTCAAGGCAAACAAACCTTTCTGGCCGCTTCCGGTGTCATGACGGCAGCGCAGATGAAATCCAGCATTGCGGCCCGGCGCGCGGCGATCCTCTCCGGAGAACCCGGGTCGCCGGGATGCAGAAACTGCTGTGCCGGCATGCTGATGAAATAAAAAACGATGATTCCGATGATCGAAGTAACTGTGTGTACCGGGTCGAGACGGCGGAAGTCGCCGGTCTTGGCTCCTTCCAGGATCAACTTCTCCAGCCGGTCATAAAACGGACGAACGTGGCGCTCCATGATCCGGCCGGCCGCAGGGGACAGTGTGCGTCCGCTGGTACGCATGAATTCCCGCTGCACCAGTCGGGGATAAACCGGAGCGCTGGCGATGTAATCAAAATGTGTTTGCGCGTACAAGACCAGCCGATCGCGGGGAGGCAGGTCGGTGCGCTCGAGTACCGCACCCACTCGCTGATGTAGACCGGAAAACACCTGCTCCAGGGCCGCGGCGTAGAGACCTTCTTTGTCTTTGAAGTAGTAATAGAGCAGCGCCTTATTAACACCGGCGCGGCGGGCAATCTCCTCCGTGCGCGCGCCAGCTACGCCCTCATGCGAAAACTCTTCCAGGGCAGCTTTCAGAATGGCTGCACGGGTCTTTTCGGGCTCGCCGCGGGAACCTGATTTGCCGGATTTGAGTGCGGATGGCATTTAATTAACTGTTTATTTAATTTAATTATCGCTGAAAGTGGCAGGCTCTGCAAACAAGAATTTTGTTGGCCGTTTTCTTGAACTCACATCGGTATCGATGAGAAGGCATTACGAACGGATTTGTTAAAATGAGGAGTTTGCCTTTCTCATCTCAAACTTAGGAATTGAATGCCTGAAACCATGCTTGCCGTAGTGAAACCGGAGGCCGCCCCGGGAGCGGACGTCCGCCAGATGCCCCTGCCCAAATATGGCCCGGACGATGTGCTGGTGAAAGTGAAAGTAGCTTCGGTCTGCGGAACCGATCTGCACATATACAACTGGGACCAATGGGCGCAAAACCGCATCAAGCCGCCGCTCATCCCCGGGCATGAGTTCTGCGGGCACGTGGTTGCGAGAGGCAAGAGCGTGACGGCGGTGAAGGAAGGCGACTTTGTCTCCGCGGAGATGCACGTGGCTTGCGGCAAGTGCTACCAATGCCGCACCGGCGAAGCCCATATTTGCCAGCATGTGAAAATTATCGGCGTCGATGCCAACGGTGCATTCGCCGAGTTTGTGGTGATCCCAGAGTCGAATATCTGGAAGATCGACGCCGCAGTGCCTCCGGATTATGCCAGCGTGCTCGATCCTCTGGGCAACGCCGTGCATACAGTGCTGGCGGGCGAGATCGCGGCAAAGACAGTGGCTGTGATCGGCTGCGGTCCGATTGGATTATTCTGCATCGCCGTGGCGCGCGCCTGCGGCGCCAGCGAGGTCTATGCGCTCGAGATCAACGAGCACCGGCGCAAACTGGCGGAAAAAATGAAAGCTGATCACGTGCTCAATCCGGCCAAGGACAACGTCTACGACCACGTGATGAATGCCACCGAGGGTACCGGGGTGGATGTAATTCTCGAGATGTCAGGCCACCCGGATGCGATTCGCCTGGGGTTCAAGATTTTGCGCCTCGGCGGACGCGCCTCGCTGCTGGGGATTCCCTCCAAGCCGATGGAACTCAACTTGGCCAACGACATCATTTTCAAAGGCGCGTACGTGCAGGGTATCAATGGCCGCCTGATGTACAAGACCTGGTATCAGATGAACGCTCTGCTCAAAGCCGGCAAACTTGATCTTGATCCGGTGATTACCGACCGCATGCCGATGGCCGACTTCAGCAAAGGCATGGACCGGCTGCGCACGGGAGAGTCGAGTAAAATTTTGTTGTATCCGAACGGCGTGCAGAAGGCGAAATAACGAGAAGATCCGTTCTCCTGGGAGTTTTCCCAACCATCGAGGTGCCGATGGAGGGCACCGCGCTTCTATTTTGCTGGGACCGGTGCTTGCGCAGGTGGCGCTGCGGAAGCCGCCTGCATCTGCTTTCGCCGCCGTTCCATCTCAGCGATGCAGACCTGACGATCGCGTCTCCAATGGAATTCAAAAGAGGATCCCGGTTCAATGATGGCCCATGGAATACGCGCGCCGATTGCATTGATGATAGCGTCGCACTCCTTGTCGCCGGCTTGTACAGAATGACACCTCGGCTCACTGCGAAGCCAAAACTCCACCGAATAAGACGGCGGTTTCCGTTGGTTGAGCACCACTTGGGAAGGTCTCCGTGAAGGCTGCCGGATTTTCTTGGCCACACCGACAACGTCCTTCAATGGAAAGACCAGGGCGCCGCGCCCGGGATCATAGACCCATGCGGAAGAGATCAAGAGCGGGATGACGTGGGCATCATCGCCTGCGGCAATGAAGTCCTGCTCGATGCGGCGAACCGTCGGCAGAACCGGCCCGGTACGCGCTACAAGCCTCAGCATGGAATACTTTTGCGGACTGGATGCTCGTACCATCGCCACAGGAGTGGCCAGCACACCCACTACCAGAAAGAATACTGCGACGAGCACAAAAAGGTTGGCATCTGCACGGTAAGGAAAGGTTGCGTCCAGCATGGTGGGATAGAGATCCTCGGACTTCAATGTCCGGTCGGCGGCGACTTTGATCTCTGTGAGTTGAGGGAAGGAACGGACCTTTTCCGGGAGCGGGACCAGGCGTCCACTGACAGCGGTGCCGGCAAAGTCAGGCGCGGTTTTTACCATCACAAACTTGCCATCCAACGGGAAGAGGTAGTAATTCGCGCTCACGGTATTGTCACGGACTTCCAGTGCGCTGCGCAGGACTCTCACGACGCTCAATTTGCGTTCGACAAGATCGGTGGGAATGAGGGTTCCGCCCGCCTGAGCAAATTCCTTCATTCCCGGCGATTCCGCGAGAGCGGAATCCATCGGGAACGGGCCGGCCACCCAGTTGTATACGTACGTGCCATTAAACAACAGAACCAACACCGAGAGCGCACAAACCGCCAGGCCTCCCTGCCAGGCAGATTTTGCGTTCTTGCGCGCAGCTTCCAAAAGAAAGCCTGGTTTCATCGCCTTCTCCCTGTCTTACGGAGTACAAAATAGCATTGTTCCTGCGATCATAAGTCGCGACCTGCGTGGCCCGCGGTTACGAAGGTAAATAGGCACCAAGCTTGATAACCGGGCGCGCATGCGGAATCCGATGTACGGAAAGATGAGGGCCATTCTTGTTAATATTGTCGGTTACGCCTGAGGGCCGGGATCCTCCGGTTGCGACCCGGTCGAGGCAAGCAAGATCTGAAGGCAGCAAATAGCCATTGGCTATTTGCGGAAATGTTTGGTGTAGAAGGATTCCGAATGACTCCAACGACTACTTCCCGCCCGCAATTATCGTACTTGACTGACCAGATGAACGAACTCCGCCAGAAGGGCACCCACTTTGCCCTGCGTGTGCTGGAAGAGCCGCAGATGCCGGAATGCGTTTTTGACGGCAAGCGTGTGATCAACCTGGCGTCGAACAATTATCTGGGCTTGACCACGCATCCCAAGCTGCGGGAAGCGGCCCTGGCGGCCACGAAGAAGTATGGCGTCGGTTCGGGCGCGGTGCGCACGGTGAGCGGCACCATGTCCATCCACATGGAGCTGGAAGAGAAGATCGCGCGGTTCAAGAAGACCGAGGCGTGTGTGGTCTTCCAGTCCGGATTTGCGGCGAACGCGGGAACCGTTTCAGCCATTCTCGGCAAAGACGACTTCATCATCTCTGACGAGCTGAACCATGCCAGCATCATTGACGGCGCGCGGCTCTCCAAGGCCAAGATCAAAGTCTTTCGCCATAAAGATACGGCACACGCGGAAGAGCTTCTCAAGGAAGTTGCGCATGAGCCCGGCCACAAACTGGTTATTACTGACGGCGTTTTCTCCATGGACGGCGACGTCGGCCCGCTGCCCGCGCTGTGCGACCTCGCGGAAAAATACGGCGCCATCATGATGGTCGATGACGCTCATGCGTCGGGTGTTCTGGGCAAAAACGGCCGCGGTACCCCCGACCATTTCAACGTCCACGGCCGCGTCGACGTGCAGGTGGGAACGCTCTCCAAGGCCATCGGCGCACTGGGCGGCTACGTATGTGGCTCGAAAGAGCTGATAGATTTTCTCTACCATCGCGCACGGCCTTTTCTGTTCTCCACCTCTCATCCGCCCTCTGTCGCGGCTACGTGCATCGCCGCTTTCGAAGTCCTGGAACAGGAGCCTGAACTGATGGACAAGCTCTGGGCCAACACGCGCTTCTTCAAGAAGGAGCTGGGATTGCTGGGCTTCAATATCGGCGGCATCAGCACGCCTGCCAGCGAGACGCCGATCACCCCCATCATCGTGGGCGAAGGCCGCCTGGCTATGGAATTCAGCCGCGAACTGTTTAACGAAGGCGTCTTCACTCCGGGAATTGCGTTCCCAACGGTTGCTGAAGGCAAAGCCCGCCTGCGCACGATCATGAGCGCCACGCATACGCAGGATCAGTTGAGCCGTGCGCTGGAGATTCTGAAGCGGGTTGGATCAAAGATGGGGATTATCAAATAGAGACTGTCCTAATGTGTCACTGAGAGTGCGAACTGGCTAGGGTGCGCGCCCTGGTTCGCCACTTTGACATCGCTACTTCATAGCAGAATGGAACCATAAAGAGAACGAATGGAGCTACTGTGATGATCAGAGCAAAAACCAGAGCCAATCTGGGTAGTTGAAGTGCTCGAAGAAGCCAGTAAGCCAGCAGTCCTAAGACCGAGGACATTACCGAAAACATCAGTCCAAGCCCTAATGTCTGGCTGGTCCGTCGGCTCTGTTCCCAATCGCTAAGGTTCATCCACTCCAAAGCTCCGGTGAGGTACTGTTGTCCACACAAGCAGGTGTATCGCATTGGGCCTATGGGCGCCCAACTATGTGAGCGTCTGCGATGGAGATGGTGGGTGATGTCTCTTGCGCACTTGTCGCAGAAATAGATGTCGGCTCGTTCGGGGAAAGAGCTAGCTGGCAGCCGGACTTTGGGCTCGGAAATGCCTAGCTTGATCACACTGAACCTAATACTAGCCTACTTTGTAAGCGATAGCTCCACTCACCACGGTCGCCATCACCTTACCCTGCATCTGTTTTCCGTCAAACGGCGAATTCTTTGATTTTGAAAGTGACTGCGCTGCGTGGTAAGTCCACTTCTTTGCCGGATCAAAGATCGTAACGTCGGCGCGCGCGCCCACGGCCAGCGTGCCGCGGCCTTGCAGGTTCATCACGCGCGCAGGGTTCGTGGAGAGAAGCTCAACGATTCGCCGCAGGGGAATATTGTGGCGATAATGCAGGACTGAGACGCACAAGCCGAGCGCGGTTTCGAGACCTGTGATGCCGAAGGGAGCGCGATCGAACTCCTGATTTTTCTCATGCGCGGCATGAGGCGCGTGGTCGGTGGCGATGCAATCGATCGCGCCGTCAGCCAGGCCGGCGATCAGGGCTTCGCGGTCGCTCCGGGAGCGGAGAGGCGGATTCATCTTGTAGTTGGTGTTGTAGTCGCCGATATCCTCGTCCAGCAACGTGAAATGGTGCGGCGTGATCTCGCAGGTTACACGCAGATGGTCGCGCTTGGCTTTACGGACCGCGCGCAAGGCGGCAGCCGTTGAAAGATGAGCGACGTGATAACGACTCTTGGTTTCGGCGGTCAACCGAATATCGCGTTCCACCATCGAACTCTCGGCTTCGCCCGGCCAGCCGCGTAATCCCAGGCGAAACGCTGTTGGACTGGAGTTCATCATCGAACCTTCGGTCATGTGCGTATCTTCCGCATGCTGCACCACCGGGACGTTGAGCGTGGCCGCTCCCATCAAGGCCTGGCGCATGATGTTGTCGTCAAGGATTGGCTTGCCGTCGTCGGTAAAGGCAACGGCGCCGGCGCGCTTCAAGGAAGCAAAATCGGTGAGTTGCTGGCCCCGGCTGCCGAGGGTTGCTGCGGCCACCGGAAAGACATTTACGTGCGCGCCGCGAGCGGCGTCAACCATCCAGCGCGTGATCTCCACCGAATCATTCACCGGCGTCGTGTTGGGCATGGCGCAGACAGAGGTAAAGCCACCGGCAGCGGCCGCCCTGGTGCCGCTCTCGATCGTTTCTTTATGCGCCTGGCCCGGCTCGCGCAGGTGCACATGAATGTCGATGAAGCCGGGAGAAACGATCAACCCGCGGGCATTGAAGCTCTCATTGGCCTTGCCGCGCAGCTTGCCTGCCGGCGCAACTTCCGCCACCCGGCCCTCGCTGAGCAGGAGATCGTACTTGCCCTCCATGTGCTGGGCAGGGTCGATGACGAGGCCGTTGCGGATTGCGAGCGTTCCTGATTTGTTCAAGCTAAACCCTATTTCGCCGCAGATTTGCGCTGATGAACGCTGATCTTTTTTCTTTCGTTTTCAAAAGCAAAACGCCTCACCTGTGGCCTGGGGCCAAAGTTGAGTAAAAGGCCCACTTCAATTTCAGTAGATCGTAAATAGTGCAGCAGTTGTGCTTCGTGAGACGAGTCAAGAGCTCTACATTCCTTTAGCTCAAGCAGAACGATTCCGTTCACTACAAGATCGGCGTCGTAAGTTCCAATTGTCTGCCCATGAAACCATACCGGAACAGGAACTTGCTGTTGAACTGTCAAGCCGTGTTCTTTTAGTGCAATGGCCATTGCGTCTTCGTATACCTTCTCAAGAAACCCAAATCCAAGGTCGTTGTAACCCTCGTAGAAGACGCCAATAATCTGTTCGGTCAATTCTGAATACTTATATCTGTTCATCTGCGGCGAATGCATTTTCACGCCACCCCCAAACAGACTGCCAGGATCGCCATGCGCACAAACACGCCGTTTTGAACCTGCTCTTCGATGACCGATTGCGGGCCATCGGCGACCTCGCTTTGAATTTCCATGCCGCGGATCATGGGCCCCGGGTGCATTACGATGGCGTCGCTCTTGGCCAGCTTTAATCGCTCCGGCGTAAGCTGGTAGTGGGCGACGTAACTGTTGGAATCAAGCTTGAGCCCGGCCAGCCTCTCTTTTTGCACCCGCAACATCATCAGGACGTCGGCTTTTCTCGCCGCCTCTTCAATGTGGCGGCTGATCTTTACGCCGGGGGCCAGAGACGCTGCGTATTCCGGCAGCAGCTCCGGCGGTCCGCAAAGAACAATCTGCGCGCCGAATTTCGACAACAGGTGAACGTTGGATCGCACCACGCGGCTGTGGTGTATATCGCCGATCATGGTAATGCGCAGGCCTTTCAGAGACTTCTTGTGGCGCAGGATGGTGTAGGCATCCAGCAGACCCTGCGAAGGATGCTCGTGCATGCCGTCGCCGGCATTGATGATGGGGATGCGCAAATTGCGGGCGAGCACATGCGGAGCTCCGGACGAAGGATGCCGCACAACAATGCAGTCAGCGCCGAGCGCCTGCAGAGTTTTGCCGGTATCAACCAGTGATTCGCCCTTTTCGATGCTCGAGGCGGTCGCGCCGATCACCGAGGTATGAGTGCCAAGCAACTTGGCCGCGAATTCAAAGGACACGCGAGTGCGCGTGGAGGCTTCGTAGAAAAGCAGCGCAATGCGCTTGCCCCGCAACAATGGCCGGGGCCGACCGGATTGCATGCGCCGCGCCAATTTGAGAAAAGAAGTAATTTCGTCTGCTGAGAGATGCTCGAGTTCGAGTAACGAACGAGGACGAGGCATTGTTTAAGAGGTGCGCTCCACCAGCAGAACCTGCTCTTCGTGGTCGACCTCAGAGAGCTTTACTTCAATGATTTCGCTATCGGTTGTCTGAACCGTGCGGCCGATAAAAGCCGCTTCAATCGGCAACTCGCGATGTCCGCGATCGATCAGCACGCAGAGCTGAACCCGCCGCGGACGGCCGTGATCGAACAAGGCGTCCAGCGCGGCGCGGACGGTGCGCCCGGTGTAAAGCACGTCATCGAGCAGGATCACGTTCTTGTCCACAATGTCAGTTCCGAGCGGCGTAGCTTTCTTGATAACCGGTGATGCTCCAACAGTCGAAAGATCGTCGCGATAAAGAGTGATATCCAGTGTCCCCACAGCCACCGGTTTCTTTTCGATCTGCTCAATCAACGCGGCCAGACGCGCGGCCAGGGGCACGCCGCGGCGCTTAATTCCGACCAGCACCAGGTTTTCCACTCCATTGTTCTTTTCCACGATCTGGTGGGCCAGGCGCACAAGGGTGCGCTCGATTTCAGAGCCGGACATGAGACGCCCTTTTACGATCAGGTTGGGCATACGAGAGGGAACGGTGTTCATAGTCACCGCATGATATCCGATGCAGGGGGAATTGTGCCAATCAAGGGTCAATGGATCTACAGATCCTTTACCAATCAAGAACTTAAGGTCGTTTTTCTGGGGCGAGCGATCCAAGCGCCGCTCACGGCGCCAACAATCAGGAAGATAATCAGTAAAAAAACGACGGAAAAGGCTAGATACGTGATGAGCCCCTCATTCGTGGTAAACCACAATGTGATTTGCTTTTGCTGAGGATCGGGGTATTGCGCAGCCCGATCACGAAGCCATGCCACGATATCGTCGCGTCTCAGGGATAAGATGGGGAGAAAAAAAACCAGGAAAGCCACAAAGCTGAGCAGAGCCGTAAATGCACCTGCCAACGCGCCCTGGCCCATGCGCAAAACCCCGGCATGAAATGGCTTATAACGGGCGATGATTCTCTTCAAGCTCAACGGAAGCACCAGTAGGAGACCGGCTGGTGGAAGCAGAGCGCTAACTACGCCGGAGACCACCGCCAGTGGAGAAGCCAGCCTGAACAACACATTCCATTGAATGCGTTTTGGAAGATCGAGGGGCGGCGGAGGAGCGCCGTAAGAAGGCGGCTGCGTTTCAGGGTTTTCATGTTCGCCGGGATTCAATGCGGGTTTCGCTCCTCGGATATCAGGCGCGATGAAGACACCGGCCAGGCAGAATGAAGCTAGGCTCCAGGATCCCCAAGAATCGCCTGGGCCCATTTCAAAGTTATAAGAATCCGCTTACTTTGTGCAAATTCTGCACTCGCTTGATGGTCCGCCGGGGACGAAAGGCATTCCCATCAGGCCGAATTCGGCGGAGCGAATCGATTTCAGCCCTGCGATGTGAAAGCTTCTGCAAACTCCTTCGGAAACGCGCCTTAAAAAAATTCTCACGATATATCAAATCGCTGGGGTCCAGACTCTACTGGGCAAAGCTCAAAAAACAACGTCAAGGTCTTCCGGGAGAAGGAAGAATCACCATGAAAAGGACAACCGTCTGGGTCCTGCTGATCGCCCTGTTTTCAATTTGTGCGACCCCCGTTTTAGCGGACGGCGACCCGCCACCGACTTGCATGCCATCGCGGCCCTGCTCAGTGTCGGCGAAGTAATCTTTCGTTACTTCCTACTCTTTTTGGGGGTTTTGTAACCAAGGGCCAGCTAGGGTAAGCTGATGCTTCCCTTTTATGTGGTTGCGAACGTTACTCCGGCTGGCTCCGCCCATGCTGCAGAGCTGCCTTGCCGTGTTGATGGCCCGGCGTGGGATTTATCGACGATATCCCTTCTTTTTTGCCTACACGGCATTTGCTGTCGCTGCAGAGATAACCAAATGGTTCCTCAATAGTCCCAGCAGCTGGACTTATTTCTGGTTCGCGTGGGGATGTGAGGCGGTCTATGTGGTGCTGGGATTCCTGGCGATCTTTGAAGTTTTCAATCATGTATTTGAAGCCTTCAACCACCTCGTCTGGTTCAAGTTTCTCTTGCCGGTGACGGGCGCAATCATGCTCTCGATCGCGATTTTGATTCCCATCGTTCATCCGGCCGTGGATACGGTACCTCTGTTGCAAGGAATGTTATTTCTTCAGATCGCGGTGCGCTGCCTGCAGTTGGGACTCTTCTTTTTGATTTTCCTCCTGGCACGATTTTTTGATCTTGACTACCGGCAGTATGCCTTCGGAATCGCCGCGGGTTTCGGCATTGCCGCGGCTGGGATCCTGCTGGGTACCTTGGCAAGAACGGGTGGGGGATTAAAATTCCTAATCTTCTTTCAATATGCATCCAGTGTGTCATACTGTGTGGCGGTAACGGTTTGGCTGGCTTCTTTTGTTAGGCCTGAGCCAGAGGACCCCTTCCGTGACTTTAGACACCTGTTTACGCCGGAATTGTTCGTGCAACACTTAGAAAGGTATAAACAGGAAGTAAAAGGCATCTTTAGGCCATGAGTGCATACGCGATATTGCTGACCATTCTAGCCTTGCTCTGCGCAGGTGCGCTGTACCTCTTTTTGGGCCGCCTCTCCCGCTTTCCCTGCCGCACCATTCGTGACGTTCCGGCTTTTTTGCAGCCGGTGGATTCAGCCAATATCTTTCAGCTTTTGAATCCGCAAACCGAGGATTACCTCCGCTCAGCGATGACCGGCTTGGCTTTGCGCCTGGAGCAGCGGCGTAGCCTGCATTTCCTGCGCGAACACCTGCTGCGCATGTCGCACAACGCGCACATTCTGCTCGAATGGTCGAACGCCGAGTTGAAGCGGGAGATCGTCGGGCAGACCGAGGAAGATAGCGAGTGTTACCGCGATTGCGCGCGCAGACTGCACTCGGCGGCCATTGAGTTCCGCCTTTACGCGGTGCTTTCTCTCATCAAGATCAAATTCTGGATGATCTTCCGGACTCAGTCGTGGATGCCGTTTGCGCCGCCCAGCCTCGCCAGGCTCTCTGAAGTTTGCGGACTGCGCTTCTTCACTCTTTACTCCAACCTCACCCGCGCTGTGGCCGATCTTGGCCGTCACTATGGCAGCGAGTTCCGGGACGAACTTTTACAGGCCTGGGCACAGCCGCCAGATCTGCACGCTGTCGCGAACTAAGCACCGTTCAGCAAATTCCTCAAGGAGGCCAGCAGTGCCTGGGGATCGCTTTCCGGCACTATGGCATCAACGCCCTCCGGGGTGGTGTTGCCCAAAATCGTTCCCCGTACAACCAGCACCACGCAGAGGCTGTTGCGGATCATCTTGAGCGACTGGGCCACCGACCAGCCTTCCGTCTGAACAAAATGTTCCTGGTCCAGGATCACCGCATCCACGGCGTTATTCACGCAGATAGCCACAGCGTGATCGGGCGTGAAGGTCATCATCACCCTGTAGCCGGAGCCTTTCAAGGCTTTAGCGGACTGGCTCTGACGGCGGTCAGCCAGAAGCAACACGGTCGCGGAATGAGGTTGTGAAGGCACGCGATCAGCGCCAGTCTCCTGTTGGACGAAGGTCGAGCCCCACCAGCACACGCTCGGTGTTGGAGAGGTCGCCAATGATCTTTTTTACCGGCGTGGGCAGACGCCGCACCAGGGTTGGCACCGCGATGATCTGATCGCCCCGGGCCAAAGTAGGACTCTCCAGCAGGTCTACTACCTGGATGCGGTAAGCGCCATGCAGATGCTCTTCACACAGCTTCTTCAGGTTTTCAAAGGCGCGGATTGAGGTTGGCGTCATGCCCGCGACATAGAGCCGCAACTCCCATACCGGCGCTTTGAATGGACGGATCCGCTGGGTCTTGTTCTGCTCCGGGCGGCGGCTAGCGCTCTTCGGTTCCGTGATTCGTTTACTGATTGCCATGAATCTTGATTCCTTTGTCACTCAAAGCAAATGTTCGTGTGCGCGTATCGTGGGGCATACCACGCGATTTCAGCACGTTCAGGGTGCGTACCCTCTCAGATTCTCCATGGGGATTGTCGCGCAGGACCAGCCAGGTATCCATAAGCGATGAGATGCCGACCACCGTCTCCTGAATGTCCAGGCTAAACACAAGATTAGTGAACATGGCCGTAATGTGTTTCATCTTCAGGAAGTCAATCAGCCGCGTCAGCATGGCCTTGACCGCGACTAAGTCGCCGGCGGTAATCAGGTTGGTGACCGGATCAACAACAACAACGCCCGGTTCGAAGTCCTGAATGTCCTGGTACATGGTAGCCAGGTGAGCTTCCAGCCCGACGGCGGTTGGTCGCGTCGCATGAATCTTGAGCAGGCCTCGCTTGATCCACTTTTCCAGGTTGATGCCCACTGAACGCATGTTCCGCAGGATCTGGCTGGGCGATTCTTCATAAGCAAAGTACAGGACTCGTTCACCTCGAGCGCACGCAGCACTGGCAAAAGCGGCGGCGAATATGGACTTTCCCGTGCCCGCAGTGCCTGTCGCCAGGATGCTGCTGCCTCGGAAAAAACCTTGCTGCCCCAGCATCAAATCAAGATCGGGCACGCCGGAAGAAATGCGCTCGCTGGAGGCCGAGTGCGTCAGTCCCAGTGAGGTGATAGGTACAACCGAAAGACCCTGATCATCAATCAGGAAAGGATACTCGTTGGTCCCGTGTGAAGAGCCGCGATACTTGACGACGCGGAGGCGGCGAGTGGAGATTTGCTCATTGACTCGATGGTCAAGCATGATCACGCAATCGGCCACGTATTCTTCCAGGCCATAACGTGTCAGCGAGCGATCACCGATCTCCGCCGTTACCACCGCGGTTACGCCTGCGTCCTTGAGCCAATGGAAGAGCCGGCGCAGCTCTGCCCGGACAATGCCCTCGTCTTTCAGGCCCAGGAAGAGAAGCTCAATCGTGTCCAGAAGCACCCGCTTGGCTTTAACCTGTTCAATGGCCGCGCGCAATCGGATAAACAGACCTTCCAGGTCGTACTCGCCGGTTTCCTCAATCTGTTTGCGCTCAATGTGCACATAATCGATGGCCAGGCGCTTGGCCCGGACCAGCGCCGGCAAGTCATAACCCAGAGACGCCATGTTCGTGATCAGTTCTTCACTGGTTTCTTCCAGCGCGATGCAGACTCCGGGCTCGTTATACAAAAGGGCGCCGCGCACCAGAAACTCCAGGCCAAGCAAGGTTTTTCCGGCGCCCGGACCGCCGCAAACCAGTGCGGTGCGTCCTCTGGGAAAGCCGCCGTGCGTTACCTGGTCCAGGCCGCGGATACCGGTCGGCACCTTTTCCAGAGCCAGAGCTGAAGTGCCGGACGAAGGGGCGATTTTCTTTTTGATGGTCGTGGGCGAAGCCATACGGTTCAGATCAACTCACAAGTAAGGTAATTTGCGGCCGCGTCAAAAGACTGCGTCATTGCTGCGGTCCATTTCCATCGCCTGGCAGGAGGCGCAACAAGGCCTCCAGCAGCAAGCTGGGATTGCCGAGAGACTCCAGTTGTTCGTCCACCAGGCTTGGGGGAAGCTGCGTACCGGAAGTTTTGCTCAACGCCACGATCGGCACCGAGGGATTCAGTCGTTTGCAGGCCCGAGCCAACTCGAGCCGCTCTTCTGCCGGCAGAGAATCGCCGAGCATCACGGCGTGCACCACGCATTGAATGAACACCCTGGTCGCCTCCGCGGCGCCGGCTGCGGCGACCACTTGATAGCCCGCGCGCTCCAGAATTAAATCGCGCGTCGCCTGGGCAGACGAAGGTTTGCTGACACACAAAAGTATCCATCTCATTCGAGAGTGCTTTAAGTTTCCTCAAATAAGTTTTCTCTGTTCGAGGATGCTAGAACCTGGGCCATCCACTTTGTGCGACGGCTTCATCTGGCTCGAACATGCGCGATCACGGGCCTGCCTGAACGGTGCGAAGAGCCGCAAAGACCCGATACTGGCGCGAATCCAGTTCGCTTGAACGCAAGCTAAGATGCGAACTAAGGTGAATTTGGATGCTTTTTGAGGAAGGGTAATGAAGTGTTGGAACGCTCGCATACGCGCATCTCACAGGCCCCTTATTACCCGAATTTAGCCCTGGAGACGCTGGAACAGCCGCAAAGCTACATGGTGTCTTTTCCTTCCCAGGCCCGAACATAGACCAGGGCGAAGACAGATCCGCTTCCCGCGGGCTTGATGGCCATGATGCGCTGGTTATTCTCGGTTCCCACCTTGAGCTCCTGCTTGTATTCATGACCGTTGTCGCTGGCGCCGCAAGATACCTCATCGTCCTTGTCGTGGCGATGGAAGTTCATGCTGAAGCCGCCCGTGCAATCGATCACCTTGCCAAATTTGCCCATGTCTTTGCGGTAAAAAGCCAGTACTTTGTCGGGAGAATCGTTGCTTTCAAATTTCAGCGCCACCACTTTGAGGCCGAAAAGAGAGCTGGAGATGTTGACGTTGGCGCTGTGGTGTTCCTCGTCAGAGTCTTTTTTGGGCTGCGCGCCCGGATACGGCGTCAGGCCAGTGTCCTTTACTTCGGTTTGGCCTTCGCGAACACTCAGCGAACCGAATGGGGTGCGAACATCCACATCGTTGTTCTTCTTGCCGTCGCCCTTGTCATGGGTGGTAACGGAGCATCCGGCAAGCACGCCAAGGCAAACAAGAGTCGCCAATGTGAGAGCTAGGTGTTGTCTACGCATGTTGATCCTCCTGGCAAGCGGACAGCGGAGCTTAATCCGTTGGTTCTAATCACTGATACGCCGTCGCCTGGGGTAAAGTTCCGTGTTTTAACCGGGAAACGAAGAGGACTTCAGCGAGACCATCTAGAACAGGGCGCCGTCATTCCAGGTCCCGCTCTTCAGAAGAGTCCTTGTCACGGGAGCGAAACTCCTCTCCCGGCCATGACTGGCCGCCCGCGACTTCCTGCGTGAAGCCCTTGTCTACCCACTGATGGCCACAGGCATCGCAGCTCCACTGGAAATTGACGCCGAGAAGGGAGGTTCCCAACCTCGAGGTTCGTCCTTTCAGAACCGCCTTCGCGGAGCGGCACTTTGGGCACAGGATGGCGTACTGTTTCTTCTCTTCGGGATCATCATCCTCTTGTGTGCTTAAATCATCGAGGGCGCGCTCAAACGCGGCATGGGCGCGTTTCACATCGTCCCCCCGGACTTCCACGCAGAGAAAAGCTGGAATCCCGGCTGCGGCCAGAGCCTTCATGGTCCACCCGGCTTCCTCGATGTTCGGCTCCCAGCGGAAGATCACAAGATCCTCATCCTCAGGCCGCCGAGGCGCAAGAGGATCCAGCTTGAGCTGGAGATCTAAGTTTTTCTCCATGATGACGGCCTGTAGCGCTTCGCGGGCGATCTCCGAAAGGTCGTAGGCCTCCTCGGCGAGGGCGTAAAGCTCGCCTTCGGTCATGTGCTCATAATTTTCCTTCTGCTGCCGGAATTGCTCGTCGACGCTTTCCATGAGTGGTAATGATATGACGGAAAAAATATTGCGGCCAAATAATATTTCTTGCGCCGTTCCTACTCAACCGAAGGACGTTCTTGCCATCTATACGATCGGCTCATAGTAGCGTTCGCCGGCACAAGCACGGCAAAGGATCTTGGCTCCCCGGCGCACTTCACGCCTGAAATTGATGCCCTCGCCGCACTGGGCGCAGACGATTCGTTCGCCCTTATAGCCGGGAAACTCTTCCGGCGGAAGCTCCACGTGCACCCATTGAGACTGGAACAGCTGCTCATCCGACATCTCGCGATAGGCCAGCATCTGCTGCTTGTTTTTGTCTTCGATTTCAGGGTGCATGCTCTTGGCCAGGGCCTTGGACGATTCTCGTGCCGCGACGCGCACCGCTTTGCCGGTCTCGACATCCACGAACGTAGCTGCCATTTTTCCCCAGTCGCGAAATTTGAGCGCGCGTTTGCCCAGCCGGCAGCCGGTTACCACCATCACGGCGTCAGTGGCGCAACGGTCAATCTCGACAAAAGTCACGATGCGTTTACGATCCTTGCCCTGAGGATCTTCCAAGCCAAGCTTCCTCAACCCGAACATAGCCAGCCGCACGCCCAGAACCTGGCCGGCGCAAAGATGTCCGTGAGCGACGGCCGCGTCATCCAGGTACTCCTGAAGCGTCTTCATTGCGGGCCCTCTTCTTCTGCAGTTTCGGGCTGAAGATCGGCGCCATGCCCGCGGATCGCGAAAGTAGTCTTCTCGCCGGCAATCACGAAAGTCACCCGGCTGGGTGTGCGTTCCCAACGCGGAGCTGTGCAGGTGGCGGCGGTTGTTTCTTTCTTGAGGATGGGTTTGCGCTTGCCCAGCTGCGCCACCATCATGTAAGCCTTCGATCCGTCATCGGATGTGCCGCAATAGGCCGCATAGTCGCGATACCAGCTGGCTTCTGAGACATCTCCATCGAAAGCCGGCAGGCTCAATTGGGCGATGTGGCCGGTCTGGCGGTCAACACTGATCCATCCACCCAATCGCCAGATCCACTGCGGCGGCTTTCCGGTTTCATCAGGCAGGGTGTCATTCATGCGATAGGCGCGACGAACCACAAAGAGCGTTTCCGTTACCTCATGCACGGCGCCGCTCACGTAATCCCGCAGGCGCCCATCGACAACGAGTTCCCGAACCTTCCTGGCCTGTGCTGTTCCGGATTCAGAGCGGATTTCCGCGTTGCGCCATTTGCCCAGCACGATGGTATGCTGCCGCGGCGCGCCGTTAGCGCTACCTGCCAGCAGCGAGATCAAGACACCTAACGTGACTAGTCGCATAGTTGGGTAATTATTATATGACTCTCTCCCAGCCGAAGCTCCCTGGGGAGCAACCGATCTATTAGCGGAAACTCTGATTTTTGCGGTGCGCAGGTCAGTGCTCTCTAAAGCCATAAGCACAAAGAGCTTACTATAGGCCAATAGACCGACGGTCCGGCTTGAAAAGGCCCGTCTGAAAAATGAATTCTTTCCATTCAGGAAAAGTTTCCGTAAGATAAGTGGACTCCCCGACTTCAACGCTAAGGGCCAGCCCCCAGCGCACTTGTAAGTTTGGCGGCTTCGCGGTGTAGCTGTGCTTTTCGACAAGGATCAAAAACAACCCAAGCTGCGAGAGTTGCTCGATACAACCCTCGACCCCGCTCTGTCCTCTCATTTCTCGATGGCACCGATTTCGGAGAGGGCTAGGGAGGAGTATGGGCGTCTCAAGCAGAGGGCTCCACGAATCCTGGTGGTCGACGACAAGCTGGACACCCTGCTCTTATTGCGCGAGCTGCTGAGCTCGCGGGGCTATGACATTATCACCGCCACTGAGGCGGAAGAAGCCAAACAGATTGTGCACCAGGAGCGTCCCGAGCTGGTGCTCCTGGATGTGGTGATGCCGGGCAAGTCCGGTTATGAGCTCTGCCGCGAACTAAAGGAAGATCCCATTACCCGCCTGATTCCGGTGGTGATGATTACCGGCCTTTCCGATCGCGATGATCGGGTGCGCGGTATCGAGGCCGGCGCCGATGATTTCCTCAGCAAGCCGCTTTATCCGGAAGAGCTGTTTGCTCGCGTCAAGTCACTGCTCAAACTAAAGGAATTTACTGACGAACTGGAGAACGCCGAAGCGGTGCTGGTGGCGCTGGCTCTGGGCATTGAGTCGCGCGATCCGTACACCGGAAACCATTGTGAACGCCTGGCCAAGTATGCTGCCGATCTGGGCCATCACATTGGACTCGGGGGTGACAGCATTACCGCACTGAAGCGGGGCGGGTATCTGCACGATCTGGGCAAGGTTTCAATTCCTGACGAGATCCTTAAAAAAGGCACACGCCTGACCGCCGAAGAGTGGCGGATCATGAAGCAGCATCCGGTCATCGGCGAAGCGATCTGCCGGCCGCTCAAGTCCTTCCGCGACGTCCTGCCGATCATTCGCCATCACCACGAGCATTGGGATGGCAGCGGCTATCCTGACCATCTGGAGGGCTACGATATTCCGCTGCTGGCGCGGGTGCTCCAGGTAGTGGACGTTTATGACGCGCTGCGCACCGCGCGTCCTTACAAACCCGCTTTGACCCACGACGAGGCAAAGCGCACCATGCTGGATGAATCGAACAAAGGACTCTGGGATCCCAACCTGGTACCTGAATTTTTTGCCATGCTCAAGAAGAAAGAACAGGCTGCATGAGCCTCGCCGTCGAGTTCCCCGTAGATCGGTTTGGAACGCAAACAGCGGAGCCGGACTACAGCATCATCGTGCCGGCTTACAACGAGCGCGCTCGTATCGGCGGTACGCTCCAGCGCATTCTTGAACATCTGAAAGCGCAAAGGTGGAGCGCCGAAATTGTGGTCGTTAATGACGGCTCGCGCGACGACACGACAGATGTGGTAAGCCAGTTTGTCGCCGAGCATCGCCAGGTGCGATTGATTCAGAATCCCGGCAATCAGGGCAAGGGCTATGCCGTGCGCAACGGAATGTTGAATGCCCGGGGCAAAGTTCTGCTGTTCACCGATGCCGATCTGTCCTCTCCGATCTCGGAGGCAAGCAAACTTTTTGCTGCGCTGGACAAGGGCCACGACGTTGCCATCGGTTCGCGCTGGCTTGATCCTTCATTGCAATTTCAGCGGCAGTCACTGAAACGCCAGCTCATGTCGCGCACTTATAACCTCTTCATACGCACGCTGCTGACTTTCCCCTATCGCGATACCCAGTGCGGGTTCAAGGCTTTCACGCGCCGCGCCGCTGCGATGATCTTTCCCTTGCAACGCATTCAACGCTGGGGCTTTGACGCCGAGATCATTTACCTGGCCCATCACATGAAATTGAAGGTGGCCGAAGTGCCGGTGGCCTGGGGACATGATGAGCGATCGAAACTCCATCCCTGGCGCGATGGCTTTTACATGGGGCTGGACACCTTGAAGGTCCGCTGGTACTCGCTGACCGGCGGTTATCACCAGCCGAAGGCGAGCCAAGGCAAACCCAGCGCCTAAGCCTAGAGCACTTCCGAAACAAAGACAAAGCCGCTGCCACCGTGGCAGATAGCCTGCCAAGGCTGTGCTCAATTCAATGAAGATTACGGCCTCACGACGCGGCGGCATGCAACATGCCGAGGTGTTTAGGCACGATGCGCACGCCATGCTGGCGATCATAGGCCAGCGTCATCTCTGCCGAACAGGGTCCGCAGAGCCAGAAGTGCTCTATACGGCCAGACGCTTTACGCTGTTGCGGATCCGGCGGCATCTCTGGTTCGAGTGACGGAGCTACCATCATGAAAATCTTGCCTTCGCGCAGATAAACCAGCGGTGTTGAACATGAAGGGTTAGCACATTTTGCGAGCATCAGCTTTTTCCTCCTGTTCCGGCAAATAGTCAGTCTCCCAGTGGGAACATAGATGCAACTCCCCGGCAGCGAGTTATGTGGAAATTTCTTCTTCACTTTCATTGAGTTCCAAACCGAACCGTCGTTTCGACCGATCCACATGCGCAGGCTTGCCTAATTGCCCGCCAGGGCCGGCAGAAGCACCAATAATGCGGCAATCCAGCAAGCTGCCCAAATTAAGAAATTCTTGGTTTCCATAACGTTGGCATTCATCCAGCACCCCTTTTCTTTGTGCTGCCTGAATAGTGCAAATTGCCAGCCACCAAACTATGTTATTTAATATCAACGGTTTGTGATATCTGCGAGGGCTGGGCCGCGTGTCAATTCGCCCGGTGAGTGTGTCTGGCCTGAGACACCGGATCTAGGCGGGTTTGGAGGGCTGCAAGACTTCCCGCAGCTTGACGGAGAGCAGTTTGATGCTGAATGGCTTTTGCACCAGAAGCGTATCCGAGGACGACAATTTGTCCGGGCCCAGTGAGCCATCGGCGAATCCCGAAATGAAAATGACCTTCATTTCCGGACGATCCTGCCGGAGGATCTCTGCCAATTGCGGACCAGGCAGCCCGTCCATAACGACGTCGGTCAGGAGAAGATCAATTCTGCCGCCGTAATCCCCAGCCACTTTGAGGGCCTGATCGCCACTGGCCGCGGACAGCATCTGATAGCCAAGCTGAGTGAGCAGATCAACTACAACGGTGCGCAGGGATTCTTCGTCGTCCACGAGAAGGATGGTTTCTGTTCCGCGCTGATAGCTCAAAGGGTGCCTTCTCTTTTCGGGAAAATGGGTCGGGCAAAGTGGGCCAGTGCGTACGTTGGATTGAGATTGTGAACCTCATAAGACAGTTTTTCAACCCGAAAGCTCACTTAGTCCCTCAAATACAAATCTCTGCCGACGAGAGAATGTGGGTTCCCTGGGCGACGTATTCTCCCTGAATGGACGATGCGCAAAGACTTACCCTGGTAAGAAATCAGCCTGAACAAAAAATTACGCCGGAGCATCTCAAACTGCCCCGGCGTAGATTGTGATATTACTCGCCCTTAAAAATCTAAGGAAGGGTTCCTGAGAAGAAGTTGTTTCCGCCATTGGCACCGCGGCCTGTGTGCACCAGGAAAACCACGTCCTGGCCACTCTTAAGCGTCGAGACGATCTTGCGGAAATCTTCTTCGTTGTTCACCGGCTGCCGGTTGACTTTCATGATGATCATGCCGGGCTGGAGTTGCAGGTCATCGGCGAAAGAATCGGGTTGTACGCCAACAATCTGTACGCCTTTGCCCTCGGGAGTCCCCATGCGCTCCGCCATCTCCGGGCTAACCGGTTTTACCGTAATTCCCACCTTGGTGGGCTTGGGTTCGTCGTTGTCAGGCGTGGCGTCATCACTGGCTTGTTCCGTGCGGTCGACAAACAGTTTGGCGCGGTCGGCCACTGTTACCATCGCTTCCTTTTGCTGGCCATTGCGCACATAGGTCAGATTGATCTTATTGCCAGGTCTGGTGGCAGAGATCAGGTTCACCAGCTCATCGCCATTCTTGATTGGTTTGCCGTTGACTGCGGTGATCGTGTCTTCACCCTGCAAACCGGCCTTTGCCGCAGGACTGTCCGGACGCACATTGGAAATCGTGACGCCGCTTTTCACACCGTAGACCCGTAGAATTTCGGGTCTGGGAAGGGCACTGAATTCAACACCAATAGAGCCGCGCGATACACGATGATCGCCGGTCGTTAACTGATCATAGACATCCCGCACAACGTTGGAGGGCATGGCAAAGCCCACGCCCTGGTACCCGAAGGACTGGGTATAGATCGCCGTGTTGATGCCAATTACCTCGCTGTTCATGTTGACGAGCGGCCCGCCGGAATTGCCCGGATTGATGGCGGCATCGGTCTGGATAAACGATTGAAATTGGCGTCCACCGGGAAGGGTGCGCCCCTTGGCTGAGACAATGCCGGCCGTGACCGTGGCTTCCAGGTCAAACGGGCTGCCGATGGCCAGCACCCAATCGCCCACGCTCATCTTGTCGGAATCGCCCAGCCGCGCGACGGTAAGCTGGCGGTCTTTGGGAGGCTCAATCTTGATAACCGCCAGATCGGTTTCGCGGTCTATACCCACGAGCTTGGCATCGTGCAATACGCCTGTTGGTTCATCAAAAAGCTTCACGCGGATACGGTCGGCTTTATCCACCACGTGGAAGTTAGTCATGATGTAGCCATTGGTGTTCAGAATCACGCCTGAGCCAAGCGAGCGTTGCCTGCCGCCGCCCGGCCCTTCGAACGGATTTGGCGGGCCTTGATCCGGGCCCTGATCGTCATCTCCACCCGGGCCTTGCCCTTGCTGTCCGCCAAAGAAACGGTCAAAGAAATCCTGAAAGGGATCGTCTCCGCCATTGTTCTGGCCGCGGTTGGGCGCGCGATTGCTGCGCTGGCGCGGCTTGGGGTTGGATTCCGTGCTCACGTTGACGACAGCCGGCTCAATTGCCTTGGCCACCTGGCCGAAAGTGTTGCTGAGCTGCTGCGGTGTCTGCATCGCTGGCAGCAGCGTAGCGTCTGAGGTTGTTGAGCTTCCTCTTACACTATTCCGGCTCAATACGGTCCCAATAAGAATGCCAACCATCAGCGTGAGAAGAATTACTAGCGTAGAAAGCATCCGCTGCGTGCGTAGACGCGCGACCAGAGCGGTAACCCGCGAGTTCATATTGAGTCTTCCTCCGGAACTTGTTCTCCAAGATTATAAATCGAAGACTTCTGCCGGAGCAGACGGCATCGGTTGGTGTCCTAGAGTGCAAAGATTTAGACGCGAAAACCCTAGTTGGCGTTATCCGGGTGAGCTGGCGGCCACGTCAGTGGCCCTGGTCGAATCCGGTTGTCTCACCTGTCCCAGGAGCTCTGAGAATAGCACGCCCGCCACAATGAGCAACGCGCCCGCCCCGGCCCGCAAGCCAAGGCGTTCCTTCAGATAAACAAAGGAAGTGAGCCAGGCGAAGACCGGCTCCAGGGTGAAAATCAGTGCAGTGTGGGTCGCCGGAGTGAACTGTTGTGCCCACGCCTGAACCGTAAACGCGACCGCCGTTCCCAGAATGCCCGTGATCAGCACCGTTGCGATTACGGCCCAGGAAGGCTCGAAGCGCGGATGTTCAAGAATCGGCATCGTCAGTGCCATCAGCACCGCGGCGGTGGCAATCTGCAGGACCGCAATCTGTTCGAAGGGGAAGCGTTGAGTGGCGCGGCCCAGGAAGACAATTTGCAGGGCAAACCCGAGAGCGCAGCCGATAGTAAGAATGTCGCCCTGATTGACATTGGCGAAATCGGCAAGGCCGGCGCGGCCTGCAGGCACCGTCATCAGGAACAGCCCAAGAAAAGCGAGAGCGATTCCGGCCACGCGCCAGGGATGAATTCGGGCCTTCCAGAACGCCACCAGGATCAGCGGCACCAGCACGGTGGAACTGCCGGTCAGAAAAGCCGATTTGGAAGGCGTCGTCAGCTTGAGGCCGGCCGTCTGCAGCGCGTATCCGAGAAAGAGAAAGATTCCCACCTCGATGCCTGCGAGCAGCGCAGGGCGCGTCCAGGTGGTGAGGTGCTTGCGGTAATACACTGCCAGAACGATAACCGCCAATGCCAGGCGAACAGCATTCAGGAATAACGGCGACGAGTCCTTGAGCGCTTCTTTGATCAGCACGAAAGTGCTGCCCCATATCAGGGTGATGAATACCAGCAGCAGATGTGCTTTGAGGGAGCGGGACACTCGGCTTCTAGTCTACGGGTCTAACCCGGTATTTGGCTAAACCGGTGTTTTGGGTAAACCAGTATCCTGGTAAATCGGCTCTGCAAGCTCTGGTCACGCGGCGGAACGCCGCTTTCCGGTTTTCGATTTTTTCGCTGTCGTGCTCTTGCGAGCGCTCTTCGAGCGTAGCGGCTCCTGGCCGGCCTTTTTCCCGTCTTCGAACAGCCATTCGGCTCCCTTAAGCACCGGCCGCTTGCGATTGCTTTCCCATTCTGCCGAACGCTCATCACCGGCAATCCGGTTCAGACTTTTGTTGGTCAGCGCAGAGAAGTCGAGCTTGTCGATATCGAAATCGGGCTGCATAGCTTCGTCTTTCTTCTTGATCAGCAGCCACTCCGTGCCCTTTGATCCGGGCCGCCGTGAACGCATCTTGGCCAGCACGAATGCGCCGTTGAGCTTTTTGCCCCGCAGCCGAAACTTCAGATCGCCTTTCGCCAGCATTTCATCGGCATCACCCAGCGGCTCCCACGTGCCGATATCCCATACCATTACGGTGCCCGCGCCGTAGTTTCCTTCAGGTATCTTGCCTTCAAACTGGAAGTACGAAACCGGATGGTCTTCGACCTGCATCGCAAGCCGTTTCTGGCTAGGATCGAGGGACGGTCCTTTAGGCACGGCCCACGACTTCAATACGCCGTTCATCTCCAGGCGGAAGTCGTAATGCAGATGCGAGGCGCGGTGCTTTTGCACCACAAAGCGTTGCTGGGCGCGGCGTTCTATTTTGCCTTCAGGTTCAGGCGTACGGTCAAAGCGGCGTTTCTTGTTGTATTGTTCAAGGGCCATAGCAATTACGATGCGATCAGTTTATCCCCTTCTGGCCACGCTTGAATCCTCTATGAAACAATTGCGCTCTAATCGAACGAGGAGCGAACCATGGCGAAAGTTGCTGCCGAAAAACCCCTGAGCCAGGCTTTGAGAGAGCGCAGAGCCACCGTCAGTTTTGAAGATGTCCCGATTCACAGCGCCGATCTGGAAAAGATCATACGCGCTGGACTGGAGGCGCCAAGCGGCTACAACATGCAGCCCTGGCGTTTTGTCGTGGTGCGCGAGCGCGAGCAGAAAAAGAAACTTCGCCAGGCCGCCTTCGGACAGCCGAAGGTGGAAGAAGCCAGCGTGGTGATTGTGGCGTGCGGAGATCCCCAGGGCTGGAAGGAAGGCGACCTCGAAGAGATGCTGCGCATCAGCGCTGCGCATGGGTTTACTGATTCCGCCTCGCAGCAGAAAACACGCCAGGCCGTTACCGGGCTTCTGGGAAATTCAGCGGGAAAGGTCGGGGGTCTGGAGCCCGACGTCAGCGTCTGGGTGAATCGCCAGACCATGATTGCCTTTACCACGATGATGTGGACAGCGGAAACACTCGGTTATGACACTGCGCCCATGGAAGGCTTTATGGAGGATCAGGTGAAAGCTGTGCTGAGAATACCGGAACGTGTCCGCGTGGTCGCGCTTCTTGGTATTGGCCGTGTCAAGGGACCGGACAAACCACACGCCGGCAGATTCGATCTCACGCGCACGGTGTTTGCGGAACATTGGGGCGAGCACATCGAGTTCTGAAATAATGTAAGGTCATCGTGCTCGCGATGCGGAGGCGCTGACATAGGATAAGCCGAAGGCCATCGATGGAATTCACTTCTGAACGCGTGATCAAGCTTCGAGACGCACAAAACGCCATTCCCACCCGCGACGGCAAGCTCTATGCCGAGCTTTTTCAGCATGGCACGCTCGATCTCGAGATCTATGCGCCCAAAGGCACAGACTTGCAGCAACCACACACTCGCGACGAGCTTTATATTGTGGTTTCCGGAAGCGGATGGTTTTTCGTGGAAGGCAGGCGCTTAAAATTTTCGCCCGGCGACGCCTTGTTCGCTGCCGCAGGCGAGGTTCACCGCTTTGAAGACTTCACCGAGGACCTTTTGGTCTGGGTGGTCTTCTACGGTCCCGAAGGCGGTGAACGTGCACGCTAGATTGCGCTTTGCCGCGTTGGTCTTTTCTCTGAGCTTCCTTGTTGTGAGTGGGAGCTTAGCGCAAACACCGCAGCCTTCGCCACTGGCGCAAACCGCATTTTCTGAAAAGACAGCCTCCGATCTCATCCAGAAGCTTAGCCAGACGCTGGAAGCGCACAATCAGAAACGGTTCCTGGCGCTCTTTGACATCCCGCAAATGCGGCAAGGCGGCGTCTTCCGGCAGCAAATCAATTTGTTCTTCACGCATACGGAATTGATACGTGTTCACATGAACCTGGTGGAAAGTTCGGTTGAGGATCAAGGGCCCTCCCTGAGCATCGATGCCGAACTGGACGCCCAGCCTATCAATGGTCCGGCGTGGCGTAGAAACGATCGTCTGACGTTGAGGCTCGCCGGTTCCGGCGAGTCGTGGAAGATCATCGATATGCAACCTCGATCCTTCTTTGCTATCCCATGAACCCTGAGCCCGTGCGGCGCGACTATCCTGACCGGCCGATCGTTGGCGTGGGCGCAGTCATCGTCGACCGTGGTCGCGTGGTCCTGGTAAAACGCGGTAGCCCGCCGCTGCTGGGAGAATGGTCGCTTCCCGGCGGCGTAGTGGAGCTGGGCGAAACGTTGCGCGCAGCCGCAGAACGTGAAGCCCTGGAAGAAACCGGGCTCGTCGTGAGGGCGGGCGAGGTGATCGAGGTTCTGGACCGCATCGTGCCCGGTGAAAAGGGCGCACCACAATATCATTATGTGCTGGTCGATTTTCTTTGCGTGATGCAGGGCGGCGAGCTACGGGCAGGCGGCGATGCGGCAGATGTTAGGTGGGCGAGCGAAACCGAACTCTCTGCCTATAAATTGGAAGCTCCAGCGATGCAGGTGATCCGGAAAGCATTCTCTACCTGAAATCACCAGCATCCGAATTCAGAATCACTCCTCTGCACGTCCGTGTCGCCGCGGTGACTGTTCGCCACGCCATTGATAAGCCCCCTCCTGCGGCAGTCCGACAAATTGCAGCACGCGGCAGGCAAACTGGTGCGCCATCTCCTCGAAGTCTTTCGGGTGGTTATAAAACGTGGGGATCAGCGGATAGATCGTCGCTCCAGCCTCGGCGGCCCAGCTCATATTGCGGATGTGAATGCGATTGAGCGGCGTCTCCCGCGTGCACAGGACAAGGGGCCGTCTTTCCTTCAGACAGACATCGGCTGCGCGGTCGATCAGATTCCCCGCGAGACCGTGAGCGATTCTCGCCAGCGTGCCCATGCTGCAGGGAATCACGATCATTGCGCTGGTGGGATACGAACCGCTGGCCACATTGCCGCCGATATCGTCATTGTTCTGCTGCTGAATTTTTTTGGAGCGATTGCCAATCAATTGGTGCACGAGATCGCTTCGACTCTTGATTACAAGTTCCTCAGCAAATACGCGGAGCGCGTTATCAGAGGCGATGAAATTCACAGTCTTTATGCGGTCGTCGCGCTCCACTGCGCGCAAAAGTGCGCGTGTAAACAGTGCTCCGCTCGCTCCGGTGGCGGCCACCGTGAGTACATGGGCTGACGGATGTAACGGATTCTGCATCTAACAGTGTAAGTTCTGAGCTACAAGATTCCCCGAGAACTGAGAATAGGGATGCGCCTGCCCTGAAGTCAAGGAGTCTCACGCACCTGTGTCATCTGCGTGAATGGTCGGAGGCAGGTTTCTTCATGGGTAGCGGTTTCGCAATTCGGGCACGGCGGCGGACTGCAGCGCAGCAGCTTGCGTTGCTGCAGGTGAAGCGCGAGATCCGCGCTACCGATCCGCACGGCCGCTTGAAATATGTCCGCGATTTCAGCGAAGCTTTCCGCGACTATCGCCGCGCACTCAGTGCGGCAGAACTCAAGCAACAATATGCAAGGACCGATGTGCTTCTTTTGGGCGACTACCATGCGCTGGCGGCGTCGCAGGAGTTTGCCGCTTTCCTGATCGCGCAACTCGCTCACGACGGCCAGCCGCCTGTGCTGGCACTGGAAATGGTCTTTTCCCGCGATCAATATGCGCTCGACGAATGGCTTCGCGGCGAAATCAGTGAAGATGAGCTTCGCGCCGGAATTCACTATGACGATGAATGGGGCTACGAATGGGAGCCCATGGCGCGACTCTTGCGCGAAGCGCGGAAATGCAAATGCCAGATCTATGGCATTGATCTGAAGCCGCGTGGGAACATGCGCCGGATCGGCGCGCGCGACCGCCACGCTGCGGCGCAGATTGCGCAGATTCGCCGCGCCCATCCGGAAGCGCAGGTGCTCACGCTGTTTGGCGAAGCGCACCTGGCGCCCAATCACCTTCCGCAATGGCTGCGTGCACTGCGCCCGCAAGACCGCGTTCTCACTGTTCTGCAGAATGTCGATGAACTTTATTGGAAGTCAGCGGGCGAACTCAATGACAGCATGAACGCGGTGCAGGTAGCGGATGACGTGGTTTGCGTCTTCAATTCCACCCCGCTGGAAAAATATGAGAGTTATCGCATCTACATAGGAAAATGGCGGACCGCGCCCAGCCAGCCCGATCTGGCGCCCACCTTTTACAACCTGGTGGATTCTTTTCTGCGTTCGATGGGCCTGGAGCAGTATTCGCCGGCGGCCGGCAGCCACGCCAGCGCTCTGGCGGAAGATTATCCGGAAGTGTACGCTGCTGCAGGAACACGGCAGTTGGACAAGCTGTTAGCGCGAAAAACCATTTCTGCGGTGGAACGCCGGCCACTGCTGAATCGGTTGCGTCATCAGGGCTGCATCTATTCGTCGAAGCATAACCTTTTTCTGGTCAAGCGATTTCAAATAGCCCAGGCTGCGGAAGAGGCCGTTCGCTTTGTACAGAGTGAATGTCGGGGCATGGCCCGTGTGAAGGGCCCGTGGAAAGGCAGCTCACATCAGGACCAATTTTATTTCGATGTTATGGACCGCGCGTTTATCACGTTCGGCGCGCGGGTGCTGCTGCCGCATTATCCCGTGCTGCGCCCGGCGGACTTCCGCTCGCAGCCCCGCCTGGCACGGGCCGTGGATGATTGCTACGCCCCCTTCAGCGAAAAGGAGCGCCGGGATATGATCGAGTTCCTGGTGCTGCACAAAGAATCCGAGGGTCACGCCCGCCTGCGCGCCGATTTGCCGCGGGTTATCGCGACCGGAATCGCCTCCGCGGGTCAAAAGCGGGAATTCCTGGTGCGCAACCTCGGCGCGATGCTGGGCGCGGAGATGCATGAAGCCTATGTGTCAGGTTCGCTCAGCAAGAGCTACCTGCGCTCTCTCTTTTTCCGTAAGACCCACCTGCCGGGTGTGGCGAAGAAAACATATTTTGAGCTGGCGCGCCGCATCAATCCTGCCCAGGGCAAACTGTTGTTTTGATGGATAGCGAAAGACGCACGTTTTTCTGAAATCCCGCGCGGAGCTAGAGATCCATACCATCTGAGACAATCTTCAGTCATTAGAAAATACTCCTAAAGAGCATGTAAGCTCATATGGATCCCTCGCTTCGCGCGGGATTTCAGAAAGAACATGAATCCTTCTTCACTCCGCAAGCTTTTGCAGGACGTTCGCAGCGGCGCAGTCTCGCCAGATGAGGCAGTCGCACGTTTGCGGCACTTGCCGTTTGAGGACCTTGGATTTGCCAAGGTTGATCATCACCGGCGTGTGCGCTCCGGCATGCCTGAGGTAATTTTTTCCCAGGGCAAGACCCCGGCGCAGGTAGCAAAGATTTTTAAGAGCATGGCGGCACAGGGCGGCAATGTGCTTGCTACCAAGGCTTCGCCCGAACATTTTCAAGCCGTCAAACGGCTGGTGCGCAAAGCAGAGTACCGCGAACTGGCCAAAGCCATTACGCTGCAGCAGGACTCGACCAACTACGGCAGCGGGAGAATCGTGATTATTTCCGCCGGCACCAGCGATATCCCGGTGGCGGAAGAAGCGCTGGTTACCGCAGAAATCATGGGCAATACCGTGGCCCATCTGTACGACGTTGGCGTGGCCGGCATTCACCGGCTGCTGGCGGGCAGGGAAGTTTTTGACAACGCTCGAGTCATCATCGTATGCGCCGGGATGGAAGGCGCCTTGCCCAGCGTGGTGGGCGGACTGGCTCGAGTGCCCGTGATCGCCGTTCCAACCAGCGTGGGTTACGGCGCGTCTTTCAACGGGTTGGCCGCGCTTTTGGGAATGCTGAACTCCTGCGCCTCGAACGTGAGCGTGGTGAACATCGACAATGGCTTCGGCGCTGGTTACGTCGCCTCGATGATCAACCGGCTCTGAGCCGCGCCTGCCCCTCATGTCACATCCGAATGTGATTTTCCTCCTGTTTCATCAGCAGCCCCGTTCACAGAATCCTGCGCAACACAAGAATTATTTTTACTGAGCAGGCCATTGACATTTACAAGACAAAAATTTTCCCAAGCAACTGATAAATTTTCATCGGCGTCTCATTGGCAGGTGTAAAATTTGCGATTAGCGAGGGCCTGCGGACCTTCTGTACGGGATCTTCTCCCAGCCGAGGCGCACATGAACGCTCACGTCAGTTACAAAGCAGGCAAGACCCCGGATGTAGAACGCGAATTCCATCATCAAGTCCAAAAACTCCAGCGCAGGCTGCATGTTTTCAAGCCTGATTTGGTGCATCTTCGCGCCATTGTGGAGCAGGAGAACAGCCGAAGCGCCAGTACATCCCTGAATCTGCGCTTGCCGTCAGGACAGATGGCCGCGCAACGGTCTGGAGAAAACGCGCTGGCAGCGGTGAAATTGGCCTTTGCCGATCTCTTTGCCCAGGTGACCAAGCACAAAGAGCTTTTGCGCGGCCACTGGAGTCGAAAATCCACGCGCCGTGCCGGACGTGAGCTGGTGGCGCAACTGCCGGTGGAATCTTTGCCTGCGAGCCCGGGCCGCGCATCGTTAGCGAAGGAGCCGCAAGCGAAGGCCAAAACCGACGGAGCCGGGGTCAGCAACATTGAAACCTGGCTCAGCGCGAACCTGCGCAGGCTGGAAGAATTTGTCGATCGTGAGCTGGAATTCCAGGTAGAGGCGGAGCACATCCGCGAAGACCAGATCACACGCGAAGAAGTGATTGATGAAGTGATTGTGAGCGCCCTTTCGCAGGAAGACGGCAAGACGCAGTTGCTTTCGCTCGAGAGCTGGTTCCATCGTCTTGCGGTGCATGCCATTCGGCGCTTGATTACGGCCAATGCCGATACCGGCAATCTTTCCCTGGACGCGCCCGCCGGCATCCAGAACGTGACCGGCAGCGATGAGAACGTCCTGCAATATCACCAACCGGATGACAGCCTGCCCGAAGAAAGCATTATTCGCGACCAGAACGTGCGCACGCCCGAAGAGATCATGGCCGGTGATGAAATGGTGGCCCAGCTTGATCTGGTGCTGCGGGGAATCCAGGCGCAGGATCGCGAAGCTTTTGTGCTCTACACGCTGGAAGGCTTCACGGTGGATGAGATCAGCCGCCTTGCCGGCCGCCCGGCGGACAAAGTGCGGGAATCAATTCGTCATGCGCGGACACATATCCAGCAAAAGTTGCCGGTGCAGAACCAGCTGCGGCATAGCCTGCTTCATCATTCTCGCGTCGCCTAGATTTTGCCCCAGACCCCAGGAGGATTTTCCGCCATGATTACGCGTGAAGAAATTCGTCAGCTTGCGCAAGTCGAGTCGCCGTCCAGATGCGCCGTCAGCTTCTATTTTCAGCCGGGAACGCCGCAGAACAAATCGCACCGCGAAGAGGCTATCCTGGTCAAGGACCTGGTGCGCGAGACCTTGCGCCGCAGTGAGCGCAACGGCAATCATGTGGCGCTGCGCGAGGATCTGGCCAGGGTGTTGCAGGTGGCAGAGGGGCTGCATGGCAATCACTCTCGAGGAAAAGTGATTTTTGCCTGCCGCGAGCAGGAGATCTGGCGCGAGCTTGATGTGCCGCCGCGGCTGGGTCATTCGCGAATTTCGGTGAGTTCACGTTTTCATCTGCGCCCGCTGGTGGAGGCCCATGCTGGCGTTCCCCGCACCTGCATCGCTCTGGTGAACCGCAAGAAGTCCCGCATTTTTGAGCTCCATGAAGCCGAGATCACGCAACGGCCCGACCTCGAATTCGGGCCGGCGCCGCGCGTTCCCCGCAGTGACGGGTTCCAGGGCTATGAAGCCGGACATCGCGAACGCCACGTGGAAAACCAGGTGATGCAGCACTTCAAGATGTTCGCAGAGTCTCTGCTTTCACTCTACAACCGGGAAAAGTTTGACGCTCTGCTCATCGGCTGCCAGGATGAGACCTGGCCTGAAATTGAGTTGCACCTGAACACCAACCTGAGGCAACGGGTCCGGGGCCGGTTTGCAGTCGACGTGACAGCAGCCACGGCCGATGAGATCCGGCATCAGGCAAACCGCATCCTGATTCAGACCATGCTAACCGGACAGCGGGAGATGGTGCGCGAAGTGATCGGCGAAGCGCAACGCAATGCCCGCGGCGCCGTAGGCTTGCGCCGCGTGATCAATGCGCTGGAACGCCAGGAGGTGCAGACGCTGCTGATCGGCCGCGATTTCAAGGCTCAAGCGGTTGAGTGCACCAATTGCCGCCATCTTGATACCCGGATGGTAAAAAGCTGCGCCGTCTGCGGCCAGGAGACGCGCGGACTGAGCGACGTTTCCGACTCTCTGGTGGATCTGGCGCTGCGCAACGGAGCCGATATTCAGTTCGTCGATGGCGACCCGGATCTGGAGAAGACCGGACGGCTGGGCGCGCTGTTGCGCTTCCGCGCCGACCAGAATACGGCGGAGAAAGTAGCGGTTTAGTTCTTGTTTGATCCGGAGCAGAGCGAAGGAACCCTTATCTCCACTACGGACTCCATGCTGCAAGTTTGTGCCCGGGTCATAAAGAATCCAACGGGATCATCTCAACATCGCAACTCACAGAGTGTAGAGTAATCTGAGCGTGAAAGAGCCACCTCAGCGACGGGCATCCCGTCTTCTTCTCCTTGATTCAGAGCGCCGTGTGCTGCTGTTTCGCCATGCAGGGAGCAATGGACGAGGCTTCTGGGCTCTGCCGGGCGGCGGTCTGGAAAATGGCGAGACATTTGAGCAGGCGGCTCAGCGCGAAGCGGTAGAAGAGCTCGGTCTCACCGGTGTTCCCATGACTCTCGCTTGGGAGGGAGCCGCGGATTTCTTGTATTTCGATAGCATTGTCCATCAGCAAGAGTGCATCTTCCTTGTAAATAGCGGATTGCCTGACCTCTCATCCGAGGTAAGGGAGGCGCACCACAAGGAAGGGATACTGGAAATTCGGTGGTGGACGGCGACGGAGCTGGAGTCGACCAGCGAGCCCGTGTTTCCGGAAGAACTCGCCTCCCGGCTAAGCAAGATTTAAAACTAAACCACTGGATTCCGCCTTGGAATCTGCAATCGCGTAAAAGATTTGCAATCGCCTAAAATCTGATATCCTTCTGCGTTTCGCTTATCACTGAAAGTGAGGCCCCATGAAGCGCAGAGACTTTCTTTCCGGATTAGCCGTCACCTCAGCTACGCTGGCTGCCGGACAAACCACGAACGGCAACGCGTCACAAAACAAAGACCCGCAACAGAACCTGAAGGTTCCGCGAATCTATCCGGCCAAGAACATCATGATTTCGGCGGCGAACGGAATTACGTCGCGTGGCAATCATCTTGAGGCCGGCTACCAGAAGTTGAAAGCGGGCGCGGACACGCTGGAAGCGATCATTACTGCGGTTTCCGAAGTGGAAAATGATCCCGAAGATGACAGCGTGGGACTGGGCGGTCTGCCCAACGAGGATTGCGTGGTGGAACTGGACGCCTGCTGCATGCACGGGCCTTCGCGACGCGCAGGCGCGGTAGGCGGTGTGCGTGACATCAAGAATGTTGCCTCGCTGTCGCGGACGGTGATGGAGCACACCGGCCACGTGATGCTGGTGGGTCAGGGCGCAACACATTTTGCCGAGCTCATGGGCTATCCCAAGGAGAATCTGCTGACCGAGCATTCGCGCAAGATCTGGCAGTTGTGGAAGGAGTACAACTCTGATCGGGACTGGTGGGGCCCGGGGCTGGCAGATCCGAATTTCAAATTCCCGGCAAGCCTGGAAACGGGTTCGCTGGAAGGCCAACCGCAGGCGATCAAGAAGCTGTGGGCGCTGGCGGCCGAGATTGGCATTGCAGAAGGCGGCCGTATGGATGCGATCCAGAAGGTTCTCTATCCGCCCACCGGCACAATTAACTGTTCCGCGTTGAACGAAAAGGGCGAGATGTCCAGCGCGACCACAACCAGCGGGCTTGCCTGGAAGCTTGCCGGAAGGTGTGGCGACTCGCCGATTATCGGCGCGGGTTGCTATTGCGACCAGGACGTGGGCGCAGCCGGGGCTACCGGAAGCGGCGAGGAAAACATCAAGGTGTGCGGCGCGCATACGATCGTGGAAAACATGCGGCGCGGCATGTCACCTGAAGAGGCCGGCATGGACGCGCTCAAGCGCGTCGCGCGGAATTTCAACAATGACATGGCCAAGCTGATCTACGTCAGCATGCACTATTACATCCTGCGCAAAGACGGGGCGTACGCAGGCGTGACCATGTGGTCAGGCCCGCCGGATCGTCCGTATCGCTTTGCCATTGCTGACGGCAACGGAGTGGCACGGCATGAAGTAGCCAAGGCGCTCTATCAAGGTAATCCAAAAGACTGGCCGCCGATGCCGAGGCAGCGTAGATAATCGAAAATCACGTGAATCAAAAGGCCACCACTACGGTGGCCTTTTTTAGTTCAGAAATTTTCAATCCGGCGGAGGTGGAGTGCTGGTTTCCAGATTCACACTGATTGACTGGCTGCCATCCGGGCCTGTAGCCGTAACGGTAATCACTCCGGCGTTATCGCCCACAGATAACGAAGTGGAAACCTCAAGCAGAAAAGTGCTTGGATTGTTATTTGCATTGGTGATCGCTCCCGTTACATCTGGAAGATTGGAGCTTACAGAAAAAACCAGCTGCGGAATCGTCCCGCCCGGTGCACTCACACCAATATTGTAGTTGGTACTATTTCCCGCAAGAATCTGCGCATCTACCGGCGACGTCGCGAGAAAGAACCCGGCGCTGGCATTCGTTGGTGCAATGGATAATGGCAGCCGGGTTAAGCTCTGGCCGCTATTGTCGGCGCCGACAAACTCCAAGGTATAGCTGCCCGGGGTCGTGGCAATATCGGTTGTCACGGTAACCGCGGCAAATCCGCCGGCCGTAACTACCGGGGGATTGATGGAAGCTGTAACGCCTGGAGGAAGACTGCGGGCGCTTAAGCTCACAGGTCCTGATGTTCCATTTACGTCGATTTGTCCGGTCAATACCGCCCCTGCGTTTGCTCTTACGCTGCCAAAAGTCTGATCAAGTGTGAAGTCTGTGGGGCTGATGTCGAAAGAAGCAGGAATGGAGATTGTTCCTGCGCTATCAGTGCCGGCAATATTGAAAAGGTTAATCTCATCCGCTATTTCCGGATCGGTGGTGAGCGTAAGAATACTTGTGCCTGAGGCTGACAAAGAGGCTGGCGCAAAGCTGGCTGTGGCGCCATTCGGCAGACCCAGCGCACTCAAAATCACAGGAGTAGTTGCGGCGCCTGCAAAAACCACGTTTACAACATAATTGGTGGAAGAACCCGCTTTCACCGTGGGGAGATTGGGCGTGACTGAAAGAGTGAAATCGGCGGCGGGAATGATTGTGAGAGATATATTGGCTGTTCGCGTTACATTGCCATCACTGGCTGTAATCGTAGCTTGATAAGTTCCTGAAGGCGTCGTATCCGTGGTCGATATGCCGAGATTCTTGCTGCCGTTGATATCAAACCCGGATTCGAAGAATGCTTCTACTCCGTTGGGCAGCCCGGAGATGCTGAGATTGATCGTGCCGATCAAGGGGGCAGGATTGACGGTGATGGTGTAGCTGGCACCCTTTCCCGCGACAATGGATTGCGTGGCAGGACTGACCGCCATGGAAAAATCAAACTGAGGCGCTGTGCTCGGACCGCTGAAGCCGCCGCAGCCAACCAATGAAATGGCTATCAAAATGAAGATGGTTTTGCTAAGAACAGCGGTCTGTGCTCTTTTGCCTTGCGATGCGTTCACTGCATCCATAACCGAACTCCTGGGTCCAGCTTGGGTAATGGCTTGAGTTGCGTCTATTCAAACCCAGGAAAAGGAAAGCTGATGTTGGGATTTGCTAAGTCTTGTGTAGAGAACGAGGTTTTCAACCGGTAGATAAGAACTTATATCAATAGATAGGTCTTAGGATCGCCAGTTGGCGCTTTGAATAAAAGCAAGCACGACGGTTGAGCGCAACCATCAGTTGTTCCCTTTGCGCACGGCCTGCCTTTTTTCCATTCCGCCAGTACACCAGCTCGCTCGGGGTCGTAGAGCTTGAGGGTTTGCATGGGCGCAACACTACGCGGGTTCGGGATTTCAGAAAAAATCTACATGAACCTGACCTTCACATCCGCCCTCTTGGCGAGGTGAATGCTCTCGACGAAGCGCACCTTGCCGCTGCGGCGGGTCATCACAATCGACGATGTGCGGGTGCCCTCGCCAAAGAAGCGCACGCCCTTCATCAGAGCGCCGTCGGTCACTCCTGTCGCGGCAAAGACGATGTGTTTGCCCGGAGCAAGGTCTTTGGCGGTATAGACTTTGTTTTTGTCCTTGATGCCCATCTTTTCGACGCGGGCTTCAAGTTCCGGCGTATTGACCACGAGTCGAGCCAGGATCTCACCGTTCAAACAGCGCATGGCGGCTGCGGTGATTACGCCCTCCGGAGCGCCGCCGCTTCCCATCACTGCGTGAACGCCGGTGCCGATAACGGCCGCAGCGATGCCGGCGGAGAGATCGCCATCGGTAATAAGCCGGATGCGCGCTCCGGTGGCACGGATATCTGTAATCAGTTTTTCATGGCGCGGGCGGTCGAGAACGACCACGACCAGATCAGCCACATCGCGGTTGAGAGCGCGGGCAATGGCTTTCAGGTTTTCTTTTACCGACGCATCCAGATCTACGACTCCCTTGCATGATGGGCCGACGACCAATTTTTCCATGTAGCAGTCCGGCGCGTTCAGCAGGCCGCCTTTTTCGGAAGCCGCGAGAACCGTGATAGCGCCGGGCGCGCCGGTAGCGCACAGGTTTGTGCCTTCCAGCGGATCGACGGCGATATCAACCTGCGGGAATTTTGCGCCATCATGCCAGCCTGCGCCGACCTGCTCGCCGATATACAGCATCGGTGCTTCATCGCGCTCACCTTCTCCGATTACGATGGTGCCGCGCATGGGCACCGTGTCCATGGTAGCGCGCATGGCTTCGGTGGCAGCCTGGTCGGCCCTGTGGCGGTCGCCCGTGCCCATGGTGTGCGCGGAAGCGATAGCCGCATCTTCAACGACGCGCGCAAACTCCAGCGCCAGCTCGAACTCCATGGCATTGTCTGTATTGCGAATGGCTGCCTGCTTGTCTGCAATATTGGTCGCCATAACGACCTCCTAGAAAGCGCTGATCCCTGTCACGTGTTCACCCAAAATCAAGGCGTGGATATCGTGTGTTCCTTCGTAGGTCTTGACTGACTCCAGGTTCATCATGTGGCGCATCACCGGATAATCATCGGCAATGCCGTTCGCGCCCAGAATGTCGCGGGCCATGCGAGCGCACTCCAGGGCCATCCACACATTGTTGCGCTTGGCCATGGAGATATGCTGATGCCCCGCCTTGTTTGCGTCCTTCAATCGGCCGACTTGCAGCGCCAGAAGCTGCGCCTTGGTGATCTCGCTGATCATCCAGGCCAGCTTTTCCTGGACCAGCTGATGAGATGCAATCGGCTGGTCGCGGAACTGCTTCCGCACCTGGGAATATTGGAGCGCCGTGTCATAGCAGGACATGGCGGCGCCGATCGCTCCCCAACCGATTCCGTAACGCGCCTGGTTCAGGCAGCCAAGCGGTGACTTGAGACCGTCCGATCCGGGGAGAAGATTTTCCGCCGGAATGCGCACATCCTGCAACGAAAGCCCGGAGGTCACAGAGGCGCGCAAACTCCATTTGCCGTGAACATCGTCGGCTTTGAAGCCCGGCCGGTTGGTCTCAACCAGGAAGCCGCGAACGCGGTTGTTGTGTTCTTCTGACTTGGCCCAGACCACAGCGACGTCGGCGATGGAGCCGGAAGTGATCCACATTTTCTCGCCGTTCAAAATGTATTCGTTACCTGACTTGACGGCGCGCGTGCGCATGCCGCCGGGGTTGGAGCCGAAGTCGGGTTCGGTCAGGCCGAAGCAGCCAATCTTTTCTCCCCGGGCCATCGCGGGCAGCCATTTTTCTTTTTGCGCGTCGCTGCCATAGGCGTAGATCGGATACATGACCAGCGCCGACTGTACGCTCACAAATGAGCGCACGCCGCTGTCGCCACGCTCCAGCTCCTGCATGACCAGGCCATATTCAACGTTGCCCATGCCGGCGCAGCCGTAACCTTTCAAGCTGGCGCCAAAGAAGCCGAGATCGGCCATGGGTTTGACCAGTTCGCGCGGAAAACGGCCTTCACGGTTGCACTGCTCAATGATGGGCACCAGGTTGTCTTCAATGAAACGGCGCGCAGTGTCGCGCACCAGGCGCTCATCGTCGGAGAGCAGGGAATCGAATTCAATGAAATCCACGCCCTTGAACTTAAAGACGGGCATAATCTCCTCTTCTTTTCAGGGCTAACAGAAATCTCGCCGGGCACAAGTCAGAAACGCTGCGCCAGCCCCGGCCCCAGGGCAGTCGTTCCAAAGCTAGCAGAGGCCGCAGACAGGGTCAAACCGCGCGGCGCTCCCACAAGACCCGCGTGCGGCCCGTGCTATGCTGTCAAAAAAAGTGTCCGGAGAATTCAGGTTGAAGCAGCTGGTTTTGCTGGCGATTTTGGCGGCGTTTGCGCTACCGCTTCGGGCTTTGGCGCAGACAAAAGTCGCGGAAGGCGAATACCATCTGCGCGGCGCCAAGGTGGCAGTACGTCGCTACAGCTGAACAACGGAAAAGTGAGATGCTGGATCTCCGGCTCCGGCTTGCTGCTGAAGATGGAAAATGACGCCGGCGCTGTGATCGAACTGGAAAATTTCAAGCAGTATATAAAACTGGTTCCTGAACTACCCGTGGCTCACTGACAGCGCGGGGCTATTCCATCGATGAAAGTTAAGGCCACGCTGCCGCGTGGCCTTGTTTCCTGGTGAAGCCCTGGTTACTGCAACTCGATCTTACTTACCGCGATGGTGTCACCCTTTACAGCGCCGGTGACGTTGACCCTTATGTCCTTGGTTTTCGTCAGATCAGCGATAAACTTTTTGGCCTGCTCATTGCTGGCGCTATCGAATTTGATGACCTTCTTGTCATCGGTGAGAACGCCGTACCCGCTTTTGGCGCAATCTTCCATTTGCAGGCAATCCTTGGAGTGCTTGGCGCCGAAGCCGGGCTTCTGGCCTTCTTCCGCCGCACACGACAGATCAACCAGGTAGCCTTTCACCGTGGTATCAGCCGCGAACGAGCTAACCGCCAGGGCTGTGAACAATACCAGAATCAGTTTCCTCATGAATCCCCTCTGAGCATGGAAATTTGACTAATGTATAGATTTGGTAACCAGGTCAACGGTTACAGGTTTAATTGTTCTTTTTCCGCGTCGAATTTTTATGAATTGTATTGTCGCACGAAAGCAAGCTTCCTCGCGTTGACGGCGTCTTTATTTCTCCGGGATGCGGCCGGCACAGCCGTGACGAAAAGACAAGTTCCCTAACTCCGTGTAAAATTACAGTTTGCGGTTTGGGACCAGGTCCTTCGGCGTGCCGTCCCTGATTTTCCACTCACCGCATGCCGCGGCGGGTTTTTTGCCGCTCGAACCCAAACATCAGGAGAGTATTTAAGCCATGGCCAAAATCGCCAAGACGGCGGACCGCAAGAAAATGATGGACACGTCCAAGAGCACGGATTGCCCCAAGTGCGGTAAGCCTACCCGTATCGTAAAGCGGGTCAAAGACCGCGAGCGCAACGTGCCCGGCGGCATCTTTATTTCCTGCTCCGGCTGCGAATTCTACGAGAAACTCTAAAGCAATTTCCTGGGCCGCTCCGTTGATCTCCGAGCGGCCTTCAATTTGCTTTGTCGCCCGCTGAAGCCATCCACCAGAGATAACCCGCGATCACCCAGTCATACGCCACGCAGATCACGGGGAAAACCTGCCCTGCGTTCGCACCTGCTCCCAGCACGGTGTGAGCCAGGTCCCATGCTCCGTGCGCCACAAAAGCGATTGCCGTGAACTTCAATGACCACCACTGCCCCGCAAGAGCCAGGGCGAACAGCACCGCGCCGACGGCAGTCTCTACCGCCAGAGTTTTCCCGTTCCCCAGGGCGAGCGCACTGCCGAAATAAAATGCCGATGTTGCCGCCATGAACAGATTGAAGAATTCTGCGGCACGCTTCCGCGGCAGGCGGCCGGCAATCACGATATTCACCAGCGCTGCGGCCACTCCGCCGGCAAACGGCAAAATGAAATTCATCACTGTTCTTTCCTGCGACGCATGGGTTGGGAAGCCCGCAGATTAGCGCCTTCGGTGTCGGCATCGATCGCCGGGTAGTGTCTGAAATAGACACTACCGATTTGCACGAACGCTGGCCACTCGGCGGTCATGCTGTCCAGGCTTACTTTTTCGGCCTTTTCGGCGACGGCGTCGACGCAGGCGCGGGCGCTGGCGCTTCTGCTGGTTTTGTCAGCACCGCCGTGGTGGCGGCGGGAAGTTTATCGGCGTTTTTGAGCATCTGGCTCACTTGCCAGAGCTGCGTGTCAGAGAGCATTTCGGTGAAGCCGGGCATGCCGGTCAGGCGGATGCCGTTGGCTGCCTTCCAGTAGGTGACTCCGATGGGATCGTCGGTAACCATCTCATCCTTGCTCAGCAACTGCGGTGGGAGCGGGAACATGCCCTTGGCCGCGTTGCTGGCTTTCTGTCCCGGAAGCCCGTGGCAGAAGGCGCAATTCTCGACGTAAACATGCGCTCCCTGCGTCAGGTTGGCCTCATCCGCCGGCACCGGCGAGGTCTTGTCGGCGCTTTTCGCCGTTGCGGCGTGCAGAGACATATTCGCGATCTTTTCTTCCATCGGGAGCGGGGTCGCTCCCGAAGCAGCCATTGGCATCATCCCCATTTTGAAGAACAAAAAGCCGCCCACAGCCGGCAACAGTAAGCCAATAATCAATCCGAGAATGAATTTCTTCACACGTCCCCCTTCGCGACTTACAGAGTAATGGTCTACGCCCGCGTTACAGATCCCTGCTTGCAACCTCGAAAAACAGGTGCGCAAACTCTTTAAACCAGCAAGGCTACCACTAAATTCCCGGCTTGTGGGTACAGCCGTCGCTTTTCACAGGTGTCATCACCCGCATCGAACTGTCTGATGGCTGGTTCCACCAAAACTCGCGCTTCCGTTCGCTCCGCCGCGATTCCTGCTGAAGCCCTCGATGAAGGCCAATCCTTTCCCAAACTTACACTTCCTTTGCAGCCGCCGTACCCGCCCGCTGAAGCCAAGTCCGTCAAAGAACTGCCCGGCTCAACCGGATGGCTCTACGAACCCAAATGGGATGGCTTCCGCTGTCTCGCCTTCCGCAGCGGTAATGAGATCGTTTTGCAATCAAAGGCCGGCCAGCCGCTCACGCGCTATTTCCCGGAAATCGTCGAAGCGCTGCGGACAATCGCAGCCAGCAAGTTTGTGCTTGACGGGGAGATCGTGGTTGCCAGTTCCGGCGGCGGCGTGGCCCTCGACTTTGATGCCTTGCTCCAGCGCATACATCCCGCAGCCAGTCGCGTCCAGCGTCTGTCGAGCGAAACGCCGGCCACTTATCTGCTCTTTGATCTGCTGGTGACCGAAAAAGGTGAACTGCTGGCCAGGCAGCCGCTCTCCGCCCGGCGGATGAAGCTGCAGAGGTTTGCCGAACGAGTTCTTCCGGCACAGCGGGAAGCGTCGCAAAAAGTTGCACGCGCAAGCAGAAGGGCAGCTGGCCAGCGCAGCTTTGCTTCGAGCCAGCATATTCAGCTCTCACCCGCCACCGCAGATTTCTCTTCTGCGCAGAAATGGATGCGCGAAGGTGCGGCCCACGGATGGGACGGAGTGGTGGCCAAACGTCTGGACAGCGGATACACCTCGGGCGAGCGGACGGGGATGGTCAAAGTGAAGCGCATCCGCACGGCCGATTGCGTTGTCGGCGGCTTCCGCTGGGCGCGCGGTGCGGAAGGAAAGGCGCGTCCCAAGAAGCCGGGCGAGCGGGTGGGCTCACTGCTGTTGGGCCTGTATCGCGATAGTGGCGAACTCGATCACATCGGTTTCAGTTCCAGCTTCAGCCGCGACCAGCGCAAGAAACTAAAATCAATCCTCACGCCGCTCATCGCCGGTCCGGCAAGAAACTCAGGCGAGCACCGGCCAGGCCAGGGCGGCTTCACCGGCAAAGCTCCGGGTGGTCCCAGCCGTTGGACTCGCGATGAACGCGACACCGAATGGGTCCCGCTCAAGCCCAAACTTGTGGGCGAATTTCAGTATGACCATTTCTCCGGCGGCCGCTTTCGTCACGGAACAAAGTTTCTTCGCTGGCGTCCGGACAAGAAGCCCCGGCAATGCACCATGGAACAGGTGAAGCCGGCTGGCGGAGGGAAAGCTTGAGCGATCCCGGCCTGAGCGATCAAAGAAAACCGGTTCACTAAAAAACCGCACATCCATAGTAGAATCCGCGCATGAGCTATGGCTACGTTCCCGCGCCGCTTTCGCCTCCGGCAACATTAATGTCTCCGGATCATCAGGCGACGCGGACCTTTCCGTTCCCCTGAATGGCAAACTACGGCATGGTACGGTGTATGTGGTTGCGAAGAAGTCGGATGGACTCTGGAGTTACCAGACACTTGAAGTTGCTATCGACGGCCAACCGGAGCGCATCAATTTGTTGAAGCCGCCGCAGCCGGAGGAGAAATAAATGCCCGCGGAATCGCCAGTCTCAGGTCGCAACGAGCCAGCAGAAACGCCGAGCCCGGCGGGACAGCAACATTTTGCCGATTACGAAGAGTTCTTTACCTTCTATCTGCACGAGCATAGCGATCCTCGCAACCGGGCCATGCATGCGGCCGGCACCGCGCTGGGTCTGTGCACGCTGATCGTGCCTTTCGTCGTCGGACATCCATGGTATGCGCTGCTCTGGCCGGTGGTGGCTTACAGCTTTGCCTGGACCGGGCACTTTTTGATGGAAGGCAACAAGCCCGCCACTTTTGGCCATCCATTCTGGTCTTTCATCAGCGACTTCCGCATGCTGGCCCTGATGCTCACCGGAAAGCTGACTGAGCGCATGCAAAAGTCTGGCTCTGCATCCGGGCAAGCGCGATAAAAGCAGGAGCGGAAAACCAAGCGAGCAGGAAACAGCTTCGCGAAATCGCCAATTAGCAGATCATCAAAATTACTTCCGGCTTTCCTGGCCTGCCGCCTTGGTCTGAAATGAAGATTGTCCTGTCTCCGCCAGTGTGCCCGTGTCTTGCCCCTGTGCCGACTCTGCTTTGAAATAGTACGTCGTATTGGGTTGGAGGTTTTTGATGGTGACACGATGGGTAAGCCCGCCCCAGGGCATGCCGGCCGTCTGGTCGAGATGGCTGGGATCGGTGCCGTAGCGCAGCGTCGTACCGGCGTTTACGTTGGTGGACCAGGCAATTTGTGCCGTCGTGTCGGTCACCAACTCCACCACCGGACCATTCGTGATCTGCACGGCATTACTTGCTGTGCCGATCGGGTTGACCGGCAACTGCGACGGCAATTGCTGAATGGAACGTCCATCAGCCGGCGCCTGCGTGCTGGTTGGATTCGAGGCTGGTGTGGTGTCCTGTCCGTCGTTGGTGGCAGTAGGCCAGCTGACGAGCGCAAGAGCAACGGCGAGCGCGATCCCTATCGGGTTCATTGGGCATCTCCCTTTTCCGCTCGATTAGATGGTAGGTAGCAGAAAAGGGCTGTGTGGTGGAACTCGGAAATGGAACGGCGGGCCAGTTCGAAGCTTACTTGGCGCCTTCTGCCTCCAACTCCGCGTTCAACTTGATGTCTCCGGCCGTGACCTTGAGTTTCTTCTCCCAGGGTTTATAGCCGGCTTTGCGGACGGCGATGCTGTGCTCGCCGGGGTCGAGTTCAAGAACAGACGGGGTATTACCCATGAACTCACCGTCAATCTCGATTTCGGCGCTATCCGGTGTCGACGCCACGGATACCTTGGAAGCCGCCGGCTTATCACTCTGATTTCTGGCGGCCTCCCGTTGCTCTCTCCTTTTCCTGAATTCTTCCTGCGGTACCTCGCTGATGGAGCTTTCGTTAACAACGTAAACGCCGCTGTGAACCGTGGTATGCAACTCACATTCCTGGTACTTATTGTTGGTACCAATCTTATCGGCCAGCACGTCAAGCCGGACCTGCGATTTCTTCCACTTTGCCGGAAGCGGCTGGTTGGCAGCCGTCCGTCTCACCGGGAATCCGCAATCATAGGTGAAGTCAAAGGCATGGACGGTCTCGCCGTCCCACACATTGCCGCGGCCGGTAGCCTTGTACTCCTCGTAACGAAGATTGTGGGAGCCCCAGGCCACCTGGATAATGTAAACCTTGAGCGGATAGTCTGCCGGATCTTTGGCAGCCAGAGAAGGCAACGGAAGCAATAGGAAACCTACTAGCAATAAGGAAGACAGCTTCATGGCTCAACCTACCTTAGCGGGTACCTTCTAGTTTTTTGACGATCTAGCGCGAAGTATATCCTGAGCTGGATCGGCAATCAATTTCCGGCGAATAAAGGTGGGGTAACCCTGGGCCCGTGTGGCGGCTTAACGCAGCACGCGGGGGATAACCAGGAGGAGCGTCCCAGCCGCAAGCATGATCAGCGCGATCAAGATTCCGATCCAGAGAAGCAGAATCTTGCGTTCATCTTCGGGTTTGGGCGTGGTGATTCCCACCACATAGTGAAAAACCCGCATGATCTCCAGAAGGTATTTCATAGGCAGCGCCAGGAGATGGCGCCTCTGGGTTCAAGGATAGCACTCCGTGACGTGTGTTATCGCGGCCGGCGTTATTGCAGAATACCTCTCCGATTGCGCAATGCTCGTTGCTTAGGCAGAATAGGCCAGCACGCAAAAGCAGGAATCCGATGAAGATAGGCAAAGCTCTGGTTTGGATTGCCGTGGCTGCGGCAGGGGCGCTGGCGCTGGCTACTCTCGCGTGGCACCGCGGCGAAGCCATCAGCGCCATGTGGCTGGTGGTGGCGGCGGTGTGCAGTTATGCGCTGGGCTATCGGTTTTACTCGAAATTTGTTGCCGCCCGTGTGCTCGCTCTTGACGCCATGCGCGCTACCCCGGCAGAGCGGCTGGAAAACGGCCGCGACTTTGTGCGCACCAACAAATGGGTGGTCTTTGGCCACCACTTCGCTGCCATCGCCGGCCCGGGACCCCTGGTGGGACCAGTGCTGGCTGCGCAATTCGGCTATCTTCCCGGAACGCTCTGGATTCTCGTCGGAGCCGTGTTTGGCGGTTGCGTGCAGGACTTTGTGATTCTGCTGTTCTCCGTCCGTCGAGACGGCAAGTCACTGGGCCAGATGGCGCGCGACGAGGTCAGCAAGACCGCCGGCACTGTAGCCTTCATCTCTGTGATCAGCATCCTGGTGATTCTGCTGGCTGTGGTGGCGCTCATCATCGTGAACGCGCTCAAAGACAGCCCCTGGGGCGCTTTCACTATCGGCATGACGATTCCCATCGCCCTGCTCATGGGAGTTTATCTGCGCTATCTGCGGCCAGGCCGGGTGCTGGAGGCCTCGATCCTCGGTTTTCTGTGCGTCATGCTGGCGATCTTCGGGGGAAAATGGATCTCTGTTTCCTCCCATGCTGCCGCATTCACACTGACCGGAACAACGCTGGCCGCTCTGATCATTGCTTACGGCTTCGCTGCTTCGGCTTTGCCTGTGTGGCTGCTGCTCGCTCCGCGCGATTATCTCAGCACCTTCGTCAAATTGGGTACTATAGCGATCCTTGCGCTGGGAATCGTGCTGGTTCGTCCGACTCTGCAGATGCCGGCTCTCACGCGTTTCATCGACGGCAGCGGACCGGTCTTTGCCGGCAATCTTTTTCCTTTCGCGTTCATTACCATTGCCTGCGGCGCGATCAGCGGTTTCCATTCCCTGATCTCCAGCGGCACCACCCCCAAGATGATCGCGAGCGAACCACAGACGCGAATGGTCGGCTACGGCGCCATGATGGCTGAATCCTTCGTCGGCATTATGGCCATGATCGCGGCTTGCACGCTTCAGCCGGGAACGTACCTGGCCGTGAATTCTGGAGCGGGGATGGTCGGTGGGACTCCGGCCGCCGCTGTTGCCGCCATCAGCAATTGGGGCTTTCCCGTTACTGCCGACCAGATGACCGTGCTGGCGCACAACGTCGGCGAAAAGACGCTTTTCTTCCGTACCGGCGGAGCGCCGGCTTTTGCCCTGGGCATGGCCAAGATATTTTCTGACAGCCTCGGTGGAACCGCGGTGATGGCGATCTGGTACCACTTTGCCATCATGTTTGAGGCGCTCTTCATATTAACGGTGCTCGATGCCGGCACGCGAGTCGGCCGCTTTATGTTGCAGGACGCGCTGGGTCATATTTGGAAACCCCTGGGCCGCACCAGTTGGTATCCGAGCGTTATTGCCACCAGCGCGCTCATGGTGGGCGCCTGGGGATACTTTCTCTGGCAGGGAGTGCGCGATCCGCTGGGCGGTATCAACTCACTCTGGCCGATCTTCGGCATCTGCAATCAGTTGCTCGCCGCGGTAGCGCTTTGCGTGGCGACAACCATTATCGTCAAGCTGGGGCGCGCGCGATACATGTGGGTGACGCTGGCGCCGCTCGCCTGGCTGGTAGCGGTGACGTTTTCTGCTGCGTGGCACAAGATCTTCGATCCAAATCCCATAATCGGATTGCTGGCCCAGGCGCGCAAGCTGGCTACGGAACCAGCGGCTGCCGGACTCGAGCGCCAGATTATCAACGCCCGGCTGGATGCTGCCGTTTGCGGCCTCTTGATCCTTCTGGTCAGCGTGATCGTGGTTGAATCGACCCTGCAGTGGATCAGCGTGATATCCGGACGCAAACAGGCGGCAACGCAGGAAGTTCCATTCGTAGCGACGGCGTATGCGGAGGAAACATGAGAGCATCGGGAGATCGGGAGATCGGGTCATCGGGTCATCGGTTAGCCAGCGACACCTTCACCCTCTATCATCCTGAGCGACAGCGAGCGACGGAGGAGCGAGGGGGAGTCGAAGGACCCCGAATGAGCTTCCTGCACCATAAAGCGGCAGGGAGTTCTTACGGCACGTTTGCGGGCTTGCGTTGGCAATGCAAGACTGGCTGGAGACTCCTGTGTGCCATCCTCTGCGAGATTTTCGACGAATCCGCTTATGACCGTTTCCTGCAGCGCACAAACGCTTGGCCGTCCGTCGCGAGCTACCGTGCTTTTCAGCGCGAACGCGAAAACTCGATGGCGCAAAAACCGAGGTGCTGCTGACCTATGGGTGCGTTCCTTCGTGGAGTAGCCCGACGGCAGAAGCACCTCGGCTACTTTTTTATCTGCTTCTTCCTCTTTGCGCTGGCGATTGCGCTGGTCAAACCCGTGGGCTGGTGGGCGGTAATCGCTCTTTGGGTTGTACTCGTAGGTGTGCTGGAACTCATATACCAGTGGACGATCGCGCTGGGCCGTCGCAACCGGCGAACGTGGTGGGGTAGACCGCACCCACCGGGATACTGGCGGGCGCGGGCATTGATCATCTATGTAACAGTCGCCGTTGTGGCTCTGCTGGTTCGTTCCCCGTTCTTGCGCTACGGGTTGCTGGCCCTGTTGATCGCGGGCTTATTCTGTGCCGGCATTATTCGTTGGATGGAGAGTCGGCGGCAGGTTTGAGAGTACTGCATATGTAAGCAGAATTGCGGCGAGACCGGCTTGCGCGCCGAGCCGCCAGTCACACGAGCAGAGAAATGTTGGCTGAGTCAGAAATGTTGGGCGGTTTGGAGCGAAGCGACATAAGAATCGGTAGTACACTGCTCGCATGCGTGTCATGGGGATCGATTGTGGAAGCGAGTACACCGGCTACGGCGTGGTGGAAGAATTAACTGACGGCCGGATGATCAGCCATGCCGCCGGCGCCATCAAATTAAAAACAGGATCGCCCATGGCGCAGCGGCTGGAGAAGATATTCTCTGATCTTAAAGACATCATTGCCGAGCATAAGCCGGATACCGTGGCGATCGAGGATGTGTTCTATGCGGTGAACGTCAAGACCGCGCTGAAGCTGGGCCAGGTGCGAGGCGTAGCGATGCTGGCGGCTTCGTCATCGGGGCTGCAAGTGGCGGAGTACTCGCCCTTGTCGATTAAATCGGCTGTGGTGGGGTACGGGAAAGCGGAAAAAGAACAGGTGCAGCTGATGGTGACGCGGCTGTTGAAGCTGAGTGCCCCGCCTGAACCCATGGACGCTTCGGATGCCCTGGCGATCGCCATTTGCCACATTCACACCGTCTCCACGAACAACAGATATCAGGCTTCAACCAGATGACACTTCGTTTGATTCGATTTCTTAGTCCCTGGCTCGTGCTGCTGGCGATGCCGGTGCTGAAGGCGCAGAATACTCCACCTGATGCCAACCATCCTGCGGTTCCGACCATCACGTATGATCGCCTGTGGCCGGCTTACACGCCGCAAAATGTGAACATCACCGTGAAATCCTCGGGCACGGCAAAATATCTTTCCCGCAATCCGGTGAAGTCGCCAGACGTGAAGGACACGGATCCTGACTACACGGTCGAATTCACCATCTCTGACGGAACTCTGGCGAAGCTGTTCCGCGATGCCAAAGAAACGAACTACTTCCAGGGCGATTTCGCCTTTAAAAAACATCCCGTCGCCAGTACCGGGAAGAAGACCCTGACCTTTGCCGACCAGGACCGGCATTTTGAGACCACTTTCGACTATTCGGAGAACAAGGCCATACAGGAAATCGACAGTATTTTCCAGGGAATTTCCAGCACCATCGAAGACGGACGTAAGTTGCAGTTCCTTCATCGCTTTGACAGGCTGGGTCTGGAAGATCAGCTGAAGGGCATGGAGAGCGACAGTAATTTGCAGGAACTGCAGATCATTGCGCCGACCCTGAAAAGCATCGCCGACGATACGTCTGTGCTGAACATTGCTCGGGCACGGGCCAAGAGGCTGCTGGAGAAAAGCTCTAAGTAAGAAATGCAGCACCTAAGACCCATTAAATCTATGGTTTTACAAGCGACTTGTGCGGCACGTTAAGCTGGATCAATAACACTTAACATTAAGAAACTAAGTATTGTAGCCTTTATCTAATACGATTAGCTTGCGCGGACAAGGAGGGTTTATGCGACGTTTATCGACGCGCAATAACCACTGGCTGCTCTTTTCGCTGTTGCTGATCCTGGTGTTGATCGCCGCGCCGCTGCTGCAGGCTTCAGGTCAGTCGCAACCCTCGCGCACCCAGAACCAGTCCGCCGACCCAGTCCCTGCTGACCAGAATCAAGACCAGCCCCAGGATGTGCAACCGGATCGTTCGCAATTGCCGGAGCAGGCTCAGGGGACGGAACCAATTCAGACTGAGGACGGAATCCAGGAACAGGACCAGATGCGTTCATCCGCCCCCTACGACCCCAACGATCCGGCTAACTACTCGCATGCGCGGATCGTTCGCCTCAGCTACGTTGACGGCCAGGTGCGCATCGATCATGGCCAGGGCTATGAAAGCGCCACCATGAACGTTCCCGTCACCGAGCACAACTGGCTGCAAACGCGCTCTGACGGCTGGGCTGAAGTGCAGTTCGAAGACGGCAGCCTGATGCGGATCGCGCCGGATACGGTGATTGCATTTACGGAATTGAGCCGCTTGGCTTCCGGTGTCGCCATCAGCACCATAGACCTTGATCAGGGCGAAGGCGAATTCCGGGTTGCGCAAGGCAGCGCAAGTCAATTTCAGGTTACGGTGAAGAACAAAACAGTGGCTCTGGACCGTGCTGCCACGTTTCGCGTAACCAGCACGAATGCTGATCCTCTGGAAGTTGTGGTTTGGAAGGGCGCGGTGACCATACGCGATTCGGAAAGCGGTGGAGAGGTAGCAGTCAAGAAGAACGAAACTTTCGTCCTCGATCCCACGGATGTGGCTCAGTACGGGCTCGATAAGGGCGCTGACGCCGACGACCTGGATCAGTGGAGCAAGCAGCGCGACGACTATCTGAGCACCTATGCCTCTCGCGGGGGTTATTCACAATCGCCATATCAATACGGCGCGGGCGACCTGAACTATTACGGCGAGTACTTCGACGATCCCAGTTACGGGATGGTATGGCAGCCCAATGGCGTGAATCTCGGCTGGGATCCATTCGGCAACGGTTATTGGTCCTATGCTCCGGGCTTCGGCTACACGTGGATTTCCTCGTATCCGTGGGGATGGCTGCCTTTCCGCTATGGTCATTGGGTGTTTGTCAATGGTCGCGGCTGGTGTTGGGTGCCGGGCAACTGGCAGCACTGGCACACGGGGCCGACCTGGGTCAATGCGCCTCCGGGATTTCATGCTCCCAGGCCACCGGCCGGCAACGTACTTGTCCTCAAAGGAGCGCCGGGCGGTCGCATCGTAAGACCGGGTACGGCAGGCGAAGGCAGCGGTTTGCTCCGCAATGCTGGTCCGGGCATTGGAAGAACGTTGAACCACGAGGGTGGGGGTGAGCCCGGGATCAGAGGAACCCGGCACGTCTTTACTAACGAGGATGTAGCCCGAGTGCCCCGGACCGATGTACCTGCTCAAGCTGCTCCTAACGTGGTAGATGCTGATCGCAAACCGAATGAAGTTCAGCGCCAGCCCGACGGCAATTCGGGCCAGCAGCCGAGCAAAGAAGGTTTCCGCAGCAGTCACGAAGCGCCGCCCGTGAACCGGCCGGACGACGTAGCTCCACGGCTGCCCCATGCGCGGACGTCTGATTCGCCGCAGCCGCACGCCGCTCCACCGCCTTCGCAGCCGGTGCGTGAATCCACCCGGCCAGCTCAGGTTATACACCAATCGTCGCCCGCGCCGATGAGGCAGTCATCGTCGCCTGCAGCGCATTCGCCATCGAGCGGAGGCGGCGGGCGCAGCAGTGGGAAACCAAGATGATTTAGTAAATGGGCAATATAGTAATTTGGTAGTTGAGAATGGGTCTTGGCCGCTGACTTCAAATACCAAACTGCCAATTTGCAAATTACCTAGTCAGCTTTAGCCAATCCCGCTCAGCCGCCGGAATATTTCAGCGCTTCTCTCCAGTGGCAGCGCCTCGGCACGGATATCGGGACGAATAGCGGCTTCCTTCAAGACCGAGCGGACCTTCTCTTCGCCATATTTCTCCCGCAGATTATTCATCAGCGTCTTGCGTTTCATGGCAAAGGCGGTTTTCAGGAAGGTTACAAACTCGGCGGGCTTGACCTGGAGTTCGGCAAAGCGTGGCGCGACGGTCAGGCGCAGAACAGAAGAGTGGACCTTGGGCGGAGGCAGGAATGCGTCGGGCGGCAGGGTGAACAGGTTCTCCACGCTGGTGTAGAGTTGCGCGGTTGCGGAGAGCAGCCCGTAGTCGCGCGAACCTGGTTTTGCCGCGATGCGGTCAGCCACCTCCCGCTGCACCATGATTACGATCACATCGAACTGGTCGTGAAACTCGAAGAGCCGCAAAAGAATCTCTGAGGTGATGTAGTAGGGCAGGTTACCCACCACGCGCGCTCGAGCCGGCTTGAGTGGCCGCAGATCATTCAGCGGTCCGATCGTGCGGTTCAACACGGTGCGGAAATCCAGCTTGAGCACGTCGCCTTCAATGATCTCCACATGTGGCTGGCGGGAGTAGTTGAAGCGAAGCTGGGTTGACAGAAGGCGGTCCAGTTCAATGGCAATGAGACGGCCGGCGCGGCGAGCCAGCAACTGTGTGAGCGCGCCTCTGCCGGGACCGATCTCCACCGCTACCGTCTCCGTAACATCGCCGAGCGCGTCAACGATTTTCAGGGCTGCGCTCGAGTCGGTCAGGAAATTTTGTCCCAGCGGGGCTTTCCTGGTGGTCCCTACAGTGGCCCTTTTTGTTGTCGCCATTTAGAATTTTCTCATTCCGGTGGTTTCGCGCCTGGTTCTTGTACGGAGGCCCCATGAACGTCGTCTTTGCCGCTTCTGAATGCGTGCCTTTTGCCAAAACCGGCGGCCTGGCCGATGTGGTTGGCGCACTGCCGCAAGCGTTGGTCGAACTCGGCCACACCGTTTCCGTCTATCTTCCCAAATATAAACAGACCAAGCTATCGGACGCCAAGGTGCTCTTGCGCAGCGTCACCATTCCTTTTGACGATGAATACAGGTTCTGTTCTGTCTTGGATGGCGGAAAACGTTCCGGGGTGCAATTCTATTTCGTCGACTACCCGCCATTCTTCGATCGCGATGCGCTCTATGGAACTCCGGCGGGCGATTATCCCGATAACGCAGAGCGCTTCGCCCTCTATTGCCGCGCTGTACTCGAAGCCTCAAAAGTCCTGGGTGTACCCGACATTTTTCACTGCCATGATTGGCAATCAGCATTGATACCCGTGCTGCTGCGCACCAGCTATCAGGAAGACCCGGTTTTTCGCGGGACGCGCACGGTTTTTACCATCCACAACATCGGCTACCAGGGCCTGTTCCCGCCGGATACGCTGCCGCTGCTCATGCTCCCCTGGGACCTTTTTACGATAGACAAGATGGAGTACTGGGGCAAAGCCAATTTCCTGAAGAGCGCGCTGGTTTTTTCCGACCACATCACTACCGTGAGCCGCAAGTACGCGCAGGAGATCCAGGGCAGCGAGTATGGGTTTGGGTTGGAAGGCGTGTTGCATTCGCGCGCCGGCTCCCTGACCGGGATATTGAACGGCGTGGACTACAAGGAATGGGATCCGGCAAAAGATAAATACATTGTCCGGCAGTACTCTCCGGAAAATCTTGAAGGCAAAAAAGAGTGCAAATACGATCTGCTGCGCCAGTTTGGCCTGGAGAGTGTCTCCGTCGAGTTGCCGGTAGTGGGAATCGTTTCGCGCTTCGCGGCGCAAAAAGGCTTTGATCTGATCGCAGAGATTATTCATGACCTGGCCCGGCTGCCGATGGTGCTGACGGTGCTCGGCAGCGGCGACAAAGAGTACCAGGATCTGCTGCTGCGACTGAACAGGCAGTTTCCGGAAAAACTGGCGGTGAAGATCGCCTATGACAATGCTCTGGCGCACAAGATCGAGGCCGGCGCAGACATGTTTCTGATGCCGTCGCGCTACGAGCCCAGCGGTTTGAATCAGATGTACAGCCTCAAATACGGAACCGTGCCCATCGTGCGCGCCACCGGCGGTCTGGATGACACGATTGAACCGTGGGATGCCGGCCAGGGCAAAGGCTCGGGATTCAAGTTCAGCGCATACTCCGGTGTGGCGCTGCTCAACTGCATCCATGAAGCGCTGCGTGCTTTCAAGGACCAGACCGGCTGGAAGAAGCTGATGGCGAACGGCATGAAGAAGGATTTTTCCTGGAATGCGTCAGCGCGTGAATATGTGAAAGTCTACGAGCGGCTGGTGCCGTCGAAGCAGGCATCGACTGCAGAGAAGGTGATAGAGTTCAGCCGGGCTTGATTGTGAAATCCCGAACCAGCGGTCATTGCGGGTTCGGGATTGGGGACAGAATATAGTCGGCGGAAAATGAACTGTTTACTTGCCGCCGGGGTTTTTCTTGAGCACGGGGCGATCGTCGTTGTTTTGGTCAGGGGGCTTATCGCCAACGGTGCGCCGCAACTCCGGATTCTCCTGGTTCTCCTTGCCGTTCTTCTGCAGGCGATGCCGCATGATCAACGCCAGCCGCTGCTTGGCCCTCTCGAAATCTGAACTGGTCACAATGTACTGCTCGCGAGGCGGCAGGATCGTGTTGATCTCGTGTTGCGATTTCGCGATCCGGTCCGGGGTCTGCGGATGGTCGCCGTAGAGCTTCATGACGACGCCGGGGCGCTTCTTCTCCAGGGCTTGCAGCTTTTCAAAAAAGTCGATCATGCCGTTCGGATCGTAGCCGGCCTTGTAGGCATACTGCACGCCCAGGTAATCAGCCTGCGCTTCGAACGTGCGGCCAAACTTGCTGAAAGCAGCGGGTATGCCGAGGTTGGCAGCCTGGCCTACTCCAATCCCGGCAACTCCTCCGGTCATGATCAAGACAGGAATCATCGCCAACTGGGCCAGGGTTCCGCGCGTGGCCTCGCGCGCCGCATGGCAGGCAGCGACATGTCCGATTTCATGCGCCATCACGCCCGCCAACTCAGACTCATCGTCGGCGAGCAGAATCGTCCCTGCGTTGACGAACATGTAGCCGCCGGGCAGCGCGAAAGCGTTGGGTTCTTCAACGTCCAGAATCTTGATGGTGAATGGCAGTTTTGTATCGGAATTGCGCGCAAGGTTTTGCCCCAGGCGGTTCACGTACTCGTTGACGACGGGATCGGTAATCAGGTGTGATGTCTGCTCCACCTGTTGGGCGAATTCTTGGCCCATTTTGACCTGAGCGTCCAGGGTGTACCAGTTGCCCAGACCGCGATTGCAGCCGACATTGCGATTGCCGATCGCATTCAAGTCGTTGATGCCGGTGCCATGATAGAACTTGTCGTCGTCTCCGCTTGCCTTGTCTTGATCTTTCTGCTGTTGCGGAGAAGCAAGGGCAGAGGTCGCGGATAGTAGAAGCGTTAAAGCCAGGAGAAATATTCTGCGGAACACAAATCCTTCCTCCAACTGCCAAATGTGGGAGAAGATGATTATACCTTGAGCCGCTCTCACCGGTTCAGTTTTGGGGACGAATGGCAGCGCGTTTCTTGCCGGCAAAATAGAGATATACGGGCACGCCCGCCAGGATGACCAGCGTCCCGGCAATTGAATTGCGCAGATTCTCCATAAACGTGTAGCGAAGCAGGACTGCTGCGGCGGCGATGAACAATCCCGGCACCACTGGATATCCCCAGGTTCGATAGGGACGCGGCGTGTCCGGCTCGCGCTTGCGAAAAACGAAGATGGTGCTGGCAGCGATCATATAGAAGAGCCATTCGGCGAAGATCGCGAGCGAAAACAGGTCCTTGAACGCGCCGCCGACCAGCAGCAGCACGATAGCGAGGACAGCCTGCACCATCAGCGCCAGACCCGGAGTGTGGAAGCGGGGATGGACCTCAGCGAGCGCCTTGAAGAAATACCCATCGCGGGCTACAGCAAAGGGGACCCGCCCGCCGCTCATGATAGTGCCGTTCATGGTCACAAACATGGAGAATGCCATGCCGGCTGAGACCAGCGCTGCTCCCAGCGATCCTATAGCGGCTTGTGTTGCCAGCGATGCGGGCACTTTGGCGCCGGCGATGGTGGCGGCGGGCAGCACATATTGCACGGCGGCGTTCATTCCCATGTAGAGAAAAGCCACCAGCGCCACGCCGCCAATCAAGGCAATGGGAATCGTGCGTCCAGGATCCTTGATCTCGCCGCTCACCATATTGAGGTCATTCCAGCCGTCGTAAGCCCACAGGGCCGCCACCAGCGCGGACATGAAGCCTGCCATCCCACCCCTGGTGCCGAGAAACGTTGTATGAAAGTTTCCCCAACTCCCCTGCGATGCGGTAAAACCGATAAACATGATGGCGACAATCATGCCGACTTTGAGCGTGGTCAGTACCAGCTGGAAGCTTCCGGCTTTGCGAACACCGATGTAGTTCAGCCCAGAAATCAGAATGGTCGCAGCGATAGCGACAAAAGTCCCATACGTGATCTCAAAAGTATTCGTGCTGGTAAAGTGGAGCGTGAAAACGTGGTTGTTTAAAAAGCTGAACCAAGGCAAGGTGCCCAGCACATCAACAATGCCAGTGCTCACGGTGGCGATGGACGCAGGTTTGGCGATCAGGAACCAGGTCCAGGCATAGAGAAAGCCCAGCAGGGACCCGTAGGCGTCACGAACGTAAACGTATTCACCGCCAGCCCAGGGTTTGATGGCGCCGAGTTCGGCATAGGTGAGTGCCCCGCCGAATGAGAGCAGGCCGCCGACGACCCACACAAGATAAACCAGTCCAGCCGAACCCACCTCGCGCATCATCTCGCCCTGGACGCGGAAGATACCGCTGCCGATGATAGTCCCGGCCACGATGGCAATCGCGTGCCACAAATTCAGTTCGCGCAAAAGCTCAGGGCGATTTTGATTGCTCGCGGATACGGACGATGCCATGGCTCTCTCTTTATGGTTTACCAACGGATTTTGATTCACCCTGCATTGTAGAACCCTCCTGAGCATGGTGGTTAAGCTCAGGCAGGCGCCAGTGCTTACGCAGTCTCTGATATTGGGCTTCCGGCAGTTGTACCAGCAGCGGCGTGCGTGCCGGATCGAGCCATGCGATCAACGATTCCAGCTCGTCTTGCGGCATTGCCGTACATCCAACCGTAGGTTGGCCCGGTCCGCGCCAGATGTGCAGAAAGATACAGGAGCCGCCGCCGGCCGTCGCGGGTGAAGCATTGTGATCCACCAGAACGCCCCAGCGATACAGATCGTCAGGCCGCAGCATGTGCTCTGAGCTGTTCCAGTCCGCGGAAACGGCGCTTCGATCCACCACCTGGTTGTAAAACCTGGATGCTGTGTCATCCACGCATTCCACTGAGGAAGTCAGGCTCACATAAGGCATCTTCCATCCCGGCTGAGGCTGGTTTGCGTAACCAAAGGCTTTGCTCAGCCGGAAAATTCCCGCGGGCGCCCGCCCGTCACCCTCTTTCTTCACCGGATCCGTGGATCCGGCGGCCTGCTGGCGCAATTGCACAATGCCCGTACCCCATGCCAGGCCGTTTTTGCCGATCATCACGGTGATGGGTTCGCCGGCAGGCTTCCATTTTTTGCCCGCCGCGGAGCGTTCGTATCTGCGCAGCATTCCTTGCGGTGAATTCCAGTCTGATGTTGTCACCACCACCATCTCCGTTGACGACCGCATAGGGTCACGCTGCCGGGCGTAAGACTGCGCGCCTGTCACCAGACAGATAAGAGCTGCGAGCACATAAACTGATATTTTCATGATTGGGCGGATGTTGGTATGGCGGTAGTTTCGCACATCGCTCACTCGCTACCAATAATGTCTCTCCCTTATTAGCGGCTTTGCCCGGCAACGGCGGGAGGCGCATCGGCAGTTGCTGCGGATTTAGGCGCAGCCATGCTGGCCAGGTACCCCACGACAAACGTGGTGATCGATCCAAGCGTCACATACCAGGTCCAGGCAATTTGCGACTGCGCCCAGATCCATATGTAAACGTTCAGGGCCAGGCCGCAGAGCATCCCGATAATGGCTCCGGTCTCACTCGCACGCCGCGTCAACAGGCCGAGCAGAAAAACGCCCAGAAGCCCTCCATAAGCCACCGAGGCGATGCTGAGCCCTTTCTCCAGTACGCTGCCTCCATATCGTGAGGCCAGGGCAAGCGCAAAAAGAACAAGGCCCCACAGGATGGTGGCGATGCGGGAGAGCTTTAGGCGCTTCTGGTCAGAGGTCTCGGGCCGCTTACGCAGATAGAAGTCAACCATGCTGGTGGATGAAAGGGAATTCAAAGCTGCGCTCAGATTCGACATGGCGGCCGCCAGGATCGCAGCGAGGAGGATCCCGCAAATTCCCCGCGGCATGTGAGTGACAATAAATGTCGGGAAAATGTAGTCCGTCTTTGCGAATGCGGCGCCCGGCTCGTAAGTGCGATAGAACACCCACAGAGCTGCGCCCACCACCAGGAAGAGCGTGAACTGCGCCAGGATGATCAGACCGCTTGAAAGGAGTGCAGTCTGTGAATCGCGCTGGTTACGCGCGGCGAGCAGGCGCTGGACCAGAAGCTGATCGGTGCCGTGAGTAGCAGTATTCAGGAACATGCCGCCGATCAACCCTGCCCAGAAGGTAAATGTCTTGGAGAGCGAAAAAGTAAAGTCGAAGACCTGCATTTTGCCGGCTGACGCAGCAGCGGCATGGATTGCCGGCCAGCCTCCGGGAACCAGATGGACCAAGACGAAGAAGCCGACGATCGTTCCGCCGACATAGATCACGAGTTGAACCACGTCGGTCCAGATCACCGCCGCCAAGCCGCCTTCAAAGGTGTAAATCAACGTAAGAACGAGGACAATGGCGACGGAAGCAATCTCTCCCGTGCCCAGCGCTACGCCTACAACGATTGCCACAGCCCAAACGCGCACACCTTCTGCTGCAGCGCGAGTGATCAGAAAAACGGTAGCAGTGATTTTATGAAGCCGGGGGCCGAAGCGCCGGTCGATGAGTTGATAGGCGGTAAACATCTCGCCGCGAAAGTATTGCGGGATAAAAAGCAGGGTGATGACGACTCGTCCCGCCAGATAGCCGAAGACCAGCTGGAGAAAGCCGAAGTTTCCTCCATAGGCCATGCCGGGCGTGCTGATGACGGTGAGCGTGCTGGTTTCTGCGGCCACAATCGAAAGGGAGATTGCCCACCAGGGAATGTTGCGATCGGCCAGAAAATAGTCGCGCAGTGACCTTTGGGACTTACGGAACCGTAGACCAAAAAGAGTGATGCCGATCAGGTAGGCAACAATGATGGTCCCGTCTACAATGTGCAATCGCATGAAATGGAGAATCTAGTCCGCTAAGCCATTATTCGAGAAAATTGGTGCAATGCAAAAGTAAAAGTTGTGGGAAGATAAACTAAATATCACCCCATGCCCCTGTACCTCGGAATTGATGCCGGAGGAACGAAGACCGACTGCGCAGTGAGCAACGGCGCTGAACTGCTCGGCCAGGCCACGGGCGCAAGCTGCAAACTGGCGCGCGTGGGCAAAGACCGGGGCCGGGAAAATCTGCAGTCGGTGATTCACCAGGCGTGTGATGTGGCGCACGTTGCCCCAAATGAAGTCCAGCATGTGTGCATCGGAATGGCCGGGGCTTCTCTGGCGGAAGCTGTGCACTGGGCGCAGCAGACCATCCGCGAACTTACTCCCGATTCGACCATCTATGTCGCCGGCGACCATGTGATCGCACACCGTGCCGCGTTCGGCATCTCGCCGGGTGTGCTGGTAATTGCCGGTACCGGCTCGATTGCCTTCGGACGTAATCAGAATGGCGAAACCGCGCGGGCCGGCGGCTGGGGTCCAAATATTTCCGACGAAGGCTCAGCATTCTGGGTGGGCAGGGAAGCGGTGGCGTCGGCCCTGCGCTCGTTTGATTATGGCGTTACTCAGGGCCTGATTGCCACGATTGCCGAACATTGGAAAGTCGCGCCGGAAGAGGTGATTCGCCTGGCGAACTCGTCTGAGCCGCGCTTTGCGGAACTCGCCGGTCCGGTAGCGCTTGCCGCTGAGCAGGGCGATCCGCAGGCGCGTGAGATTGCTGATCGTGCTGGAAAAGCTCTTGCCGGGTTGTCCAGTGCGGTGATTCAAAAGCTCTGGCCGCAGGGTGGGACAGTTCCTGTTGCGCTCTCCGGAGGGGTATTGCAGGGATCGGCACTGGTACGCCAGGCATTCAAGGAAGCAATGCGAGTCCAGCAGCCACACGCGGCAGTCAGCTTTGCCTACGTGCGCCCCGTGCTGGGCGCGCTGGAGATCGCGGCGCAGCGCGGAGTCCGGCGATGAACCATGGCGACGATGTCGAAGGCATACAAGAAGCTCCGGAGCAAGCGGAGCCGCCTCGTGTGCGAACCGAGGTTGCCAATCACAAGAAGATAGCTCTGCCGCCGGATGCCGATCTGGAACGGCTGGTCCATGATGCACCTGCAGAAATCCTCACCGCAGTGGCGGGCGATTCTCGCCTTACTGAAGATCTTGCTCTGGCTTTGCTGAAACGTCTTGAGCTTCCACGCGAGGCTCTGGAAGCTCTGGGCAAGAACGTGCACGTCGCCAAGCAGCGCAAGGTGCGGCTGGCCTTGGTCACTCATCCGCGAACGCCACGTCACATCTCGGTGTCGACGATCCGGCATATCTACACCTTCGAGCTGATGCAGGTGGCGCTTCTGCCATCCGTGCCGCCCGACGTGAAGCGCGCGGCAGAAGAGGTGCTGATCGGCCGGTTGTCCTCGATTGCTTCAGGCGAGCGACTGACCCTGGCCAAGCACGGTTCGGGCCGAGTGGCGGCGGCATTGCTGATCGACAAGGAAGAGCGCATCATGCAGGCCGCGCTGGCCAATCCACAGATGACCGAGGTCTGGATTGTGAAGGCCCTGAAAACAGAGAGCGGAACAGAGCTGCTGGCGCCGGCGGTTTCACGGCATCAGAAATGGTCGTTTCGCAACGACGTAAAGGGCGCTTTGCTGGGAAACAGATTCACGCCGGCTGCGCGGCTGATTCAGCTTGCCGCCGAACTGCCAGTCAATCTGCTGAAAGAGGTGCTCCGGAACGGGCGGTTGAGCCCGCAGGCAAAGAATAGTCTCCTGACAGTAATAGAGAAACGGACGGTCTAACAGACATTTGACGTAGAGCTTGCACATCGCTGGCAGCTTCGAAACGAGAATGGGAGCGCGTCGGCCCTGCCTAGGTATACATTGAAAAGCCGTCATCCCGCCCGGGAACAATGAGCTCGTCTAATTTCAAAAATTCCTGCACCACGTCTTCCTGAGCCCGTTCCATCTCATGCACGCTGCCCACAAAGATGGCGCGAGCTTCGTGCAGAAAGACGATCCTGTCCGCCAGCTTCTTGGCCAGGCGCATGTCATGCGTCACCACGATGCTGGTGAGCTTGAGTTGCTGTTTGAGCTTCTGGATCAGGTCGCCCAGCAGTTGCGCCATCAGGGGATCGACCATCGTCGTTGGCTCGTCATAGAGGATACATTCCGGCTGCGCCGAAAGAGCGCGGGCAATCGCCACGCTGCGCTTCATCCCGGTGGAAAGATCGGAGGGGAGCAGGTCGCGCATGGCTTTCACGCCGACCATGTCCAGGAGTCCGTCCACGATCTGAAAGATCTGCTCCTCATCCAGGTCGTGGCGCTCGCGCAGGGGAAAAGCCACGTTTTCGCCCACCGTGAGCGAATCAAACAGCGCGCCGTTCTGAAAGACCATGGTGACTTTCTTGCGAATCTGCTGAAGCTGCAGTTCAGCGTAGTCGGTAATGTCCTCAAACGCCACGACTACCCGGCCCGAATCCGGCTTGAGAAAACCCATGATGTGATGCAGTGAAACCGACTTGCCCACGCCGCTGCGACCCAGGATGCAGAGCGTCTCTCCGGGATAAACCTGGAAGCTCACGTCTTCCAGCACGCGGTGCTCGCCAAAGGCTTTATGAACGTGCTGAAACTCGATGTAGGGTTCGTTGCGCTCGGGTTGCGACGGATTGCTCATGTGTCAACGCGGCTGAAGCGGCGCCGGGCGCGTTCCAGATCGTCCGGCGTATTCAGATTTTCAAACATCTCCGCTCCGAAGGCAAACTTGCGCAGCTCTGCTTGCTTGATCACCAGGGTCTGATTTCTCGGAAACAGGGGAACGATCTTGTAATTGCCGTTCTGAATGGCTCTCTCGGCGATAGGGAGAAAATCCAGGGAGTACACGGTACAGAGCGGCTGGGTATACTCGTCAATTTCCGGGGTGATGACCACAGCGTCCGATGCTGCAGCACGGTCGGCCAGATAAGAGAGGAACTCCGGCATCAGGAAGGGAGTATCGACGGCGATAATCAGACTGTAGCGGGTCTGTGCGTGAGAGAGTGCGCTATGAATCCCGCCCAACGGCCCGCATCCAGGGTAGATGTCTTCATAGGCGGGCGCGAAAGCTCCGTAACGCTCGTATCTGCCCAGAATGGCAACATCGCGGCACACCTGACGTAGAGCCGCTAACGCATGTTCCAGCAGCGTTTGTCCGTTCAATGTTAGAGCTGCTTTGTCCTGCCCCATACGCGTACTCTTGCCGCCCGCAAGGACAAAGCCAGAGACCTGGGAATGGGTCATTTGCCGCTATTCTACATCTTAGTCATAGCGAGACAAGTCCCATTATCGCTGTAATTGCCAGAATTGGCAGATTGCCAAAGATCGCCGAAAATTGCGTTTCGATTCTTTGGCAATCGTCAATTCTGGCAAATTGCCGCAACGCGCGCTTACTGCACGGTGATGGTCTTTGTCGACTTGTAGACATTGCCCTTGCTGTCCCAGGCCTGGAAAACCATGCTGTGTGTGCCTTTGGACATCGTCAACGTCGTATCGATATGGCTGGCGCTTACGGAAGCCTTGTTGACGCTATCGACGTAGATCCGCATGAACGTGATGGGATTGTCAGCGCTGGCGCCAGCTGCGGCGTGCACGCCGGGACCGGTTACGGTGCTGGTGGTGGGAGCGGAGATGGTAATGGAACCAAGTGTGCCGGTGCCGGCCGTCCCATTGTTCTTGAAGAACTCACGCATATCCGGCGCTCTGTTGGCTGCAGCGGGAAAATTCGCTGTGGTGCCCATCGCTTCGAGCATCGTGCGCAGCACGCTCTCCTGGTGATAGGTCGCGGTGGATTTATAGCCGGCTTTCACCTGCGGGCCGATCATCGCTACCAGGATGTGTCCGCCACATCCAGTTAAGACAGTGGCGCTGCAGCGATTATCGCCGCTCAGGTCCGCTTCATCCGACCAGATGATCAGCACGCCATCGCCGCCGGGTTGAAACGGAGGGGTGGCGAGCAACGGCGCGATATTCGCCTTGAGCCAGTTATCGGCGGTTTGCAGGCACGCATTCAACCCGGACGGGCAATTATGCATATCGTGGTTTGCGTCAGGGGTGATGAAAGCGAAGTTCGGAAGCGTGTCATTGGTAATGTCTTTTGACAGCTGTGCACTGGAATCGTGGTTCCTGATAAGGCTGCTGTTGGCCATATCCGTGTAGTAGGGCAGCGGGGCATGCCGCTTCAGGTATGCGCCTGAAGTCAGTCCCGTAAATCCCGCATAAGGCAGCGATTGCGCGTACGACTTGAAGGTCATGCCGTTGGTCAGCAGGTGGCGTTCGATGTTATCGACGTTAAAGACCGCCAGGGTTTCATTGTTATGAGTCAGATACTGACCTGAGGTCACAATGAGATAGTTCTCAAGCGACCCGTGCATGTTGGCGTAAAACTGGGTAGCCAGGCCGCCCCTGGCGATCAGGCTGTTCAGATACGGCATGTAGGGGCTGCCCACCAGGTGCTCATAGCTGTGGTTTTCTTCCGCCACAATGTATACGTGTTTGGAACGGGGGACCTGGCCGATGGCAGAGATGCCCATCAACAGCGCCAGCACGATGAATGACTTTCCTGCGATGGAGGTAATCTTTGATCGAGTCATGGGAAGACAAACTATCCACATCACCACCATCAAGGAATCGGTTGTGACTCTTAGCGTCTTAGGAGGTCTTACCCGAAAAAAATAAGCAGAGTAGCTGAATTCGAACACCGATTTGCGGGATAAGTTGCTGCCATTTCGGGCAGATACATAAAAAAAAGCAATGGTATTAGGCGGGACTAAGGCGGAGAGAGAATCCAGAGCTGGATTTTCATTGATCAGAGAGACTTGTGTGCTGCTGAGCGCCGCACCGGCAAAACCGGGTTAGTTGATTTCCAGTCCCATGATTCTTCCGGCTGAGTCCACTTCAAGGCTGCCTCTGCCCTGGATGACGGAATCGCCGTTGAGGCCCGGCACGGTGACAAAGACGCGCTCTTCCACCAGGTTGGCGGAACTGGTGCGCGAGAGGTATTCGAGGCATCGGCGATTGATGAGCGGCTCGGGCAAGCTGAAAGCCAGATCCGCCAGCTCACCGGTTTCCGTGACGGAAAGGGCCACCTCCACCGGATAGCTGCACTCCACCGCGCGCTCTTCCTCGGTGGGATCGAGCGTGGGCTTGAAAGAGACGTAGTAGTGGAAACGCTCCTTCTCCGGGTTATAAACGCCGCGTGCGACTCGCAAAGACATAGTGAACGACCGAAATTTTTATCACATTGGGAGGCAATTGGGCCACTCGGCCGTCGGCGATTTTTGCGCCTCGGGTTCCATTCAGGAAAAGCAATAGCCGAGGGACGTTTTAAAATGGCCGCGTGCAAATCTTTCTCACCGGCGCCACCGGCTTTGTCGGGCGAAACATGCTGAAACGCCTGCTCAGCGAAGGCCACACCGTCCGCGCTCTGGTGCGCGATCCCCAAAAAGCCGGCCGGCTTGTTCAAGCTGGTGTTGAGCTGGTTGTCGGTGACGTGGTTGAGGGAACGGGGCTTGAGGAAGGCCCGCCCGGCTGCGATGCGGCGATTCATCTGGTTGGCATCATTGCCGAGAAAGGAAAAAACACCTTTGAGGCCGTTCACCACCTTGGCACGCGAAACGTAGTTGAAGCGGCAAAGCGGGCGGGAATCAGACGGTTTGTTCAGATGTCCGCGCTGGGTGTTCGCGCAGACGGGCCCGCTGCCTACCAATCCACCAAATGGCGCGGCGAAGAAGAAGTTCGCAAATGTGGAATTCCATACTGCATTCTGCGCCCGTCGCTGATATTTGGTCCCGGAGACGGCTTCGTCACGCAGATGATGAAGACCATGCGCTCGGCGCCGCTGTTTAGGCCCGTACCGGGGAACGGCTCGCCCAGGTTTCGACCAATCTTTATCGACGACGTCACCGCTTGCTTCTCCAGGGCACTGACAGTCGAAGCGGCAACCGGCCAAACCATCGAACTGGGCGGCGCAGACGAGCTCTCGCTGAATCAAGTCCTGGCAGAAATTGCGCGATGCGCCGGTGTGCATAAGCCCGCGGTCAACATTCCTATGCCTCTGATGTTTGCCGGCGCGTTCTTTGCCCAGACGCTGCTCGGGAATCCGCCCGTGACCGTCGATCAGTTGCGCATGCTGCGCGAAGGCTCGACATGCGACATCCAGCCGATGGAAAAGATCCTGGGGGTTACGCCGCGAGGCTTCAGCGGCTGCGGACGTACCTGAAACTAAACAAGATTTCCCCCAGGTACTAAGGCGGAATTCAGCAACTGTAGATAGCTGCCGGGGTTAGAATGAGCAGAGCACAATCTGGCCACTAGAGAGATCGGGTTTGTGAGCCACAGGATGGACGCAAACCATTGATTAACAAAATTTTAGGTATAGATGCAGTCGGATTGAGCAGCTCTGCATCTAATGTAGGAATACGCCACCAAAATCAGGAGCATACGTTTATGAAGAGAAGTCTTTGGGTGGTTCTTATCGCCCTGGCGCTGTTTGCAGTGGGATGCTCGCGCCTAGGAAGCCATTCCGATGCGCAGGTCGCCTCGGATGTGCAGAACAAGGTTAACGGCGACAACAATATTCCCGACAAGCAATTCAACATCAACGCCAATAACGGCGTCGTGACACTTTCCGGAACGGTCAGCAGTGATGCAGCACGCAATGCCGCTGCCAATGACGCCGCACAGGTGGATGGCGTTAAGACCGTGGTAAACAATCTGCAGGTTTCGCCCATGAGCGCGTCGGACCAGACCGCGCAGCCGCAGGAACAGGCCAGCAACACTCCGCCTCCGGCTCCGGCCAGAGAAGAGCGGCGTCCATCGCCGCGGTCGCATGCGCGCAGCTCGGGCTCGTCTAACAGCAACAGCGGTGACAATGGTCTGCGCACCACAGTTCCATCCAGCAGCAATAGTGATGTGGCGCAGAACAACACGCCGCCACCGGCACCGACTCCTACGCCAAGGGTCACCGTGCCTGCAGGAACGCAGTTGAGCGTTCGCCTGAATGATGAAGTGAACTCGGAGAAGGCGCAGGTGGGCGATGTATTCCACGGATCGATCTCCGCTCCGGTCACGATCGACGACCAGACGGTGATCCCCACCACGGCAGACGTTGAAGGCCACGTGGTGGATGTGAAATCGGCCGGCCGCTTTGCCGGACAGTCCGTGCTGACGCTGGAACTCACCAAGCTGACCATGAACGGGCGCACGTACAGCCTGCAGACGAACCAATGGACCAAATCCGGCAACGGACGGGGCAAATCGACCGCGGCTAAGGTCGGCGGCGGCGCGGCCGTTGGTGCGGTTCTTGGCGGCATCTTCGGCGGCGGCAAAGGCGCTGCGATTGGCGCTGCCGCAGGGGCAGGCGCCGGAACGGGCGTTTCGGCCGCAACCAAGGGACAGCAGATCATTCTGCATCCTGAAGCGGTGATCGGCTTCCAGTTGCAGAGCCCGATCACGGTAACGCCGGGCGCGAGCCGCTCAGCCATGAACCAGTAATCGTTCCTAAACCTAGCCATTGGAAAGCGCCGCTTCGGCGGCGCTTTGTTTTTGCATCCAACATTCCAGCACGCGAAAGACGAAGACCAACGCGGAGCATGGCGAACACCAAGATAATGTCTAAAACTCATGCCTAAAACAAAGATCAGCGCGCTCATTCACGCCAGCAACAACGAGCGATCGCTCGGCCGCGCGTTGGATTCACTCCGTCCCTGCGATGAGGTGATCGTGGTGGACCACGGCTCGCGAGATGAGACGGTGAAGGTAGCGCGCGAGCATGGCGCAAAAGTGATTACCGGTGTCCCCGGCGTGGATCGCGGTGCTTACGCCCAGGACGCGCGCAATCGGTGGATTCTCTGCCTACTGCCGCAGGAAGCCCTCGCAGAAGAGTTGGAAGCCTCGCTGTTCGAATGGAGCGAAGACGAGCATGGGAGCGAGCAGATGGGTTTCAACGTTGCCATCCGCGAGCAGAACGGCAACGGTTGGAACACACTGCCGGCCGAGATGCGCCTGGCCAACCGGAAGCAGATCAACTGGACCGGCGATCTGCCTCCCGAAAACCCAAAGGCGCCGACGCTGGCCGGACACATACTGAGGATCCCCGAAGGCGACTGACCGGCTTCGGAATTTGATAATCGGGTAAATTGGTAAGTTGGTAAAGTGAAAAAACCAAGACCTGTGCGTACAAGAATATAGCGTCCCGGGATCCGATTGGCGACAGCTCTTCATTTACCAACTTACCCAATTACCAATTTTCCCCGTCTGGGTATAATCTCCCTCAAGTCACCTGACCTTGGGAGTTCGCCGCTGAGCCTTCTCGATCTTGCCGGGCACGTCTATTTTTTTGCCGCAGCGTTTTTTCTTTTCGGGCTGATTTTCGGCAGCTTTCTGAACGTCTGCATTTATCGTATGCCGCGCGAGATCTCCGTGGTGAGCCCCGGTTCTGCTTGTCCGGCCTGTGAAGCGCCGATCGCCGCCTATGACAACATCCCGGTGCTGAGCTGGCTGATTCTGCGCGGCAGATGCCGGAAATGCAAGGCTCCCATCACACCGCGTTATGCCATGGTTGAGCTGCTCACCGGCGTAGCATTCGTGATGGCATATTTCGCAGCCATCGGACAGTTGCCGGGAACAGTGGTAAATCCTGATGTCCGGTGTGACATTGTCGGCTGGCCGCTTAGCGCAGCATTGAAGCTGTGCGTGTTGTGTTTCCTTCTGATCGGCTTGATCTTCACTGATGCTGAGACCCAGCTTCTTCCCGATCTCCTGACCAAGCCGGGGGTGGTGCTGGGGCTGGGATTTAGCGTCCTGGTGCCGCTGAATGGCCCTGCCCGCTACCTGCCATTCGACATTCCTGGTTGCTGGCTCATCTCCCTGCTGAATTCCCTGGCCGGTGCGATTGTTGGCGCGGCCTTCATTCTGGGAGCTGCGTTGCTCTATGAAGCCGTGCGTGGTGTGGAAGGCATGGGCCGTGGCGATGTAAAGCTGATGGCGCTGATTGGCGCTTTTAACGGCGTCGAACTCACGTTGCTGGTGCTGCTGCTGGGCTCGGTGATCGGAAGTTTGTTTGGCATATCTCTGATCCTCGGCGTGTGGGCGAAGCGTCTGGTTCGCAGGCGGAGGCGGCTGCCGTCAGAATCACCTAAGGTTGCGCGGTCACGGGCATGGCAATCGGCGCGGCTGATCCCGCGCTACTTTCCCATTCCGTTTGGGGTGTTTTTGGGGATAGGCGCGTTGATCGCTGCTTTCTGGGGTTACACGCTCATCGAGTGGTACAAGCACATCTCCGGCCTTTGATACGCAGCGGGCCGCCGCAATATTCTGGGTTTTGGGGGAAAGCCGTTCTTGATTCCGTCCCGAACTCTGCGACATTACTTCAGGCCGATAGAGCGTTTACCCTATCGTTTCCGCCCGTAGAATGCTGGAGAATGCATCTGAGCGCGAATGTACAATAATAGAAAGAACAACTTGAGACGTCTTTATGAATAAGTTTCTTTTGCTTGCCGTGATGTGCCTGTTCGCCACCGCTGCGCTGGCGCAGCAGTCTCTGGGCGATGTTGCCCGCGCTAATCGTGCCAAAAAGCATACGCATGCCAACACGAAACTTGACGACGATACCTTTGCCCGGAGCTCCACTCCAGACGAGCCGGCGGCTAAGGACGATGCGAGCGCAAAAAAGACCGACGACAAGAGCGCAGATGCTGATGCCAAGAAAGACTCAGCCGATTCCCAGAAGAAGGGCAACGACGAGTTGAAGAAGCAGATCGAAGACCAGAAAAAAGAGATTGCTACACTGCAGCGCGAATTGGATATCGCCCAGCGCGAAGCGCGCTTGCGTGCTGCTGCCTACTATGCCGATGCCGGCACCATGTTGCGTGATCAGGCTAAGTACGCTGAAGATACCCGCAAGGAACAAGAAGAGATCAACACCAAGAAGCAAGCCCTGGACACTGCCCAGCAAAAGCTTGAAGATCTCCAGGAACGCGCGCGCAAATCCGGAATTCCCAGCGAGTAAGCAGGGTTACTTCCGGAAGACAGTGCACCTTGGTACATCCCTGCCTGCGTCGCTCTCGTCATAGAATGAAAGTGTGACCTCACTACTCAACAAAATTAACCTGACGAACGCTGCTCTGGCGTCTATCGTCGCACTGCTACTTCTGACCGTTGGCTGCGATTCAGACTCCAAACCTTCCTCTGAAGCCAAGGCCACGCCGGCGGCCAGCGAGCTTCAAACCGGGCGCTTTGCTCTGCAGAAAATGCTGGCACCTGCCCGTTTCTGGGCTCCGGACGCGCAGCCCGTTCGCCTGGAATCTTCCAACATCAAAGACAGCAATGGCCACGACGGCAAAGCCAATTTCTGGCGCGCGCAATTTGCATCGGTATCACGGCAGAAGTCTGAGCCGTTCAGCTGGTCGGGGGTTTCCTCGCCTGACGTCCAGCGTGGCGTAGACCACGGCGCGGAAGATTCTTACAATCCGGCCAACCGTTCTGCCCGCACCTTTGACCTAAACTTCCTGCACGCGGATACAGACAAGGCTTTTGAAGTGGCGCAGCAGCACGGCGGCAAGCAGGTGCTGGAGAAGGATCCCAAAGTCGGCGTTACATACCTCCTCGACTGGGACGCTCAATCAAGCCAGTTGCGCTGGCACGTGATGTATGGCGGCGAGACGATCAGCAAGCTCACGGTGCTGGTGGATGCCAGCTCCGGCGAGTACATCCGCAAAGAGTAGCTATTTCCCCAGCAGATAATTGATGTCGTCGATCGCCTTCTTGGCGCTGTGGGCGAATTTGCCTTTCGGCTGAAGCTCCAGGTACTTGCGATAGTAGAGCCGGGCAGAATCGAGCCGCTGCATGCCCTGGAGGCTCTGTGCCAGTCGAAAACAGGCGAGAGGGTTGTCAGGGCTGAGACGCAAGGCTTCTTCGAAGCGCTCGCGTGCTGCGTCATAGCTGTTGTTTGAAAGATAGGTTTCTCCGACGTCGATATCGTGCGCGGCGGTTTTAGCGGCGTCAGCGGGCACGGCGGTGGGCTTGAGCGATGTCTCTTGCGGCTCCAGCCGCTCCATGCCCTCTTTCGATTCCTTGGCTTTCGGACCGTTGGGCACAATCTCCAGATACTTACTGTAGTTCTGTCTGGCCAGCGAAAGCAGACCCAGCTTTTCCTGGGTGACCGCCAATCCGTACGTGGCTTCGGCATCGTTCGGTTTGTACGTCAACGCGTGATTGAAGCGCTCCAGCGCGGCGCGATAGTTTTTCAATTTCAGGTAATAATTGCCGACTTCTACGTCTTTGGCAGCCTTGTGCGGGTCCCAGGGCTTAAACTCGGACTCGTCGCTCTCGGCCGGCGCTGGTTCCTCCGTCTTCGGTTGCGCGTTTATATCAATCTGCGAATCCCGGCTGGAGCTTTCGCCAGTGGAAGTGGTCCCTGTGGTCGGATTGGCGCCGGGCACATCGCCGGGGAAAGCCGGGCGGTCATAACCATCTGGCGATTTCGAAGCAGGCGTTGCCGGCCGGGTTCCTGGTGCATCGCCCGGAAAAGGCGGACGATCGTACTGATTCTGCTGCTTCTGTGACGGGCCGGCCTTCGGTGTTGGAGTCGGGGTAGTGTGAGGCTGAATGTGCGGGTTGTTATCAGGGTTGTCCTGCGCTGCAACCCGTTGTGCTCCCAAGAAAGCGGCTCCAACAAGGAGAATGAAAAGAATATGAAAACGGTATTTCATACCTATCTATTTTAGAAGATCGAAAAACTTGCGGCGTTTTGCAGCGAAGCCAAAAAATTAAAGGCCGCCAGTAACCTGGCGGCCTTTGGTCTGCGCAACTGTCCCGGGGGAGGAGAGACTACCGGCTCGGGTTGGGAGCGGTACTCTGCGCAGAGCTTGGTGTTTCTTGTCCGGTGACGTTCGTCATTAAACGGACATCCACGCGGCGGTTCTTGGCGCGGCCGTCAGCCGTACTGTTCTCGGCGACATACTTATCCTTGCCTAGTCCGATCAGATAAATCTTGTGCGCGGGAATGTTCTTTGACGAGAGGTATTGCACCACGGCGTCAGCGCGGCGCTCGCTCAGCTTATAGTTGTAATTTGCCGAACCCACCGAATCGGTGTCGCCTTCCACCACCACCAGATAACCCTTGGTGTTGGGGATTTCCGCCAAAAGCTGGTCGAGGGCGGTCTTAGCCTTGGCCGTCAAATCGGCTTTGTTGAAGGCAAAGTGCACCGAGGTCTCAGCTACGGGGCGATAATTATCCAGATTGGCAACCTGGTTCGCCAGAGCATCCGCGCGCGTGTTGGCCTGGGTCGCCAGGGTCTGGGCCTGATCGGCGCGGGAGCGGGCGTCCAGAGCCTTCTGATCGGCCTGTCCGGCCTTGTCATTCACGCTGGTAATACCTTGCTGAGCGCGGGTATCAACGTCATGGATGGCGGCGTTGTTCTTGGCCGTTCTCGCGTCAAGTTCGTTGGATTTTTCGACGATGGGCTGGGTCTCCTTGCGCACGTAATTCTTCGTCGTGCAGCCCGTCCCGATCATCAGCGACGAACCAGCAAGCAGAACCAAAAGACTCGATTTCAAATTCATGGGGAAAGCTCCTTAAGACCCAAGCGGCGCAGGGTATAGCCGCACAATAAAGTCATTTATACCAGAGCAACTGAAATGCCATTGGGACGTGAACTGCTGTTTCCTGATAAATGGCTTATAATCAATAGGTTGAATCATTGTTGACCATTCACCTAGCGGGCGCGTTGCCTGCTACCATAGAATTTTTACGCACCTGGCAGTTGCTCAGGTGAAAACCTGACCAAATGCCTGTCGGCGCTGGCGTGCTGCCCGAGCCAGACGCTGGCCAGTCCAAGATCAATGGATCTCCTTCAGAAAATCCGTACCCTGCCCCTCCAGCCCGGAGTGTACCTGTACAAGAACGCGGAAGGCGAGGTCATCTATGTTGGCAAAGCCAAGAACCTGCGCGCCCGGGTACGTTCCTATTTCCAGGAGGGCGTAGGCGAGGCCAATGCCAAAACCGGAACGCTGCTGCGTGAGGCCGTTGACGTCGACTACATCGTGGTCGATAACAACAAGGAAGCGCTGGCGCTCGAAAACAACCTCATCAAGCAGAAAAAGCCGCGCTTCAATATCCTTCTGCGCGATGACAAGACCTACCCCTACATCAAGCTGACGCTGGGCGAGCGCTACCCTCGCGTCTACGTTACCCGCCGGCTGCGCAAAGACGGCAGCGTCTATTACGGTCCATATTTTCCCGGAAACCTGGCCTATCGCATTGTTGATCTGATCCATCGCAGCTTTCTGGTGCCCTCCTGCAAGGTGGACCTCACGCGTTACCACCTGCGACCGTGCCTGCAGTACTACATCAAGCGCTGCCTGGGTCCATGCGTGCAGGATTTGACCACGCCGCAGGCCTACCAGGAAGCCGTGCGCGACGTGCAACTTCTGCTGGAAGGCCGCCAGGCCGATTTGGCCAAGACGCTTCGCGCCCGCATGGAGCAGGCGGCACAAAACCAGGAATACGAGCGTGCAGCCCGCTATCGCGACATGATCTCGACTGTTTCTCAACTTCAGGAGAAGCAGCGCATTGCGGCCGTTGAAGGCGATGACATGGATGTTTTTGGCTACCACTACGAAAGTGACATGCTGGCCGTAAATGTGTTCCACATGCGCGGCGGCAAGATACTTGATCGCCGGGAGTTCTTCTGGGAAGAACTCCCGGAAATCGCTATCCCTCGCGAGGATCACGTAGGTGAGCCATCCGGCGTGGAGGCTGTGCCACAACAGCACCCAGCAGGTATCCAGGATCCACACGTAACAGGGCACGAGTTCGGTCGTGCCGTCCAGGATCAAAGTCCCGGGGCTTTAGCTCCTGCGATGTTCAACCCTGGCGCATTTTTCTCGGCACTGATGAAGCAGGTTTATATCGACCAGCAATATGTTCCTCGCGACATTCTCTCGCCCGTCGATTTCGAAGATCGCGCAGAACTCGAGGAACTGCTCACGGAGAAGCGCGGCAGCCGTCTTGAAATCCTTGTTCCTCAACGGGGAGAAAAGCGCTCGCTCATCGACCTGGCTGCGCAAAATGCCAAGCAGTCGTTTGACCAGCGCTTCCGCATCATGAAGCCGCAGGCCAAAGCCGTGCAGGAGGCTCTGCAGGATGCGCTCGGCCTGCCTGAAATTCCCAAGCGCATTGAGTGCTTTGACATCTCGCACATTCAGGGCGCCGAGACCGTGGCTTCCATGGTGGTCTGGGAAAACGGCGCGATGAATAAGAACCAGTACCGCAAGTTCATCGTGCGAACCGTGACCGGCGTGGACGACTTTGCCTCTATGCGCGAGGTGGTTACCCGCCGCTACAAGCGGCTGCGCGATGAAAACGCCAACTTCCCCAGTCTCGTGCTGATCGATGGCGGTCTGGGCCAGCTTCACGCCGCGGCTCAGGCGCTGGAAGAGCTTGGCATCACCAACCAGCCGTTGGCTGCGATTGCCAAGAAAGAAGAGATCATCTACGTTTTCGGCCAGGAAGATGATCCCGTGGTGCTCGACCGGCACTCGCCGGTGCTGCACCTTGTGCAGATGGTCCGCGACGAATCGCACCGTTTCGCCGTCACCTTCCATCGCAAGCGCCGCCAGATGCGCGACCGCAAATCCGAGCTGCTGGAAATCCCCGGCGTCGGCGAGCGCACGCGCCAGCGATTGCTGCAGCACTTCGGCAGTGTCCGCGCCGTGCAGCAGGCAGATGCCGCCGCGCTGAGCGCGGTGCTCACCAAATCGCAGACTGAAGCCGTGCTCCGCCACTTCCAGAAGCTGGAAGACCGGGCCGACGCAAGCTAGAAATATTACCCCTCATCAATAAACTCGCCGGTGTAAGCTAGGCCGCATGCACAGATCTCACCTGATGCTGGAGGATCTCTTCCACGAGATCGGCTCGTGGCTACGCCGCCGGCGAAACCGCTCACTAGCACGGCGCACATCAGAGTGGGTGCGGGTCGAGGCAGTGATCCGCGAGGCGCGGCCGCGTCTGCTCAATGAGATTTATTCCATCAGTCTGGGAAGACTCTTTGAGTGGCTTCCGGTTGTGATCTACGAATATCAGGTGGAAAACACAACCTACTCAGGCAGAGCCGGCGGCGAAATCTGGTACTTCGATGAACAGAGTGCATTCGATGCCGCAGCGAGCCTGGTCGGCGCGAGCGTGCCGGTGCGCTATGATCCCTCCCGGCCATCGAAGTCGTTCTACCTGCCGCAAGACGGAGGCCCGCCGCAATTGAATCCAGCGGCGCCCGATGCCAGCAGCGGTTTGGTGGTTATCTCGTTAAAGAAGTAACTCATTCGGCTCAAATCCCGATTTGCAAATTAGGAAAATTAATCCCCTTCTAATAACAATTCCGGTTCCCCGGGCACATTCTCTCCGTGTAAGACGAACCGATGTACCCGAGCCTGTCGGGAATTTCGCAGGTGATCTACCGCCCGATCTTGAGTAGAACGGGTCAGAACGTCCGGTCCTCCCCCTTGATCAGCAGTAGGAAAGATGGATGATATGGACGACAGCAGAGAATCGAAGAACTTTCGTATCTGGATGGCATTGGCGACCGTGGCGGTCTACGTACTCCTGGTCGTCACCGGAAATGCCTGAAGAGCGAAGAGCAAATTCAGGCTAAACCAGCCCAGGCCGAACCCGGGTTTTGAAAGCGCGAACCTCCTCCTGCGCTTTGCAAAAGATCAGCACAGCCGAACCTGACGTGCTGATCTTTTTGCTTTGTCGCTTCGCTCCAACCCGCTTAACAGTCGGGTTCTGTTCGGAGTCTATCTATGCTCCTGGCGCACGCCGCTCGGCGCCACACGGGCCTCGCGGCGACTCCTGCTTGCTTTGTCGCTTCGCTCCAAAACCAAACAGATAAAACCGATCCTATTTCGTCTTGTACCCCTTCTTCTCCATGCACTGGGCATATGCGTCCTTGGCAAGCTGCGTGAGCTTCGAGTTCGCGGCTCCGCTCAGGCCTAACTTGGACTCAGCCTCGTTGACCGCCGAAGAGGTGGCCGACTGCACGGCGTTGTCTGTCGGCTTGGCCGCTGCACCCTGGTTTGCAGGAGCAGCCTGATTGGCCGCCGCGGCGCCTTGATTGGCTGGAGCGGTACCCTGATTGGCCGCCGCCGCGCCCGCCTGCGTGTTGCCGCCGGCTGCGGCCGGTTGCTGTGCATCCGGTTGACTCAGCCCCGCCTGTTGTTTGGCCCATTTGATGCACTGTGATTGATCTGCCTTTTGCTGGTCGGCTGTCTTGCCGGGCGGCGCGACCGGAGCGGCGGGCGCAGCGGGAGCAGTCTGCGGAGCGCTGCCGGCCTGGAGGCCCTTGAGCGTGCCGGCCAGCGCGAGTACCACGATGAAAGCGAACAGGTGTTTCATGACTTTGTCCTCGTAATTTGATTTAACCCGACCGAGGCAACGGTTTGCTACGACTGCGAACAGGCAGCCTGGGGATGAATTGCACAACAGGAAAAAGCCGCTGGTGACCATTCAAGCTGGGCTCAAACAAATCAGCAGCTATGCGCGAAATTGCTGGCCAGCAGCACCGGCGTTCTGCTCTCGTAGGGCAGCAGGTCGCTCTTCGCCCCATGATCTATGATTGGAAATCAGGCTAACGAAATCGTCAGAACCCCAGCCTTACCAGGTCCGCTACCGTAAGTCCTCCGGTTGCCCGGCCTTTGGCCATCTTCTCCGCGTACTTCGCGAGCACGTCGACTTCAAGGTTCACGGGATCGCCCGCTCTCAGAGCGCGCAGGTTCGTTGCCTGCCAGGTATGCGGGATGATAGCGATCTCTACGCGTGCGCCCTCGATCGCCGCCACGGTCAGGCTGATGCCCTCCACGGTAATCGATCCCTGCGGAACCACGTATTTTTCCAGCGCCTCGGGAATCTTCAAAACCAGCCGCCAATCGTCGCGATACTTGATCTTCTCCAGGCTCACGATCTTGCCGGTGTCATCCACATGGCCTTGCACTACATGGCCTCCCATGCGGTCCTGGGCGCGCGCAGGAAGCTCCAGGTTCACCAGCGATCCCGGCTTCAAGCGCACCAGGGAAGTGCGCTCCAGCGTCTCCTGCGCCAGGTCGGCGGAAAACTGCTGCTCGCCGATTTCCAATGCCGTCAGGCACACGCCGCTGACCGCAACGCTGTCGCCGGTTCTTAGCTGCCGCGGAACCTGCTTCGCCTTGACGGTGATGCGCATCAGCGTCTCCCGCTTTTCACCGGGGATGCGCTGCAGTTCGGCCACCTCGCCCGTTTCCTGAATCAGTCCGGTAAACATTGTGTAGTCAGTATTTAGTATTTGGTACTTAGCTGCAATCTCGCGGCAGCAGGGCCAATCCCAATAGCAGTTTCGCGTTTCGGTTTGGTCTCGTCACTTCTAAGCCGCTTCAATTCTTCCAGGCAAAGCCAAGTACCAAATACTAAATACTAAGTACTGCCTCTGCGTACGGATCGCGCAGGTAGCCCTCAACCGCGAAATCTTCACCAAAGCGATGCAGCGTGACGTCCTTCACCTGTGCCGCTTCATCCAGCCGCCGGAATCCTTGTCCGCCGGCAAAAGGCACCGAACCGGAGCCGGCCAGGATCTTGGGCGCGTAATAAAGGAAAACCTTGTCCACGATCTCCGCAGCCAAGGCGGCCCAGTTTACCAGCGCGCCGCCCTCAATCATCAGGCTGGTTATCTCCAGCTCGCCCAGGCGTTGGACCACGACTTTGAGGTCGGGCCGGCCGTCATTTGCGCCTAACGGCAGCTGCTCCACGCGGATGCCCCGCTGTTCCAGCGCCTGCTTCTTTTTTTCTTCCGCGAATGAGCAGAAGATCAGAACGTCGTCTTTCGCTGTCTTCACCAGCCTTGACTCCAGCGGGCAGCGCAGACGCGAATCAAGCACCACGCGGAGCAGCGGGCGCCTCCGAGGCAATCCGGTTCGATCTGTCAGGAGAGGATCATCGGCGATGATCGTATTTACGCCGACCATGATGGCATCCGACTCGTGCCGCAGGCTTTGCGCATGATTGCGTGATGCTTCGCTGGTAATCCAGCGGTCGGCAGCCAGTGGCGTGTTGACGGAGCTGCCGAATGGACCAGCAATCTTGCCGTCTAGCGTCATACCCGCTTTCAAGGTGACCAACGGGCAGCCTGTGAGCGTAAATCTCGCAAAAGCTTCATTCAGCCGCCGCGCTTCGGCTTCGAGCAATCCGCTTTCTACTGCAATTCCGGCAGCGCGCAACTGTTCAAACCCTTTGCCGGAAACCTTGGGATTGGGATCCGCTATCGCTGCAACTACGCGGCTGATGCCAGCGGCAATGATGGCATCGGTGCAGGGCGGTGTGCGGCTCTGGTAGCAATGCGGCTCCAGGTTCAGGTACAAGGTCCCGCCGCGCGACTTGGCTCCTGCCTGTTCCAGCGCCAGAATCTCGGCGTGCTTCACACCGTCAAAGGTGTAAAATCCGCGCCCCGCAATATTGCCTTGAGAATCAACTACCACCGCGCCAACTCTCGCGCCGGGCGAAGTGAGTGCCGTTCCGCGACGGGCAAGCTCCAGCGTTTCGCGAATGTAGCCCTCGTCTTGCGTCACAAAACTCATTGCATGACACCAAGCGCCAACAGCAAAAATATTACGGCAGCCACGAAAAATATTATGCGCTCTGCCTTATTGAGAGACATGCTCGGGCCTTTGCCATGACTGAAACGCGGCCTCACTTGAACGCGGGAGTCCGAGGCCATCCAGCCCAGAAGAAGGCTCAAGAGAAAAGCACCAACACGAACGAATGGTCCAGGAGTTCCAAGGCCGCGCCCGATGATAAATGCAAAGAAGAACTCAAGTGGAACATTCATGCGGCAAACAGCGAATCGGCAAAATTCTCAGCGCTGAAGGGCAGCAGATCGGTAGCCTTTTCTCCTACGCCCACATAGCGCACCGGCAGCCCCAGTTCGCGTGAGATCGCTACCACCACTCCGCCTTTCGCCGTTCCATCAAGCTTGGTCAGCACTATTCCGGTCACGCCTGCCGAATCGGTAAATTGCCGCGCCTGCTGCAGTCCATTCTGGCCGGTGGTGGCGTCCATCACCAGCAGCACCTCATGCGGTGAGCCGGGGACAATGCGTTGCGAAGTGCGCTTCATCTTTTCCAACTCGGCCATCAGGCCGGCCTTGGTGTGCAGGCGGCCGGCGGTATCAACGATCACGCTATCGGTGTGGCGCGACTTGGCTGCGTTCAACGCATCAAACAGCACGGCCGAAGGATCTCCGCCGGGCTTGGTCTTGATAACCTCCACACCGGTGCGCGAACCCCAGATCTCCAGTTGCTCAATGGCTGCCGCGCGAAAGGTATCAGCCGCGCAGAGCAACACGGTCTTACCTTCGGTGCGCAACGCATAAGCCAGCTTGCCGATGGTCGTCGTCTTGCCCGTACCGTTCACGCCAACCACCATCACTACCTCAGGGTCGCCGCGCATCGGTCTTTCTGCACGGCTGGGCGTCGCGTTCAGTATGGCGACAATCTGCTCTTTGATCAGGCGCTTCAGTTCGGCAGCATCTCTGATCTGTTTGCGGTCGGCCTTTTCGCGCAGCTTGTCCAGGATCTCCTGTGTTGTCTCGGTGCCCATGTCCGCGCCGATCAGGATCGCTTCCAGGTCGTCGAGCGTGCTGCGGTCAATCTCCTTGGTGAAGGCCATCACCTCGTCAATGCGATCGCTCAGGTTCTCGCGCGTGCGCGTGACCGCCTGCTTCATCTTCTCGACAAAGGTAGGTTCCGGTGTTCCGAATAATGTCTGGATCATTGTCTTTTGTCGCTGCGCTCCAACCCGCTTAGCGGTACTGTATTTTCCGGGGCTACGATCTGCTCCTGCAGTGGGCCGCTTGCCGTCTGATTGGGCTCGCGGCTTAGCCTCGACCCTCCTGGCTGCGCTCCAACCCGCTTAGGGTTGGGAAGCAGTCCAATCTTTTCCCAAACTTCGATTATAGCGGGTGGCAGATAGAGCGCAGGACGCCGCTTCGGCTCCAACAGCTGTGACGTAGATCATGGCCGTCGAGTGACATCCGGAGCCAACATTCCAGGTCGGGCAGATCGTTCGATTCTCCGCGGCTTGATCAATGCGCGGCGCTCAAGAGGTGGAATCAGATGAAACTGCGTCCAGGGGAAAGGCTCGCCGCTTGTCTGGTTGAGATGGCAATGGCGCACTGCTCTGTTTGTGGCTATACGGCTTATCGAATCCTGGTCGTCCGTGCCACAAATCAAAGTAGGCGCAAGGTCACATTATGCGGCCAGCACTTTACCGAAGCTTGCATTGCTTATCCCGAGATCAGAGAATTGGAGCGCCATCGCCTCGACCATGAAAGCAAAGAATCTGCTGTCCGGCACGGGATTCGCTGCCCACGGTGCGGTGCAGACCTTGATTTGGGCGAACGGGGTTCATACAAAATCATTCTTGCCACAGGCGTGATCTGCAGCAGCTGCCTGGTAAAGCTCGTCATTAGGCACAACATCGCTCGACCGGAAAGCTGATGTTCTTACTTGGAGGAGTGGTTGTACGGAAAACCGCGTGTGAAAGTCGCGGCAGTTAGACTTCGGTCGGCGCGTCGATCTTGGGAGCTGATGCCGCCGCAGCTTCTTCGCCGCTGACGGTGGCAGCGCGATTGATGCGCAGTTTGCCTGTCTCAAACACTTTGGTCATCGCTGCCACGACCGTGGGATCAAACTTGGTGGCTGCCAGCGAATTGATGATGCGGATCACATATTCCGGATCCATGGCCGCCTGGTACGGGCGGTTTGTCGTCATGGCGTCAAAGGTGTCGGCCACCATGATGATGCGCGGCATAAGTGGAATCTGGTCGGCTTTCAAACCGTGAGGATAGCCGCGGCCATCCAGCGACTCATGGTGCAGTTCGATGCCAGGCAGCATGTCCTTCAGCGCCTCGACCGGGCGCAGGATGGCGGCGCCCTTGGTGGTGTGCGTCTTCATGATCTCAAATTCTTCGGGCGTGAGCGCTCCCGGCTTTTTCAGAATGCGATCTTCAATGCCGATCTTGCCTACATCATGGAGTTGGGCGGAGATGCGGATCTTGTCGATGTCATCGTCCTTCAGCCCCATTTCGGTGGCGATCAGCACCGAATAGCGCGTAACGCGGTCAGAGTGGCCCTTTGTGTACGGATCCTTTTCGTCGACCGCGCCGGCCAGCATCTGGATGGAACTCATGAACAGCGCATGGTTTTCCTTGGCTGCCTTCTTCAGATCATCGACGAACTGCTCCAGATCGTCCGTCATGGTATTGAAGGTCTGCGCCAATTCGCCGAATTCGGTGCGGCTCTTCAGGCGCACGCGATGGGAGAAGTCACCCCCGGCAATGGTGCGGCTGGATTCGGTCAGGATATGCAGTGGTATGGTGAGCCGCCGCGCTGCCCATATGCTTACCAGGATGCTGAAGGCAATCGCGATCAGAGCAGCCTTGATCGCGTAGACGCGCATGTCTGTGATGTCAATGTAAGCTTCTTCCTGGCGTTTCTGCGCGACCACGGCCCAGCCCAGCCCGGATACCGGGAAATACGTCCCCAGCATGGGAATGCTGTTCTTGCCTTCCTGCACGTTGTAATCCCGGGTGACCACCACGGGCACAACAACCTTTTGCTCTACGAAGCTTTTCACCAGCTCGTTGGAACTCATGTCCTGGCCCGTGGCGTACCGGGCGTTGGCTGAGGCCACAAGACGGCCCGAGTGATCCACCACGAAGGTATCCAGATTTTGCTGGTCATTGGCTTCTTTGAGCTGCTTCACCAGGTATTGCAGGTCGATCACCAGCTCAAGCGTGCCCAGATAGACATGCTGGTCGTTGATCACCGGCTTTCCCACCACCATCACGGTGCGGGTCTGCTTGCCGGAACCGATCGAGAGCGGCTCTCCGCTGTATTCGCGGCCTTCATGCGCTGCGTTCAACCCGCGCTGCAGTTCCTTTTCCAGAAAAGTGTCGGGATCGCCAATCGTGCCTTCCGACATCTGGAACGTGTTTTCAGTATTCACCAGGCGCGCATAAGGAACAGGCGAGTCCAGGGCACTGACATAATTCAGAAGCAGCGCCTTGACGTCGGCTGATTCGATGTTCTTGCCGCTGAGGTTTCCGCCGCTGGTTACCTGGATGGAGTAGGTAAGGCTGGCCAGGGTGGAACTGATATCCTTCTCGCGCTGGGCAATTGATTGCGCCAGCGTCGTGGTTACCATGTTCTGCAGCAGCTTCTCATTGCTACCCAGGGTCTCGCGGTTCCGTTCCACCATCTTGGTGGCGTAGAAGTAAAGCGGCACCACTCCCACCATGATCAGCACGATCAGGATCAGGTAGAGAATCGGAATCCGCGACGGCAAGGGCAGTTTCATAAGGCCAGATTTGTATCTTCAGATTGTATTCTGAAACCGTACTAAATCTAATCAAAAAACCAGCTTACCCAACCATTACCGAAGTACCGCAGTGGAACCCTAATTCTGCGAAACTGGGTTAGCAAAATTTCAGAAACGATCTTCCACCTTGCCCGGACGCGTCATCAGCTCGCGGATAGCATCGTGCGGAGACTTGCCATCATGCAGAATGGCATACATCTGTTCGGTAATTGGCATTTCCACTTTATGTTTCTTCGCCAAGCCCAGCGCGGCGTTGGTGGTGAGCACGCCTTCGGCTACCATCCCGTGCATGCCGGAGATAATCTGTTCCAGGGGCTGGCCTTTTCCGAGTGCCTCGCCCACGCTGCGGTTGCGGGAAAGGCCTCCGGTACAGGTCAGCACCAGATCGCCCATGCCGGCCAGGCCAAACATGGTTTGAGGCTTTGCGCCGCAGGCCACGGCCAGCCGCGTGATCTCCGCCAGCCCGCGGGTGATGAGGGCTGCCACCGAGTTGTGCCCCAGTCCCAGCCCGCTGCAAACTCCGGCGGCGATGGCGATCACATTCTTGAGAGCTCCGCCAAGTTCCACGCCGATGAGATCGTCATTCATGTAAACCCGAAAATGGGGATCACTGAAATCCTTCTGGATGCGCGCGGCGAACGAATCATCGGCCGAAGCCACCGTTACCACCGTCGGATGCCGCTCCGCCACCTCGCGCGCAAACGATGGGCCGCTGATGGCCCCGATCTTCGGTGCAAAGCCGCAGAAGCGCCCCACCACTTCATGAATCACCTCGGTCATGCGCAACAGCGTGTCGTTCTCCACGCCTTTGGTCGCGCTCAGGAAGAGCATGTGCGGCTGCAGCCACTGCGCCATGTGCTCGAACGTCCGTCGGCAGTGCTGGGAGGGCATTACACTGACGATGATCTCCACTCCGGCCAACGCTTCCTTGAAGTCGTTGGTGACGGCAACGCAGGAAGGGATGGCAATACCGGGCAGAAACAGATCATTGCTGCGCGAGCGGTCAATGCTCTGCAGCACCTCCTTTTCCAGCGCCCACAAGCGGACATCATGTCCGTCGCGCCTGCTTACTACCATGGCCAGCGCGGTTCCCCACGCGCCCGCGCCGATGACTGCGATCCGGCTCAAAGCGTCTTCTCCGCGCCGGCAGCTTTGCTTCCGCCAAAACGATTCTCAGTCCCTGACAGCAGGCGGCTGATGTTCTGATGGTGCTTGAGCACTACCAGCAACGTGATCACTGACGTCAATAGCAGCGGGATCCTGTCAGGATGTTCCAGGAAATATGCAGCGATCGGAAACGCTATCGCTCCCAAAATCGAACCGAGCGAGACGTAGCGGGTAACGACAACCACAACGATAAAGACAGCGAGCGATACGAGAATGGCCTTGGGAAAGAGCAGGCAAAAAACACCCAGGGCCGTGGCCACGCCTTTGCCGCCCCTGAACTTGAGCCAGACAGGGAACATGTGTCCCAGGACCGCGAAAAGAGCGGCGATCGACATCAAGCGCATGGCCAACGCCATTCTTGGGTTGCCGCAGATCTGAACGCCGGGATACTCGACATTGGCGAGCATGCCACCTATGGCAACTGCAATGAACCCTTTGAGTGCATCGAGCACCAGCGTGGCAATGCCCAGCCCCTTGGCGCCGGAGCGCACTACATTCGTCGCGCCGATATTGCCGCTGCCGGATTGGCGTATGTCCTGGCCGCGAAAAATGCGCACCAGCAGATAGCCAAACGGGATCGAGCCCAGCAGGTAGGCAATGACGCCGACGAGTATGTAGAGGATGGTCATCAATGGCGGCGAGGTGCTATTCCAGTCTGAACCTCTCCAGCCTGGTGTACTTTGAGCCGCCTCTTTGCGGCTGGCTCTGGTACAAAAAGAACTCCCGCGCAGCCATTGTACCGAACTGGGGTGACGGACCATTGGCAAGCGGTTGCAGCTCGCGCAAGGGGTGCGAACTTGCTCGCGCCAAGGTCAGGTGCGGATGATAAGGCTTCTCTTCGCGCGCGATTCCCAGCTTCTCCAGCGCGGCATCAACCGCTGCGGCAAGCCGCGTCAACGGCTCCTCGCCGTTTACGCCGATCCAGAACACCCGCGCAGCTTTTGGGTTGGGAAAGAAGCCGGCGCCTTCAAACTTCACCTCGAAGGGAGCTGTCTTGACGGTCGCGAGCGCGGTTTTGATTCGCTGTATCAGCATATCCCCGGCTTCACCGACGAACTTTAGTGTTACGTGCAAGCCTTCGACTCGAGCCCAGCGTGCGTCCGGCGCATAGGAGCGTGCATGCTCCATGTACTCGCTCATGCGCGCGCGGATTTCCGCCGGGATGTCTAGTGCGATAAAGATGCGCATGAGAAACCAGTATTTAGTACTTAGTATTTAGCCGTAAGCTCGAAATTGTTTCGTTGATTGTGACTGCTTCGATCTTGCAACAAAGCTAAGTACTAAGTACTAACTACTACGTACTGCCCTCATCCCATCAATTTGCGCCGGATCATGTCCAGCGCCTGTTGGCTTGCCCATTCGCGTATACGGTCGCGGTCGCCGAAGAATTTTCTCTCCACCACCTCAGTGTTCGTGCCGTCGGCCAAAGCATGAAACACGAGCCCTACGGGCTTTTCTTCCGAGCCTCCTGCCGGCCCCGCGATGCCCGTAATGCCAACTCCCAGTGTAGTTTTGCATCTGGTGCGAATGCCTTCAGCCAGCGCCGCTGCAACCTGGCTGCTGACCGCGCCGTGTTCAGCGATCAAAAGCCCTGGTACACCCGCCAGCTCAGATTTGAGCGAGTTGTCATAGACCACCGCGCCGCCAAGGAAATAGCGTGAACTGCCTGGGACCGACGTAATGCGCTCCGCCAGCAGGCCGCCGGTGCACGATTCCGCCGTCGCCAGCGTGGCGGACCGCATGCCGAGAAAATAACCGACGATCTGCTCCATGGTCTCGCCATGAGAAGCAAAGATCGTGTCATCAAATTCATCTTCCAGCGCAGTCGCGAGCGCGTCGACCCGACGCTGCGCCTCCTCTGCCGAGCCGGCGCAGGCACGGAGATGGAGTTGCACTTCACCGGGCGTGCCCGCCAGGATGGTGGTTTCAATGTCAGTATGTGCTTTGTAGATCGGCGCTGCGCGTTTGTCGACCATGGATTCACCGATCATCGCGATCTTCAATTCGCGCGCGGCGATGAATTGCCGTGGCAGCAGCGTCTGCAGCCGGGGCACGCACTGCTCCTCAAACATTGCTCGAAGTTCGTGCGGCGGCCCGGGAAGCAACATAATGATGGCGTTCCCATGTTCGTCGTCGATGTGAATAAACTGGCCGGGCGCCGAGCCGCGCTTGTTGTCCAGGACATCGGCGCCGGTGATCACGTCGCCCTGGCGTTCGTTGTTTTCCGCCATCTTCCAGCCGCGAGCGGCAAAGCGTGCGCGCAGATCCTCCACGATGCGGGCGTGGCGCTGCAGTTTACGCCCCAGCGTTTCCGCCACGCACTCGCGGGTCAGGTCATCTTCCGTCGGTCCCAGGCCACCGATAAAAATCACGACATCGGCGCGGCCCAGCGCGGTGCGCGCCGTGCTCACAAGGTCAGCGTGGCGATCGCCGACGATCGTCTTGAAGCTCACTTCCACGCCCAGTTGGGCGAGCCTGCCTGCCAGAAAGAGCGAGTTGGTGTCCTGTCGGTACGGAGTCAGCAACTCCGAGCCAATGGCAATGATCTCAGCGTTCACTTGAGCAGTTTATATGAGCGTGGGTCAGGTTCGGAGAAAACTGACCCACGATTCGTATCAGCGTCTAGCGATTCGCTTGCGGATCGCGGGCCTTCAGGCAGACGTTCATCGCGTGAGCGATGAATCCGCGTATGCAAGCCAAAACCGCGCTGAGTCTGCGTACTACTAAATCAGGGCCAGCCCCTGTACGCCCCAGGTAAGATGGAAAACCGAATTGGTGGTCACCAGCACCGCGCCGGCAGTGTGCGTAAAAGCCAGTCCCACAAGATTGTGTCCGGCGATCACCAGCCCTGCCTGTCTGTCTTTGCTGATTTTGACAATGCCGCGCTTGCCTGCAAGCGATGCAGCGACGTAGAGATTGCCCTCCTTGTCAAAAGCCAAACCTTGCGGACGACCCAGCCCGCGATAAAAAACCGAGACGCTGCCATGCGGGTCCACGCTGTAAACGGCGTCAAAGCTGGAAGTCGTAGGACCGGTCACATAGAGCGTTCCCTCAGGAGAGAACGCAAGATGATAGGCGGCTACGCTGGGTTCCAGCGTGGCAAAAACAAACATCTGCCGGTCGGGCGCGATGCGCCAGATCGTGCCGCTGCGGTCGCCGACGTATAGATTGCCTTCATGGTCAAAAGCGATTCCCGTGGCCACGCCCATACCTTCGGCGTAGGTGGTCATAGTACCGTTCGGGGCCACACGGTAGACCGTGCCGTCATAACGGGAAGAAACATAGAGCTGGCCCTGATGATCAAAGGCCATCCCGGTGGCATTCATTAGTTCGGAAAGAAACGGTTTGACGTTGTAGTTGGTGTCGATCTTGTAAATCGAAACCGGAACTTTCTGGCCGCGGCCGCCGGAATAAGTCACAAAGATGTTGCCGTCGTGATCGATAGCAGGGTTGGCCACCGGGTGCAGGCTCTCCGCGATAGGCTGGGCAATCTTTAGCTCGCGCGGGTTGCTTCGGTGCGCATTGCTCTGCACCGTGACCTCGCCGGAGTGAGCTCCAAACGGCACACGCGCAATCACAAAGGTTTCTGAACTGACAACGATGGAACCACGCACGCCGCTGAAGTTCACTTCCGGGCGCGCCAGTTGCGGAGGCTTGAGCGCCCGGCCGATGATCCTGACCTCGCCCCCCGGCAATGACGCCGGCGGATCGATGGCGTCAATGTAAGGATGGCCATCAACGTTCTTCTTGCCCAGCAAGCTTTCGCCAATACCCATGGAAATCCGTGGCCTAACGCGTTATAAAGTGCAACCACAACTGAAGCAGGACCAGCGCGTACAGCCCCGCCCCCACATCGTCCATCATGATGCCGGTCCCTCCCGGCAACCTTTCCAGACGGCGCAGAGGAAACGGCTTCACTATGTCAAAGCTACGAAAGAGTATAAAACTCGCCAGAAGGTATTTCCAATGCACGGGAACGCCAATCAACGCAATCATTTGGCCTGCAACCTCATCAATCACCACAAAGCCGGGATCCTTCTTGCCGCTTTCTTGCGCGACCGTGGTTGAAGGTGGAATGCCCAGCAGCGTAATCGCAACGGAAACAGCGACAGCAACCGGAACAATCCATCCCGACGGAAGCGATGGTGCAGCCAGCCACCACAGCAGGACGGTAACAGCTGCCGCCCATGTGCCTGAACCGGGCTGCAGATGTCCGATGCCGAAGAACGTGGCGATCAGCCAGGAGAATCGGGATTTGCGAGCGTTATCTGGCTTGGACAAGAGCGCGATCTCGACGAACCTCCAAGCCTACACGAAATTCATGCCGTTTCACCCTTGGCTCGCTTGCGCATCTTCTCCTATTGACATTCGATACAAGCAGCGGCTACCTTCTTCATTATCGACATTCGATATAAGAAGGAGCCAATGAGCCGAATCGAACTGTTGCAGGGCACGCTGGACATGCTGATCCTGAACGCGTTGCGCACCGGCCCCGATCATGGGCTGGGAATCTCGCGGCGCATCCACCAGATCACCCGCGGCACCTTTGACGTGCGTCCAGGATCGCTCTACACGGCGCTGCACCGGCTGGAGGAGCAGGGCTGGCTGGCGTCAGAGTGGAGCGACTCAGAGAACCGCCGCCGAGCGAAGTTTTATGAGCTCACGGCATCCGGCAAGAAGCAACTCCAGGCAGAGACTGAGAACTGGGAACGCATCTCCCTGGCCATTACCCGTGCCTTGCGCGCCACCTAAGCAGGAGGCCATTCATGAGCCGTCTTTTTTCTTCATTGCGTAATCTGGTTCGCCGCAATTCCGTTGACCGGGATTTGCAGGCTGAAATCGAATCACACCGCCAGCTTCTGATCGACCAGAACATCGCCGAAGGCATGGATCCAAACACTGCCGCACGTCAGGCTGGGCTGGCGATGGGTGGAGTCGAGCAGGTGAGGGAAGAGGTGCGCTCTGTGCGCGCCGGCCAGTGGATGGAACAGCTCTGGCAGGACATTCGCTACGCGCTGCGCATGCTGCGAAGGGCTCCGGGCTTTGCCGCGCTCGCGGTATTCACATTGGCTCTGGGAATCGGCGCCAACACGGCGATGTTCAGCGTGATCCAAGGAGTCTTGCTGCAGTCGCCGCCGTTTGCCGATCCTGGGCGGGTCGTCGCGGTTTTGCAAAAGCAGCCCAACGGCAGCAACAATGTTTTTTCCACGCCGGACTTCCTGGCATGGAAGCGACAGTCAAGCCCGGTTGCCCAAATGGCAGCCATTGTGACTGACAGTCACGTTCTGGGCGCCGGCGATCAGGCGGAGCGGGTCGTCGGATGGCGCGTTTCCTCGGAGATGTTCTCTGTGCTGGGTGTAACTCCGGCGATGGGCCGTCCTTTTACCGCGGAAGAAGACCGCCCTGGCGCGGAGCGCGTTCTTCTGCTCAGTGATGCGTTTTGGAAAAAGAACTTTCACGCCGATCCCAAGATACTCGGCGCCAAAATCACCATGGACGGCACGCCTTTTACCGTGATCGGCGTGCTGCCGCAGGGATTTCAGGTATTTGCACCGGGAGAAAATTTCTGGACGCCGCTGCAATTGCCGACCCAGGATGTGACGGCATCGTCGCGGACCCTGCACTGGTTTCTTGCGCTGGCGAGGATTGCTCCTGACAGTTCGCTAAAGAAATCGCAAAGCGCTGTGGATGCGATTGCCTCAAGGCTGCACCATGACGATCCTAACGGTGACGCCGGGTTCGGGCTGGCGCTACAGTCCTTTCAAGACTTCACGACCGACGGTCTGCGCGAGCCGTTGCTCTTGCTCATGGGATGCGTTGGCTGTGTGCTCCTGATCGCCTGTTCCAACGTAGCCAATCTTCTTTTGGCCCGCGGAACGGCCCGCCGCCTTGAAATGTCGATTCGAGCCGCGGTGGGCGCGCAGCGAAGCCGGGTTTTCCGCCAGCTGCTGACTGAGAGCGTGCTGCTGTCTCTGTTGGGCGGCGTGACTGGCTTGTTCATCGCTTCAAGCGCATTGCATCTGTTGCTGGCCATTAGTCCGTCAAGCCTTCCCAATGTCGAAACTATCCAGGTGAACGGCCCGGTACTGGCGTTTACTTTTGCGGTTTGCGTAGTGGTTGGAATTCTCTTTGGAATCATGCCGGCGCTGGCCACCTCTCGTGTTGATGTCAGCAACGCACTGTGCGAAACCTCGCGCAATGCCGGTCATTCCGGAGGCAAAACCCGCGCCGCATTGGTGGTGATTGAGACAGCAATCGCGTTTATCCTGCTGGTCGGCGCCGGCCTGTCACTGAAAAGTCTGTGGAAGGTCAGTCGCGTGGATCCAGGGTTCAATCCTACGGGGCTGCTCACCTTCAAAGTTGCTGCTCCCACACGCTTCAAAGATCAACCGTCGATCTTCTACAGCCAGCTTGCAGAAAAAATCCGTGCTCTGCCGGGAGTCGACGCGGCAGTGCTAGCGCGGGACGTCCCCATGAGTGGCATCGACCCCTCAATGCCGGTTGCCGTCGATGGCGGCGCTCCGCAAGTCACCGACGGCCAGGTCGTCACACGCTTTCGCATCGTCGGTCCGGATTATTTTCACGGTTTTCAAACACCGCTTCTGCAGGGCCACGAATTCACCGCAGGCGATATTGCAACTGCCCAACCGGTCGTGGTGGTGAGCCAGAGCCTGGCACAGCGTTACTGGGGCAATCAGAGCCCGTTAGGCAAGACGTTGAAGCCGAATATCGCCGACGCGCCGTGGTACACCGTCGTGGGCGTTGCGGCAGACGTGCGTCATCAGGGGCTCGATGCCGATACTGAGCCGACAGCTTATTACCCTTACACGCAGCTGCCGAAGAGTATCCAGCCGCTGGCAGGAAGGTTCATGACCGTTTCTGTGCGTGGCAACACGCACGCCGCAGGATTTCTGGATTCCATCCGGCATGCGGTCGCGGGAGTCGACTCTACGGTTCCGATTTACGCAGTCAAATTCATGGATGAATACCTGGACGACGCCGGTTCGTTTCGCCGGCTGGCTACATGGTTGATCGCTGTTTTCGCCGGATTGGCGCTCGTGCTCGCCGCAATCGGGCTCTACGGAGTAATGGCTTACGCAGTGACGCAACGCACGCGCGAGATCGGCATTCGCATGGCCCTGGGCGCCAAGCGGACGGACGTGCTGCGGATGATTGTTGGGCACGGCATGAAGATGGCGGCCATTGGAATGGCTGCCGGAATTGCTGGCGCATTTGCGCTGGCACGCCTGATGTCGTCGCTGGTCTTTGAAACCAGCACCACCGATCTACCGACCTTCATCACGGTCGGCGTCAGCCTGGCGCTATTCATTTTTCTGGCGTGTTATGTGCCTTCGCTGCGCGCGACCCGCGTGGACCCGAACATCGCCCTGCGCTACGAATGATAGCGCAGATTACTGTTTTGATTGCGGATCGTCGGTAGACGCCTTGCGTGCCTGCTCTTCCGCGATGTTTTCCAGTTGCTCGGGATCGGTGACGGGCGTCGAGATCACATAGCCGCCGCTGGCCCATTTGCCGAGGTCGATCAGCCGGCAGCGGTCGCTGCAAAAGGGAAAATTCTCGTTCTCGCGCAGCACCAGCTTCCGGCACGTGGGACAACGAAGCGACGGTGTTTTCTTCCTGGCCATAAAGCGCTACTAGTTGTTTAGATGATTAACGCTTAGCCGGCGATCTTCTTAGCCGGCGATCTTGGCCACCAGATCGTAGTCATGTGCCTCAGTGATCTCACAGCGATAGAAAGTTCCGGGCACAAGCTCCTCGTGGTCGCCGAAATCATTGATGAACAGCTTGCCGTCGATCTCAGGGGCATGCATTTCCGTACGGCCTTCCCAGAGAAGCTCGGTTTCTTCTGACGGTCCCAGGGCCAGCACGTCGAATTCGCGGCCGACCAGCTTGCGTTTGTGCTTCTTGCTGATCCGGCGCTGGACTTGCATCAGCTTCTTGCGGCGGCGTTCGATCTCGCGCGGCGAAATCTTGTCAGACAGATGGTAAGCTGCGGAACCTTCTTCATCGGAGTAACTGAACACCCCCAGCCAGTCAAATTGTGCGGCCTGGACGAACTCGCACAGCTCGGCAAAATCCTTCTCCGTCTCACCGGGAAAGCCGACGATAAACGACGTGCGCAGCGTCAGGTTGGGAATCGTGCGGCGCATCTTCTCAATCGACTTCAAGAATATTTCGCCGCCCGCGCCGCGTTTCATGCGCTTGAGCAGGGAGGCCGAGGCATGCTGCAGCGGCACGTCAATGTAAGAACAGATCTTGTCGTTCCGTGCGATTGTCTCCAGCAGCTTGCCTGTGATCTTGTTGGGATAAGCGTAAAGGAAGCGGACCCAGCGCAGCTCTTCAATCTGCGCCAACCGTTCCAGCAGCAGCGCCAGGCCGTCTTTCAAACCTAGATCTTCGCCGTAGCACGTTGTATCTTGTCCGATCAGCGTGATCTCGCGCACACCGTTGGCGGCCAGGCGCTCCGCCTCCGCTATCACCGATTCAAAGTGGCGCGAGCGGAATTTGCCGCGAAGCTGGGGAATGATGCAGAAACCGCAGGGATGATCGCAGCCCTCGGCAATCTTGATATAGGCGGAAGCCTTTGGCGTCGCCAGCACGCGCGGTGTGGTCTCGTCGTAAAGATAGTTAGGCAGGTCGGCGATGGCACCGTCCCACTCAGAACGCGAGAATCGCCCCGCTTGTTCACGCGCCAGACCCTCCGCCCGCGCCGGCACCAGGGCTCCCGGATGGCGCGGGTTTTGCGCAATCTGGGACGGCAGCACGCCCGATTTCAAGCTCTGGCTGGCGGAAGAAGAATTCAGAATCACAAACGGAGAATTGTTCTGCGTTGGTGCGCTGGCGGTGTTGATTCCCGCTGCCGCAAGAATGTGTTCCAGTTCCCCGGTGCCGACCACGGCATCCACTTCAGGAATGTTCTTCTGGATCTCGGCGCGATAGCGTTCGACCAGGCAGCCGGCGACTACCAGCTTCTGCGCCTTGCCGTTGATTTTGTGCTGCGCCATCTCGAGAATGGTATTGACCGACTCCTGCTTGGCTGAGTCGATGAACGAGCAGGTGTTTACGACGATCACATCGGCATCTTCCGCGCGCGCGGTGATCTGCGCGCCGCCAGTCTGCAGCATGCCCATCATGACCTCGCTATCGACGAGGTTTTTGGGGCAGCCCAGGCTGACAAAGCCCACTTTTAATGGAGCTTTTTCCTGATCAGGAGGCGCTACTGTGGGGTTTTCCAACGGCATCGATCTGTCTATTGTAGCATCCGTAATCGCCAGTGTTTTTGCCCCTCGGATTGGGTTCAGGCAGCCAAAGCGCGTTACAATTCCTGCTGCGCGGGGGAGAACACTATGACAAGACAACAGCGGATGAAATCGGGCCTGGTAGTGGCGATTGGCTGTGCGTTGGTGCTGATCTTTACCGTTGCCTGGGCGAAGAGTGCTAAGACGCCTTCCAAGACCGTAACTCTCGAGAACGGACGTGGCAAGAGCATAGGCACCGCTCTGCTGCAGCAATCGGATGCCGGCGTGGCTATCAAACTGAACGTCCACGATCTCCCGCCCGGTGATCATGGCATACACATTCACCAGGCGGCCAAATGCGAAGGCCCGGACTTCAAGTCGGCGGGACCGCATTTCAATCCGGAGGGAAAAAAGCACGGTCTGGACAGCCCGGATGGACCGCACGCGGGTGATATCCCCAATTTCATTGTGGATGCCAATGGCAAATCGAAGGCTACCGTACTGGCAAAGGGCGTAAATCTGCGCGATGACGCGCATTCAGTCTTTAGCAACGGTGGAACGGCTCTCGTCATTCACGCGAAAGCCGACGACGGCAAGACTGATCCTTCGGGGAACTCGGGCGATCGTATCGCGTGCGGGGTGATTACTCGATAAGGGGACGATCAGGGCAGGTCATTGACTGACGACGATCCTTCCGTCTTCCGTTCGTGCCAGCGCCGGTGCGTAGAGCCCCAGCAATTCTCGCCTCCACCAGGCGCCAGTCTGCCGCTTGGTTGCGCGATCGGTAAACCAGTACTGCGAGATGACCGCGCGTACCCGCTGTGGTGCTGCGTTAGGAAACGGATTGCCGGAGAAGAGTTGCAGGACGTCAGGGCTGTTCTCAAGCAGGCGCGCTTGCACATTGAGCACCCACTCGTTGCTGCGCCAGTTTTCCAGCGACGCGAACCACAAATTCCATTCAAAGCGCGGCTGGTAAGGTGCGTAAATCCCCGGAGCTTTGTTCACATCCTGTGGTTTGTAGCGGAAAGGATAGGCAGTCCAGTTCTGGCCATCGTTGGAACCCTGGAACTCGATTTCATAGCGCTCATGAGTCATGTTGGCAAAGAGCCCGTACTGGTTGGCAATGCGAAATGGTTCCAGCATTCGCGCCGGCGCAAGAGGCAGACGCGGGACGTGAGGAATTGTAGTAATAAGCAGCGCCGTGGTGGCGTAAAGCACCCACAGCAGATAGATTCCTGCGACACCGCGCCACACCGACTCAAGCCAGAGTGGTGTGAGCCGGCGCGGGGGAACAACTTCGGCTTCCACAAGAATCGCTTTACGCCCCCAATCTTTCCAGCGCACAGGCAGGATTCGACGAATAAAACCGTCATCCAGCAACAGAAAGCCGAGCACCAGGACCAGGTAGTTCAGGAAGGTGTAATTCGCGGTGAGGATGATGCCGATCTGGAACGGCGTAAGAATGAAAAAGCAGATGATTCGAACACGGCGAGGCAGGAAGAGCATCCACACCAGCACCAGTTCCGCAGCCAGGGTCATGAATGCTGTTGCGGCGTGGAACCAATGCGGAAGATGCTGCACGTACCAGCCGACCCATGTCGGCAGGGGACCGTTCTGGTAGTAGTCGTCCATGGCGGTCAGGTGGCGCCAGGAATAATCACCGCTGGCCAGCTTGACTACGCCTGATTCGAAATAGATGCGGAACCACTCCCAGCGCAGAAGAAAAAGACTCAGACGCGATGGAGCATGGTACTCGCCCAGGCGCGGCCGCAGTCCCCGAGGCGCAAAGAAGAGGGAAATGAAGCCGGCTTCCAGCAGCATGCCGTCGGATTGATAGCTGGAGAATTCCTGTGCGGCGGAAACGAACGAGAGAAAACAAACCAGGCAGACAGCCAGCGCGACGCGCGGCCACAGATTGAAAATCACCGCCAGCGAAGCGATCAATCCCAGCCAGCACACCAGCATGAGCGCATGGTTGCTGGAGCCAAACCAGAAGAGCGTAGGAGCAAACCACCAACGCAGGAGTCCGGAATAGTAACCTTCAACCGCAGCGAGGTATTGGCCGGCGGGAAGAATGCCTTGCGGGCCAATCAAGCCTTTGATCTGAAAGATGAGCGAGTAGAACGCGGAAAAATAAATCAGCCCGAGACATCTGAGAAAAATCCACCGCGGGAGGAGATGACTGCGCGGCGTTTCGGCCGGAGCTTCCGGTCCCAAGAGCCATTCTGCAGCTTTTCGATAGCTATCGAGCATGAGCGTCCGCGCGGATTATATCCCGTTAGGATGCGGGGACACGATTTCAGGATAAGCAGTTTTTGGACGGCTGCGCGTGCGTGGCGGTGAAGCTATCTGCGTCCGGCCATTTCTTCGTACAATTCCGGCAGCTTTTGCGCGTCTTCAACTGATTCGTCAAAGCGTGCCCGCTCATAGTGCTGGGTAAAGCGTTCCACGCCCTGACGAATGAGAGGATCGCCAATGGAGGCCGTGAACTCTTCCGGGGTTTGGAAAGGCTGTTTCCGGGCCCCACGCTTCGCCATCATCTTGACCATGCGCATGTACCAGAAGCTGGCCGACGTGCGGGGAGCACGGTGCGGGTTTCGCATGGTTCGAGTTCGCTGGATGCTGCGCCACGTCTTGGGAATGAACGGGAGAGCTACGAGCAAACCGACGAGCACGCAGCAGAGCGCCATCTCGAACGGCGAAAGCCTCTCCAGCCGGCGTTGCCAGTTTTCAGTAAACGTGACCAGAGCGCGATATTTGTCCCACAGCCAGGTGCGGAAGCTGGACTGAGCATTTCTGGTCTTGGTGCCGATCTCCGTACGCAGGCGGGCTTGGTGGCTGAAGTCGTAGTTCACGACCCACTCTCGCCACATTTGCCGGACTGCATCCATGTAGAGCGCATATCGGGACCAGCCGGTCATCGGACCCGTGTCCGGGCCCGGAGGAGTGGGATCGAAGGTTACCCAGCCGTACTCGGGAAAGTAAGCTTCCACCCAGGAATGCGCATCTCTCTCGCGGACGATGTAGCTGCTGGTGAGGTCATTGTATTCACCGCCGCGAAAGCCGTTGACCACACGCGCCGGTATGCCCAGCGTGCGGAGCATGACCACCATGGACGAAGCGAAGTACTCGCAGTGGCCTTTCTTCCGTTCAAACAGAAAATGCGCCAGCGGGTCGGGTTCGCGCATACCCGGAAGTTCCAGAGTGTAACCGAAACTCGATTGCAGATACTGCTCTATCTGGCGGGCGCGATCGTAGTTGGACCTGGCGGAGGCAGTGATTTGCTTCGCCAATGGCGCGATGCGGGGATCCAGCCGCGGAAGCTGCAGGTAGAGAACCGCGACGTGCGGCGGGTAATCGCGTGATACCGATTCGCGCACATAAGGCTCAGGATTGCGGGTATCCGCTTCTGCTGTGTAGGCGCCCACGCTCTCCGGGTTGTCACCCTCGCCCGAGGTGTTGTCGGAAACCCGATTGCCGAAAATCGAGCCGTCAGATTTGATCTCCACCAGGCGATAGTCGCCATTGATTTTCAAAGGCACAGGAGCGAGAAAAAACAGGTTCAACCCGATGGGTTCCATCACCACCCGGTAGGAAAGGTTGGGCAGGTGGGGAACGTTCGGGGAGTCAGAGTAGAAAGAAAAATTGCTGATGTGAGTAAGGTCGAGAGGCGAGTTGTAAAGCCCATGGACGGTGGGAATCTCCGCGGCGTTGTACCAGCGTCGTCCGTCAAAACTGGCCAGGGCGATACCGCGCCACTTGACGCTTTGAGGCAGCTTTCCCTCCAGCACCTGAACGTGCATGACCACGTTGCTTGACTGCTGGATCTGCCCGATGCCGCCCAGGCTGACTTCCTGTCCAAAGCCGCTCATGATCGAGCTTTGAATACCCAGGTTGCGCAGGTAGCCGCTGGAACTCACGCGCGGCAGAATAAAAAAGATCAGGGCTCCGCCGGCGAGAGTCAGCAGCCCGAGAATGGCGGAGATGCCGGCGAGCGAGCTATGGAAGCTAAGATCCTGCCGCGCGGGAACGCCGGCTGTAAGCGATTCACGTTCGGAGCGCCGCATCTCCATGCTGATGAAGGTTGCGATCGCTACCAGGATGAACAAAGAAAACGTGAGCAGGAAGAGGGTATCCACCGTGAGCACCGCGGCCGCAAGCACCATTAGAAATGAAAGCACCGCCAGGTACAGCAGATCGCGGTCGCGACGCACCGAAAATACCTTGATGACCATGCTGAACAGCACCATGTGGACCGTGGCGCTGAGAAAGTTCTGGGAAAAATAAAAATAGTCTGCCGCGTAAAAAGCAAAGTAGAGAATGGTGAGGTACGTGGTCCAGCGCTCAGAGATCACGAACGACTTGCGCATGAGCAGCAGGTATACGCGCAGCAGCAGCGCCGGCAGCACCAGCGCCAGCGATGGAAGATCAAGCTTGTTGGTGCCCATCAGCGCGGTAAACCCCACTACCACCAGCAAGTAGAGCGACCACTGGAAAAAGCGCTCTGCGCTGCCCGGATACCCCTTGGCTGCGGCCAGATTGATGGTGCGCGTGGACATTGCCTCATTTTCCCCGAATTTCAGGTCGGATGAAAGCTGAATCCGGCCGCTGGTGACCCAACGTAACCGTCTCCAATGTTAAAATTAAGACGCCGGGTCCCGCGCGACGCAATCCCGCCAACCCCGCCAGGTCCGGAAGGAAGCAACGGTAACGGGCTAGTGCGTGTGCAGCGGGGTGCCCGGTCTTTGATTTTTGTCGCTGCGCTCCAACATCTAAAGATGATCGCTTGAAGTTGGAGTTTTTGCACTGCAGGCGGCCCAGCGAATGCGCGACTCATCAGCTTCGAAAATTGCACAGCGCTCGAATTTCCGGTAAAACCATTCACGTTCCGAGTAAAACCGCATACAATATTAGGTTAACCTCACCGATCTGGAGAAAACCCTTTTGGCCAATCTTGTACGGGCGAAAATTTCTGCCCTGGGAACATTCACTCCTCCGCGCCTTCTCACCAACGCTGACCTGGAAAAGATGGTAGAAACCTCCAACGACTGGATCGTGGAGCGCACCGGAATCCGCCAGCGCCACATCGTGGATCAAGGCATGGCCACGTCAGATCTGGCAATTGAAGCGGCAAAGGAAGCCTTGCAGCAGCGGCAAATCCCGGCCAGCGAGATTGAAGCCATCTTCCTGGGTACAGTGACGCCGGACATGTTTTTTCCCGCCACGGCCTGCATCGTGCAGGACAAAATCGGCGCTAAAGGCGCCTGGGGATATGACATTTCTGCGGCGTGCTCCGGGTTTGTATATGCGTTGCAGACGGCGGTGAAGTTTGTGGAATCGGGCGCGCACAAGAAAGTCATGGCCATCGGTGCGGACGTGATGAGCTCCATCATCAACTACCAGGACCGCGCGACCTGCGTGATTTTCGGCGACGGCGCCGGAGCGGTAGTGGTTGAACCTGCCACGGATGACAATTGCTTCATCGATTTTATTCATGAAGTCGACGGCTCGGGCGCGTGCTCGCTCTACATGCCAGGCGGAGGCAGCCGCAATCCTTCTACTCATGACACCGTCGACCGGAAGATGCATTACGTGCACCAGGATGGCCAGGCCGTCTTCAGATATGCAGTAAGAAAAATGGCAGAAACGGCTGAGGCCGTGCTGAAGCGCAACGGGTTTACCGGCAAAGACGTGGCGCTGTTTGTGCCTCACCAAGCCAACCGGCGGATCATCATGTCGTCGGCCGAGCGGCTGGGATTGCCCGAAGAACGCATCATCATCAATATCGACGAATTCGGCAACACCACGGCCGGCACCATTCCGTTGGCTCTCGAAAGCGCCCGCCAGCAAGGCCGGCTGAAGAAAGGTGACCTGGTATTGATCGCAGCCGTTGGCGCGGGGTTTACGGTGGGAGCGTGCTTGCTTCGCTGGGCCTGTTAGTTGTGGAAATCCCGAGCGTAGCGAGGGAACCCTACAGCCACGATGCAGATGGCTTCCGGAGGACCTAGCAGATATTGCTTTGATCCGATAGTTTTTCGACGCCCGCACAGATCTAATGCTTTCAGATCGTTGTAGCAATAGGGATCCCTCGCTTCGCTCGGGACTGCGGAAAGAAGCTACTTCTTGGCCTTAATCTCTTCCCGATGCTTCGCCGCTTCCTTCGGATACTGCGGCTCGGTCATGCTGACCGGATCGAGGATCTCTTCAATCTCTTTTTCGCTCAGCAGGTTTTTATCCCGGGCAATATCAATGATCGAGCGGCCGGTCGCCACAGATTCCTTCACAATCTCCGCTGCTTTGGCATAGCCGATATAGGGATTGAGCGCCGTCGCCAGCGATACCGTGCTCTGCGCGTAAAACGCATTGCGCTTTTCGTTGGCGGTCAGGCCTTTGATGCATTTGTCGGTAAAGACGCGCAGCATGTTGGCGAGGATTGAGATCGATTGCAGGACGTTGTAGGCCATGGTCGGCATCATGACGTTTAGCTCAAGCTGGCCGCCCTGAACGGCCATTGCGACTGCCGTATCGTTGCCGACGACTTGAAAAGAAACCATCGCAGCCAGCTCGGGCATCACCGGATTGATTTTGCCCGGCATGATGGAAGAGCCCGGCTGCAGCCCCGGCAAATTGACTTCAGCGAAGCCGGTGTTGGGCCCGGAAGAAATGAGGCGCAGGTCATTCGAGATGCGAATGATCTCAAGCGCCAGATTGCGCAGAGCGGAAGACACCTGCGCCATGCACGAATTCGATTGCATGGCCCAGCGCATATCCGCCGCGGGGGTGAGCTTCTGGCCGGAGATCTTCGCCAGGTTGGCTACGGCTTTCACGCGATAGTCCGGATGCGTGTTGATCCCAGTGCCTACCGCGGAGCCGCCAAGCCCGAGTTCGCGCAGCGAGTCCCCGGCGTGGCGGATGTCATCTATCGATTTGCGTATGGCCACACCATAAGCCGTGAATTCCTGCCCCAAGCGGATTGGCACCGCGTCCTGCATGTGGGTGCGGCCGGACTTCATGATGTTGTAAAACTCTTTGCCCTTGGCTTCCAGCGCAGCGGCAAGGCCGTCGAGAACGGGATAGAGTTTTTCCAGCTCCAGTAGAGTGGCCACGCGCATCGAGGTCGGAAAAACATCGTTCGTGGACTGCCCGTAATTTACGTGATCGTTGGGATGGACCGAGTACTCGCCCAGCTTGCCGCCGATCAGCTCGGTGGCGCGATTGGCGACGACTTCATTCGAATTCATGTGGAAGCTCACGCCTGCTCCGGCCTGGAAGACATCGACAACAAAAGATGCATCCCACTTTCCGTCGACCACTTCTTTGGCGGCTTGCATGATCGCGTCAGCGCGCTTGTCGTCGACCAGGCCGAGCTGTTTGTTGGCCTGTGCGGCGGCATATTTCACCATGCCGATCGCACGAATGAGCGTGGGGTTGGCGCGCATGCCGGAGATGGGATAGTTCTCCACGGCTCGCGCCGTCTGCACGCCGTAATAAACGTCTGCGGGGATCTCTTTGATGCCGATCGAGTCTTTTTCCTGGCGGAACTGTGTAGCCATATGTCCTCTTATCAGTGCGATATGCATGTGCCGCGATGGCACGGAGCAAAACTAGAAATTATATCGTGCGGGCAGGGATCGCGGACGGGTCTTGGTCGGGGACCGCGAGAACAGCCCATGCCGGGGCGAATTTTGCTTTACACTGTCACCGGCTATGTTGACCAAGATCTATCACCAGCTCTTGCCCCTGGGAATATTGCTGGTTGCGATCTTCGTGTGGAGCGCTGTGCGAGCCATCATCAGGCCGCACAAATCCGAGCCGGGCCACTGGAGTCTCTACGTCAACCCGGATGACGAATCGTCCGGGGAAGGACGACCTGACTATCCCGACGAAGGCGCACTTGGAATCACCGGCGGGCTTTCCGGAAAGGTGGTTGATGAACGCGATACCCCTGTTCATGCGATCGACGTGACGCTGGTTCCCATTGGTGAAACTGCGGCAGAAGTTGATGAGTCAGGCGAGCAGTTAGAGGAATGGACAAACAAAGACGGCGTATTTGAGTTCTTTCGACTGAAGCCGGGCGAGTACATTCTGGGCGTTGGCGCGCGCGGCGCCCCAACTGGTGAACGCCCCTTCATGGCCAGCTACTATCCAGGAACAGAACACAAGAAGTTCTCCGAGCCCGTTCGAGTTCAGGGCAATTTGAAAATCGAACTAAGGCCGTTACGTCTCAGACGTCTGCAAACAGCTACTATTAAGATCCACGTCAGATGGCAGGATGGAACACCAGTCGAACGCAGCAACCTGCTTTTTTCCAACCCTAGCTTCCCTCAGGCTGTGATCGGTGGTACAGCGCCGGAGATTACAAACGGAGAAGGCGAATTCGTTGTTCCGCTAGGTTTTGACTACTATGCCAGAGCCGGGGTCTGGTGCAAGGGGGAAGGTCAGATCGACATGCGCGAGTCCCGTCCAGTGCAACATCTTCGAATCGATCAAACGCACATTCCACAGGAACTCACGTTTGTTCTGCAGTCCCAGCCATGCAAGTTTTGGACTCCACGCCGCTGAGTCGCACAAGTGTACGATGCATCCAACGTTCTCAAGACGTCGATTGAGGAACAACTATGTTTGACGGTATTCGAGCGCTGCTGGGCTTCCGGCCAAAACGTTCCGAGACCGACGAAAAACTCGATCAAGCGCTCGCCAACGCTGAAGCGCTCGACCACTATTTCTTCTTTGCCGATCAGATGAACCTTGATGTTGCCTCGAAACGCCTGGAGCGAGAGCGCGGCTGGACCATTGTGTCAACGAAGCTGGACGGAACCGAGCAGAAGTATTTGTTGCATGCGCGCCAGCCTGGACCCGTGGAAAATCTTCAGGAGCTTCAGGCCGAGCTGGATTTGTTCGCCGACGAACATCACGGCGAGTACGATGGCTGGCAGGTGCCCGGCGTTACCGAAGGGCTCTAAATACTGTCGCTTCGCTCCAAACCGCTTGAGGCTAACGATTCTGCTTAGAGTATTCAGCTCCTGGCACAGACAGCTCGCCGCGCAAGTCGGGCTCCAACCCCATCACGCGAAAAGCGCGCGTGCTGGGGACCCCGGGCTCGCTGCCGATGTTTCTGCATAAATACTGTCGCTTCGCTCCAAACCGCTTGAGGCTAACGATCCTGCTTAGAGTATTCAGCTCCTCGCCGCTCCAATCACACGCTACAATTTCTGTCATGCCCAACAAGAAAGATTGGAAGACCAGGCTGATTCACTCCGATGCGGAGGTCCCAGAAGGCTTTCGCTCGCTGTCCACGCCCGTGTATCGCGCTTCGACCGTGCTTTTCCCCCGCGCTGCCGCGGCCAGCGACCGCTGGAACCAGCATGAGATCGGCTATACCTACGGCCTTTACGGCACGCCGACCACGCTGGAGCTCGCCGCAAAGGTGTGCGAGCTGGAAAAGGGATTTCGTACGTTCATTACGCCCGGGGGCCAGGGAGCAATTTCGCTGATCCATCTGGCGCTCCTCAAGGCCGGCGATCACGTGCTGCTGCCGGAAAACATTTACGGTCCAAACCGGATGTTTTCCAATCAAGTGTTGCGGCGTTTTGGCGTGGAAGTGAGCTACTACCAGCCTGGCGCCGGCGCGGACATCCGCTCCGAGTTCAAGTCCAATACTCGGCTGGTGTGGGTTGAGAACCCCGGCTCCATCACCATGGAGGTGCAGGACATTCCCGCCATCGCCGAAGCCGCGCACCGGCACGGCGCGCTGGTAGTCATGGACAACACGTGGTCCGCGGGAATCTACTTTGACGCGTTTGCTCATGGCGTAGACGTAACCATGCAGGCGCTGACCAAGTACGTGGGCGGACACAGCGATCTCTTGCTCGGTTCGGTGACAGTGCGCGACCAGGAAATTTATAAACTGCTGGGCGAGACGCAGCAGGCCCTTGGTTGCGCTCCTTCACCGGACGATTGCAGCCTGGCTCTGCGGGGAATGAAAACCATGGCCGTGCGGCTCAAGGCGGTCGAACAGTCGGCGCTCGCTCTGGCGCAATGGCTGAGCGGGCGGCCCGAGGTTGAATTGGTGCTGCATCCGGCGTTGCCCTCATGTCCGGGGCACGAATTATGGAAAAGGGACTTCTCCGGTTCAAGCGGACTGTTTTCCGTTGTTCTCGACCGTCGCTTCAACAAAGAACAGGTTTTCAGGTTTGTGGACGCTCTCAAGCTCTTCAAGATTGGCTACAGCTGGGGCGGCGTAACCAGCCTGGTAATGACATATGACCTGAGTTCCCCCAAGCGCCCAGCTTACGCCCATCGGCTGGTGCGGCTCTATACCGGACTGGAATCGATCGACGACCTTATTGCTGATGTGGAGCAGGCGTTGGCCGCGTTGCGGTGAAGCCGGAAAATGTTTGAGCACGAGGGGATGCAAGAGCGCTGGCGCAAGTTGGCGCACATGACGTAGCACATGACCTAAATGAGATGGAATGATTCGATTGATAGCTTTTGTTTGTGTGCCGCGCGCTTTTCTTTTTAAAGGTTGAAATATTTTTCCCATCGAGCAGCATGAAACGCTGCAGCGGCAAAATTCACTACAACTATTGTGGTAGCGACACCTGCATGAGTGATCTTATTCCCCTGATTCCAGGTTTTTACACCGATGATCAGGGCCATCTATTTCTGGACATGGAGAAATTTCTCCGCGAACACGGCATGCCGGATGTGCCGGAAGTCCGCTACGTGGTGTGGGAAGAGATCAAGGACGTTTTCGGCGACATCAAGATCATAGAGATCGCAGACTAGAATTCTTCCACAATAATTCGCCCTCGGTCAGCGGTCTGCTGCAGGGCATTGGTCCGCCTGGAGATGGATCAAAGAGAGCACCCTGTAAAATGAAACTGCATGGAGCACAAGGGCAACAGCTTTGACGTGCTGGTGATCGGAGCCGGGCCAACCGGCATGGCGTCCGCTATTGAGGCGCAGCGCGCCGGCTTTACCGTGGCTCTGGTGGACAAGGGCTGCCTGGTGAACTCGCTGTTTCACTATCCCGCCAACATGGTTTTCTTCACCACGCCGGAGCTTCTGGAGATCGGCGACATTCCCTTCACGACAGCCAACCAGAAGCCGAACCGCCATGAAGCGCTGGAGTACTACCGCCAGGTCGCTCAGCACTACCAGCTTGACGTGCGCCAGTATCAAGAGGTGCTCAGCGTCACCGGCTACGATGGCGCGTTTCGCGCCCAGACGCGCGACCGGCACGGCAAAAGCCATCAATACTCAGCCAGGAAAGTCGTTGTGTCGACGGGCTATTACGACCTGCCGAACTATCTGGGCGTTCCCGGGGAAGAACTCGGCAAGGTATTGCACTATTACCGCGAGCCGCACCCGTATTTCGATATGGATGTGCTCATCATCGGCGCCAAGAATTCAGCTGCTATCGCGGCGCTGGAGTTGTGGCGGCGCGGCGCGCGCGTGACCATGGTGCATCGCGGTCCGGAGATCCATCGCAACGTCAAGTACTGGATCAAGCCGGATATCGAAAACCGCATCAAGAACGGCGAAGTTACAGCTTTCTTCAGCAGTTGTGTCCTGGAGATCAAACCGGAAGCGGTGCGAATCAAAACGCCGGACGGCGAGCGCACGCTGAAGAATGATTTTGTTTTCGCGCTCACCGGCTACCATCCGGACTATGAATTCCTGCGCTCGCTGGGGATCGAGCTCACGGATCCGGAGATGAGGCCGGTGTGCGATCCGAAAACCTTTGAGAGCAACGTGCCCGGCATCTATGTCGCGGGTGTGATCGTTGCCGGATCCAGGACGAGCGAAATCTTTATTGAGAACGGCCGTTTCCACGGGAAGCAGATCGCGGAAGATTTGAAGGTAAAGCTGAAAGCCCGGAGCCACGGGCTCACCGCAGACTGATGCAGGTTATTGGCTGATCACTGGATTGCCAGAATCGCCGGCATTGCCAAAGATTGAAAATTGAAAAACGCCAAGTGGCAAGTCTTTTTCTTCAGAGACGGGAGACAAAAGCCGTTCAATGAAGGTTTTGTCTTTCAATTCCCATTTTTTGGCAGTGCCGGCGATATTGGCAACTATTCGATGTCTTCTTCCATGTAATCCATCACGGCATGCAGGTTGTTTTCTTCGAGGAAGACGTTTTGCAGGCGGATGCGGTTCTCTTTTTGCAGGCGTTGCGCGGCAGATTCGGCGGTAGGCAGTTCCACGCGCATTTCTTCGTGTAGGAAGGGAACTAGCTCGTCGGATTCAACACGGGCCACAAACGTGCCTCCGGCATTCTGCTCAAACATGATCTGGTAGGTTTGGGGGTGGCCATCAAGTTTCATCAGATCAAGTGTCCCATTCGGCATATTATGTCCTCCGCTACGCGTCCGGCACGCACTTGGGCGTGCGGGTTGATGCTCATGAGTTTAATGCGTGGATTAAGGCGGTGTAAACTGCATGTGCGTGAAAAAGTGGTATTTCCCGGCATATTAAGAGAGTGCGTCAGCAGCCCACCTCGTTTCCAGAACGGGCATCGTATTTGATAATCCACCGTGCTTGACGCTTTCCGTTCCCCAAAGCTGTGATGCTCCGGTGTGGAGTGGAGCTACACAAACTTCAGAAGGGGAGAAGCTACAATATGAAACGTTTCGCAATTCTATGCGCCCTGGGTCTGTGTCTCGGGATGATCGCACCCGCGGCCTCAGCCCAGGGAGACGACAAAAACCACGGCGATTTCGGCGTCTATTTTGATTACACCAGGCTGCAATTCGCCAAACAGAACTTCTTTGGAGTTGGCGGCCGTCTTGGCTTCAACCTTGCGCCGCACGTTGTGATGGAAGGCGAGATGGCTTACGACTTCGAACAAAACACCACTGCAAGCATCACGGACCTTTCCGGCAATACCACTACAATCCGCTCGAACCTGCGCCTGCTTCACGGGCTCTTTGGTCCCAAGATTCAGTCCACGGGACCCGTGCGGGTCTTTGCCGTCATAAAGGGCGGATTTCTGAATTTCAGGGGTGGCAATACTGGCGTCACCGTGGGCAATTTTACGAATCAGGTTGGCAATGTCCTTAACGGAGACACCAACGGCGTCTTGTATCCGGGTGGCGGCGTGGAATTCAATGCCGGGTTTCTTGGGCTCCGATTGGAGGCCGGGGATGAGATCTTCTTTGACAACGGAGCCAATCATAACTTTAAATTCATGGGAGGACCCCAAATCCGGTTCTAAAGACTTAGACTTCACAGGAAGACTGGAGAAGCTACAACATGAGACGTTACGCAATTCTGGGCGTACTAACGCTGTGTTTTGCGGTAATAGCCCCTGCGGCGCTGGCGCAGGACAATACAACGCAGAGTGATACAAAGAACCACGGCAATTTTGGCATCTACTTTGATTTCACACGGCTTCAACCAGCCGACCTGAATATGTTTGGCGTCGGCGGACGACTTGGGTTCAATATTCGCAAACACGTTGTTGTGGAAGGCGAAATGGCCTATGACTTTGAACGCAACAAAACCCAGACCATTAACAACGGCGTGATCTCTACTACAGTCCGTTCTGATGTGCGGCTGCTTCACGCTCTGTTTGGTTTAAAGATCCAAAGCACCGGCTCATTCCGTTACTTCGGCCTGATCAAGGGAGGTTTCGTCAACTTTGGCGTTGGCGGTCCGGTGACGGCTGGGGTAATCAATAACCAGATCGGCGGCATTGTGGATGGCGACACCAATCCTGTCATCTATCCCGGTGCCGGCGTGGAATGGAACCACGGCTGGTGGGGGGTGCGTCTGGAAGCGGGCGATGAGATTATGCTCCTGAGCAGCGGCACGACCCATAACGTTCGCGCGACGTTCGGACCACAAATCCGTTTCTAACCGGCACAACGATTCATATCGACACGAAGAGAGCAGCTCGGAAAAAATATCCGCGCTGCTTCCTTTTTGCATTCTGCAGCGGCCGGGGGCCCGCGAAGGCTATGTTAGATTAGTAAGAGTGTGGGCGCGTAGCTCAGTTGGTAGAGCAACGCCCTTTTAAGGCGTGGGTCGCTGGTTCGAATCCAGCCGCGCTCACCACCATTTTTCTACGCCAAAATTCTCAGGTAATTGCAGCCTCATGTCCAATCCAAACGATCCAGAAACCCCTCCAAACAATCAACCCGCAGGCGAAGCCGGCGAGTCATTCCAAGATCTGCTCTCACAATATGAGCAAAGCCACACCCGCACGCCGCAGGAAGGCAGCAAGGGCCTTGAAGGCACCGTGGTCAAAGTGACCGCGGATGCGGTTCTGCTCGATATTGGTTTCAAGACGGAGGGAATTTTGCCGCTGACCGCGTTACGGGCGAACGAGACGGTCAAGCCCGGCGACAAACTGCTGGTGACGGTGAAGGGCCGTGGGCCGGAAGGCTATTACGATTTGGCGCGCGGAAGGGTCGCTCGGCCGACCGATTGGGCTTCCCTGGAGAAAGCCTTTGCCGAAAAAACCACGATTGTTGGGACGGTCATTGGCGCGGTAAAAGGCGGGCTGAGCATTGACATTGGCGTGCGCGCGTTCATGCCGGCTTCGCGCAGCGGGGTGCGCGAAACAGCCGATATGGAAAAAATGGTCGGACAGGAGATCCGCTGCCGCATCACCAAGCTTGATGTTGCGGATGAAGACGTGGTGGTGGATCGCCGGGTGATTGCGGAGGAAGAAGAGCGCGCGAACCGGGCGCGCCGTTACTCGGAGATCAAGGAAGGCGATACTGTCAACGGCGTGGTGCGCAGCCTGGCTGATTATGGCGCGTTTGTCGACATTGGCGAGGTGGATGGGCTGTTGCACGTGAGCGATATCTCCTGGAGCCGCGTGAACAAGCCGGCCGACGTGCTGACCGTGGGACAGGCAATTGAAGCCAGGGTCCTGAAGATCGATCAGGATAAACGGCGTATCTCGCTGGGCATGAAGCAGCTGCAGCCGCATCCATGGGACGCTGCGGCGCAAAAATACAAAGTAGGCGAGCGCGTGCGCGGCGTGGTGACGCGGTTGATGGATTTTGGAGCCTTCGTGGAACTCGAGCCCGGAGTGGAAGGCCTGATCCACGTCTCTGAGATGGCATGGTCCAAAAAAGTGCGCAAGCCCAGTGACGCGGTCAAGCCCGGTGAAACCGTGGAAGCGGTGATCCTGGGCGTGAACCCGGGCGAGAAGCGAATCTCGCTGGGGCTGAAGCAGGCGCTGGGTGATCCGTGGGCCGATGCCGCGCAAAAGTTTCCTGCGGGCTCGATAATTGAAGGTCCGGTGGTGAGCCTGACAAAGTTTGGAGCGTTTGTGCACCTGGCTGAAGGCATCGAGGGCATGATTCACGTAAGCGAGATCAGCGCGGAGAAGCGTATCAACCATCCGCAGGATGTGCTGAAAGCCGGTCAGGTCGTGAAGGCGCAGGTGCTTGAGGTTGACAAGGCCAAGCGCAACGTGCGCCTGAGCATCAAGCAAATGGCCCCCTCGAGCCTGGATGAATATATTGCCGAGCATAAAGAGGGCGACGTGGTCAGCGGCCGCATGATGGAGGTTTCCGGCGATAGCGCGCGCGTGGAACTGGGAGAAGGTGTTTTCGCGAGCTGCAGTATGGCGGGCGCTGGATTGGCGGGCGTTTCATCTGTGGAGGACAAGCCGAAAGAAGCTAAAGGTGCGAAAGCAGACCTGTCATCGCTGAGCTCCATGCTGCAAGCAAAGTGGAAGAGCGGAGGCGCCGCGGATGAAACAAAAGCGCAATCCGCCCAGACCGGACAGATACGCAGCTTCCGCATCAGCAAGCTGGATCCCGCGGCCAAGAAGATCGAATTGGAGTTGGTGAAGAAATCTTAGCGCCCGCAGAATAGCTTTTCGGCCGGTCTCTTTACCGGCGGCTTACCCCGCATGCGCGCGCTACTTCTGTGACGTCCGGCAGATCAAACTGGATCACCACGTTTCCCAGCCTGGGTTCTGGAATGTTCAGGACAATCTTCCTGACCTGAGGAGAGGTGTTTTCCTTGTGCGAGACGATGTGGCCATAGAACAGGTCATTGAGCATACACTCGCCGCAGCCGGCCGGCTGTAAGGAGATTGTCTTGAAGTCCGGTGAATGTGACAGATACTGGGTGTGCACCTTCCCGTCGTCGAGACGATATTGCGTGGTCAAGGTAGACTCCCGCTCCCGGGCACGTGACTTCCGCTCATAGGAGACATGCCGGTCATTCGTATCACCTACAAAAAGAAACGCGCTTTCCAATTTGCCGTCGGATTTTCCGTGATTGGTGGATCCAGAAGTGCATTGCAGATAGATTGCGGGTATCGACGGTTTGTTGAAAGGCGTGGCCAGATACCGCCCCTCCAGGCGATATTGGATGATTTCGGTGCCCAGGAATGCGTCTTTGCTGCGCTCGATTTGCCATTGTGGAGCGTCCTGCGCCGTAACCAGTCCGGTCGCGTTCAACAGCAGTGCTGCAACCACCAAGAGTTTCTTCATTACGAGCTCCTTCTGCACGTTCAGTTCCCCCATAGCTCCCGGCCGGGATTTGGGGACAAAGAAAAAGCGTAAATACACTAACGGAAATTCGCGTCCGAAGCAAGTTTTCGCTTTTTGACGGTAGTGGTACAGTTTCGGCTCCAAGCCCCGATTGTTCTTTTAGAACGTCATCTCGAAGGGCGTGAGCGAGCCCGCGTTTTCACCACCGGGCGAGTCGCCCTGAGAGACCTTGTGCTTGAACCACCCATAAACATACAAAACACAAGGTCCCTCCGACCTACTTGCGCGCTGATCCGCCCATTCACGCCAAAAGCGGGCGCGAACGGGGCCCTGACGGCGCGCGCTCGCTAAACGGCCGTCGGGATGACGAACGTTGGGAGAGTTTGGATTTGCTCGCCACCATATCAAACTGAACCAGTACGGTTGAGGTCGCCGGTTTTTCACCTCGCCTCAATGTATTGGCTACTGGGCGGAGCTCTCCTATTCCCGCCGGGTGCGGTTCTTCGGGTCTTCGACCACAAAGAGCGTTTCCGTTAGCTTTGCGACAAGCTCTTCCTGCTCGGGTGGACCAGCGAAGACCAGCGCCTCGGCCACAATGGCAGTTCGTCCTGCACGCAGCACGTTGGCTGTGCAGCGCAACCGGTCCCCGCTGGCTGGACGGAGGTAGTTGATCTTGAACTCGACCGTGAGGACGTCGCCCGCTCCTGAAACCGAGCGGGCCGCGCCGCCGGCGGTATGGTCGGCCAGGGTGGCAACTACGCCGCCGTGTACAAAGCCATGCTGCTGGCGTAACCGTTCCTGAACCTGGAGCGTGGTCTCGCAGGTCCCGGCGCCTACACTCTTCAGGCGAATGCCGAGGTCACGGACGAAATTCGCGTCGTAGAAAATCCTGCTGACATTTTCAAGACCGGAATCTGCTGGCACTGATTGGAACTCCTGTGTTGTTTTTATGAAATGCTGATTCTTGCAAAACCGACGACGGTGAGCGGTTTTACCCTTCGTTCTCAAAGCTGCCGTGCCGCCCGGTTCCTGAGGCGAAACGTTGCGCGCCCTCCCGGGACTCTCCTGAAGCCAGCACATCGAGACCGCCGCGCAGTTCGTTTTGCCGTGCCTGCTCCCACGGCAGTGACCACTGTTCATAGACGGACATGCGGTCAACACGTAGCCCGTGTTGCGGGAATTCTGCAAGCGTATGTGCGAGTTCCATTGCGGCCGCCAGCGCCGTACCGGGTTCGACCAGCCGGTTCACCAACCCCATCTGCAGCGCTTCATCGCCGGAGACGGCGCGTCCGGTAAGGATCAAATCCAGCGCGCGACCCTGGCCGATCAGGCGCGGCAAGCGAACCGTCCCCAGATCGATAAGCGGAACGCCGAAACGGCGATTGAACACGCCCAGCACCGCATTGCGCGCGGCGACGCGCAGATCGCACCAGAGCGCCAGCTCCAATCCGCCGGCAACCGCATGGCCTTCAATCGCTGCGATGACCGGTTTGCTCAGCTGCAGCCAGGTAGGTCCCATGGGGCCTGAGCCGGTCTGTTCCACCGTGGTGCGGCGGCCGTCGGCTACTTCGCGCAGATCAAACCCGGCGCAGAACGATCCGACGGAGCCCGACAAGACGGCAACAGACAGATCTTCGTCACGGTCGAAACGTTCAAAGGCTTCGCCCAGGGCGCGGGCGGTCACGGAGTCCACGGCATTGCGGACTTTTGGACGGTTGATGGTGACGCTCAAGATTTTGCCCTTGCGCTCGATGAGGACGGAATCGGTTTTCGCCATGTCTGTTCCTCTGCTCACATGGATGTTGTGGACAGCGAGATCGCTTTTTTGTTTTTCTGCGGCGCTTAGGTCCGCGTCGTGGCAGCGGCGCCTGCCAGTTCCGCGGCAACCGCTCCGATTCTTTCGAGCGCTGCCGTCACTTTGGCCGCCTCGTACCCGACGGTGATGCGGAGATGGTGTTCCGTTCCCAGATAGGCTCCGGGTGCAACCAGAACGGAAGCCTTTTGCCGGATATGATGGGCCAGTTCAGCCGATGGCATATCAAAGCGATAGCCAACGAATGCAATAGATGTCGCCACCGCCGGGCTGACTGAGAATCTCCCCTCCTGAGCGCGAACCCAGTTTTCGAGCAGTGTGTGGCCGGCGCGGGAAAGCTGGCGCTGGCGATCGAGCAGCATCTTTCTTTTTTCGGGTTGTAGCGCGATCTCGGCCAGCTTCATGCTTGGCCCGGCAGCCGCGATCACGGCATACTCATGTCTGCGCCACAGTTCTTCCACCATCTCCGGTGAGGCCAGTGCCCAGCCGATCCTTAAACCTGCCAGCCCGTAGGCCTTGGAAAAGCTATTGACACAAATGACTTTGTCATACATGCCCCAGAAGCTCGGGGTTTCCCTGGCGTTCAACTCGGTGCCACGATAGACCTCATCCGCGTGCAGCCATGCGCCCGTACGTTTGCATATCTGAATAGTGCGCTGCATCTCGTCGGCAGACAGAATGCTGCCGGTGGGATTGTTTGGGTTCACAATCGATATGAGCCTGGTGTTGGAGCCGGCCAGAGATTCGAGCTCGTCGAGGTCAAGACGCCAGTTGTTTTCCGGCCGAAGCTGCGCTTCTTTCACCCGGCAGCCGAGATTCTTTGCCAATCCCCAGACCTGGCGATAGCCGGGTGAGACGACAACCACCTCGTCGCCGGGCTCAAGCAGCGTGCTGCAGATCATCCAGTTGGCCTGGGCCGCGCCCACGGTGACCAGGACATTCTTGGCCGAGGCGTTGTGATAGAGCGCGGCGATGCGTTCACGCAGCAAACCGGTGCCGTTCACCTCAGGATAGTAGAGAGGGAGTTCCAGCAGCGGACGCGGATCTTCTCCGGCCAGCAGATCGCTGACGTTGGCGCATTTCACTGAGCTGTCGGCCAGGTTGATCTCCACGGCGCGCTCAAACTGCGATTGGAAGTATTCGAGATCGAATTTCTGAAATTGCATTAAAGATCCTGGCGTTACGCGTTATCGGGTAACTGAAGTGTGCTGTGACACAGCTTTCGGAGTCCGTTGCCTTTTCCAGTAAAGATAAAATGGTACTCCTGCCAGCACGATCGCGGCGCCCCACAGCGTTTCTTTTTGCTTTTCCAGGGCTGCATTAATGGCCCAGACACTGCCCAGGATCACATAGAGCGCAGGAAGCACTGGATATCCGCTGCAGCGATAAGGCCGCTCCGCGTCAGGCTTTTTGCGCCTCAGGATGAACAGCCCCGCAACTGTGAGCACGTAGCTGAGGACCATCATGAACATCACGTAGGTAAAAAGCTGGTCATAACGCCCGCTCAAAGCGAGGATGGCGGCCCAGATCGCCTGCAGGATCAGGCTGAAGACCGGAGTATGCCAGCGCGGGTGGACGCGGGCGAGAGCGTGAAAAAATACGCCGTCTTCCGCCATGGCGTAGTAGACGCGCGCGCCGGTCATCAGGCAAGGGCCGATCGCGCCAAAACAGGAGAGCGCCACCATGAGCGAAAGCCACGGTGCAATGCGGCCGGAGAACATGGATACGGCAGCTGTCTGCGCGACGGCTTCATGCGCCGCGATTTCCTTCATGGGCAGCGCGTAAAGATAGACCGCGTTGATGGCAATATAGACGACGCCGACCAGCATCATGCCGAGGACCAGGGAGCGAGGCAGGTTGCGCTGCGGATCTTTTACCTCGCCCGCGACAAAGGTGATGTAAACCCAGCCGTCATAGGCCCAGAAGACCGCGATCAGGGCGACGCCGATTCCCGTCAACATGGAAGGAGTACCGGGCGCCGCGGGAATGGCTTGGCTGTAGTGGTTCCACGAGCCGTGGCCCAATAGCATGCCAAGCACAACAAAGCAGCCGATCGCACCGAACTTGGCCCAGGTAGCGACGTTTTGCAGGATCGCACCTTTTTTGACGCCGAAGATGTTGATCATCGTCTGCAGAGCGATGGCGGCGAGTGCGATCAAATGGCCGCGCGTCACCGTTACTGGTCCCATGCCAAACACGGCTCGTTGAGCTTGCAAAGCAGGCAACGCCTGCCCGAGATAGGTGGCAAACCCGACGCCCAGCGCCGCCATCGTGCCGGTAGCGCTGACGGTGAAGTACATCCAGCCATAGAAAAATCCGGCAGCATCGCCATAAGCTTCACGCATGTAGACATACTGCCCGCCGGCTTCAGGGTACATGCCGCCGAGTTCAGCGAAGGCGAAGCAGGCGAGCAGGGTCACACACAGCCCAACCACCCAGATGACCAGAAAGAGCCAGGGATAGCGCGTGTTGGTTGCTACTTGCTGCGCAGTCAGGAAAATTCCCGAGCCGATGATTCCGCCGGCGAGAAGGAGGATCGAATCGGAAAGGGAAAGACGGCGGACGAGCTTGGCTGGTTGTAAATCGGATTGAGGCAAAAGTCAGGCCGCGTCCTGTCGCGGCAAACAAAACCTTACCACGGATGAACACGGATAACACTGATCAAAAGGACAGTGGAAATCAGTGTGATCCGTGTCATCAGTGTCGGGGGTGTTTAGGCTATCGGCATTCAGCCCGTCATACGCGGTTCGGCGCCTTAGCCTTGCGATCCTCGGGTTTCATGGCGTTGAACTCGGCTGATTTTCCTCTGGGAATGCTGAGCACGTTCCACTGCGCACCGCGCAGGTGCTTGCCCACGTACAGGATCTGTCCGATGTGATAGGCCGTATGCGTGAGGCTGCGGTTCATCGCCTGCAGGATGGTGTGCGGCTCGCCCCGGATGGTCACGGTGCGTTTAAAGTCTTCGTCGGTGAGCGAAGCCAGGTTGTCGAACACAATTTTGAAGCTCTCTTCCCAGCGCCGCATCAGGTCCTGGCGCGTGTCCTGCCCGGTGAGGATGAATTCCTGGTCGCGGTTGCGGTCCGGCTTCTCACCATCCGTGGTGAGGAAGTCCTTCCAGCGCGAGCGCATGTTGCCGGAAATGTGCTTAACCACCAGGGCAGCGCTGTTGGATTCGGAGTCGGGAGCGCGGAAGAATTCTTCATCGCTCAACTGAGCCAAAGCGCCGTCTGCCAGGCGTTTGTAGCCGCGAAAGCTGCGGCGAACTTCGTCATAGTAGGTAGCGGCAAAGCTGCTCGGTTCGGGCATTACTGGCCAACCTCCATGCCTTTAGCTTAGCAAGAATCTTGCACCCGAATCGCCCGCTGGTGCGTATAACTATTTGAGCGAGGGGCTTCTTGGAACAGCACGTGGGACGCGACGTGGGACACGACGAAGACCGGCTGAAAACCGCGCTGAGCAGAGCAGCTCTGGGCGAATCCGCTGCCTTTGCCGATCTGGTGCGTGAGCACCAGGGCATGGTTTTCAGCATTGCCTACCACTACCTGCACGAACGTTCTCTCGCCGAGGACCTGGCCCAGGAAGTCTTTCTGGAGCTGTACCAGAGCCTGAGCCGGATACAGTCGGCGGCGCACCTGACGTTCTGGCTGCGGCGGGTTACTGCCAATCGCTGCATCGATCAGGGGCGCAAGAAGGTCCGGCGACGCGAGCAGGCACTGGAAGATGCGCCGGAGCCGGTAGCAAGTGATCCTCCAGCTGATCCGCTCCTGCTGGAGCGATTGCAGCAGAGCCTGGCCGGCCTGCCGGAGAAGCAGCGCTTGGTGGTGATCCTGCGCTTCCAGGAAGGGCTGGGACCGGCAGAGATCGCCGAAGCGCTGGACATGCCGGTGAACACGGTGAAGAGCACTCTGCACCGGTCGCTGGAGGAGCTGCGCAAGGGTCTTACGCGCAAGCTGAGAGAGGTACGATATGCATTTTTCTGAAGACGATCTTCGCGCCGCGCTGAAGCGCAAAGATCCGGGCGAGGGGTTTACCCAGCGCGTGATGGCTCGGGTAGAGCAGGCCAGGGCGGAGGGCAAGACCAAGCCGGTGAACGGCAAGAGCAAGAACAACGGGACGTTCTTCGCCTGGTGGACATTGCGTCCGGCGTGGACGTTCGCAGTCGTGGCTTTGCTGTTGTTGGGGTTTGCCTGGGGCGGCTACCAGTATTCGGAATACCGCCACCGCGAAGAAATAAGACAGATGGCGGAGAAACAGCGGCAAATGGAAGAAAAACAGCGGCAGTTGCAGGCAGAGGCGGAGAAGGCCAAGGAGCAGGCGATCCTGGCATTACAAATTGCCCGCTCCAAGTTGAATCACGTACTGCAGCAGGCCCAGGTGCCGACAGGAATGGAGAGGATCAGGAGACAACGTTTATGAACCGTGTGACGCGAATCGCGATACGAATCTTGATGGGGCTGGCGCTGTGCTGCGCGTGTATGCGCGGCTATTGCCAGGATGCCAAGTTGCAGCTCGATAACCTGAACAAGCTGAGCGACAAGGCTGCGCGAGTCACCGACGTTACCCTGGATGGCTCCCTGCTTCAGTTCGCGATTGGCCTGATCGAGAAAACAGACGATGGAGACGAGGACATCGCGCAGCTGAAATCCATCGTCAAGAACCTCAAAGGCATTTACGTCAAGAGCTTTGAGTTTGACGAAGCCAGCCAGTACAGCAAAGCTGATGTCGAGTCGGTCCGCTCACAGATCACCGCGCGCTGGACAAAGATCGTGCAGTCGATCGACAAGCGCAACAACGAGCATGACGAAATCTATGTCTTGAAGAGCGGCGAACACGTTGCCGGCGTGCTGATCCTGGTGGCCGAACCCAGAGAGCTGACCGTCGTCAACATTGTGGGCGACGTACCGGTGGAGAAGATCGCTGCCCTGGAACATCACTTTGTTCCCAACGAAAAGGAATCAGGCAAGAAACAGAAGAAAGAGAAGAGCCATGATGAGGATTAGCAAACGCCACTTGTTTCGGCTGGGATTGCCCGTGGCAGCGCTGTTGTTGTGTATGCCGCAGCAGGCCCTGGCGAAAGACGATTTTGGCCAGATCGTGAAGCACATTGAAGTCACCTACCACGTCCACCGGCAGCACCGCTTTGTGATGGGGATGGCGGGGTTCGTGGTGAAGTTCTGGCATTTTGCCGGTGTGAAAAATTTCAAAGGTGCGATCTTTGAGAATCAGCCCTTCGTGAATGCCGCTTCCGATACGCGATTTGATGAAGTGGTGCGCGCAGCCATGAACTCAGGCTGGCAGCCGATGGTGCAGGAGTGGGACCGGCACACCGGTGAGCGCACCTATATCTATGCCCAGGACCTGGGCAAGGATCTGAAGATGCTGGTCGTCTCTCTCGAGAGCAACGAGGCGGTGGTGATCCAGGTGAAGGTGAATCCAGACAAGCTGCAGGAGTTTGTCCGCGAAGCGGGCGTCGGACGGCACCATGACCGGGCGTTGCCGCACGAAGAAACCAATCCGCGTGAAGAGACGCTTGAGGTCGCGGCAGCGCCGGCGTCGAGCTGGGATGGAGTTTGCCTGCTGGACGAACAGGAAGCAGCTCTCACGGAACCCTAATCTGCCTTGCTCGCGAGTTTCTGTGCGGCCTCGGTCAGCGCGATCATCAGATCCTCCAGATGCCGATGTGCTGTGAGATAGCTGATTACCATCATGCGGATGACGGACTGTCCGTTGACCAGCGTGGTTGAGATCCAGCGGCGGCCGTCACGCGTGGCTTCATGGACGATAGCGTCGTGGGCTGCGCGCCGCTCTTCGCCGCTTGCGTTCGGCAGCTTCAGCCGGAAATTCACGATCGGGAGCACCTGCGGCGCGGCCAGCTCAAACATCTCCGAATTTCGTACCCAGCCTGAGAAGAACGCAGCCAGCTTCAATTGCCGGTCGATCAGCTCTTCATAGCCGTGGCGTCCGTGGACGCGCAGGGTCAGCCAAAGCTTGAGCGAGTTCATGCGCCGCGACCACTGCGCGCTTACCTGAAAGTTATCCAGCGGGGGAGTAACCTCGGTTTTCTTCGGCATGTACGGCGTGCTGGTGGCGAAGGCTTGCCGGAGCGCCTGGGGATGCGAGGTCAGCACCACGCCGGCGGCAAACGGCATGGCGAGCCATTTGTGGGGATCGATGGTGATGGAGTCGGCGAGCTCAATACCTCGAAGCAGGCTGCGATGCTGGTTAGAGAAGATCGCTGCTGCACCGTAAGCGCCGTCGACATGCAGCCAGAGCTGGTGCCGCCGGCAGATCTCTGCCAGCGCGACCAGATCGTCGATCGCGCCGGAGTTGGTGGTGCCGGCGGTGGCGACTACGCAGAACGGTGCGAAGCCGGCGGCCTTGTCTTGCGCGATCTGTTCCCCGAGTTTCTGCGGATCGAGTTGAAGATTGGCGTTCGCCGGGATGCGGCGGAGTGCCTTGCGCCCGAGCCCCAGCAAACCGACCGATTTGTCCAGGGAGTGGTGGGCCTCGGCGGAAGTATAGAGCGCGGGCTTCGCGCCGATCGCAGCGATGCCATCCTCGACACTATGGGGAAAGTGAGGAGCCAGCGCCATGGCCAGAGCGCTGAAGTTGGCTTCGTTCCCGCCGCTGGTGAAGGTTCCGTCAAAAGCCTGGTTCCAACCGACGCGCTCGCCGATCCAGCGCACGGTTTCACGTTCAATGCGCGCGGCCAGCTGCGAGCGAGCGAGGCTGGCGAGTTGCGGATTGAGGGCGGCCACGAGCATCTCGGCCAGGACGGCCATATAGGCCGGGGTGGGATTCATCAGGCCGAAATAGTTGGCGCTGGGGACGTGGAAGCCTTCGGCGATCAGGCTGGAGCAAAGATCGTCGAGCATCTGTTCGGCGCTGCCCGCGAGTTCGGGGAGGGAATCGCCGAGGTCCTGGAAACTCCGCAGCTCTTCCGGCAGTTGAACCGGCCGGTTAGGCAAGCTGGAGAAATATTCGTCGATACGGTCGATCAGTTTGTAGCCAAGGCGGCGACGGGTGGCGGAATCGAAGTCGAAGGGCATCGGATATCCGATTGTCGATATTGCGAGATGGACTCTTTTTTGCTGCGCCCGTCGACGCATCACTGGAAATCGCGCGGAATCGCCCGCAATCGCCGGGATCGGAAGAGCAAAACTTAGCACGGATAAACCCAGTTGTCACGGATCTGAACGGACAAAAAAAGGCGGCCTTGCGGCCGCCATAGCCTCTGGAGAGAGGATGAGAAAGGAGATCACTTACTTTGCGGTTGCTGTGTCTGGTCCGTCTTGTTTTGCATGCGCTCCTGCCGGCGCTGCGCGTGCTGCTGCATGAGTTGCAGGGCCTTCTGACGTTGGTCAGGAGTGAGCACGGAATAAATCTGCGACTTGGTACGCTGTCTCTCAACGATCAGGTCGCTCATGATCTGCGCTTGCTTACCGGCGAAGGCGCGCGCCTGGGCCTCGTCAAAGTTCCCGTTGACGCTGGCGTTCGCGGACTGTTCATTCTGCCGGAGCTGCTGCATCAGCGGCTTGGTCCGGGTACGCGAATCTGCCATGATGCCTTTGATCTGGGTTTGCTGGGCCTCAGTGAGGTTCAGTTCTTTGGTCATGCGTTTGAGCATCCAACCCTGTTTGTGACCGAAGCCACGCCCTGCCTGGGCGGAGACAGATGCTGTCAGGCCGGCTGCCACGGCCAGTAAAATAGCTATAACGATGAAAAACTTCTTGTGCATTGACTAACTCCTTTTAAAATCCGAGCGGCAGCTCTTCTGAGTCCCGGTGTTGAAAGATTGCATACACGACCAAGAAAATTAACTGCCACTAGTGTTAACCCAATCCAGAAGCGGTTAAAGTTATGAGTTGTTAATTCACCGGAAGCAAGGCTTCACATTTCTTAACCCGATACATTTGAACTCCGGGTTTATGGTGGGAACGATATGGTTTCTGTGCTGCTTATTGATGACGACACCGAGTTAAGCAAGCTGCTGGAGGAGTATCTCCAGAGCGAGCAGTTTGAACTGGAGGCGGCGCATGACGGCCCCACCGGCCTGGAGAAAGCTCTGGGCAATCACTACGCCGCGGTGATCCTTGACGTGATGCTTCCAGGCATGAGCGGGCTTGACGTTCTCAAGCAATTGCGCCAGAAGACCTCTGTTCCGGTGCTCATGCTCACCGCACGCGGCAGCGAACTCGACCGCATCCTGGGACTGGAACTCGGGGCTGACGATTACCTGGCCAAGCCTTTCAATCCTCGCGAGCTGGTGGCCCGCTTGCGCGCGATCCTGCGCCGGACTTCCGGAACTGCAGGCGCAGGCGCTTCGCAGCCGATTCACCTCGCAGGCGTGGAGCTTCACCCGGAATCACGCAGCGTGACCTGCGCCGGCAAGCCCGTCAATCTCACAGGTGCCGAGTTCGATCTTCTCTATACCTTTCTGCGCAGCCCGGGAAAAATCATTACCCGTGAAGACCTGACGCAGGCAGCACTGGGCCGGCCGATGTCGCCGATGGACCGCAGCATTGACGTTCATGTGAGCAACCTCCGCCGCAAGCTCGGGCCGTATGAGGGCGAGCAGGAGCGCATCAAGGCCATTCGCGGAAGTGGTTATGTGTACCTGCTGCCGGGAGAGCAAGCGTGAGGTATCGCACTCTATTCTGGAAAATATTCTTGTGCTTCTGGCTGGCGGCAGCAGCCATGATCGGAGCATTGAACGTGATGCTCTGGCTCTCCTTTGCCAATGATCCCAATCCTGAACGCCGGCGCGGCGCGCTGGGCGAGGCGCTGAACCTTTATGCCGAATCCGCCGTCCAGGTCTATGACAGCGAGGGTCCGCAATCTTTCGAACCGTACGTCCGGCGTTCGCTGCAGGAAGCGGGCACCGAGATTGCGCTGTTTGATGGAAAGGGCAACCCTTTGGTATCGGGATTTACACCCGAGGTAGCAAGCGTGGCGCAGGAAATTCAGCAGTCACAACAGCATGTCTCGCACATTACGACGCTGGGAAGGTTGACCTGGGGAAGGCCGGTAACGGCGCCCAGCGGGCGATCCTATATTTTTGTCAGCCGGCTGCGCCAGCCCTATGTACCCCGCGGATTGCCACGTTTAGGCATTGCTCTGAGCATCGTTGCCGCAGGTTTGATTTCGTATCTGCTGGCGCTGTATCTGACCTCGCCGGTCAAGAAGCTGATTACGGTGGTGCAATCCTTTGCCGAAGGCAACCTGGATGCCCGCGTGACACCAGAGCTGGGTAACCGTCGCGACGAACTGGCTGATCTGGGTCGCGAGTTCGATCACATGGCAGAGCGCATTGCCGCCCTGATCTCGTCGCAAAAACGCTTGCTGGCGGATATTTCGCATGAGCTGCGGTCTCCGCTGGCTCGGCTTACGGTGGCATTGGAACTAGCCCGCAACAACACCAACAGCAAAGGGACGGCTGCGCTGGACCGGATTGAGCTTGAGTCAGAGCGCGTGAACAAGCTGGTAGGACAGTTACTGGCCCTGACTCGCCTGGAAAGCGGCGCTGAACGCGTGCCTCCGGAGATGGTGGCGCTGGAAGAGCTGTTGCAACAGGTTGTCGATGATGCCAGCTACGAGGCTCGCCCGCAGAACAAGGAAGTCAGGATCTTCCAGCTTGATGCCTGCCGGATGCGCGGCTCGGTGGAATTGCTGCGCAGCGGAATTGAAAACGTGATTCGCAACGCGATCCGCTACACGGCCGAAGGCAGCGCCGTGGAGGTGTCGCTCACCGCGAAGCTGGATACGGCGCTGATTACGGTTAGAGATCACGGTCCGGGTGTTCCGGAAGCTGAGTTGGCGCACATTTTCGAGCCTTTTTACCGCGTGAGCGAAGCACGCGAACGCACCAGCGGCGGCGTTGGCCTGGGACTGTCCATCGCCGAACGCACGGTGAAGCTGCATGGGGGCAACATTCGCGCTGCGAATGCGCATGACGGACTGCTGATCACGATCGAGTTGCCGCTTTCAGCAACTCCGGCAATGACCCATCCCACGGCGGAAAAACAGCCGGTATAAACAGGCCGTTACGTCAGGCGTTAGCGAGAATTGCGGATTTTGGTTTTGCGCTCAGGCAGCTTTCTCGCCGGGAGCTTTGGCCTCAGGATGACCGCGCTTGGCGGCTGCGTTTTCGATTTCTGAATTGATTTCGCCTCCGGTGAGAATCGCCAATCCTGCCAGATACAACCACAACAGCAGCACAATCACCGCGCCTACAGAACCGTAGGTCTTGCTGTAGCTGTTGAAGTAATGGAGATAGACGCGGAACAGCAAGGACACGCCGACCCAGGCAAGAACCCCGAACAGCGACCCAGGTGTAATCCATTGCCATTGCTGATCTGAATCGGGTCCCCAGTAGTAGAGAAGCGCGAAAGCCACCATTACGAAGAACAGAGCCACGACCCATTGCGCATAACGCCAGGTCATGATCGCAACCGTGCTCAAGCCGGTGTGCGCTCCGACAAAACGGGCAATATCGCCGCCATAAAGCACGATCACCAGGGCAAAGATCGTGAGAGCGGAGAGCGCTATCGTCAGCCCGATGGCAATCAGCTTCCGCATCCACAGAGGACGAGCTTCCTTGACGTGATAGCAGCGATTCAACGCCTCCATGATGGAGCTTATCCCGCCGGCTCCCGACCAGATAGCCAGCACCAGGCCCAGAGCAAGCTTCAGGCCGGTGCTGCTCCTGGTGATCTCGTGGAGTGTTTTTTGCACCAGGGTGTAAGCCGCTGGAGGCATGACCCGGCTGGCATAGTTCAGCAGGCCTGATTGCAAATCATGGCTTTGAGCAAAGAGCCCGAGCATCGCCATCAGGAAGAAAATCATGGGAAAGAGAGCAGAAACAAAGTAGTAGGCCAGAGCAGCAGAGCGTGTGAGCACCTCGTCCTCATCGAATTCGTGGTAGACACGCTTCAAGAGCTGCCACGGGGTAAGGCCGCCAAGTTTCCAGGGTGAGAGGCGTTTCTTTACCGTCGCCTTTCTCTGGCTTTGCTGCTCGATGGGATAGACCGACATTCCGCGACTCCGAGAGGCAAAATTCGAAGCTCCACAAAGTTGGATGAAGGGCTGTGATGAAGGGAAACTGCTGGCCTGAGCTGGAGTTTTTTGCCACCCTGGGGGAGCTAGCAGATTACAGGACCGAATGTACTTTGCGACTGCCTGTTTCACTTACGAAAAAAGCCGATCACAAATTGCGCCAGTTCCCGCACTCTGTTTCGCTCCCATCAGGGTGAGAGAGAAAAGAATGAATACTTATAAGACGCCATAGACCCGATAGAAGTTATCAACCCGGCCAAGAAAATCGCTGTAAAAAGTTTTTTACAATTGGGAACCTATTTCTGGAGCAAACGTATTACTAACCAGAAGCTCAAAAGCGGGTCAAAGTGAACAGCAGGAGCTTTTAAGGACAGTTGACCTATAGGAGATGGATCATGGATGCAAAGTGGAACAACATTGTAGACAATGCCGCGGTGCGGATTGCCATGGTAGTAGTAGTGTTTGGTGCGTGGTTCGCGATTGGTTATAGATTGCTGGCGGGATGAAGAGAGCGTTTTTGCTGGCGAAATCGAGCTGCTGGTTTCGCCGGACTATACGCTGGCGGTAACATCTTCCGCTTGCCTGGATCCTGAGCCGTAGCGCGTATTCACGTACTCATTCAGGATGTCAATGAATTCGGCGACAATACGGTCGCCTTTCAGCGTCGTCATCAGCCGTCCATCAACAAACACCGGCGCCTTGGGTTCTTCAAAGGTCCCAGGTAGAGAGATGCCGATATTCGCGTGCTTCGATTCGCCCGGTCCGTTGACGACGCAACCCATCACGGCAACCTTCAGCTCTTCGATCCCAGGGTACTTACCTTTCCACACCGGCATGTTGGTGCGAAGGTAAGACTGTATCTGCTCTGCCATCTCCTGGAAGAAGGTGCTGGTGGTTCGGCCGCAACCCGGACAGGCTGTGACCTGCGGTGTGAAGCTGCGGATACCCAGCGATTGCAGGATCTGCTGGCCGACGAAAACTTCCTCGGCGCGATTGCCGTTGGGCGCCGGCGTGAGGGAAACACGAATGGTATCGCCAATGCCTTCCTGGAGCAGGACCGCAAGGCCCGCCGTGCTGCCGACGATTCCCTTGGCTCCCATGCCGGCTTCGGTGAGGCCGAGGTGGAGCGGGTAATCGCACTTGGCAGACAGACTGCGGTAGACGTCAATCAGGTCCTGCACGCCGCTGACCTTGGCGCTCAGGATGATGTGGTTGTGAGCCAGTCCAAATTCTTCCGCCAGCTGGGCTGAGCGCAACGCGCTCTCCACCATGGCGTCCATCGTGACTTCGCGGGCGTCTTTGGGTTCTGCACTGCGCGAGTTCTCATCCATCATGCGCGTGAGCAGCTGCTGGTCCAGCGATCCCCAGTTCACGCCGATGCGTACCGGCTTGTCATTCTTAACGGCTACTTCAACCATGGCGCGGAAATTGTCATCATTTTTGCGGCCCACGCTCACGTTGCCAGGGTTGATGCGATATTTCGCCAGCGCCTGCGCGCAGTCGGGATATTTCGTCAGCAGCAGGTGGCCGTTGTAATGGAAATCGCCGATGATCGGCACGCGGATGTTCTGCTTCTCCAGCCCTTCCACAATCGCCGGTACGGCCTTGGCAGCAGCATCATTGTTTACTGTGACTCGCACCAGCTCTGATCCGGCTCGCGCCAGCTGCGCGACCTGCCCGACGGTTGCTGCGACATCGGCCGTGTCAGTATTGGTCATGGATTGCACCACGACCGGGACATCGCTGCCTACGCGTACATTGCCGATCCTGGTGGTGACGGTCTTCCGGCGCTGAATGAATGCCATTGACTACTAGTTTAACAAAATGAGCTCACCCTTGATCGTTACTCAAGGCGCTAGCCTCAAGCCGGTTCATACGACGAAGGCTGCGCGCCAGGTGGACTACGGCCAACACAAACAGCGTTGGACACCAGATCCAGAGGATTTCGCTCCGCAGGATGCGAGCTCCGCGTGCCGTGAAGAACACGCCAACCCCGATCGGGGAAACAGGAATAGGCCTCCAGGGAAAGAAGAAGCGCTGTGTGTCAAAGGGCGAGAAAAAGGCCACGCCCAAGCCGCCATTGGTCATGGCGTCCAGCACGCCATGAGAGGCGGTAACCAGAAAGAACAGAATCGCAAGTCTCCATCGCAGGTGAAATCGTCCGTCCAGAAGAAGCGCCAGGAAAGCGGCTACAAAGAGCGCAAACAGGAGGGAATGAGTCATGCCCCGGTGGCCCCAGAGTGCCCCATAGGGCACTCCCATCTGAAAGCCTAGAGAATCCACGTCAGGCAAAACGGAGCATGCCACTACAGCAACCCAGAATCGCCAATCCTTCCGTAGTTCCTGGTTGCCGGTGTGACCAATCGCAGCTCCGACCACGGCATGAGTGAACAGGCTCGCCATCTGCGTATTTTTGCAGATTCTGTCGGTTTATCCGGAACAACCGTTCATTGAGGCTGGCAAGGAACAGCTTCTTTCAGATGCTCAACCGCAAGGGTTAGAATCTCATTGTGGGATCATGGTGTCTAATTAGAGTGATGTTTTCTGCCCGTTTTAGCCTCATTAGCGGATGCCTGGCCGCGCTTGCGATTCTGGCTGGCCCGGCTTTAGCACAGCCTAAACCGTCGTCCACGTTCCTCCCGACAACCTTCAACGGCTGGCAAATTGAAAAGCAGAGCCTGAAAGCCGGCTCTGATCCGGCTGCGATCGATCCTGCGGATTTCCAGGTCCTCAAAGAATACGGCTTTGCCGATTCCGAGACGGCGGCCTACATCCGCAACGGACGAAAAATGCAGATCAAGGCGGCCCGCTTTAACGATGCCAGCGGCGCTTATGGCGCTTTCACGTACTATGTCCAGCCGCAAATGCGGGTTGAAACAATCGGAGAGGCCGGCGCTTCGAATAACTCGCGCATCCTGTTTTATAAAGGCAATATCCTGGTGGATGTTGCGCTGGAGCAGGTCACCGCCATGTCCGGCGCGGATTTGCGCTCGCTGGCAGAGGCGTTGCCGCACCCGAAGGGCAACACTGCCGTCCTGCCCACCCTGCCAAGAAACCTTCCCGCTCAGTCGCAGGTGGCCAACACCAGCCGGTACGTTGTTGGCCCCGAGGCGTTGGCGCGATTGGCTGTGCCCATTCCTGCGCAACTGGTCGATTTCACTAAATCGCCCGAAATAGTGATGGCCAAGTACCGCACGTCCAGAGGCGAAGGCACGCTGACGATCGTCGGGTATCCAACGCCGCAAATCGCCAGAGATCGCATTGCCGCAATGCAGTCGGCAACTCTGGAAGGCGGTCCGTTCTACTTCAAACGCAGCGGTCCGTTCGTAGCCGCCGTGAACGGCAATATTCCTGCCGATGAAGCGCAGTCATTGCTGGCTTCGGTGAACTATGACGCCGATGTCACCTGGAACCAGCCGACCAAGATGAAACCGGACGAAGATCGCGCCGGATTTGTTGTCGCGTTGGTGCTTCTGTGCATCATTGCGGTGCTGGCTGCGCTCATCTTTGGCTTCGCTTTTGGTGGAATCCGATTGCTGATCGCACGCTTCTTTCCCAACAAGGTTTTCAACCGTCCAGAGTCAGTGGATTTTATCCGCCTTGATCTGAAGTAGGCGCGTAAGTGCCTGAAAAGAAAACGTTTTAATGGCGAAGAAAGCAGAAAAGTGACATTTTTTGTCACTTGCGGAAGCATGTTGATAAACTAATTAAGTTATTGAAAACAAAGGCATTTATTCTGGAGAAATTCCTTGACACTGCCTTTCGCCGCCCAATAAGATTTCGCCAGAAAGTTCTGATGGTCTTTTCTGAGACTCCGTTGGAACTATTCTCCCTTGAAAAGAGAAGGCCGTCCTGTTGCCGGATGGCCTTCTTTGTTTTTGTCGCGAAGCTTCGCTTCGCTCCACACCGCTAAAGAAGGTCGTTGCCGTTAGAAATCTACTGCTCTGTCGCAGCGCCGCTCGGCGCGTGGTCGGCCTCGCGGCTTTGTCCTTGCCGCTCCGCTCCGAACGCTAATCGTGGGCGCCCAATACGAAATGGGCCTCGATCTGCGGCTATCAGCGTTTATCTGCGGCAAAACTCTATTTGTCCATATCGTAGGCCGTCTTCAGCCACTTCTTCACCTCGGCGTCAATGTCCTTGACTGAGGTGATCTCAATGCGATGCGTGATGCGATCCTTTTTAGCGAAGCCGCCGGTATCGATCAGCCGTTTGGGCACCTTGGTGTCTTTGAGTGCGAGTCCGAGATCAATGCGGGTTCGAGTGGTGGGCTTGATCTGCGCGAAGACGTGGTTGCGATAGAGCGGCACCATGGTCTGGCAGGGACATGCCTTCACATCTTTTCCCAGGCTCCGCCCGAGTGCCAGCAACTCGTGGTAGACCGGGCGCAGCTCTTCCTTCGCGCCGGAATACATTTGCTCGACATACTCCTCGGCCTGCTGCAAATAGCTCTCAGGGCTGCCGTCATCGCCTTTGCCGACCGAGCGCTCGGCGATCCACCAGGCATAGTTGCTGCCCAGCCCGTGTCTGGCTTTGAGCCATTCGCGCCGCTCTTTTTCGGTTGCCGGACCTTCTTGGTTGACGAACTTGACCCACTCTTCATAACTGCGTCCGGTCTTCTCTTTCAGACCGGAAAGAACGTTCTTGAACATGGCCAGGCTGGGATGGACGTCATAGGTTGCTTGGGTTGCGCTTTTCCCCGCACGCATAACAGCCTCCGAAAAGAGAGTTTACTACGTTGAACGGTCTCGAGGATTCTCGGTTGTTGGCGAAATCGCATGGATCCCACCTTCGCTGCAGCCCGCCGTAGGCTGCGCCAAGAAACGCCATCAGGCAGTTCCAATTTGGCAAATCGCAGAAAGCAAAGGAGCGCCACCAGCCACTCACATCGTATTACGATTTATTTTTGTCTTTCCGGTGAAACCAAAACTGCCCGTTGCGACTCGATAGAAGCAGCAAGAACTTTCCGGGAGTTCTTCTGCAAGCAGCTAAGGCCAGAGGTGCAGATCCCGTGGAAAAAATCAGATACCCCCTCATAGCAGTTCTCCTCCTGTTCGGTTTCTTCCTACTGTATTCCGAGCAAAGACACAAACCCTCCCCCGGTGATGCCGCAGTCGACCAGAACGCTGTCAGCATAGCGAACCAGGGCAGAGACATTTTCCGCAATGATACCTTCGGCGACGAAGATTACTGGGGTGGCACCATCCACCTTCATGAAGGCATTGAAGGCGCAGCACATGGCGGTGTCGGCCCTGGCGTATCTCCTGCAACGGCGCTAGCCGTTGGACTCAAAGTCGATCAAGATGCCCTGCCGGGCGAGTTGATCGCACAAATCAAGGCAGGCAAGGTCAATTTGAATGATCCCGCAACCACGCTGGCATTATTGAAATTGAATGCTGTAGTCGGGCTTACTGGAGTATTCAATTCAGACGGCTCACTCAAGACGATGGGCATTCAGTGCGCGCTTTGCCACTCGACCGTAGATAACGCCTTTGCGCCGGGTATCGGCCACCGGCTGGACGGCTGGCCCAACCGGGACTTGAATGTCGGCGCGATTGTTTCGCTCGCGCCCAACCTCCAGCCTGTGGCAGATGTATTGGGCACAGATGTTGCCACAGTCAAGAAGGTGCTTGCTGGCTGGGGACCGGGAAAATTTGACGCCGAGCTTTTCATGGACGGCAAAGGCTTCCGGCCTGATGGAACGACCTCAGCAGTCCTGATTCCGCCTGCTTTCGGATTGGCCGGCGTGAACCTGCATACCTTCACCGGCTGGGGCTCCGTGCCCTACTGGAACGCTTTTGTCGCCAATCTGGAAATGCACGGCAAAGGAAATTTCTCCGATGCGCGTTTGGACGATGCCGCCAGGTTCCCGGTTGCGGCCCGCAACGGTTTTGGACACGTGACCAACGCCGACGACCAGATCACCGCCAAGCTGGGACCGCTCCAGGTCTACCAGCTCGATATACCTGCGCCGGCTCCGCCGAAAAACAGCTTTGATCACGCGGCAGCGGCTCGCGGCAAGGCACTATTCACCGGCCAAGCGCGGTGCAGCTCATGCCACGTGCCGCCGCTGATGACGGAACCAGGATGGAACATGCACACCGCTGCTGAGGTGTGCGTCGACGATTTCCAGGCCAGCCGCGCTCCTGACGACCGTTACCGCACCACCCCGCTGAATGGACTGTGGACGCATACCAAAGGCGGCTTTTACCACGACGGACGTTTCCCGAACTTGCTGGCTGTGGTGGATCACTACAACAGCTGTATGAACCTCGGCTTAAACGCGGGAGAGGAGTCGGACCTGGTCCAGTACATGTTGTCGCTGCCGGAGCCAAGCAATAATGGCAAGCGTAATGAAGAGGACGATCAGGGAGGCCCAGGCCACGACTAAAGCGCTTCCATGGGGTGACCTGGGAAGGTTCCATGGGCAGAGGAGCGGGGAGGTGAGCCCGCTCCTCATTTTTTTTGTTCTTGCCGGAGCAAGCTTACCGGAGTCGGCTGGGCTGCAGGCCGGACTGAAAAAATTTAAGAGCAAAGAGGTCGGCCGGATGATCCAAAGGATGCAACAGGCACATCTTTATGGAAATCACCAACACCCGGGAATTTCTCGATTATTACGAAAAAGTCCGTCAACGCACCCTGAAGGTGATTGCTTGCATACCGCCGGAGAAATATGACTGGCGATATGCCGAAGGCAAATTCAGTTTTGCCGATATCATTCGCCACCTGGCGACCATTGAGCGGTATATGTACGCTGAGAATGTGCAGCTGAACCCCAGCCTCTATCCCGGTCATGGCGCAGAGCTGGCCGACGGACCAGAGACCGTTCTCGCCTTCTTCAATCGGCTGCATCAGGAGTCCATGGAGATTTTCGGCCGCCTCGCCACCGACGATCTGCAGAAGAAATGCGTTACGCCGGGCGGCGCAGCCATTACGGTGTGGAAATGGCTTCGCGCCATGGTGGAGCATGAGGTACATCATCGTTCGCAGATTTACGTTTACCTGGGCATGCTGGGCATTCCTACGCCGCCGATTTACGGACTGACATCAGAGGAAGTGAGGGAACGGAGCCGGTAGGAATCGGGTGATCTGGTGATCGCGCGTGATCGGGTGATCGGTCAAAAAGGTGTGCCAGTCTTCTATTGCTGCGCGATCCACGAATAACGGTTTTGGAGCGTCCGACACTGTGTCACTGGCTGAATGCTGATCGCTGAGTGCTGAACTCCTGGTTGTCAAATTCGTGTTGATCAGCGTTATGCTTCTTGAGAAATGCCTATTGCCTACCTAACCCTCGAACTTCGAATCGAGGCCGCGCACTCGCTCAAGGACAAGCGGCAGGTTGTGCGCAGCCTCAAGGACCGCCTGCGCAACTCCTTCAATATCTCCGTTGCTGAAATTGAGGTCACCGATCTGTGGCAACGGGCAACGCTGGGCGCGGTCAGCATCTCTGACTCGCGTGATTATCTGGAAGGCCTGATGCGCAACGTGGAGCGTGAAGCCGTGCGCCTCGCCAACAACAACGGTGCAGAGGTGGTGGATTCGTTTGTGGATTTTCTGGAAAGCTAAGCAGCGAATTGCCAGAACTGCCAAAATTGCCAAAAATCGCCGAAATTAATGACCGGCCCCAAGCGTCGAGATCTGCATCTTTCAATCTCCAATCTTGGGGCACCACGGCGATTCTGGCTATTCCTCTGATGTGAAACTGGCCCGCTAAACCCCTTAACCCGGCTCGCCATCTCCCTATTCCTTCCCCGCATCATCTCTGGTATTCTCATAGGTTTTTTGCAGGATGTAAAAAATCATGCCGGAACAGCGGGGCAGGCAGCACCATCGGGAGCGCGTCGGTGAGACGTTGAAGGAAGAGATCAGCGTGATCATCGAAGGTGAGCTGGGTGATCCGCGCATCGCCCTTTGTAACGTTACTGAGATTGTTCTTGCTCCTGACGGCAAAAGCGCTCGCGTATACATTGAAGTCGCAGGCGACGAACGCGAAGCGGAGCAGACGTTGAAGGCCATCAACGCAGCCAAGGGATACATCCGGCACGAGTTGCTGGTGCGGTTAGGCGTGCGCCATGTGCCGGACCTGAACTTTGTGCTCGACAAGTCAGAGGAATACGGCTCAAGGATTGACGACATCCTGGGCAGAATCAAGAAGCGCAGGAAATAAGAAGAAACAATGGACCAACTGGAACGGGTCTTACAGGAAATTGAGCAGCGGCAGCATTTTCTGGTGACGTCGCACGCGCGTCCGGATGGCGATGCAGTTGGATCGACGCTCGCCCTGGCCCAGATCCTGCACCGCATGGGTAAGACCGCTGAAGTTGTGCTGGGAGACAGCGTGCCCGTTATTTACAAGCCGCTGCCGATGGCAGAGACCATTGTTCACGCGTCTGAGGTTAACGGCCATTATGATGCCGCCATCATCCTGGAATGCGACAGCCTGCAGCGCACACGGCTTCACGGGCTGGAGCGGCACTTCCTGATCAACATCGATCACCATGCCAGCTCCAAACCCTTTGCCCACGTCAACTGGATTGATCCCACGGCCGTGGCGACGGCGGAGCTGGTCTTTCGTCTGGCCCAGGCCGCGCAGATCAAGCTTACGCCGGAGATTGCAACTTGCCTCTACACCGCCCTTCTCACAGACACCGGTTCGTTTTGCTATGCAGGCACCAATGCCTGCACCTTCGAACTGGCCAAATTTTTGGTGGAACACGGCGCTGATCCGGGAAGGATTGCCCAGAGCGTTTATTTTTCCAGTCCGACCTCCAAGATGCTTCTGCTGGGAGCTGCGCTCTCACGTCTGCAGCGCCACGGCACTGTTACATGGATGGCGGTTACGCGGCAAGACATGGAACGCTGCGGCGCCCTGGACGAAGACTGCGAAGGCCTGGTCAACTACGCGCTGGGGATTGCCGGCGTGGAGGTTGCGATATTTCTCCGCGAGATGGCGAATGAGCGCATCCGAGTGAGCATACGGAGTAAAGGCGCTGTGAACGTGGCGGAGATCGCGGAGAAATTCGGCGGTGGCGGCCATGAATGTGCCGGTGGATTTTCCCTTGAAGGTCCAGTACAGGCCGCGGCGGAACGCGTGCTGACGGAACTGCACCTCAGGATGCCGGAAAGCAGTAGTTAGTATTTAGTACTTAGTATTTAGGCCGAACGACCGTAGCTGCATTGCCAATTCGGACAGTAACGATCTTTTTTGAGACAGAGCTAAATACCAACTACTAAGTACTAAATACTGTCCCCAATGACGGATCGCAACAAACTATTGCTGCTGCAACTCGGCCTGGTGCTGGGCGTCTGCTATTTCTTTTTCTTCTTTGGCCTGGGCGCATTTGGGTTGGTGGGCGCGGACGAGCCTCGCTACGCCCAGATTGCGCGCGAGATGTTTGCCCGCCATGACTACATTGTTCCCACGTTGAACGGGCACCCATGGCTGGAAAAGCCCGTATTTGCTTACTGGAAAATGATCGCGGCCTACCGGCTTTTCGGTGTCTTTGACTGGGCGGCTCGCCTGCCGGCGGCATTTCATGCCACGCTGCTCGTAGTCGGTGTTTTCTTTTTCATGCGCCGCTTTCGTTTTACCAGCGAACTTGATGCCGCCATGATCACAGCTTCATCGGCCGGGATGATTGCCTTTGGGCGTGGGGCCTCCACTGACATTCTGATTTCAACCCATTTCAGCCTGGCGATGTTGAGCTGGTGGACGTGGCGCGAGACGGGAAAGAAGTTGTGGTTGTTGGCGTTCTATGTCCTGCTTGGAATCGGAGCTTTAGCGAAGGGTCCGGTTGCTCCGGCGCTGGCCGTTTTGGTGGTCGGCGCATACGCTTTGCTCCGTCGCGACGGAAAGATTTTTTTACGCAGTCTGTCATTGCCCGGATTCCTGCTGTTTTTTGCGATCGCCCTGCCGTGGTATTTCGCCTTGCAGCACAGGGTTCCGCAGTTCTTCCGTGTCTTCTTTATCGAGCACAATCTGGAGCGTTTCGGCACGAATCTCTACCAGCACTCGCAGCCGTTCTGGTATTACATTCCTGTTTTTCTCCTGGCCACGCTCCCGTGGACGGTCTTTGTTGTGCCGGCCCTGATCGAAGCCGGGCGCGCAGCCATCAGGAGATTTCGCACCAATTCAGAACCTCCCCCCGATCCCGGCGACGGACTGCCAGGCTTTCTTTTCGTTTGGACGCTGATACCCATCATCTTTTTCAGCATCTCGCGATCGAAGCTGCCGGGCTACATTTTGCCTTCGATTCCCGCAGCGGCTCTGCTAACGGCGGACTATCTTCACCGGGCGAAAGCGGTATCGCGTCTTAAGATCGCCCTGCATGCGTTAGTGTGCGCGGTGCTGCTGGTGCTCGCGCTCATGACGCCTTTTTTCATGATGAAGAGGGCGCCACTTCCCTTGATCGGATACGGCACGGTGATTACCGGCGGCGTGATCGCATTTTTGGTGATGCTCATGGTGCGCCGCGAAGGCGTGCGAGCGCTGCACTTTGTGACCCTGATCCCCATGATCCTGGGTGTAGCTTTTCTCCTTCGGCCCGGCGCGCCGGTGATCGACGCGTACAATTCAGCCAGGCCGATTGCCGAAGAACTAAGCCAGCGGGCGCCGGCTAGTCTGCCAGTGGCAACCTTCAATGTGAAGCGCGACGTTGCCTACGGATTGGACTTTTATTTAAATCGCCCTATAAGCCATTACGAGCAGGAAGGGCCTGCTGACCTGACGGCCGGAATCCCTGCCGGGCAGCACATCGTGGTGGCGCGGATGGGAAGCCTGGGTGCGGTGCAAGCTGTGGTTGGCAACAGGAGTGTTGCGCCCATCGGACAGTTCTCGCCGCGACAACTGGAGTTTTTTCTAGTTGGACCGGAAAAATAAAAGGACAGTGACGCCGCTGGTTCCTACTGCTTTGGTTCCTAAGGTAGATACAAGCTTTGCTTAATTCCTGAGGCAACGCTAGACTCTTAGCTCGCCGCCGTTTACCGTAGTAGGTAGCGCGGATATAGGGAAGTTCCATGGGCCTTCATACCCCGATCGATACACCCCGGATTCATCATCCTTTTGGCGTGGAGATTCTGGACCTCAGGCACTTCAGCTCCCACCACCTGCGTCCGCTGCTGGAGCGGGAGACGCTTTTATGGGCGCAGATGATGTCCTGGGATTACCGCCCTTCCGCCGAGATGATTCTCCGTTATATCGATTCCAAGATTTTGCCTGGCTATGCCGCGGTGGAAGACAACCACATTGGCGGCTACGCTTTTTTTGTCTATGAAGGCAGCAAGGGCGTGATCGGCGACCTTTATGCCGACGATTCCATCCGCATGGAAGGCGAGACCGTGGAGCATCGGCTGGCGGTGCACGTAATTGGAACGCTGCAGCAGTCGCCGGGGATTCAGCGCATTGAAGCGCAGCTTTTGCCCCACGAGTCAGGAGTGCTCAGCGGACCGTTTCTGGCGGAGGGCTTTCGCCAGTTTCCCCGTCTCTTTATGACGCTTCCACTCAAGAATGGATTGCGCCCGCATATAGCGCCGCTGGCGGATTTTGAGTTCCGGCGCTGGGTGGAGCAGGACTTTCAGCCCGCGGCTGCGGTGATCACCACTGCCTATCGTGAGCACATCGATGCCGAGATCAACGATCAATACCGCAACCTGAACGGATCGCTGCGCTTTTTGAACAATATCGTCCGTTTTCCCGGCTGCGGCGTCTTTGATGGCCATGCGTCCTTCGTCGCTCTGCACAAGCCAACGCGCTCCGTTGCCGGGCTGCTGTTGTGCTCTCGCGTTCGCGATGACGTAGGGCACATCACACAAGTCTGCGTGCTGCCGGAGCATCGCGGAAAGAAGCTGGGCGAATCTCTGATTGGACTGTGCACGCAGGAGCTTCGTACCCGCAACTTCATTGGTCTGAGCCTGACCGTGACCGAAGCCAACAGCAAGGCGGTTGAACTCTACCGCAGGCTCGGCTTCGAGACACGCCGGCGCTTTGATGCTTTCGTCTGGGAAGCCTAATAATTCTGCTGCTTTGCTCCAACAGCCAGGCTAACTGAAGGCTGGGGAAGGCAGTTTAGGCTCCTGTTACACGCCTCCTCGGTGACGTATGGGCCGAGCGGCGACGTTTCTGCTCACCAGGCAGCTACAATTTCCTCGTTATGGTCACCGCTGCTCTGAATGTCGCTCCTGAACTGTCCCATCCTTGAATTGTGATCTGATGTGCTCCCACGGATAGCGGCAACGTTGTGTCCGCTGTGCTGGTGGATGATTGAAACTTGAGCACGCCATCCAGGTATACCTGCGTGGCCACCACCGAATAACCGGAGGAAGACGCGCCGGTCGCGCGAACTGAGGTGCTGGTGGTTGACGTTGCAGTTGGACTGGCGATGGTCACAAATTGCGGCTTGACCACCACGGTCGCGGAGGTACTCGAGGCTGCGCCCAGATTATCGGTAACAGTCGCGGTGACGGTATAAGTTCCGCCAACTTTGTACTGATGCGAGGCGCTGAGCCCGGCAGTCGACGTGCCGTCGCCAAAGTTGATCGTTGCGTTGGCAAGGGAACCGTCGGGATCGCTTGACCCCGCCGCCGACGCAGTAATCGATCCGCCGACCAGGATCGAGTTGGAGGTCAGGCTGAGCGCAGCCGTTGGCGGCTGGTCGATTGCCGTCACGTTCAGCGATTTGGAAAAGTTGCGGCCCGCGTTGTCCCAACCCTTCACAATCAGCGTGTGAGTTCCCGCTGTCATGGCGACTTTGGTATTCAGGCTGGAAGAATTGACCGACACCACAAGCTTCGAATCCAGGTAAACCTGCATGGCCGTTACGGGATTTCCCGAAAAGCCGTTTGCTACCACGGCAGGTTGAACGCTGACCGTCGCGCCATTCGATGGGCTGCTGACAATCACCTCAGGAGCTTTCACTGTCACGGTTGTGCTGGCGGAAGAAGAAGCTCCCTGGTTGTCGGTGACGGTCGCAGTCAGAGTGTAAACGCCGGCATTGCCGTAGGTATGGGTTGCCGTCAGCCCGCTGGCCGATGAGCCGTCGCCAAAATTGAGTACTGCACCCGCGATGGTGCCATCGGGATCCGTAGATCCAGCCGCGCTTACGCTGATGCTGGCAGGACCGTAAGCTGACGCAGGCGTAGCCGAGACCGACGCGATCGGCGGCTTGTTCGGCACAACCGCGGTCACCACTACGCTGGCCGACTTGCTCGCTGTCGCGCCAAGATTGTCGGTTACGGTCGCTGTAATGGTGTAAGTTCCGGCCGTCTGGTAAACGTGGGTTGCGCTCGTTCCGCTGACGGCGGCGCTGCCGTCGCCAAAGGTGATGCTGGTTGACGCAATCGTTCCATCCGGATCGCTGGAACCGGCAGTTGAAGCGCTCACGGTTAATGCCGCCGTTCCGGTGGAGGGCGTCACGCTCAGAGCAGCGACCGGCGGCTGGTTTGGCACGGTAAGCTGCACGCCGGCCGACATCTTGTTCGTCAGCGAAGGCTTGCCCACAGCCTTCACGTAGACAACGTAATTACCGGAATTCAGCGTGAAACTTGCCAGGTCGAGTGAGCCGATGGTGGTTGAGGCGTCAGCCAGCCACATCAGATTCTCGCCGTCCTGGGAAACAAATACAGAGAAATGATCCACCGTGTTCATCTGGCCGCTGATGGTCCAGGATACTGTGGTTCCGGATACGGCAGCAGTGACGCTCACGCAATTGTCGATGCCGGTTTCAATCTCCGAGGCTTCTTCGTAGTCATTCCAGGTCACGAGCTGAATGCCCGGCATTTGCTTCGTCGCAGAATAATATTTGCCTGCGTCAGCCAGGCTCTGCAGCCAGGTTTGTCCGCACTGCTGGCCAATGAGTCGACCGGTGCCCCAGGCCGCCAGCGAGTCATTGAAGCCTTTGTAGCCTGAGCCGGTGGAATACTCAGTGGGAAACGAAAGCGCTGTCTTGTAGTAGTTATCCAGGTAGGCGAGCGCCATCAGGTTTGTAGCGGAGACGGTTTCCGGCGCAACCCATGAAAATCCTCCACTGCTCTGGGCTTTGGTAAAGCCGCTGCCGTTGCGGAAGATGAACATCGGATTGCCGGCAACGCCGGCGCGGACGCGCGTCCAATCGATGGCGTAAGCCTCGTGACCAAAGAGGTAGATGACGGGTCGCCCGCCACTGAGCAGGTATGCCGGCGAACCTGCATAAGTGACGTTGGCATAGTTCAGGTCGTCGATCAGGGTTTGGGTCAGGTCGCAGCCCGCGGTCGCCGCGCAGGTCTTGAGCGCACCGGCATCATGCATGATGGCGAAATTGAATCCTGCATGCAGCTCTGATTCGTGCATGAAGCTTTGCGAGGCTTTGTCGTAGGAAACAAAATGCGCATTCGACTCGCCGCGGCCATACCAGTCGATGACAGCGCCATCCAGCCCACGGCTGATCATGTCATTCACCTGTTTTTGTATCTGCAGAGTATCGCTGGAGACGTAGCCGACGTTCATGTGATCGCCAAAACCGAACCAGGGAACAAAGTGCGCGTAAATCTTCGCGGTCGAGCCGGGATAGAGCAGACTGCGCGTCGGCATTTTGCTGATGTTGGCCGGTCCCAGGTTGCCATTGGTTTGAGCGGCAAACGTTGTCGCCGTGCTGGTGTTGTTGGAAGTTTCCGCGGTTAGTGTAGTGCTGGCCTTGAACTGTGTCCCTGCCAGAGCCGGCAAGGAGCACAAAAGAATAGACAACAGGACCCGAATCTGCAATGCGCGCACACGTCCCCCTAAAAGGCTCACTGCCGAGCGTGCGCGGCGAGCTAAAGTCTTCAACAAAGGGTCGAAAAATCTGATTTGTACTGCTGTGATTGGGGCGGGATTGTAGGGCGGGTCCGCCTTAATCCCCATCAGAGAAAGCGCTAGATTCTACCGAATGATTTACCTTAGCGAACTACGAAGAATGCCCGGTCGGTGGAGATTAAGAAAACAGGACACGTCCCAATGGCCACTGCTGAAACCAGCAGCACGGGACAACACGAAAGGCATGATTTGCTTCTAACTTCATGACGAACATAGGATTGGTGTCTGGTGCCGTTACAAAATACGCACGAGGAAAAGCATATGAGCGCGCAGCCAAAAATGGAGTCGACAGCCAAGATTCCTGCGGAAATTAATACCAAGCTTCGGGCCCTGGCTCATGACCTCAGCAACTCCGTGGAGACGATCATGCAGGCATCGTACCTGCTTGCCCAGTCAAACCTGGACGACAATACCAAGAAGTGGGCGGAGTTGATTGATAAGGCCAGCCGCGACTGCGCGAAGATCAACCGCGAGATACGGGACATTCTGCGCGCCAGCGCCTGAGGCGTTCACGGTCCAGGCGTTTAGGCCACGCGGCGCGACCGCGTCATGTGCGCACGCAAATAGTCCTGAGCGTTGTGATAGCCCCCAAGTGTGCCGACGTCCATGTAGGTTTCGCCGCAAAACGTTCCCCGCACTACGTTGCCGGCGGCGATGAAGGCGTTGAGCAGTTCGCCCAGATATTCATCGCTCTGGTGGCGGGAATCCCACAACAACTTCAGCCGGCGGAAAGCCTCGCCCGTGGTGGTGACGGCGCCCCATATCCAGTTGGAACGCGCATTCCGGCTCTTGACCTGAACTTCCTCCACAAAGCCGAGGTCGTCACAATTCACTGCGTCAAAGGCCGAAGGCTCATCCACAGGGAACAGGATCAGGTTACAGTCGGCTTCTTGAGCTGACAACGCCGGGACATACGCGTTTTCGGGGAACCAGATGGTGTCGGGCAGGCCGATCAGCACGCGCTCATGATGGCGGGCGAAAGGCTCAGCGCGAAAAAGGGCGTCGCACAGCCCGCGAGGGGTCTTCTGCACGACGTAAAAAATCTCCGCTGTATAGTCGCGCTCGGCGTAGTACTCGATGATGTCAGTCTTTTCGGCGGAGATGACCATGCAAATCTGATCGGCGCCGGCGGCGATCATCCGCTCCACCAGGTATTCCGAAACCGCTTTCGGACGCTCCACGCCGTCTACCAGCCGCGACCCGACAGGCAGCAACTCCTTGGAGCAGCCCAGCGGCTGTATGCGCTGCCCCGCCCCCGCCGCCGGAATGATGCCGATCATTGCGCCACCTCGGTTTGTACGGATTCATTCTTCACGGAAAAGGCCTCCTCGAGGTACTTGAGCAACTGTCCGGCGCGCACCTTTCCGGTGTGTTCATCCAGGGTGCGTTGCCGGGCATGGCGGGCCATGGATTGCAAGTCGCTATTGGGCGTTTGCAGCGCGCTTTCCACATCCTCCCCGCGCTTGACCACCAGCAGATCGTGTTGCGGATCGAAGAATGAATCGAGCCCTTCCCATGAGTCGGTAATCAACGGCGTGCCGCAGGCTGCGGCCTCAAAGAAGCGGCCGGAAGGACACCAGCCGTACGCCGCCATTTCATTGCGCGTCAGGTTGAGGGTGATCCGCGAAGACGAATAAAAGCGTGCATGATCGGCCGGCGACACGTGCTCGATCCGTCGCACATTGTCCGGCCATTGCCAATGCCAGGGATAAAGGGATCCTGCCAGCAGGAACTGCCGCGCGGGATTCCGGCGCGCAGGCTCCAGCAGCAGCTCGTTCAGCTTTTCCTGGCGATCGGCAGAGTAGGTTCCCATGTAGCTGAGATCACAGGCAAATTCCGGAGCTGGATCACATCGCAGATAATCGTCCGGATCAACACAGCCATAAAGAGGACGTGCCCGCCGTGAGCCATATTCCTTTTGCAGAACTTCAAGCGTCCGGCCGCCGGTGAAAGAGAGCACCAGATCAAAGCGGCTAATCTGGTCGCGCCGCAGATAATCCACGCCCTCCTGCTCCATCCTGCGCAGTGTGACCGGAGTATCGAGGTCGTAAAAGATGTGCAACGGGTGCGCCAGCTCAAGCACCTCATCGTTGATCTGCTGGCCTTCGGGAAGAAAGCTGGCAGTGATCACGGCGTCGGAGTCGGCCGCGTCAGCCAATGCTTGCGCCCGAATTGCGTTCCATTCCGGGTAAATCGTCAGCCGGCAGTAGTCACAGGATTCAAAGTCGCGGCGGGAGCTGTAATAAGATGCGTCTTTTTCAAAGAAATGGACTTTGTGGCCCAGATCATGCAATGCACGGATGATGGCCCGATACGGCGTAGCATGCCCGTTGCCCCAGGACGAAGAGATGGTCAGGCCAAAGAAGACGAGTTTCATCGATTCCTGTCGCTGCGCTCCAAACCTCTGGAGGTTCATTCCGCAAGAGCGGTTTTCTGCTCCCGATGCGCGCCCCGCGGGCCCGCGGGCCTCGCGGCGCAGTTCCACGGCTCGCCGCTTCTCTCCAAACCACTTGGAGTGCCCTGGAGGTGAGATGTCGGCTGAAGCAGCACTGTTGCCGGGCTGCTTTTTGCTGTGTGATCGCCGGAGATGGAGTTACACTGCCAACTGATGAGCCAGCAGGATCGGATAGAACCTTTGGCACGCGTCCAGGATGATGAGCAGCCCCGGCGAGCGGCTGATGTCTCCAGCTATTGTCCCAATTGCGGCTCGAAGATGAAAGATTCGCGCTGCAAGATGGTCTGCAAGACCTGCGGGTTCTTCCTGAGTTGCAGCGATTTCTACTGACGAGGATTTCACCGCGGAGACGCGGAGGCGCGGAGAAAAATCGTTAACCTGACGGACAATCAATATTTCGTTTTGCTTCGCGAACGCGACTATGCCGTGCTCCAGCTGGTTTCATCCGATGGCGCCAACATTCTCAGCATGGCCCGGGTGGCCGCCTTGCTTGCCGCGGTTCAAGAGTTACAGGCCGAAGCTGAAGCCGGACAACTGAAAGCCCTCATCATTACCGGGAATGAAAAATTCTTCTCGGTTGGGGCTGACCTGAATGAAATCTCGCGACTCAGCGGCCCGGCAGGCTTCGAATTTTCCCGGCGCGGCCAGGCTCTCATGCGGACTATCGACCATTTTCCTGCCCCGGTCATCGCTGCGATCCGCGGCTACTGTATGGGCGGCAGCATGGATCTGGCGCTGGCCTGCGATTATCGTATCGCCGCGCCCAATGCGGTGTTTGGCCACCGCGGCGCCAGCCTGGGGGTGATCACCGGTTGGGGCGGCACGCAGCGATTGCCGCGCCTGGTCGGCAAAGCGCGGGCATTGCAGATGTTTCTGCTGGCGGAGATGGTGTCCGCGGAAGAAGCGTTGAGAATTGGGTTGCTGGATGAGATTGCGGAAGATCCAGTTGCTGAGGCCATTCGCGGAGCTGATAAATGAGAACGGTTAGGGCAATGCTGCTTGCAGCCGGTGTCGCAGTGAGCATGCTGCTGGTTGGGACTGCTCTTCGGCTACTTTGTCCTATTCAGCAGCTTTGTAACGCCGCCCGGCTGCCGGGATGGTCAATGTGGCCTGGAAGAATTTCTCCGGCTGGTCTATTCGCTCGAGTTTGCGGCTGGGTGCGCAGCCGTTGGATCGCTTTTTGCGTTGCGGCAATTTTGGCCACGAAAACAATGATTCCGGTTTACGCCTTTTTGATCCGTGCAAATCCGCGTCATCCGTGGTAGGGTTTGGTCCCGGTTTGCGCCGCTTTCTCGCTCTCATTTACTCTAACTGGTTTGCCTAATCTCTATGGCCGATCAGATACCCAAGCTTCCCAGCAAAATTGACGCTACCTCCGCCCGCTTTGAAAAGAACATGCGCGCCATGGCCGGACTTGTCTCCGAGATCCGCACTGAGGAAGAGCAGATACGCCTGGGAGGCGGTGAAAAGGGAATTGAGTCGCAGCATGCAAAGAAGCGTCTGACCGCCCGCGAGCGCATCAATCTTCTGATCGACCGCGATAGCGAACTGTTCGAACTCGGCCTTTACGCTGCCTATGAAATGTATGAAGAGTGGGGCGGCGCGCCGGCTGCCGGCGTAGTGACGGGGCTCGGACGCATTCACGGTAAGCTCTTCATGCTGATCGTCAACGATGCCACGGTCAAGGCCGGTGCGTTTTTCCCGATGACGGCCAAGAAGGTGATCCGGGCGCAGAACATCGCCATCGAAAACCATATTCCCACGATTTACCTGGTTGATTCCGCGGGTGTGTTCTTGCCCCTGCAGGAAGATGTGTTTCCAGACACCGATGATTTTGGCAGGGTGTTTCGCAACAACGCGGTAATGTCGGCCATGGGCATTCCGCAGATCACGGCGATCATGGGCATGTGCGTAGCCGGCGGCGCATATCTGCCCGTAATGTGCGACACCATTTTAATGACCGAAGGCAGCGGGCTTTTCCTGGCGGGGCCGGCGCTGGTGCAGGCGGCGATCGGCGCGAAATATTCGGCGGAAGAGCTGGGCGGCGCGCAGATGCATGCGCAGATCGCCGGCACGGTCGACTATCGCGAGCCCAACGACCATATCTGCATCGAGCGCATCCGCTCCCTGGTCAGCAAGCTGGGCCATAAACCAACCGCTCCGTTCAACCGGATCAAGAGCGAAGCTCCGGCTTACGCGGCCGAAGAAATCTACGGGGTCTTTGAAGCCGACGGCATGCGGCCGTATGACATGAGAGAGATCATCGCGCGCGTGGTGGATGGCGGAAAGTTCGATGAATACAAAGCCGAGTACGGGAAGACGATGGTCTGCGGGCTGGCGCGCATTGGCGGCTTCGCGGTCGGGATTGTGGCCAATCAAGCCCTCCCGGTGCAGCAGACGGACCCGCACCACGGGGAAAAGCGCACCGAGTTCGGGCGCGTGATCTACACCGAAAGCGCGGAGAAGGCTGCGCGCTTCATCATGGATTGCAACCAAAACCTTGTGCCCCTGGTTTTTCTGCATGACGTAAACGGCTTCATGGTGGGTCGTGACGCTGAGTGGAGCGGGATCATCAAAGCCGGCGCCAAGATGGTGAATGCCGTGGCCAATTCGGTGGTGCCGAAGATTACGGTAATTATCGGCGGATCATTCGGCGCGGGACATTACGCGATGTGCGGCAAAGCCTACGATCCGCGGTTTGTCTTTGCCTGGCCTTCGGCGCGCTATGCGGTGATGAGCGGCGCCGCTGCGGCGGGTACGCTGGTGGAGATCAAGATCAAACAGCTGGAACGCGGCGGCAAGAAGCTGAGCGAGCAGGAACGCCAGGAGCTTTATAGCTCGGTAAAAGCGACCTACGATCACCAGACCGATCCGCGTTACGGCGCAGCCAGATTGTGGATCGACAAGATCATTGATCCCATGGAGACGCGCCAGACATTGATCGTGGCCCTCGAAGCGGCGAGTTTGAACCCGAAGGTCAGGGAGTTTAAGGTGGGAGTGCTGCAAACGTAAACCTACCCTACCACGGAGACACGGAGGCACGGAGAAGAACCAAAAAGAAAGGCAAGTCAGGAGCAAGAAAAATGGATCATACAGAGGGCGCAGGCACAAAGCTTGGTTTGAGATACGAGGAATTAACCGAGAAGATCATTGGCGCCGCCATTGAAGTGCATAAGGCGATTGGGCCTGGCCTCATAGAATCGATCTATGAGGAGTGTCTTTGTCACGAGTTACGGCTGCGCGGCCTCAAGTTTAAGCGCCAGATGGTGGTACCGGTCGTATATAAGGGCGTGAATCTGAACTGCGGCCATAGACTTGACTTACTCGTAGAAGATACGGTGGTTGTGGAACTGAAAGCGGTGGAGCGCATATTGCCGGTTCACGAGGCCCAGTTATTGACTTACCTTCGCATGCTCCAGAAGCCAGCTGGGTTCATTCTCAACTTCAACGTCCCGGTGCTGAGAAATGGAATCGTGAGGAGGGTTCTATGACCTCTTTCTTCTCCGTGTCTCCGTGTCTCCGTGGTGGATTTTAGATGTCCAACGACGTAAAGCTAATCGAATGTCCCCGTGATGCCTGGCAGGGCCTCAAAGGGCAGATTCCGACTGCCTTGAAGGTCCAGTATCTGCGGGCGTTGATCGGGGCTGGATTCAAGCATATTGACGCTGTCTCGTTCGTCTCGCCCAAAGCCATCCCGCAGATGGCCGACTCGGAACAGGTGCTCAAGCAGCTTGACCCGCCGGACGATGTGGAAATCATCGGGATCGTGGTGAACCAGAAAGGCGCGGAGCGGGCGATTGCGACCGAAGCAGTGCAGACGCTCGGCTTCCCCTATTCCGTCTCGCCGACATTTCTGGAGCGCAACCAGAGCCAGACGCTGGAAGCAGCCATCGACGAGCTGGAGCAGATCACGCTCAAAGCTGATGCGGCCGGCTTGGACGTGGTGGCGTATATCTCGATGGCGTTCGGCAATCCGTACGGTGATTTGTGGAATGCTGAGGAGGTCGTGGAAGCTGTCGGCATTCTGGCCGATATGAACATTCATCAGGTTTCGCTTGCCGACACCGTCGGATTGGCTACGCCGGCGCAGGTGGGCGAGTTGATTTCCGCTGTGACCGGCGCCTACGACTATTTGGAGATCGGCGCTCACCTGCACAGCACAAGGGCCGGAGCGGCGGAGAAGATTGTCGCCGCGTTTGACGCAGGCTGCCGGCGGTTTGATTCTGCCATCGGCGGTCTGGGCGGTTGTCCCTTTGCGCAGGATGAGATGATAGGGAACATACCAACAGAAACTGCTGTCCAGGCGCTCACGGAGCGCGGTGGGAAAGTGCCGCTCAAGAAGCCGCTGGATGCGGTGATCGAGATGTCAGCCGATATTGCCAGGAAGCACACACAAATTCAATGACTCAAACGTATAAGACGGTCCATTATTCCGAGGATCAGGGCATCGCCACCATCACGCTCAAGCGGCCGGACAAGCGCAATGCCATCAGCTACGAGCTGATTGACGATCTGCTCGCGGCGTTGACGCAGGGAGAGCGTTCGGCAGCGCAGATCATAGTCCTCACCGGCGCAGGCAAGGCCTTCTGCTCCGGCATGGATCTGGACAATCTGAAGCAGCTTACGGGACGCACTCATGAGCAGAACCTGATTGATTCGGAAACGATGGCCATGCTGTTTCGCTCGCTGTATGCTTTTCCCAAGCCGACAATTGCAGCCGTGAACGGTCCGGCCATCGCCGGCGGCACGGGGCTGGCAACGTTGTGCGACTTCACGCTGGCCAGTCCGGAAGCGAAGTTTGGCTACACCGAGGTCCGCATCGGCTTCGTACCGGCAATTGTTTCGAGCTTTCTGATTGCCAACATCGGCGAGAAACGCGCGCGCGAGCTCCTGCTCACGGGCCGTGTGTTTGGCGCGGACGAGGCGCTCAAGCTCGGTTTGATCAGTGAGATCGTGGTTGCGGAACAATTGATGGCGCGCGCATACGAATTGGCTAACCAGCTGATGGAAAATAGTCCAGCGTCACTCGTGGCGACCAAGAAACTGCTCTCCAGCTATACGCGTGAGCAGCTTGACCGGCAGGTGACGCAGGCGGTGCAGGCCAATGCGGCCATCCGCAAGACAGCCGATTTCAAAGAGGGTATTACCTCATTTCTGGAAAAGCGAAAACCAACCTGGACGGGAAAATGATTGCAGGCGAAACCACGCTGCGCGTGCGCTATGCCGAGACCGACTGCATGGGCGTTGTCTATCACGCCAACTTTGTGGTGTGGTTTGAGGTCGGGCGCGTGGAGCTGCTGCGGCAGCTCGGCTTCCAGTACAGCGAGATGGAGCAGCAGGACAATTGCCATATTCCTGTCGTCGACCTACGCGTGCGTTACAAAGCGCCTGCCCAGTATGATGATGAGATCGTGGTACGGACGGTCTTGAAGAATGTCCGCTCCATGCTTCTGCATTTTTCTTACGAGGTTTTTCGCCAGGCCGATCGCGCGCTGTTGGCAACGGGCGAGACGATGCACATTATTGTGGACGACAAGTTTGATCGCTGCCCGCTGCCGGAAAAATATTTAAAGGCATTTACCGGGCACGCCAAGAATTCATGAATCGTTTAGAAATCAACGGCAACAGTCTTTCCTTCGATGAACTGCGCCAGGTGGTCTATGAGCGGCGCGAGGTAGCGCCAGCCCAGGTGGCGCGAACCAAAGTTGCAGAGGCGCGTGAAGTAGTGGAGAAGCTGCTGCGGGAAAACCGCGTGGCTTATGCCATCAACACCGGCGTAGGCAAGCTCAGCGACGTGCATATTGAGCCGGCGCAGAACCGCCAGCTGCAGGTGAACCTGATCCGGTCCCATTCAGCCGGAGTCGGTGAGCCCCTGACCCAGGAAGAAACGCGGGCCATGATGCTGCTGCGGGCCAACTCGCTGGCCAAGGGTTTTTCCGGCGTTCGGGCCGAGGTGATTGACCTGATCTGCGCCATGCTGAACCATGGCGTCCATCCTGTGGTGCCGTCGCAGGGAAGCGTAGGTGCGAGCGGCGATCTTGCGCCTCTGGCGCACCTGGCGCTGGCGATGATCGGCGAAGGAGAAGTCTGGGATGAGCTGGGACGGGCGTCTGCCGCCGAAGCACTGAAGCGCGCCGCGATCACGCCGCTTGTCCCCGAAGCAAAAGAGGCCATCTCTCTGATCAATGGCACGCAAGCCATGCTGGCGGTGGGGAGTCTGGCGTTGCTGGCCGCGGAAATGCTCGCCGAGACGGCTGACGTGCTGGGCGCAATGTCACTCGACGCGTTGCATGGAACCGACGTCGCATTTGATGAGCGCATTCATGCTGCGCGTCCGCACGCCGGGCAGATGAAGGTAGCAGCCAATCTGCGGCGGCTGATTGCCGGAAGCGAGATTCGCGAGTCGCACAAGGATTGCGGCCGCGTGCAGGATGCGTACTCGCTGCGTTGCATTCCCCAGGTCCACGGCGCGGTGCGCGACACGCTGGAGTTCTGTCGCCAGACATTTGCGATCGAAATGAACTCGGCGGTCGACAATCCGCTGGTCTTTGTCGGCAACGGGGTTGAAGGTGACATCATCTCCGGCGGAAATTTCCATGGCGAGCCGCTGGCCTTTGCCCTGGACTACATGGCGATCGCCCTGAGCGCGCTGGCGGGAATCTCTGAACGGAGGATTGAGCGGCTGGTGAATCCCGCGTTGAATGAGGGGCTGCCGCCGTTTCTCGCCGGCGATGCCGGCATCAACTCCGGCTTCATGATGCCGCAGGTGACGGCAGCGGCGCTGGCCAGCGAAAACAAGGTGCTGGCGCATCCAGCATCGGTCGATTCCATCACCACTTCCGGCAATAAAGAGGATTACGTCTCCATGGGCATGGCGGCGGCGATCAAGCTGAAGAAGGTCGTCGCAAACACAACGCACGTGCTGGCGATCGAGGCCTGCGCGGCGGCGCAGGCATTGGACTTTCTGGCGCCGCTCAAGAGCAGCGCGGCATTGCAGCGGACCCACGCAGCCATACGCAAAGTGAGCCCGACCATCGAGAAAGACCGCGTGTTTGCCGTCGATTTTGCCAAGCTGGCTAATCTCATTCGGTCCGGCGCGCTGGTCAAGTAGATTGCGCCACGAGTCACCAGAGCCCGCTCTTACGTTGCGTATTGTCCCTCGCCGTTGCCGAACGACCAGTTCTCTTTCGCCACCTCGATTAGATTGATGAAGACATCTTCTTTGCGCAGGCCGGCTTGCTGGTGAAGCAGATCAGCCATGCGGCGGTAGAGCGCTTTCCTGACTTCAAGCGTGCGCCCCGCGCTCATGGTGACCTGAATGACCACGACATCATCGGTGCGTTCGATGTTGAGATAAGAAGGATCGTAGATAAGGTCGCTCTTGGTGTGCTCGGTGATGATCTGGAATCGGTCTTGAGCCGGGATGGAAATGGTTTCTACCAGGGCGCGATGAGCTGCGTCAGCGATCTTTCGTTTTTGTACGTCAGATTTGCCTGCAAGCAGGGAGATTCGAACCAGAGGCATCTATGCTCCTCTTCATCCATATGACTTGAACCTATCGAATGGATTCGTTGGCGCGCAAAACGATCCAGCCTGAAGCGGATTTATTTGCGTTCGCCCCGCATCGGGTGCAAAACCCATCCGGTATACGTGCGTCTAACCCAAAATCCGGGGAACCTTTTTCACAAGGGAAGGTAAACACCAGAAGGGCGGGTGTTTCTCCCGACGAAGGAGCAGCCAACCATGTTTACTGCCATCCTGCAGGACCTCCGCTATGAACTGCGTACGTTGCTCAAGTCGCCGCGCTTTACCTCGATTGCCCTGATCACGCTGGTGCTGGGGATTGCGGCCAACGTTGCTATCTTTACGTTTATCGATGCAACGCTGATCCAGCCGCTCCCGTACCGCGATGCTTCGCGGCTGATGGAGATCTACGACACGCGGCAAGCCGAGGTGTTCACCCAGTTTGAGGCGTCCTATCCTGACTTCCTCGACTGGCGGGAGCAGCAGCAGGTCTTTGACGGCCTGGCGGGCTACGGGCAGAACCAGGTGCTTCTCCGTGCTACGGGCTCGCCTGAGCTGCTGCCTTCCGCGGCGGTCTCCGACAATTTTTTCAAGGTCCTGGGCGTTCAACCGGTCACAGGCCGCGATTTCCGCGCTGGTGAAGATCTGGCGACGGCGCCGCGCATGGTGATGCTCAGCTATGGCTGGTGGCAGCGGCATTTCGGTGGCAAAGACGTGATTGGCCAGGTACTGAACATTGACGACCAGCCGAATACGATTATTGGCGTGTTGCCGGCCGATTTTCATTTTGCTCCGGTCGGCGACCCTGACGTGTGGGAAACCCTCCACGCCACCGGCGGTCTGCAGCAGCGAAGAAATTTGCATTGGCTCAACGTGATCGGACGCCTGAAGCCGGGTGTTTCGCGCGAGAGCGCGGCCGCAGCCATGAACGTGATCGCCGAGAGGCTGGAGAAGCAATATCCGCAATGGAATGACAAACTGCGGACCACGGTCGTGCCGCTGAGCGAGGTGATCGTCGGCCAGATACGTCCTATTTTGCTGGTGCTGCTGGGAGCAGTGGCATTGCTGCTGGTGATCGCATGCGCTAATGTCGCCAACCTGTTGTTGGCCCGTTCCATGGCACGACGCAACGAGATGGCGGTGCGTACTGCCCTGGGCGCAAGCCGGACACGGCTGATCGGACTCATGCTGACCGAAGGCCTGGTTCTTTCGATCACGGGTGCGATCGCAGGCCTGGTGATAGCCCACTGGACGGTCAAGGGCTTCGTCGCCATGATTCCGCCGGACTTTCTGGACAGCATGCCCTACCTCAAGCACATGGGCCTGGATGGCAGCGTGATCTTGTTTACGTTTTTCCTGGCCTTGGTGACAGGCGTGGTGTTTGCGCTGGCGCCGGCGCTGCATGCATCGGGCACAAACGTGCAGAGCGCGCTGAAAGAAGGTTCGCGCAGCTCGCAGTCGGGATCGTGGAAGCGGTTTGCCTCTGCGCTGGTCATAGGGGAAGTCGCACTGGCCATGGTGTTGCTGGCCGGTTCCGGGCTGCTGGTCAAGAGCCTGTACCGCCTGTTGAACGTCAATCCGGGGTTCGACGCGCAGAATCTGCTCGGCCTGGGAGTGGGGCTGACCGAAGCGCGTTTTCCAACCGACCCGGCAAAGTTGCAGGCAAATCAGGACATGCTGGATCGTATACGCGCTTTGCCCGGGGTGAAATCCGCGGGCACCAGCAGCCTTTTGCCGGTCTCCAACGGCGGCAATACCAGCAATCTTCGCGTTGTGGGAGTGCCTTCCGAAACCCCGCAAGGCCGCGAAGCAAACAGCCGCGAGGTCAGCCGGACATTTTTTCAGACGCTGGGCGCGGAGCTGTTGCAGGGAAGCTGGTTTACCGAGGCCGACAATGCGACCGGGCCGCAACGCGTGATCGTCAACAAGACGCTGGCTGATCAGTTCATGCCCGGCCTTGATCCGCTCAAGCAGCAGATATGGTTTACCTATTCCGATAAAGAAAAGCCACGGCAGGTGATCGGCGTGGTGCGCGACATCAAGGAAGGCCCGCTCGATACGCCCGCGCGTCCCGCCATCTACACGCCGATGGAAGCGAACGCCCGCTCGTATTACAACTTGATTATTCGGACCGAGCAGCGTCCGGACGCTATGGTTGCCGAAATCACTCAGGCGTTGCACCAGATCGATCCCAGCGCCGTCACCTTCGAAGTGCAGACCATGGAAGACCGTATTCGCCGATCGCCCGCAGCTTTCCTGCATCGCTATCCGGCGATCCTGGTTGGCGTGTTTGCGGCTTTGGCGCTGCTGCTGGGCACTATCGGACTTTACGGTGTGGTTGCATATTCGGTTAGCCAGCGCACGCAGGAGATCGGCATTCGCATGGCGTTGGGGGCGCAGCGCAGCAACGTGCTGCAGATGGTGCTTTCACAGGGAGTGCGGCTGATCGTGCCTGGAGTGGCCATCGGCATTGTGGCCGCGTTGCTGGCGGCTTACCTCATGCGCAGCATGCTGTTCGGAGTTCAAAGCTGGGATCCGGTAATCTTTGTGGTTGTGACCGCGCTGCTAGCGGTGGTCACCCTTGTTGCAAGTTATCTCCCGGCGCGTGCGGCGACCAAGGTTGATCCCATGGTCGCGCTGAGGTATGAGTGAGGGAATCGGGTGATCTGGTGATCGCGCGTGATCAGGTGATCGGAGGGCCGGGTCTGGGCGCTTTATCGAATAAATCCAAGCACTAAATAACATCAGCGGCACCATCGGACCACTGTTTCCAGATCACCGTATCACCCGGTCACCCGATCACCCGATTTTGCTCTGTTCCCGCCAGCCCTAGCTCTGCCGCAATGCTCTTCATCGCCTCAATGCAGAAAGCGATGTGCTCTTCCAGGTCAACGCCGAGATCGGCCGCGCCGTTGATGATGTCATCGCGATTCACGCTGCGGGCGAAGGCTTTGTCTTTCATTTTTTTGCGCACGGATTTGGCTTCGACTTCGGCCAGCGATTTGTTTGGTTTGACCAGGGCGCTCGCGGTGATGAAGCCGGAGATCTCGTCGCAGGCATAAAGCGCTTTTTCCATCCGGCTCTCACGCTTCACGCCGCTGTAGTCGGCGTGGGAGAGAATGGCGCGCCGCAGCTCTTCCGGATAGCCTCGTTCTTCCAGGATCTTATTGCCCACGAATGGATGCTCGGCCGGCGTGGGGTACTTTTCATAGTCGAAATCATGCAGCAGTCCGGTGATCCCCCACTTGTTTTCGTCCTCGCCGAACTTGCGGGCGTAGGCGCGCATGCACGCTTCCACGGACAGCATGTGCTTGCGCAGGCTGTCTGATTGGGTGTATTCGCACAACAGGCTCCACGCCTGGGCTCGATCAAGGCTAGGTTGGCTCATCATTGTTTTATGCCTGCTTCTCCATGTGCAGTTTGTAGCAACGTTGCATCGCTTGCGCGATGACGTCTGTCGGCAGCCGATCGCGCCGAAACCTGTCGCGCTGGGACCCCGCGAAGGCCCGCGATTGCACCCCATCGCACCAAAACCGGGTGCGCCGGGGACCCCGCGATCCGCACGCGAATCGCTAGATGCTGATACTGCTAGTAGGTCAGTTTTCAACTGACCTTTTACCTGTTTCTCCGTTTGTTCTCTGGTTTTATACCATTAATTCAGGTTTTTGCCTAACTTTCCTGTTGACAAGTGTGAGTTGATGCTTGAGACTACCGTCAGTTAGGGGCCCCTAGCTTAGTTCGATTTTTGGAGCTTTGCCTAGCTCTGGCACTCCGAAATCATACATGGCAACAGCACTGGCACCGGTCGACTCCCGGGAAGTGGTTCGATGTGACCACTGTCATCTGGTCCAATTCCGGACCACCAACAATCTTTGCAGAAAATGCCGTACCTCGCTGGACGAAGATGAGCCGGAGCCGATTCTGGCCACGCCGCCGCCCGATGAGGCACCCGCCAATGGCAATCATTCACAGCTCCAGGTTGCCGCTGCCATTCGCATGCTCAGACAAAAGTCCGGACTTAGCCAACGCCAGCTTGCCCTGCGTATGCAGGTGCCGCGCACTTACGTTTCGAAAATTGAAAACGAAAAGGCCATGCCCACGCTGTCATCACTGCAGCGGCTGGCCACGGCCCTGGACGTTTCCATGGGCGACCTGCTGAAGGGATCGTGCCGCACATTGCAAGACGATATCGCCGACCTGATGCATGACGAGTTTATCGCCGAGGTGGTGGAGTACCTGGACAAGCTGGATCCGATGCAGCGCTCCACTTTGCTGGCGCAGGTGCGCGATTTGAGCATACGTCCGCGACGCAGCGCCTGAAGCTCTCTCCTGTCACAGCTACGCAGCCGGGGACGAATGTCTCCGGCTTTTTTGTCATCAGCTAACAGCAATCAGCCATGAGCCCCAAGGCGTGGTTTCGCTGCAGGGAATTCCGGGGCACTCACGCGCAAGATCGTTGTGAAATAACGTTCCTTGTGCGTTAAAGTTCTACGGCGCCGGTAAAGCTGACGCAGCAGATTGCTCATGTGTCCCGGTTGCACGCTTTCAGGCCGCCACGCAAGGAGGATTCCATGCTACGAACTGGGATCATTGTGCTGTTGGCCCTGGGATTCACGCTCTGCGGTTGCGGTAGCAATAGCCCGCAAACGATCAATGGCAACTGGACGGCGGTTCTCACAGGAGCGCAATCGTTCAGTTTCAGCGCAACGCTGGAACAGGGGAACGCTTCAGATGTAAGCGTGAGCAATCTTGCCCTGCTGACAGCAATGCCTTGTTTTAACAGCAGCTTTGCGCCGCAATCGGCTACTTACACCTCAACCGGAGTGGTCAATGGGAAGCTCACCGGACCTTTCAATTTGACGATTACGACACTGTTTCCGGGCCAAACTCAGAACCTGCTCACCATGCAGGGAAGTGTGAGCGGCAGAACCATCACCGGCACCTGGACCCTGACGGGCGGGGTGTCGGCGGGATGCGGTGTTGGTTCGGGAAATTTCACGATGAGCAAGAACTAACCGTGTATCCCGAGGGGCACCATGCGAGATCGTTTTTCTGGGTTTCTTAACGGAAGATTCCGGGCGTGAGATCCCGGCAGCAGGCGAGCGTGAACTCGCCTGCCGTCTGGCTGGTTACTTTACGAACGACTTGATGGCTGCGGTTTCGTCGTCCTTAATATCGAAGACGGTATAGAGTTTGGTGATCTGCAGCAGGTCATGGACTTTCTTGGTCAGGTTCAGCAGTTTGAGCTCGCCGCCTTCACGCCGGACCGCGGTAAAGGCGCTGACCAGCTCTCCGATACCGGAGCTGTCGATGTAGGTGACGTCGCCCAGGTTGAGCAGGATTTTCTTCTGCCCCTTGCCGACCAGATCGCGGATGGTGTCGCGCAGTATCACGCTGCCTTCTCCCAGAGTGATGCGGCCGCTCATATCCACAATGGTCACGCCGTCAACCTGCCGATTACTTGCTTTCATGGTCACTGTGTTTCCTCCTCCTTGGCATTCGCCGCGTTGCGGCCGGTATGCTTGATAAGTGTGATTTCCGTACCTGGGTTGGTATTGCGAATCTTGACTTCGTCCATAAATGCCCGGATCAAAAAGATCCCGCGCCCCGAGCCTTTCATCAGGTTTTCCGGCGCCAGCGGATCGGGAATGGATTCCGGATCAAGCCCCTTACCCTGGTCCGTGATGGTGATCACCAGCGACTCGCTGGTGGTTTCATACGCCACCACAAATCTCTTGCCCGGATCGTAAGCATTCCCGTGCAATACCGCGTTGACTGCCGCTTCACGCACAGCCATGGCTACCTGGTACTGCTCTTCTTCCGCCAAACCCGCCCGGGCTGCGGCTTCTGATGCCGTCTGTTCGGCATGGTTCACGCTCTCCAACGTTGACTCCAACGTGTACGAGACCCGGTTTGTCATGGGGCGGTTCACTAATTGTTTGTTAAGACAGCATGGGTGTAACGCACTTACGGGGCGAAACCTGTAGTGTGCCTATGCAGACAGCATATTGTCAAACCGGCACTGGATGCAACTGGTCCCACGCGCGGCAAATCACGCGGTTTCCGCACTTGTTCGGCGATTTCTGATGTCCGTTCTTAACTTGCTGCTCCGGGAGCAAACTGCAGCACCATGAGCGCCTGATCGTCAAGCCGCGGCGACCCGGCGCGGAACCCCTGAACCTCCTTCAGGCACCTCTCCAGCAGCGCCTGCGATGGCAATTCGCGGCAACTCTGGAGCAGTTTTTCCAATGACGAAGCGCCGTATTGGGAGCCGTCAGGACCTTCCGCTTCGGAGACGCCGTCGGTATAGATCACCAGGCTATCTCCGGGGGCGGTACGCAGGGTTGAGCTGGAGAATTTCTGGTCGCAAAACAAACCTACTGGAACCGAAGCCGCCTGTATGGCCGTGACCTTTTCAGATCCGAGATGGAATGGCGCCGGATGGCCGCCGTTGCAGATCTCCACGTTGCCGAACTCATCCGCCTTGCCGACTACAAGGGTCGCGTACTGCGTGGGCAGCGTGCTTTCGCAGAAAAGGCGGTTGGCACGCTCTACCAGCTGTTCCAGCGGCAGGCCGGTGGGAATCAGCACGCGAAACATGGCATGCAGGTTGGCCATCAGCATGGCGGCAGCCACGCCTTTGCCGGAGACATCGCCCACCATGAAATACAGATCGCGGCCCTGCTGAATCAGGTCGCAGTAATCTCCGCTGACCTGCCCGGCCGGCTCATAGTGGTAAGCCACCTTCCAGCCGGCGGCGGAGAAATCGCGCTTGGGCAGCAGCCCGGCTTGAATTCTCGCCGCCAAGAGCAGGTCCTGCTCCAGCGCTCGTTGTTCGGCAGGTTTCAGGCAATCAAGACAGAGCTGAGTCAATGGATCGGCAAACAGACGCTCGGCTTCCACCGCGCCTTCGCACACGTCGCAGACGCCGTATGTGCCGTGATCAACCCGCTCCAGCGCCCGGTCGACCTGTTCCAGAAGCTGGAGCAGGTTGGCGGTCTGGTTTCTGGCTACTGCTGTCTCCAGCTTTTGCCGCCGGACCACTAGCTGATCGCGCAGCAGATGCAGATCAGTTACCTGGATACCCATGGAAGAACTCCTTCCCATAACAGAATCGTTTTCCTGCCCGGCCGATTCAGTTTATTTGCCTTCGTCGTTGCCTGTTAAGCAATTTACGCCTGCGGCTTTGGCCATGCACTCCAACTTTTGCGGGCTAATTCGAACATTGCTCTGGCCACGGCAAACTACATTGGGTATTCTGCATTCATAGAGTTATGCAGGAAGAGATCGCACTCTCGAGCATTCTTGGCGCGTCGGTCTATGACAGTTCCGGCGCGTTCGCCGGACAGGTGCGCGAAGTTGCTATCTCTCCGCAGCACGATCCCAACCGCGTTTCCGATTTCGTGGTCAAGACCCGCGAAGGCGACCGCCTGCTGCCGGCGCGGCAGGTGAAGACCTTGATCGGCTCATCCATACAAGTTACCGGCAACCCGCATGACTGGCCGCCGCTGGCCAGCTCTGAAGGCATGCTCCTGCTGGAGCGCGACCTGCTCGATCAACAGATCATTGATGTCTCGGGACGCAAAGTAGTGCGCGTGAATGACGTGGATTTCTGGCGCGAGCAGGTGAACGGCGCAGTCAAGCTGAAGGTTGGACGGGTCGATATCGGCTTGCGTGGCGCCATCCGCCGCCTGCTCAAAGGTCTTGCTCCCAGCCGTGCGATTGAAGTCCTGGCCACGCGTATGCCGGAGAAATCAATTCCCTGGGAAGCAGTCGATCTGATTGAGACCGATCCCGCGCGCCGGGTTCACCTCAAGCTGGAATACGAACGGCTCTCCAAACTCCACCCGGCAGATATCGCCGACATTCTGGAAGAGCTGGCTCCGGCCGAACGCGAAGCCGTTTTCGGATCGCTGGACGAAGAAGTGGCTGCCGAAGCGCTGGAGGAGATCGATCCCAAAATGCAGATCGAACTCATGCGCTCCATTGAATCCGACCGCGCTGCCGACATCGTGGAAGAGATGGACCCCGATGCCGCCGCCGATCTTCTCGGCGACCTGCCGGAAGAAACTTCCGAAGAGATTCTGGAGGAGATGGAGCCGGAAGAGCGGCAGGAAGTCTCCGAACTGCTGGCCTTCCATGAGAACACCGCTGCCGGGCGCATGACCACCGAGTTCATCTCGCTCTCGCCTGAGCACACCGTGGGTGATGCCATTGACCGCCTGCGGTCATTTGAAGGCGCGGTGGAAACCATCAGCACCATCTATCTGGTCGACTCTCAGGAAAAACTGGTTGGCTCCGTTCCTCTGGTCTCGCTCGTGCTGGCCTCCGGAGGCACCCGTCTGGGCACTCTCTCACCGGAGCACGTGATCTATGCCGAAGCGAACGCGTCAGACAGGGAGGTTGCGGAGATGTTTGACAAATACAACCTCGCAACCTTGCCGGTGGTTGACGAAGAACAGCGCCTCGCTGGAATCATCACGGCAGATGACATTATCAGTTTGCTGCGGGACCGGATCTAATACTGAAATTCCTTGGGCTTTGGAGAACCCACTAGGCATTCGGAAGGTTTGCCAAAAAACAACGGCCTGCGTTTCTCTCTGTCGCAGGCCGTGTTCCCTATACTCGAAAATTGTTTGCGAGAGCTGATCTTGCTCGCCGTCCCCGCGCCGGGAACGAGTGACCAACAATCAAACTTTATCGGCGGCAAGTATTTTCCTCCGTCGGCAAGAAATGTCAAGGCAAAACGAGAGTACTTTTCATCAGGTGCGTACGCAATCCAGGATTGCGAGTATGAAAGGTGGAATGAATAGGCTGTGGAAATCCGCATCCGGGGCCGGTTGGCGGTCGGACGGCTTTGCTGTACGATAGGCAAAACGTAAGAACTTACCGGCGTGTTTTCGAATCCGCGCCTCCCATTCACTGATGTCTTTTTCGTATCGCGCTGAGCACGTAGGCAGTTTCTTGAGACCCGCACGCCTGCTGGAAGCCCGGCGCCACCGGGATTTTGACCGGCAGCGTCTCCAATTTTTGGAAGACGAGCATATCCAACGTGTCCTGGACCGCCAGAGAGATATCGGCTTGGAAGTCTTTACCGACGGAGAGCTGCGCCGTTCGAACTTCATGAGCGATTTCACCGACGCCGTTGCCGGGTTCGATATGAGCGATGCGATTCCCCGCGACTGGGCCGGAGCTGAAGGCGATGGCAGCGCGGCGCCGCAGCCTGCTCCGGAACGGAGGGAGCCGTCGGTGAGCGGAGTTCCCGGCATTGTGACCGGCAAACTGCGCCAAGTCAGGCGGCTCACAGGGCACGAAGTCGGTTTCCTCAAGAAGCACAGCCCCGGCCGAATCAGGCTAACGCTGCCCAGCGCCACGCAGTTTCCCGCCATCGCCTTCAAAAGCGGCATCAGCGACAAGATCTACAAAGACCATTCTGCGCTGCTGTGGGAGATTGTCGAGATCATGAAATCAGAGCTGGCCTTGCTGGCGCAGGAAGGCGTGGATTACATACAGATTGACGCACCGCGTTACAGCTACTACATCGACCGCAAGTGGCGCGAGTGGATACGCGCGGAACTGAAGCTTGAGCCGAATGAGCTTCTGGAGGAATCCATCCGCGCCGATAATGCCTGCCTCGATGCTGCTCGCCGGCCCGGCATGACGCTGGCCATGCATATTTGCCGGGGCAATAATCGCGGGCATTGGTACGCCGAAGGCGGGTACGATGCCATCGCCGAAAAGGTCTTTGCCGGCGTGAATGTTGACCGCTTTCTGCTGGAATATGACGATGGTCGTTCGGGAACGTTTGCGCCCCTGCGCTTTGTTCCGCGGCACAAATCCGTGGTCCTCGGACTGGTAAGCACCAAGCGCCCGCAGCTTGAAAGCGGCGACCTGCTGATGCGCCGCATCGACGAAGCCGCGCGCTACCTGCCTCTGGAGTGCCTGGCTCTCAGCCCGCAATGTGGCTTTGCTTCAACCATGGAGGGCAATCTGCTTACGGAAGATGAGCAGTGGGCCAAGCTGCGCCTGGTGATTGAGACCGCGCACCGGGTGTGGGGATAGTACGCGCTCCGTTTCTCTTGTATAAAGAGGGTGGCATTTTGTGATGACGATCAGGCCTTATCGCCGCCCTCCGGCTGATAGCCAGCCGCCATATCTCTACGAACCCTACCGCGCGACCACGCTTCGCGCGCCACGCTGTCCTCTGATCCTGCTGCCGCATACGCTTTCAGAAATTACCGGTCCGGTGTATGGACACAGCGAAGTCGCCGAGGCCGATAGTGATCTCACGCGCCAGCACTCCGGCGAACCGCAGGGTGAGCGTATTATCGTGTCCGGCCGCGTGCTGGATGACAGCGGCCGTCCGGTGCCGCATACGCTGATCGAGATCTGGCAGACGAATGCGGCAGGACGCTATCGCCACACCCGTGACGATCATCCTGCGCCGCTCGATCCCAACTTTACCGGCGCGGGCCGAGCCCTGACTGACGAAGACGGCCGCTATCGATTTGTGACCATCAAGCCCGGCGCTTATCCGTGGCGCAACCATGACAATGCGTGGCGCCCCGCGCATATTCACTTTTCATTGTTCGGGCCTGCCCTGGCTACCCGGCTGGTCACGCAGATGTACTTTCCCGGCGATCCGCTGTTTCGTTACGATCCGATCTTTCAATCGATTCCCGATGAGAGTGCCCGGCAACGGCTGGTCGCTGAGTTTGATCTGGCGACGACCAAGCCCGAATGGGCTCTGGGCTATCAGTTCAACATCATTTTGCGCGGCCGCGAAGCTACGCCCTTTGAGGGCCGATAGCGTGGACCGCGATCTCACCCCTACGCCGTCTCAGACCGTGGGGCCTTTCTTTCATCTCGGCTGCACCGGGCCTGCCTCGGTGGGATCGTTGGTGACGACGGCCACTAAAGGCGAGCGCATTACCCTGGTCTGCCGCGTTCTTGATGGCGCCAGCCAACCCGTGCCGGATGCGATGATTGAAATCTGGCAGGCCAATGCCGAAGGCCGCTACGCCCATCCCGAGGACACGCAGCAAAAGCTGCTCGATCCTGGCTTCAGCGGCTACGGCCGTCTGGCCACCGACGAGCAAGGCTCTTGTGCGTTCGAAACCATCAAGCCGGGCCGCGCTTCTGGAAACGATGGCACGTTGCAGGCGTCGCACATCAACATTTCGATCTTTGCCCGCGGCGTCCTGAAGCGGCTGGCCACGCGGGCTTACTTTGCCGGCGATCCCGCCAACGCCGAAGACCCGGTCCTGGCGCTGGTGCCGCAGGATCGCCGTTCCACTCTGCTTGCGCGATGTGATGCGACCGACAAATGCCGCTGGCTCTTCGACATTCACCTGTGTGGCGAGAGCGAAAGCGTCTTCTTTGATGTCTGAGCCACGCTCGCGTATTCTTACCTGCTCGGAGGTGGCATGGCGGTGCGGCTGATTGAGAGTCTGTCCACGACCGAAGCGCTTGCCGGCCTCTTCTCTGACGAATCTGTTCTCCAGTCCCTATTGCAGTTTGAAGTGGCCCTGGCCCGAGTGGAAGCCAGGATCGGGCTGATCCCGCGCTCTGCGGCAGCGGCGATTGCGGCGGCTGCGCGCGCTGCCGTCCTTGATGCTGCTGTTGTCGCGCGTGAAGCTCCGCGGAGCGGGACGATTGCTATTCCGTTTTTGCGCGCCTTCAAAGAAACTGTTCGTGCTCAAGACCCGGAAGCAGCCGGATTCGTCCATTGGGGCGCCACCAGCCAGGATCTCTGCGATACAGCTCTGGTGCTCTTGCTGCAAAAAGCGCAGACAATCTTCGATGCCGATCTGCGCCGCTTGGAGACCGCGCTACGAAAGCTTGCGCAACAGCATCGTCGCACGGTGATGCTGGGGCGAACGTTGTTGCAGGCCGCTCCGCCGGTGACGTTCGGGTTAAAAGCCGCCGGGTGGTTGGGCGCTGTGCGTCGCAGCCGGTGCCGGCTTGCTGCCGCGTTTGCTGATGCGCTGTTCCTGCAATTCGGTGGCGCTGTGGGAACGCTTGCTGCCTTGGGAAAAGATGGGACAAAGGTGGCGCAAGCTCTCGCAGATGAGCTGAAACTGGCGTGTCCGGAAGCTCCGTGGCATAGCCGGCGTGATCGCCTGGCCGCTCTGGTCTGCGAATGTGGAGTGTTGACAGGGTCTCTCGGCAAGATGGCACAAGACATCATTTTGCTTTCTCAAAATGAAGTTGCTGAAGTGAGCGAAGGTGGTGGAGACGGACGAGGCGGCTCGTCCACCATGCCGCACAAACACAACCCGGTTGGCAGCACCCTGGCGTTGGCGGCCGCAAACCGCGTGCCCGGGCTGGTCGCCAGTTTCTTATCGGCCATGGTGCAGGAGCACGAGCGCGCGGCCGGCGGATGGCAAGCCGAGTGGCCGATCGTTGCTACAGTCATCCAGAGCACCGGCCTGGCCGTCTCTTTCATGGCGGAGGTTGCTGAAGGGCTGATGGTCAATCCCGAACATATGAAGGCCAACATTGCCGCAACGCGAGGAGTGGTTTTTGCCGAACGCGCGTCCATGCTGCTGGGGAAAAAGTTGGATCGCAACCGCGCGCATCAGTTAGTTCGAGATGCGAGCGCCAGGGCAGTTGCCGCCGAACGCAATTTGAGCGAGGTGCTTGCGGAGATGCCGGAGGTTGCAGCGCACCTGCGCCCCGCCGATCTGCGCGACCTGGAAAATCCTGAACATTACCTGGGCTCGGCCGAGGAGTTTCGCAAGCGGCTTGTCGCTGCTTTGCCGCGCGAAGCGGCGAAGGCAAAGCCCAGGCCGCAACGCACTGCTCGCGAATCTTCCCGGAGAAAGAGATAACCCGTGCCCTTCGTCAGCGTCAACAATACGCGCCTGTTTTACCGGCTTGAAGGCCAGAGTGGCCGGCCGGTCCTCGTGTTTTCGCATTCTCTGGGTTGCGACCACAGCATGTGGGCGCCGCAGATGGCGGATTTGCTCGACCATTTCCAGCTCCTGCGCTATGACACGCGCGGCCACGGCGCTTCCGACGTTCCTGCCGGCGACTACACTATGGACCAGGTCGGGCATGACGTGCTTGGTCTCCTGGACGCGCTGAAAATTTCCCAGGCAGCATTTTGCGGGCTTTCGATGGGCGGCGGAATCGCGCAATGGCTGGCCCTGAAAGCTCCGCAGCGCCTCTCTGCGCTAGTTCTCGCCAACACCTCACCCAAGTTCGGCATGCCGGATTTATGGGATGCCCGGCGCCAATCCGTTCTGGAAGGCGGCATGCAGGCAGTGGCGGACTCCGGAATGCAGCGCTTCTTTTCTGCCGAGAATCAATCTTCCTCGTTTGCCCAGTCCACTCGCACAGTGCTGCTGGGAACCGATCCAAAAGGATACTCTGCGTGTTGTGCGGCGTTGCGCGATGCGGACTTCCGTTCAGAGCTCGCGCGCATCTCGGTTCCAACGCTCGTCATCGGCAGTGACAGAGACCCCTCGACACCGTGGGAAGCCCATGGCGCCGTGCTGGCCAGGGAGATTCCAGGCGCTCAAGCAGTTCGTTTGAACACGGCGCATCTCTCCAACCTGGAGCAGCCGCGATCGTTCACTGCAGCCTTGCTGGATTTTCTGAAGCCAAGCAGCCAGGATCCGTACCAGGAAGGTATGAAGGTGCGCCGCCAGGTGCTCGGCGCAGAACATGTTGACCGTTCGATGTCCGGCGCGACTGACCTCAATCGTGACTTCCAGGAACTGGTCACCCGCTATGCCTGGGGCAGCGTCTGGACGCGTCCGGGTCTCGACCATCGCACGCGCCGGCTGCTGGTCCTGGCCGTGACCGCGGCTCTTGGCCGGTGGGAGGAGTTTCGCCTGCATCTCCGCGCCGCGCTGGAGCACGGCCTGGAGGCCTGCGACGTGAAAGAGACGCTGTTGCAGGTGGCGATCTATGCAGGCGTTCCCGCCGCCAACACAGCATTCCAGATTGCCAGGGAAGAGGTGGAGCGAGCCGCAAGGCCCGACGCTACGACTCCGCCGAGATGAAAAAACTTTGAAAATAACATCTTCTGTTATTGTCCTTTGCTTTAACTCTCGTTTATTCTGCGAAGCGGACGTTTGTTTTCTGTACCGCTGATCATTGCCCCTTCGATCCGCAGCTCCCCCTGGACGTATTTGCTATGAAGCTGAAATTTTTCAAGCGAGACCTCAGTATGCCCCGCCGCGTCGCCGGCCTGGGGGTGCTGAAATACCGGCTGCTGGCATTTGTCGCAGTCTTCGGTCCCGGCTTCATTACGGCCAATGTTGATAACGATCCCGGAGGAATCCTCACCTACTCGCAGGCCGGCGCAAAGTTTGGTTACGCCCTCCTGTGGACGCTGATTCCAACGACCATCGCGCTGATCGTGGTGCAGGAGATGGCGGCGCGCATGGGCGCCGTAACCGGCAAGGGGCTGGCCGATCTGATTCGCGAGGAGTTTGGTCTGCGGGCCACCTTCTTCGTCATGGTGATACTGGGCCTGGCCGATTTCGGCAACATCATGTCAGAGTTTGCCGGGCTGGCTTCCGGCATGGGGATTTTTGGCGTCAGCAAATATCTGGTAGTGCCTGTAGGTGCAGCGCTGGTTTGGTTCGTCGTGGTGCGCGGAACCTACAAGCCGGTGGAGCGCATTCTGATCCTGTTTTCGCTCATCTACTTCACCTATCCGGTATCTGCTTTGCTGGCTCGTCCGGATTGGGGACAGGCGATCAAGGACACCTTTGTCCCGCAAATTCAAAACCATGCTGATTATTTGATTTTGATAGTGGGCCTGGTAGGCACCACCATCACCCCTTGGATGCAGTTTTATCTGCAGGCTTCGATCGTGGAGAAGGGAATCGGCAAGCGACAGTACCCGCTTTCCCGCTGGGATGTAATCCTGGGCTGCATCGTGACCGACGTGATTGCGTTTTTTATCGTGGTGGCCTGCGCAGCAACGTTGTACAAAGGCGGCATCCATAACATTAATGACGCCGCAGAGGCAGCACTTGCTCTTAAGCCGCTGGCTGGGCATTGGGCTGCGCTGCTCTTTGCTGTCGGACTTATCAACGCCTCCCTGCTTTCGGCCGCGATTCTGCCGCTGGCGACGGCCTATAACATCTGTGAAGGGCTGGGCGTGGAGTCGGGCGTGAACAAGAGGTTCTCTGAAGCGCCAACCTTTTACTGGATTTACACGGCCTTGATCGCCGGCGGCGCCGGGTTTGTGTTGATCCCGCACCTGCCGCTGATCAAGCTGATTCTTTTTTCCCAGGTGGCTAACGGCGTCCTGCTGCCGTTCGTCCTCATCTTTATGCTCAAGCTGGTGAACAAAACCGAGCTCATGGGATCTTACAAGAACTCAAGGTTTGCCAACGTGGTGGCCTGGGGCACCAGCGCGATCATGATCGCGCTTACGGCAGCGCTGGTCTGGATGCAGGTGACGGGCAGAACCTAGACGCAGTGCGCCACGTTCTAGAGAACCTCTCCGGCGCTGATCTTTTTGACAAAAGCCACATCGGCGGCAAGAAAATCGTAGGTAGGCAGTTCTTTGCGAATGACCCAGCGGACATCGTGGAATATGCGGTTCTGGATTTCACCCTCAAAATAATCGACACGGTAAAAGTGGAGTTCAACCGCGTTTCCGCTGCCGTAGCTGTGGTGGATCACCGCCACCCGGGTGCCGATGGTCGCAGTAATGCCCAACTCTTCATCCAGTTCGCGCCGCAGCGCAGCCGGCAGGCCTTCCTCGGGCTCGACTTTGCCTCCCGGAAATTCCCACTTCAGCGGCATGGTCTGGTCGGGCATGCGCTGGCATATCAGGATTCTGTCGTCGCGGACGATGAGAGCGGCGACGACTTGTTTGGCTGTTGCCAATGGTGTGGCACCTTGAATTCAAATTACGAAATTACCGAATTAGCCGTTTACCAGATTCTTCATTTGAATCCGGCGAAGACTTGTCTGCCGCGGGAAAGTCTCCGGATGAATCGCAGCAGCAAGAGCCTGCAGTCCTTGCAATAGCGTGCTCGCCGGGGTGTTGAGAAATTCATCATTGATGCAGTACACGCGCCCTTCTTTCGCGGCTCTGGTCTGCTCCCAGCCACGCCTGGCAACAATCTTCTCCAGCGGTACGCGATCGCCAGCCCCGCACCAGGCGGTAACGATCACCTCAGGATCGGCAGCAGCAACTTCTTCTTCTGTGGTTTGTCTTCCTGGCTGACCAAAGAATCGCCCACCGGCTGCCTCTACAAGCTCCGCCACCCATGGCTGCGACAGGATCAGCGGCTTGCCCCATTCCTCGCAATAGACCAGCGGCCTGGTCGCGCCTGATGTCTTCTCTCGGACGGCCGCGATTGCCTGTCGCATACGTTCGACAAGCTCCAGTGCTCGCCGCTCGGCCGCGCCGGGCTCGTCCGATCCGACAACACGCGCGATCGTCAGAATATCTTTGTAGACATCCTCAAGGCGGCGCGGCGCCAGTCCGAGGAAGGGAACGCCAACCTTGATGATCTCCGCCACCGACTCCAACCGGTAGGGCACCGAGGCAATGACCAGATCGGGTTTCGCCGCCAGAATCTGGTCAGCTTTGGCTGACCATGAATCTTCCACGATCCGGCAACCGGCCTGGAGAACTTCCGGGCAGACGTCGGCGCAATACCGGGTGCAGGCCGCCAGCCGATTCAGCAGGCCGATATCGCGCAGGGTGACCGTAACGCTCGGCTGCAGAGACGCGATTCGCCGCGGCAGAAGATTCTCTGGCATGATTGGATTATAGCTGCGCATCAGGATGCGGGATTTTACGTTGCTCTGTCCGCGGACATCTCACCGCAAGGGACGCAAGGGTCGCAACGAACTGGAAGCAGATCCTGGTAGCTTAGCGTCCTTCGCGCCCTTTGCGGTAAATTGGTTGCGATCCGGTACCGAGTTACGAATGTCCTACTCTGAAAAAGTTCTCGATCATTTCGAACATCCGCGCAACGTGGGCGAGCTGCAGGCGCCGGACGCCGAGGTTCGGCTGGAGCATCCTGTTTGCGGCGACATTATGACCCTGGCGGTGAAGATGGCTGATGGCCGGATAGGCGAGGTTCGCTACCGCACTCGTGGATGTGTCGCTTCCATAGCAGCAGGCTCGTGCCTCACGGAGATGATCCAGGGAAAATCCCTGGCGGAGGCGGCAGGCCTCAAACGGGAACAACTTTTGGAAGCCCTGGGCGGCCTGCCCAATGCCTCAGTCCATGCAACCCATCTGGCGATGGACGCGCTGACGGAAGTGCTGAAGAAGCTAAAGGCCACCTAGCCCTTGCTAAGCCTTCATTCGAAAGAGCGTCCAAAGTAGCTGAATCGTGAAAATCCAGAGCAGCTCAATCTCCAAGCGCTGATGTTACACTGCTTACTAAGGTAACTCTGAAGGCAACAGTACTCTTCGTCCCACCTTCTCACATTAAAATCTGGGTGTTGCAGCAGATTGGCGGTACAATAATCCCCCAAAACCTGCCTGCCCGGGCGGAGAGAGAAAAAATGAATATGCCACTAGCGACACTTCTGCTGTTCGTTTTGACTACGTTCACCTCTCCGAATCCGTCCGTCAATGGCTTAAAAATCGTGACCCGGCAGGTAACCGGCGGCTTTACGGACACGCGCACGGAATATCTTGCCGCCGACCGCCTGCGCAATGAATGGCGCTCGCAGATGCGCGACCGAATCGGACCGCCCATGGCCACGATCATCTTGCGTGGCGAACGCGATCGTATATTTGTGCTGGACATGGACGCGCACGAGTACACCACGTATGAGGGTGACTCGCGTGGAACCACTGTGGGTATCAAGCCGAAGCCGACCGTTGACTCCGGCGGCACGCTGCAGATCTGGGTTGAGAACATCGATACCGGCGAGAGAAAAGAGATTTTCGGTCATATTGCCCGCCACATCATCACGCGCGAAAAGCGCGTTGCCGGACCCGGCGCCTGCTCCAAGCCCTCAGAGAGCGAGACTGACGGCTGGTACATTGATGACGCCCTGTTGCCGGAGTGGCGGCAGCAGAAGAAAAACAATCCCGGCGTGGTGGTCGCGTCTGAAGTTGCCGCGGGATCGAACGACAAATGCTTTAACAAGATGGACAAGATCGAGTTCCATCATAGCGGCGTTGAAACCGGCTTCCCGGTGAAGGTGACCACCACACTGCGCAGCGAGGTTACCCAGCCTGACGGCACACAGCATACGCTCTCTTCCACCTGGGGTTCTGAGGTTGTAGAGTTGAAGGAAGGGCCGCTCGAGCTGTCACTCTTTGAAGTGCCGAAAGACTTTCACAAGGTTGATTTCCTGCGAAGCTGGGCAATTCCTACACCGCGCCCGCTTACCGGCTGGGAATGGTTCAAACAGAAGGTTCAGGAATTCTTCCGGTAAAGACTAGAGAACCTTCGCCAATTCCGCTAATACACCGTCGCCGTAATCCGGATCCTTAATGGTGAATTCGCCCTTGCGGATCACCGAATTCAAGTTCATGAAAACCTCGAACTCACCGTCGCCGAAGAAAAGCTTAAGCGCAGTCCAATTACCAGTTTTTTGATCGCCTAAACTGCCGTTCCGTTCACGGGGAGTCTCCCGCGCCAGGACGATGTACTCAAACGGGACGGTTGAAGCTCGTTTCACACCCTGAGGAATGACCTTGGCCTGTAAAGCGGCCTTGAGTTGGGCAAGGAGCACCCGTGGCATCGGAACCAGAAACTGACAGAAATTTTCCTTTTCCGAAACGAATGGGAACAGCGCCGTTACCTGCGTCACTGGGGCCCAGTTCGAAGCGAAATGTGGCCACGTGGCCGGCCGATTCGAAACTGCCCAGCGAGATTGTGGTCTGCTCCAGATTCGCCGGTCCACTCTCCAACTTAGCGTCGAAACCTACTGCGCCTTCGACCGGCGTGTAGACTTCCTCTGCAGGTACTTTGGGCTTGCATGCGCTTGTTAAAGCCAGGATGAGCAACACAGGAATTGCGCGGGCTTTTCTTGCGTTCATGATTTCGTTCCTGCCGGCCAATACACCTGCCAGTTTTTCGCTTGTGCGACTTGTTCCAGATCAGGGTTTGGATTGATGGCGAAGCCGCGCCGCGCGATCTCCAGCATGTCGGCGTCAAAAATTGAGTTGCCGAAGCAAACATCCACCGGTTTGCGTATGACTTCCTGGATGACTGTGACCTTTGCCGGGCCGCTGGGTACGCGCACGAGCCTCTCCGTAAGCCGGCCGTTTTCAAGATGGGCGGAAGCCGCCAGCACGCGGCTGGCCCGAATACCAAAGCGCTTCACTCCTTCGCGGATCACCCAATCGTTAGTTGAGGAAACGGCCCAGACTTCGCAGCCGGTGGCAGCCAGTTCACGCGCCAGGCGCAGCATCTCGGGGAAAATGCGCTGCTGGACGACGGCAGGAAAGAATTCTTCTGCAGCCTCTTCCAGCGCCTGCAGCGAGATTCCCGCGTTGATGGTGACCATTTCACCGCACATGGTGTCTTCGTCCACTTTGCCGGCTTTGTAGTCGGCATAGCGGGCTTTCGCCCACTCGGCAACCTGCGCCGGGAGCATGCCGCGTTCGATCTCCCAATAAAAGAAGTCCGCGCCGCAGTCGCCGCTCCACAACGTGCCGTCGCAGTCAAAGACAGCCACGCGAGGGCGCAAGGTGAGCACGGAATCGGCAAATCGCTGGCCTGCAGAGAGAGATTGTGTATGGGTCATTGAGCTGGGATTTCCATGCGAATGCGTTCAAAGTCCTCCGGCGTGTCGACGTTGGCAATCACCAATGGGTCGCTCACCGGTATGTAGCGTATGTGCTGCTGGTTGGCGTGTTCAATCTCACGCGCTGTCGCGCCGACCGGCGCCCGCAAGAACGCCTCAATCATTTCGCGTCCAATCACAAAGGGATGGCCATGTTTGCCGCCGAATTCGGGGACTGCCGCCCAGGTCGGATCATCGGCGGAAAGGAATGCGTCCCTGAGCTGCCGGGCAGTCGCAACTTCAGCGGCGGGGCGATCCACCAGAGTCACGATCGCCGCATCCCGGCCGCGATTGAGCACCTCCTGCAGGCCGACCTGCAGGGAACTGAACTGGCCGCGCTGGGGATCGGGATTGACTGCGAGAAATGCAGCGTGGGCGTTCACGATGGGCGTCAGCTCGGCGGCGTTGCCGCTGGCGACCACGATCACCAGTTCGGTCACAGGCCGGAGCATGCGGATGCCCGCGGAGAGAAAGGTGCCGTCGCGCCAGGGCAGCAGGGCTTTGTCGCGGCCCATGCGCGTGGATGACCCAGCGGCGAGGATCACTCCGGCAAATGAGGGTGAGAGAGGCATCGGTTATAGCTGTTTGAGGATCTCCGCTGCTTTGGCGCTCTTCATGTGGGGCAGGGGAGTCGTTGAATTGCGGCGGATCGCGATCAGTTCCGCCACGATCGAGATGGCAATCTCTTCCGGCGTGATCGCGCCAATATCGATTCCAACCGGAGCGTAAACGCGCGACAGCTTATCTGGGGCGATGCCTTCCTTTTCCAGTTCCTTGTAGATAGCGATGGTCTTGCGCTGCGAGCCGATCATGCCGATGTAGCGCGCAGGCGTCTCGGCGGCCCAGCGCAGCACGCGCATGTCATCGCGATGGCCGCGGGTTACGATAACGATGTAAGAAGAGTCATTCGGCGCCAGCTGTGCGGTGACGCGCTCATATTCGTCGGCATAAACGTCGCGGGCGTCAGGAAAGCGTTCGCGGTTGGCGTAGGCTTCGCGGTCGTCTGTGACTACCACGTCAAAGCCAGCCATGCGCGCGACTTTGTACAGGCTCCAGGCCACGTGGCCGGCGCCAAAAATATAGAGCGTGGAAACCGCGAGGACCGGCTCAACAAAAACCTCCAGCGTGCCGCCGCAGACCAGCCCAGTGTCATATTTCGGGTTGTTGTTCAGGTCGAAGCGCAGGGTCTGCGACTTTTCAGTCTTCATCGCTTCACGGGCCGCTTCCCAGACCTCGGCTTCGACGCATCCGCCGCCAATGGTTCCAACGATGCTTCCGTCGTCGCGGACCAACATCTTGGCCGTCTCAAAGGACGGTATGGAGCCACGAACATTGGTGATCGTAGCCAGAGCGCCGCGACGTCCTTCCCGGCGCAGCCGGGTGATTTCTTCGTAGATGTCCACATTGGTATTTTAGCGGATCAGTCAAAAATTCGACGGGATGTGAGGGAGAGTCAAAGTTTAAGCGCGGTCGGGTGCTTCGGCTGATACAGGCCAAGTTCGCCGCCGCCAGGGAGTTGAATTGAGGTGATTGACCCCCACCGCGCCTCCATAACGGCGCCGCACTCGACGCCTTTGGCTTCGAGCTCCCTCATGGTCGCCTGCAGGTCGTCACACATCAGGTAGAGCTGATGGTGAGGATCTTCCGCTGCTTCCGTCGGATGAGCAGCAAGCTCCGCCGGCGGCGCGGCAAAGATCAGCCAGCCGTGGCCGGCATCGACCGACTTGAAGCCCAGCGCGTCGCGCAGAAACGCCCGTACTTTGTCGGCATCGTGAGCGTAGAGAATAGCGTGGAGACCGGTGATCATGAAAAAACCTTACCACTGATGAACACGGATGACACTGATGAATTTCGAAAGAAGCGAGGTTCGCTTTTTCCTGATCAGCGTCTATCAGTGACGATCAGTGGTAAGTTTTTTCCTGCTCGTGTTACCCTCGCAATTTGCCTATCTGGTAAGGAGACTCACTGATGAAAGCTGTCCGTTTCCATGAGTTCGGCGGTCCTGAAGTACTGAAGTACGAAGATGTGCCTGATCCGAACCCGCGGCATGACCAGGTACTGGTGCAGGTGAAGGCGTGCGCGCTGAACCATCTGGATTTGTTTATCCGCAAGGGGCTGCCGGGAATCAAGCTGCCGCACATCAACGGCAGCGATGTCTCCGGCGACATCATTGCCGTAGGCGACTACATCACTGATCTGGAGCCAGGCCAGCGCGTACTGTTGGCGCCGATGACTTTTTGCGGCGTATGTGCCCGATGCACCGAAGGGCAGCAGAATTTCTGTCCGCAATTCACCGTGCTCGGTTATGGGAACGATGGCGGCAACCGCGAATACATAGCCGTGCCGCGCGTCAACGTTCTGCCCATTCCTGACGAACTCACCTATGACGAAGCCGCGTCGCTGCCCCTGGTTTCGGTGACCGCGTGGCACATGCTGGTGAGCCGTTGCGGGATCAAGCCTGCGGATACGGTGCTTGTCCTGGGCGGCGGCTCCGGCGTCGGTTCGATCGCCATTCAGATTTGCAAAATGTATGGCGCAACCTGCATTGCCACGGCGGGCGACGAAACCAAGCTAGATCAGTGCCGCGATCTCGGCGCCGATCACGTTATCAACCACTACAAACAAAAAATCGCGGACGAGGTGAAGAAGATCACCAGCCGGCAAATGTGCGACATCGTGTTCGAGCACGTGGGCAAAGCGACCTGGCAGGAGAGCATGAAGTCGCTCAAGCCCGGCGGCAGGCTGGTGACTTGCGGCGCCACCACCGGTCCGGACGCCAGCTTCGATATCAGGTTTCTCTTCGCGCGACAGCTCTCTTTCCTCGGCTCATTCATGGGAACGATGGGCGATTTTCACGAGGTGATGAAACATATCTTCGCGGGAAGAATTAAGCCGGTGGTCGACAGGAGCTTTCCTTTGCGCGAAGCCGCCGCGGCCCACGAGCGGCTGGAAAAAAGCGAGCAGTTCGGGAAGGTGATCCTGAATCCCTAGCAGTATTACGTCGAGGCTTCAGGGTGCTTTTGCAGGTAGAGTTTCACAAACGGGCAGATGGGGACAATCTTGAGCTGGTTGAAGTGGGCATAGTCAAGGGCCGCGCGTGCCAGCTGGCTCCCTAGACCGCGCTTGCGCATGGCTTCGGGAACTTCCGTATGGATCAGCCGCATGGTGTCACCCGTACGCCGGTACTGCAGAAATGCCGTGCCCTTGTCTAACGCGATCTCAAACTGGCCCTCTGCCTCGTTATGCTTGACGGGACTGCCATTCATGAGTGTTCGTCACCCGTTTCCTTCGCGTGCTTAGAGGGATTCTACGCGAATAGAGTGCTGGGGCAAGGTTTTTATCGAGAAAGCAGCCTCTATTTCGTCACTCAGCGATTTCACTCGGGCTAGGCGAAGCTGATCAGGTGCTTGCCTTGGCCACAGTGCCTGCTTCTTCGGCCGGTCCGAACTCTTTAACCGGCCATGAGCTGGCCAGGCATGCCAGCAAATAAATTGTTCCTACGATGGCAAAGCCCTCAGCCAGGCTCCGGGTGTGCGCCACTGTACCCACAGTGAACGAGAACACAAGTTGCAACAATGTTCCCAGAAAGTAAAAAGTATTTTGCACACGTCCCATAAAATGTTTTGGGACCAACTCCATCATAGTGCTGGTAATAGCCACGCCCCCCAGGCCGCGGCAGCAGCCCATGAGGCAATACACAATCACGGCGGCCAGCAGGGGTACGCTTATCGTGAGTAAGGCGCCCAGGTGAGCCAGGCCGTGCAGATGCGAGCCGAGGAAGGGAAGCGCGATGAGCGACAGTCCCAGCAGCGCCATGGAAGTTCCAATGGCCCGGCGGTGTCCCGTACCGCGAATCAGCGCTGGCGTGTAGATCGCGCTCAGGAGAGCGCCCACGGCCCATCCGGCATTCAGCCAGCCATAGCCGACCGCGCCGGCCTTCAGGATGCGATCACTGAACGGAGCGGTAATTACCCCCTGAGTGAGCATTCCGCCGATGAACAAAGCCCAGGCCGTCCCGGTCAGCACCAGGCGCGGGCGCAGACGAATGTAGGAGATGCCTTCACCGAGCTCATGCAGGTACTTCGCCACCGCGCTTTCGTGCGCGATTCCGTCTGCCTCGACCGCAACCGTATGCTTCCCTTTGCGGACAAGCAGGTAGCAGGTAAACGAAAGCACGTAGCTGGTGAAGTCGATGAACAATACCCCGGCCAAGCCAATTTTGTTGTAGACGAACCCGACGATCGCGCCCGCCACCAGCCAGCCGCCCTGTACTCCGGCCAGGAGAAAACTGTTGGAGTGCACGAATTGCGAGTCTGGTGTGAGTTCCTGGATCAGAGCAGTCACCGTCGGCCAGAACATCCAAAAGCCGGCAGCGACCAGAACAGCCATCAGGTAGACTTCCCACAATGTCGCCACGCCGCGATAAGCCAGCACGGCTACCGCCAGGATCACCAGGCCGCGTATTGCATCCAGCATCATCAGCAGCCGGCGGCGATCTTCACGGTCAATCACCACGCCGGTAAACGGGAGCATCAGCAGCGCCGGAATGGTTTGCAGCATCAGCAGCGTGCCCAGGGCCATCTCGGAATGGGTCTTCTGCAGCACGAACCAGGTCACGCCGGCGGAGTTCATCCCGCTGCCGATCATGGAGATGAGATTGGCCGCAAAAATGAACCGCATACCGCGATGTTGAAGGATGTTACGCACGTCTATTCACTTTAGCATCTTCCGCATGACCGTCTGGCGTCTTGCCCGGAACGGCGGGACTTGAAATAATTTGCACTCTGATGCTGCGTCGCCACGTTCGCACCGTTTCCGCGGTGGTTCTTGCTGCTGCGGGTTTTGCTGCCGCTACTTCCATGCGCCAGGCAGTCAAGCCTTTCTCCGTCTATCACGATGGTGACGATTTGATCTTTACGCCTGAGGCCGCAGGTACCCGCAAACTCGCCGCCATTGGCCCGTGGAACCTGGGTGAGCGGCTGGGTGATGACAGGCCGGCGGACAGGCGCTTGAATTTGTACGTGGTGGTTCCCGGCGTGCAATACCGCTCTTCAGGGAAAGCTGAGTACGACCACAACCTCATCATTAACAAATACACCGTTGACGGCAAGCCGCGCGACTGGGATGTTTTCTGGTGCTTTATCCTCGATCCCAGCCTGCGGCCTGATCTGCGCAGCGAGCGCGAGCTGCTTCTCGCCAAGCACCAGACCTTCAGGCCGTCAGCGCTCTTTGAATTTAAGGACGTTCCCTCGCATGCGGTGATGGCAGAGCGGCTGGGCGTGAAGTCCCTGGCGGATATGAAGCGTTTTCGCCGCAAAGATGGCACACTGCCTCGTCTGCTGATCCTGCCGGCCCGGCTCGCCGTGCGGGCAACCGCGGAGATAAGGGACGTGACCATCACCCATCCGCGCGAAGCTTCAGCCCACTAGCTTTCACTCCTCACCATTTATACTGGGGCTTAATCTCACAAGGGGACGAGCCACTGCTTCCTTACATCCACATTGGCGGATTTGATCTGCCTACCTTCGGTCTGTTCATGTTGCTGGCCTTTGCCGCTGCCTACTTTGCGCTTGAGGCCGAAATCAAACGCCGCAAGCTTCCCATCGACGTGTACAACGTGGTGGCGCTGGTGGCGTTGGCCGGAATTCTCGGCGCCAAGGTCTGGCACGTCATTGACACTCCGGCCGACCGGCTAACCGCCGATACGCTGCACAGCCTGGGCGCTTTGGTCCGCTGGTTCCGCGGCGGCTTTGCCTGGTTTGGCGGCTTTGTGGCCGGTATTACGACCCTGCTTCTTCTTGCCCGGCGCTATCGCGTGGGCATGCTGACCATGCTGGATGTTTCCAGCTCGGCTGCGGCTGTCGGCTACGCCGTGGGGCGCATTGGCTGCCTCATCTCCGGCGACGGCGACTACGGACGTCCCACGCACCTGCCGTGGGGCATGAGTTTTCCTGACGGCCTGGTCCCGACCACCCAGACCTGCGTCCAGTGGGGCGCTCCGGCAGACTGCCGCGTACATCCGACGCCGATCTACGAATTCATTGCCGGAGTGCTTATCTGCTGGTACATATGGCGGCGCGGCACGCGGTCCATTCAGCATCCGCTCGCGCCCGGCGTGATCACCGGAGAATTTCTCATACTCTTTGGGCTGTCGCGCTTTCTGGTCGAGTTTATCCGCATCAACCCTCCGGTTCTTTGGGGCATGAGCAACGCCCAGGTGGCGGCGCTGCTCACCATTATTGCCGGCGCGGTGCTGCTGCTGATCGCGAGGCGTCGATTTCGCAAGGTCGACCCCGTCCACAAAGTCCTGGATCACGTAGTCCAGCACGGAAACCAGGAGACCAAGCCGGAATACCATCGCGCCACGCCTGAGTGCCCGAATCCCGAGCGCTGGAGGATGTTTGACACCATGACCGCCGAAGTGGAAGTGCTCGATTTTCTTAAATGCCTTATGACCACCGTCAAGCCCAACCTGGTGGTTGAGACCGGAACATTTCTGGCTGTGAGCACGCTCTACATGGCCGAAGGCCTCAAGCAAAACGGTTCGGGCAAGATCGTTACCTGCGAGCCGGATAAAGAGGTTTTTGCCAAAGCCAAGGAGAAGATCGATGCCTCCGGGCTGGCCAGGTTCATTGACTTCCGCTGCCAGTCGAGCCTGGAGACACGCGTCTCCGGCACGATTGACATTCTCTTTTGCGACTCGCTTCCCGAGTTGCGCGAGCCGGAGGTCCGCCACTTTCTTCCCCAGATCAATCCCAACGGCCTCATCCTGATGCACGATGCCAGCTCGCATTTGAAGACCGTGCGCACCGCCGCCCAGCGGATGGAAGAAGAAGGTCTGCTTTCCGTGGTATTCCTGCCGACGCCGCGAGGGCTGGTGATCGCACAGAAGAGGGAAGGAAGAAAGTAGAGGCTGGATCGGCGCGTTTTGCTCCATGGCGTCGATGAATGCGTTTTCAAAATCACCAAATTATTCATGTACCAATTTCCGCGACATCTCCCAGGCCTTGGCATACTTCCAGCTCACGTAAGCCGCATGCGTCATCAATACCAGCAGGCCTTCGCGGCCGTCAAGAAATCCGCCGCGAAAGAAGTAGCTCCATAGAAAGCGAACCGCAGGCCGCACGACAATGTTGATGAAGCTGAAGCCGACCTTGCGTTCGCGCACGACCATGCCGGCGCCTAGGGTGGAATAGCGGTTCGCATGTTCGATAAAGCTTTCGAGCGTCGGATAAGCGTGGTGGATCAGATCGCCTTGCAGATGGCCCAGCTCTCCCGGCATCTTCATGTCTTCATGCACGTCACGAAGTTCAAACCGCGTAGACCCGCGCTTGACCAGCCGCAACTTGGGATCGGGATAGTAGCCGCTGCGCTTGATCCACCGGCCAAGGTACAGGTTGCGGCGGTTCATCCTGTATCCCGAAAATTGCGGCGGGTAATCGGAATGCAGCAGCGCCCTGATGCTGGCCGCAAGCTCGGAGCTGACCTCTTCATCGGCATCGAGCGAGAGAATCCATTCGCAACCGGCCTTCTCCAGTGAAGCGTTTTTCTGCCGCGCAAACCCTTTCCATGGCTCGACAAAAACCTTGGCCCCGAATGACTGCGCAATGCTCACTGTCGCATCGGTGCTGCCTGAATCCACCAGGACGATCTCATCGGCGATATCTTTCACGCTGCGGAGCGTGCGCGCGATGTTGGCCTCTTCATTGAGGGTGATGATGCAAACAGAGAGAGTCATGCGCCGAAGCATAGCAGATGCCGGCGGCGGTCCGGCAGTCGAGTCCTGTAGAATGGCCAATACTCGTTTCGGGATCATGAATTACCGCGAGCAGGAAAGGTTTTTTCAGGGCAGCCGCATATGGGGCGGAGTGGTGTGTCTTGGCTTCCTCTTTCTGGCTACGGTAACCCGGATCGCCGCGGGCGGAAGATGGCGCGCCGGAGAGACGATCGTGTTTGGGCTTACCTCGATTGCCGCCGCCATCGTGATGTATTACACGCCGGACTACCTTCATTTGAGCGTGACCCCGGAGAGGACCCGCAAATGGGAGATCAAAATCCGCTGGCGGATCGCCGGCGCTGTGTTATTGCTGGGATTGGCGCTGGGTTCGGGCCTCGGTGGAAGGCTTTTTGCGGTTTTCGCTGCCGGCTGGCTCGCTGGCGCAAACTGGATCGCACAAAAAAAGGTCCCAGCGCCAAAGGTTGCTGCTTTTTTCTGGATCACCGATCTGGTCTTGCTTTTTCTGTCGTTGATCCGCGCCGGTTCGGGCGTCGCCGCTATCATCCTCGTGCTGCTCGCTGCCGCCGCGCATCTGGCGATCGTGCGCAGGGAAGACCAGCATTTCCGCTGGGCAGCAGTCACGTTTTTGTCGGGGTTGTTTGTGGTTTCGTTTGCTACCGCGCCCTTCGGGCGAAGCGCTTTCCTTGCCGCCGCGGCGCTGCTCGCGGTTGCGATCGCGGGAACCGCCTGGATGGTCCGCCGCGCTCGCACGCAGAACGCGCTCAACGTCGGCGCGGCGGTGCAGGAGTTGATCGACTTTACAGGTTACCCTGCGGAGCAGATCCAGCATCTCTGGGCTACCAGCAACCAGCAACTGGCTGAGAACTGGCACCAGGCTAAGCCCGCAGAAGACAACCCGGAGCAGATGGCCGAGTGGTACCGGCAAAACTCAGAGCTGTATCTCTTCGCGATTTCAGCTTACAACCTGGAGTACAAGCGCATTCGCTCCAATATGAAAGTCCTGCGCCTGGCTCAGGGAGCAACGCTCGACTACGGCGCAGGGAACGGCGAGATCCTGCTGGAGCTTGCGCGGCGCGGCCAGCGTGCCGGGTACTACGATGTGGAAGGCGCCACCATGAAATTCGCCCAGCGGCGGGCTGCTTGTCAGGGATTGGAGATTGATTTCTTTCACGCCAAAGATGCTTTGGCGGCAGCAGCCCGCGAGCATGGTTTTGACACCGTCTTCTCCTTCGACGTTCTAGAGCACCTGCCTGACCTGCCCGGCGAACTCGATTTTCTTTCCTCGCTGCTCAACCCCGGCGGGCTTTTCGTTTTTGATGTCCCCGCAGGCTCGACCAAGGCGCATCCCATGCACCTCAATCACAATCTTGACGTCTTGGGTTTTATGCGCAGCAAGTCGCTGGTTGACGAACGCGACCTCATGCTGCGACTGCCGCTGCGAAAAGAGGAGAAGTACGTCTTCCGCAAGCCGGCGTAAGGTTGCAGTATTAGCATGCCTAAAATGGCGATTCCGGGCGTACGCGATCAGGCCTATTGTCCGGATCGGGAGAGCTACGTGTTTGGCATTAACCAGCCGGACCAATCAGCGAAGTAACGATGGTTAGCGCTGCTGCACCAGCTCATCCGAGAGCAGGCGCGCTTTCAAAGCGTAGTTGTAGGCGCCGGCGGAATCATTGTCCGAGGTGGCCTTACGGCTTCGGTTGATGAACTCCCTCGCCTGGGAAAGCTTTGCTTCTTCCACTTTTGAGAGCTGACGATTGATGCTGTTCAGATTGGCTTCAGCGCTCTTGAGAAGCTGCTCCGTGGAGCCTTGAGGTTGCGTGCCATCCGCGGGTACGGGCGATATCTGTCCCGGCTGCGGTGCAGGCTCGGCTTTATCGGCAGGAATGATCTTTCTGGGTGGATTGTTGTGCGCCACATCCGACTGTTTGTCGGAGCCGGAGGAAGCAGAAGCGGTTTTTCGCGGTGACGGCTTCTTCGGCTTCTGCGCTTTGTCCGTTTGCGTTGTCTGTGTGTCGGCCTGATCCGGGGATGCGGCTTGCGCGCCCTGCGGAGTCGGCGACGGTTCAGCCGCAGGCGTCGGCGTAGGCGAAGGTTCCGGAGTCGTGGCGACCGGCGGAGGCTGCGGAGGCGCGGCCTGCGCAGGTTTCTTGTGCGTGCAGCCGGCCAGGACCGCCAGAACAGACCAAAGCGCTAGAACGGCAATGTTGCAACGAAGTGGCTTCATGCTTTACTGACCGAACCCTCTGGGGCCACGGCGGGTTGCTCGCCGTTGGCTGATACTTCAGCAAGCGGAAACCGCAAGTAGAACGTGGTTCCGTGCTCCAGAATCGAGGTAAATTCCACCGATCCATGATGGAGCTGGACAACGCGATACGCCATGGCCAGGCCGATTCCGCTGCCGCCCGATTTTGTAGTGAAGTATAAATTAAAAACCTTGTCGCGGATATTTTCCGGAATCCCGGCGCCCTGATCGCGGATCGTAAGCAGTGCGGCATCGCCTTCGCGACGGGAGCTGATCCGCAACGTGCCGCCCTGCGGCATGGCCTGCAAACCATTGAGCACGATATTCAGAATGGCCTGCTTGACCAGGTCCGCGTCGACACGCACCGGCAGCGCTTCCTGGCTGGACTCACGATCAATGGTCATGTTGTTGCGCTCGGCGGCCGGTGAAGCCAGCATCTCCACGTCTTCCACCACTTTCCGAAGGTCCAGGTCGCTCAGGCGCAGCTCTACCGGCCGGGTGAAATCCACCAGGGTCTGCACGACGCGATCGAGGCGTTGAATTTCGCTGCCGATCACGTCCACGTGGCGGCGCGTGTCGGGGTCGATCTCCTTCATTTTTTGCCGCAGCACTTCCAGGTGCACCACGATAGCGTTGATCGGATTCTTTACCTCGTGGGCCACGCCGGAGGTAAGGCGCCCGATCGCGGACAGGCGGCGCGAGAGCTCAATCTCATCTTCAATGCGATGGACCGACTCTGCGTCACGCAGGGTCAGCAGCGCGCCAATGCGTTGGCCGCGTTCTTCAATAAAGTCGAGCCCGACCTGGATGTGGCGGCCATGCTCATTCTCAATTTCTTCGGCGCCCAGCGGGGTACGCGAGGCAAAGGCATCCAAAATGGCGCGGCCCAGCCGGGAATCGCGGGAGAATATTTCCGGCGGCCGCCGTCCCAGGATTTCTCCGCGCGGCTTGCCGATGAATCTCTCCGCGGAGGCGCTCACCAGCACAACATCCAGATCGCTGGTGAAGAGCATGACTCCATCCTGAAGGTTGGCCATCATCTGGTCGAGGTTCTCCTTCAGGGCAGAGAACACTTCCTTGACGTCACGCATTTGCCGGCCGAGCCGTTCAATCTTGGTAGAGACCGTGCCGTATTCGTCGGTGCGAGTGGAAGGCGCCTCCGCCGGTTCAGCCTTGCCGGAACTAATGAGATCGAGCCTGCGATTGATGGCCGCCAGCGGGCTGAGAGCGATGCTGGAAAGAATGGCCGCCAGTACCAGACACGCCAGCACGGCTGAACCGGAAAGAATCAGCGCGCGCCGGATCTGCGGCTGCAGCCTGTCCTGCAGAAAATGTGTGGAGACGCCAACGCGGATTTCTCCAAAAGCTCTACCGTCGCGAATCAGGGGAAGGCGAACGTCGTAAAGCGCCGGCGGTCCGTAAACCACGCGCAGTTGCTGGCGAATCCCGGCACTCACCACCGTCGTCCAGTCTTCTCGCTCCGGTACGGGCTGGCCCACCAGAGCGGGATTCGTGTGCAGCAATGCCTGACCCGTGGCACTGGAGATAGAGACGTCTTGAATTGCGGGCGATTGTCCGAGAACCGAGTCGAGCAAGGAATTCAGGCCGAGATCCGTCTGCAGCTCATACTGCACTGCGTCGTCCACCTGCTTGGGGCTGCTCAGGTCAATCCGGGTGCTGCTGAGATCGACTTCCAGAGAAGGCTGCGCTACCGCAAAGATCTGCTTGGCGACGAGGTAGCCGACGTCGTACGTTTCTTTGATGCGCTGCTGGATGATTTCAGAGACATAGAGCCCGGCCAGGGTGGCTACGATCACTACCACCATGGTGGTGATAGCGAGGACCAGCTTGGTTTTCAGTCGCCAGCCTGCCATGCGTCACTTCTTCAATAGAGCCTGGTATGTTTCGCGCACCTAAATTTTCAGCTATCCCGGTTGTAAATGCAAAGAGCGGTCTTACACGGTGGCATCGTTGGCCACGGCGGTCGCGTTGCCATATTCCTTGAGTTTGTTGTGCAACGTCTTCAAGCTGATGCCCAGGATTTCTGCGGCGCGGGTCTTATTGTTATTGCTCGCAGCCAGAGTCTTCAAGATCAACAGCTTCTCCGCTTCACCCACGGTAGTACCTACTTCCAGACGAATGCCTTCGCCGTCATGAGCGGCGGCTTTCAATCCGGTAACGCCAAAATTAGGCGGCAGATGCCTCGCTTCCACCAGCGGGGAATCGCAGACAATCACGGCGCGCTCCATGGTATTGCGCAGTTCGCGCACGTTCCCTGGCCAGTGATGGTTATGAAACATCTGCAATACCGGGTCGGCGACGCCGCCAACTTCCCGGCCGTGCTTGGCGTTCATATCGGCCAGCAGCGCCGCGACCAGTTGCGGAACATCTTCTTTGTGCTCACGCAAGGGCGGCAGATGAATATTGAAAACGTTGAGACGGTAGTAGAGATCGCCGCGCAATTCGCCGCGAGCAACAGCCTCTTCCGGGATTTTGTTTGTCGCGGCCAGCACGCGCACGTCGACCGGTGTTTCTACCTTGCTGCCCAGGCGGCGCAGCTTGTGGTCTTCGAGCACGCGGAGCAACTTGGCCTGGGTTGCCGCGGGCATTTCACCGATTTCGTCCAGGAGCAGCGTGCCTTCTTCGGCCAGCTCAAAACAGCCGGCACGACGCTCCATGGCGCCGGTGAAAGCCCCCTTCTCGTGCCCGAAGATCTCGCTTTCGATCAGAGTTTCCGGAATCGCCGAGCAGTTGATCGCAACGAATGGCTTGTTCTTGCGCGGGCTCATGTCGTGGATGGTCCGGGCGACCATCTCTTTGCCAGTACCGCTCTCACCTGTGATCAGGACAGACGCGGTGCTCGGCGCCACCATTTCAATCAGGTGAAATATTTCCTGCATTTCCTTGGAAGCGCCCACCATCTGGCCGAAGAGTCCGGTATCGCGAAGTTTGCGCTTGGTAGCTTCCAGTTCCAGGGTGGTTCCGCGCTGGCGGGCCGCATTCTGCAGAATCTGTTTGAGGCGCGAAGGATCGACCGGCTTCTGGATGAAGTCATAAGCGCCGGCCTTCATGGCATCCACTGCCACATCGATGCTGCCTTGTGCTGTCAGCAATACCACCGCGATTTGCTGTGGCTGCTCAGCGATCCGTTGCAGCAATTCCATGCCATCCATGCGGGGCATTCTGAAGTCGGTGACGACAATGCCCGGCGACCAGGTAGCCACTTTCTCCAGGCCGTCCAGACCGTCTTTGGCGGTTTCAGTTCTATAGCCCCACGCAGAGACCAGTTCCGCCAAACCCGTGCGTTCGTTTTCTTCGTCTTCTACGATGAGGACTTTTTCTTGTGCGCTCAAAAGTTTGCCTCTTACTCAAGAGATTACACCACTTTGGAATTCCAGCTCTCGAGTTAGATGAGAAAGTGTGTAAAAAAGTCTATGTGGCTTTAACCCTATGAATACAATCGGTTTATACGCCGGAGTAGACGTTTTTCGAAGAAGCTGCATCTCAAGTTCTCAAAGCGATTGCACTTCGCACGGTCCCCCAGTTCCAAAACCAACAAAGAAGGAGTGAAACGGAAGCGATGACATTCAGGAAGAAGTATTGGATTGCCGCAGTAACGGCCGGCATGCTCACGATGGGAGCGATTGCTCAGACCACAGCCAGTGGTTCAGCTTCTGGCAACGCATCAGTCACGCCTGGGCAGGCGGGCGTCAGCGCCGGTGCAAGCCAGAACGCACAGACCCCGGGCGCCTCCGCGAACGTCGACGGTTCGGCGAATGCGAAGGCCTCTCAGGAACACACAGGCAACAAGCAGAACAAGCGATCCAGTTCGTCGGCCGCGGCAAGCGGCAGCGGTACACCTTCGGCTGCCGGCGCTGAATCAGCGGCTTTGAGCAGCGGTACAACCCTAAACGCGGAGCTGACAAAATCACTGGACGCCAAGAAAGCGAAATCAGGCGATCCAGTGGAAGCCAAGCTGACGCAGGACGTAAAGTCGAACGGCAAGGTAGTGCTGCACAAAGGTTCAAAGCTGATGGGCCACGTGACGGAAGCTCAGGCCAAGAGCAAGGAGAATGCTGAATCGAAGCTCGGAGTTGTGTTTGACAAGGCGCTGCCAAAAGGCGGACAAGAGGTTGCGTTCAATGGCGTCATACAGGCATTGGCGCCGCCGGTGCAAGCAGCGGCCTCTGTTGCCGGCGATGAAAGCAGCGGCCTTGGCCCGGGCATGGGCGGCGGGCCCGCGATGGGCGGCGGCCGCAGCGGTGGCGGCTTGGTCGGTGGCGCAACCGGCGCTGTAAATTCGGCGGCAGGCGGCGCCGTTGGCGGAGCCGGCAATGCTGCAGGATCGGTCACGAATTCGACCACGGGAGCAGTTACGGGATCGGTAAACAATACCGTCGGCGCTGCTGCTAATGGCGCGCTGAACAGCACCAGCCGCGGCGTAGTAGGCTTGCAAGGTCTGGCGTTGAATACGGCAGCTGCGGGCAGCGCGCAAGGCTCAGTGATCAGCTCTGCCAACCGAAACGTGAAACTCGATAGCGGAACGCAGATGGTATTGCAGGTGACCGGCTCTGCTACCGCACAGTAGAATGCAATTGACTTTCGCGCAGCTGGAGACCAGCTCCAGCTGCGCTTTCACTGTGAAGCTTCCTGGTCTGCATCCGTCCCTTTCAACAGAAGGCCGCTTCGGCCCTTGAGTGCGTTTTCCGCTTCTTCCACAAGGCAGGCCTGTCCCAAGATCTTTGATACCGCTCTGTCCCAGGAGTTCACGCCTGTCAGGAGACTCGAGTCGCCAGTCAGATGAGTATGTAAAAAGACCTTGGTGTTTCCAGCTTTCTAAATATAATCGCGATGTAAACTGCGGGCGTAGGCGTCCTGGAAGGCGTCGCGTCTAAGCCCAAGTAGTCCGATTCGGCAAGTGGCAAGTCTTCAAAGTAATTGAGGAGTAATCCAGACCATGACATCCCGGAAATATTGGATAGCTGTTCTTGCAGCAGGCGTGCTCTCATTCAGCGCCATGGGGTCAGCCAGGGGACGGGCAATTGCCGGCACAGGCCCAACCGCGCAAACTACGGCCGAACCGGCAGGCGGGTTCGGCACCGGGATCACTCTCCAGGCAGAGCTCTCCAAGGGGCTTGACGCGAAGAAAGCCAAATCGGGCGATCCCGTCGAAGCCAAGCTGACGCAGGATGTGAAGGCGAACGGCAAAGTGTTGCTGCGCCGGGGAGCGAAACTGATAGGGCATGTCACCGACTCCCAAGCCAAAACCAAGGAAGCGGAATCAAGATTGGGATTCGTATTTGACAAGGCCTTACCAAAGGGCGGCGAGGAAATCGCATTCAATGGAGTAGTGGAAGCGGTTGCTGCACCGTTGGAGGGCGGGTCAGAAGTTGCGGGTGATCCAGGCAGTCTGAGTTCAGCTCCGGCGATGGGCGGAGCGCCGTTTGGCGCCGGACATTCGATGGGCGGCCCAAGCGCGTCCTCTGCTCCAGCCGTTGGAAGCGCCGTGACGCCGGTCGGCGCTGCCGGTCCCGCCAGAAATACAGGTGTCGCGGCGAACGGAGCACTGACTCCAGCAAGCCGTGGAGCTTTTGGCATCGATGGCGTGAGTTTGCATGAGGCAACGATAAAAGGAGCGCAAGGAACACTGCTCATCTCTCCCAGCCACAACGTAAAACTCGACGGGGGAACACAGCTGGTGGTGCAGGTGGTCGCTCCGGCTGCCGCGAAATAACGATAAACAAAGCCCGGCTAGAAAAAAGGTTGCGGCGTTGCTTTGCGATGCGATGATTTCAGCAGGGCCACCCCATCGCGGCAGGGGAACATGTGCCGGCTCGTTCAAAAAATCGGATCCTCGCGCGAACCAGTAGCCCTTCAGTAACTTGTTGATATAAAACGAGCATGGCAATCTCATGACATCCCCTGGGACGATAGCTTTTTGAGACCATGCGCGTTTTGCGAGCCACCACCGCGTTGATTGTCTTGGCCATGCTGCCCGCCTGCCTTGCGGCGCAACGGCCGTGGCAGCCAGTAGGGCCGGATGGAGGCACGGTTCGAAGTCTCGTGTTCGATCCGAACAATCCGGATCGTATTTTTCTTGGTACCAGCGCCGGTACGCTCTATCTCTCGACTGACAGCGGCAAGAGCTGGTCACGCTTCGCCTTGCTGGGCAAGCCGGCGGAGATGGTGCTGGACCACATCGTGATCGATCCCAGCGATCCGAAGAACATGTTTGTCGCTGCCTGGAACGCGCAGATGCCAAACAGCGATGGCGATCTCTTCCGCAGTAAAGACGGAGGCAAGACGTGGGAGATCGTGGCTGATCTGCACGGCAAGTCTTTGCGTGCGCTGAGCATCGCGGCCGCCGATCCCAAGGTGCTGGTCGCTGGCTCGCTTGACGGCATCTATCGCAGCCGCAACGGCGGCCAGGACTGGGAACGCATTTCCCCGGAGAACCACGCGGAGATCAAAAACATTGAATCAATCGCGGTCGATCCGGCCAACGCTGATGTGATTTATGCGGGCACGTGGCACCTGCCCTGGAAAACTGAGGACGGCGGCAAGAACTGGCACAACATCAAGAAGGGCGTCATTGAGGATTCTGACGTCTTTTCCATCGTCATCGATCAGGCTCAGCCAGCCAACATGTTCATCAGCGCATGCTCCGGGATATATCGCAGCGAATCTGCAGGCGAGTTGTTTCGCAAGATCCAGGGCATTCCGTACTCCGCGCGGCGCACCCGCATGCTGCGGATGGACCCCGCTGATCACAACGTTGTCTATGCCGGCACAACGGAAGGCCTGTGGAAGACCAGCGACGCAGGCGCGACGTGGAAGCACATGACCGGTTCGAACATCGTGATTAATGACGTGCTGGTTGATCCACGACAGTCGTCGCACGTTCTGCTGGCTACCGATCGCAGCGGCGTGCTCGTCAGTGACGACGGCGGCGTTACCTTCACCGCATCGAATCGCGGGTTTACGCATCGCCAGACAGCGGCCCTGCTGGTGGACCGCAGTGACAACTCCTTAATCTATGCCGGCCTCCTCAGCGACAAAGAGTTTGGCGGGGTTTTTGTCTCGCGCGATGCCGGCCAGACCTGGAAGCAGATCAGTGACGGGCTGGATGGCCGCGACGTTTTCCTGCTCCGCCAGGCCAGCGACAATTCGATCGTCGCCGGCACAGACCGTGGGATTTTTCAGCTTAAGCCAGGAGCTTCTGCGTGGATCGCACGCACTCCGGTCACAGCCGCTTCAGATTCGGCGCCTGCACCCAAACGCCCCATACATCCGACGCCGGCCAGCGAACTGAACACCCGGATTACGGCCCTCGACGTCACCGACAAGCGATGGTTCGCGGCCACAGCCACAGGACTCTTTGTGAGCACAGATTTTGGTGACACCTGGTCAAAGGAAGACCTGCCCGGAGTTCCCGGACCCACCAGCATCAGTGTTGCCGGCAAGATGATGGCGATCACCAATCGCAATGCCGTGGCCGTCTCTGTGAATGGCGGCGAAAGCTGGTTGCCGGCCACACGTCCTCTGGATCCCGAGTTTGTAATCAACTCGGTGGCCGTGGATGCCCTGGGTGACGTATGGCTCGCTTCGCGCGCGGGCGTGTTTCGCAGCACAGATGCAGGGGACTCCTGGAAGAAAATCACCACGCTGCGACTCGCGAACATCCTCAGCATTCAATTTGACGCTGAAAATCACCGCATGCTGGTGGTGAGCGGAGCTTCCACCAACATATTTGAATCCACCGACAATGGCCGGACCTGGGCTTCAATCAGCACGGGATGGTCTCTGCGCAACCTGCAACTGACTCGCGGACGTTTGTTGGCAACCACGCCATTCGACGGTGTTGTGCTCCAGCCTGAGGCTACCGTTACAGCTGAAAACGCGGCAGGTACGGGCACCCGGTAAAGAAACAGCTACTCGGGATGCGGTAAAAACTACACAGTCACGCCGATCGACATCTCTCTAACCAAAAGAAAACAAGCATCTTTTGTTGGCAATTGCATTGCATTTCACATTCACTGGCGGTGCCCCCCACACTGCTGGGGTTCGGTAATGAAAGCGTATGGTTCCAGAGACATCCTGCTGGTGACCTTGTTGGTCCTGGCAGGGTTAGCCACGAGCTGCAGTATTGGGGCAAAGTCTCCGAATACTCCTCCTGCTGCCGAAACAGCCGGTCCACAACAACTTCCCTTCACGGAAGGAAAACCGTTGGTCGTTCCGGCCGATACGGCAATTTATGTTCGATTGCAACAATCTCTCTCCAGCGCGACCGCTCAGTCAGGGCAGAATTTTGCCGCGGTGCTGGATGAGCCGTTGGTTGTTGATGGACAAACATTGGCGCCTGAGGGCACACCGATAATCGGCAAGGTTGTGGCGGTCCGCGAGTCCGGGCATCTGCACAACGCAGGATATTTGCGTATCACGCTTTCAACCCTCACTTTGAATGGGAAGGCTGTGCCGCTCCAGACGAATAGCGTCTTCGTCAGCGGCGGCAGTTATAAGAAACGTAATCTGGCTTTCATCGGCGGCGGCGCAGGTGGAGGTGCGTTAGTTGGAGCGTTGGTCGGAGGCGGCAAAGGAGCTGTCGTTGGTTCCGCGATCGGCGCAACTGGAGGCGCCACCGCTGCCTATGCGACGGGCAAAAAAGAAGTGGGCTTTGTGGCCGAACGCAGGCTCGGCTTCCGGCTGATGCAGCCGCTGAACATCAGCTAGTTATTCATTCGTCAGATTTTGGGTTACAGGTATTGTCATGTTGGGTAAAGGGAAAAGGAGCCGCGCTTTGCGGCTCCTTTGTTTTTTGGATGAATTGGTTTACTGGGACAGGAATTGTGAGGGTTCGGCCCAGAGGCGGTGAAACTCCTCCGTGATCCGCGTGAAACTGCTCCGCGATCCGCATCCAGACTGATTCTCATCGCGCTCCGGGCAAGAAATTCCTTTTTTCACGATCGATGCCACCGCCAGGCTGCTGAAAACACAGGGCTGGACAGAAGTTCGGAGCGAACGACCAATTGCTAACTCAGCAAATTGATGCTATTTTGAAGATGACAATTCAACGAGCCGTTTTTGTGTCCCACAGACGGCTTTTTATCCACTCCTCAGTAGCTCAATGGCAGAGCATCCGGCTGTTAACCGGAGGGTTGTAGGTTCGAGTCCTACCTGAGGAGCCAATTCTTTTAGTAGGTTACGACTCTTCCGTGCCGTTTTCCGTGCCGTTCCGTGTCAACGCGAGCTGAACGATCTTGCCGTGCACGGCGCGCAGATCCTCCGATGCCGCATCCCCGTAGATGTTCATAGTTGTGCGGATGTCAGAGTGGCGCATGAGTTTTTGCTGCCCAACCGGCGTCCCAATTGCATCGATCCACATGCGGTACGAGTGCCGGAAGGTGTGCGTGGCAATGTGACCGAGCCCCGTCCGGCGTGAAATCTGCGACTCCTGCCTCCGGGTTGACATCCGACCCAAGCGGGTGCGATGCTTAGGTCGGATGCCAACCCAAAAGAATGCCGAGGACCGTATTGCCTTGTTGCAGGGCACGCTGGACCTGCTGATTCTGAAGACCCTTGTCCTGGGGCCGTGTCATGGCCAAGGCGTGGCGCGGCTGATACAACGCCAATCAGAAGATGTCTTTTTTGTGGATCATGGTTCGCTGTACCTGGCCCTGCAGAGGCTCGAAGACAAGAAGTGGATCACTGCAAGATGGGGCGTGAGCGAGAACAACCGCAAGGCGCGGTTCTATTCGCTAACGGCCAAAGGCCGTGAGCAGTTGGTGGAGAAAACGAGCGAATGGCAACGGCTGACGAGAGCGATGAAATTGATTCTAAGGAACGCGCGACCCCGTAGCGAGGAGGTATAGACATGTTCGGGCGCAAGCGGAGCAGGGACGATTTTGCAGAGGAGATCACGGCGCATCTTGAGCTTGAGGCGGATGAATTGAAGCGTGAAGGCTTGACCGGCGAGGACGCGCGGCGCCAAGCGAGGATCGAATTCGGCAACGTGCGTGTGGCGCAGGAACGGTTTTATTTGAAGAATCGGGTGGTGTGGCTCGACCATTTGCTCCGCGATGTGAGCTTCGCGATTCGCCAGCTGATCAAAAATCCTGGTTTCGGCGCCACGGCGATTCTGGTGCTGGCTCTGGGCGTCGGCGCGAGCGTGGCGATCTTCGCGTTTGTCGACGTGGCTCTCATCAAGCCACTTCCTTACGCAGATCCCCAACGGCTAGTCCGAGTGACGGAAAGCGAACGGGTCGCCTCTCTTGTGAACATATCGTACCTCGACTATGAAGACTGGAAGAGACAGAACACGGTCTTCAGCTCCCTTGATGCCTTCACGGGCGGGAACTTTTTGCTGAGTGCGCCCACGGGAGCCGAGCCGGTGCGGGGGGAACGGGTCAGTGCCGGGTTCTTTCGCACGCTGGGTGT